>NZ_CP048659.1:1286360-2572721 GCF_015218165.1 Acinetobacter piscicola | reverse complement strand
GTTTAGGTTCAACTGCGGGTGATGCACTTGTTAAACATCCTGATGTCCGTGCTATTTCATTTACAGGTGGTACAGCAACAGGTCGTAAGATCATGGCCAATGCGGGTCTGAAAAAATACTCTATGGAGCTTGGTGGTAAATCTCCAGTGCTTATTTTTGAAGATGCTGACTTAGAACGCGCTTTAGATGCAGCATTGTTTACTATTTTCTCTTTAAATGGCGAGCGTTGTACTGCGGGTAGCCGTATTTTCATCCAAGAATCGGTTTATGATGAGTTTGTCAAAGAGTTTGCGCGTCGTGCTAAAAATATCATTGTCGGTGATCCGCAAGATCCGAACACACAAGTGGGTTCAATGATCACGCAAGCACACTATGACAAAGTCACAGGCTATATCAAAATTGGTCTTGAAGAAGGCGCAAACATGGTTGCAGGTGGTTTAGAGCGTCCTCTGAATTTGCCAGCGCATTTACAAAAAGGGCAGTTCATTCAACCGACGGTATTTGCTGACGTAGACAACCGTATGCGTATTGCACAAGAAGAAATCTTTGGCCCTGTCGTGTGTTTAATCAAATTTAAAGATGAAGCCGATGCGCTTCGCTTGGCTAACGATACCGAATATGGTCTAGCGTCTTATATTTGGACACAAGACATTACCAAAGCACATCGTTTAGCGGCAGGCATTGAAGCAGGTATGGTGTTCATCAACAGTCAAAACGTGCGTGATCTTCGTCAACCATTTGGTGGTGTAAAAGGTTCGGGTACAGGTCGTGAAGGTGGTGAATATAGTTTTGAAGTATTTACCGAGCTTAAAAACGTCAGTATTTCAATGGGTACACATCATGTACCAAAATGGGGTGTGTAAACGCCCCCTTCGGGAAATAAATACAGTATTTTAAAATTTCAGGAAGAAAGAATATGGGTAAGCTCGCTTTAGCTGCAAAAATTACACATGTACCGTCCATGTATTTATCAGAATTGCCGGGACCGACCAACGGAATTCGTCAGGCAGCCATTGATGGACATAAAGAAATAGGTCGCCGTTGCCGTCAGTTAGGTGTCGATACCATTGTGGTCTTTGATAGTCACTGGTTAGTCAATAGTGCCTTTCATATCAATGCTGGTGCACATTTTGGTGGTGTCTATACCAGTAATGAATTACCGCATTTTATTCAAAATATGGAATTTGATTACGATGGTAATCCAGAACTTGGTCAGTTGATGGCTGAGGAAATCTGTAAAACAGGGATTCGTGCCCAAGCGCATAATATTGAAAGCTTAGAATTAGAGTATGGCACATTGGTTCCGATGCGCTATATGAACCAAGATAAACATTTTAAAGTGGTCTCTGTTTCTGCATTTTTAACTTCACATGATTTACAAGACAGCCGTAAATTTGGTGAAGGTTTGCTCAAAGCGATTGAAAAATATGACGGTACAGTGGCGGTATTTGCTAGTGGTTCATTATCACATCGTTTTATTTGGGATCGTGAATATAAGCGTGGTATGGATGAATATACCCGTGAGTGGGATCGTCAAGTCGACAAGCACGTGGTAGGCATGTGGGAACGTGCGGAGTGGAAAGAATTTACTGACATGTTGCCTGAATATGCAGAATACTGCTATGGCGAAGGTGGTATGCATGACACGGCAATGCTGCTTGGACTCTTAGGTTGGGATCAATACGACAAAGCTGTAGAAATTATTACACCTGCATTTCCAAGTTCAGGTACAGGGCAGATTAATGCGATTTTCCCACTGCCTGATTCAATGGCTTAAATCATAAAAAGGAGATTTTTGATGCCACATTTTATTGCGGAATACAGTGCAAATTTAGAAGATGCTGTTGATTTTCAGGATTTATTCGAGCAAGTGAATAATTTCTTAGGTGGCACAGGAATCTTCCCTTTAGGTGGCATTCGTAGCCGTGCAATTCGTATGGATAAATTTCGAATGGCAGATGGTTTACATGATTACGCCTTTGTCCATATGACCTTAAAGGTCGGTTCTGGGCGAGATTTAGAAACCCGACAGCGTGTTGCAACAGCATTATTTGAAAAAATTGAAGCATTTTTTCAGCCATTGAAAGATCAGCGTTTATTGGCGATTTCTTTTGAAATGACAGAACTTGATCCTGTTCTTAATTTTAAATCCAATAATATTCACCAGTTTTTAAAAAATAATGGCTAGATAAGGATATCGAGATGTTAGAGAAAGCAAAAATTCAGGAACTTGCGTTACAACTGGATCAAGCAGAAAAATCAGGTACGCAAATGCGTCAGTTTTCTTTGCAATATCCTGAGATCACCATTGAAGATGCCTATGCAATTCAAAAAGCATGGGTGGCGCATAAAATTGCCAATGGGCGTAAATTGGTTGGGCACAAAATCGGTTTAACTTCACGTGCGATGCAAGTGTCATCGAATATTACCGAACCTGATTATGGCGCATTATTAGATGATATGGTCTTTGAGGAAGGCTCTGATATCCCGATGTCACGTTTTATTGTGCCACGTGTGGAAGTAGAGTTAGCGTTTATTTTAGGTAAGCCACTTTCAGGGCCAAATTGTACGATTTTTGATGTGTTGGATGCGACAGATTATGTTATTCCTGCTATCGAAATTATTGATGCACGTTTACACAATGTTGATCCTGAAACTAAAATTACCCGTAAAGTATTTGATACCATTTCTGACAACGCAGCCAACGCAGGTATTGTGTTAGGTGGTCGTCCAATTAAACCGAATGAACTCGATTTACGTCGTATTTCTGCGATTTTATACCGTAATGGCGTGATTGAAGAATCGGGTGTATCCGCTGCAGTACTGAATCATCCTGCTAAAGGCGTAGCATGGTTAGCCAACAAATTACATCCTTATGGTGTGACCTTGGAAGCAGGACAAATTATTTTAGGCGGTTCGTTTACCCGTCCTGTGGCTGCACAAGCAGGTGATACTTTTCATATTGATTATGACCAACTGGGTTCAGTGGCATTTCGTTTTATGTAATTGCGTATTCAGTTGAGGTATAGATCATGTTAAATCCGAAAAATACATTTAAACAAAAGCTTAAAACACAACAACAGATTGGCATGTGGGTCGGTTTAGCAAATAGTTACTGTGCAGAAATTGCTGCCAATGCAGGCTATGATTGGTTGTTGATCGATGGTGAACATGCACCAAATGACATTCGTAGTATTTTAGAGCAGTTACAGGTGATAGCACCCTATGCAAGTCAGGCCGTTGTACGCCCTGTGACAGGCAGTGTGCCACTCATTAAACAATTGTTAGATGTGGGTGCACAAACTTTACTGATTCCGATGGTTGAGTCAGCAGAGCAGGCAGAGCTGATGGTTAGTGCAACGCGTTACCCACCTGAAGGTATTCGTGGTGTGGGCGCAGCATTAGCCCGTGCATCACGTTGGAATAATATTGGTGATTATTTGCAACATGCCGAGGATGAAATTTGTGTTTTAGTGCAAATTGAGTCGAAAAAAGGTTTAGAAAATTTAGATGCAATTTTAGCCGTTGAAGGTATTGATGGCGTCTTTATTGGTCCAGCTGATTTATCCGCTGCTCTAGGCTATCGTGGCAATCCGGGTCATCCTGATGTACAACAGATTATTGTCGATACCATTGCAAAAATTCGACAAGCAGGCAAAGCGGCAGGTATTCTATCTGCAGATGAAAGTCTTGCAAAACAATATTTAGCGTTAGGTACAGAGTTCGTTGCAGTCGGTGTAGATACAAGTTTGTTAATGAAGTCAATGAAGCAACTTCTTGGTAAATTTAAAAACATTGAAGAAAAAGCACCACAAGGACCGAGCGTCTATTAAGGAGAATGTAGATGCAATTGTCAAATTCAGCATTATTGAAAAACCAAGTATTTATTGATGGTCAATGGGTTTCTGCTACAGATCAAAAAACTTTTGTGGTCACTGATCCTGCAACAGGTGAAGAAATTGCACGTGTACCATCGGTCACGACTCAACAGGTAGAACAGGCTGTTGAAGCAGCAGATGAAGCACTTAAAACGTGGAAACTAACTACAGCAAAAGAGCGTTCACTTTTACTTAAAAAATGGTATCAATTGATGATCGATCATCAAGAAGATTTAGCGATTATTTTAAGTACCGAGCAAGGTAAATCGATTACCGAAAGTCGTGGTGAAATTTTGTATGGTGCGAGTTTTATCGAATGGTTTGCTGAAGAAGCTAAACGTACTTATGGCGATGTGATCCCACACGATAAACAAGGTCGCCGTTTGGTGGTGATTCGTCAACCTGTGGGGGTGGTGGCTGCCATTACACCATGGAATTTCCCCAATGCCATGATTACTCGTAAAGTCGGTCCAGCCTTGGCTGCGGGTTGTACGGTAGTGATTAAACCAGCATCAGAAACACCTTTATCTGCATTAGCTTTGGTGGCTTTGGCTGAACAAGCAGGTATTCCAAAAGGCGTTGTCAATGTCGTGACAGGCAGTGCACGAGAGATTGGTGCGGTGTTAACTTCTCATCCTGCGGTGAAAAAAGTTTCATTTACGGGTTCAACACAAATTGGCAAATTGTTGATGGAACAGTGTTCATCCACCATGAAAAAAGTCAGTATGGAACTGGGTGGAAATGCACCTTTCATTGTGTTTGATGATGCTGATTTAGATCGTGCTGTTGAAGGTGCGATTGCCTCAAAATTCCGTAACAGTGGTCAAACCTGTGTCTGTACCAACCGCCTTTTGGTGCAAGACAAAGTTTATGATGCCTTTATTGAAAAATTAGCTATTGCGGTGAAAAAATTGAAGGTTGCACCTGCATTTGAAGAAGGGGCAGAACAAGGGCCTTTGATTAATGAAAAAGCAGTTGAAAAAATTCAGGAACATATTGAAGACGCAACATCAAAAGGGGCAAAAATTGTGGCGGGTGGTCATCGCCATGCTTTAGGTAAAACATTCTTTGAGCCAACCATTTTAGCGGATGTTACACCTGAAATGTTGGTGGCAAACGATGAAACTTTTGGACCATTAGCACCTGTTTTTAAGTTCTCTACCGAAGAGCAAGCCATTCAAATGGCAAATGATACAGAATTTGGTTTGGCTTCTTATTTGTATACTCAAAATTTAAGCCGTGCATGGCGTATGGGCGAGGCACTTGAGTATGGTATGGTGGGCATCAATGAAGGAATTATATCCACAGAAATTGCACCATTCGGTGGGATTAAAGAGTCTGGTGGAGGTCGAGAAGGATCCAAATATGGTATTGAAGACTATATGGAACTAAAATATATGTGTATGGGAATTTAATAGTTTTTTAAATATTTTAAGTAGTATTTTAAAAGCTTAAATCACTCTGAATTAACACAAAAATTCTCTATATATGAGAATTTTTGTGTTTTAATCGTGATTAATTATTAAAAATAAAATTATTAAATATTGCGTATATTTAGTTAATATGTTAAATATATTATTCGCAACCATATACCTTGAACGGATTTTAAGTGTATATGTTGAGTTTTAGAAAAGGGTAGAATTTTTATTTAATTATATAGTTAATATATTAATTAATATTAAATTCTTAGATTTTTAGGTTCGTACGGCTTATTAAACAAGACGACCTATTAATGAAATGGAATATCTGAAAAGGATATGGGAGAAGGAAATGACAACATCATCAGTATATGTTGCTCCTACAGATAAAATGACCACAGATGAAAAGAAAGTTGCATTTGCAACGATTATTGGGACAACTGTCGAGTGGTATGATTTTTTTATTTACGCAGCTGCCGCAGGTTTAGTATTTAAAACTGCATTTTTTGCACCAGCAGGTAATGCACTAGGTACTTTATTGGCTTTTGCAACTGTTGGCTTAAGTTTTCTATTTCGTCCATTAGGCGCATTTTTAGCAGGCCATTACGGTGACAAATATGGTCGTCGTGTGATTTTGGTCTTGACTCTTGTTTGCATGGGGTTATCTACAGCATTGATTGGTTTATTGCCGACTTATGAAACCATTGGTGTAATGGCACCAATCTTGTTATTGATATTACGTATTTTACAAGGTTTGTCGGCAGGTGGTGAATGGGGCGGTGCAGTATTGATGGCCGTAGAACATGCACCTACCCATCGTCGTGGACGTTTTGGTTCATTTCCACAAATTGGCGTGCCATTAGGCTTATTACTTGCATCTGGTATGTTTGCATTGATGAGTGGCGTGATTGCACCAGGTGATGCATTCATGGAATGGGGATGGAGAATTCCATTTTTATTCAGTATTGTCTTATTGTTTGTTGGACATTGGATTCGCCGTACAGTAGAAGAAAGCCCAGTCTTTGAAGAAATTAAAGAACGTAAATCTGCATCTGAAACACCAATCCTTGACTTATTTAAAAAACACTCAACACTATTATTTCTAACGGCTTTATTGTTTGCAGGTAATAGTGCTGTAGGGTATATGACGACAGGTGGTTTTATTCAAAACTATACAACCAATCCTGATGGTGCTTTGCATATGGCACGTACGCCAATTTTGATGTGTGTGGCATTATCAGCAGCAGTTTGGTTGTTATTTACTTGGGTCTCAGGTGGATTATCAGACAAAATTGGGCGTAAAAAAACTTACATCATTGGTTGGATCATGCAATTGGCAGGTGTATTGGCATTATTCCCATTAGTGAACATGGGGACAGTGGCTTCCGTTGCTGTGGCATTGAGTATTTTATCCATGGGAATTGGTTTAACGTATGGCGTAATGTCTGCATATTTTTCTGAATTATTTCCTGCATCGATTCGTTTCTCGGGAGTATCTATTGCCTATGCTATTGGTGCAATCTTAGGTGGTGCATTCTCTCCTTTAATTGCAACATGGTTGATTGATTTGACAGGGAGTACTGCTTCTGTTGCGATTTATCTTTCTGTGATGACCTTGATCGGTTTAGTTGCAACATTATCTTTACGAGACCGTACAGGTATTCCATTAGGCCCTGATCATGAAGCGGAACAAGCTGTTTCTCCCGTGGTCTGGCATAAAAAATAATTTTTAATCAATTCAGGGGTGATTATGCTAATAAACTTAATATGTTAATTATATTTTATTGGCATAATAATTTTAGAAAAGGAAATCTATTGTGTTTGTGCATAAGTGAAAGTTTAAGTTTCACTTAAAAACATAGTAATAAGGATAGATTATGAATAAGAAAATCATCGTTTCATGCATTTGTGTTGCGCAAGGATTAGTGCTAACAAATGCTCATGCTGACTTTATCAAAGATTCAGAAACGACATTACAATTACGTAACTTTTATGTTGATCGAGATTACGATGGTAATGTGGTAAAAGACCATGAAAACTGGTCACAAAGTGTAAGCCTGATTGCGAAATCAGGCTATACCGATGATGAGCTTGTGCAAGTCGGCTTAGATGCATCTATACGCTATGCGGTACGTTTAAATGAAGATAAACATGCACCAAATTACATTATGCCGTATGACCCTGTCACTCAAACGCAAGACCCAGACCAACTAAAATTGGGGGGAACGCTGAAACTGAAAAAGAGCAAGTCTGAGTTAAAAATAGGTGAAATTATTCCTAAAAACCCAGTACTACACACAGATGAATCTCGTCAATTACCGACCACATTTTTAGGTGCGGTATTTGAAAGTAGTGATATTCAAGATACGAAACTTACACTTGGGCATATTACCAAAGTAAATGCACGTGATGATGATCATTATAAAGACCTCAGCTTAACCAATGGTAAAATCGTGGCTCATAGTGATGGCTTTAATATGTTTGGTGTCGAACATAAATTTACCCCGCAAATTACTGGTACTTATTTTTATGGTGGTTTAGAAGATATTTATAATCAGCACTTTGCTGGTGTTTCATATCAACCAAAGTTTTCAGATAATTTATCATTGCGTTCAGATTTGTATTATTTTAATACAAGGGACACAGGGGACAGTGCAGCAGGAAAAATTGATAATGATGTGATTTCAACGCTGAATGTACTGACGTATGGTAACCATAAATTTGGTTTGGGTTATCGTCAACAATTTGGCGAAACAGGATATCCTGCATTAAATGGTTGGGTACCTCAACTTTACCTTGCCAATTGGACGGTTTCAGTATTTTCTAAGCCGAAAGAGCGTTCATTTCAGTTCCGTTATGATTATGATATGAAAGGTATTGGCTTGGATGGATTAAACTTATTATTACGTTATTACACAGCAGATAATGCACATGTAGGTGAAATTCGTGATGGTAAGGAAGATGAATTGGATGTGTTATTGTCTTATAAAATCCCTGAAACTTATATTAAAGGGCTAAATTTCCAATGGTTATATGCGAAAGCAACAACTGATTTTGGCCCTGATTTTACAGAAAATCGTGTTGCATTGACTTATAATTATAAGTTTTAAGATATCCTAAAACATCATTAGGGAAATAGCCACTATTTCCCTTATTTTTGAATGAAATTGCTTTATTTAATTTTTATAAATTGATCTATATGATTATTTAGAGTAAATCCAAGATATATTTCAGATCTGAAAATGTTAAAATCAATTGTGTTTATTGAGAAAATGACTTCATGAAAAAAATTCGTCCTTCATTAACCTTAGCGCTTTTACAGGCAAGAGAAGCGGCAATGTCTCATTTTAGACCTGCTTTAAATGAAAGGGGTTTAACGGAACAACAGTGGCGAATTATTCGTATTTTGTACCAATATGGAACTTTAGAAAGCAATCAACTTGCTGAATTGGCTTGTATTTTAAAACCTAGCCTAACAGGAATTTTAAACCGGATGATCGAACAAGGGAATATCCAAAAAGACAAAGATATTCATGACCAACGAATCAATTTGATTAGTTTAACTGATGCTGGAAAGGAATGCTTTGAACTACAGGCAACCAAAATGGAAGCATCGTATAAAAATATTCAGGAACAATTTGGACCTGAAAAAATGCAACAATTGATGGAATTGTTAAATGATTTATCTAAGATCAAAATGAATTCTTAAGAGCTTTGTTTTGAAAGAAACACACGCATAAATAGATCGTTAAAATCGCACAAAAGCCAAGCATAGTGTATTTTGCACCGAAGAAAGAGGCAATGAAACCCGCTGCCAATCCACCTAAAGCATCAAAGCCAAAGCGGGTAGATGTATAAATTGAGACTACGCGCCCTCGAAACTCTGCGGGTGTATTTTTTTGAATGAGAATGTTGGTGGAAACATTGGCTGTGGAAATGCCGAAACCTAATAAAAATAATGCAATATAATACGAAAATTGTAGATTGAGCGTGCCAAGTAAGAGCAGCCCAATCGCACAAAACCCCATGTTGTATTGAATGCGAGTTTGAGTTTTTTCAAAGTTTTGTGTTTTGGCTAAAATTAAGGAAGAAATCAAAGAGCCAATACCTGCCATTCCCCATAAATAGCCCAAAGTGGTCTCATTGCCTTTTAAATAGTCCTTTGCAAATACAGGAATGAGTGCCACATAGCTGGATGCTGTGAGATTTAATACAGCAATATTTAGCATCATTTTTCTATATTCTTTATTTTTAAAAACAAAGCTATAACCTTGTAGAAATACTTTTTGTATATTCTCCGTTACACGGTGAACTGCTACATTTTTCATTAAGAGCAATGCAATGATTAAAAATAAATAGGAAACAGCATTAAAAATAAAACAGGTCAAGGCATTGCTGACAGCTAAAATCAAACCTGCAATAGGTGGACCAATGAAACGGCATGCATTAAAAATCATGGCATTTAACGCTAATGCATTGGCAATATTACTTCTATCATCAACCAAATCACTGATAAATGACTGCCGTAAAGGAGTATCAATTGCAGTTAAAACACCCAATAAAATCGATAATGCCAAAATGCCAAGCTGATTTAATAGACCCAAATAGGTCAAAACTGCTAACAGCAGTGCTTGGATCAGAAAAAGAAATTGAACAAAAATCAATGCCTTTCTTTTATTGAGTTTATCTATGACTGCACCCACAAATGGACTCACTACTAGTTGTGGTGCTAAAGCAAAAAAAGCAATTAAACCCAATATAGAGGCTGAGTGGGTTAATTCATACGCAAGCCAAGCAAGAGCAACTTGTTGTATCCATGTCCCAAGTGTAGAAAACGTATGTCCAATAAAATAATTTCTGAAATTAGGATAACTTAAACTAGAAAATATGGATGACATATTATTTGGGGACTTGAAATTAAATTAACATGTTAACTGATTTGTGAGGGTATGAATATTAGAATTTATGTAAATTTTAGAGCGCGTTAAATGAAATTGATCAGTTCAACCTGCAGATCAACGAAAGGTGAATCTACCTATAGTTTTATTTTAAAATAAAAGAATTAAAATGGGAATTAAATCAGGGTTATATCATCAACTGATATCTGATATTTAATGATTTAAACACGCATATTCGTTTATTTTCTTATAACAGGATATTGATTTGCAGAATAATGTGATTTTTTGCAAAAAATAATCAACCCGATCGAAGTCAGGTTGATTTTTACCTGATTATTTTACAGTAAAGCTTGCTGTAAAACTGCGTGCTTCACGCCGTGCATCAGGGTCTGACGGCATTGGGAAGGGTGCAGCTGAGTAAACGGCTTGTACTATGCTTTCTTTTAGCATTGGATCAGAGGCATTTACAAGAATAATAGAAGATACAGCACCACTTTCGGTTAAAATAATACGAGCAGTTGCTTTTTGCGCCGAAAGACCTACTGGTATGCTCCAAGCATTATGAATTTTATTTACAAAATCACGTTTGGTAGAAGGTACGATTATTTGAGTTTCAGCTTTTTTATTTACTTCCATAGCTACATTTTCTGTAGTTTGATTTTTAGTTTGGGTTGTAATATCGGACTCAATTAGATTAGATGTATCCAATAGCTTAGAGTAATTCATTTGAGTGAAGTGATCAGTGCTACAACTCTGGATTAAAAATGCTAAAGATAAAATAAACAATACATATTTTTGAATATTCAATATATTTGTCCTGAGATACTAAAAAGAAACCCTGCCGAAACAGGGTTTAATTTCTAAATCATTTTGTTGATGTAAATGTTGATGTAATAACTAAAGCTTCTCTTCTTGCATCAGGGTCTGAAGGCATAGGGAATGGTGCAGCATTATTGATAGCTGATTTAATACTAGCGTCTAATACTTCATCACCACTAGATGAAGTGATGACTATGGATTTAACAGAACCTGATTCAGACAAGGTAAAACGGACTGAAACCCTTTTACCAGTAGTATTATTTGGAACTCTCCATGCTGACTGAACTCTATTTGTAAAATCACGTTTTGCAGAAGAAGCAATTTTTTTCGCTTCAGCACGTTTAGCTGCAGCTTCTTCTTTGGCTTTTTGGGCAGAAGATGCTTTTGCTTCAGCAGCAGCTTTTTCTTTGGCGTCTGCATCTGCTTTACGTTTTGCCTCTGCGTCAGCTTTGGCTTTTTCATTTGCCTCTTGTTTAGCTTTTGCAGCAGCGTCAGCTTTGGCTTGGCGTGCTTTTTCGGCAGCCTCTTGTTTGGCTTTTGCAGCAGCATCGGCTTTGGCTTGACGCGCTTTTTCGGCAGCGTCTTGTTTGGCTTTTGCAGCAGCATCGGCTTTGGCTTGACGTGCTTTTTCGGCAGCCTCTTGTTTAGCTTTTGCAGCAGCATCTGCTTTGGCTTGACGCGCTTTTTCGGCAGCGTCTTGTTTGGCTTTTGCAGCAGCATCGGCTTTGGCTTGACGCGCTTTTTCGGCAGCCTCTTGTTTAGCTTTTGCAGCAGCATCGGCTTTGGCTTGACGTGCTTTTTCGGCAGCATCTTGCTTGGCTTTTGCAGCTTGCGCAGCCTTTTCTTGTGCTAATTTTGCTGCACGATCTTGACGTGCTTTTTCAGCAGCATCGGCTTTGGCTTTTTCATTTGCCGCTTGTTTAGCCTTTGCAGCAGCATCAGCTTTAGCCTGACGTGCTTTCTCATTGGCTTCTGCTTTGGCTTTTTCCGCAGCTTCACGTTTGGCAGCGGCGGCAGCTTCTGCTTTAGCTTTGGCATTTGCTTCAGCCTTCGCACGTTCAGCTTCATTTTTTGCTTGGCGAATTTTTTCATTCGCCTCTTGCCGTGCTTTTTCAGCTTCAGCAGCCTTTAAGCGTGCGGTTTCAACGGCTTTGGCTTGTGCTTTTGCTGCATCTGCTGCCGCTTTTTGTTCAGCTTCAGCGGCTTTTGCCTCCGCTGCTGCTTTTTGCATGTCAACTTTAGGCGTTGGTGTGGGAAGAGGTGGAGATGTAATTGGAATATTGGGTGCATCCACGACAGGTTCCGCAGTTTGCTGTATATTTTCAGCAATATGCGTGTCTGCTGTTTCAACTGAATCTGAGATTTCTAAAGGTTCAGCTTCTAGCGGTGGGATGTCCTCAGGCTTGACCAATACAGTTTTGATCTGCTTCGGTGGTTCAAGTGGTTTACTCATGCCAAGAAAAAGTAAGCCAACAATTGCCACCACATGGACACCAAGGGTGAATCCAAGTGCAATCGCATTTTCTTTCGATTGTGGCTGATTAAAATCTTTCATAGCTTATTTTAAAGGCTCAGTCAGTAGTCCAACTTGGTTCAGTCCAGCTTCTTGCAGGGTAGACATTAAACTCATAACTTCACCATAAGGACGAGATTCACTACCATTAATTAGAACATTAAACTGCTTGTTATTTTCTTGTGCTTCCGCTTGTGAATCAGTTAAGGCAGTTTTCAGCTCTTCTAAGCTCATTACATCATTTTTATGCTGACTATCTTCGAGTTTAATTGTCCCATCTGCTTCTAAAGTCACAATTGCTGGCCGATCTTGTGATTGAATCGGTGTGCTATTGGCTTGAGGTAGGTCGACTTTGACTCCAGTAGTGATCATGGGTGCTGTGACCATAAAGATCACCAAAAGAACTAACATGACATCAATATAAGGAACGACATTCATATCGCTCTTTAACGGTTTTTTGACGCGCTCAAAGCGTCCCGAACGTTGAATTGCCATTAGTCATTTTCCTGTGTTGAACCCACAGACTGACGTTGTAATAGCGCCACCATTTCTTCAGCAAATAATGCACGATCAGAATAGATTTCCTCACCTTTGGCTGTGTAATGGTTAAATGCCAAAACTGCAGGAATTGCTGCAAAAAGACCAATTGCAGTTGCAATTAAAGCTTCAGCGATACCAGGTGCAACGGTTGCTAAAGTCACTTGATCGACTTGTGCAAGACCAATAAAGGCATTCATAATTCCCCAAACGGTACCAAATAAGCCAACATAAGGTGCAACAGAACCAATACTGGCTAAAGCACTTAAGCCTTGTTCTAAGCGACCTTGATCACGGCTTAAACCGACACGTAAAATTCGTTCAGTTCCTTCAATCATTGGAGCTGTGTCTGCATGGCGTTTTTTTAATTTTAAAAATTCACTGAGACCTTGATAGAAAATATCTTCTAAACCATCACGCTTAGAGTTAAGTTGAGCATTGTTATATAAGGTGTTTAGTTCTGCACCAGACCAGAAGATTTTTTGAAAATGATCATCGCCTTGGCGGGCTTTTTTATAGCCCATATGTAACTTGGCAATGAGATACCAACTAAATAAAGACGCGAGTACCAAAACCAGCATGACCAGTTGTACCACAGGACTTGCTTGTAAAATTAAATCAGAAACGTGAAGAGAAGATTCGAGTTGAGTTGCCATAGTTACATGTGCCAAGTAAATTTTTTTTATTCGTGAGCCAATTCTTTTTGAATCAACTCGCGGATTTCATCAGGAATACGACGAGGTTTCATTGCTGTACTTAGACATGCTAATTCTACCTCACCAGAAGCAAGCATGATTTCACCACGATAAATATTTTGTTGCAATACAAAAGACGTTGCTTTACACGAAACTACACGAGCTGTAACAGTAATTAAATCATCCATGAGGATCGGGCGCATATATTTCACATTTATTTTATGCACCACAAAGTGATAGTCTTTTTGATGCCAATAATGATCAATGCCTGATGCCCGTAGCCATTCAGTACGGGTACGTTCCATAAAGCGGATATGATTGGCATGGTATACGATCCCACCTGCATCAGTGTCTTCAATATATACACGGATTTGAAACTCAAATTTGTTTGCCATGACCATTTCCAATTTATACATTTACAATGAAATAAGCATTTGCATTTTGATGTAGTTTAATTGATTGAAAACTATACAAAACGAAGTGCTACAATGGTTTGCAGTTTAGCATTCTGATTTTATTGTCCAATGGCACAAGATTTCAATGCTTAAAAAAATTCTCATTTGTACGATGTTCAGCCAAATATAAAATTTGGAGGATTATTTTTATTTAGGGGTGTTGGATGTTAATAAATGCAATGTATTACCGATGTGCCATAGCAGATTCTGACGTATTTCTATGCAACAATTATATTTGTTTTATGTATATAAATCAGTATAGAAGAATCAACCTATACCTAAAAATGCATCATTGTTAAGTCATGAAAATAAGCAGTTAAAAAAAGAATATACGATGCATATGGTCTGCTTCGTATATTCTTTTTAGGTGAGTAAATGGTGTTAAATATAAATTAACCTAATGATTTCGAAGATAAATATTTTTCTGCATACTCATTGGTTAAGCGTTCTTTTTCAGATTCAGATAAATGTGGATTATTTAAAATTTTATTGATTTCAATATCAAACTCAAGCAAATCATCTGCAATTGATTGTTGAGGAGGAATAGGAGTTGCTTCTAGATGAATTTGATTTGAATGATGATAACGATAAAATAAAAAAACAAAAATAAAAAAACTGGTGGTGTTTCAAAAAGTATGCTGACATTAAATGAAGCCATTATTGATGTAAAAAAAGGTTAAGTCGAAAGCTTTAAAATGGTTTTCAATCTTTTTTGAAAAATTACAACTCCTTCTAAAACCGCGCCTAATTCGATGCCTTATTTTGCAATTATTACCTTCAATACCTACAGTAAAAAATTTACCAATACTTTGCTTGCAGTTTTTAAAAGCAGTTATGAAACTGTCCCAATGATCACTTGCAATTCGGGTGTAGTGAATACCTAATTGTTTAAGCTTTGCCTTCAATCGTTGAACTGTAGCTAAGTCTCTTTTACCCCAAACATAAGCAACAATCTCACCTGTTTCTCGATGGTAGGCGTAAATAAGCCATTGTTTATTATTTTTATTTCCCACAAAAGTCCAAAACTCATCAACTTCAAGAGACTCATAATGACTTTGTTTAGGCTGAATTTGGTAGGTCGATTCGGTTAAAGTACGTAAAACTTTACCGATACTGATTCGCTCAACTTCAGCGATATCTCGTATACCACTACCTCTGACCATCAACTGTAATATTTTTCGAGTAATGCCTGAATGACATCCTAGATAGCTCAGAGCATGGTCACCAATAAACTGACGTTTACAGTCTTTGCACTGATAGTTTTGTTTCCCATCTACTTTGATGCCATTTTTCTTTATACTGTCACTGAGGCAGGTTGGACATTTGATTTCTAGAGTTATTCGCATTTCTCTATTTTATCAAAATTCAACCTGCTTTGTTTCAGCATACTTTTTGAAACACCACCAAAAAACTAATAGAAATAATCACGATTATTGGAAAGTTTAGCATGTGTATGCTCCTTTTTTATATTTGTGCAAGACTATTTGAAAATTTGATTTAAAAGATTGTTAATTATAATTTAATAAATGGGTGGAGTGTTATTTTTTTGTAAGAAAACGACGACTAGCTGAATGAACTACACTTTATTTTTTAATAAAAAAGCATTAATAAATTCAAATGCTAATGTTACATAGGTTTTATAGTCTTAAAAACTGAAGAAGCCTGTATACAGGCTTCCGATGAAAGATTTGATATAATCAGTTCTTGGGTTCGGGTGGTGTCAGACCAAACTGCAAATAGGCTTGATTGGTGGCAATCCGTCCACGTGCAGTACGCATGACATAACCTTGTTGAATCAAATAAGGTTCAATCACATCTTCCAAGGTTCCAGAGTCTTCCGCCATAGCGGCAGCTAAAGCTTCTACACCCGCAGGACCGCCATCGAAACGTTCCAATAACATACTTAAATAACGACGATCCAATGTGTCTAAACCATCTTTATCGACATTGAGCATATCTAAAGCGCGTTGCGCCATTTCCTGTGTGACTTCGCCTGTACCTTTGACTTGTGCGTAGTCACGGACACGACGTAATAAGCGATTTGCAATACGAGGTGTACCCCGTGCACGACGAGCAATTTCTTTTGCACCATCGGAAGTTGTAGGTACATCCATAAGAGAGGCAGAACGTGAAACAATATGGGTCAGATCTTCAACCGAATAAAACTCAAGTCGTTGCACAATACCGAAACGATCACGTAAAGGCGAAGTCAGTAAACCTGCTCGTGTTGTTGCAGCAACGAGGGTAAATGGTGGTAAATCCAGTTTGATGGAGCGTGCCGCAGGTCCTTCACCAATCATGATATCGAGTTGGTAGTCTTCCATCGCAGGATAGAGAATTTCCTCAATGACAGGGGATAGGCGGTGAATTTCGTCAATAAAGAGTACATCACCTTCTTCGAGATTGGTCAGCATGGCTGCCAAATCACCCGCACGCTCCAATACAGGACCTGAAGTAGATTTCAGATTGCCCCCCATTTCACGGGCAATAATATTGGCGAGTGTGGTTTTACCTAAACCCGGTGGTCCAAAAATTAAGGTGTGATCAAGGGCTTCACCTCGTCCGCGCGCTGCACCAATAAAAATTTCCATTTGCTCACGCACCACAGGCTGACCAATATAGTCATCGAGTGAAGTTGGACGAATGGCGCGATCAAAATGATCTTCGGGTTTTTCAGAACCACTGATTAAACGGTCTTGCATTGGATGATTAATCTAACTCTTTATCTTTAATGTATCAGGATTGACTTATTTATTCATTGACTTCAAAGCGGCACGGATGATATCGCTTGCTTCAGTAAAATCACCTTTGGCAGCATTAACCAGCTTTTGTGCTTCCGCAGGTTTATAACCCAAAGATTGTAAAGCGGCTTCGGCTTCTGCAACAGCGGAGTTGCCTGTAAATTGAATTTGTGTGGTACTTGTACCGCTTGCCGCAGCACCTGTGGAAAATGCTTTAAAACGATCACGTAGTTCGATCATTAAGCGTTCAGCAGTTTTTGCACCTACACCCGGAACTTTGACTAAGGTTTTCACATCGCCATTTTCAACAGTATGAATCAGCATTTCCACACTTAAAGTTGAAAGAATGCCTAAAGCCATTTTAGGTCCAACGCCATTTACTTTTAACAAGGTACGGAAAATGATTTTTTCTTGTTGGTTTAAAAAGCCGTAGAGGAGTTGTGCATCTTCACGGACGGCTAAATGCGTCCATAAAGTGACTTTTTGCCCTTTTTGCAGTTGGCAAAATGTGGAAAGTGGCGTGTCGATTTCATAGCCAACACCATTTACATTTAAAAGTACAGTAGGTGCTTCTAAAGCTAAGACTTCACCAATAAGACATCCGATCATTGCATGTGTTCACTTATTTTGTTCATGGTTGAATACTAGTTGCCATTTGCTCTAAACGCAAAAAAATCATTGCTAATTTACAGACAAACACTTTTTTCAGATTTAAATTCTATATACCAACTATTTGCAGTTTTGATGTTGGGTCGGTAAATGCAGCTCAGGGTATGGTTTTTTTCTTGAATAAAAATCATGATTCCAACATTCTTTTTTTCAACCCAACCATTTTTCTTGAATTTAGGAATATAAATTTGTTCAAATTCTATGATGCTGAGTTCATTTTGAGGAATAGTAATTTTCAATGTATGGTTTTTACCATGTGGACCTCCTAGTGATAATGAGAAATTTACGTTATTAGGAGTATGAATAAACTTTGGAAAAATACTTAGTGCCTCGTTATATAATGTAAGAAAAATATCAGGCTTACCCTTTAAAATTTGTTCGATTGTTTGATCTACTACAGGTTGTTTATTCTCAGATTTTATATGCACTAATAAATAGAATGTACCAAAACATATAGAAAAAACTAAAGCAAATGGCAAAAGATAATAAACAAAAGGCGGAAGTTTTCGTTCATTCATTTAATCATATCCGAGATATTGAGTTTTCAATCGAATTAAAAGAACCCAACCTTATTGCCTTGTAGTTCTTGAGCCAAATTATACGCTTGATGATCTGAAAACTTACTCACAATATCCAAAACTTGCATAATATTGTCATAATGATCATCACTAAAACGAGCACCAAAGCGATCTAAAATTGACATTAAACGACCATCTTTAAAACTCAAAGTCTTATTTGGTGTAGTGAGTGGGATAAAGGCATCTAAAATATGTTGCAAACTTTGATGGGCAATAATTTCTAAACCCGACTTTTGCGGATGTTCAAAGATTTTTTCACGTGCTAAATTCTTTGCTTTTTCAATCCCAATTTCAATATCTTCAGCACAATACTGCAATAACGAACCTTTGAGCTGCCCTGAGAGGATTTGGAAATGGTTTTTAGCAAAAGCCGTGGTGACTTCATCAACTAAGCGTTTCATGACACGTCCACGCAAAGCCGCGATTTTTTGTTGCCAAGTGGTATAAGGCATACTCAACTCCGCAGGCACACCATAATCACCCAACAAATTGAGGAAAATTGGTTCAACTTCTTCATAAGACAGCATATTTAAAATAATGCCATCTTCAAGGTCAATGAGGGCATAACAAATATCATCAGCCGCTTCTAACAAATATGTCAGCGGATGACGACACCATTGATATTCACCGAGTTGAATCAAACCGAGTTGATCTGCAATCTGCTTTAAAATTTCTTTTTCTGCTTGGTAGCAACCAAATTTAGCTCGTTTGTTGGCAGGTGTATTGCCTTGTGACTCGATGGTCTTAGATAGCCAAGGGTATTTTAAGTAAGCCCCTAAGGTTGCGTAAGTCAAACGCATACCCCCATCGTTGGGATGATAATCAATTTTAGTGAGTAAACGTAGACCTTGCGCATTGCCTTCAAACTGACGCACATCGGCTTGTTGTTCAGGGCTTAAATCTTTTAGAAAGTCGGTATGTGAAGCATCGTCAAACCATTCACGAATGGCATATTCACCTGCATGTCCAAAGGGCGGATTACCAATATCATGCGCTAAACAAGCCGCTTGAATAATGGCACCCACATCGGCAGGAGAGATCCACATCGGGAGTTCATCTTGAATTTTTTCTGCCGCAAGCATGCCGAGTGAACGACCAATACATGATACTTCTAAGGAATGCGTAAGTCGTGTATGAATGCCATCGTGTTGCGTGAGTGGATGAACCTGAGTTTTACGATTCAATTGTCGAAAACTTTGAGAAAATATAATGCGATCATAGTCTTTATGAAATGGGCTACGTGCCTGTTCTGTACTTTGCTTTTTGCTGCCTAAACGAACTGTGGAAAGCAGTTCTAACCAACGCATTTGAGTCATTTATCATGCTTCAGTATTTTACTTCAATTGATCATGCCAAATTTAGCGTGAATGTACTAGGGTAGTCGTTGGGTTGTGCGACATAATTTGTCTTTTAGGCTTAAATAAAATTTAAATTTAAGGGGATGGTGTTACATGCCCAAAGAGATAATCAAAAGGGCTACATTCTAAAAGTACGAATGTGTCTATAGAGGGTAATGTGTGTTGCTGATATTGAGGGTCAAGCAGAAAGAACGTGACTAAATAACAAAACTCGTCCATAAAGGCAAAAAGATGTTGTTGAAATTGCAAGGTATTTACACGTAGGCAAGGTAAACTGCCTGAAAAATATAAAATGCTCTGAGTCGTTTTCAAAATGCTAAAATGATGATGTTGAATCAATTGTTGTACAACATCATGATCAATAGGGACATTACATGAGAATTCAATTTTTTGTGCAGATGCGCAAGATGAAAAATCCAGTTGAGCTTGCGATCCTCGCCATAAGGGCTCAAGTAAAGTATTGATGTGCGTAGTCACTTCGAATGGAAGGGCTTGATGGTCGATGTGATGGCTGTTTAGAAAGTCTAGTATGTCGTTGTATAACATGATTATCCCAATGTATTGAATGTGTGCTGATGGGGTGCTTTGAAGTGGTGTTGGTATTCTTATGCGTATAAATAGCTTGCCTCACCAATTTTGACCACTGCCATCTTCATTACAGCAAAGGTCGCTTTACGAATTTTTTCCTGATAGGCTGAATCAGTAGTTTTTTTGTACTTGGAAGCAATGTTCTGTGCTATATCATATTTTTTCATCAAGATGAATGGGGACGCAGGTAAAATTGGAAAATGCTCCAAAATCTATCTATCCTCGATAGCAATAAAAATAAAGGCGTTGAGTTGCATAGCATATTCCAATATTCAGATTAAAAAAGAGTAGGAGAGATAGGATGTCAGATGGGCAAGATCCTCATCAGCAATTTCCTGAAGATGATGGCAATATTGTGGATGAGTTAAAAGCACAATTCTTTGCTTTTGCGATCTATGGACTGATTGCATTGTTCTTTTATGGGTTTGTACAATTTTTAGCATCTTTCGAGCCAAAAGTACGCTTAAAATACGATGATATTCCTGTCGAACAGCGTTTAGAACAATTACCCTCACGTTTTTCTTATTTTTATCAGCAAGCACAATTGGGTTTTAGTACCGCTTTACCAACCATAAAGTATTGGGATTTTAGATGGCAACATCAAAAGATGTCATACAAGTTATTTCAGTTTAGTATCGCTGAGCAAAATATGACAGAACAACAGTTTATGCAGAACATAATGCCTCGTTTGATTGCACAAGGTTGGACATTGTTGACACCGCCTTATGAGGAAGAAGTTCATCTTGCACCTGCTGATTTTATATTTTTAGATACAGAACATAATCGTCTATTTGTGACGAAGCCTATGCATAACAAAGAAAATCCACAGTATTGGCAAGTCTCTTTTGTGGAAAATTCAGGGATTTATGAGTATCTAGCACCTGTTTAAAGCGCAAAATAAATTTTCATGCAGATGACGATGAACGTAAGCGACGCTTTGATCCTTATCTGTTGGTTGTTCTATATACAATTTAAGGCGCAATTTCCTTGCGCACTTGCATCAGTAAAAGACCTAACCAATTTTTACCTTTGCCATCACCACCATCGCCCCAATAAGCATCATTTTCTGTATGCTCAATCAGCTTTGCCTCACCTGTAGAAATTAACAAATTTTTTAAATCTTCATGTTGAGTAAATTTAGCAATCAGGACTTTTTTCATCACATTATTTTTTATAGATTCCCAATCGTTGCGAAGCTTTTGTTTACGGTCACGTCCTAGACGTGCTGCAATCATCGGAGATCTTTCCGCACGAATTTTTTCTTGATATTGTGGATCAGCAAATTTCTGTGCTTGAAAATAGTGTTCAGTGGTGTGCCATATTTTTCCATCAAGTTTGATCGGAAAATGTGCAAAGTTGGAAAACTCGCCAAATTCATCTTGTGTGCTATAAAACTTAATTTTGGTCATAGTCATTTCAATTTTTGTTGTGATTTAATAGGTGTTATAGTGACACTATATGGGTTGAAATGCAAATTAAAAAGAATAAAGTAGCTAGATGGCAACGATTTATTAAAGAAGTGACTGAGGGAAAATAAACATAATAAACTGAAAAATGGGCTTATCGTTCTATATTAATCAATTGTTACTAATCATGTTTGAACTTGAAAGTCAAAGTAAATAGCGCATTTTAAATAAAGAAAACTTAATTTTTTAAGCTGTAGATGACTAGCTGAAAATGCGCTTTCACAGTAGAATATGCGCTCTCTTCAAGTCACATTGCGGTGGGTTGTCTAAACCTGCCCGTGGAGCCAAAAACAGCATGTTTATCATTGCCGGTGCACCCGCACATTCTTCTTTTAAGCAAACACAACTATTAACACGTTTATCGTCTATCAGTTCTGTTCAATCAATAGAAAGCCAATGGGTCTATCTGTTTGACCAAGCGCTCAGCGAGCAGCAACAGCAATCTGCGTTACAGCTTTTAAATGACGGTGCTTCATTTGACATTCGCCAAGCTGCAAGTGATGAAGTGCAAATTTTAGTGACACCTCGTGTCGGTACGATTTCGCCGTGGTCATCAAAGGCAACTGATATTTTTGCCAACTGTAATACGCCTGTACACCGCTTAGAACGCGGTGTTTTGTTTACTTTAAAGGGTATTTCTGAAGTATCAGATGCAGTTAAGCAAGTTCTACATGACCGTATGACAGAAAGCGTATTCAATCAAATTGATGACGCAACTACATTATTCTCAGAAACTGAACCAAAACCGTTAAATGCCATTGATATTCTCGGTCAAGGTAAAGATGCATTAGTAAAAGCCAATTCTGAGTTTGGTTTTGCTTTATCTGATGAAGAAATTGACTACTTAGTTGCTGCATTTAATAAATTGGGTCGTAACCCACACGACATCGAACTGATGATGTTTGCTCAAGCGAACTCTGAACATTGCCGTCATAAAATTTTTGGTTCTGAATGGACAATTGATGGTGAAGTTCAACCATTGTCCTTGTTCCAAATGATTAAAAACACGTATAAAGAATCACCTACAGATGTCTTGTCAGCGTATAAAGATAATGCTTCTGTGATCGTAGGCTTTGACACACAACGTTTCTATCCGAAAAAAGATGAAGCGACAGGTCACCACGTTTATAAATACAAGAGCCAAGCGGCTCACATTCTCATGAAAGTGGAAACACATAACCATCCGACTGCGATTGCGCCATTTGCAGGTGCAGCAACAGGTTCAGGTGGTGAAATTCGTGATGAAGGTGCAACAGGTCGTGGTGGTAAACCAAAAGCTGGTCTAACAGGTTTTACCGTTTCAAACTTAAATATTCCAGGTTTTGAACAGCCTTGGGAAGAAAACTACGGCAAACCATCTCGTATGGCTTCACCTTTACAGATCATGATTGATGGTCCTTTAGGTGGTGCAGCATTTAACAACGAATTTGGTCGTCCTGCGCTCAACGGTTACTTCCGTACTTTTGAACAAAATGTCAATGGCGATGTAAAAGGTTTCCATAAACCAATCATGATCGCAGGTGGTTACGGGAATATCCGTCCTGATCACGTTGAAAAAGATGCCATTCAACCGGGTGATTTACTGATTGTACTCGGTGGTCCTGCAATGCTCATCGGTTTAGGCGGTGGTGCAGCGTCTTCTGTAGACAGCGGTAAACTCGGTGAAAACCTTGATTTCGCATCTGTACAACGTGAAAACCCTGAAATGGAACGCCGTTGCCAAGAAGTGATCGATGCATGTTGGAGAATGGAAGACTTTAACCCAATCGTATCTGTACATGATGTCGGTGCGGGCGGTATTTCCAATGCAATGCCTGAACTCGTAAATGATCACGAACTTGGTGCAATCCTTGACTTGCGTAAGATTCCGTCTTTAGAGCCGGGTATGTCGCCAATGGAAATCTGGTCAAACGAAGCACAAGAGCGTTATGTATTGGCGATTCGTCCAAGCTCTTTAGAATTGTTTGAATCATTATGTGCACGTGAACGTTGTCCGTTTGCTGTATTAGGTGAAGCAACTGAAGCACGTCAGTTGACTGTCAATGATCCATTGTTTGACAACAAAGCTGTGGATATGCCAATGCAAGTGATGCTTGGTGGTACACCGCGCATGAGCCGTTCATATGAAACCATTGAGCGTAAAGGTGATGACTTCACTGCTGCGAAAGTAGTGGATTTAAAAGACGCAATTTTCCGTGTTTTGAAAAATCCAACAGTTGCATCTAAATCATTTCTCATCACCATCGGTGACCGTTCAATCACAGGTATGGTTGCACGTGACCAAATGGTTGGTCGTTGGCAAGTTCCTGTTGCCGATGCAGCAGTGACAACCACAAGCTTACAAGGCTACACAGGTGAAGCGATGGCAATGGGTGAACGTCCACCTGTCGCATTGTTAAATCCTGCTGCTTCTGCACGTTTATCGGTTGCAGAATCGATTTCAAATATCATGTCTGCAAAAATCGACCAAATCAGTGACATTAAATTGTCTGCAAACTGGATGGCGGCTGCAGGTCAGCAAGGTGAAGATCAGGCACTGTTCGAAGGCGTAAAAGCCATTGGTATGGAAATGTGTCCTGCACTGGGTATTGCAATTCCTGTCGGTAAAGACTCATTGTCAATGCGTACCACATGGAATGACGAAGGTGAAAATAAATCGGTGACTTCGCCAATGTCAGGTGTGATCACTGCATTTGCACCTGTGACTGATGTACGTAAGACATTAACACCTGAACTTAAAAATGAAGATTCAGTGCTTGTACGTATTGATTTGTCTAAAGGTCAATTCCGTTTGGGCGGTTCGATCCTTGCGCAAGTGTATAAAGCCATTGGGTCTGTTACCCCAGATGTAGATAGTTTTGATGACTTCAAAGCTTTCTTTGCATTGGTACAAGACTGGAACAATCGTGGCTTGATCAAAGCGTATCATGACATCGGTGATGGTGGTTTACTGGCAACAGTTGCTGAAATGATGTTTGCTGCACGTCTTGGTGTAGCTTTAGAAGATCAATCAACTGAAAGTCTATTTGCCGAAGAAATTGGGGCTGTATTGCAAATTTCTAAAGCGGATTGGGCTGCATTGGCAGACGAAGTTGCAGCATCTAAATTAAAAGATGCAATAGCAGTGGTGGGTACGGTTAATGATACAGACACTTTAACTGTGAATGGTTTAAGTTTAAGCCGTGCTGAGTTACAACAAGCATGGACTGAAGTTTCTCATCAAATCCAACGCTTACGTGACAACGTAGAAACGGCAGATCAAGAATACAGCCTAATTGCTAATATAGAACATAAAGGTCTGATTGCATTACCAACATTTGACTTAAATGAACCTGTCGAAGCGCCATACATCAATGAACGTCGTCCAAACATGATGATTTTACGTGAACAAGGCGTAAATGGTCATGTGGAAATGGCTGCGGCATTTGACAAAGTGGGCTTCAACACTGTCGATGTTCACATGAGCGATTTACTCTCAGGTCGTATTGATTTAGACGACTTTGAAGGTCTAGTGGCATGTGGTGGTTTCTCTTACGGTGATGTATTGGGCGCAGGTGGCGGTTGGGCGAAATCTGTATTGTTCAATCCAAAACTACGTGATCAGTTTGAGAAATTCTTTAGCCGTGACAATACCTTTTCTGTGGGTATTTGTAATGGTTGTCAAATGCTTGCACAACTTGCGCCATTAATTCCGGGTGCAGACAATTGGCCACGTTTCCGCCGTAATACTTCAGAAATGTTTGAAGCACGTGTGGTGAATGTAAAAGTTGAAAAATCTCCATCGATTCTTTTAGAAGGTATGGAAGGTTCGATTCTTCCAATCGCCGTGGCACATGGTGAAGGTCGTGCAGAAACGTCTGCTGAAAATTTTGCATCATTGAATGCAGGCAACCAAGTAATTTTACGTTATGTAGATAGCTTGGGTAATGCAACGCAACACTATCCATTGAACCCGAATGGTTCACCTGAAGCAATTTCAGGTGTAACTTCGAAAGATGGTCGTGCAACGATTATGATGCCGCACCCTGAGCGTAACTTCCGTGCAATTCAGCATTCTTGGAAACCTGAAGAATGGACTGAGGATGGTGCATGGTTACGTATGTTCCGTAATGCCCGTAAGTTTATTGGTTAATTGATCCATTCAATTTGCTATAGAAAAGCCCCGAAAGGGGCTTTTCTATGCATAATACATAGATAAAAAGGATGAATATAATGAAAATAAAGCACATGCTTTCTATTATTTTAATGTGTGGGCTATTACAAGCTTGTTATCCTGTTTATAAAACTATTCGGACTCCTGTTCAAGTTGAAGTCGTTGATGAGCAGGGAAAAGCGATCAAAAATGCAAAAGTTGTGATGGAAACCACACAGCGTCCAGCACGTGTTATGCCTGTTTTTAATCGTTTATTTACAGATGCACAAGGTAAAGTTGAGTTCAAAAGACAAAGAAAATGGGTAATGGAAACTTTATTCATACATGGTTTTCAGGTCTATAGTTGGAATCTATGTATTTCAAAACAAGGTTATGAAATGCCTAAATCAATTGATTTGAAAAAGCAAAATGGAAAGTCTATACGTATTATCTTGAAACAACAAAAAGTCATAAAAACTGAAGGAAATGAGTGCTTTGATGAAACGATGGATCCAACACAGATGGCTTATTAACATCGTGTTTCCATTAGAGATGAATGAAGATTGAATATGTATAGGTATTTAAATTGTTACACTTCAAAACTTGGTTTATTTTTTGCTTAATTTACATTGTTTTTATATAGACAGATTTTGCTCCAAAACTTATCAATTCAGTAAAGAATGAATGAGGTGCCAAAATGATTAAAACAGTTAATGATCAAAGTATAGATCGCGTTGCATTGCGCCAACAAGGATGGAAATGGTTTGCAGTCGTTTTAGGATTGCAAATGTTAATCATCATCACTGCTTATATATTGGCATAATTTTTTAAAATCACAAAAACCACAGGTTTGTGGTTTTTTATTGGCTATAATTTATTGAAAATTAAAAAGGTCTTTCTATGTTAAGAATAATATTGGCATTTGTATGTCTTTGGACAACGCAATTTACAACAGCGAAAGATATAAAAATTGAAAGTCTGATTAATCGCCAATCCATAAACTGTGAAATGCCCAATCCTATGATCAACTTTATAAATGATGTGAATCAGCAAAATAAAAAACACATCCAAGTAAATAAAGCTTTGCAAACAGTACAGTTGGATAAAAATAAGTATTTAGGAGTGCAGGGCTACCAACATTATAAAACCAAGAATGTAGATCAAGATGACTTTGCCGTAAATACGCAAGTATATGGTGTAAAGCTGATTAAAATTGCGTTGCAAGGAATACGTACTGTAGAAAGTGAATCAGGTGCTTATTATTTTATTTTCGAGGGTAAACCGTCTACTGTGACGTATCACATACGCAAGGCAATGGCTAATGACTGGAATATTGAGAATACTTTACAAGAAACACCTCAGGGGAATTCCAAGTTAGTATGTGTCTATGCAGGTTAAAGCATGAAGAATGCACTTTTATTTATCATTTTAGCGTTAGGATTGACAGCGTGTTTTCCTGTCTATAAAAAATTAAAACCTGAATTTGAGGTGAATGTCGTTGATGAAAATGGTCAAGCAGTAGCAAATGCGCAAATTATTTTACTGACAGAGGTTCATCCTGCGATAAATACCATAGCAAAGATTCAAAAATTGACAGATGCACAAGGAGTAGCAAAATTTTCAGGACAACGAGAATGGAAAGTTGAGAGTCTAATGATACATGGTTCGAAATATTATCATTGGTCGATTTGTGTGCGAAAATCAGGCTTTATCACTCAAGGTATGATAGATGCAGATCAAAGCAAGATTAAAGTTGTTTTATTGCCACAGAAAGCAGATATTTTGTTGAGTGAGAGTGAAAAAGTATTACAAGACACAGTTGATATTTTATGTGCTATAGAATAAAAAACCACCCGAAGGTGGTTTTTTGATCTTAAAAATTAATGTGTTGCATCAAAGTTATAAGATTTTTGCTTTTCTGTATCGAACTGACCTTCCCATTTACTGATGACAAGAACAGCCAATGCATTACCAATGACGTTTAATACAGTACGTGCCATATCTAAAATACGGTCAATACCTGCAATAAATGCTAAGCCTTCAAGTGGAATACCGACACTACCGAGAGTTGCCAATAGCACAACGAAAGATACACCCGGTACACCAGCAATACCTTTAGATGTAATCATTAAGGTCAATACCAAAACAACTTGTTGAGTAAGCGTTAAATCAATACCGTAAAGCTGTGCAATAAAGATCGCAGCAATACTTTGATAGAGTGTTGAACCATCTAAGTTAAATGAATAACCGATCGGAACAACAAAACTGGTGATTGATTTCGGCGCACCATAAGCTTCCATTTTTTCCATCATACGTGGTAAAACGGTCTCAGAGCTTGCAGTTGAATATGCTAGAATCAATTCATCTTTTAAGATTTTGATAATGGTCCAAATACTGAAACCACAGAATTTTGCAACAAAACCAAGCACGATAAAGATAAAGAAGAAGATTGCACCGTAAACTAATAATGCAAGTTTAATGAGTGGGACTAAAGAACTAAAGCCAAAGTTAGCAACGGTTGCAGCGATCAAACCGAAGACACCAAATGGTGCAAACATCATGATCATGTGCGTAACTTTGAACATGGTTTCAGAAACAGCTTTCAATACATCAATTAGTGGTTGTTTGGTTTCTTTAGCCAAAGAACCTAAACCAATACCGAATATCACAGCAAAGAAGATGATGGGCAACATATGTCCATCATTCATTGCCGCAAAAATATTAGACGGAATCAATGAAAGAACAGTATTGACCAAGCCATGGGCATGTTCACTGACTTCTTGTGTGGTTTGTTGATATTGTGAAATGTCAGAAGTCGTTAACTTCGACATATCAATCCCAGCACCAGGTTGGAAGATATTTGCTGCAACTAAACCAACGATGATGGCTACAGTCGTAATCACTTCAAAGTAGACAATGGTTTTAAAACCCAATTTACCTACACTTTTGGTATCCCCAGCATTTGCAATGCCCAAAATCAGCATAGACAGCACAAGTGGGATCACAATCATTTTAATAAGATTAATAAAAATCTTACCTAATGGTTGTAAAAAATTCGCAACAATATCATCACGTATTTCAGGAGAATTGTGCAAAAATGCCCCGACGATAACACCGAGGAAGAGCGCAATAACAATTTGCCAAGCAAGGCTAATTTTCATTTTCTTCATACTGAGCCCTTAAAATTCAGATTTTGGCGAAAAAGTAAAACTCTATGAAACACACACAAAAAATCCCCCGACAAGAACTGTGGGAGTTATATTTGGGGGCTTTTGAGCGTTTAGAGTATTTCGAAAATGCTGCATTTTGCGCTTATTTAAGTAGTGAGCATAATTTTTTTATGTAAATTTGTTATCAATTGCATAAAAATAATTCAGTTTTATTTAATTATTCAATTCTATTTGTAAGATTAATTAATTTTATAAATTATAGTTGGGCTTTTTATTCTTATTTTTTATACATATAAGCGACCCGATAAAAAGCTAAAACCAATAAAATCAATGCCAAAGTGCTTAAATAAATCAGTTTAGGCATGATCAGAGCGAAGGGGACACCCATTTGATTAAGTTGAATAAACAGATTAATGCCTTGTGTAGAAGGTAAAATATGTGAAAAATATTGCATCCATGTCGGCATAGCAGAGATCGGCCAAGCTGCACCAGACAATAAAAATAATGGAATAGAAGTAAAAACCAACAGATGCCCTGCACGCTCAGACACGTCCAAAAAGCTTGCAAGCAGCATCGCAAGTCCAATCACACAACTGAGATAAATTGGAACAGCAATCAGCATTCCTGTGAAATTTCCACCATGGGGATAATCATACAGCCAATAGGTAAAACCAAATAAATAAAAACAGCCTAGGCAACCAATGGTGAGTGCTGCAAAATAAATTCCGCAGAACTCACTGAGCGATGCACGCCAAAATTTTTCACGATAACCTGCAATGAGCATGCATAAGCCAAGTAAAATGGTTTGGTGAATGATCAATGGAGCTATGGCAGGGAAAATATAACTGCCATAGCCTGAAAGAGTATTAAATAAAGGAATTTGATGGATTGAAAGTGCAGCTTTAAAATGCGAAATTTGTCCAAATTTTGCAGCATGTTCGGCAAGTGTATTTTCGATGGATGTTGCTAAACCTAAACCGATTTGTTTGGTTTTTAAAAAATATGCTGCGCTAAGATAAAGTCCAATCCCACCTGTTTCACCGCGTGCAATGCTATTCGATAAATTTTGAGGTAAATACAAAATCCCATCGGCTTTTTGTTGTTGTAGCAAGTGTTTTGCTTCTTCAAAATTACCTGTGATATCTTGAACTTTCACATTGGGACTTTTATAGACTTGGCTAATAATGGCATGCGTTAAATAACTTTGTTCTTCATCGACAATCACAATAGGCAATGCTTCTGCTTGTTGTGCCTTGTAAGCGGTTGGGTAGAAAAAACTATATAAAAAAATTGACAATACCATTGTGGTTAAAATTGATGAATTTGCTGCAATATTCTTAAAAGTTTGTAGATAATCACGAAAAAGCTGTTTTAAAAAGTTGCTGAACTTAGACATGTGCAGCTCCTTGTGATGATTTCTGTGTCATTTTTTTCAATAAGATTGCCGAGACGAATGCATAAAAGATGCAATATACAGCAAGGATCAGTAGTGGAATGAGTGAAATACTGATTGGGCTACCAACCACCCATTGTTCAGTTTGTAATTTTGCATAAGGCGTGTAGGGAATAATATTCGCCCAAAATTGTGTGAAAATAGGGGCATTATTTAATGGTAATGTCACACCTGCAAAACTCAGAGATGAACCGCCATATACAGCGATAAATCCAAAACTTTTCGACAAATTTTGTGTTGCAAGGACCACTGTGGTACTGATTAAGGCATAAGCCAAATAAAACAAAAATTGCCCAATCAAAATGAGCCACACTTGACCTGCTACAAACCAACCGCGGATTTCAATGAGCCAAAACATCCAAAGCCATGTCCAAGCACTAAAAATGAAAACATAGACTAAATTTTTTGCCAAAATTGCGTGTAGAAAGCCTTGATGATGCTGCCATGTTGAAATGCTTTTAGATTTGAGTTCCTGTCCTACAGCAAATGCGACACAACAACATAGCAGCAAATGCAAGATTGCAGGAATCATAAAAGGTTCTAAATAAAATTCGTAACTGAGGTCTGGATTATATAAAGGAGAAATTTTAATGCTGGCTGTGGGGACATTGGCATAGGGAAGTGTATTTGCCAAATAAGTGTTTTTACTAAAATCTGCCACACCTTGTAAAGTTGATACTAACATGGCTGAAGAAATCGTATTGCCAATACTAAAATAAGACTGATTAAAGGCAATGCTAATACCAGCATCTTGTGCTTGTACGAGACGTTGTTCAGCACCCTCAGGAATATGCACATAGCCCCACACTTTGGTCTGGTTAATCAACTTTTCGATATCATCGACATTGTCAGAAACTTCATAGATTTGTAGTGTGCTGCTATGACTTAAATATTTTTCAATATTTAAACTGAGCTGGCTATGATCCTGATCAATGATTGCAATGGGTAAATGTTCTGCTTTACCTGTATAAAACATGCTGGCAAATAAAATCAGTAAACACAGTGGGGCAAGCGTCACCAGTGCGAGATCCCATTTATGACTGATCAAATAGCGCAGTTCACGCAACATGCAGGCAAACATATTATTGTTGCTCTGGTAGCTTAAAAATGACACTCATGCCAATTTTTAGGTGATCAATCTTTTCCACAGGAAGTAACTTTATTTTAAAACTACGTACATCATAACCTCCTGTTTGACGTGTATTTTTGATGGTGGCAAATTCTCCTTCAGCATCGATACTTTCGATTTTAAAATGGGCAGTTCGGTTTAAAGCAGGAATAAATCCTTGTAGCATTTTGCTCTGATAAACTTGCGCATATTGGTCTTCACGGACATTTAAACTGACCCATTGTTCATCGGTTTCAAGCAAGCTTACGACAGGTACACCCATTGCAACGAGTTCAGAAGGTTTACCATAGATTTTAGAAATTGTACCTGATGAGGGTGCGCTTAACGTGGTTTCAGCTTCTAGTGCATTGGCTTCTTTTACCGCAGCTTGGGCGATTTGCACTTGTGCATCGGCACTCGATTTTTGTTGTGTGGTACTGCCACGTTTGGCACGTGCATATTGTTGATAAGCAGCTTCAGTCATTTGATGAGAGGACTGTGCTGCAGCATGCATTTCATCTCTGCGTTGACGGGAAATAACCCCTTCCTTAAATAAGTTTGCACCACGTTGATAAGTGGTATATGCGAGCGCTTCTTGTGCTTTTAAAGCCTGCCAGTTGGCATATAAACTGTCGATATTTTCCTGTTGTGAGCCACGTTCTGCGGTGGATTGTAAAGCCAATGCCGATTGTAATGTTGCCAGTGCTTGTTGTTTTTTCGCTTCAATTTCAGGACTGGTTAAACGCACCAAAACCTGACCTTGTGTGACATTTTGCCCTTCTTTGACCAAAATTTCTTCGATACGGCTTGGAACTTTAGTGCTGATATGGATGGTTTCAGTTTCTACTCGACCTTGTACATCAATAGTTTTCGGTTGATAAGCTTTCCATAAACCAAAAGCAATCAAGCCGAGAAGGGCAATCAGAAGAATTAAACCGATGATCAATAATCGTGTTTTTTTCGCTGCCTTTTCAGTAGATGTTGTTTGTACTGGTGTGGGGTCAGCATGTATTTGCTCTGATTGTGCGCTATTGGGTGCCGTTAAATCTGGATGCTGTTCAGCAGTCTGCTCTATAGCTGCATCGGTCTTTGCAACTTTATCAAGTTTTGGGTCATGTTGTTGTGTCATTATTTTCCCCATTTTAGCGAATATAGTCAGTATTGGATTGGTTTACATAAGTTTTAAACTGATCAATAGAGCCATGACTCTGTAAAAGTGTGGCTAAAGACATCACGTATTTATAGGCATTGATGGCCATTTCTGTTTGAAGGGCGCTGAGTTGATTTTGTGCATCAATGACTTGTGTGGCTGTACCCATAGCTTCTTTAAAAGATAAACTTTGAATGCGTAGGTTTTCCAATGCTGCTGCTTCATTTTGACGTAATAATTGTTGATTCATTTGTGCTGTTTGCATCGCCTGATAGGCACTATAAATCACATTTTCAATTTCTTGTTTGGTACGAGCCGTACCGAGTTCGGCTGCATAGCGCTGTAGTTCAGCTGCTTGTACATTTTTATTTTTATCAATCCCTGAAAATAAATTATAGCGAGCAGCCACGCCTACAATCCAATTTTGATCTTGGTCTAAACTATATTCGCCAAAAGCAAAAACAGTCGGTTTTTTCGCTGCTTGTTGCAGTTTGATATTTTCATCTGCTAAGCGCATATCCATTTGCATTTTTTGTACTAAATGAGAACTTTGCGGATAAGATGCTAATAGTTGATCAATATTCTGCTGTTGTGAACGGTTAATAAAAAGAGGTGTGGTGAGTTGATCAACCGATGATTTATTCAGTAAATTCTTTAACTGAAATTGACTGGTCGCTAAGTTTGCTGTGGCATTCTGATCGGCACGAGTTGCATTATTTCTAGCAACTTCAAATTGCATACGTTGCCCTTTGCTAATAAAACCTTGCCTTTCAAGTTTTAAAGCATTGTTATAATGTTGTTGCATTGCATTTAAATTAAAAGCACTGGCATTGTGTAATTGTTGTTGTAATTGCACATTAAAATAAGCCTGAATCATTTCAAAGCGTTGCGTATCTTGTTGTTGCTTACTGTTGAGTTGGCTGCGTTCTGCTTTGAGATTGACAATATTTTTGGTGGTGGTGGTTAAGCCACCCGTATAAATGGGCATCATCACTGACACGGTTGGGCGTATGGTTTCATCTTCCATCACCACATGAGTGCTATCTGGAATTAAACCAATACCATTATGAATGCCTTGATTTAAACCTTCTTTTAAAGGGTCTGTGATGGTGTTGGGTATATTCTGCTGTGTTTGCCATTGATCTACTTTTTCATTTACACCATAAGACAATGTTTGTTCTAAATTATTTTTAACACCATCCAAAGGAATATCTGTTTCTGCATGAAATTTATAGGCACGTACATTTAAGTCTATACGAGGTAAGCCGATATTTTTCACAGCATCGGCTTGTAATTTTGAGGCCTGATCTAATGCTGTATTGGCTTGAGAGGTATATGAATTTTCAAGTAAATACTGTTCAGCTTGAGCATAGCTAAGATTCTCTGCATATGTCGGGATCGCTAAACTTAAATTTAGTACACATAAGCAACCCAATTGCATCGATGTATATAACATTTTTTTAGGATAATACGTCGTTAATTTCATCTGCAAAATCATCAGTATTTGTTTAAATTTAAAACTATTCTAACCTTGAATGACTAGAATAAATAATCTAAAAGCGACATTTATCATGTGTAATTTTTGTAGTTAAACACAAGTAATATATAGATCATTATGATGCTTAGTCACCACAATAGCGAGAATGGCTTGGAAAGATCAAAATAATAAGTCGAGTCATCATATTGTGAAAAAATAAGCAGTTGTATTTTTCTTATTGAAATATCAACTCTAAATTCAGAAACATATTGAAAGATTGACTAACAAAGCTGCTGCAACAAAGGGCGATTTGTGGTTAAATGCGCCTATTTCATTCGTTTCACTTTAATAAGGGAAAAATCATGCGCGCGTACAATTTCTGTGCTGGTCCTGCTGCATTACCTACTGCCGTTTTAGAAAAAGCTCAACAAGAGATGTTAGATTGGCGTGGTAAAGGCTTATCCATCATGGAAATGAGTCACCGTAGCAAAGACTATGTGGCTGTCGCTGAAAAAGCAGAAGCAGATCTTCGAAAATTAATGAATATTCCTGACAACTACAAAGTGTTGTTCTTACAAGGTGGCGCATCATTACAGTTCTCTGCGATTCCTTTAAATCTATTGGGCAAAAACTCAAAAGCAGATTATATCCATACGGGCATTTGGTCTGAGAAAGCGACCAAAGAAGCACAGCGTTATGGTGAGATCAATATCATTGAAGCAGGAACAAGTATTAATGGTAAATTAGCCATTGCTGATCAAAGCCAATGGAACTTATCAAATGATGCTGCTTATGTGCATTATGCAGATAACGAAACCATTGGCGGAATTCAATTTGCCAATATTCCTGAAACAGATAAACCATTAGTGTCTGACTTTTCTTCAAGTATTTTGTCTGCACCATTAGATGTGTCTAAATTTGGTTTAATTTATGCAGGTGCGCAAAAAAATATTGGTCCAGCGGGCTTAACGCTTGTCATCGTACGTGATGACTTATTAGATCAAGCAAAACCTGAAATTCCAAGTTTATTGAAATATGCGTCACAAGCGAAAAATGATTCAATGGTGAATACACCTGCAACCTATGCATGGTATTTATCAGGTTTAGTTTTTGAATGGTTACTTGAGCAGGGCGGTGTGGATGCCATGCATCAAGCCAATCTTGCTAAAGCTAAATTACTTTATGGTTATATCGATTCAAGCGATTTTTATGCAAATCCAATTGCAGAACAAAATCGTTCAATCATGAATGTACCATTTACTTTAGCAAATGCTGATTTGGATAAATTATTCTTGAAAGAAGCTGAAGAAAATCATTTGCTTAACCTTGCTGGTCACCGTTCAGTAGGTGGTATGCGTGCAAGTATTTATAATGCTGTACCATTAGAAGGCGTACAAGCATTGGTTAACTTTATGGATGACTTTGCAAAACGTCATGGTTAATTGATTGAATTAACCATTCAAACATCAAGTTATAAAAAATCCCGCATTTCATTTGCGGGATTTTTTTGCATATTCTTGAAAAATTTAAGTTGTTGGGAAGATCCCAAAAATATGAAAAATAATGGCAGCTAAAAATATGCCTAAGACAAAAAAGCAACATGCGCCTTTATCCCAAGGTAAACGAAATCCACTATTTTGTTGAATGAGATGGGGTGATTGTTCAGGTATAATTTTCATCACTGAGCCTGGATTTTAAATTATTGTTAAATCTATCGGTTCGGGCTATTTGTAACATAAAAAAATGTGCAAATAAAGTGCTTATTTATCTGAGTTTTAAAATCAATGCTGCTTTATGCCAAAATAATGATGCAATACTCTTCATTTAAAATGTGTTCAGATATTTATATGGCGTATGTGAATGTCTAAAAATATATTTATTTTATGAAAGATAAATCTTTAGTTTTGATTATTTTAATTTAAGTTTTTGAAAAATATGTTGTTTATTTTTATATTTAGATGCGACAAATGATCTGATAGGTTGATGAATAGGTGTTAAAAAATAATACTGTAGCGTTATCAAGATATTTTGTTCTTGTCTTTTTTTAACATAAAATAAACAATAAAATTAAGCATTGATATTGATGAATTCTGTCCATGATCTTACATAATTAAATTAAAAAGCCCAAATCTAGTCTGGGCTTTTTAATTTAATTGGCATTAGATTAAGCATTTTTAGTTTCAGTATAAATATTGGCCTGAATCCAAATATTGCCACGGATATATTGTCCAATTGCAAAATCTTTATATTCAGGATTTTTTGTAGCGATTCGTACTAAAATTGCAGGCTGATTTTCTTCTAAAATCAAAGTAACGTCATAAAGTGTATAGTCTTGCTGCATAAATTGCATGTGGGTTTTGCCCACGACTTTTCCTTGAAACCACGCCTCATCTTCTTGACCTAACGTTTCACCGTAGAGATAAGCCACCATTTTTGAAAAATCGACCGTCACAGGCTCTTTGTCTGCTTCTGTTTTAGGCTCCCACGCATCTAAGAGTTCTTGTAGATTCTCAGGAGCTACGCCATTATTTTCAGATAAAATATCGTTTAAAGCACGATGGTGTTTAATTGAAGCAGGATCATCAACCACGATTTGTTCGTGATCAGAAACTTTTTCTAACTCATATGCCCATGCATTGAGTTGAACTTGATAACTTTGAGATTGTTGATAATGCGCATGGTTAACACTGTAAAGGCTGTCAAATGCATAGACGGTACTTTGACCGAGTTGGAGTTGTAAAACGGCTTGTGTGTTGGTTTTACAGGTAATAATACGGTCAATTTTAGCTTGGATGGAATAAGGACTTTCAAAACTTGGAAAAGCTGTTTTAACGGCTTTAGGTTTATTATTTTCGACAGCAATAATTTGACTGACTTGGATTTTTTCGCCATTTGGTCCTTGGATGAGCCACGCACTTTCATCCATCTCACATTCTTTTTGGCATAAACCCATCGGCATCACAGGTGCATCTAAAGCAAGACCTAACCATTTTGGTACTTCTGTAGTGGGGTTGTCCGTGAGTAAACTCCAATGTTCAACATGACTACCGAAGTTCTGATCATCAATGGTAATTATTTCAGGTCTGTTTTGATTGTTCATATCATTTCATTTATGCAAAAAGCTTGTCTTGTTCTATTAAATCGAGGGTGATTGCTATTTTTCAAGTCCTGCAATGTAAATTCATCATTCAAAGCAGTGATTTATTGAAATTTGGAGGTAAAAATAGTGCATAAATCATGCAAATGTAAATATGTGAAAATAAAATTGAAAAGTATTTTAAATGCTGAAGCAAAATAGATGGCGACCCTACGGGGATTCGAACCCCGGTTACCGCCGTGAAAGGGCGATGTCCTAGGCCTCTAGACGATAGGGTCGTTTAGAAGATGGCGCTATCTTATTGATCCGCCATCAAAGTGTCAAGTAGATGAGGAGACAGTTTGTTCAAAATATAACAAAACAGTTCAGCCGTCTTTTGCGTATCATATAAAGCAGAATGCGCTTCCTTACCGTCAAACTCGATTCCTGCTTGGATGCATGATTTTGCTAATACCGTTTGCCCAAACATCACAGCACTTAAAGTGACTGTGTCAAAAACAGAAAAACTATGGAAAGGATTCTGATTTTTAGTCCCTGTGCGAGCAATTGCTGCTTTGAGGAAACCTAAATCAAAATGTGCATTGTGCCCAACAAGTACAGCATGTGTGCATTGCTGCTGACGACGAACTTCATTCACGGCCTTAAACATACGTTTTAATGCTGTTTTTTCGTCTTCAGCCATCGCAATGCGCATTGGATTCGAAGGATCGATCCCAATAAAGTCTAATGAACGCCGATCTAAATTTGCACCTTCAAAGGGGTTGATGTGCGCATGATGCGCTTCACCTGGTACAAATTCACCCTCGGCATTATAGATGATTGGAATACATGCAATTTCGAGTAATGCATCTGTATCGGCGTTAAAACCTGCTGTTTCAACATCAACGACGACGGGTAAAAAACCACGAAATCGTTGTGCAATTACAGGCTGTATTTCAGTTGTCACACTTTTCTCCATTGAATGGTCTTACCCGCATACAACGGAATAATTTTTTCGCCATCCAAATAGTCAAAACTTTCAGGAATCACTTGATCTTCTTTTACAAGTGTAATGGTTTCAGTATTTCGAGCTAAACCATAAAAATCTGCACCAAAATGACTTGCAAAACCTTCTAAACGTTCGATTTTATTCACTTGGTCAAAGGCTTGTGCATACAGTTCAATCGCTGTCGGTGCACTATAGCAACCTGCACAACCACATGCATTTTCTTTGGCATTTTTAGAATGTGGTGCACTGTCAGTTCCTAAGAAAAATTTAGGATTACCGCTCGTTGCAACTTCTAATAAAGTTTGTTGATGTGTTTGACGCTTTAAAATAGGTAAGCAATAAAAGTGGGGTTTAACACCACCAACTAACATGTCATTGCGGTTAAATAATAAATGCTGTGGGGTAATGGTTGCTGCAACATTACGATCTTGTTCAAGCACAAAATGCGCTGCTTCACTGGTCGTAATATGTTCTAGAACCAATTTTAAGTTTGGAAACTGTCTTAATAATGGTGCGAGGACCTCATCAAGGAAACGTTTTTCACGATCAAAAATATCAACGTGATTATGTGTAACTTCGCCATGTAACAATAACGGAACTTGATGTTCTTCAAGTTGTTCGATGACTGCATATACTTTGCGAATGTCACTTACACCATTATCTGAATTGGTGGTTGCACCTGCAGGATAAAGTTTAATGGCATTAACATGTGCTGAGTCTTTAATTTTTTTAACTTCAGAAGGTTCGGTATGGTCGGTAAAATACAACACCATACGTGGGTCAAAAGTTAAACCTTCAGGGACGTGCGCCATAATACGCTCACGATACGCCAATGCCTCTTCAACTGTTTTTACAGGAGGAACAAGATTTGGCATACAAATCGCACGTGCGAATTGACGAGCTAAATCTGGAACAGTACGTTTTAAAGCAAGTCCATCACGTAGATGTGCATGCCAATCATCGGGCTGAAGAAGAGTAATCGTGTTCAAGGCAGTTCTTACTGAAAAATAAGGTAGATGATAATCCATTCCAACTAAAATGGTAACCGCTATTTTGGACTTGCTAAAAATCAAACCGATTTGTAGGTCTTAAACAGATATTTTTTAATCAATCTGTAGTTGTTGGTTGATTATATACGCTGAGTTTTGAAAATAACGATGATATATAAGATGACAGGCATACAATTATATTGAAAACAATGGAAAAATGTTTAGATAGAGTACGTATGATTTTATATCAAAACTTTATATTAAATGATCGCAAAAATTAGTTGATTTTTGAATGATAAAAAAGTGAAATAATCGTTCACTTTTTACTTAATAAAGTGTTAAATATGTCGCACTTTTGTAGTGTTTTTGATTTGGGTGATTATTGTGCTTTTTTGAATATTTAGTACAATTAACAAATTGATATTAAATAAAATATTTTAATAAGTTTTACTTTGAATAAAGTATACTATATTGATAAGGTATTTTAGAAAATTGATCCTATATACTGCATATAAGTAGCTAAAGATTTGTTTTTTAATATTTTAAAATGGGATGAATAGAGAGTAAAAAATGCGCCAAACTGTGCCATTCATCATGTTACTTACATGCTTCACGATGTTGAATTCATCTGCTTATGCAACAACAGGCAATACAGCACAAGATGAGAAGAAAACAACACAAGTCAAACCTGCTGCAACTGTGAGTTGGAGTAAAGATGCGATTAACAATGCAGTATGGTCTGCACAACTGGCACGCGGGCAATATCCTGCTTATGCGCGTGCACAGGTGATGCTGAATAATTTGCATGCGTCACCTGGTCCGATTGATGCAAAAAGTGGTAAAAATTTTTTAAAAGCCATTTCCGCTTATCAACAGATGAATGGTCTAGAAATTACAGGTGTGTTAAACCAAACAACTTGGAATAGCCTTGTTGCACGCCAAAAACAGCCAGCATTTATTGAATATAGTATTACTGCGCAAGATCTCAAAGGTCCTTTTGCCAAAAGTATTCCGCGTAATTATGCATTACAAGCCAAAATGAAAGGGTTGTATTACACGCGCATTACTGAGTTATTGGGTGAAAAATTTCATATCGATGAAGATTTTCTAAGACAAATCAATCCCAAAGCTAATTTTAATCAAGTAGGGCAAAAAATTATTGTGCCTAATGTGCGTAATGATTTACCAGATGATATTACTTTGATTGTTGCACATAAAGGCGCACGTCAACTTTACTTATTTAACCATTTAAATCAGTTGGTGGGCTCTTTCCCTGCCACAATTGGTGGTGCAGATACGCCTTCTCCGAAAGGAACGCATAAAGTCGTTAAAGTGGCTGCAAATCCATACTATGGTTATTCACCTAAAAACTTTGTGCAAGGTGGCAATAAAAAGCCTTTGACTCTACCACCCGGTCCAAATGGTCCTGTTGGCAATATGTGGATCGCATTAAGTAAGCCATCTTTTGGGATTCATGGTACTCCCAATCCGTCCTTAATTTCGAAAACAGCATCACATGGCTGTATTCGCCTGACCAACTGGGATGCAAATGATCTAGGGCGAAAAGTACAAGAGGGCGCTGTGGTTAAGTTCTTGGAATGATTAAGCTATTGAATGATGTTGAGATATAGAGGTATTCATATACCTCTATTTTTCTTTTAAAACCACTACATTGGTTAATATTATTTAATTATTATTTAAATTTATTTTTATAAAAAATGTGATTTATATTTTGTTGTAATTTAAAACTGTGATTTATTTTTTATTTTTGTATTATATTCATGTTTTCATTGTATTATTTATAATGTTAATCTTAAGGGGACATGATTTTATTGATCGTTAAAAAATAAAATATAAGATAATGGAATGTATAAAATAAATGGATAATCAATTAGAAGGTGGTGGAGCAAACATTCAAGCATTAGCACGACAACGTGAAGAATACGAGTGCTTACTCAAAAAACAATCAAAATGTATGATGTCTCTTTTTTCTAAAACGCTAGAAGATAAATTTTGGAAAGATCGGGAAGAACGTTTAACAAAGTTAATTATACGTGCATTTTTTCCAGCAACAATTTGCTATTTTTTATTTGAAGTCATCAGCTTACCTATTAACTATTTTACTACAGAAGCGATTTATCGAAAGCATGATGTATTGATGACACTTATTTCCTATACCACAGGTTGGATTGCCTTACTCACTGTATATTTGATGGCAAAGCATCCTATTTGGCGAGCCTATTATTGTTATGTCGTAACAGCTGTGGTCATTGTTGGGCTGAGTATTGTACAAGTCGTTTTATTTTCGATGCAATCAGGCGCTATGACATGGCGCGGCACATTAATTATCATTTTTGCATTAATGTTTGCTTATATTTGTTCAGGTTTACGTCCAAGTCATACGTTTATTGCAGGTATGGTGTCCGCAGGGATTACGTGCCTTTGTCTATGGATGATAGGAAAGTATATTCCACAATGGGTTTTGTTTAATGTCTTGATTTTGGGAAATTTAGTCGGTTTAGGACTTGCCGTTTTGACTATTTCTACAGATCGAATTCGTTTTTTACAGTCCATTATCATTGGTTTAGATAAGAAAATATATGCGGCTTTAAATCAGCATTTAATGCGTTTAAGTCATCAGGACACTTTAACTTTATTGGATAATCGTAGGAGCTTTGAACAAAAATTTGCACAGAGTTTATATCAAGCCAGAAAGCGGCATCGCCCTTTGGCATTATTGTTTATCGATGTTGATTTTTTTAAATTGTTTAATGATCATTATGGGCATCAACAAGGCGATATTGCATTAATTTCGGTGGCTGAAGTTTTAAAAAGTAATATTCGAGAACAGGATATTGCGATCCGTTACGGAGGCGAAGAGTTTATCATTTTATTAAATAATTCTACTGCTCAAGCTGCGATCAATGTGGCACAAAGATTATTAGAACAAATTCGTAAACAAAAAATTCTGCATCAATACTCTAAGATTTCTGAGTATTTAACCATTAGTATCGGGTTAACGTTATATACAGGAAAAGAAAATATTTTAGGAAAAGATATTTTGAAGATTGCAGATAATGCTTTGTATCAAGCGAAAAAACAGGGAAGAAATCAGTACGTTTTTATGCCCATCAATGAATATTGTTATGATTCGGATGTGAATAATCACTCACTGCAAAGTTTCTAGCATAATTCTGTTTGATATTGCACGGTATTCACATAGTCAGTGTTCTTACAAAGCGTTATCATAGTTGTACTATTGCATTGGAATGAATTATGAAAATTATTGCAGATGAAAATCTTGCATTTACAGATTACTTTTTTTCAGAATTTGGGGATATTCAACAAGCAGCAGGGCGTACTTTGAAACATGAGGATGTGAAAGATGCTGAAGCGTTGTTGGTGCGTTCTGTTACAAAAGTGAATGCGGCTTTGATTCAAGATACTGCAATTAAATTTGTTGGTAGTGCCACGATTGGTACAGATCATTTAGATATTTCAAGCTTAGAAAAGCATCATATTGCCTGGTCAAATGCGGCAGGATGTAATGCTCAAGCTGTGGCAGAATATGTGATCACAGCATTATTGCATCTTAACCCACAATTTTTAGATCAGGGTAAACAGTTTACTTTGGGTATTATTGGTTTGGGGAATGTTGGTTCACGTTTGGCGTATATGGCCCAACTTTTAGGTTGGAAAGTGATAGGCTTTGACCCATTGGTTCAGCATGAGAATATTCAACACGTTGCACTCGAAGACTTATTAAAACAAGCCGATGCTGTGACGACACATGTTCCCCTGACTAAAACAGGTGAGCATGCGACTTATCATTTAATCAATGCTGAAACTTTGGCAATGATGAAACCTGAGACAATTTTGATCAACTCAGCGCGTGGTGAAGTGGTGGAAGAAGCAGCTTTGATTGAGGATATTCTCAACACAGGGCGCAAAGTTGTACTTGATGTATTTGAACATGAACCTGAAATTTCAGAACGTCTTTTAGATTTAATTACGATTGTTACACCACATATCGCAGGTTATAGCTTGGAAGGTAAAGCACGTGGTACACAGATGATTTATGAGGCATTTTGTAAAACCTTTGGTTATAGTGCTTATAAAAAATTTGAGTCGCAGTTACCTGTAAGTGAACAATATTTTTACGGGAATAATATTAAAGAAACACTGAAAAAATACCTAACGACCATTTATGACATTTCAAGAGATGATGCAAATTTAAGGGCGACGTTGAAGGAGGGTAAGGTTGATCAAAAAGCCTTTGATCATTTGCGCAAAACCTATCCTTTACGCCGTGAATGGGCTGCACATGGTGGGCCAAAAGCATGAGTGATTCTATGGTGAATTATCAACCGACCTGTGATTTAAAAGCACTGAAAGCACGTGCAAAAATGTATGCTCAGATTCGCCAGTTTTTTACTGAGCGTGATGTATTAGAAGTTGAAACGCCTGTTTTATCACAAGCAGGGGTCACCGATGTTCATTTAGCATCCATTCAAGCGCAACGTCATGTCCAAGGTAAAAAACAAACACATTATTTACAGACTTCACCTGAATTTGCCATGAAGCGTTTACTGGCAAGTGGCAGTGGGGCGATTTATCAAATCTGTAAAGTATTCCGTGATGATGAGCATGGGCGTAAACACAATAGCGAATTCACGATGCTGGAGTGGTACAGACCTGCTTTTTCACTGAAAGATTTGATGCTTGAAGTGACTGATTTACTTAATGTTGTTTTGGCGCAGCGTTTCGGTGAAGTTCGTCCAACCATTTATAGTTATAAACATGCTTTTATGGATCGTTTGGATCTCAATCCACTCAAAGCGACTTTGCAAGAGTTGAAAGATGCTTGTCGCCGTGTAGGTCTAAATTTAGATTTGGGTGATGATCGCTTAGGTTATATAGACCTATTGTTCTCGCACATGGTTGAGCCGAGTTTAGGTTTTGATACACCCGTTTTTTTAACGGATTTTCCACCTGAATTAGCTTCGCTTGCAAAGACACGTACCGATGAAGATGGTGAATTGGTTGCTGCTCGCTTTGAGCTTTATATCGAAGGTTTAGAGCTTGCCAATGCTTATGATGAGCTGATTGATGCCGATGTGTTACGTGGGCGTTTTAAGGCAGATAATGATGAACGTGAGAAGCTTGGTTTGCATGTGATGCCAATTGATGAATATTTACTAGCAGCTTTGCCAGATATGCCTGAATGTTCAGGAATTGCTTTGGGTATAGACCGTTTGTTGATGGTGGTGCAAAATCAGATGCAGCTAGAAAAAGTGGTGAGTTTCACAGCGGATGTGTCGTGATTGAATAAATGAAAACATGTCTGATTGATGGAATTGGACATGTTGATTTAAAAAATAAGATTTTATTTTTATTCAATATGATGATGGGAATGATTGTAGTCTAAGGTGGTATTTCAGCCATTCATAATTTTATGAATAAAAATTAACACACAAAATTTGATTCGAACCATCAAAATGTAAAATCGTATCATTACCGTCAGTAAAAAATTCATATCCTATAATTGAACCAATCACTTTAAAAGTATCTGCGTGATTAATTTCAGGCATTTCATAATGATTCAAACGACCTTTTAAAGTATTTGTGGTTTCATCATAAACGATAGGGCTTGTCTTATTCCCATTAGACCAGTCATCAATAACAGCTCTGAATGTGCCAAACTCTTGATTTAATTCAAAGCAAAGTTTGTTAATAGAAAATTCATAAAACGTTTGTAAATAGTAGTCTAGATCAAAATCATCATGTTTTTTTAAATTTAGATTCCGTTTTTGTTGGTCAATATAGACTTCCGTTTTTAATTTACTTTTCAAATATAATTGACCATTGCGTGTGAAATCATTTTGCAAGTCATGGAAAATATTTTTCGCATGTTCAAAGCCTTGATATAACTTTACATCACCATGAAATTTATATTTATGATCGATAATTTCAAATAGGGTATATTGGAAAGTATTATGTTCAGTTTCAAAATTTTCATTCATCCATAACCCATTGGAAGAAATAAAATGAAAAATTTGATTTGGATATTGATCAAGTATGACGCTACATAAAGGATAGAAAATTCCTTTTAGTGTTTCATCAGTAAAGACGTCGTTAAAGTTGGGATATAGTTCTATTTTCATTTATTTTTACCTTTTGAATTAGATATTTATCAGCTTTTGTAAGAAATTATCTTCTTTAGATAGAAATTCATCAACTGAATGATTGTAAGAGTATGCTGTAAAAATATGGTTTAATATCAATAAAATAATGTCTTTAGTCAATATTCTTGTTTTAGTCAATTTTGCAAAAGCTTCGGATATTTCATTTAAACTCAAACAATATTCACCTTGTCCAATTTCAATCATTTCTAAAATTTCAGGTTGAATTTGATCAATGGAAAAAGATGATTTTGTAATTAAGTTCTCTAAATCATCTGCAACTTGCTCTAATACATCAAATGGATAGTTGCGTTGATAACGAATTGCATATTGAATGAGTGGCTGACGTAAATGTTCAAAATTTTCAAGTTTAGAAGAAGAAATGATTTGCCCGATCTGAGTCCCAGCAACAAAATTTTCCATTTTTCTATTCCTTAATTATTTTGCATATAGTGATTTAGAAATGACTCTGGAACAGCAATCGTTTCATAAAAACGATTTAAATGATCAATAAACTCAACCTCATAGGCAATCTCTAGTTCATGATTATGAATGAATAAAATAGTCCCTATTGTACCTGTAGGAATATTTTCAAAAGCCTTGATCGTTTTAACGACTTGCAATTCTTTAAATTTAGCAATCATTTTTATAAAAGTATTGATTAAAAAGTTAGAACCCTCCCATCACTGAGAGGATTTTTCATTAAACCGTATGATTGTGATGTCCCAACTCATGCTTTAAATGACCAATGGCTTCAATTCGTTTTTGAATCAACATCTCACCAATATCGGGACCTTTAACCTCAACAGGTAGATCTGAAGCTTTGATTGATCGAACTGTTTTCATGGCTTCTAGAATGTACTGAGCTTGAGGATATTCACGTTCTTCTAAACCTAGACGACCCTTGGCATCACATTCACAAGCCTGAACAAAAGCTTCGATACGCTCAGGTCGTCGTAAAACATCTAAACGTTGTAACAATCGCCATAAAGTACCTGCCTTCAAAGTAAATGCTTGATGGCATTTTAAATGTTCCTTACAAACAGCAAGTGCGAGTTGCTTAGTTTGAGTAGGCACTCGTAGACGATCACAAATATCCGTGACAGGTTGAATGCCACGTTCTTCATGTTGAATATGACGAGGTAATTCATCTTTCGGCGTTAAAGCTTTACCGAGATCATGCACAAGTACTGCAAAACGAACGTCTAAAGAATAGTTGGCTTTACATGCTTGTTGCAATGACATCAATGTATGAATACCACAATCAATTTCAGGATGGTATTCAGGACGTTGAGGAACGCCGAACAAGGCATCAATTTCAGGAAATAGCACTTTTAAAGCACCACATTCGCGCAATACTTCAAAATAAACATCAGCACGATCTTCCATCAAAGCGCGTGAGGTCTCTTTCCATACACGTTCAGGAGTTAAAGCTTCTAACTCACCAGATTCAGCCAATTGACGCATTAGTAGCAGAGTTTCTTGTGCAATACTAAAACCATATTGAGTATAACGTGCAGCAAAACGGGCGACACGAAGTACACGTAAAGGATCTTCTGCAAAAGCCTCGGATACATGGCGTAAAATTTTATTATTCAAATCTTCTTGACCGTGATAGGGGTCATAAACCTGTCCAGCTTCATCCATTGCCATCGCATTGATGGTGAGATCACGGCGAATGAGGTCTTCTTCTAAGGTGACAGAGGGGTCGGTAAAAAACTCAAAACCATGGTAGCCATGTCCCGCTTTTCTTTCCGTACGGGCGAGGGCATATTCTTCTTTTGATTCGGGATGCAAAAACACAGGAAAATCTTTGCCCACAGGTTGATAACCTTGAGCAAGAAGTTGTTCAGGTGTTGCACCAACAACGACATAATCTTTTTCGTGATAGGGATGTCCGAGTAAATGATCTCTGACGGCACCGCCTACTAAATAAACTTGCATGAAAAAACCTCTATTCTTCAAGCCATGATGCTACAGAATAGAGGTTTTCTCAAGTCACAAGATGTGAGTAAACGTGCAATTAAAGAGCAGCTTTCTCATTTTCTTGAATTTCAGCAACCGTTAATGCAGTCATATTGACTAAACGGCGAGTTGTCGCAGTTGGAGTCAAGATATGTACTGGTTTCGCGGCACCAAGTAAGATCGGGCCAATCGTGACATTATTACCTGAAGTTGATTTTAACAAGTTGAATGAAATGTTTGCTGCATCAAGATTTGGCATGATCAACAAGTTTGCAGAACCTTTGAAGCGTGAGTTCGGGAATGCAAATTGACGAATATTTTCATCCAAAGCTGCATCGGCATGCATTTCGCCTTCAACTTCAAGCTCAGGTGCGATTTCAGTCAAGATTTCAAATACTTTACGCATTTTTTGTGCGCTAGGATCATTTTGATCTGAACCAAAACTTGAGTGTGACAATAAAGCAACGCGAGGAGTCATACCAAAACGACGAACTTCTTCAGCCGCTAAAATGGTCATTTCAGCAAGTTGTTCAGCAGTCGGATTCGTATTTACATAGGTATCAGCAATAAATAAGTTTCGATCTTCAAGCATTAAAGCATTCAAAGTAAAGAAATTATTACGACCCTCTTTAAGACCAATGATATTTTTAACAAAGTCTAAGTGAATGTCATAGCTTGAATAGGTACCACATAACATGCCATCAGCTTGTCCAAATCTGACTAACATTGCTGCAATCAAGGTTGAACGACGGCGTGATTCACGTTGTGCGTATTCAGGTGTTACACCTTTACGTTGCATGATACTGTAGTATTCGTCTGCAAATTTTTCATAATCAGGATTGTTTTCTTGATCAACAATGGTGATATTGACACCATTTTCAAGACGCAAGCCTAATTTTTTGATATTCGCTTCAATGACTGCGGTACGACCCACCAAAATTGGTTTCGCTAAATCTTCATCTACTGCAATTTGCACAGCGCGAAGCACGCGTAGATCTTCACCTTCTGCATATGCAATACGTTTAGGGTCAGACTTTGCTTGAGCAAAAATTGGCTTCATCATGAGTGCAGAGTTATAAACAAACTCAGACAAACGTTGACGATATGCAGAAAAATCTTGGATTGGGCGGCTAGCAACACCAGAGTCCATTGCTGCTTGTGCAACAGCTGGCGCAATTTCAAGAATTAAACGTTGATCAAGTGGGCGTGGAATTAGATAATCACGACCAAATGATGCAGATTTTTCACCATAAGATGCAGCATCTGCCTCAACATGTGCCATACGTGCAATTGCATGTACACAAGCAATTTTCATGTCTTCGTTAATGGTGGTTGCACCAACATCCAAAGCACCACGGAAGATATAAGGGAAGCACAGTGCATTGTTCACTTGGTTTGGATAATCCGAACGACCTGTTGCCATAATCACATCAGGACGAACTTCATGTGCATGTTCAGGCAAAATTTCAGGATCTGGGTTTGCTAATGCAAAGATGATTGGATCAGCCGCCATCACTTTAACCATCTCTTTGGTTAAAATACCTGCAGCAGAAAGACCGAGGAACATATCTGCATCGGTAATTACGTCTGCAATTTGGGCGCCATCAATATCTTGTACATAACGCTTTTTAGACTCATCTAAACCTTCACGTTTAGTGGTTAATAAACCACGTGAATCGGCGACAATGATATTTTCTTTCTTCGCACCTAATGCACAAAGTAAATCTAGGCAAGACAGGGCAGCAGCACCTGCACCAGATGCAACGATTTTAATTTCATCAATTTTTTTACCATTGAGTTGTAATGCGTTTAAAAGTGCAGAACCTACAATGATTGAAGTACCGTGTTGGTCGTCATGGAACACAGGAATATTCATGCGTTCGCGAAGTTTTTGTTCAATGTAGAAACATTCAGGCGCTTTAATATCTTCTAAGTTAATACCACCAAATGTTGGCTCTAAAGCGGCGACAATGTCTACAATTTTATCAGGATCATTTTCAGCAATTTCGATGTCAAATACATCTACGCCTGCGAATTTTTTAAATAATACACCTTTACCTTCCATTACAGGTTTTGAAGCTAAAGGACCAATATTTCCAAGACCTAAAACAGCAGTACCATTACTGACAACAGCGACTAAATTTCCACGTGCAGTATAAAGTGCAGCTTTTGATGGATCTTTCTCAATTTCCAAACATGGCGCAGCAACACCTGGAGAATAGGCAAGTGCAAGATCATGTTGGTTAACGAGTTGTTTGCTAGGCGTGACACTGATTTTCCCTGGGTTTGGGAATTCATGGTAATAAAGGGCTTGCTGTTTTAGTGATTGATCGTCCATTTACATCTCGTTTGTTACAGTGTACCAGCGGGAGCTGGTGATTTTGGCTAAATTTTCTTGAATATACCATTTGTTGAGCAATACGGACAGTCAGAAAACCACCTTTTTCAATAAGAAGTATATGTCATATCTATATTAAGCATCATAAACTGAAGCAAGTTTGAATTTTAACAGATAATCAAGACATTCCTGTGCAGAGAGCGGTTTTGAATAATAATAGCCCTGTATAATATGACATCCATGTTTTTTTAAGAAGTTGATTTGTTCAATGGTTTCAACACCTTCAGCAACAATACTCATCCCCATGGCTTGACCCATCGCAATAATCGCACTCACAATGGCTTGATCTTTTTCTTGTTCTATTTTTGAAATAAATATTTTATCGATTTTTAACGTATCAATGGGATAATTAGTCAGATAGGCTAATGATGAATAACCTGTACCAAAATCATCCAATGAAATCGAAATATGACGCTGTTTAATTTGTTGTAATAAGTTAAGCACATTATCTGATTTTGCAATGAGGGAAGATTCAGTGATTTCAAGTTCTAACATATCACCTGAAATTTGATATAGCTCTAATGCTTGATCTATATCCTGAATGAGTTCACCACGATGAATTTGCTGCGCGACTACATTCACTGACACACGTAAGAAATCGAAGTTTAAATCTTGCCAAATACGAATTTGTTTACATGTTTCGAACAGTACAAAGCGCCCAATTTCAGTAATGAGGCTAGATTCTTCTGCGATAGGTAAAAATAGGTCAGGCGTGATTAATCCAAGTTTAGGATGTTGCCAACGAATAAGTGCCTCAAAACCGTAAATTTTTTCAGTTTTTGTACAAATTTTTGGTTGATAATATACAAGTAGCTCTTTATTTTTCAGTGCTTGTCTGAGGTCACCTTCTAAGTTCAAACTTTTTTGTAAAAGTTGAGAATTTTTGCTGGTATAAAAATATGCCGTATTACCCCCTAAGCTTTTTGCTTCCGCCAATGCTTGTTCAGAGTGGCTATTGAGTGTATCAACTTGACGACCATGTTCTGGATAAAGGGCGATGCCTAAAGAAATTGAAATAAAATGCTCCTGATTTTGGATATTAAATGGATGTTCAAAAGCAGTTAATAGTTTTTTTGCAATTTGATGAATATTTTTTTTATTTTGTCCATAATTATAAATAATCGCAAAATCATCATTATTTAAATACGAAATTAGTAATGCATCAGGACAAGATTGTCTTAATCGTTTGGCACAGATTTGTAATAAAATATCTCCCGCTTGAGTACTTGCAAACTCATTAAATGAACGGAAACGATCAATATTAATACGGATAACTGCAAGGTTTTGTAATAAATTATTAGGGTCTGTTAAATGATGATGTAATTGTAAATTAAAATAAAAACGGTTAGGTAAATCAGTTAATAAATCATAATTCTCTAAATAAGAAACACGTTGTTCTTGTTTTTTGCGTTCAGTTAAATCAGTAATAATACCAATATAGTGAATAACTTTGTTTTTCTCATCATTTACAGCATTAATATGAATCCATAGTGTTAAATTCTTTCCTGTTAAAAATTCAATTTGCAACTCTCCATCATATTCACCATCATTAACTAATTGTTTTGTAATGTCAAAATGTTGCTCAATAATTTCTTTTTTATTATTTACAGTGATATCAAATAGATGTTTACCCATTAAATCATTTTGACTATAACCAATGAGTTTTTCAAAATAAGGGTTCACTTCTAAATAGCATAAATTATTGTCAAGTACAAAAATACCTTCGGCGACATGTTTAAAAACATTTGCTGCAAGTTTAAGTTGTTCTTGATCATTTTTCTCTTTTTGAATATCACGGTGAATACCCACCATACGAATCGGTTTATAGGAGATTGGATGTCGAGCAATGACCTTACCTGTATCTTGAATCCAACACCATTGATCGTCTTTTTTGATGCGATAACGTGCTTCGAAACGTTCAGACTTACCTCGTAGATGTTGTCGCATTTGATGTTGATAATGTTCAAGATCATCAGGATGAATGAGAGAATCAATTTGAGTATGATGTTCATCAAATTGATTGAATAAAATTTTATTTTTAGTATCAAAAATCTCAATCGTACGTTTTTCGATATTCCATAACCACGAATTAATGCGCGCAGTTTCATGTGCAAATGCTAAATTGGCTTGATGGTTTTCTAGACGAGCATTAATTTGATGAATATCAAAGGTACGTTCTTTTACTTTTTGCTCGAGGAGTTGATTGTTGAGTAATAATTCATTTTGCATCTCAGCAGATTTATCAATTTCATGTTTTAATTTGTTTTGTAATTGATTTGTGTCTTGTATTTGTTGTTTAAATTTAATGAGTAAATTATCATAATCGAAAGAAATTAATCCTAGTTTTTGATGTAGTTTGTGGGTAATAAAACCAATAAGCAAAATAAATAATAAAATAAGATTGAAAGTAAGTTGATAATAAGTATTTAATGGATTTGTAATGATAAAATTATAGAGTAAGCAGGGCGTGATGGATGGAATAAGTAAAAATAAAAAGTAACGAAAACGACAACTCAAATAAAAAATCGCAGTGATTGATGTTAAATACACTAAAATAGTTGATAAAATAAGCAAATGTGTTTCTGTAATTTGAGGTGTATCTAGAATGACATAATAATGTAATGTAAAAAGACCAAAACCTAAGCTACATCCTACAACTAAACAGATCAACTGACATAATGTATCTAAATTAAAGCTATTATAAGCTGCTGTATTTAAATTTGAGCGGATGAATAACCAAGAAGCGCCCAGAAAGAGGCTAACAATAATGCTCCAAAGTGTAAATGAGAATGATAATTCTTCAAAATAACTATAATAGATACTCTGGTTATAGATAATAATGGCAAATAGCCATACAAGAAAACGTTGCAAAAGAATGGCTGCACTTTTAACTTGTGCAGCATATAAAAGTTCATCTTGAACATCTATGACCATTCCTAATGCCTTTTTCTTAATATGGATATTTTTTAACTTTGGTTTTGTATATAACATTTAATATTACTTAAATATTCCATTCTAAAACATGTAAATTACTTATATTCTTTGGCGAAATCAATAGTTTTTGCGACACAACTCACAAAAAAGTGACAAAATTTATTGAAATTTATAGTTTAAAATAGACAGTGCAACGACGGGTGCTGTTTCAGTTCTGAGTACACGCTCTCCTATACACCAATTAGTAAAACCATTTTTGTTTGCAAGTTGGATTTCAGTTTCACTTAATCCTCCTTCAGGACCAATAAGAAGTACTAAATTTTTAGTTGAATTTTCAAGTATATCCAACTGTTCTTTATTTGGGGCAAGCACTAACTTTGTTGTTGGTAACTCAGTTTTGAACCATTGTTCTAAACTGATTGGAGATAAAATTTTGGGAATAATATTCATTCCGCATTGTTCACATGCTGCAATGGCAATACCTTGCCAATGATCCAATTTTTTCTGATCACGGTCATATTTAAGACGCATTTCACAGCGTTCTGAAGTTAAAAGCTGAATTTCAGAAACACCGAGTTCTACAGCTTTTTGAATGGCATAATCCATACGATCCCCTTTACTCATGACTTGACCGAGTAAGGTCGTAAAAGCAGGAGTACGGTTATTGGGATTAAATGCATTGATGGAAACAGAGGCTGATTTCTTGGAAATATCTGTTAGTATCACTTCATATTCGCCACCTTGTCCATTGAACAAAGTGGCTTTTTCACCAGCTTGTGCACGTAAAACTTTTACCCAATGATGAAAAACTGTTTCAGTCAGTTCAACCGTAGTATTTACAGCTAAATCAGTTTCGATATAAAAACGGGGCATTTGGTTTTACTCTCAAAATAGGTGAAATAAAAAACTTCTTTCACTTTTATCCCTCATTCAGTTTCTCTCGCGCTTCATTGAAATACATTTCAATTTGCTCAGGGAAAAAAGAGATTAGGTATGAAAGAAGTTTAAAAACTTATGCTAAACCAAGATCTAGCACAAGTTGGCGGTTGGGTTCTGTGTGGTTCATGGTGTAGAAGTGCAAACTTGGGGCACCACCTACAATGAGACGTTCGCAGAGTTTAACAACGACTTCATGACCAAAGGCTTTGATTGAAGCGGTGTCATCACCATAAGTTGCGAGTTGTTTACGAATCCAACGTGGAATTTCTGCACCTGTACCATCTGCAAAACGAATCAAATTGCTTGCATTGGTAATTGGCATAATGCCGGGTGCAACAGGAATATCCACACCTTCTTTTTGAATGCGATCTACAAAATAGAAATACGCATCTGGATTAAAGAAGAACTGCGTCAGTGCTGCATTTGCACCTGCACGGACTTTATCGCAAAAACGTTGAATATCTTTGTCGAAGCTGTCTGCTTGAGGATGCATTTCAGGATAAGCTGCGACTTCGATATGGAAGTGGTCACCTGAATGTTCACGGATAAAGCGAACTAAATCCTGCGCATACGGTAATTCGCCTAAACCAACTTGACCTGATGGTAAGTCACCGCGGAGTGCAACAATACGATCAATACCTTGAGCTCTATAGATATCTAACAGTTCTGCAATACGAGCCTTGTCATCACCAATACATGAAAGGTGAGGGGCTACAGGTGTACCTTTCCCGTTAAAGTCAGCAATGGTTGATAGGGTACGTTCACGTGTTGAACCCCCTGCACCATAGGTTACCGAGAAAAATTCTGGGTTGAGCAATTGAAGTTCTTGATGAACCACTTTAAGCTTTTCCGCACCAGCATCAGTTTTGGTTGGGAAGAACTCAAAGGAAATCGGGACACGTTTCGTCATGTTTAAGTCCTTTTTTATAAATACTTTTTATTTAAAAAAATCCCCTCATCCTAACCTTTTCCCAGAGCCATATATGGCGCAAGAGAAGGGACTTTTACAATGAAGAGTTCCCTTTCTTGCGCTTAGCTTCAAAGCAGTGCTTGAAGTACGCTCAGGAGAGGGTTAGGGAGAGGTATTTATAAAACTTAGTATTTATAAGCTTCAGATTTAAATGGACCTTCAACAGCAACACCCAAGTAATCTGCTTGCTCTTGAGTTAATGTTGTTAATACACCACCAAAACCTGCAACCATTGCCGCAGCAACTTCTTCATCTAATTTTTTAGGAATAAGTTCTACGCGGATTTTTGCCGCTTTTTGGTCTTCAGGAAGATCAGCAAATTTTTCAGCAAATAAGTGCATTTGACCGAGTACTTGGTTCGCAAAAGAACCGTCCATTACACGTGATGGGTGACCTGTTGCGTTACCAAGGTTGACCAAACGGCCTTCTGAAAGAAGGATTAAATAATCGTTTTCGTTTTCTGAACGATACACTTGGTGAACTTGAGGTTTGACTTCAACCCATTTGTAACCACGTAAGTAGTTTGTGTCGATTTCAGTGTCGAAGTGACCGATGTTACACACAACTGCACCCGCTTTTAAGCTGTCTAACATCGCAGCGTCACATACGTGGTAGTTACCCGTTGTTGTGACGATCAGGTCAGTGTTTTGAAGAAGATCTAAGTTGATGTCTTCTTTCTTGCCAGTTTGTACGCCGTTTTTGTACGGAGCAACAACTTCGTAGCCGTCCATGCATGCTTGCATTGCACAGATAGGGTCAACTTCAGTGACACGTACAATCATGCCTTCTTGACGAAGAGATTGTGCAGAACCTTTACCCACGTCACCATAACCGATGACAAGCGCACGACGACCAGATAAAAGCATATCTGTACCACGTTTGATTGCATCGTTCAATGAGTGGCGGCAACCGTATTTATTGTCATTTTTAGATTTAGTCACAGAGTCATTTACGTTGATCGCAGGAACTTTTAAAGTACCATCGCGGTGCATTTCATACAGACGTTGAACACCTGTTGTTGTTTCTTCGGTAATACCGTGGATTCTAGCAATCACTTCAGGATATTTTTCATGAACAAGCGCAGTTAAGTCACCGCCATCGTCCAAAATCATGTTGGCATCCCAAGGTGTGCCGTTGACATTAATTTGTTGTTCTAAACACCAAACGTATTCTTCTTCAGTTTCGCCTTTCCAAGCAAATACAGGAATACCTGCAGCAGCAATTGCAGCAGCAGCGTGGTCTTGCGTAGAGAAAATATTACAAGATGTCCAACGAACTTCTGCGCCTAATTCAACCAGTGTTTCAATGAGAACAGCAGTTTGAATGGTCATGTGGATACAGCCAAGAATTTTTGCACCTGCAAGTGGTTTTGCAGCAGCATAACGCTTACGAAGACCCATTAAAGCTGGCATTTCTGCTTCAGCAAGTTTGATTTCTTTGCGACCATAGTCTGCAAGTGAAATATCGGCAACTTTATAATCTGTAAATGAAGCATTAACCGCGTTCATCACGATCTCCTTAATAAAAATAAAAATTGATCAGTATGTTCGCGGATGCCGTTGTTGGTATATCTGAATAGAATACCGATGGTCGAGCCTAGCGATCTTACATTTAGTGCCTGTAAGAAAGTCGCAGCATCCCTCGACTGTGGCGTATTGTACTTGGAAATTGCTTTGATTCCAATGTGATCTTGTTGCTTTATTCATCGAGCTGTATCTCAATGCCTAATTTTGTAAGCTGAGATTAGATAGCTTCTTCTATTCTTTGAAATCACAATGTTCGTTCTGTTAAATTATGTCTTTCATTATATTTTTGAATTAAGCGATCAGTTTAATCTTGAAGCTTTTTGATCAGAATGAATAAGCTCATTGAAAAACATATTCAATGAGCCTATTACCTTTATTCTGCAGCTTGCACTTTTTCTGCCCAAAAATCAGCTTTTGCTTCATTAATATCCACACCCAAACCATGTTCATAAATGGCGACAAGATCACGCATGGCTTGTACTTCGCCAAGTTTAGCGGCTTGTTCTAGCATTTCGATGGATTTAAGCACATTTTTTTCTACCACATCACCACGGCGGTAAAAATTGGCTAATTCAAAAATGGCAGCAGGGTGATTGTGTTTAACAGCTTGTTCTAACCAACGATGTGCATGTTCAAAGTAGGCTTTCGCTTCTTCAGGATCTTCTTCTAACATGTCTTTTGCATAGACTGCATAGCCTTCGCCCAACCAGTACATCGCTTCAACATGCCCCAATTGTGCGGCTTTGAGTGCCCATTCTTCTGCCAATTCAACATGTTCATCTTTTTCACTTTGCATATAAATTTCAGCAAGTTCAAATTGAGCATTACGGTTGCCAGCCATTGCACGGTTATATAATTCAGTTGAAATAGGGAGATCAGACATATTCAAAAATCCAAAGCATTAGAGCGTTATAGCCTAAAAGGTTACCACAAAAAAGCCAATCCGAAGATTGGCATCATTAATAGAATGAGTTGGATCATTGAAGACTAAAAATTAAGATCATGATCATAGTCACCTTTGGACGATTCTGAAGTAATTTTAAGTCAGATAATGAAACCCTCTATAAAGATATTGACTCATTAAATGATGTGTATTTTGGGGGCTTAAAACTACAATTTAGATTTAAAATATATAGTTTATGAAGGCTAGATTGGAACTAGCCTTATTCTGTTATTTCTATTCTATTTAGTTTGTGAGTATTCATTAATTACTTCTAGTGCCGCACGAAAAGCTTCTTGCGTGGCAGGTGCTCCACAATAAGGAAGGCTATGCAACAGAACTTCTTGGATTTCTTCAACAGTTGCTCCATTGTTTAAGGCGCCACGCACGTGGCCTTTTAATTCAGTTGGGCTTTTTTGCGCCGTTAAAAAAGCAATGGTAATGAGAGAGCGATATTTACGTGGTAACACGCCTTCACGTTGCCAAGTAGAACCCCATGCATGTTCATTAATCCAATCTTGTAAAGGTTGTGTGAAAGGCACAGTATTTTCTTGTGCACGTTTTACAAAACTTTCGCCCATGACTTCTGTGCGAACTTTTAAGCCATTTTCATAATCTTGTTGTGACATTGACCTTGATCCTGATCATTTAATAGTATGTGCTATAGCCTAAAGCTTTTTATACAGAAAACCATAAGCGGAACGTCTAAGTTCAGAAAACTATTGTACTTGAGTGCTGTAAAAAAGCTCAAAGGTTTACCGCAATATTGAGTGATCTGTTCTGTCTTATCTGCTTTTGGTCATATTAAGTGTTTTGAATCTTCTTGACCATGCGTGATACACCTCGAAATTCTGCAATAATTTCATTGTGTTGGTTGGTAAGCGTAATATCGTAAATTTCAGAACGACCGCTAGGGGCTTTGAATAGCGCTTTTGCAGTTAATGTATCGCCGACTTTTGCTGGTTTTAAATAGCTAATCGTACAATGTTGCCCAACCGCAGTCGTTTCAGAATTACAGGCAACCGCAAATGCACCATCTGCAAGCGTAAAGATGATACCACCATGGCATGTTCCATGTCCTTGCGTGTGTTGAGTCGTAATGGTTAAGGAAAGCTGTGCTGTTTTATGTGCATAGTGATCAAGATGAACACCTAAATTTTGCATCACGGCATCATTTTCAAAAACATTTTTTTGCAAATCCTGTGTCATATTAAAATCCTATTAGTGATACTTAATTATTTTTAAATATAAAATAATGTATCATAAATAACATTTTGCTAGCGCTAAGACAAGATGAATAGCTGCTGAAATTTAGAGGATTGAAAATCGGTGTATTACAATGATGATCAAAATATGGGCTTATGGGAGTGAGAAAATTAAAAAAGCCCACTGTGTGAGCTTTTTAAAAGCTTAAAAATTAACGTCCGTTACGCCCCCGACCACGTGGTGCTTTAGTGTTTGGACGTGTGGTGCCATTAGTTTTACGTTTTGGTCTTTCACTTTCATCCATCTGCCAAATACGCTTTGTCCCTGACTTTTTCACAGAGCCATCTTTATTTTTACGAACCATCGGTTTACCGCCTGTACCACCCGGTTTTTTCACATAAGAACGTGAACGATAAGGTTCTTCCGCAGGTACATTTTGAAAGTCAGGATATAAAAGAGGTTCGATTTCTTTAGTTTCCCCTGGTTGTAAAGCCATTTGTACTAAATCAATCGCACCAATTTTCGTCCGAATTAAACGCAAAGTTGGAAAACCCACAGCCGAAGTCATACGACGAACTTGGCGGTTACGACCTTCACAGATTGAAATTTCAATCCAAGAGGTTGGAATATTGGCACGGAAACGTACAGGAGGATCACGCTCCCATAACCATGCTGGTTGCTCAACTTTTTCAGCTTTAGCAGGCAAAGTCATACCATCTTTGAGTTCAACACCTTGACGCAGTTGCTCTAAAGCTTCATCAGTCACGTCACCATCGACTTGAACTAAATAGGTTTTAAATTTTTTATTGGCAGGGTTGGTAATATATTGGTTGAGTCCGCCGTGATCGGTAAGAAAGACCAAACCTTCTGAGTCCATGTCCAAACGACCTGCCAAACGCAAAGTCGAATCTTGGACGAAGTCAGACATGGTCATGTGGGCTTCATCTTTACGGAATTGGGAGAGAACCCCATAAGGTTTATTGAGAATAACAATTTTCATAAAATTAACTGTTTAAATAGAAATATCGTGGGGTATGAACGAGGTGAACCGTTGACTTACCCATTTAAAAAAAGGGGCGTGGGAGTGCGGAAAAATTGAAGCCCACAGAATGTTATGGATTATAACAGAATTAAATTTGATGCTCTGCACATTTCTCTATAGATATTTGCTCTTAGAAAGGCTTGACTTAAATAGACATGAGCAATTTGGGGCTATAAACCCTGATGTGATATTGAATTTAAAATAAAAATGATCATAGAAATAGACGTGAATTGAGATCAATGTAAAAACAATGTATTTCATTCAATAGAGAAATGTAGTTATTCCTGATATAAATCTCAAAAGTATGCAAATTCGATTAATCTGTTATAAATAAACACAGATGGAACAAATCGTTTCTGAGCAATTATTTTTATTTTACAAATGCTAATTATAAAAAGGGAGCACCTGCACAATGGGTTATCAAAAGATCGTTGTACCTGCGGATGGCAGCAAAATTACAGTTAATGCAGATTTATCCTTAAATGTTCCCAATCATCCCATTATCCCATTTATTGAAGGCGATGGTATTGGCGTCGATATTACCCCAACCATGAAAAATGTGGTGAATGCAGCCGTACAAAAAGCTTATGGAAGTAAACGTTGCATTGAATGGATGGAAGTGTATTGCGGTGAAAAAGCCAATAAAATTTATGGCACTTATATGCCAGAAGAAACTTTTGAGGCCTTGCGTGAATATGTAGTCTCAATCAAAGGGCCTTTGACTACTCCTGTTGGCGGGGGAATTCGCTCGTTAAATGTAGCATTGCGCCAAGAATTAGACCTCTATGTCTGTGTACGTCCTGTACGTTGGTTTAAAGGTGTACCATCACCAGTACGTCATCCTGAATTGACGGATATGGTTATTTTTCGTGAAAATTCAGAAGATATTTATGCAGGCATCGAATGGCAAGCTGATTCACCTGAAGCGAAAAAAGTCATTAAATTTTTAAAAGAAGAAATGGGTGTTACAAAAATCCGTTTTGAGGACAATTGCGGTATTGGCATTAAGCCTGTGTCTAAAGAGGGTACACAGCGTTTGGTGCGTAAAGCCATTCAATTTGCCATTGATCATGATAAGCCGAGTGTGACGTTAGTTCATAAAGGCAATATCATGAAATATACCGAAGGTGCATTTAAAGAGTGGGGCTATGAACTTGCGATTGAGCGTTTCGGTGGAGAGCTAATCGATGGTGGTCCTTGGGTGAAAATTAAAAACCCTAAAACGGGTAAAGATATTGTCATTAAAGATGTGATTGCCGATGCCTTTTTACAGCAAATCCTGATGCGCCCTGCAGATTATTCAGTGATTGCAACCTTAAATTTAAACGGTGACTATGTTTCTGATGCCTTGGCTGCAGAAGTGGGAGGAATCGGGATTGCACCAGGGGCAAATATTGGTGGTGCAATAGCTGTATATGAAGCCACACACGGCACAGCACCAAAATATGCAGGTCAGGACAAAGTGAACCCAGGTTCAATCATTTTGTCTGCAGAAATGATGCTGCGTGATATGGGGTGGATTGAAGCTGCTGATTTGATTATCAAGGGTATTTCAGGTGCAATTGCAGCGAAAACTGTGACTTATGATTTTGAGCGTTTAATGGAAAATGCTACATTGTTACGTTGTTCTGAGTTCGGAAATGCGATCATACAACATATGGATTAAGATTTAGAACGCAAACAGAGCCTGCAAAATTTGCGGGCTTTTTATTGACGCTGAACTTGTAGAGATAGATGATCAATTGGATTAAGTCTTTCAGTGATTTAAAACTAAGTAATTTAAAAATAATGAGATAAAACGATGAGGGGAGGTAATGATGTATGATTTTATGTTTGAACAAAATTTTAGAAGTTCTGTGTTTATTGGAAAATATCAATTTAATGCGATGAATTTACATCGAGTCAGATTGAATCAGCTGAATTTAACAGGTTTTACATGGGTGAAGAGTAATTTACGCGGTGCATTTATTGCTCAGTCAGAATTTAAAAATTGCCATTTTATTGGTGCGCATTTGATTACACTGATGATTAATGACTGTCATTTTGAAAATTGTATTTTTGAGAATTGTGTGATGAAACATATGCAAATCATCAAAACAAATTTTGTGAATTGTCGTATAAATTCACTGCTTGATTTAGATTTTATGTAGGAAATAGATGGAATATTTCCTACACAGTTCAAATATTTTTGGATCAGAAAATCTCTTAATGCTGTGTATATTTAGGCAAAATAGTTCGTGAACTATAGAAAAAAAACTGTACCGTTCCCAATAATAAAACTGTTGCCGCCAAAACAAATTGTTGATGATAAGACACACCAAAATGTTGCAAAGCACTAAAACATAAACCACCAATCAATTGCGTCAATGCAAAACATAAAGTCGCCATACTCCATAGTTTTTTATATGCTCCACCATATAAATGCATAATGGTATAGGAGGTCAAAAATACCACCGCAGGATTCAGCAGACCTGTAAAAAATGATGAGGTATAAGTCAATATAGGGTGAATATTGAACACCGCAATGATAATTGCAATCACATAAGCGCTATATAAAAGTTTCAAAGCGCTAAAATGCCCAAACTTTCGTGCACAGAGATACGCTGTCACCGCACCTAAGGCACTACCTGAACCGTATAAAATCCAATTTAAATTAATATGATATAAATCAAGACTCAATGTATTCCTTAAATAATCAATCCAAAATAATGAGTGTGGTACATAGGCAAAAGCACTGCATGAATAGACGATCAATAAGCAAAAATACATGCCATCAATGATGCTGCCTTGTTGTGTCACTTTCTGAATACGGCTTAAATGCTGTTGGAAAATGTTGAGTAAATAAGAAAGAATGAAGCAAATAAATAAGGCAAATGCAAATAAAATGAGCCATGCCATCTGTGTGGAGATGCGGTCTAAAAATGGCATAAATAAAGTTGCTAACAGCACCCCAATGCCTATACCACTAAAACCAATAAAATTAATTTTTAAGCGATCTTGAGCAGCACAACATTGCACAACAACACTGGGTGCAAGAATCATCAGCAAACCACCACTGATGCCTGAAATCGTGCGCCAGACGATATACCAAAGCTTGGGAAAGTCAGCAAAGGCACAGCTTAACAGACTGATTGTTCCGGTAAAAGCAGCGTAGCGTAGATATTTTGCCATGCTTTGATTTTGTGGTAATTTCATCGCAACAAATGCACCAATCAAATAACCGAATAAATTGGCACTACCCAAAATACTGGCAAAATTTGTTGTCCATTCATAACTTTCGCGCGTTGAGGGTAATAGGGCTGTGTAGGAAAAGCGAAATAAGCCGATGCCTAGGCATGTACTTAAGCACAGGAAAAGGCTGAGTTTAATTTTACTAATTTGAGTGTCATCCATGCTATTTTTTATCTTTCGGTCAATATTTAAACTCACCCTAAATCTCTTCGTGGTACTTGGCAAGTCATAAACATGATTTATTTAAAGGATATTTCTGTTGTACATGAACGGAGCATCAATGGTGTGAAATATTCATTTCTTTCAATGTAGAAAAATGTGATTGTGGTTTGAGTTTTATGTTAGATTTTTTGCATGATTTATTTTATTTTCAGAAAAGCTTAGCAATTTTTTAGATATATAGTCGAATATATTGATATTGCAAATAATTCATCTGCCAATAAAAAGTACAGTGTTATATATAAAAGTGCTAAAAAATCATGGCTACAGCTGAATTGCAATATAATAGGGCAGTACGAAATTTTGGAAAATTAAATGAATTATCCACTCGTTTTGAATATTTTAATATTCTTAGCTCTCATTTATTTACTTTCACAAACCCGAAAAACCGACTGGAGTTTAGCCAAAAAGGTTTTTGCTGGTTTGTGTTTAGGTGTCGTTTTTGGCTTAGCATTACATTGGATCTATGGCGCACAACCTGAGATTTTAGCTGAATCTATTCAGTGGTTTAACATTGTAGGTAATGGTTATGTGAAACTTTTACAAATGGTGGTGATGCCGTTGGTCCTGGTTTCAATTTTAAATGCGGTAATCAAATTACATGATGCCTCATCGCTCGGAAAAATAAGTATTTATAGTATTGGTACTTTATTAACTACAACATTTATTGCAGCATTAGTGGGAGTATTTGTTACTAATTTATTTGGTTTAAGTGCAGCAGGTTTGATACAAGGTACACAAGAAACAGAACGTTTAGCCAAAATTAATGCCGAATATGTCGGTAAAGTCACTGATCTGAATGTTCCTGATTTTATTCTTTCTTTTGTTCCAACTAACCCTTTTGCCGAAATGACAGGTGCACATCCGACTTCAATTATTAGTGTGGTGATTTTTGCGACTTTTTTAGGTTTGGCAGGTATACAGCTGATCAAAGATGCACCTGAGAAAGGGCAACGTATTGTCACCGCCATTGATACTTTACAAGCATGGGTGATGAAACTTGTACGTTTGGTGATGTTACTGACTCCTTATGGCGTATTTGCTTTAATTACCAAAGTCGTTGCCAGCTCTAAAATGGTGGATATTATTAATCTGGGCGGATTTCTTGTTGCATCCTATCTTGGATTGGCAATCATGTTCGCTGTCCATGCGATTATTTTAACTTTGACAGGAATTAATCCGCTGCGATTCTTTAAAAAAGTATTACCCGTGTTAAATTTTGCGTTTACCAGTCGTTCAAGTGCAGCAAGTATTCCTTTAAATATTGAAGCACAAACACAACGTTTGGGTGTGCCTGAGTCGATTGCCAGTTTTTCAGCATCTTTTGGGACCACGATTGGTCAAAATGGGTGTGCAGGTTTATATCCTGCTATGCTTGCGGTCATGGTCGCGCCAACAGTGGGGATTAATCCTTTAGATCCAGTGTGGATTTTGACGCTGGTTTGTATCGTCACTTTAAGCTCGATTGGGGTTGCGGGTGTAGGTGGTGGTGCAACATTTGCTGCTTTGATTGTATTGCCTATTATGGGCTTACCTGTGACTTTGGTTGCATTACTGATTTCAATTGAACCTTTGATTGATATGGGACGCACAGCATTGAATGTCAATGGTTCAATGACGGCAGGTATGGTCACCAGCCAATTTATGGGGCAAACAGATCAGGCTATTTTGAGCAATGATGCTGATTTGGAATTATCAAATCGTTAAACTTTTGCGTTAAAATGACTAGAATATAAAGTCATTTAAGCCCGTGGAGCATCAGTAAATGAGTGAAATTTACTGATGCTTTTTTGTGTGTACTGCATTACACTGCGCCAATTCAGCAGATTTATAACTCCAAATTTGACCGTGAGTATTTTTATAAAATCGCAAGGGTCCTGTATGTCTTACCAAACCTTGACATGCTTCAAGTGACAACTGCTCACCAAAAGAACCTGTCACACGACACACACTGCCATTACATTTCCATAGTAGCTTTGCATGATTTTGCATGACGACCGTTACTTGTCCTTTATAGCGAGTTCCTGCCATCCATGTGGTATTTTTTGCATGGACAATGGGGCTAATCATAAAAAGACTCAGTATTAAACTGGGTATTAGATGATGGATTATTCTCATAAAATATCTACTATTTTACCAACAATACTGAGTTATAACATTGATTGATCTCTAAAGCAGCGGCTGATTATGACAATAAGTTTAAGTGCATAGGACTTAGATCTGTATCTATTTAAAAACAAATGTTGTATCTGTATTCATTTTTGATTTGGCTTAAAATAAGTGGAAATGAGGAGTTTTACCATGAAAATGTACCAAGTCGATGCTTTTAGCCAAAACTTATTTAAGGGAAATCCTGCTGCTGTATTGGTCTTAGATGAGTGGCTAGAGGATGCTTTGATGCAGAATATTGCTTTAGAAAATAACTTAGCAGAAACTGCTTTTGTGAAAAGAATTGATAACAGTCATTTTGAAATACGTTGGTTTACTCCTGTACTTGAAGTTGATTTTTGTGGACATGCGACTTTAGCAGCTGCATTTGTATTATTTAAAGATTATACCGTTGAAAAAACTATTCATTTTCATGTTAAAAATCTCGGAATATTTATCATTGAGCAAGCTGAAGATGGCAAAATCAAAATGAATTTTCCGATTCGTGCAGCACAACCGCTAAAGGATTATCCAGACTTACTTCATCATGTTATTGATCAGCCTATTCAAGCGGTGTATGAAAATGCACAAGCATTTATTTTAGTGCTTGAATCAGCACAAGCGGTCATTGATGCTGTGCCAAATTTAGTTGCTATCCAAAAGTTAGCAGAAAGTTATAAAGTAAGTACCACGATTACTGCACACGAAGATCAGCCTGATGTCACCATTACGGCCGCATCTGATCAATATGATTATGTTGCACGTTATTTTGCACCTCATAAAGGTATCAATGAAGATCCCGTGACTGGTTCTATGCATACAGGTTTAGCCCCGTTATGGGCTGAAAAATTAGGCAAAAATCAACTGATTGCTTATCAAGCATCTGCACGAGGCGGACAACTATATTGCAAAATTTTGGATGAAAATCGTATTGAAATTTCAGGCTATGCCAAACTGTATATGCAGGCAGAGCTTTATATTTAATCTGAATTTAATTTTCATGTAGCAAGAATAGAACAAAAGCCGTTGAAAAAAACGGCTATGCTTTCAAAAAATTACTGTTTATTTGTTTCAGGCTTTTTTAAGATAAGCTATCTATAAGTTTTTAAAATTTCTCAAAAAAATCTGGAATTTCTATGTTAATGCGGTTCAAAAAACTCACTTTATCACTTTGTTTGTTGGGAATCAGTGCAACAGGCTTTGCACAAACGGTTTTAGTTAAAACTGAACATAATATTGAAGAATATAAGCTAGACAACGGCTTTCGGGTGTTATTGGCACCCAATGATAAAGAGAGTAAGGTCTTTGTGAATACTGTGTATTTCACAGGTTCTTTAAATGATCCCAAAGGCAAAGGCGGTTTAGCACATTTACTTGAACATTTGGCATTTAAAGGCACAGAAAATGTCAAAGGCGAAGAATTTCAGCGCCGTTTAGACCGTTATACCTTAATGACCAATGCAAGTACGGATTATTATTCAACAAAATATACCAATATCGTACGTCCTGAAGCGGCTGCTTTAAATGAGATCATTTATTTAGAAGCTGAACGTATGGATAAATTAGTTCTACAAGAAAAATATGTACCGTCTGAAATTAACATCGTCATGCGTGAGCGTGAAGTGCGTATGGATCAGCCTTTTGCGGTGTTGATGGATCAAATGTGGAAAGCCGCTTATGGTAATCAGTCCTTAGGGCGTTTACCTATCGGTGATTTATCTGAATTACAATCGATTAAAATGAATGAGTTAAATAAATTTTATAAAGATTGGTATGCACCGAATAATGCGGTGATGGTGATTTCAGGTAAGTTTGATAAAGCCGAAGTGTTAAAGCAAATTGATAAAAACTTTAGCCCGATTCCTGCACGTGCCTTACCACAGCAAGCGCAAGTTCCGCTGTTAGATTCTGCGGTCGTGAAAAGTCGCCAATTTTTAGTACAAAAGGGCAGTGATTTAGCCAAGTTTAATATCTATATGAATGGGAAAAACCAAGCGATTCAGCCAGCACTTGCACTAGCGCCTTATTTATATACCTTACAACCCAGTGGTCATTTATATTCCAATATGGTGGAAACAGGCATTGCCACCAATGTGCAATCGACCACATGGTTAGATGATGACTTTAACTTGGTCTTTATGGGGGCAATTTATTCACCAAAACATGATGAAAAACGCATTAGTCAATCTTTGATTTCAGAGATTGAAAAAAATCCAAGCTTTACTGAGGTTGAGTTAAAGCGCGTAAAAAATCTTATGAAAAATGCCCAAGATAATCTGCTGAGTAGTGCCACTTCTGTCGGTTCTATGCTGAGTGAATATGTGGTGTCTTCGCATGGTGATTGGGCGCAATATTTTAAAGATCAGCAAGCGATTCAAGCCCTAACCGTAGAGCAAACCAATAAAACGTTGAAAGAATTTTTAAGCGCACAACATCGTTTTAGCGGTGACATTCAACCGACACCTGAAGCACAAAAGAAAGCCTTGGAACAGAAACAAAGCACTGAAAGTAGTAAAACTTTAGATCAGCAAATGGTTGCAGAAGAACCATTAAAATCAGTCGATGAATATAAAAGCGAAGTTGCTGACTATGTAAAAACGTCTCAGCAATTGTTAAATCAAACTGAGCAAAAAATTCAGCGTGGTACGCTAAAAAATGGCATGCAATATGCGTTATTTCCAACCACAACCCGTGATGACAAAACCTATGCCACAATAAATATCGGTTTTGGTACAGCGGAATCTTTATTTAATAAAGATGAAATTATTGAATTTACATCTTATTTATTATTAAGAGCGTCGGATAAATATAGTTTGCAAGACATTGCCGATAAATCGATTGAAGCAGGTGGCTTGGCGACAGCAACTTCGGCAGACAATGGGATTCAGATCCAAATTTCAGCGAAAAGTGAAAAATTTGACGACTTTTTCCAATATATTGTTGAGGTGTTGAAAAATCCTAAATTTGAACAATCACAGTTTGATTTGATTAAATTGCAAAGTTTAGCCACTTTAGATCGACCTTATACAGAGCCTGAAACAGTGGCAGCTTTGACCATTTCTCGTTTATTGGAAACCTATAAAGCGGGGGATTTGCGTTATCACTATGAACCTGAGCTTGCAAAAAAACAAATTAAGGCAATGACCAATCAGCAAGTGAAGGATTTGTATAAAAAATTCTTTGCAACGCAACATGCCCAAATTGCGATTACAGGTAAATATGATGCAAAGCACATTGAAAATATTTTGAATCAGCAACTTGGAAATTGGAAAAGTAAAGAAAAATATGTGCGTTTAAGTGGCGATTTTGATCAGTACAAAGCACAAAAAGTACATGCTTTATCAGAGCAACGAGAGTTTGGTAATTATCAAAGTATTTTAACGATTCCTGTTGGCGCATATCATAAGGATGCTCCAGCTTTGATTGTATTGGACAGTATTTTAGGTGATTCACAACTGTCTTCACGTTTAGGTAAAGAATTACGTGAAAAGAATGCTTTGGTATATGGTTTTGGTAGTCAGTTACAACTAGATGATGTGGTTGACTCGGGTGCAATTAAAGTTGAAGCCAACTATACAGCAGGTAAATCTGCACAAGTTTCACAAGTGATTCATCAAGTCTTTACTACACTTTTAAATCAAGGTGTAACCGAGCAAGAAGTGGAAGCAGCCAAAGCACGTATTATGAAAAAACGAGTCACTTCACTTGAAGATGATCGTATTATTCATCAAATGCTTGTGCCACAAATGCAAAACCAAAAGACTTTAAAAGATCGGGCGATACGTGATCAAGAATTTGCTCAGTTAAGCAAAGCGGATATTGATGCGGTGATTAAAAAATATATCAAATTAGATCAATTGGTTGAAGTCATGGCAGACCAATATGGCACTGCGCAAAAGCCTTAATTAAATGAAATAAATATTCTCTCCTTGTAAAGCACTGAAATATGCTTGAGCAAGGAGAGTTTTTTATGTATTGAGTCATGAGCTCAAAGTTATATACGACCCATGAGGGGGGTGACCTTATTGTATATTTTTAAAATCTTTTCTTAATTGTTGCAAGGTTGGAATTTGGGTATATCGGAACACGGTATAACCCGCTTCATGCAACATGTCATCGCGTTCTGCATCTCGTTGCTCTTGTCCGATGTGGCTTGGGTCATCTAACTCAATAATTGCTAAGACTTGAAAATGATCATTCACAATCACAAAATCAGTGACTTTACGATTAAAACGAGCACGAAACTTATATTGTTTACTGGTCAATAGCGCACTAAAAGCAACTTGAGCCAAGATATGATATTGGGGGAAGGCATCTTTTAAACGCACAAACATTTTTTGTTCAAAATGGGTAAGAATAGGTTTTGAATAATATTGTTGTTTTTTAAATAAATGGTGACCAAAACAAATCATGAAAAAAGCGAGGCAAGCAGCACAGCCGATAACAAAAAATACAATTTCATGTAAATCAAACATAAAAGACAATCTTAAAAAAGAAAAAACCCACTCAATCTAGAGTGGGTTTTTAGAATTTGGCTCTCCAACCTGGGCTCGAACCAGGGACCTGCGGATTAACAGTCCGTCGCTCTACCGACTGAGCTATTGGAGAATCTGAGACGCATTTTAGTGATGGAACTGAAGATGGTCAAGGGAAATATGCAATATTTCCCTATAATTGCTTGCGTTTGATATAAATTTAACCATTTCAAGGGGTTTATAGACAATGGCGGTGAAGAATTGGCTGAAGAATTGGTTTTAAATACAAATTCGAATGAGATGAGGATTATTCTTACGTTGTTCTAAGAATATCGTGGAGAATTTATTGAAAAAATTATTGCAATCGTCATGACAACGTCGATGAACTTGCAATTCATCAACGAAAAGTAAGTGTATAGATTTTATCTATGGCTCAATTAGTGAAAGCTTTTATTTGAATAAGTATTTGAATCATAATATAAATATATCTATTTATTTGTAATAGCGATTAATAATTTAATTTTTAAGTCTTATTTATTTGAAAAATTAGGCTATTTCCTACGGCAAATCCGACCATTGTCGTGCTATGTCTTCTTGGGATTTGATTCCACAATAGCCGAGCAAATCACTTAGGTATTCGGTTTGTTCACTATTGATGGAGATCAATCATGGCACAACAGTCAACAAAGGTGCAAAAAATACTCACTGTATTTTTATGTTTCTGGGTCGCATTTTTTGAGGGATTCGATTTACAAGCACCTGGCATCGCTGCAAAAGGAATCGCAGCGACATTTGGTTTAGACCAAGTACAAATGGGCTATGTCTTTAGTTTAGGTGTTTTTGGAATGCTTTTTGGGGCATTCTTTGGGGGACGCATCGCAGATTATTTAGGGCAAAAGAAAGTATTGATGCTATCTATTGCAATTTTTGGTGTGTTTTTCAGCTTATCTGCACTCGCGCCCAATTTAGAAGTTTTATATATTTCACGTTTTGTAACGGGTTTAGGTCTAGGGGCAGCAATGCCGACGATGATTTCAGTCGTAGGGGGATGAAGCCACTGAGACGAATCGAGGCAAATTAAATAGTCTCATGTATTGCGGTTTGCCTGTCGGTGCAATTTTTGTGGCAGGGCTCGCCATTTTCTTTCCAAATATACAATGGCAAACGATTTTCTTGATTGGTGGAATTACCCCTCTGATTTTGCTTCCATTTATGGCAGTGATTTTAAAGGATAAAGTAACATCAGCGGAAAATGTTACAGTAACAGCAGAACCTGTTCCAGCCATGCACGAGATTTTATTTAAAAATAATACTTATAAACAAACATTGCCATTGTGGGTGAGCTTCTTTTTCACCTTAATGATTAATTATATTTTAATCAGTTGGTTACCAAATTTATTGATGGATCAAGGTTTAAGTAAAAGCGAAGCATTTACGGTAATGTTAGTATTCCAAGTGGGTGCTGTCATTGGAACCTTAGGACTTGGATATTTACTAGATCGTCTTAAATTGTGGCAAATGGCTGTGATTATTTATACGGGTTTATTTGTTGCTGTGTTGATTTTATTTACCACACATTCGCTGGCGCTGTTGATTGTAGCAGGGGTGTTGGGAGGTATGTTTTCTACGGGTGGTCAGTCAATTTTATATGGTATTTCCCCAATTTTTTACTCACCTGCTGGCAAGGTAACGGGCGTGGGGAGTGCAATTTCTCTTGGACGTTTGGGGGCAATGACAGGACCATTATTAACAGGGAAAATTCTAGCTTTAGGCTTAGGAACGACAGGTATTTTAATCGCAAGTGCACCAGGCATTATTTTATCTGCGGTCGCAGTGACAGTACTCTCACGTTATAAAGCCAAGCAAAAGTAATTCATGGATTTTGCAATGTTGAGTGAATAGTGATCATGAAAATGGTCACTTTTTTATTTGTAAGATAAAAATATCAGGATAATTGTTTAAGATAAATTAAGAATAGAATTTCTAAATTGGTTATTTCACAATCAAAATAAACTCGGCTAAATTAAAATTACATTCAAACGAGAGGTAACAGACATGACAATGAAGAGCATTCGATTTAATACAGGCGATTTAGCTTGCTGATATTCAGGCGCTATTTTTCATTCTCCAATATTTTAAATGCAAGTATCAAATGAAAATTTGAAACTCGCATCTTTTAAAACAAGAATAAATTAAGAATATTGAAGAGCCTGCGGGGGCTCTTTTTTTTATTCTATTTCATGCACTGCATTAAACACTTCTACAGGTTCAATACGAATCAATTTTTTACCAAAACTCCTTAGCCACCAAACCAATTGTGAGGTGAAAGGAACAACCGCGCTGACTTCGTAAAGTTCATCATTGAGCTTCTTCACTTTTTGTGCCTTACTCAGCTGGCTCTCAGTAAAATATTGAGCATCATCTTCATGCATGACCAATTTTAATTCAATATTTTCAGTGGGTTTATTGAAATTAACACGGAAACCCAATGCGCCTGAGTCAATATAGACATCAATATCAAAATCCACAGGATGCAGGGCCCGGCTGTCTAAAACATGTGCTGATTTAAAACGATGTAATGCAAAAGTTTGCACTTCGGATTTGTCATGACGGGTACAGATCAGGTAAATAATGGCTCCTTTTTGCACCAAGCCAAGTGGATTTAAAATATAGGTTTTCTCTTCACCTAGATGTCCACGCGCACGATAAACGCATTCGATTTGTTTGTCTTGTAATAAACCTTCATAAATCGCTTGTTGTGCTTGACGTTCGACCATTGGGGGAATCACAGGTTGATTGGCAGGGACGATGCGTACTCGGTTAACCCACTGACGCACATTATTTTGTGTGGAAAGACTCCGCCGTGCGAGATCAAACCATGGATTCATTTCTTCGATCAGACTCGGTGGTAATAAATGGTTAAGATGTTCTTCAACCATCATAAAGGTCACTGCCTGTGAACTGGTCATGTGTGGTAAGCTCTGAATCGGTGCATCTGAGCGCCAACGCCAACCTTGTGGCACTGTTTTGTTGTTTTCGATTGGAAAGCGCTGTGAGATTTGATTCAAGTCACGTTGAATGGTACGTAAGCTGATTTCAATACCTTCACGTTCTAAAGTTTCTTGCAATTCACGGGTGCCCATCCATTTTCCAGTAGAAAGGCGAGATAAAATTTGCCACTGACGGTACAGGCTGTTTGAAGTTTCTTTTTCTTGGGAAGACATAATCCGATTACGAAAATAAGTGAATGAAAGATAAAACCTGAATAACAATAGAAAATATCAGCTCGTTAAGCAAGGCTTATCCCTAAAAAGTCTGTCTATATTTTGAAACAAGTTCATGCAAAATTGCACTTGAGTCTTTAAATAAATGCTGAATAAATAATCAATGTGTTTAGTCTATTTGGCATTGTTTTTGCTACTACAAAGTAACATTTTATAACAAAAGTAGAGGTTTATATGTTTAAAGAAGATCACCCTACAAATTTAAGTCTTGAACATTTTGCACTGCCTGTAGAGGCATTAGACAATTTAGAAAAACAAACTACTTTGGATGTAAACATAGCATCCATATATCAAGGCAAAGCTTTATTGGCGCAAATTCAAACCCAATTTTTTAACGAATTGACAGATGATGTACATTTGTCGGTTGAGATCCGTCAAAAATTAGAAACTTGGTTAGCACAACATAGTTTAGATGAATTGCATCAACTCAATGATTTGTCTAAGTCTCATTTTATGTATCACGGCATCACATTTGCAGTGTATAGCGAGTCTGAAAATATTGAACGTACCATTCCATTTGACTTGATCCCACGTATTATTGCGAAAAAACAATGGGTGAAAATAGCAGCAGGCTGTACGCAGCGGATTCAAGCATTGAATTTATTTTTAGATGATATTTATCATCATGCTGAAATTCTAAAAGCTGGAATTATTCCAAAACTACAAGTGTTTAGTCATGAAGCATTTCAACCCCACATGTTGAATTTTCAAGTCAAAGGTAAAGTGTATAGTCAAATCAGTGGTGTGGATTTAGTACGAGATCAAGCGGGTGAGTTTTATGTACTGGAGGATAATTTAAGAACACCTTCAGGCGTATCTTATATGCTTGAAAGTCGTAAAATTAGCCAAAAGATCATGCCTGAATTGTGTCAACTTAACTTACAAGGTATTGAGCATTATCCAAATTTATTAAAGCAAATCTTGACCGAAAGTGCTTATGTCGACTCACCTTGTATTGTGGTTCTTACCCCAGGTCGTTTTAACAGTGCCTATTATGAACATGCTTTTTTAGCAAGGGAAATGGGTATTCCTTTAGTAACATCAAGTGATCTTTATGTTGAGAACGACAAGGTTTATGTGAAAACAGTCCGAGGTAAACAACGAGTTGATGTAGTTTATAGGCGAATTGATGATGCCTTTCTTGATCCATTGTGCTTTAAACCTGAAAGTGTATTAGGTGTGGCGGGACTCATGTCCGCATATTTAAAACAACAGGTTGTAATTGCCAATGCACCTGGTACAGGTGTTGCTGATGATAAATCGATTTATCCTTATGTGGATAAAATGATCGAGTTTTATTTAGGTGAACAAGCGATTTTAAAGAATGTTCCAACCTATTCATGCCGAGATCCACAACATTTAGATTATGTTTTATCGAATATGGAGCGTTTAGTGGTCAAGGAAGCACAAGGTTCAGGTGGGTATGGGATGCTCATAGGTTCTCAAGCTACTGATGCTGATATTGCTTGTTTTAAACAAAAGTTGATTGCTGAACCACATGCTTATATCGCTCAACCTATTTTAGATTTATCTATTTCGCCAACATTGACAGAATATGGCATTGACGCACGTCATGTTGATTTACGTCCTTTTATTTTAAGCTCGCCTGAACGGACAGAAATTGTACCTGGTGGTTTAACGCGTGTCGCGATGCAAAAGAACTCATTGGTGGTTAATTCTTCCCAAGGTGGTGGAATTAAAGACACGTGGGTATTGGATCAATTGCATAACTGACACTCACCTGAGGAGAATAACAATGATTTTATTAAGCAGTAATGCACAACATATTTTTTGGTTAGGACGCTATCTGACACGCATTCAATATACATGCAGTTTATTTCCATTTACAGAAGATGAATCAGCAAGGCACTATGCCCATGCATTTTGTCTGCCTGCGTTTGATGCATGTTCATTAAATGAATTGATTTTAGACCCAGAACAACCGTTTTCATTTCACCAACAATTTCAAAATGCCAAGAATAATATTCATGATTTACGTGGCGTATTGTCTGCACATTGTTTTGCTGAATTGAATCAATTGTTACGACAAGCTGAAAATCATGCGGGTTATATTTGTGATGTTGCTGCTGAGTGTAATGATGTACTTGATGCAGAAGCTGATGAAGATATCTTTATGTTTTTCTGTTTAGGTCAAAAAGTGGAACAATTAGATCGCCATATTCGCTTACAACAAAACCGACAAGCCGTATTAACAGAATTAGATGTGTTGATTGAACAATTCAGGGTGTTGGGATGGACAAGTTTAGCTGCAGCTTGGCAACAATTAAAAGAGAAGCCTGATTGTAATCATTTTTATCATTTTAGCGACCACATACAAAACCTTTTTGAGATGGATGCCGCATGAAACTTATGATCAATCATCAGACCTATTACCAATATACTGCACCTGCAAAAAACAGTATTCAGTATATTAAAATGATGCCACAGAGTAATCGGCATCAGGAAGTATTGCATTGGAATATCAGTGTTCCTGGGCAAAATACTTGTCAAAAAGATCAGTTTGATAATATGTGGATGACTGCAACACAGCATTTTGAATATATGGACTTGATGATTATGGCGCAAGGTGTGGTGGATATTGATGAACATAATTTGTTTGGCATAGACACGGCATTGGATCCGATGCACTTTTTACAAGTGACCCCATTTACGCAGTGTTCATCTGAAATGTTGCAATTTGCTCAGCAATATGTGACGCACATTAATGTGCAAAATTTACAGCGTTTAGCGGCAGCGATTTTAAATGAAATGCCATATATGCCTGCGACAACTACAGTGAGGCATCAGGCAAGCGAATCTTTTGCTGCAAAACAAGGTGTTTGCCAAGATCATAGCCATGTATTTATTGCGATGGCAAAGGCATTGGGTGTACCTGCACGTTATGTTTCAGGTTATTTGTTTGTCAATGATCAGGCACACTTAGCGAGTCATGCATGGGCAGAGGCTTTTATTCAAGGAAAATGGTATTGCTTTGATGTGAGTAATCAAATTTTTCAGCCAAATTCACATATTTATATCGCAACAGGACGAGATTATTGGGATGTTGCACCTGTACGAGGAGTACGTTCACATGGGGGACTCGAGTCGATGCATTCTATTGTACAAGTCTTGGCTTGTGCCTAGAATATGGGTGAATAAAATCTGTATCAGTAAGAAAAAATAAGGAAGATCTATGACCTATTGTTGTGCGCTCCGTTTAAAAGATGGCTTGGTCTTTATCAGTGATACGCGAACCAATGCAGGCGTCGATCATATTTCTGTTTATCGAAAATTGTATACCTTTGGAGTTGACGGTGAGCGTTTTATTTGTATACAGACTTCAGGCAATTTGGCGACAACACAAGCAGTGATTGGGCATTTAAATAATCATTTAACCTTAAAACAAGAGCCGAATCTCTATAGCGTCAATACCATGTTTGATGTGGCCGGTTTGGTTGGACAAACTTTGCGTAAAGTCATTGCTGATGTTACAGAAGATACACAGGAACAGAGTAACTATTTTTGTAGTTTATTGGTCGGTGGTCAAATTAAAGGTGAAGAGATGCAGCTTTATAATATTTACCCACAAGGTAATTTTATCTCTGCGACTAGTGATACGCCTTATTTTCAAATTGGTGAAAGTAAGTATGGTAAACCAATTTTAGACCGTGCTTTAAGCTATGAAATGCCTTTAGATGAAGCCTTGCGTTGTAGTCTTATTTCGTTTGATTCAACGCTACGTTCAAATGTCTCAGTGGGTATGCCATTAGATAGCTTGGTGTATCAAAAAGATGCTTTTAATATTCCGCAAGGGAAACGAATCAATGAAGAAGAGCCTTATTTTCAGCATATTAGTAAGCAATGGTCAGAAACTTTGAAAAAGGGTTTACAGGATTTACCAAAACCAAATGAGGATTTTTTTCAGTAACTAAAAATATTCTAAACTTAAACTTTTTACTGAAAATTGTGAAGAAAAATCCAAGCATTTGCTTGGATTTTTAAGTCAATAAATATTTAGATTTTCTTACGAACAGGGCGGTTACTTAGGCGACAGAGTAATTCATAACCAATTGTACCATTGGCTTCTGCGACATCATCAACCCAACGATTTTTACCCCAAAGTTCAACTTGGGTTCCTAAAGGTGCATTTAAACCCGTAATATCGATCGCAATCATATCCATGGCAACACGACCAATCACTGGAGTGAGTTTCCCGTCGATTGCGACATAATTTTGCTTTGGAAATGCGCGTGGGTAACCATCGCCATAACCAATTGAGACAATGGCAATATCCATGTCTGTTTCGGCAATAAAGGTAGAGCCATAACCGACAGATTCACCTGCTTGAATCGAATTTAAGGCAATAATTTCAGCCGTAAAAGTCATCACTGGTTTGATATCTAAATCTTGGACAGACTGATCTGCAAAGGGTGATGCACCGTACAACATGATGCCCGGACGGACAAAATCAAAATTAAGCTCAGGCCATTTAAAAATAGCAGCAGAGTTACAGCAAGACCCCATGATGGGCGCGCAGGCTTCTTTTACATGAAGAAATTGATTTTTTTGTTGTTCATTTAAGGGATGATTTTCAGCATCTGCATTGGCAAAGTGCATGGCAAGTACACAGGTAAAACCATCGGCTTTGAGTGCGTTGATGACGTCAATAATTTCAGGTACTTTAAAACCCAAACGATTCATTCCGCTATTCAATTTGACCCAAACTTTTAAGCCTTTAGCAATATAGGCATCTTTTTGAGTGCGTAACCAGTCCAATTGTTCTTGCTGATGTACGATCACTTCAATGTTATTTTCAACCACCACTGCCATTTCATCGGCACTAAAAATACCTTCGATTAAAGTAATGGGCTGTTGATAACCCAACGCACGAATTTCTAAGGCTTCTTCAAGACAAGCAACACCAAATGCATCTGTTTCAGCGAGGGCGGCTAAACAGTCTTTTACGCCGTGCCCATAGGCATTGGCTTTGACCATACTGACAATTTTAGCAGTTGGGGCAAGTTGTTTAACACGGTTTAAATTATATTGCAGAGCTTCGCTATCAATATAAACTGTTGCTTGGCGCACCCTGATTACTCCTTCAGGAAGATGAAAAACATAAACGAGCAGTCAAAGCTGCACGTTTTTTGAATGATCAGATTGGATCTTTCTACTAGCGTCTATTGTATGCCGTTCATTATGAAATAAACATCAACATTTATGTTTTTGATGATCTCCATATTTTATATCGGGAAAATAGAAAATCATTTATCTATCATCACCATGATTTTACATTTGCTTAAATAAATAAAACGCTTGGCTCTATTGTATCCGTTGATTTTTTAATACGCTATCAATTTGAAAATACATCATTGTATATGAGGAATAAAAATGGGCGCTTGGTCACACGAACCGTTTGGAAATGATGATGCTTTAGATTGGGTGGATCAGCTTGTCGAGGGTGGAAATGATGAGTCTGTTTTAGCCCGTGTTTTTAATCGTGCAATTGAAAATCAAAAAGATTATTTAGAGGCAGATGAAGCTTCTATGATTGTGGCTGCTGCTGAAGTTGTGGCTAAATTATTAGGTAAAGGAATACAAAAGATAATGCTTCAACAGCACAAGTTGATGAATGGGTGAGTTCTATTGGGTTTCAACCCTCAGTAGAAGTATTAGAAAAAGCGCAAACTGCATTAGATTTGGTTTTAAGTGATGACTCAGAATTAAATGAACTTTGGGGTAAACCGAAGATTATGCTGTTTGGCGTAATAGTATTGAACGTCTAAAAGCAGCATTATCAATCTTGTAGATTTAAAAATCGAATGGGAAATCATCAGGCTGTTAACACAAGGCGATAAAGCATTTTTAGATGAAATGTTGAAAATGGCTGATGCAGTATGTGTATAATGATCGATATTGGATCAAATTTTTGAAAATATGGACAATGCTGGAATGCGGAGTTTGATATGTATTTATAACGATAAAATATTGATTTGAATCACTAAAATTTTTATAAAAATAGAGTCTACTTTATGCAGCTTTATATTTTGTTAGTTTTTTCATTGTTTACGATATTTTCAATACAACAAAGCATGGCTTGTATGCCGCATACTCCAAAAGATGTTTTTATCGCACGTTTCCAAGCCTCTCAAGCTGCACAGGGGGATTCAAGAAGTTTTACAGTTCAATTGAGTGCAGATCAATTTATTTTTCGTTCTTGGATTGATCAATTTAACTATGCAAAACCTACACAATGGCAAAGTACATTTTCTAGTCAAAATATTAAAAAGGACAGTTTGATCATAGGTTTAGCCTATACTCCCGATGGCGCTAAACCTGAGCAATATCAAATTGCTTCATTTGCAACTTTGAGTTGTGCTCATAATCAGCTCAGTGTTTCTAAACCCGTGCAGCCGTTTTTAGCTTGGAATCGACAGACAGCAAATTGTGCAATTGGGGATCGGAAAACGATTGGTATCTTAGACGGGTTTATACAATACGATCAATCGCATTACTTAGCACAACTTCAACAAAAATATCCAACATGTGAACAACTCAATAAAGCATTTCCACCGCTAAAAATGAATGAAAATATTCAGCATCCTCAATCATTTTTAAGTTTTAAACGATGGTGGAAAGACTTTGTAAATAAGTTGCAGTCACTGTTTTAAAGTGAAGATTTGAAAAAATAGGTTTAAAAAGTAAGCAAGATTTATGCTTCATTTTTACTCTTCATCATCATATTGTGCGTAATATTCAGGTGATAAATTACTAAAACGGGTATATTGACCTTCGAAAGCTAAACGAACAGAACCAATAGGGCCATTACGTTGTTTACCAATAATAATTTCCGCTGTGCCTGCTTCTTTTGATTCTTTGTTATAAACCTCATCACGATAAATAAACATAATCAAATCGGCATCCTGCTCAATCGCACCTGACTCACGTAAGTCTGACATGACAGGACGTTTGTTTGGACGGTTCTCTAAAGAACGGTTGAGCTGTGACAATGCGATCACTGGACATTGCATTTCTTTCGCCAGTGCTTTTAAGCTTCGTGAAATTTCACCGATCTCACCCACACGGTTATCACCCATGCCAGGCACTTTCATCAGCTGAAGATAATCGACCATGATACAGCCAAGCTTACCGCCATGTTGTTTGGCAATACGTCGTGCACGTGCGCGCATTTCTGTTGGGGGTAGGGCAGAAGAGTCATCGATATACAGATGCTTTTCTTGCAGTTGTAAAATGGTTCCTGTGACTTTTGACCATTCATCACCATCGAGTTTACCTGCACGTAAATGACCTTGGTGGACTTTACCGTATGAGGAAATCAAACGCATGGCGATGGAGTCGGCAGGCATTTCCATTGAAAAAACGAGGGCGGGTAAATCACAGTTAAAGAGAACACTTTCGACCAAATTCATGGCAAACGTGGTTTTACCCATCGATGGACGTGCTGCCACGATGATCATGTCACCTGCTTGCATGCCCGAAGTTTTATTATCAAGTTCAACAAAGCCTGTCGTTAAACCCGTGATATTACCTTCGAGTTGAGAAAGTTCATTGAGTTTGTCAAATACATCTGCTACAACCGAAGTAATCGGCTTTGGACCTTGTGCTTTGGCATTGTTATTATGTTGTTCAGCAATCGAGAAAATATTAGTTTCAGCTAAATCTAAAATTTCACTGACTTCACGACCTTTGGTGTCATAAGCATTTTGTAAAATTTCATTGCCCACTTTAATCATATTTCTTAAAGTCGCAAATTCACGAATTTTAGTGGCATAAGTTTCTAAGTTATAGAAACTTGCAGGAGAGTCTGCCATTAATTGAACAAGATATTCTTCACCACCAATCGCTTCGAGGAGATTTTGTTTGATTAGCCAGTCATTGACCAAAACGGCATCATAGGGTGAACCATCTTTGTTAAGTTGTTCAATGGCACGAAAAATATATTTATGGCGAGATGCATAAAAGTCATTTTCATGTAAAACATCACTGACTTGTTCAAACGACTCAGCAACGGTCATGAGTGCCGCAAGTACCGCTTGTTCAATGGCTAAATTATGCGGAGGCGTGCGAAATTCTTTGAGTTGTTGTGATGCCTCGGTAGATTTTGCATCTTTGTTAAAAGGAGTTGCAGAAGCTTTGGCTGGTGCCTGAGACATAGCGTGAGAACCTTTGGTCAAATGATTAGTCAGTTTGACTGTATTTATTCAAAATAGGCTAAGAGCATAACCTAAATAGGGTCATAAATGGGATATAAACTACGAAATAAAAAAGAGGTTAAAACGTGTAGATAAAAAAAGAGCATACTAAAGTATGCTCTTTTTTTTGGTACGAAATTACTCAGATACGATAGTAACGAGAACTTCTGCAACAACATCGTGATGCAATTGGATTGCGATGTTGAATTCACCAGTGTTACGAAGTGCACCGTTTGGTAAACGAACTTCTGCACGGTCAACTTCAAGACCAGCATTTGTTAACGCGTCAGCGATGTCGCGCGTACCGATTGAACCGAATAATTTACCTTCGTCACCCGCTTTCGCAGTGATTACGATATTTACTTCGTTCAATTGGTCAGCACGAGCTTGAGCAGCAGCTAATACTTCAGCTTCTTGTTTCTCAAGTTCAGCACGACGTGCTTCAAAAGCAGCAGTATTTGCTTCAGTCGCAGCAACTGCTTTACCTTGAGGGATCAAGTAGTTACGGCCGTAACCAGCTTTAACTGATACTTTATCGCCTAATTTACCAAGATTTTTAATACGTTGTAATAAGATAATATCCACAGCTCAACCTCACTTATGATTGTCAGTGTAAGGAATCAACGCTAAGTAGCGAGCTTGTTTAATCGCAAGCGCTAATTGACGTTGGTAACGAGCTTTAGTACCTGTAATACGGCTAGGAACGATCTTGCCATTTTCAGTGATGTACTGTTTTAAAGTGTCGATATCTTTGTAGTCGATGTACGTAACGTTCTCAGCTGTAAAGCGGCAGAACTTGCGACGACGGTAAAAACGTGCCATGTGTGTTCTCCTTATGCTTCAGCAGAGTCTTGAGCTTGTTGTGCTTCTTCACGTTGAGCTTTACGCGCACGTTTTTCTTCAGCACTCTTAGCCAATAAAGACTCTTCAGTGATAGCGTTTTCACGACGAATAATAACGTTACGAAGAATAGCATCGTTGTAACGGAATAATTCTTCCAATTCGTTAAGCGTAGTTTGATTACATTCAACGTTCATTAAAATGTAGTGCGCTTTGTGAATTTTGTTAATTGGGTAAGCCAATTGGCGACGGCCCCAATCTTCAAGACGGTGAATTTGACCTTCAGCATCTTTAATGTGAGAGATATAGCGTTCTACCATACCTACCACTTGATCGCTTTGGTCTGGGTGTACCAGAATTACGATTTCGTAGTGACGCATTGTCAGCTCCTTACGGTTTATGCAGCCCCATCCAAATATGAATGAAGCAAGGAGTCACAACTGAACTGTAAACAGACAGGTTGTGTCGCAAAATTTGCGAGGGCTCATTATAGGAAAGTTTGCTATTAAATACAAATAAATCGTGAAATATTTATCAATACATCGTATTGAAGTGGAGAAAATATAAGTTAATGTCTTTTCCTTAGGTTTTATAAATAGTCGTTTAAAACATCATGTAACGTTTGACCATTTTTACGGTCAATTAATTTGGCAGACATCCCAAAGGCTGTTGGACCTTGAATATCCGCCAGTGGTGTATCACCAACAAATAAGACCTCTTTGGCTGTGCAATGGAGTTGATCTACAATAAATTGATAAATATTAGGATCTGGTTTGCAAGCATGGACTTCATAACTCCATGCATATATGTCAATCTCTGTAATCAATGAACGAATGTGAATCCCATAAGGAGTTGCTGAATTGGAACACAGCACGATTTTATAACCATTTTCTTTTAGCTGGTTTAAGGTGGGAAGGGTATCTGCAAAAAGTTCAATTTGCGCTAATTCTGTCTGAAGTTCAGTATTGAGTTCATCTAAAAATGCTGGTGGAATTTGATAACCTAAATGTGTCGCAATGTCTTGAAAATCACCATTTATAGACATGACGGTGACAGCATCGCTTATTTGTGATGTATGTCCTTGCCTGTGTAACCATTGAATGAATTTTTTATAAGGGGATATTTTCTGTTTTATTCTAGCGAGTGTGCCAAAAACATCGAAAGCAATGACTTTGATCTGGTTTTGTGACATTGGATTGATCCTCTCATTTTATTGATATTTTATTTTCCAGTGTTTATATAAACTAAAAGACTTAGGGGGGCTTTGGAAGTTATTTTCAAGTGTGATTTATTGATGTATTTGAATTGATAAAAAAGAAAGGCTGAGTTTCTTTTGGTAAGAGATTACATTGATAAAAAAGATAGAGTGACCTCTATCTTTTTAAAACAGGGGTAAATGTGGTGCAGGGGAGGTGTAAGTAAAACTAAAGCTAAAACTTAAAGCCGTAATCAGAATTACTGAATATAAGAAATAACGTTTTGCCCAAACTTGGTCATTTTCAGCTTTGAAGCCAATAATCGACAGATAGACCCAATATGCAGACATCGCATTAAAGATAATCAAGAAGAAAATATTGGTATAGCCAAAACAATATAAACCATTCAACACCGCAGCAAACAAAATCACATAAATCAAACTTTCAACTTTAGTGCGATAAATTGAACGTGCCACAGGAAGGATGGGAACACCCGCATTTTTATAGTCATCAAAACGGTAAACTGCAATTCCCCATGAATGTGGCATTTGCCAAAGCGCGTAAGCTAAGAAAACCAATAGCGCAGCAACATCAAATTCATTTGAAACAGCGGTATAACCGATTACAGGAGGACTTGCACCAGAAATACTGCCAATCACAGTTTGGTGAATGGTTGTACGTTTTGTCCAAAGACTATAAAAAATCACATAAACGACAAAGCCCAATACCGCAAAGCCAAATGCGTAGGCGTTGACAAAAAACCACAACAAGCCAAAGCCTAAAAGACCTAAAACTGCTGAAAAGATTAAAGCAATTTGTGGGCTAATGGTTTTTTTGACTAAAGCACGGTTCATCGTGCGTTGCATTTTTTGGTCAATGTCTTGGTCAATGACATTATTCACTACACAACCTGATGCAACCACCAGTGTTGTACCGAGTAATGTAATGAGAAGTAAGAGGAAATCTACAGAACCTTGAGCGGCTAAGAAAAAGCCGCCCAAAGTGGTAACGAAGTTACCGAAGAGAATTCCTGGCTTAGTCAGGAATAAATACTTCTTCAACATGACACCCTAGAGCATCATGTTTGAATGTAAGTAGTTCATGATCCATACAGAACCAATCAGAAGAACTGCGATACACAAGATTGTGTAAATGAATGCAATTACGTTCCAACGTTGTTCTGATGAAGAGTTCATGTGCAAGAAGAAGACTAATTGAACAAGAACCTGTGCTACAGCTGTAATCGCAATGGTCGCTACAATTGCACCACGACCGAAGTCAGCTGGATGCATTGCCATATAGAATGGAACAATGGTCAGTAATACAGAAACAATAAAACCAATCGTATATTGTTTCACATTACCATGTGAAGCACCTGCAGAATTATGATCGTGACTCATTAGATAACTCCCATTAAGTAAACGACGCTGAATACACAGATCCAAACGATGTCAAGGAAGTGCCAGAACAAGCTTAAGCAAGCAAGACGACGTGTATTTGGTAGAGTCAAACCATTTTTCTTGATTTGAATCATTAACACGAGCATCCATACCAAACCAGAAGTCACGTGAATACCATGCGTACCCACTAGAGTAAAGAACGCAGATAAGAACGCACTCGTGCTTGGACCATGACCAGCATGAACTAAATGATTAAACTCATAAAGTTCCATACCGATAAAAGATGCACCAAATACCCAAGTAATTGCTAGCCAAGTTAAAACTTGACCTACATTTTTCTTGTATGAAGCAAGTACTGCAAAACCAAAAGTCACAGAAGAGATCAAGAGAGCAAAAGTTTCAGTTAAAACGAAACCTAAAGACTCACCAAATAAATCTTTTGGACTTGGTGTTCCAGGTGGAATATGACTGCTTAATACAGCGAACGCGATGAAGAGTGTACCGAATAAAATCAAGTCACTCATCAAGTAGGTCCAAAAACCAAAGACAGTGATGTCGGTATCATCGTGGTGATGATGTTCATCATGTCCATGGTTATCGTGATGAAGTACTTCAGCCATCGTCTTAGTCCTTCTTCAAGTGTTTTTCAAGTAAAGCATAACGTTCATTTTCGATACGTTCTACTTCAGCAGCAGGTACATAGTAATCCACTTTTTTCGTAAATGAACTTACGATGAAACTGATTACGGCACCTAAGAAAGTTGCAATAACAAGCCACCAGATGTGCCATACCAAAGCTAAGCCCATTACTGTGATGAACATTGCTATCACAAAGCCAGCAGCTCGGTCAGTTGGCATATGAATATCTTCATATTTCGTAGGACGTGCATATGCTACACCATTTTCTTTGTCATTCCAGAAAGTATCAATACCATTGATCTTAGGAAGTTGCGCAAAGTTATAGAATGGCGCAGGTGATGAAGTAGACCATTCAAGAACACGACCATCCCATGGGTCACCTGTGTGGTCCATGTTGTTTTCGCGTTGTAAGAAGCCCACAACAATTTGCATAACGAAGCAGAAGATACCAATTGCAACAAGGATAGAACCAAAGAATGCAATTGCAAGGTATGGATCCCATTCAGGGTTGTCATATGTATTCAGACGACGAGTCATACCCATGAAACCAAGGATATAAAGTGGCATGAATGCAAAATAGAAACCGAAGAACCAGAACCAGAAAGAAGCTTTGCCCCAAGTTTCATTTAACTTCCAACCAAACATTTTTGGCCAGTAGAAAGTGATCCCTGCGAACATACCGAATACCACACCACCAATAATTACGTTATGGAAGTGAGCAATCAAGAATAATGAGTTGTGTACTAAGAAGTCAGCTGGTGGAACAGCCATTAATACACCAGTTAAACCACCGATACCGAAAGTCACAAGGAAGCCAAGTGTCCAGTACATTGGTGATGTAAATGTAATACGACCTTTATACATGGTGAATAACCAAGAGAAGATTTTCACACCTGTAGGGATCGCAATAATCATGGTCATGATACCGAAGAACGCGTTAACGTTGGCACCAGCACCCATCGTAAAGAAGTGGTGTAACCATACCACGAACGCAAGAACTGTGATCGCGATAGTCGCATATACCATTGATTTGTAACCAAACAATGTTTTGCGAGAGAATGTTGAAACGATTTCTGAGTAAATACCAAAAGCAGGTAAGATCAGAATATATACTTCTGGATGACCCCAAGTCCAAATCAAGTTCACATATAGCATTGGGCTACCGCCAAGCTCATTGGTGAAGAAATGGAAATCGAAGTAACGGTCAAGCGTTAACATTGCAATTGTTGCAGTTAACACAGGGAAAGATGCAATGATCAATACTGCTGTACAAAGTGCAGTCCAAGTAAAGATCGGCATATCCATAAGACCCATGCCAGGTGCACGCATTTTGATGATGGTAACAAAGAAGTTAACACCTGTTAAAAGCGTACCTAAACCTGAAACCTGAAGTGCCCAGATATAGTAGTCAACCCCAACACCAGGAGAATATTGAATACCTGAAAGAGGAGGATAAGCCATCCAACCTGTTGCAGCAAATTCACCCAATACAAGTGATGCCATCATCAGACCCGCAGCACCAGCAAATAACCAGAAGCTTAAAGAGTTCAATAATGGGAATGCAACGTCACGTGCACCAATTTGTAAAGGTACAGTGATGTTCATCATACCAACAACAAGACCCATTGCTACGAAGAAGATCATGATCACGCCATGCGCGGTAAAGATCTGGTCGTAATGGTCAGGATGTAAGTAACCTTCACCGCCACCTTTTGCAAGGAACAGTTGAAGACGCATCATGATCGCATCCGCGAAACCACGCACAAGCATGACAACAGATACGATAATATACATGATACCAATTTTTTTATGGTCTACAGAAGTGAACCAAGTATTCCACAAGTAGCCCCATTTTTTAAAATAGGTGATACCACCAAGAAGCGCAGCAGCACCGATTGCCATGATGATCATGGTCACCAGTACGATAGGCTCTTGATAAGGGATCGAGTCCCAGTTGAGTTTACCGAATAATACAGACATGTCTTATTCCTCTACTGAAGCAGTTGCATGTTCAGCATTAACATGTTCAGCGCCCGCTTGCGCAGAATGATCTGCACCGTGGTAGTTGCTCATGTATTTATTGATAATGCTTTCGAACAAATTAGGCTCAACTGAAGAATAGTAAGTTACAGGATACGGCTTAGTAGGGAATGGACCTTTACGTTCAGCTTCTTCTGCAAGTGCTTTTTCTTCTGGAGTATGCGCATTTTTGACCATGTTCTCAATCTGATGTTTTGAACGGTCACCATCTTTAAGCGCTGCAAACTCTGCTGCATCTAAAACAGTTTTTTGTTGAGCTTCAGGATTAATTGAAGTTCCTTGACCTGTTTTAACTGCTTCTACCCAGCTGTTGAATTCTGGTTCAGTAACAGAATGAGCCAAGAAGCGCATTTGTGTGAAACCATAACCACTATAGTTAGAAGAGAAACCACGATATACGCCAGTTTCATCAGCTAATACGTGTAACTGAGTTTGCATACCTGCCATTGCATAAATTTGACCTGCTAACTTAGGAATGAAGAAAGAGTTCATTGTAAAGTTAGAGGTAATTCTAAAGTTAACTGGCGTTTTTTCAGGGAAACGAATTTCGTTAACAGTTGCAATTTGTTGTTCAGGATAGATAAAGATCCATTTAAACTGTTCAGCAATAACTTGAATAGTTACAGGCGCTTTGTCAGATTCGAGCGGACGGTATGGGTCATATTTATGTGAACCCCACCATGTTAAATACGCAAGAATACCAATAATAATTACAGGAACACCCCATACTACAATCTCAATTGCAGTTGAATGTGCCCATGTAGGTTTATAGTCTGCGTCTTTATTCGATGCGCGATATTTCCAACCAAACCACAATGCCATAATGATCGAAGGAATTACAACCAATAGCATTAAATAGATCGCAGTCATCATCAGGTTACTTTGACCTTCAGCAACTGGACCTTTAGAGTTTAGAAGTACCATATCACCACCACACCCTGTTAAAAGTGCGGCAATCGTAGATAAAGACAATACAGCTAAAATCGTTTGTCTCATTTTACAACCTCGGTGAAGAGTCCCATTCCCTATTAAATATGGGATAGCGATTAAAGTGTCGCATGATTGAAAATGACTATTAATTACAAATAGTAAACATTCTCAATGATCTGACACCCAGACGTTGTAGGGCATTATGCCTCATATCAACAAACTTAGCTATATGTAAAAAGGCTTTAAATAACTGTAACAAAAACCAATTTTTTTACTCGGATTTATTTGTTTATCTAGTATTTTGTATTTTCAAATCAAAGCTATAGCATTAAAAAAGGATGCATTTGCATCCCTTAAAAAAAACTAAAAAATTATTGCTTAATGACTTTGGTCTTAACTAACTTATCATGTAAAGTTTGTCGTTTTTTACTGAATGCGAATAACAAATCGACAATCGCAAATAAACCTAAAAAGCGATAAATCACAATAAACAAAATCGAACGTAAAACGAACACGCGTAAAAAGCTGACCTTTTCATTGCTTTCTTCATCGACAATTTTAATTTTTAATGCTTTTTTACCAATGCTTTGTCCGGATTTTGAAAGAAAATAAGCTTGTACTGCTAACATGATAAAAATATAACCAAACATTGCAATCCATGCTTGATCAGGGAAGAGTGCAAGCATTTGCGATTGGATTTCCAAAACTTGGTTGACATCATTGCTTTGTGCTTTGCTTAGCATTTGGTCTTGCAAGCTAGTAAGCTTTTGAATTTCGGTGGTGTTTAAAAATAAGCCTAAAATAATTGATGTGGGTAACCAAAGTAAAAGGTCAATAATTTTGGCAAAAAAACGAGAATGCAATGGTGCAAGTTCAACATTTTGCTGTGTTTTGCTAGATTGGGTTGGTGTAGACGTATTTGAAAAAGGCTCAGTTTTATTCAATGAAATAGGAGCCGTATAACCTACAGGTTCATAAACAAGTTTACCTTGCGTAAGTTCACCCAAAGCTTTCCATTCCGTCATCCCTTGATGCCAAGCCAAATCGGTAAGTAAGATTTGTTGGTCGGCAAGCATCTGGTTGACTTGCTCTAGTGTATATGGTCCAGCCTGTTGATTATTTCTCGCCAAGTAAATTTGCATAAAGCGTCATTCTCAAAAAAATCTAAAACGTAAAAATTGTAGATAAATAGGTATATCGTAGCATTAAATTAACCCATCTACTTTTTTGAACCCTTATGTATACTCGATTTTTCACCTGATGAAAATTAAATTTACATCAAATTTAAAATATCGATGAAAAATAAAAAAATTTACTAGAACTTATTATTTATGTTTACACATAAAAAAAGACCCTACGAGAGGGTCTTTTGATGGTGCTTAATTAAGCTTTAGATTTTTCTTCAGCAAGGAAGAACCAAGTGTCGAGCACTGAGTCAGGGTTCAATGAAACTGATTCAATACCTTGTTCCATGAGCCATTTTGCAAGATCTGGGTGATCGGAAGGACCTTGACCACAGATCCCTACATATTTACCTGCTTTACGACATGCGTGGATTGCCATAGAAAGTAATACTTTCACAGCAGCATCACGCTCATCAAACAAGTGAGATACGATACCAGAGTCACGGTCTAGACCAAGTGTTAACTGAGTTAAGTCATTAGAACCGATTGAGAAACCATCAAAGTGTTCAAGGAATTGTTCAGCCAATAATGCATTGGTTGGTAATTCACACATCATGATCACTTTAAGACCATTTTCACCACGTTTTAAGCCATTTGCAGCCAATAATTCAATCACACGTTTCGCTTCGTTTACTGTACGAACGAAAGGAATCATGATTTGAATGTTGGTTAAGCCCATTTCGTCACGTGCTTTTTTCAACGCACGGCATTCAAGCTCAAAACAGTCACGGAAGTTGTCTGATACATAACGGCTTGCACCACGGAAGCCTAACATTGGGTTTTCTTCTTCAGGTTCGTACAATTTACCGCCGATCAAGTTCGCATATTCGTTAGATTTAAAATCTGACATACGAACAATGACAGGTTTGTCAGCAAATGCAGCAGCAAGTGTAGAAATACCTTCAACTAATTTTTCAACATAAAATTCGATCGGTGAAGAGTAGCCCGCAGTACGTGCCATAACAGCAGCGCGAGTTTCACGAGGTAAGCTGTCAATGTTCAACAACGCTTTAGGATGCACACCGATCATACGGTTGATGATGAATTCTAAACGCGCTAGACCAATACCTGCGTTTGGAATTTGTGCAAAGTCAAATGCACGGTCAGGGTTACCGACGTTCATCATTACTTTAAATGGAAGTGCAGGCATAGACTCAATTGAGTTACGTTGAATTTCAAAATCTAATGCACCTTCATAGATAAAGCCAGTATCACCTTCGGCACAAGAAACAGTCACTTCTTGACCATCAGTGAGGACTTCAGTTGCGTTACCACAGCCTACAATCGCAGGAACACCTAATTCACGTGCAATAATTGCAGCGTGACAAGTACGACCACCACGATTCGTTACGATTGCAGCAGCACGCTTCATCACTGGTTCCCAATCTGGGTCAGTCATGTCAGATACAAGAACGTCACCTGGTTGTACTTTGTCCATTTCTTTAATAGACGTAACAATACGCACTTTACCAGAACCGATACGTTGACCGATTGAACGACCTTCACAAAGCACTGTACCTTTTTGTTTAAGTAGGTAGCGTTCCATTGTGCCGACATTTTCACGGCTTTTTACTGTTTCAGGACGGGCTTGAACGATATAGATTTGACCGTCATCACCGTCTTTCGCCCATTCGATGTCCATTGGCGCTTTATAATGCTCTTCAATAATGAGGGCTTGTTTAGCCAATTCTTGAAGTTCTAGATCATTTAAAGCAAATTGTTGACGTTCAGCTTTTTCAACGTCGACCACAACAACAGATTTACCTGCAGCACCTTCTTCACCATAAATCATTTTTTGGTGTTTAGAGCCAAGGTTACGACGGATTACTGAATGTTTACCTGCACGTAGAAGTGGTTTAGAAATATAGAATTCGTCAGGGTTGACTGCACCTTGTACTACCATTTCACCCAAGCCATAAGAAGCTGTGATAAATACAGCTTCACGGAAACCAGACTCTGTATCCAGTGTAAACATGACACCTGCAGCACCTGTTTCAGAACGTACCATGCGCTGAACACCTGCAGATAATGCAACAATGTCATGTGCAAAGTTTTGGTGTACACGGTAAGCAATCGCACGGTCATTATAAAGTGATGCAAATACTTCTTTAATCGCGATCAGAACGTTGTCTATTCCACGGATGTTTAAGAACGTTTCTTGTTGACCTGCGAATGAAGCATCAGGCAAGTCTTCGGCAGTTGCAGAAGAACGTACAGCAACGGCAATGTCTGGATTACCATTTGAAAGTGCAGTGAAAGCTTCACGGACTTCTTGTTCAAGTCCCGCTGTAAGTGGAGTATCTACAATCCATTGACGAATTTTTGCGCCTGTTTCAGCAAGTGCGTTTACATCGTCAACATTTAATGTCGCAAGTTCAGCATTAATTTTAGCATTAAGACCGCTTTGCTCTAGGAATTCACGATAAGCGTCAGCAGTTGTTGCAAATCCACCAGGTACGGATACACCAGCATTTGCTAAATGACTGATCATTTCTCCAAGTGAAGAGTTTTTACCACCCACGATCTCAACGTCGTGTTTCCCTAGTTTTTCTAGACCGATTACGCGTGCTTCCAAAGTTGTTACTCCACTTATGCAGTATTAATCACTATTTTGGCGTGAAATTATAACAAAAAACTCAGCTTTTTGATTCAACTAAGTCATAGTCATGTAAGATGGGCATTACTATAAAGATTATACATCGCTAAGACAAATGTTTGAGGAGATTTTTAATGTCAGAAAGTAACCAAATAAAGCGTAGCGTTTTTTTTATTTCTGATGGTACTGCGATTACTGCTGAAACCCTTGGGCACTCATTGTTAGCACAATTTCCTCATGTCAAGTTTGATATACATATTATTCCATATATTAGCTCTGAAGAAGCAGCCATGAATGTAGTAGAGGAAATCAATATTCGCGCAGAAAAGGACGGTCAACAACCTTTAGTTTTTGATACTTTGGTTGACCCTTATGTACGAGATATTATTAATACTGCAAATGCTGTAAATCTTGATGTTTTTGAAGGACTTATTAGTAAGTTGTCAGATGTTTTGGGGACACAACCTACAACTTTAGTCGGACAAACCCATGCGGTGACTGATTCTGAGTCCTATAAGGCGCGTATTGATGCTGTGCATTTTGCTTTGGATAATGATGATGGTGCCCGCACTCGCCACTATGATAAAGCAGATTTAATTTTGATCGGTGTATCCCGTTCAGGTAAAACTCCAACCTCAATTTATTTGTCATTACAATTTGGAATTCGTGTTGCAAATTATCCACTTACGGAAGAAGATTTGGATGATAATCGCTTGCCAGCAGTGCTGAAAGAGCATAAACATAAGTTGTTTGGATTGATGATTGATGCTGAACGTTTGGTTGCAATTCGTACTGAACGTAAGGCAAATAGTCGCTATGCAAGTTTTTCACAATGTCAAATGGAACTACGTGCAGTTGAAGGAATTTACATTTCTGAAGGAATTAAATACTTAAATGTATCAGAAATGTCAATCGAAGAAATCTCGACGCGTATTTTACAGATGACAGGTTTGAAACGTAGAATTGTTTAAATAAAATACAATTTTATGGTTGTTTTAGGTGGAAAAAGCTGAATGTAAATTCAGCTTTTTTGATTAAAATGATCAATTTTATAATATAAAATTTCTATTAATTTGAGTGTGAAAATTAACTTTTTGAGGTATTTTTTGTTTAATAAATAGGCATTTTATGTCAAGAATCTCGGTAAGTTTAAAGTAATATTACTTAAAAAAATAGCTCATAATTATATAAAAAATGGTATTAGTATTATTTATTATGATATTAAGTATCACAACTATTTAAAATCTAAATAGTGAAAATCGCAAAATAGAATCATTTTTGTATATTAAATGCACAATTTTTTAAAAAGAAATTATCTAAAATAAGTGTTGTAATTTTTTTGATGCGATAAAAAATCATTTTTTAGTCCATGTCCAATGGTATTAATTCTCATGGAGCTGTATTGAAAGATAATAATGAGCTGATTACATCAATTTATGTGCAAAATCCTCATTAAAAAACCGAGCAAAAGAGGCTCGGTTTTTGTAAAAAGCAAAGTTTCTATCTTGAGTGGATCATTAACGTTTGTTGTAAATTGCTTGTGCCGCAGGTAGGTTTTCACGCATTGCAGCGATACGTTGAGCGTTAGATGGGTGGGTAGATAAGAATGATGCACCACCTGCACCTTCTAATTTATTCATTTTTTCCCAAAGTGTAATAGCAGCTTGCGGGTTATAGCCTGCTTTTGCCATCAGCATTAAACCACCTTGGTCGGCACGACTCTCTAAGCTACGTGAATAAGGTAAACCCACGCCAACTTGTGAGCCTAATTGTGCTGCAGCTGTACCAAGTTGACCTACACGATCACCTGCTGCACTTAAGCCAATTTGTAAGGCTAAATCAGTCAATGCTTGCGCACCAATTTTACTTTTTGCATGTTCTTCTAAGGCATGAATCATTTCATGTCCCATGACAGCTGCAATTTCAGCATCGGTGAGTGCTAATTTATTGACAATGCCTGTATAAAATACAACTTTACCCCCTGGGGCAACATAAGCATTGACTTGGTCTGATTTGAGTACAGCCAATTGCCAATCAAATTTTGTCCCTGTTTGGTTCATTTGATCTGCATAAGGTTTTAAACGTAAAAATACTGCATTGATACGTTTGTAGGTCGAGGATGATGTATCCAATGTCTTATTGCTGCGTGCTTCTTGCACAGTTTTATTAAAACCTTGCGTTGCTGCAACATTGAGTGTTGCGCTATCGGCACCTGCCATATCAGCCATGGTGGTACAGCCAGAAAGCGAAATTAAACCTGCTGCACAAATGCCCATCATGAGTTTATTATTCATTATAATGTGCTCCAACAAATATAAAGTAATAAGTATGATTATATTGATTTTAGCTGTGAACGAGTATGTAAAATTGCTTCATAATCATAGTATTTGTGTAAATTTCACTTATAAAAACTGAATTATTAACCAATACACTAGGCATAGGGCATCAAGGACGAAATAGAATGTGCATAGGGGTTTAATTTTTTCATTTAGATTGGGCTTGTTGCGATGAAAAAAGATGATGCTGTTTTGAATGAGAATAATCGGAATCAAAAGGCATGCTAATGAAATTGTTAAACTTAACAGAACATTTTGAATAATTTCAGGGTTATTGGTTTGTGCTTGGATGATTAACATCGCCAGTGTTGGTGCACCCCCGATGGCAAAGAGGGATGAATAAAAAATGGTTCCTGAAATATTTTTTTGCATTCCATATTCTCAAAATTTTAGTAGGGGAAAAATCTGATTTAAGATTTATTGTAACAAGCTCATGCGTAGGATATAAGGCATAGAGCGCCTAACTTTAGTCTTGAATTTTCACATATTTTTATTAAGACAAAAAAAGAGCCTCATAGAGAGGCTCTTTTTAAAAACTGATCTGTATTAAGCATCAAATGGATGACGTAATACGATTGTTTCATCGCGGTCAGGACCAGTTGATACGATGTCGATTGGACATTCGATCAATTGTTCAATACGTTTGATATAGTTGATTGCATTTTCAGGCAATTGATCAAGTGATTTTGCACCGAAAGTAGATTCAGACCAACCTGGCATTGTTTCATAAATTGGTTTTAAAGTTTCAAATGCAAGCGCATCAGAAGAACCCACACAACCAGAGTCAGCAGCTTCATAACCTACACAGATTTTTACTTCTTCTAAACCATCTAAAACGTCAAGTTTAGTTAAGCAAATACCAGAAAGTGAGTTTACATCAACTGAACGGCGTAAGATTTCAGCGTCAAACCAACCACAACGACGTTGACGACCTGTAGAAGCACCAAACTCAGCACCTACAGTACCGAGGTGTTTACCAATTGCATCGCCGACATCGTTCGCAGCGTCATAAACCAATTCTGTTGGGAATGGACCTGAACCAACACGTGTTGTGTAAGCTTTAGTAATACCCAATACATAGTCAAGGTGCAAAGGACCTAAACCAGAACCCGAGCTTACACCACCCGCAGTTGTATTTGATGAAGTTACATATGGATATGTACCGTGATCCACGTCAAGAAGTGAGCCTTGAGCACCTTCAAACATCACGTTTTGACCATTTTTACGGTAGTTGTGCAATTCAGTTGTGACATCAATCACTAACGGAGCAACCACTTCACGCCATTGGTCACAAAGTGCAAGTACGTCTTCAACTTTAACCGCTTCAACACCAAAGAATTGAGTTAACTGGAAGTTATGGTACTCAAGTAATTCTTCAAGTTGTGCTTTAAGATGTTCGCCACCACGGACTAAATCTGCAACACGGATCGCACGACGAGCAACTTTATCTTCATACGCAGGACCAATACCACGACCTGTCGTACCGATTTTCGCATTACCACGTTTTTTCTCGCGTGCTTGGTCTAACGCAATGTGATGCGGAAGAATCAAAGGACAGTTTGGAGAAATACGTAAACGCTCACGAACAGGAACACCTTCTTTTTCAAGAATGTCCATTTCTTTGATCAAAGCTTCAGGAGAAAGTACAACACCATTCCCAATTAAGCACAGTACGTTTTCACGTAAAATACCAGATGGAATGAGGTGAAGAACTGTTTTCTTACCACCTACGACGAGCGTATGACCTGCGTTATGTCCACCTTGATAACGAACAACCGCAGCCGCCTGATCTGTGAGCAGGTCAACGATTTTACCTTTACCTTCGTCGCCCCATTGGGTACCAAGTACCACAACATTCTTGCCCATAATAGCCTCATTACATCATGCTGTTAAAATTGAAAACCACACACCAATGACATGAACATTGGTGTGAAGCGATTAAATTTGTTCGACTTTCCATTCACCTGCAACATTCACTAACTGATGTGTTGCATTGGGAATTGATGTTAAGTCATCTTCACCTAATAACTGGATTACGCTTAGACCGTTGTGACGTACTTGTGCAATTGCGGCAAGTAGAGCAGTGTCTGTGCCTTTAGGTGCAACAACTTGCTTCATTGCTTGGAATTGACCTGCGCTGAGTGCATATAAGTCACACGAGAAACCTGTTGCAGGACGTGCACGACCAAAGTGCTCGCCAATACCATCATAACGACCGCCCTGTGCTAATGGTGCAGCACGATTTGGTGCATACACGGCATACATTAAGCCTGTGTGATAATGATATGAGCGTAACTCAACAACATCGATGCCGATGTGAAGATTTGGCCAGCGTGCTTGAATTTGTGCTTGTGTGGTTGCGAGTGCATTGAAGGCTTGCTTAAATGCTTCGTCTTGTAAAATTTCAGCACTTAAATTGCTTTGTAATGCAGTTAAATCACTTGCATAACGACCTAAAGCATAAAAATCTGAACCGAATTTTAATGCTTGGGTAAATTCGGCAAGTTCTGGGAGTGCTTTACGTTGATATAAATCTGAAAGTTGACGCTCAGTGGTTTTGCTCAAATTGGCATGTTTCACTAAACTGCGGAATAAACCGACATGCCCTAAATCGAGATGAACACCTTCAACTAAATTTGCGGTTTCGATCAAACTGAGCATGACATCGATCATTTCAACGTCCGCGTCAATGCTGTCCGAACCAAATAACTCTGCACCCAACTGAAGTGGGGCACGTGTGGTATTAAAACCCTGTGGTTTAGTATGAAGTACTGTTCCTGCATAGCAGTAACGAGCCACACCTTCTACTGGATGTACATGCGCATCAATACGAGCCACTTGTGGTGTCATATCGGCACGCACACCAAGTAAACGACCTGAGAGTTGGTCGATGACTTTAAAAGTGGCTAAGTCTAAATCTTGATTCGATTCTGAAAGAGAAGAGAGAGATTCGATGTATTCGATAAACGGCGTGTACACCAATTGATAACCTCGAGAAGCGAGGAAATCTAAAGCGCTACGGCGCAAAGTTTCAATTACTTGCGCTTGCTCTGGTAATACATCAGCTACACCATCAGGTAATAACCATGTCTCTGAAATGGGCATGTTGTAAACCTAAATCCTGTCAGCGCGGAAGTAATCCGCATAAAAAAATCGGGAGCACACCCGATTTCTCTTATTTTAGCACGATCATTGTTGCTCTGCATTAGACTTTTGCAGAAAAGATGCTTTTCGGTGCTAATTAAATCTTTTTTGTGGGTAGAAAATTGATATTTTAAATTTTATATATAAAATTTGAAATCTTTAATGTTCGAATTTATGACGTGATAGTTGATCACTTTAGACTGTTTACTTAACTAATAATGTGTCATAATAACACTATATTTTTAAAAAATAGAAAACAAAAATGAAACCGAATGAAAAAGTGATTCGACAACGCAGTAAATTTTTAAGCCTTGTCCTGCGTCATCAGCCTGCAAGTATTGGTATACAACTCGATCGCGAAGGTTGGACAGACATCCAAATTCTCCTCAGTCAAATGAGTAAGCATCGGCAAAAAATGAGTTTTGGTGAATTACTTGATATTGTAGAAAATAATGATAAAAAGCGCTTTCAATTTTCCGCAGATGGTCAAAAAATTCGCGCAGTGCAGGGACACTCTTCTGCACAAGTACAACGTGATTACAACCCTATTACTCCGTCCGATGTGCTTTACCACGGCACAGCAACGCGCTTTGTTGAGTGCATTTTACAACAGGGTTTAATCGCAGGTACCCGGCATCATGTGCATTTATCAGCAGATTTAGTCACTGCTAGGAAAGTCGGTCAACGACATGGCAAAGTGGTGATTTTTCAAGTTGATAGCATTCAAATGCATCAAGATGGCTTCAAATTTTATCAAGCTGAAAATGGTGTTTGGTTGACTGAGCATGTACCCGTCAGCTATTTAAAAATATTAGACAATGACTGGAGCAAATGATTTCATTAAAAAGAGATTGAAATTTTTATCTCATTAGCTGTTGAGTGGTATTTTTGATTTTTGAACAGCTAAAATAATTTTGAATGAATGTTCTTTATGTAATAAAAAATCCGCCAACGTTGACGGATTTTTTACTTAAATCTTTAAATTATTTTGCAGCTTTTTCAGCAGCAATTGAAGCAATCGCAGCGTCTACGCCTTCGATTGAGTCAGCGGCTTTTTTGATACGCGCAAGTGCATCAACTAACACTTCGTCAGCAGTTGCATAAGAAATACGCATGTAACCACCTAAACCGAATGCATCACCCGGAACAACGGCAACACCAGTTTCTTCCAATAACCACGCAGAGAATTCTGTGCAAGATTTTAAACCTTTGGCACGAATCAATGGACGGATGTTTGCATAGGCATAGAATGCACCATCAGCAGGAAGGCAAGTAATACCGTTGATGTCGTTCAAGCCTTTAACCACTAAGTCATGACGACGTTTGAATGCTTCAATCATTGGCTCAAGAACGTCTTGAGGACCATTTAATGCAGCTTCAGCAGCAACTTGTGAAATTGAAGTTGGGTTTGAAGTTGATTGTGATTGGATTTTTTTCATCGCACCGATGAGCTTAGCAGGGCCTGCTGCATAACCAATACGCCAGCCTGTCATTGCATATGCTTTAGATACACCGTTAAGCACGATCACGCGGTCGTAAAGGTCTGGTGCAACAGTTGCAATGTTATAGAACTCATCATCCCAACGGATTGGTTCATACATATCATCAGACGCAACCATAACTTCAGGGTATTTACGAAGCACTTCAGCCAAAGCTTCTAATTCAGCTTTAGTGTAGATCATACCTGTTGGGTTTGAAGGGCTGTTCAATACCACTAAACGAGTTTTGTCTGTGATTGCTGCTTCAAGCTGCGCTGGTGTGATTTTGAAGCGTTGTTCTTCACCACACTTCACAATAACAGGCACGCCTTCAGCGATGATCACCATATCTGGATAGCTTACCCAGTAAGGTGCAGGGATGATCACTTCATCACCTTTGTTTAACAAAGCAAGTGCCAAGTTAAAGAAAGATTGTTTACCACCACAAGACACCAAAATTTGGTTTGCAGCGTATTCTAAGTTGTTATCACGTTTTAATTTCGCAATGATTGCTTTTTTAAGGCCAGGCGTACCGTCAACAGCAGTGTATTTGGTAAAACCATTATTAATCGCTGCAATTGCTGCGTCTTTGATGTGTTGTGGGGTATCAAAATCAGGTTCACCAGCGCCCAAGCCAATAACATTCTTGCCAGCCGCTTTGAGTTCAGCAGCTTTATTGGTCACAGCAAGCGTTGGAGACGGTTTGATGGCATTTACACGATCAGAGAGACGTACGTCCACGGCAGTATTCCTTCTTATAGGGATTTAAAAATAAAAAGCACATTATCATAGCTTAAAAAGCTGCTTTGAGTCGCCCGAAATTTAAGCAAATTCGCCAAATAATCACGAAAATCAAACTTTAATGTATCAATAAAATACAAATGAATATGAATGTGAATGAGAACTCGCATCATTTCTAAAATTTTCGTACAATGTGCGCAGTTAAAATTGAGTGAATCTGATGAGCACCCAAAATACTCCCAAGAAAAAAGCTGTGGCAAAGTTACCTTTCCCAGTGAAACAAGCCAATGATGCCAAGCCAGCAGATGAGGATGTGGAGGGCATGCGCCCAAAACCACAACAATATGCAGATCGGACATGGATGCCACCGCGTGGTACACGCCGTTCGATGGGTAAGCGTTAATAAAAAACAGGCAATTGCCTGTTTTTTTTATCTATGATTTTTTACTCTCCGTAATGATATTCGATATTTAATTTTTTTTAGCTGCTATTTTAGTTGTGTTTCTCGTTGGTCTGAGCTATGACGGGTTGATCAGGAGAAATGAGTGAATGTTCGAGGCTTTGTGATCGTTGGTTATTTCCCTTTTGAGATTTTAGTTGATCATATTCAACCTCAATCAAAGCTTGAATCATATTTTCTTGATGAGGTGTGATGAGTTGAGCAGAAGTATTTCAACTTATTCAATAAAATAGAAACAACAGACAAGGTTTCATGACTTTTATTTTCATTTTTAAACTACATTAATATAGAGCATATAGTTTAGGGGATGAGGTTTAAATTTGCATAATATGCTTTTTTCTTTTGATACATAAAATGATCGGCACGTTTAAGCATGTGTTCAATGGTTTCGGTGTTTTGTGTTGTCGCATAGCCAATCGCAATGTTAATCGGTTGAGAAGCATAATATTGATTATCAATATTGAGTAATTCTTTAACAATTAACTTTTGATTTTTAACCATTTCCTCATCTGCACCTGCCATTAAAATAACGAATTCATCGCCACCAATGCGTGATGCTGAGAATGGGGTGTTGGTAATCGCACGATTTAAAAGATTACCCATGCGACGCAGTTGTTCATCACCAACATCGTGTCCAAATTCATCATTAATATATTTTAAGCCATTCATATCAATGAAAATTGCAGAGATTGGGCGAACTAAACTGCGTTCTAAACGGTTAATTTCTTCGGTATAAAAAGAACGATTGGTCAGTTTGGTGAGTACATCATGTTTACCTAGATACTCTAAGTAACTTTCAGCTTTTTTACGCGCTGTAATATCTGTCAGGGCGAGTTGCACTAAACCCCAATTGTCTTCATAACCAGGAAAAACGGTAAATTGCAGCAACACATGACGAATAGAACCATCTAAAGCATAATTGATGGCTTCACGCTGATGATGAATATTGCCATTCCATAGCTCGATGAGTTGTTCACGAAAAGTTTGGTGCATTTCTTTAGATAAAACTTTATGTAAATTTTTAAATAAAGTGTCTTTATCTGGGGCTTTTAATAAATCTAAAGTAGCTTGATTGACATCAAGTAAAATAATGTCATCGACACATTGATTAATAAAATCTGCATGTACATCTAAAAAAGTGACAAAATCGTCAATTCCGAGTCTACGTAATTGGTCAAGTCGCATTTTAACTCGGCTAAAATCTTCTACCCATAAGGACGTTGGGGAATAAATAAAACGTGACTCTGCCAAACGACGATTTTTTTCTTCTAAACGACACGCATTTTGATAGTCGCTAATGTCTTCTGTGGTAAGTAAAACACGTGATAAATCGTGTTGTGCATCGGGCAAAACCACACCACGTAGTTTGATGTCTAATTTTTTACCTGAAATAGTATAATTGGTGGTCGTACTTGAAAACTCTGTTTCATCTTGCCATAAAGCGACTAGCTCTGAAATATGTGAAGGAAACATTTCTTGCTGAAAAATAATATGTAAATTTTCACATAAATGTTGTTGATCTTGTGCTTCAAAAACCGCTAAGGTTTTAGGGTTGACTTGTAAAATTTTAATTTTATGGGCGCATTGGGTCACCCGTTCTAAATCTTCTTCTAAAAAGGCTTTTAAGTCTGTGATGCCTTGCTCTTGCCAAATTTCAAACTGTTTTTTAACGTCACTATAGTCTTCTAACCACATAGGAATAGGTGAAAGATTAAAAATTGATGATTCTAAAATCTCCATTTTATATTCCTAGTAATTGAATGAGTTTGTTGAGTGATGTTGGAAATATATCATTAATTATAACGTGATAGCAAAGAACTTTAGAGTGAAAAATGAGATTTAAGCCTCATTTTATTAAAGTTATATGGTTATATTTAATTGATATTAAATTTACATTAACAATTTGTTTAGAATATATTTATAATCAACATAGTGTGAAAAATCACATAACAAACTCATGTAAAATTCAAGAACGATAATTTTGATAATACTGATTTTTTTGTTCATACATGTCTAAGTCGGTCATACGGACTAAATTTTCAATATTCGGCTCGGCATCTGTACATCCAATACCTGCAGCAACACTGATTATGGTATGTTCATGCAGTCGATTATCTTCGTTAATATAATCCTGAATTTTTTCAAATAATTGATAAGCCATGCTGGCCGTGGCTTGTGGCATTAAAATCACGAATTCATCTCCCCCAATGCGAGAAATAGAATAAGCTGTATTTTCCGTAGCTTTACGTAAAATATTGGCAAAACGTTTTAACAATAAGTCACCACAGTGGTGACCTTTAAGGTCATTAATGGTTTTGAGCCCATTAATATCTAAATAAATACATGCCGTTGGGAAAACTGTTTCGTGTTGTAAGCGTTTTATTTCAGCATTAAAAAAGTTACGGTTATATAACTGTGTGAGTTCATCGCGATGACTCATAAATTCTAAATATTCTTCAAGTTGTTTACGTGCGGTAAAATCGGTATAGGCGATTTGTACCGTATCCCATGTGTGATGTGCATTTGGGAAAATCATAAATTGTTCACGCACATGAATGGTTTTGTCATCTAAGGTTTTATATTCACAGTCACGTTCTAAATGGTAATGTTCTTGCCATAAATACAGGAGTTCATTTTGAAAATGCTGTTTGCTATTTTCATTCAACAATGTATGTATGTTTTGATAAAAATGCTGTTTACTGCTGGCATGAAAAAGATTTAATAAAGCTTGATTGACATCAATAGAACGAATGTTTTGGAAGCACAGCATTAAAAAATCAGGCTGTTGTTGTAAATAAAGCTCTAAATTTTGAACACCTTGAGTTTGTAACTGAGTAAATAATGTTTTGATCCCGCTATAATCTTTGACCCAAAGTGCCGTAGGTGAGTGAATAAATAATGATTCTGCAAAACGGCGTGCATTTTGATAGTCAGATACATTTTCAGTCGTGAGCAATAAGCGTTCCCAACTGTCTTCATAACCCGGTAGAACACTGGCTTTAAGCAAAATATCAATTTGTTTACCTTTGCAGGTAAAGTTAATTGAAGGGCAGATGCATTGTGCTTCTTTATTCCAAAGAGCAACAAAGAATTTGACTTTTTCAATGCTAATTTTTTCGTAATGCAAGCGTGCAAAACTTTCTAAGATTTCATTTAAATCTGCTGCATCATACAACTCTAAAGTACTTTGATTGACCTGAATAGTCTTGATCACCCTCAAACAAGGTTGTAAACGTTCAGGGTCTTCTAATAAATATTGTTCTAAATCTTCAATACCTTCATCTTGCCATTGTTGGAAGATTTTTTTGACCGCACTAAAATCTTGAATCCACATTGCCATGGGAGCTAAGTTGAAAATGGATAAATTAATCTCTCCCATCGTAAAACTCCTTTAAATTTGTATGATTCAAGTGATATAAAAATTATGTAATAAAAGTAAATAACTATTTTTGAGCATGGTGCGCTGCCTTGGGAGGCATGATCGCTTTTTGCCCTTGCCAAGCTTCTATGAAATCATGTTCATTGATATTATACAATTCTAAAATTGCTAAAATAACACCTCCTAGTGTTTTCGTTTCATCACTGCGTAAGTCTAATTCTAAAACATGTTTATTGTTAAGTGTATTTAAAATATCACTAATTTCATAGCTACGATCACGCCCATTACTGTCGGTTGGGTACATTGGGGTATTGATCACGATTTGTGCTAATGCTTTTTCAGCTTCACTAAGATCTAAAGCTTGTACGGCTTGCGCAATATCTTCATTAAAAATAACAGAACTTTGAATAAAAGACTGCAATACATGTTGGTTGAGTTTAGGCAGTGTTTTTTCGACAAAAGGGCGAAAAGATATTGGAAAAATAACATTGTGTGAAATGCCTTTAAACATTGGGGCAATTTCTTCAACTTTATAACCAGCAACCCCACAGCCAACCGCAGTCACAAAATATTTGGTTTTAAGATGATTTTTGGTATAAATTTTAAAATCTTCAACATAATGTTGTATTTGTGATAAGGGCATTTGTTGTAAATGCTCATTCATGGTTGGAATGGCAAAACTTTGACCTGCCCAACCTCGTCCTACACCTTTGGTGGCTCCAAAATGATGGAGTGCGATTTTTGCTGCACCACCTTGATGTGTACCTGCCATATTACTGCCAAAAACAAAAACCGTATCTTCAGGTAAGTTTTTAATAATACTTTCATCATGATATTGATAAGTCATTTTGCTATAATTCCATAATATGGCTATGCTTCATGTTGCAATTGAATTGCGCAATGGTCAAGTGATCTGATGATGATATTGAAAGAAAATAACATATTGAAAATAAAAAAGAGACATGAAATGCGAACTGATTCATATTCTCAACTCGGTTTTAATCGAGATGATTTTGCCATATTGATTGATGCTGAGAACAATAACCGTTTTGGTGTACCTATTCAGATTATTGAGTTTTTAGGAGAAGATGCTGAAGCATCTGTACATTTTAAACAACTTGGGCAAAACAATAAGCGCATTCTTTCTGAACAATTAAGGCTTGAATACTTTGCATCGAATGCAGGGACTTTGGCTGAGTTTTATCGTGATTATCTGCAATATTTACAAGAGATTGCAGATAAAGGAGAGGTTGACGCTATTCTTCAAGCGGCGACATTATTTTATACATGGGCATTTCGAGGGACTGAAGATTGTATGCAGGCAATGGGGTTCGCCCTTGAATATTTTCAGCGTGCAAGTGAGCAAGGTGCTGCCGAAGCCAGTTATCAGTTGGCTGAGATGTATCGACGGATTATTAATCCCGATTATGATCTGTATTTTCAGCATCATCGTGAGAAAAATTTACAATATTATTTACGTCAAAGTGCGCAGCAAGGGCATTGTATCGGGCAATATCAGTTGGCTTATAGCTTCGAGTATGGTCAACATGGCTTTACCCAAGATGATGGAAAAGCATTATATTGGTATCAACAAGCTGCAGATCAGGATAATCCACAAGCTTTAAATAATTTAGGTGATAAATACGAACGAGGAAAAGGCGTCAAACGAGATTATACACAAGCTGCTCATTATTATCAGCGTTCGGCAAATCATGATATTGTCGAAGCAATCTATAATTTAGGTCGTCTATATTTGCGTGGTTTGGGTGTGGAGAAAGATGAAGTGAAAGGGCGAGCGTTACTGACCCAAGCAGCAAATCGTTATTATCTACCCGCGCGACGCAAGTTAAAAAGCTTAGATAAAAAGTAGCGTAACGTGATATTGTATCTAGCAACTTTGCCCTCATAATAAAGGCATTGTCATTTGATGCCGAAGTATTTATATGCAAGAAGGTCAACCTTTTCAACTTGTCACTCATTATCAACCTGCGGGTGATCAGCCACAAGCAATTCAAAAATTAGTGGATGGTGTCAATAGAGGCTTGCATGATCAACTTTTGCTTGGGGTAACAGGTTCTGGAAAAACCTATACCATGGCAAATGTCATTGCACAAACGCAGCGTCCAACCATTGTCATGGCACATAATAAAACCCTTGCTGCACAGCTATATGGTGAATTTAAAGCATTTTTCCCCAACAATGCGGTGGAATATTTCGTCAGTTATTATGACTATTATCAGCCTGAAGCTTATGTGCCATCGTCTGATACTTTTATCGAAAAAGATTCTTCAATTAATGATCATATTGACCAAATGCGACTTTCGGCAACCCGTGCATTATTGGAGCGTCGAGACAGCATTATTGTGGCATCAGTTTCAGCGATTTATGGTTTGGGTGATCCAAATGCCTATATGAGTATGTTATTGCATGTCGTACAAGGGGATCGGATTGCTCGTGATGACATTATTCGCCGTTTGGTCGAAATGCAATATACCCGTAATGAACTTGAGTTTTTGCGTGGTACATATCGTATTCGGGGTGAAATTTTAGATATTTTCCCTGCGGAATCGGACCAGCATGCCATTCGTATTGAACTGTTTGATGACGAGGTCGATTCAATTCGTTGGTTTGATCCTTTAACTGGAAAAATGGTGCGTAAAGTGCCACGTATTACCATTTATCCAAAAAGCCATTATGTAACACCTAAAGATAATTTGCAGCGTGCAATTGGTACTATTCAAGAAGAACTCAAGGAACGCCAAGCTTATTTTAAGGCGCATGATAAATTACTTGAATTACAGCGCATTGAGCAACGTACACGTTATGACTTAGAGATGATGCAACAGCTAGGCTATACCAATGGCATTGAAAATTATTCACGGCATTTATCGGGACGTCCATCAGGCGAGGCTCCACCGACTTTATTCGACTATGTACCTGAAGATGCATTATTGATTATTGATGAGTCACATGTCACCGTGCCACAGATCGGTGCAATGTACAAAGGTGACCGTTCACGTAAAGAAAATTTGGTCAATTATGGTTTTCGTTTGCCAAGTGCATTGGACAATCGTCCAATGAAATTTGAAGAATGGGAAAGAATTGCGCCAACGACCATTTATGTCAGTGCCACACCTGCCAAATATGAACTGGAAAAATCAGAGCAAGTTGCTGAGCAAGTGGTGCGTCCAACAGGACTGATTGATCCTGAAATTGAAATTCGTCCTGTATTAACCCAAGTCGATGATGTTTTGTCGGAAATTAATATTCGCAAAGATTTGAATGAGCGTGTTTTAGTTACGACATTGACCAAACGTATGGCAGAAGATTTAACTTCTTATTTGAAAGAATATGGGATAAAAGTAGCTTATTTACATTCTGATATTGATACTGTTGAGCGTGTAAAAATTATTCATGAGTTGCGTTCAGGTGTGCATGATGTCTTGGTCGGGATTAACCTTTTACGTGAAGGTTTAGATATGCCAGAAGTGTCTTTGGTTGCTATCTTAGATGCTGATAAAGAAGGTTTTTTACGTTCTGAACGATCATTGATTCAAACCATTGGTCGTGCAGCACGAAATGTCAAAGGTAAGGCGATTCTATATGCAGATCGAATTACTGATTCGATGCAAAAAGCGATCGATGAAACGGAACGCCGTCGTAATAAACAAATTCAGTTCAATGAACAGCATGGTATCGTACCACGGAGTGCAGTACGTCAAGTGATCAAAGAGATTGATACAGGTGAAGTGTTAGATGACGATCAAATCGATGAAAAAATTATTGATCAAGCACAAGTGATGAATGCAGATGAGCGGCATTTATTGTCTAATCCAAAACTACTCGCCAAACACATTGCCAAGCTTGAAAAAGAAATGTTAAAAGCGTCGAAAGAATTACAATTCGAGCAGGCTGCTCGAATTCGTGATGAAATCGTGCGTTTAAAAGCCTTGATGTTACAATAGTCGAACTCAGCTTTACTTGGATTGTGGCTTTGATGGAATCAAAAGATACATAAAGCTACAATTTAAGCTTAAATTTATGATTATTTTAATAATTATTATTCTGAATAAATGTGAGGATAGCGTGTGAATTTAATCAAAAAAATACCCATAATCTGTCCTAAAAATAGCCAAATATTTTTACAGTGTATATTGTTGGCAAGTGTAGCAATGAGTTCATCATTGTATGCACAAGACCGTTCGCTACCCACTGTACCCCGTGTTGAATTAGATAAATATTTAGGGCTTTGGTATGAAATTGCACGTAAGCCATTATTTTATCAAAAAGATTGTCATAAAAATGTCACTGCACGTTATACCATTAATGAGTATGGTAATGTTGAAGTCGATAATCGTTGTCTCAATCGAGAGGGCAATGAATTACGCTCTTTGGGTGAAGGCTTTGTGAGTAATGCACCGTACAATTCTAAGATCAAAGTCAGTTTTTTACCCGAAACCATTCGTTGGATGCCTTTTGGGCGTGGCGACTATTGGATTTTAAAAATAGATCCTCAATATCAAATGGCACTGGTGGGTGAGCCTAAGCGTAAATATCTTTGGGTTTTGTCGCGGACACCACATCCTGACGAGCAAAAAGTCACGGAGTATTTACGTTATGCACAAACCCTCGGTTTTAGTATCAAAGATTTAGTGCGCTCTGAGCAAACGCAACCTTAGTTTTAACTGAATTATTTATATTTGAATGTGCCATTAGATGGGTATAAATATGCTTATAATACCTCTGTAAAATAAATGAGAGGTGATAGATGTTTAAAGGTGTTGCATTATCCATTTTGGCATCGATCACTTTTGGGGTTTTATATTTTTATAGTCAGTTACTTCATGTTTTTGATAGTCAGCAAACCTTTGGTTGGCGCATCATTTCTACTTTGCCTTTTTTAACACTTTTTATGTTTTATAGTGGCGATTGGCAGCATGTTAAAACCATTTACCAACGCATTATTGATCAACCAGCGCTATTACTCATTTTAATGATGACTTCAGCTTTAACCTGTTTTCAACTGTGGTTATTTTTATGGGGGCCGATGAATGGGCGCGGGCTACAAGTATCATTGGGCTATTTTCTATTGCCGCTGTTTTTGGTACTGATGGGGAGCGTCTTTTTTAAGGAAAAATTATCTAAGTTGCAAATACTGGCGGTACTGTGTGCAGGATTTGGTGTTGGACATGAAATTTGGCGTTTAGGAAGCATTGCATGGGAAACCATGGCAGTCGCAGTAGGTTATTCATTGTATTTCCTGATTCGTAAGCATATTCAAACGGATAATTTGGGTGGTTTTTGGTGGGATATTCTCATTTGTATGCCTGTCGCAATTTATTTGGTACAAATCGGGCATACGCCTTTTCTGATGTTTGCTGAGCGTTGGTATTTATGGCTTGTGGTGGCAGGTTTGGGTTTACTTAGTGCGATTGGTTTAGGCAGTTATATTTTAGCGAGTCGTTATTTGCCTTTGGTGTTATTTGGTTTGCTGAGTTATTTAGAGCCTGTGTTGTTGGCATTGGTCTCTTTGGCGTTGGGAGAAAATATAAGCCAAGATGAATGGTTAACTTATATTCCAATTTGGTGTGCAGTGGGGATATTGGCCATCGAAGGTAGTCTGCATTTGTATAAACAAAAGCGAAATGCGCAAAATTTAAAAAGAAATGTTGAAAACGTAGAGCAACGCCTTGGATAAAGTAGGTTAGGCTTTGTTATGGTAGATGTATTTAAATATGTGATTTGATGATTAAAATGAGAAATCATTAAAATAATGACGACTATTTTGTAAAATTATAATGAATATACAACAAAAAGTACTTTGCTTGATCAGCTTTCGATTCATTCTTTGACAGAATTCCATTACAATGTTGGGGTTTTTAAACTAAGTCTAGATATACATAAAATAGAGGACGTATCTGTGAGCAAAGACACTATCATCGCCCTACACGCAGAGCATCAAGGTCGTTGGAAAAACCGCGAAGAAATCGCGGAACGTATGATTGCTTTAATTGGGCAATTATACCGTGAAAAAAATATTGTCACTTCTGTTTACGGTCGTTCTTTAGTGAACCGTTCAGTGATTCAGATTCTTAAAACACATCGTCGTACACGTGTGTTAGATGTTGAACTTTCTGTCGTTCAAACTTTCCCAATTTTAGAAGCTTTGGCAAAAATTGAAAACATTGGTTCTGCTGAGGTTGACTTAGGTAAACTTGCAGTTGAATTTAAAGAAAAAGGCGGCGATGTTGACGCATTTGTTGCAAACGCTGTTCAATCATTAGCGGGTAATGCTGCATCTGTAGAACCGAAAGATGTTGTTCTTTATGGTTTTGGTCGTATCGGTCGTATTCTTGCACGTTTAATCATTAGTCAATCTGGTTTGGGTCGTGGTTTAAACTTAAAAGCAATCGTTGTACGTAAATCATCTGACGGTGACTTAGAAAAACGTGCGTCTTTATTACGTCGTGATTCTATTCATGGTCCATTTGCAGGTACAATTTCTGTAGATGAAGAAAATGAAGCAATTATTGCAAATGGTAACTTCATTAAAGTGATCTATGCATCTAGCCCTGCTGAAGTAGATTACACAGCATACGGTATCGAAAATGCATTAGTGATTGATAACACAGGTAAATGGCGTGACAACGACGGTCTTGCACAACATTTACAATGCCCAGGTGCTGCACGCGTGATTCTGACTGCACCAGGTAAAGGTGACATGAAGAACGTTGTATTTGGTGTGAACCAAGCAGATATCTTAGATGAAGACAAAATCATCTCTGCTGCAAGCTGTACAACCAATGCAATTACACCAACATTAAAAGTATTGCATGACAAATACACCGTGATTAATGGTCACGTTGAAACAGTTCACTCGTTCACAAACGATCAAAACTTAATTGACAACTATCATAAAGCTGATCGTCGTGGTCGTGCTGCAACATTAAACATGGTGATCACTGAAACTGGTGCTGCAAAAGCGGTTGCAAAAGCATTGCCTGCACTTCAAGGTAAATTGACAGGTAATTCTGTACGTGTACCTACACCAAACGTTTCTCTTGCAATCTTAAACTTAACTTTAGATAAAGAAGTTGATCGTGAAGAAGTGAACGAATACATTCGTCAAATCTCAATCAATTCAAACCTTCAAGGTCAAATTGGTTATACAAATTCGACAGAAGTTGTATCGTCTGACTTTATCGGTTCGCGTACTGCAGGTGTATTTGATGCGCAAGCAACAATTACTTCAGGTAACCGTTTAACTGCATACATTTGGTACGATAACGAAGTGGGTTATAGCTGCCAAGTATTGCGTATTGCTGAACAAATGGGCGGCGTAAGCTATCCAAAAGTTCCTGCTGAAACAAATGCTTAATTTGTAAATCAGTGATAAAAAAAGAGCTTCAATTGAAGCTCTTTTTTACATCAATAGCAACGATGTAATGACATTAAAATGTTTTATAACAGCTTAGCTGTAAAAAATGAAATTCTCATGGGGAAATCTCGTAATTTAGGTGAATTTTTATATTTCGATCTTTCTACACCAGCGGCAAAACAACAGTTGAATCAAATTAAATCGAATAAAAACCAACAAGCAGAAGGAGCAGGCTTAGTGATTGCTAAAGATGGTAAGCTTACAACAGTACAATGTTATTGGTCTGAAGTTTTTCACTAAAACAAGGCTCCCATTATTTATAATGATGAATAATGGGGTAAAGTAAAAAATGAATATAATTAGATTGTTTTATGCACAAATAGACATTTTATACACACAATAAAACGATAAAAATATCACATTTATGGATAAAATAATGATAAGTAAAACAAATGTTGAATTTAAGGATAAATTTTGCAAATTAAGCATATTGTCGGTGGTCTATTTTTTATTGTCTGTGCTGCAATTTGCGGTGTAGCCATTGCGATTTGGGTATTTAAAAATTTTAATATTTACATTCCACTTGAAAACCAAGCCGTCAATATCGACTTGAAAGAACCTTTACAAGCCAAAGTTAAAATTCATGAGGCTTTAGATGTCGATGTGACGGGACGTGTGAATGCAGAAATTCCAATTAATGAAAATTTAAATTTACCTGTAACACAGGCTCTTACACCTCATGTGTATTTTGATAATATTGTTCCAATTCAAACCACAATTCCTGTTAAGGAAGTGTTGAAAGTCGACCAAAATATGCCGATTGACACTAAAGTTCAGGTTAGAGTGATGGGGCGAGATATTACTTTACCATTGAAGGGGATTATTCCCATTAAAATTGAGGTGCCGATTGACCTGCAAGTGCCTTTAAATCAAAGAGTACATTTAAAGTTTGATGCCCCTGTACGGACAGTGCTCAAAGAAAATTTGAATATTCCACTGCAAGCGACTTTAAAAACCAATATCCCGATCCAAGGACATCTCAATGTACCAATCAAATCAAGTTTGGATGCAACTGTAGATGTAAAAAATACTCTACCTGTAAAAATTCAAAAGGGTGATTTAAAAATTCCTTTAAATAGTATTCGACTTTCTCAACATGAAGCAGAAAATATCAAAGCTGTAAGTCCAGCTCCTGAGTCTGCAAAGGAGTAAGTCCATGGCTGTGTTTTTGACTGTACGTAATTTGCTGATCAGCTTTATTTTGATTGTGCTATTGGTGGCGGCTTTATTTTGGCTGTATTTAAATATGCAAGCGTCTTTGCAGGTTTCAGCTCACAATGCAGAAATTCAACTCTCTAATGAGTTACCTACACAAATTCATGTCGGCAATTATTTAGAAACCCAAGCCATGGGGCAATTAGATACGGAATTGGATATTGACCGTAAGCTTCAATTACCTTTAAAAGGGCGTTATGCAGCAGATTTAAGTTTTGTGGTGGAAACGCCAATTTCAGTAGATATTGATTATCAAACTAGTATTAAAATTAATACCATCATGCCTTTAGATGCTACAACAGATTTAATTTATCAAAGTAAATTATTACCAAAATTTCCAATCAAGGTGGATATCCCGATACAACTTGATGTGCCATTTCATCTTAAACGAACGTATCAATTACCGATTAAGATTATGTTTAGCGGGCAAGTTTTTTTGAATTTAATGAGATGTTAAATGTTTATGTGAAGCATAAATTTAAACCTATGTTAAATATTAATGACCCAATGACCATGAAAAAAATCGCCAAATTCAATGCAACGATGTACAACAGTAAACGCCAATCATTGGCAGATTTAGATTTACAGATCAATTTGCCTGTAAAAAATATTCACCCATAACTGAGTCAAAATCACAACCAATACGCCCTTACTAATCGAGGGGTATTGGTTGTTTTAAGATATTGAAAATGATTTAGGCTTTAAAGAGCGCTTGGATTTGATCTTGAATAGGTGTTGTTTTACGTCCAATTAAATTTTCTAAATCTTGGCTTTGACTATACATTGCACCTTTTGCTGTTTGCACATCTGCATCCACAATGACATCCACCAAAGCAGGAGCTAAACCTGCAGCATTTAAGGCTTGGGTATAATCTTGCGCACTGATATTTTGATAGCTGACAGGTCTATTTGCTGCTTGCGAAATATAGCTTGCAAGATCTGTTAATGTAAAACTTGCTGAGCCTGCTAATTCATAAGTTTTATGGTCATGTCCGACACTGGTCAAAACTTTGGCAGCAGCTTCAGCATAATCTTCGCGGGATGCTGAACTGATTTTTCCATTTTCTGCACTGCCATAAAGTATGCCTGATTCAGCAGTGTGTTGCACATTTGCTAAATAGTTTTCACTATACCAATTGTTTCTTAAAAATGTGAAAGATAAACCACTTTCACGGATCAATTGTTCAGTTTCACGATGTTCCTGCGCTAAACCGAGCGGATTGCTATCGGCATTTAACAAACTTGTATATGCAATATATTGAACATTGGCTTGTTTGGCTGCATCGATGATCGCTTTATGTTGTGGTGTGCGGCGACCAATTTCATTGGCAGAAATCAGTAATAATTTATCGATACCAATTAAGGCAGGTACCAGTGTTTCAACGTGATCATAATCAAAATGACGAAGTTCAATGCCTTGATTTTTTAAATCTTGAGCTTTTTGTTGGTTACGCACCAAAGCCACAATATTTTCAGCTTGTGTGTGTTGAAGTAATGCCTTGATGACTAAGGTACCGAGTTGACCAGTTGCGCCTGTAACTGCAATTTTCATATTTTCACCATTTTAGTTGTGTGTTTTTTAAACTTGGTGATATGATCTTAAACCTATAACTAACAAATTGTAAGTACGTACCTAAAAGTAAGTTATTTACCAAATGGAGAGATTTTGATGAGCGCTTATGGTCATAGTGATTTGATTGGTGAAGTTTTATCCAGTGAATGTCCTTCCCGTGAAATTTTAGAGCATGTGACAAGTAAGTGGGCTGTGCTTATTTTAAAGAGTTTAAGTGAAGGGGTATTGCGTTTTAGTGAACTGCGTAAGCGTATAGAAGGGGTGAGTGAAAAAATGTTGGCACAAACACTGAAAACTTTGGAACAAGATGGGTTTATTTTGCGGACGGTTTATCCTGAAGTGCCCCCCAAAGTAGAATATCAATTGACTTTCTTGGGGGCACAAGTGGCTGAAAAGTTAAATTATTTGATTGCGTGGATTGAGCGTAATTTACCCGAAATTTTGCAGAATAAACAAAACCTTGTCCAAGCCTGAGTACATTCATATTGCGCTCTATTCGTTTGTTTAACTTGTATATGCTGCAAGTGATAACGTTTATTTTTTAAAGCTGCGTATCGGATTGCCACGTTCAATCAAAGCATGTTGCTGATGTTGTAATTGCTTCTGATTTGCTTTGGTGCTTTGACTGTGCTGTTGAAGTTTGAGCATAATCAGTTCTTTCGCCAACCGTTTGTTGGCATGTTGACTGCGCTCAGACATGACTTTTACGCTGATGCCAGATGCAATATGTGTGGCATGAACAGCAGAATCGGTGGTATTGACATGTTGTCCACCTGCACCTGAGGCGCGACAAGCTTGGAAGTGAATCATGTCATCCGTAGGAAGTTGTTGTGGTGTGTCAAATTGACTAATGCCCACAAACCAGTTTTTACGTTTATGCTGTGGACGAATTTTACTTTGAAATGTCCATTGAATTGTACCAAGCCACGTATTTAACCATATTTGTGCATCTTCAGGAACATTACATAATATAGAAGAATAACCCTGTTGGGTTTCATGAGATTCAAGGATTTCAAAAGCTATTTTTTGATTTTTTGCTTCTTTTTGCATTTCTTGAAGCGTGTATTTTACAGCAAGCTCACATTCTGCAGGTCCAAGTGCAGCACTTATTTGCACGATCGGCAATCTTTTTTCCTTATCAGTATGAATTTTCATTGGTGATTTTACGCACAATTAAATGTGCTGTCAAAATGGAGTTGGAAAGTGAGCAATGGTGTAAATTTCATCTTATGAAATCATTTGAAAATGCAAATTATGCATGCGAGCTAAACTGTATTTGTATGAATTTAAGAAATTTATGTCTTAACTTTCATAAAATGAATCAAATTTAGGGTTTTGCTGAATAATACTATTCGAGAATTTTTTCAAAATATGGCAGAATATGCGGTTTTAAAGATTTTAGAGGATTGGCAGCATGCGCTTTGTTGATGAAGCAGTCATTACCGTAGAGGCTGGCGACGGTGGCAATGGCGTAGCTAGTTTTCGCCGTGAAAAGTTCGTACCGTTTGGTGGTCCAGATGGTGGTGATGGTGGTCGTGGTGGTAGCGTTTATATCGAAGCCGATGACAACACCAGTACACTTGTAGATTATCGTTATACCCGTAGATTCCGTGCTGAGCGCGGTAAGAATGGTGCGGGTGCAAACTGTGCAGGTCGTAGTGGTGAAACAGTTACGCTAAAAGTACCTGTAGGAACAACCATTGTTGATACTGAGTCAGGCGATATTATCGGTGACTTGGTTGAAAATGGTCAAAAAGTTTTGGTTGCACAAGGGGGGGATGGTGGTTTAGGCAATACCCATTTCAAATCATCAACCAACCGTTCTCCACGTAAGTGTACACATGGCATCAAAGGCGAGTTTCGTGAAATTCGTTTAGAGCTGAAAGTATTGGCAGATGTAGGTTTACTAGGTATGCCAAATGCGGGTAAATCGACGTTTATTCGTGCAGTATCGGCAGCGAAACCAAAAGTTGCAGATTATCCATTTACCACGATGGTGCCAAATTTAGGCGTAGTCGATGCAGATAGTCATCGCTCATTTGTTATGGCGGATATTCCAGGATTGATCGAAGGTGCGGCAGAAGGTGCAGGTTTAGGGATCCGTTTCTTGAAACACTTGGCACGTACACGTATTTTATTACATATCGTAGATGTGCAGCCAATTGATGGTTCTGACCCTGCTTATAATGCTAAAGCAATTTTGGAAGAATTGAAAAAATTCTCTCCGACATTGTCAAAGTTACCGATTGTGTTGGTGCTGAATAAACTTGACCAAATCGCTGAGTCTGAACGAGAAGAATGGTGTAATCATATTCTTACAGAATTACAGTGGGATGGACCTGTATTTAAAACTTCAGGCTTAACGTCTGAAGGGACAAAAGATGTTGTGTATTACTTAATGGATCAAATCGAACAACAACACGAACGTGAAGTTGAAGATCCTGAATATGCAGCAGAAATCAAAGCTTTCCGTGATCAGCTTGAAGCTGAAACACGTGAGCAAACAATTGCTGCAAAAGAAGCTTATCGTGAAATGCGCCGTCAACAACGCCTTGCAGGCATGTTGGGTGATGACGACGAAGATGACGATGGTGATGATGGCGAAATGGAAGTGTATTACGTACGTTAAGCAAACGTACAACTGAGGACAAGATGATAGAAGTGGTAGATGGGCAACGTCAGCTCAAGGCTTTAAAACGTATCGTTGTTAAAATCGGATCATCTTTACTCACAGCAAATGGGCAAGGTTTAGATTTGGATGCTATTTCGCATTGGGCGAAACAAATTGCAGATTTACACGACGCAGGACATGAAATTATTCTCGTGTCATCAGGTGCTGTGGCTGAAGGTATGGTTCGCATGAAGCTAGAGAACCGACCCACCGATCTACCCAGTCTGCAAGCTTGTGCTGCCATTGGTCAAATGGGTTTAATCCAAACTTGGTCAAGCGTTTTGGAAAATCATGCCATTCAAACTGCGCAAGTGTTACTGACCCATGATGATTTGGCAGATCGTCGTCGTTATTTAAATTCATGTGATGCTTTACAACATCTGATTGACTGGCGTGTCATTCCTGTGATCAACGAAAATGATACGGTTTCTACCGATGAAATTCGCTTCGGGGATAATGACACGCTTGCGGCAATGGTTGCAGGGCAAGTGCATGCGGATTTACTGATTATCTTAACCGATCAGCAAGGGATGTTTGACTCTGACCCTCGTTCTAATCCAAATGCAAAATTGTTCCATACAGTTCGTGCGATGGATGAATCGCTGTTTGATATGGCAGGCGGTGGTGGTAAGTTTGGTCGTGGTGGTATGTTGACCAAAGTACGTGCGGCACGTTTGGCTGCAAAATCAGGCTGCCCAACTTTAATTGCCAGTGGTGAAAGTGACAATGTACTTGCTCGTTTAATGTCGGGTGAGTTGTTGGGTACTTTATTCATCACCGATGATGATCGTGTCACGGCACATCAACAATGGCTCGCAGCACATTTGCAAACAGCAGGGCGTTTGGTTTTGGATGATGGTGCTGTTAAAGCCATCAAAGAAAACCATCGTAGTCTGTTACCTGTAGGGGTGAAAGCGGTAGAAGGGCATTTTGATCGTGGTGATGTAGTTGAATGTGTTGATACACTTGGACATCGTGTTGCGGTGGGGCGTGTGAATTTTAGTTCTCGTTCGGCTGAAATCGTGAAAGGCTTAGCTTCAGATAAAGTCCATCAGGTGTTAGGTGAAGCACGTTCTTTGGAAATGATTCATCGCAATCATATGGCAATTTACTAGCAAAAACCCACCATAACCAAACATAACGCTAAGGCTTGATTCTATAAGGGATTAAGCCTTTTTTGTTGTGTGGTGCAATAACATGCAATAGACTAGGAGGAGGTTAAAGTTGGAGGTTAAAATGGAGGTTAAAAATTATTAATCGCCATAATTGAGGCAAAACCATTCATAAATGAAATTATTTCTCTTAAATCTCATATGAAAAAATTAATTGCCATAAATTTAAAAGCTTCTTAACTATATGAATTATTGAGGAAATAATGATGCTGTCTAAATTGCAAATTGACGCTATAAAACCAACCTCCAAGCTACAAAAAATCAATGATAGTGAGATGCTGTATTTATTCGTATCTCCGACAGGTCGAAAAACTTGGAAAGTGCTATATACGCTCGATGGAAAGAAAAACACCATCACTTTGGGCGAATATCCAAAGGTGCTGAATGCTAAAGATGCACGTTTAAGACGTGATGAGATAAAAAAACAAATATCAGAGGGCATTAACCCGACTGAGCAAAAACGACAAGAAAAGATTAAAGATTTATCAGAAATGAGCTTTGCCGACTTGATAAGGCTTTACATGGAAAAGGTCACACCACACAAAAGGGGTGGACGTGTGGAAACCATTATTTTGAGTAACTATATAAAATCATTTCCCCGATTGATGAAAAAACCAGTAAACCAACTGGGGCAGCTAGATATGATTCAATTTAGGGATGAACGGCTAAAAAAGGTTAAGGGCGCAACAGTCGCTAGAGATTTAGGCTTATTGAGTGCTGTATTCAAGTATGCACGACAAGAACTAAGAATTATGACCAACTCCCCATTGGACGACATAGCAAAGCCGAAGCAGTCAGCAAGTAGAAATAGACGTATATCACAAGATGAGATAGATCGAATCTTAGAGGCATTTAAATATAATGGGCGTTCACAACCTATCACTAAGAAACAACAAACGGCGTGGGCATTTCTTTTTGCAATTGAAACAGCAATGAGAGCAAGTGAAATTACAGGCTTAAAGTGGGCGGATGTTTACGACAAGCATGTTGAACTTGAAATCACAAAGAATGGCACGGCGAGAAAAGTCCCATTATCAAAAAGAGCAATTGAGCTTTTGAGTTATATGCGTGGCATTGATGAAATAGATGTTTGCACTGTCAAAAATAAGGTTGCTGATGGTGAAACAGGTAGGGGAAATCTATCTGCATATTTTAATCAAGTGGTCACAGGTCAATTAAAAATAGAAGATTTAACTTTTCACGATACACGACATGAAGCCATTTCCCGAATGGTTAAAAATGCAAAGCTCCCAGTAGAGGTATTAGCAAAGATTACAGGGCATAAAACAATAAGTATTTTAATTAATACCTACTACAACCCTGATATTGAAGAACTTGCCAACCATCTACACAAAGAAGATGACCCAGATATTATCCCATTTAAAAAGTCTGTTTAATGCGACAAGCTAGGGCGTACAATGACTAGCAATGAAGTAGTTTATTGATTAAGATCAGGTGGCTAGGTATAGGAGGCATCCGACAAGCACATACCCAATGTGTTTACCTAGTCAATTTTTTGGGGTGCTGTGGGAGGCATGAGTGGGCTTAGCTCAAACTATATTTAATTCTATTAAGAAAAATTACTTTTCGGTATGGGATATTATTTCCTTAATAGAGCAGAAAACTAATAATGATTTATTTGATATTGGGCTATTTTTAGGTCATATCAATATAGAAGAACATATAGCTATATATCAAAGAGATAGATTCTATAATTTGCATGAAATTGACATTAACTATAATAAAAATCCTTTAGGGGAAATTATTGATTGTTTAATGAATATTATGCCTTTTGATTCCGATGAAGAACAACAAGAGGGTAGGATGAGAGTACGCTCGGAATCTGATAAATTATTTTTTTCTAAGCAAGATATTTATAATTTTAAGCCTATTATGGATTTAGGCTTTATTGAAAAACCAGTACCTCAGGTTATTGAAGCTGAATCAATACAAGAAGCAGAGCCAAAAGATAAGTATAAATTTCTTTTATATAAACAACACCTATTTAGTATAGATGAATGTGCGTGCATAATTTCAGATTATGACCCATTAGAAATACAAAAGTTTCCTCATAATGATGTTGATGAAATTGCCCCAGACTACTCAAGAGCTTACAGCTTTATCGGATCGGCAATAGAGGCAGATAAGTTAAATGTGTTTAACTATAAAATTTATGCTGATGAGTTTAGGGAGTATTTAGTCAGTGAAAATATAATTATTGCTGGCTTTAATGATGACCTACAGGGTGCTGAATTAGAGAAAAATACAGGTGCAAACAACACCGAGTTGCAGCAGTTAAAACTAGAAAATGAAAAGCTGAAAGCAGAACTTGCAGAGAAAGACCAAAAAATAAAAGAGCTTGAATCATTAAAACCAAAAAATGATATGGATTTATTGAGTTTAATTTTTAATGAATCTGCTACAGAGATTTACGCCCCTGATTTAGCCAACGCCATTAAGTTATGGAAACACCTTTATGTGGAAAATAAAGGTGTAAAGGATAGTCACAGCAGCAGAGCAAATCACTGGATAGACAAGAACACCCCGTATAAAGGCGAATCCAGTGTTGAGGTAAAAAGGCTGAGAGAGGTAACTTCACCCTTTAATAGTTGGCACAGTGAAAGAAAAAATAAGCTAAATAAGTAATTGATATTTAATAAGGTAGCTAAGGTTAGGTTAGCTACTTTTTTCATTTAGGTAGCTAGGCTACCTTTATTTTTATTTGTTCTCATGCACCCAAGCAATAACGCTTTACAACTTGCAAGGGTGCAATATGTCAGCACATGAAAAATACGCTCGAATTAAACAATTAGCGAGCGCACCACCTACCCCCGAAAAAATCTACACCATTAAGACAGGCGAGAACGCAGGCATGAAGCGCAAAGTTAATGCCAAGCCTGAGCGCATCGGACTGTTACCAGTGACCGAAAAAACTATATGGACTTGGGTGCGTGAGGGGAAATTTCCGAAGCCTCTAAAACTCTCAAGCAACGTCACTGTATGGCGCATGTCAGAGGTTGAGGCTTGGATTGAAGAACAAGCCGACATTGTAACGATGGAGGCTTAAACATGAACCACCAAACCCAAGTTTTAGACCACCTCAAACAGGGTAAAACCTTGAGCCAAGCAGAGGCAATACATCACTTTGATTGTTATCGCCTGAGTGCTGTTATTCAGCGTTTACGCCGTTTAGGTCATGACATTGTGACCCACCAAGAGCCGAACTTAAACAACAAAGGTACACACGCTCGATATGAATTAAATGAGATGCAAGCATGAACCCATCTATTTTTAATTTTAATGAACACGGCGTTCGAGTTGCCTTTGATGAAAATGGACAGCCTTTATTTTGCTTGGCTGATGTTTGTAAGGCATTAGATATGCAAAGAGCAAACCCAAGCCGATTTAATTTAAATCCAAAGGGTACACATAGTTTGTGTACCCCTACCACAAGCGGAAATCAATTCATTACTTTCATCAGTGAAGAAAATCTTTACCGCATTGTTTTCCGATCTACCAAAAAAGAAGCATTAAATTTCCAAACTTGGGTATTTAAAGAGGTATTACCAAGCATTCGTAAGACTGGCAGTTATTCAGCGCGACAAACCGCCTATGAAGAATTAAACCGCTTATGTATGCAGGCAAAGACCCAAAAGGCTAAAGGATCATTTCATGGCACTGGATTAGTGAACCATCGTTATTCAATGCGAGATTTAAACCTAAGAATTGAAACATGCAAAAACAATTTGCAGCTAACTTTTGAGGGGTTACACAATGACTGAGCATGTAAACCCTGAGTTTTTCAAAGCCTTTGACCACTATAAAGCCATGATTGAACAGTATGGGGAACACCACCCCATCACTGAACAGGCTTTTATGATGACCTTGCATTACACGCCTGAACACATCAAAGCGGAAATGAATGCCAAAGCCAAAGAATTAAACCTACTACCACCGCCAAGCGGATACACCGATGAGGGCGACCCGATGTATAGCCTTGAAGATATTGCCAAGCATTTTGGTATCAGTTTTGAAGAAGCTGAACAGCAGTTATTGAAAATGATGGACAACCGTCAACAGATCGGGCTATCCAATGACGGCATTTTGATTAATTCAGACATTCATATTAACCGTGTGCAGTAGGTGAAAGTATGAATCAAATAATAGATTTTAAAGCCAAAACTCAAGCCTTAGATGCACTCAGATTTGAGCGTATCTATTTAGATATGAGCAAATTTGCTCACATTTATTCTGACAGTATTTTAAATCCTATGGGGGTATGCCCAAAACTGGATACACCCCTACAATATTTTGAGGCATATAACATGCTGTTTTCAAAGACCAATCCAAAATTGGCTTTACGCTTAAACATGAAAAATAAATCACTTAATATTGCCAACATGCCCAAGTATGGTTATATTTGTCGGGCTTTGAGCAAAATCTCAAAGTTAGCTTTAGCAGGCTATAAATTCTCACTAGGCGTACAGTCCGTAAGGGCTTTTTTTGTACGTAATATCTCTATGCGTCCGCATATTTGTTATGTGGAGCTTGGGAGGGACATCTTTGGATGTGCAGGTAACCTAGTGAGCCTGTCTGCTAACCCTTTCAGGCTTCACACCAATCATTTAGCAGTGATTTGTGAAGCTCCCTTTAATACACTAGGAGCGCATTAATCATGCCTAATCAAATCAATTCTACAAACACGCCTAAAATTTATAATGCTGGTGACATGCATGATTTAGCTTCAATGGCTGAGTGCGATATGGATTGGATGAGTACCGCCCTATCAGATGTGCAACTCAAAGTTAAACAAATCAAAAAAGATTTAATGGCTCGCTATCCAAATGCTGAATACCATTTTTCCGACTTGGAGAAAGTCTTAGAAATGTTTGTATATTTAGCAGAAGATCGTTGCCGTTATCATGAAAAAGAAGCTGAAAGATTCAGAGAAGAATACGAAGCAAATAAAAAGGCGGTGACACTATGAATATCACCACCTCCACCATCAAACCCGATTCGATTCTAGCAAATTGTACGTTGCTTAATCCATCGGATGACACATATTTAAACCACCCCATCATTGAACGCTTTGGCAGCCCATCACAGCCGATCTATGTCGATCAATGCAAGGTAGACATTAACGGCGTGACCTATGAACAGCCTTTGATTCTACCTATCGTCAATGGACAGCTTAAGCTTGTACAATGCGCCGTATTGCAGAATGAACAACGTATTCAAGTCATACCTGATGGTTTAGCAAAAGGCTTTGCTTGCTATGGTGAAATGCAGAAAGATAAACCTGTAATCATCACCCATAACTTAGAGGCATTTTTTAAACTTGCCTCCAGTATTGCCATTGGTTTTGAACCACCATTACAGCCGTTTTCCGTTGTATTGGTGATATTGCCTAACCTATGCAATATCAACCTAACAGAACTCAAAGCCTTTGATTTTGAGCAAATACAATATGTTATTCAGCAGTTATCTAAAGCAGGCTATCAACAGTTATACATGCCTGTTAGACCTGAACAGATGCAGCTTGAGCCATTTAAACAGCTTGAGCAAAACACGGCTGGACGTTTACTAAATCAATATTTGAGATATGGCGAAAATGAGTTTTTCACTGAACTGATTAAAGAAAATGATGCTGCAGAAGCACAGGCATTTATTCATGAGGCAATCAGTCAATTACCTGAACTCGACCCATTACCTAAAGGACATTTAGCCAAGCCATTTCGTTATGGTGATGGTGTATTTCATCTTTTAGACAGTGGTTTGTATTACATTGAACAGACCAAAGATGATGAGTATAGACGCTATATCTCCAGTCCGATTCGAGTATTGGCACAAACAAGGGACACCACCAATAACGCATGGGGTCGCTTGCTTGAATGGTACGATGCTGACGGTGTAAAGCACACACAAGCCTTATCAATGGAGCTATTTCAATCTGATGGTGTGGAACTCCGCAAGGCTTTGGCTTATCAAGGGGTCATCATTGCACCCGATGGCAAAGCAAGGAACTTATTGCAAAGTTATTTGATGAGCTACCCGACCCATACAAGGGCATTATGTGTTGACCGTGTTGGATGGCATGACCATGTATTTGTGTTGCCCAATGAGCAGATCGGACAGCATGAACAGGATGATTTAATTGTTTATCAAACCACACAAGGCATTGATAGTAACTATCAGATCAAAGGCAGTTTAGAACAATGGCAAAGTCATATTTCTATGCCACTTGCTGCTCATTCCAAATTAGTTGTGGCGTTGAGTTCGGCTTTTGCAGGGCAATTACTCACACCACTGGAACAGCAGACAGGTGCAGGCGTTCACTTCAAAGGGCAATCCTCTAAAGGCAAAACCACCGCTTTATATGTCGGTTGTAGTGTATGGGGAAAGCCTAGCCAATATTGCAAAACATGGAAATCAACAGGCAATGCTTTAGAACATACCGCATATATTCACAATGACGGATTCCTCGCCTTAGATGAGATTGGAGAGGTCGCCAATCCTAAAGAATTAGGTAACATTGCCTACATGCTTGCCAATGGTAAAGGCAAAGCAAGGCTAACTAAGGAAATCAAAGCCAAGCCCTCTTATGCTTGGAAAGTCATTTTCCTATCTACAGGTGAAAAGAGCCTGAAAGAAATCATGCAAGAGAACGGACAAAAGACCAAACTAGGGCAAGAAATCCGTTTGATTGATATTGATATAGATCAGTCTGAATATGGTTTATTTGATCAGATCGACTTTGCCGAAGATGGTGCAAAACAATCAAGGGTATTGGTTGAGCGTTCTAATCAGTTCTACGGCGTTGCAGGCATGGCATGGTTGAAATACCTCACCCATGACAAAGACACTGTCATGCAACAGGCTAAACAGCTATTAGAGCAATATCACCGTGAATTAGTAGCAGAACACAATCAAGGTCATATTGTCCGTGTTGCAAATGCCTTTGCCTTGATTGCCGTTGCAGGTGAACTCGCTACACAGGCAGGAATTACAGCGTGGCAAACAGGTACAGCATTCAACGCCGTGAAAGACGTATTCAATGCTTGGGTCAATGACTTTGAATATGTCGGGGACTACCAAACCAAAGAATATATTTTGCATGTTAAGGCATTCTTTGAGGCAAATGAATCAAGTCGTTTTGAATCTATCACCCCTGACCCTGACCAAATCGAAAAGATCATTAACCGTGTGGGGTACTGGAAGATCGAGAACGGCGAAAAATTATTTCTTGTGTTGCCTGAACAATTCAAAAATGAAGTGTGTAAAGGGCATGACAATAGAAAAGTGGCAAAGGCTTTATTGCTTGAGCAACTCTTAGAGCATGACACAGGCAAGACCAGTAAGACAGTTAGAATCCCATCAAAGAAAAATGCCGTTAAGGTTTATGCCGTTAAAGAAGCTATTTTTAGTTGGGAAGCCTAAAAAAGCGAGGTAACAGAGGTAACACAGGTAACAACCTTATAAATAAAGGCTTTGAGGGCGTTACCTATAGTAAAAATGGAGAGGTAACAACAGGTAACAAAGGTAACACGTTAAGAATTTATTAACACTAAGTTTAATTTTTTATCGCTTGTTACCCATGTTACCCCACGTTACCTATTAAAAAATCAGTAGGTAACAGGCTGAAACCCTTTAGTAGCAAGCATGTTACCTATGTTACCCATGTTGCCCCTTAAAAATAGACATTCTGAGAGAATTTAAGAGATTTAGAACAATGCCAAATGTGAACAAAGTTATTTTAATGGGCGTTTTAGGTCGTGACCCTGAAACAAAGAATTTTCCCAATGGTGGCAGTATTACCAATTTCAGCATAGCAACGACTGAGCAATGGAAAGACAAAACCACTGGAGAACGTAAAGAACACACCGAATGGCATCGAATCAGTACCAATAACCGATTGGCAGAGATTGCAGGCAAGTACCTTAAAAAAGGCAGTAAGGTTTATATTGAGGGCAGTTTAAGGACACGGAAATGGAAAGATCAAAGCGGTGCAGATCGGGAGATAGTCGAAGTTCGGGCGGATGTATTGCAGTTGATTTAAAAAAGAAGCTCCTTAAATATGAGGAGCTTTTTAGTATCTGCATGGTCATTTTAACCATTGAGGCTTAACTTGCTGCGATTCTAAATGTGACCAAGTGGATCTATCACTGAAATCATGATGATTGAAAGCTCGTCTTTTTTGACGACCTTAATAAACTACAAAACGTATTTTTGCGCTTTGGTATTAAATCAATCATTTAGTGAAGTGGGATAATTTCATATCACAAAGCTCAATTTTGAGCTTTGCTATGAAAACAATAATTTGATTCTTAATTTAGGTTGACAGACCACAAATCAAAACACGCCCAAAAGAGCCTTAAACGATTACATAGAAAGGCTTTCAGCTATTTTTCATAACATACGTTTCGTCAACCTACGTCAACGTAAATTATTTAAATTTAGCAATACAGCACCTTTGAAATCTACCTTGACAGCAACTCGCCAAAAAATACTATAAAACTCGACCAAACCCTTGTTAGACAAGCATTACAGCTATTTTATTAAAACTGCATTCCATCAAGGTACATCAAGGTAAATAGATTAATTTCGTATCACTACGTATCACAAAATCTTGCATGACAGACCTAATTATATTTCCTTGACAAAGTACTCAGAAAAGCACCTATAGAAACACACTCAAAGTCAAGCTATATAAGGCTTACATCATTTTTCATAAATATTCTTTTTGTCAAAGTATGTCAAAGAAAAAAGTGGTTTTGTCATGCTACGTCAAGCAAGATTCACCAGTAATCAATAAAACAGCACAGCATAAAAACATGAATAGTTTTCTATTTCATCAACGTACATCAACGTAATTTTTTTGTTTTACGAGAAAACCCTATAAATATAGCTCAAGCCTATATACATCAATGCTTACAGTAGCTTTTTAAATATCCCATTCGTAAAACTACGTAAAACAAGATTGATTTAATGACTGGTGCAGTATGGTGGATATGTGCATACCATGAGCGTGTTTTATTTTGCTTTACAGCCTCTATTAATAATTCTTATAAAACTACCCTCTAAGCCATACACACCAATGCTTTCACACACTTTTATAAATTTTCATTTCGTAAAGCTACGTAAAGCAAAAATAGCAAGAACACGCCCTATTAGATTTGAAATCTCAAAGGGTCACATTTCAAATGGCATCCAATACGTTTATTTATTATTCAATTAAAAGTTGTTGTTTTAGGTTTAAAAATTTTATATATATTAGTAATTGTAAGTTATTGAAAACATTATTTAAAAGGGGTAAAAAATGTTTTTAGATATATTAAAATCTTTGTTTTGCGCTCATAAGTATGAGGTAGTGAAAACCCTAGATGGGAAGCAAGTCTATCATTTCGATGCAGTCAGTGAATGGAAATGTCATAAGTGCAATAGAATAACCTACAGTAAACACATGGATAGGCTTAGTTAATGCACTGGTCACATTTCAAATGGCATCCTATATTTAGTCTTACAACCCAATGCTAAAAATCATCTTAACTTATGCTCAAAGCTATATGGTGTAACCTTTACGCCACCTTTGACGAATATTCATTTTGTAAGACTAAATGTAGGTACATGCTATGAGGGTAGTATTTTGATGAGCCATAAATAAAAACAATTAAACGCACCCTATAACCTACATACAGTAAGGTTTACGCTTAATTTGACGGTTATCTATTTCATCAAGAAAACTGGTGTAATTACACCTAATTCAAACCGATAGATATTTTCCTTGATGAGCTATCAATTAAAAATGATATAAAACAGCCTATAAGCTATACGTGGCAAGGTTTAATCCTATTTGATGGTTGTTTGATTTTTTCAAGGAACTTCAAGGAAAACTGTCATTAAGCGAGTTCAAGTCAAGCAACAGGCAAATATGTTGTTACCATCACCGATATGGTTTTAAAGGTATCGAATTCGATAGGTTTAAATAGAGTGAACTTACTGTTATGTGTCATTTCTACTATTCCATCCAAGAAGAATGAAAAAGCACTGCCGATAAATGGTACTGCTATTATCTCATCCTCCATTTAAGGGAGCAGCTTGGATATACCTGTCCGTCTTTTTTGACGACAAGTTCTTAGGCGGTTGTTTATAGTTGTCATTGCCTACAGATCAAGGCGATTGAACTCACCATTTTAAATGTGAAAAACATAATGAACCCGAACAAGTCACCAGTAGAATAAAATGCACTGGAGCGCATGAGGGATAGCATTCCAACCACTCATTTATTATTCATCAAGTCAAGACCCTCAATTTTTAATTTCGGGCGTATAAAAATATGTTTATAGGTGCGGTCATTTACTAAATGGGTGCTGAGTATTTGAATATCCCCCCTATATCTACACTTGAATATCTATTTTTTGTACAGTAAATAAAAATAATTTTTCCTCATAAAAGAGGGGAGTATAGAACACGATTGGAGGTTAAAATGGAGGTTAAAAAATTAAAGTTATATAAATAATATAATTAAAACAATATCTTATTAAAATAATATATCGCAATCATATGGCGATTTATTAAAACCTATTGTCTTAAAGATATGATTAAGGCTTGATTCTGTAAGGAGTCGAGCCTTATTTGATTTAACTAAGCCAATTTCATTTTATTCTCTAAACTGGGTAACTGTGTATCCTCACCCACCATAAATTTATAATCTGCCAAACTTAACATCTCTAAATCCTCAATGCTATTGCCATAAGCATAAATTTTATCATATTGATCTAGATCATATTTTTCTAAAATTCGGATTTTTTTCTGCTCGCTACTACAATCAAGTGTGGAATAATTCCCCGTATATTTTCCAGCAACGATTTCTGTTTGAGTACAGATCAAATCAATATCTAGTAGATGACAAATGACTTCTAAGTAAATATCGACAGAAGCCGAAACTAAAACAATATGATCACCTTGTTCTTGGTGCTCTAATAACTGTTGATAAATTTTAGCATCAAGTTGTCCTATCAACTGATAGGCATATTCTTCGGCAATATCTTGAATTTCTGAAGCCTTGGCATCTTTAAACATGGCTTTAAATAACTTATTTCGCATTGAGTGTGCTGGGTAAATATTTAAATAATAAGCTTGAATCCAAGGTAAAATTTTAATGCCCTGTTTGACGATGTGACGCTTTTTTAGGGCATAGAAAATGAACCCTGTGAAACTGTCTTTTTTGCACAAGGTTCCATCAAAATCAAATAAAGCTAAGTTCTTATACGTTTTGCGCGTTGCATGCATGTTTCATAGCGTCCATTTACACGACTTGCATACCAGTTGGTATTGTAATCACGACTGAGTTTAGGGCCTGAAATCACCACTTCAGGCATGATTGCATACATTGGCTCTTTGCCTGTTTTCTCTTTATACAGTTTTGAAATAGCAATATAAGTTTGCGTTTTTTCAAAGCCTTTTTCTTTCTCTTTTTTTAGGTCATTACGTAACTGACGCGGTGTTACTAAAATATTATTTTTCGCAAATAAACTGATAATGGTTTTTTCAGTCGTGGTTGTTGCTGCCCGAGGGTTGCCATTTTTATCATAAGAGAGTAAATCACCATCTAAAGCTAAATCAGCATCGGCAAGTTTATCAACCATTTTTTGAAAAGCAGCATTTCGACTTGAATACATACCTGAATTGTAGTCAGCAAAACGATAAATCGCTTTATCATAATCTGCAGGGTATAACATGAGACGATGAATGCCATAATATAAACTGCCATATTCTGTATAGAGGTCATCACGTAATTCATTGGTGCTCATACTACTGCGTTTGTTATCTTTTGCATAATTGATATGGACTTGCATTGAACCCAATGTGGTGATTGGATTCATTTTTTCACCAATATCTTGTCCCACCAATTTTGCTGCACCTGTTAAAGCACTGACATGATAATGCTTGGCCATATACGCAAAAATTTCACGATACAACACGTCTAAGTCTTTTTCAGTTCTGACTTTACGCATTTGTTTGAGATAGTTGTCTTCAGGTGTTGGTTGGGTTTTGAGTACTTGTTCAAAATAAGTGGCAACGGTACCACCAATCGTTTCACCGAGTTTATCTTCAAATTTTTCATTTAAACGCGTTGTGACTTCTTTTACAGCTTTGTCGCCTAAGCCTGGTACAACAGGATTGGCAACAAAATTTGATTCCTGATCAACGACGGCGATCATGGTACAAACATTGTCTTTGGTAGTTGGAATATTGAGTTCTTGGGAAATATCAAACATATCTTTTGCCCAAGACTCACGGTTTTGGACACGATTAGGAATTAATTTTCGGATTTGCTCGCTTTCAAGTTGTGGCTCATCATCGCCAAACCATGAGCCTTTCCCACATGCAATCAGACTGACGGAAATTGATAAGATACTGAAAGATTTAATAAAAGTTTGCGATAAACTGGAATTTTTCATAGCGATGAAAATGCACTCAGAAAGAGATGAGCTAAATAGGTTCTAGCAGTATACTATGTCGAATGAAAAATGTAAGAAAATATATGTATAACAATTTTGAATGAACTCAGAAGCGAAATATGTATTCAAATAAATTTCACATGCGTGATTGTATGAGAAACCAATCTTTAATTTGTATGTATCACATTGAAAAAATAATATCATGGTTTTTATTTAATGATTGCTTCTGCGGTACATGATGCTGTCATCATAAGCACTGAGAACTTTTAAAACTTGCCCATGACTAGTGTGTAAAATCGCTTGTTGATCTGTATAAGTCGTGCCATCTTTGGCTTTTGCTGTTTGGTTTGTAGGAGGGATCAGTAGCCAAGTTTCTTGGTCTTTGAGTAATGGGTGTAGTAATAAACTCAACTCAGTACCTTTCGGGTAGTCAATTCCACCTAAATGCATTTCATTGGCAAGCGTACCATTTTCTATACCCAGCACTTTATGATGTGTATCTAAATAGACTGTAGCCCATTCTAAGGACATATTTTTATAGTGGGTGATTGGATTTTTAATCTGCCACAGATCTCGGGCGATGAAGCCATCGGGATATTTCGGATATTGGCTGCGTTGAATCTCTGCTTGAGCTTGCAAAGTGATGTGTTTCAGTTTGACAGGATGGGCCAAAGCGCAATATTCCAAACCTGAAATATTAGCTTTTTCATCTAAATAGACTTTTATATAATTTTCGAGCTTACATTGCCAACCTTCGACTTGATCTGTGCCTTTACCACGTAAAGTGATTGAACGATCATCAAACATTTCTAACTCAAATCCTCTTGGGATTTGTACATTATCAATTTGAAAATTGCCAAAAGCCACAGGGGTAGGAAAAGTCGCTTCACGAAATGAATTTAAATTGTTGGGTTCGAATAAATACAGCTCTGTGCCTGTAGGCATGGGAATGCCTAAAATGGTTTGTGGTGCAGTCAGCGTTTTATAGGTTGCTTCATGTTCAGTTTGACTTTCACGTTTTGCTGTTTCAACTAAAAAAGCGAGTCCAAACGCAAGCACTACACATAAACAACTACTGACAAATAAAGACTGTATAAAAATATTGCCATTTTTAAGTTTTATACGGCATTGTTTACTGAACACTAGTCCAATGGCAAACAGGCAAAAAACCAAACTGCCAATTGCTGCAACTAGAAAAATCCACAAATATGCAAATGAAAAAGGAATCATAAATAGATGGGCATGATGCAGGAAATCTGATGATCATCCTGCATAGATTTAAGGGATTAATCAAATATTTTATGAATGGCTTGGAAAGGTAAAGTCACCACATCAAATGCGACAGCAAATGGGAATAACATCAGTTTATTTGCAGCATTGCTGCTTGCTTGAGAATAGTCCTTTTCCTGTGTTTGCGTATAAATACTAATGCGATAAGGTTTACTCAAGGCTTTGAAAGAGTCACGGTTGCTTGCAGCAGGGTAGACCACACCTGCGAGTTTAATATCGAAACAAAAACGTTGTGCCTTTAAGCGCTGATCACTTGAGTTGGTACATTCTTCGGCACCATTTTCAATGAAAAACTCTCGGTCAGCTTTGCTGACATCTTCAGCGAGTTTGATATAAGACAGATCCAATGAACCTGAAAAATTTCCATCATTTTTTGCTGAATAAAAGTCGAGGGAACGGGTGACTTGAATGTTTTTCGGGTCAAGGGCTGAGATGACTTTAGCAAATTTTGCACCGCCGTGTGTAAGGACATAGTTATATTGTTGACCCACAATAACAATGCTGTCTTGTGGAATGTTGGGGAGTGTTTGTGCAGGCTTTCCAAAAGCAACAACATAGTCATTAATTAAGACATTTTTAACAGTTTTGGTGCGAATACCATCATCTTTATCAAGAAGGGTTGCTGTTGCACAGCCTGTTAAAATGCTAGATGTGCCAAGTGCAAGTGCAACAAGAGAATTTTGGATCAACTTCATTATTATACTCATCAGTTTGTTCTAACCTATTTATAGCAGCTCATGGTGAATGAAATAAGTTTGAAAGATGCCAAAATTTGCTATAAATAAGCCAGTTTTGAGCATTTTTTATCAATTTCTTGGCAAAAGATATGATTTTGTCTCTGGCTGTTCATATGTTGATTGCATCAAAGTACAATAACGATATTGATGCTTTTGTTTGTCATACGATCTTTTTGTGTGGAAGTAATCAATGATTTTCAAAATTTTTTCAAAGGCTATTCAATCAAATTTTTGATGTCGTTGTGATGTTCCTATGATGCATTTTTATTTTTATGGTGTGAAAGCTTAGGATATTTTAAAACTATTTTTTATTGTGATAGCAGCAATTAAAACCCTGTAGAGACTTAAAAGCATTTTCTATTTTTTAGATGAGGAAAATTGACGTAATCAATCGAAAAAACGAAAATATTCATTGTATTTTTAGGCTAAGATTCTTATCATTGCCTGCTTGTTTGCACGATCAGCGGAATTGAACCTTGAGTAATTTTCTTACCGAACACCTGATACATCGTGATGAAGATTTTATGGTGATCGCAAAACCAGCAGGTATACTCACAGTTCCCGGAAAAACAGCAGATTTACAAGATTGTGTGATCAATCGCTTATTAAAAATAGAACCCAAAACTTTACTGATCCATCGTTTAGATCGTGATACTTCAGGCATTTTAGTGTTTGGACTGTCTAAATGGGGACAAAAATGCATTTCTCGTCAGTTCCAAGAACGTCAAACCTCAAAAATTTATCAAGCTGTTGTGGCTGGACATTTACAAGGTCAAGGGATCATCGATGTCCCTGTGGTGTATGATCCAAGTCGTCCTCCTTTACATATTGCTGACCCTGAGCACAATAAACCTGCCATTACTGAGTGGCAGGCAATAGAACATTTTGAAATACAAGAACAGCCTGTCACGCGTGTCAAATTAACACCGATTACAGGACGTTCTCATCAACTGCGTGTACATTTACAGTTTTTAGGTCACCCCATTATTGGTGACACGTTATATGCAACAGTTGAGCAACAAGCGCTCATGCCACGTCTGTGCCTACACGCAGAACAGCTGCGCTTTCATCATCCTAAAACAGAGGAGCCTGTACAATTTCATTGTCCTGTGCCTTTTTAGGTTGTTTTATTAATCAAGATTGAAAATGCTCATTATTTTAGTGGGCTTTGTGTCAAAAAGTATTGCGTAATGGGGTAAAACTTTGTTCAAATATTCTCCTGATTTGAGCAACTGTTTTCAGTCCTAACATGAGATAAAGGTGGAAAAATTGCAACAATTTGCTATAGGTCAACGTTGGTTATCTGATACAGAAACAGAACTTGGTTTAGGTGTTTTAATTGACGTTGATGAGCGTTCAATTAGCATTCTCTTTCCCAAAAGTGACGAAACACGTGTTTATGCACGCAACAACGCGCCTTTATCTCGTATTGTTTTTAATGCAAATGATGAGCTGCAAGATCAAGAAGGCGTGACTTGGACTGTCGAGTCGGTTGAAGATCGTCATGGTGTATTGCGATATAATGTGATTCGCACACTTGCGGACGGTACACAAGAACGTAAATCACTCAATGAAACCCGTATTGGGGCATCTATTCAGCTTTCAAAACCGCTTGATCGTTTGCTTGCGAGCCAAGTCGATTATAAAGAATGGTATGACTTGCGCATCGAAGCCATGCAAATGCAAGCCAATATGCAAAATTCTCCTTTACGTGGCTTGATTGGCGCACGTGTCGGGTTGATTCCACATCAGCTTTATATCGCCCATGAAGTCGGTAAACGTTTTGCACCGCGTGTCTTACTTGCCGATGAAGTGGGTTTGGGTAAAACCATTGAAGCAGGTTTGATCATTCACCAACAACTAAAAACGGGTCGTTCTGAACGTATTTTGATTTTGGTGCCTGATTCATTGCAATATCAGTGGATGATTGAAATGCGCCGTCGTTTCAATTTGAATTTTTCATTGTTTGATTTGACGCGTACTGCTTCGATCAAAGAGCATGATCCTGAACTTAATCCATTCCTCACTGAACAATGCATCATTGCCTCTGTTGACTTGATGATCGACCATGATGATTTACGTGAGCAAGCGATTGAAGCAGGTTTCGATTTACTTGTGGTCGATGAAGCACATCATTTGATGTGGAGCGAAGAAGAAGGTGGTAATGATCGTTATGACCTTGTTGAAGAGTTTGCTGAAAAAACCGCAGGCGTTTTATTGTTAACCGCAACACCTGAACAATTGGGTGTAGAAAGTCATTTTGCACGTTTGCGTTTACTTGATCCACAACGTTTTAGCTCGCTTGATCGTTTCTTAGATGAAGAAGAGCAATATCATCATACTGCGAAAATTGCAGAAGCATTGATGTCTGATCTGCCGCTTGAAGCTGAACATTTGGCTGCGGTAGAAACTTTACTTGGTCATGCGATTGAAGATCAACCTGAACAACGTTTCCGTGCCATTCATGAGTTGTTAGACCGTCATGGAACAGGGCGTATTTTATTCCGTAATACCCGTGAAGCAATTCAAGGTTTCCCTGGTCGTGACTGTCAACCTGCGCCACTTCCTGCACCAGAAAATTGGTCGAAAGATGGTAAATTACGTGAACAAATGTGGCCTGAAGAAGCTCAACTTGATGGGGCTTGGATGGAAACTGACCCACGTGTAATGTGGTTGATGGAGCGTTTACGTACAGATTTAAAACATAAAAAAGTATTGCTAATTGCACGTAGTGGCCCTGTGGTTGAAGCTTTGGAAAATGCTTTACGTATCCATGCTGGGATCCGTACTGCGATGTTCCATGAAGGTATGAGCCTACTTGAGCGTGACCAAGCCGCAGCTTATTTTGCTGAAGATTCTTATGGTGCACAGATTTTACTTTGCTCTGAAATTGGTTCAGAAGGACGAAACTTCCAGTTTGCTTCAGATTTAGTCTTATTTGATTTGCCTGCAAACCCAGATGTACTCGAGCAGCGTATTGGTCGTTTAGACCGTATTGGTCAAGAAAACCGTATTCAAATTCATGTGCCTTATTTACTTGGTACCGCACAAGAGCGTATGTTCCGTTGGTATAATGAAGCATTGAATATTTTCAGTAATATTTCACCAACTGCACAAACCTTACAAGAAAACTTTATTGTTGACCTTAAAGATTGTCTATTGACCGACAAAGGTCAAGCATTTGAAGATTTACTTGAAGCTGTAAATGTACAACGTCAAGCGCTTGAAGATGAACTGCAAGAAGGGCGTGACCGTTTGCTTGAGTATAATTCTTGTCGTCCAATGGTGGCACAAGAGATTGTCAATGCACTTGAAGATTACGATGATAATACCTTATTGCCAATGTTTATGAAGCGCTTTATGGCATCTACAAACATTGATTTTGATGAGCAAAGCAATGGTACAGTGATCATCAAGCCAACGGATCAAATGCAAGTGCAAGGCTTAGACATTGATGAAGAAGGGATGACCGTTACTTTCTACCGTGACCAAGCACAAATTCGTGAAGATGCACAATACATCACTTTAGAGCATCCATTTACTGAAAGCGTGATGGAAATGATCCGTACACAATCTTTTGGTAGTACCAATGTTGCTGTGCTTAAATCAGCGGCTTTACCACAAGGTTCAGTTCTGCTTGAAGTGTGGTTTAAAGTTGATGTTGTTGCACCTAAGGCCTTGAATTTACCTTCAAGTTTGCCAAAGCAGTTGATTCGCGTATTGTTAAGTGAAAAAGGTCAGGATCTATCCAATAAAATCGCGCCTGAAATTTTAAAACCTTATTTACATCATTTAGATAGTAATAGTTGTCGTCAAGTGGTGAAAGCACGCCGTGAAGTGATCGAACAGCGTTATGCACAGGCACTTGAGCTTGCTAAAGGTGCATTACCTGAGCTGAAACAACAAGCCAAAGAAATGTATGGCAGTAAATGGCAATACGAGATTGACCGTTTGACTTATTTAAAACAGTTCAATCCAAGTATTCGTGAAGATGAAATTAGCCGTTTGCAAAAGCTGCAAAAAGAAGGTTTAGATCTGTTAGAAGGTTTGGCAGTTACACCTGAAGCGATTCAAGTCTTGGTTGTTGTAAAACCTTAATCACCTCATAAAATTAAAGCTCCCTCGGGAGCTTTTTTATTTTTCATAGACGATGAGTATAAATAGTCGATCTATAGTGACTGATGATTTAGAGTTTTATAAAAAAGCCCTGCATGGTGCAAGGCTTTTCAATAATATAAGAACGAAATTAATGATGATCGTGATCATGTTTATGTGTATGAAATTCTTCATTTTTACGGAAACGTAAATAATTTTCGAATTGTTCACAATATTCATCATAATTGTCTTCTAACATCATTTGAAACTGTTGAAGAATATAAGACATCACTTGTTCTTTCGCATCACGCATTTCGTTGCCATCTTTAAAGGTATTGGCTGCTACCCAAGTGTTAAAGCGGGCAGTACCAAACAACATCGCTGCACTCACTTGTCCACGTAACTCATTTGGATCAGGCTTTTGCCCTTTAGGCGGACGACAAAACTCATTGGCTTGTTTAATAAATTCGTCAGCACGCTCAAAAAAAACCGCATTTAACGCTTCTTCTTCGGTGACATCCGTAGCATCAATTTTTTGAGACATGAAAATTTCCACAACAATGATTTAAATATGACAGCATTATAGGATAATCTTACGATTAAACGAAATGTTTCACTTCATCTTCAGGTGGATTCATATATTCATCAAAATTGTTGGCATATTCATCAAAATTGTCTTCAAGCATCAGTTGATATTGTGCTAAAAAATAACTCAAAACTTGTTCTTTATTGGCTTTTAAATCTTCAGCTTTACTATAACCACATGCAGTTAGCCAAATATTAAAGCGAGCATTGGCATACATCAATGAAGCACTGACTTTAGAGGCTGATGTTGCAAATTCTTCATTATCTGTATTGTCTGAAAGTTCATTGGCAAGGGCAATAAATGCATCTGCACGTTCATAAAACTGTTCATCGGCAACGCTTTCAACAGGTTCTAATAAACCATCAAAATCATTTGAATTTTCAGCCATTTTAAAATTTCTCAATTACTTGTATGTATAAGCGAACTATAGCATACTTAAAATAGCCTAAGTAATTAAATCAAGCTTTTTAAGGATTTCTCATGCAAGATGCAATCGCAGTACAAAGTTTAAAAAGTGACATTGCTTTATTACGTCAAAATATTTGGCCACCTGTGGATTTGGCAAATGTTGAAGGTTTACCGATTTATTATGGTTCTAAACAACAAGTTGCAGATTATTATCAACAATGGACAGGTTTGATTGAACGTGCACAGGATTTGTTTCAACCCTTTATGGAAGATGAAGTCCTAGATGCCATTCATCTGCCCAGTCATTTAAATTTACCCTTATTTTTCTTTCATGTAGACCGTATACGCATCAATAAAACACGTGCTAAAGAGTCAAAAACCTTTCGTGGTCTTGCCAGTTTAATGGAAAAATGCGGGCAGTTTGAGCCTGAACAAGTACTTGCGATGAAGCAATGGTTAGAAAGTGATGACACGGCTGCATTGGTTGCACATCGTGAATTTATTGATTTACGTACTTATATTTTCCAACATGGACAAACAGAATATACACGCACGCGTTTTTATGTGAATGGTTTAGTGCTCAGCACAGAGCAGCATTTTGAATTGGTCGACGCACGTGATAAACCAAGAAAACAGCGTAATGATAGCTATAGTGACCCTTTAGCAGACAACAATACTTGGAAGGTTTTTGGGAAATATCGCTAGGTATATTGTCCCAATCATGACCAAAAAGGCTGTGTCGCTGAAAAATGCGATAAATCTTGTGCAGTTTGTTCTAATAAACGTTGTTCACGTGCAGCAAGCCAACCGATCGCAAACCATGCTTTAGGCTCTTGTTGCACAATGTTTTTAAAGACATTTTTCAGCAACGATTACATCATTATATTGACCTAAACTTTCCTGTACAGGTTTAAGCGTTTTAAGATATTGATTCACTTTTTTAGGCGGGTAAATTGATGCCATAAACTCAATACTATAACGCAGACGTTTTAAACGTTTACGGGTACGATGACGCTCATCAATACTTAAATCTAAATAATGTTGTGCATCGTGCATAATTTGTTGATGCAGTTTATTGATCTCTTTTCTAAATTTTTTCTTTAAATTTGCTTTGTTTGCTTGATGTATATCTTCATTAACAAATTGAATGAGAGATAAAATCAACAGATTAAACGGCGTAGACTGAAACACCATCTCTAAGTGAGCGCTATTTTCATTTATATCTTGTGGTCGTTCAACATCAGGAGCACCTGCTGCTTTGAGTTGCGGGCATAATTCTTCTTCAATCATATCAAGATCACGACGTGTACTGAGTTGTCTAAACAATTGTGCAAGTTGTTCTGTCCAAGTAGGGTCAATATGATTCGACCATGTCGAAAACGTTTTGAAGGCACTACGCAAACGTCGAATCGCAACACGTGCTTGGTGCACATGTTCACTGCGAAAATTTCCTGACGCGATTGCGCTACTATTGGGTAATAAATGCTGTAAGGTATTGTTAACTATATCTTTTAAGGCTTGCTCAGGTGGGTCGTCAGCATGCAAGATAAGCGGTGATTGAAATTCGATAGGAGAATCAGCATGATTTTGTGCCAATAAAAAACCACGTTGCGCTTTACTGCGTACATCTATCCAGAGCCCATAACGTTTTACCCGTGGTAGAACAAAGGAAATTAAATCTTGAATAGAGCCTTGCTTTAACTCAAATTCAATTTCACATACTTCAATCATTTGCTCTTGGTGTTGGATGTTCCCAACATCGATACTGACTTCTATTTGGCTGTTTTGAAAATTAAATAATGTGTTGGATCGCTTGATTCGAGTTTCAAACTGCACATGTAAATCAGCATGCATACTGTTTAGAAGTTTCAGGGTTTTTTTATCGATGTGCTTTTGTGTTTGATAAAAAGCCAAATTTAAAGCCGTAGGTTCTACCTCACTGAGCTTATTTTCAAACTCTGCGCGTTGTAACTGCTGTGCTGTGGGTAGTTTAAGGGTTTGAATCCATATTGTATTTTCTAAACGTTGGCGTAGCGAAATGTGTTTGCCTGAAAGGGTAAATGTATTGGTATCAAAATATTTTGCGTTCAAATTTAAGATCTTTGGATTTTTTCTTTGTAGTGTTTTAAGTAATACATTCTGTTGATCTTTGGCAATTTGAAATTTTAATTCAACTTCAAACATCGTAATCCATCCTTTTTTGAGAACAATGGCTTAACTTAACAATACCTGACTGTTCGCTATAGGTGACTAAAATATTGTATGTAAACATGTCGATCTGCTTTTGTTTTGATTGGTTATTTAAAGCGCATTTTGCTGTGCTTTTATACAATTTGGTGGTGAAATAAAAGTAAACCATGATAAAAAACAGGTTAAACATGGATTTGAAAATATTTAAAACTTACCGTTTAGTTTGGAATGTGGTCAAAATTCAATATCAGCATCCGTTCAAAGACATGCTGATTCTCGGCATTATTTTACTCATTCATACCTTATTGTCGGTTGCAGTGCCTTATATTTTAAAAGAAATTGTGGATCAATCGAAATCAGGCTCAACACAACTTGAAATCGGACAGTTTTTTTCATGGATGAATTTATATATCTTGGCAACCGCATACGCATTGGGCTGGTTGTTGATGAATATTTTAAATCATGTACAAAATTTTTTGAGTGCAAATTTACAAACGAAATTTAAAATTGCATTACTACATGGTGGTGTACAACAATATTTTAAGACGACTTTTGCAGAACAGAAGAAAATTGAGCTAGGTGTCTATCAAACCGATATTTTGCGTGGGGCGGCCTCATTTGGCACAATTACCTATGTCATCCTTTTTGTATTAATTCCCATTATTTTTCAAATACTCAGTATGGTGTGGGTGTTAGCACAGTCTATTGCTTTAAATTATGCGATTTATTTTATGTTATTTGCCTTTGTTACATTTGCATTGAATATTTATTTTACAGCCAAAGGCAATGATATTTTTACTGCGATGTACAATGCACAAAATCAAGTTGGGCAGTTCTTTGTAGAAAAAATTCAAGCTAATTATGATATTAAGGTCAATGGTGCACAGCAATATGAAATGAATTTATATGAGAAGCGGTTGAGCAGCTATAAAAATGAAATGGTCAAAAGTTATAGACGATTAGCTGTGATTATGATGATACAGGTCTTCTTTGTGGGCACATTCCTGTTGACATTCATGCTTTTTACGGTCTATTTATTTAAACATCAAAGTGTTACTTCGGGTGATTTTGTACTGATCAGTACTTATATTATTGCTCTGACCATGCCTTTACTCATGGTGTCACAAAGTATTATCCACTTAAAAGGTGACTTTATTGCCATCGAAAAATTTTACCAATATTTTGACTTGGACACCGATCAATTTAGCTGTGAAACGATTATTGATTTGCCAATTTTATATCACTTTGAAAATGCAAAATTTTATTTAGGTAAAAACCTCATTGAAAACTTTAATTTAGACATTGAACAAAATAAAACCTATGTCGCAATTGGACAAACAGGCATAGGAAAAACCAGTTTTATCAACTATTTAATTGGCTTAGAACGTATTCAAGCAGGGCAATTGTTCTATAAAAATATCGAGATTAGCCAGCAATTTTCGAAAAATATTTTTCAAGAAATTGCTGTTGTGAGTCAAACACCGGTGGTGTATTCGGGGACATTACGAGAAAATTTAATTCATAATAGTCAGTATTGTTATCGTGATCATGAATTAATCATGTATTTATCAAGATTTAATTTATTGAATCTGCTAGAGAAAAATAATTTAACTTTGGATGATGATTTAAAACATATTTATAAAAGTTTTTCAGGTGGTGAAAAACAAAGAATTAGCATTATTCGGGCGCTATTAAAAAAACCAAAATTACTCATTATGGATGAGCCGACAGCAGCTTTAGACGAGCAGACCAGTGTGGAGGTGATGCAATTTATACGTACCGAAGTGCCTTCAATTTTTATGATTTCTCATGCAAATTTTGCCATGCAGTATGCAGACGAAGTCATTAATTTTGATGAATGGGTAGCAAAAAATCAATGCAGCGTAGATCCGTAGATGACGCTGCAAAATAGATTTATTTTAAGAATTTACGGCTCACTAAAAATTGCTCAGTCGCTTCAAGTAACTTTTCTGCATAGACTTCTTGTTTCGCGGTGAGCCAACCTAAGGCAAACCAATCACTCGCTTCTAAATCGGTTTGTTGTAAATACGATGAAGATGATGCAAGCACCTGATATTGCTCAGATGCATGTTGTGCATCATTGAGTGCTTTGCCATATTTCTGTAGATTTTTCACATCATAAATAGCAGTTAAAATGGGGAAGCTAAATTTTAACTCACTGAGTCTTAATGCCAGTTCCTCTAAGGTTTCGAGGTCAGCAAGATCGGCATGATTTAAGCTGTCTTGCAGTTGTTTATATTGATTTTGCAAAGTATTTTGTGCAAACCATTTTAAATCGTGGCTTTGGGTTTTCTTTTCATTATTTAAACTAAACATTAAAAGTTCTAAATAATGTTGAACGTTCAGTGTAGATTTCACTAAATTATTCAATTTTTCTTTGGCATATAAAATGTCTTTGTCCAAACTCTCTGCTGTTTTCGGATTTTGTAGCAATGCACCTAGGGTATTTTGCATATGTTCAAAATGCGCAAGATTTTGGAAATGGCTTTTAAATGCTGCCAATTGATATGCCCATTTATCCGAAATATCAGTACTCCATTCTTTGAATAATGAAATGCTTAAATGTAAATGATGTAAGGCGATTTGTGCTTGTTGTAAGTGTTCAGGTTCAGCAACATGTGCTGAAATTGCGGCAATATTGGGCAGTAAATGCTGTAATTGATTGGCAATCAATAGTCGTAAATTAAAATCAGCAGATTCTTTTTTATTTAACATGAGCTCTTTGGCAAATTTAGCTGGGCTGACCGATTTATTTTCAACCAATAAATGACCAAATTCAGCTTTGCTACGTACATCGAGCCATAGTTGATATTTTTTTACCCATTCAAAACTAAACGCGAGTAAAGACTGGATTGAACCACTTTTGAGTTCAAATTCAACTTCATAAATCTCTTGTTTGGCAGTTTCTGTGCGAATTTCACCGACATCGATACTGATTTCGATTTCGGCATCTTGATATTGCATCACACGAAAGGTACGTTGAATGTCAGTTTCAAACTGTAGTTTGAGTTGCTCTGTGTGTTCGCCGAGGGTATTTTTTAAAATCTCTAATGCTTCGGGATATTCTTGATAAATGTCTAAATTTAATTCAGGGGCTGTTTCTAGCTCACCAAGATCATGATTATGTTCAAAACGGTGCAGCTGAGTTTTACCCATGGCTTTGAGCGTTTGAATCCAACGTGTGCCTTCGAGGCGTTGACGCAGTGCAGCCGAATGTTGTGACAATAATTGGTTTTCAGTATCGTAATATTTAGCTTGTAGGTGAACGGTTTCAGATTTTTTGGGGTCTAATGCTTTGAGTAATGCATGGCGGCGAGCTTCTGGAATCTGAAATTTTAACTCAACTTCAAGCATGAAATTTTCCTAAACAACAAATAATGAAAACAATAAAAATATAAATTTGAGCAAATTTTTCAATAACAACGTTGAAAAATGACTGCGCAACATTTTACGACTGATCTTGTTAAATTGTAACGGATATTCACACAATAAAGCAGTTCAATCCTGTGCCGATTTTGCTGCTATGGATGATATTGTGCCGAAAAAGGACATTGCCTTTTTTAAATGCAAACTATACAGTGAAAGGCATAAAAAATATTCAAAAGGATCTACGATGAATAGCCAGATTGAGCCAAAACGGGATGTATCTGTTCAGCCACAATTTCAACTTCCAATTAAAAACTATGCTGAATTTTACCGTTTTTATTTAACAGAGCATCGTAATATCACGAGTCGCCGTCTACATGCGGTAGGGAGTAGTGTCGGGATTTATTTTTTTAGTAAAGCAATTCGTCAACGCAAAGCGAAATATTTTGTGTATGGATTAGTGTCTGGCTATGCCTGTGCATGGGTGGGGCATTTTATGTTTGAAAAAAACAAACCCGCAAGTTTTAAACAACCATTATATAGCTTTATTTCAGATTGGCGCATGTTATCGGATATTGTTCGAGGTAACTTAAGTCTGAAAGATCGTCAGTTGGATAAGATCGAGAGTTAGATTTTATTTTTAATAAAGGCTTAGTATGTTTTAGCATTTTAAATTTCATCCGATAATTAAATTAGGCTAAACAAAAATGTGGAATAATCCATAAGAAGTAAGCGTGGAACGTGATCAACCATATAAAAAGTCTGATTTGCACAAGTCAGACTTTCATGGACTTCAACTTATTGAAATAATTAAATTAATATAGATGTGTTATTCCCAAGTAGAAATGTCCTACCTAATAACCAAATAGAAATGTCCTATATGGACATTTCCAAGTCAAGCACAGGATTCAGATTTCGTTGTTCAATCGCTGTTTTCTGTGCACGTCTACTTGGCATCTTTTGAGAACGATTGCGTTTGTTTTGTTGTTCCAGTTCTTCATGCTGTTGTTGGATATGATTCAGAACAGCACCCAACCGTTTATTCTCAACAATCTCTCGCTGATTCAGCTGACTTAATTTATCGAATAGGCTGTAATTGATCTTTCGGCCATCATGCATGAGGGCTACAGTACCATCCGGGTATTCCAGGAACTCAAGATACTTACCGATCAACCTTTGATTTTCTTCGGTGTTTTCTAGGAGATATACGCATTTATCATAAGTAATCGTCAGGCTATTCGTGACTCTGCGGGGTTCACGCCAAGTAAAAATATCATCTAATTCTTCGGCTGTTTCAGTGATAGGCCGATGTAGATTCTTAGGATTAAAAGCCATCTTGGCGAACTTCTGATTGAACTGCTCAATGAAGCAGGGTAGCCAGGCATTCGCTTGCTCAATCGAACAGATACCTTCCAAGCGCATTTCTTTGATCAGACGGTCCTGAAGCGTTCTATTCGCCCGTTCTACACGGCCTTTAGCTTGTGGTGAGTTGGCGAAGATGATATCGATATTGAGGGTACTGAGCACACGTCCAAATTGCGTGATCTTGGTGTCTTTATTGCTGCTTTGATTCACCCTGAAGACTGAATGTTTGTCGCTGTAAAATGCTAAAGGCTTACCGTGCTGTTCGACATATAAGCGTGTTGAAATCATATAGTCAAAGGCTGATTCTGATTCACAGAAGCGTAAATGCTGTAATTTTCCTGTGGCATCATCGATAAATACCAGTAGGCAGCACTTGGCAGAACGGCCTTCAAACCAGTCATGATATGAGCCATCAATCTGGATCAGTTCACCGACGCAATCTCGGTTATAACGAGGCTGATACGGTCGTTTCAGACGCTTGGCGCGAGGAATCCATAAATTAGCTGCAATCATCCAAGAACGTAGTGTTTCCACTGAAATATCAAATCCATGAACAGTGGTGAGCTTTTCATGCGCTAAAGTGGGTCCAAAACCGTGGAATTGCTCAGCAACAAGATTGAGGCACTTGAGCCTGATTTCTTCAGGAAGCCTGGAGTTGCTGGTTTGGCCACGTGCAGCATGTGCTAATGCAGCTGGGCCTTGAGCTTTATATTTCTGCAGTAATCGTCTGATTTGACGTTCTGAGATATGAAGTAGCTGAGCAGCCTGAGGTTGAGTTATGCGTTGATCGCAGATTTCCTGCAAGACCGACAATCGTTTAAGTTCTTTATCCGACATAGACACCAACATATCAAACCGTCCGCTTAGATAATCGCAAAAGCGCATATTCTAAAAGCGGACATTTTTACTTTGGAGAAACCGGACATTTCTATTTTGGAGTTACATAGATGCTTTCGCATAAGGTGTATTATGTTAATTTTAGAAAACCTAATTAAACGCTTCTAGGTAGTTCATTAATTCAGTTTTTCCTTGCTTCTGTGCTCTTTCAAATGCTGTTTCCTTGTATTTATTTTTGTGTTTCATATCTATTCCATATTCAGCTAAGAACTGTAATCCGTATAAATTATTATAATCTACGAAAACATGAGGCATTTGGAAAACTGGATCTTTACCGAGTGGATTACAACCTAAATCTATTAATAATTTATAAATTTCAGTATTTTTATTGAGCCCAGCAATAGCTAAGCCCTTTTGTGTTATCGTTTTAATAAAATATTCTTTAAAATGCTCAAAAAAATAGAATACCATTTCATCTGAATATCTAAAGGCCAATTCAAGTGGCGTATATACAAATGATTTTTTCTTTGGGTCTGCACCAAGTTCTAATAATTTCTTAGCTAAATCAGTATTATTTTCCTGAATGCTCAATCCTAAAGGAGTTCCTACACCTTTAAGCTCTCTATTTAACTCACCTTTACTTATTTTTTTTGATAATAAAAAATCTATCTGATCTACTAAATTAAGATAGCAAGCATATACTAGGGTCTGCTTTATTTTTTCTTCTTGAAGGCTTGTCTGTAATTGAATTTTTCTTTCTTCATCAGATGGCGTTACCCCATAAGTTTGATATAAGATCAATTCCATTGCATCATCCCAAAATAACTCAGGATTGTAATCAGTATGATGTATTACTTTTTTATCAATAGAATAATAGCTATAAATTCCATTATCTAATTCTGAACTATCCATAAGGTCATATATTTCTTGAAATATATCTTCAGTATTCCCTAGATTTCTGAATCCTATTTCATCTGTTTCATAAATAGTTGCATACCTTAAGTGAATGGTTTTATTCATCACAAAGAAGAAATCTTGAGTAAGCTTTAATCCATCTACTTTTCTTAAAATTGTATCTATTGTTGGATTCATAAGTTGAATTAAATATCATAAATTTTGTTTTAGTATAAAAGAAAATTACTCGAATATTGATTTCATTTAACATAATGGGGGGAGGTTGTGCGAAATTATTCATTAAAATTATTTTTATTTCAATGGTTTATGTTGTTTAACAACCGCTACTCATCCGCAAAAAAAAGCCGATCCAGTTACATTTCAGCCCTTTTAACAGTTTTGGTAGCTTTTTTTTATAAAATTGATCATAAAGTCGTCTTTTTGCCTAATTTACTATGAGTCAAATTACTGAAATTATTTGCAGTCAGTTTTATCAATAAGTTCAGTAAATGATTAAGTTTTTTAATTTCTACATTTAATCAATGTGTTCTCATAACGCTTTGTCTTATAATAATCAAAGTTTTGTATTTGTTTTGAGTTTTTGACTTATGCGCGGTTTATATTTAATCACCAATGATGATCCAATTGAGCTTTTATTGGCAAAGCTTGAAGGTGCAATGTCAACTTATGAAGTGGCAGTATTGCAATATCGCCGTAAAAAAGTGGCAAAACAAGATCAGGACTATGAAATCGAATATATGAAGTCGATGTGTGCGCAATATAAAGTCCCTTTTGTCATTAATGATGACTTAGATGCTGCGGTAAAATATGGTGTGGGTGTACATTTAGGGCAAGATGATGGTTCTATCGTAGAAGCAGTTACTCGTCTGCCGAAAAATATTTTGATTGGTCGTAGTTGTAATAATTCGATTGAACTTGCAGAACAAGCCATTGCTGATGGTGCAAACTATGTAGCTTTTGGTGCAATTTATGCGACTGAAACCAAGCCTGAGGCAGGTAATATTGGTTTAGAGACTTTAAAACAAGCCAAAGCAAAATTTAATGTGCCAATTTGTGCGATTGGTGGTTTAACTGTTGAAAATTCAAGTGAAGTGATTGATGCTGGTGCCGACCTTTGTGCCGTGATTAGTGATATATTGGGACAATCATTATCAGGCGTTACTGTGCGTACCCACGAATGGGCTGATTTATTTGCATCAAAAGCATAAGCTTTTTTGAATGCCATTGTATTTTTAAGTTGAGCATTTCCATGACTTTATCTGCCAAGCAAGAACAATTGTTTAAACAAGCAAGCAAACACATTCCAGGTGGGGTGAACTCTCCTGTACGTGCGTTTAATGGTGTCGGTGGTACGCCAGTTTTTATTGAAAAAGCCAAGGGTGCTTATTTGTACGATGTCGATGGCAAGCGTTATGTCGACTATGTGGGTTCATGGGGGCCGATGATTTTAGGGCATGCGCATCCTGACATTATCAAAGCAGTGCAAGATGCTGCTGTCGATGGTTTAAGTTTCGGTGCACCGACTGTGCATGAAACAACACTTGCAGATATTATCTGTGAAATTATGCCTTCAATTGAATTGGTTCGTATGACCAACTCAGGGACTGAGGCGACCATGACGGCGATTCGTTTAGCGCGTGGTTATACAGGGCGTGACAAAATTGTCAAATTTGAAGGCTGTTATCACGGTCACTCAGATTCATTGCTTGTAAAAGCAGGTTCAGGTTTATTAACCAAAGGTGAAGGGGAAGCGACTTCTGCTGGTGTTCCTGCTGATTTTGCTAAACACACTTTAACATTGCCATACAATGATATTCCCACTTTAAAAGAATGCTTTGCCAAGTTTGGTGCTGAAATTGCAGGGGTGATTGTTGAACCTGTCGCAGGCAATATGAATCTGGTTAAACCGATTGATGGATTCTTACAAGCCATTCGTGATGTGTGTGACGAGCATGGTTCAGTTTTCATCATTGATGAAGTGATGACAGGTTTCCGTGTGGGCCTGGGCGGTGCGCAAGCACATTATGGTGTAACCCCTGACTTAACCACTCTGGGTAAAATCATTGGTGCAGGTCTGCCTGTAGGTGCCTTTGGTGGTAAACGTGAAGTGATGGAATGCATTGCGCCACTTGGTAAAGTGTATCAAGCAGGGACATTGTCAGGCAATCCATTGGCGATGCGTGCAGGAATTGAAATGTTTAAGCATTTACGCCAAGACGGCTTTTATGAAAATATTACTGCACAACTCGAAAAATTACTTATAGGTTTACAAGCTGCTGCGAATGAAGCAGGCATTGCCTTTAAAACTCAGCAAGTGGGTGCAATGTTTGGCTTGTACTTTACAGATCAAGAAGATATCACAAGCTTTGACTCGATGTTGAAATGTGATGTCGACGCTTTCCGTAAGTTCTTCCACGGTATGTTAAAACGTGGTGTCAATCTTGCGCCATCGGCTTTTGAAGCGGGCTTTATTTCAGCTGCACATAGTGATGAAGATATTCAATTTACCATTGATATGGCAAAAGAAGTTTTTGCAGAAATGAAAGGTTAATGACTCACTTATATTGCATTTAAGGCATTGCTTTAAATGCAATTGAGTATTTTACCTTTGGCTAACCCTCACTTTGGCATCATTTTTAAAGTAGTGCTTAAAAATTCGCTCAGGAGAGGGAACTCCTTTAAATTTTAACAGGAATGAATGGATGCAAACCAAACATTATTTGACCTTGGCTGATGCCGAGTTTTTATTGGATCAGGCATATCAATATGCAGTTCAAAAACAATTTAATGTCAGCATTGCAATTGTCGATGAAACAGGCAATTTACTTGCTATGAAGCGTATGGATGGTGCTTCACCAATGACTGCAAATTTATGTTTAGAAAAAGCCAAATGCTCTGCGATTAGCCGTCGTCCTTCGGGCTTATTTGAAAATTTAATTAAAAATGGTCAGATGGGTTTTCTCACTATGGATACCTTTTCGGGCATGTTAGAAGGTGGTGAGCCGATTTTATACCAAGGACAGTTGGTCGGTGCTGTGGGGGTTTCAGGTGTTAAATCATTTGAAGATGCAGAAATTGCACAACATGCTATTGAATTATTTTTAGCACAATGTGGCGCTTAGCAGTATTTGGGTTATTGGCTGTAAGATTTTGATCATCATTTTGTTTCGATTATATGAAATTCTCTGCTTTGAGTTGATGACTGATAAAAGTCAGAGAACAATGATGATGAGAAAATGAAAAACATATATCCATAATATTTTTATTAAATTTTTAAACTTTATGTGATATGTTTCGCTTAAATTTTTTTTACTATTATGTGTGTCAGTAATTTGTAGGAAAATAAGTTTGGAAATTTTTGAATAAATTGCTACATTTATGCGATGAAAACAAAAAAAATGTCACCGCTAGGGGATTGTTATGAGAAATAAAATCTATTCAGAAAAGCGCCGTAAACTGTATAGATTTGTGAATCAGGTTTTGAAAAATTCATTTATTACGAAACTGATTCATAAAGATACAAAAGATCAAAGTATAGAAATTGACGCTTTGACTGGGGTTTACAATCAGTTTGGAATTAATCAATTTGTCAAAGAATTGCACCCACAAGAAACAACGCATTATGGCATTCTATTGATTAATATTGATAATTTAGATGAAATTCGTACGCAATACAATCAAAAATCTGGTGATAAAGTAATCTACGAAGTTGCTCAAAAACTTGCTCATAATATTCGTGAAACTGATTTGATTGGGCGTTTGAGTGATTCAGAATTTATTTTGATTTTAAATGATATTAACCAAGCCCAAATGGCGCAAATTGCAGGACGTTTATTGAATGCAATTCAGGCACATCCTATAAAGCTCAAAAATAAAGAAATTTTACCAATGTTGAGTTACGGTATTTCTGTTTCAGATCATCAGTCTAAGAGTCAGGATGTATTACAACAAGCGGATCACAATCGCTTTATGATGAAAGATCAATCAAATCCATTCTATGCAGAGTCACAAACTTTGTCTTAAATGAATGCGCTTAAAAACTTTAGGTTTCGGTGACAACTCAACAATCCTAAACTATCTGTCAGATGACTTATATTTTAAAAAACTATAAGTCATGCTTTTGCGCGATTAATTATTCCAAAGTTTTTTACACAAATATAACGTCAAGATTTACAATAGCCTAATAAATGATTAGCGCCAATGTTGATTGGGATGCTAAGCCCTTTTTTGTGCTGTGTAAATAACGATTTAACCACTTTTGGCAGGGTATTCTATCTATGCAAATTGTATTTTAAATAGAATATGAAGAGGGTGTAGTGGATTTAAAACGTTAAATGAGGTTATACAATTGAGTCAATATCAGGTCATTCAAGACTTATTTGATAGATCAAAGCATTCTCCTGTTTTTGTTGCCCCGATGGCAGGTGTCACTGATCGGCCATTTCGCACATTGTGCAAATACTTTGGTGCAGGACATGCGGTCAGTGAAATGATGACCTCTGATCAAACTTTACGTATGACCAAAAAAAGTTTATATCGTGCCAATTTTGACGGTGAACTTGCGCCTATTTCAGCGCAAATTGCAGGTTCAGAGCCTGAGCAGTTGGCTGAAGCGGCACGTTATCAAGTCTCGAATGGCGCTCAAATTGTCGACATTAATATGGGGTGTCCTGCTAAAAAGGTTTGTAATAAATTGGCAGGTTCGGCATTACTCAAAGATGAAGACTTAGTGGCTCGAATTTTGGATGCAGTTGTCGCTGCGGTCGATGTACCTGTGACCTTAAAGACCCGTTTAGGTTTTTTAAATGGGCATGAAAATATTATGCGTGTGGCAAAACGTGCAGAAGAAGCAGGGATTGCAGCACTTGCTTTACATGGGCGTACTCGTGAGGATATGTATTTAAATACAGCACGTTATAGCTTGATTAAAGATGTAAAAAGCATGCTGTCGATTCCTGTGATTGCCAATGGTGACATTGATAGTCCTGAAAAAGCCAAATATGTTTTGGATTATACAGGGGCTGATGCCGTGATGATTGGACGTGCTGCCCAAGGTCGCCCGTGGATTTTCCGTGAAATCGCACATTATCTCGAAACAGGTGAACATTTAGTCGCACCTGATATTCAGGAAGTGAAAGATGTGTTGCTGGGGCATTTGTCTGAGTTATATGAATTTTATGGTGAGTATTCAGGCTGCCGTATTGCACGAAAACATATTGCTTGGTATACCAAAGGTTTACGTTCAAGTAATGAATTCCGTCAAAATATGTATAAAGTGGAAAGTACAGCAGATCAAGCAAAAGTTGTTGAGGCCTATTTCAATCATTTATTAGAACAAGGAAATATCATGAGTGATGTGCAAGTTGAGAAAGTGAATTTACTTGATGTCTAACTGTGTTCTGTCTTAGCGGATTCTATGGAAGATAGAATGGGAGCATGCTCTCATTCTATAAATGCTCATCTCAGCAAGACGGATTTAATCAATCCCTAAATGCCTTTTCAGTGCAGTGCTTAAAGGATAGATACGTTCTTTGGGCAGCAGTTTTTCTGCATGTTTATATTGTCCATCTTTACGCAACTGTGCCATTTTTCGAACCAAAGGCGTGATGTCATCGATGGCAAGAATTGCCTCATCGTTAAACTTTTGAATCAGAAAACGACTGATGCCGATCTGAATACTACGATGTTCCAGTTTGGCACTTTTCAGATTACGTTCAGGATCCCATTGAACACGAACCTGTGCCTGCTCAAAAAGATCAATCCATTGTTGATCTTTGTGTGTTTGGAATAAGCTCGGATTAGTATGTACGCTTTGAGCAAGTAGACGTTCCCAAAAATATGTTTGATGCGTATGGCAAGAATGTGTTCTTGCCCTGATTGACGTGCCCAATGACTGCGTCCCATTCACCATAGAAATGAGGGTTTAATCCATGTCATTCTGTGAAAGGAAAATGGCGCAACAAATTTCTGATGTTGCACTGCCAGTTGAGCGATCTGTTGATTATAGGCTTGATAGACCGCGATGCTGTCACGATCATATACTGCACGAATTTCATGATATGCAGGCATGATAAATCTCACTTAAACATTGAACCAAGTTTTTGAAAAATAAAAACCGAGTTAAATAAGTGGGAAATGATTTACCGCAAGGCAAAAAATTGGATTTATCATGAGAGAAATATGGTAATAATAAAAATATGTTGTTATTTTAATCAAAATTGTGTTTGTATCAAGATAAATTACAAGTATTGATGACGTGAAAAAATGAATAAAGAGACATTTCAACTTTTTGCCGAATACAATGTATGGGCAACTCAGCGTTTGGATAAGCACTTGGCTGAAATGTCAGATATAGATTTTAATCAAAATGTTGGATTATATTTTAAGAGTATTGCAGGAACTTTAAATCATTTATTATTGGGCGAACATAGCTTATGGTACGCACGTTTTAAACATGGTATTTCACCCATTGTGTCTTTAGACACCATTTTACATACGGAAAAACAGCGATTATTGAATGAGTTGGTACAAAAAGCTCAGCATTGGGTTGAATTTGTCGATGGTTTAGATGACACAAAACTCAAAGGAAATTTAACTTATCAGCGAGCCTCAGGTACACCAATGAGTTTACCTTATGCAGCAACATTATTGCATGTATTTAATCATGGCACGCATCATCGGGGACAGGTCACGGCTGCCATGACAGCTTTGGAATATCAATGTCCTGAGTTAGATTTAGTGTATATGCTGGCGGAACGATATCAGGTCTAAATCCAATTAAGACTTAGACCTGATTGTTGCAATCATCAATTTAAGCTTGATTCATTTCCAAGACCAATTGATTGATTAAATCTTGTGCTTCTAATGGGCGGATTTGAGCAACATTTGAACCTGCCCAAAAAGCTCCATAACCAACCTCACCATTTTGCACAGCTAAAGCATTCAATTGTTTTGCTAAATCATAAGCATAAGGATATGGTGCAACAGGTGGACGATCAGGTAGATCAATAAAGGAAGCCCATTGATTAATTAGACCACGTGCAGGACGTCCTGAAATACTTGCTGTGATTTGGGTAATTGGGTGGTCAAATAATGCTTTGCGATAGGCTGTATTGGCATTAGAGCTTTTACATTGAACGAAAGCGGTGCCGAGTTGTACAGCTTCCGCACCCAAGTTCAGTGCTTGTTTGGCTTGTTGACCGTTCATAATACCGCCCGCAGCGACGACAGGTGTCTGACAGTATTTTTTAATCAGTTGAATGAGATCAAAAGTTTTAATTGCACCATCCAAATCAGGATTAAAAATACCACGATGCCCACCTGCTTCTACACCTTGTGCAATGATGATATCAATACCTGCTGCTTCGATGGCTTTGGCTTCTGCAAGATTGGTGGCAGACACCATGGTAATAATATTTGCATCTTTTAATTGTTGAATTTGATAAGCATGTGGAATGCCAAAATGAAAACTAACGGCTTTGGGTTGTGTCTGCAAAACTAAATTTAAAAAATCATCATTGTCCAGAAAACTAGGGTAAATGCATTTCAAATCTTGTGGCGCTTCTGCATTAAACTTTGCAAATTCAGGTTTTAAATGTTCAATCCATCTTTGATTTGCTGTTTCATTCAATGCTTCAGGCTGATGGCAAAAAAAGTTCACTTGAAAGGGCAAACTTGTCAACTCTTGGGTTTTTAAGATTTGCTCACGAGCAGCACTGACTGAATTTGCCCCTAAACCCAGTGAGCCAAGACCTCCTTGATTTGCCACTTCGGCTGCCAATTCAGGTGTGGAAACACCTGCCATTGGGGCTAAAAAAATAGGGTGCCGGATTCCTAAGCGTTCTAATATATTCATCACTGTGCTCCTTCAAGATATTCCTAAATTAGCTGAACTAGATGAAGGATGGCAAATAATAATCGTTATTTAGTCATGAAATGTTTATCCACTCATACTTAAAATTTAAAACGACACAATACGACGTTCAAAAGATAAGAGAACACATGATCTTGCCTATGAATTTTATAATACATTACCCTTAAGCAAAACAGGTGACAATGTATGTCTGATCGTATCAGTGAAAAATTACAGATTTTAGCTGATGCTGCCAAATATGATGTGTCATGTTCGTCGAGTGGCAGCAATCGCAAAAATAAAGAAAAAGGTTTAGGGAACACAGGCTCAGGTATATGTCATAGTTATACCGAAGATGGTCGTTGTGTTTCTCTACTCAAAATTTTGTTTTCAAATGTCTGTATTTATGACTGTTCTTATTGTGTGTCTAGGCGTTCTAATGATGTGAAACGAGCTTCTTTTACTGTACAAGAGGTGGTGGACCTCACCATTAATTTTTATCGTCGTAATTATATTGAAGGATTATTTCTGAGTTCAGGGATCTTTAAGTCGGCGGATTTTACGATGGAACGTATGCTACAAGTGGTTAAAAAACTCAGACTTGAAGAAAATTTTAACGGCTATATTCATCTCAAAACCATTCCAGGTGCCTCGTCTGAGATTATTCATGAAGCGGGTTTATATGTAGACCGTATGAGTATTAACTTGGAAATGCCGACAGAAGCAGGACTGAAGAAATTTGCACCTGAAAAAACCCATCAAGAAGTTCAAAAAGATTTAGGAATTGTGCGTGATCGTCTCATTCAATTGAAAGATGAGCGAAAAATGATTAAATCTGTACCTAAATTTGTGCCAGCGGGTCAGACCACGCAAATGGTGATTGGTGCACATCACGAAACAGATCAAGATATTATTTTAATGGCAGATCATCATTACAAAGCATTTAACTTAAAACGCGTATATTTTTCAGGTTATATTCCTATTAATGATGATGAAAAAATGTTACCTGCCATTGGCTCAGCGCCCCCATTACTACGTGAAAATCGCTTGTATCAATCTGATTGGTTAATGCGTTTTTATGGTTTTGATGCCACTGAAATTGTCGATGATCAGCATCCTTATTTGGATTTGGATGTTGATCCTAAGCTAGGTTGGGCGTTAAGGCATCCGGAACAATTTCCTGTGGATATTAATACTGCCGATTATCGAATGATTTTACGTGTACCTGGTATTGGTGTACGTTCCGCAAAAAAAATTGTGCAGGCACGGCGGTTTGGTAAAATTCATATTGATCAATTGAAACGTTTAGGTGTGGCTTATAATCGCGCACAACATTTTATTTACTGTGTAGATACGCCGAAATTTTTAAAGCAGCAGTTACCAAGCCAAATTCGTCAACAGATTTTGCAGTCAGGTCACTCGAAATACCAGAAACAACTTTCGCCACAGTTAGGTTTTGGTTTTTAATGACAATTTATATTTTTGATGGAACACTCACGGGACTATTGTGCTGTGTATTTCGAGCATTTCAATTTAAAGAATTTGAGATTGAAATTTGTCATCAAGCTCAATCACAAAATAGCTTATTGGGTGATACCATTGTTGTACCTTCAGATGATGTGCAAGCGCAGCGGGTGTGGCAAGGTTTAAAGCAAAAAATTTCCATAAGTGCATTAAGAAACTTTTATTACACTTTTTTATCTGAAAATGCAGAAGCTTTTCAGCATTTATTCAATTTTAGTGTCTATGTATTTTCATCACAAAAAAATATTGATCAAAATTATGGGCATCCTTCAGTTTTAGCTTTATCAAAATGGGCAAAACAAGTTGGACGTGAAAAGCACCGCATGGAAGCTTTTGTAAGATTTAAAAAGTGTAAAGATGCTTTATTTTTAAGTTTGATTAAACCCGATTTTAATGTGCTACCTTTAATCGAGCGGCATTTTAAAGCCCGTTATCAAGATCAAAAATGGTTGATTTATGATGAGCAGCGTAAATATGGGATTTACTATGATTTAAATGAAATCCATCAAATCCAGATGAATGCGTGTGAAATTGACTCAAATAATATGATTGGATCAAGTCAGAATTTTACGATTGAATTGGACGATGAAGAAGTTTTATATGACAAACTTTGGAAAGATTATTTTAATAGTGTCAATATTCAAGCACGACAAAACATGAAGTTGCATATTCAATATGTGCCAAAACGTTATTGGCGCTATTTAAATGAAAAAATACTATAAATCATAATTTTAATCTGTTAAAAAATGCCCACTCTGATGGGCATTTTTTAATGGCACTGAGTAGCTAACATCCGCTGAGTTTGGTTGGCAGGGGTTTTTCATTTGGAAAGAACGTCGGGCGCAGTTTTACCCCGACACTATTGCCTATAAATGCAAAAACGAGCCATAGCCAACCATGTAAACTACCTGATGCAATACCACTAAAATACGCACCAATATTACAACCATATGCCAAACGTGCGCCGTAACCCAACATTAAACCGCCGAGTACAGCAGCAAGTAATGAACGTTTTGGAATATTTAAATTTGGTGCAAATTTTCCAGCCAAACTTGCTGCAAGTAATGCACCAAGCATGATGCCAAAATTCATCATTGAGGTGACATCAAACCACAGGGACTGTGTTAAAGCTTTAGCATTTGAAGCTTGTTGCCAATATGCCCAAGATGCGACATCGACACCTACAAAACTTGCAGTTTTTGCAGCCCAAACAGCAAGTGCAGAGGTGACACCCCATGGACGACCCGCCAATGCTAAGGTAGCAAAGTTAAGTAAAGTGAGAATAATACCACCCCACACCAAAGGCCAAGGTCCACGTAAAAAACGACGAAAGCCGCGTTGCTTGGTTTCAGGTTCTGATTCCAATTGACCATGACGTTTTTTCTCAACATAAATTGTAATTGCAGCAATGATAGAAAAAATGACAAGATTCAGTACAAGCGCAGGTATCACTCCCAAACTGTGTACCAATGAAATAGGTGCAAGATGAGGTAGATTAAACCACCAATCCAAATGCGATGTTGCGATCAAAGAACCTAAACAAAAGAAGATGAGTGTGACCACCATACGTGCGCTACCACCTCCTACCGTATAGAGTGTACCAGAAGCACAGCCACCGCCGAGTTGCATGCCGATCCCAAAAATAAAAGCACCGATCATGACGGAGATAGACACAGGATTGACATTGCCTTTGACAGGATTGCCAAATAACTCTCCTGCACCAAGTGCAGGGAAAAATAATAATACCGCTACAGCAAGCATGATCATTTGTGCACGTAAACCACGTCCACGGCGTTCGTTTAAAAAGACACGCCAACTGGAGGTAAAACCAAAAGAAGCATGATATAAGGTCATACCTAAAGCACCGCCAATTAAAAATAACAGTGCTTGTGTGGTACCAACAACATGATAAGCACCTAAGGTGCCTAAAATGATAAGAATAAATGCGACCCAAACCGAAGAATTTGATCGATCGGATTTCGCTGCAACAATAGACATGGGAGTAGTAAATATAACGAATTGAGTGAGCGTATTTTAAGTGATAATTATGTGATTAATATATTGAATAATCACATATTATGAAGTATTTAATTGAGAATATCTGATGGTATAAATAAGATATTCTGATAATAAAATGTTTTACAGTGGAGTGACATCAAATAAAGAACCGATCCACATGGCAAAGAGCATAGCAATTAATCCCCAAACCGTAACACGGGCACTACCACGGAACATCGAAGTACCTGCAAAATAGCTAGATAACGCACCTAAAATTGCTAAAGAAAGAATGCCCACAACCATTACAATTTGTGCCATCCACTGTTCAGGACTGAGGAGTATTGCTAACATTGGACATAGCGCACCCAATGAAAATGAAAGTGCAGAAGAGCCTGCGGCTTGCAATGGTTTGGCTGTCGTCATTTCATTGATACCAATTTCATCCCGAGCATGGGCTTCGAGGGCATCTTTTTCACTCAGTTGTACTGCAACTTCATGTGCAAGTTCAGGCGTTAAGCCTCGTTGGATATAAATTTGAGTCAGTTCCTTAAGTTCATGATGAGGATTTCTGGCTAACTCTCTTGCTTCAACAGCTAAATCTGCTTCTTCAATATCCACTTGAGATTTAACTGAAATATATTCACCTGCTGCCATTGAGGTTGCACCAGAAATTAGACCTGCTACACAAGTAATAAATAGTGTTTGTGCGGATGCACCGCTTGCTGCCATTCCAACAACTAAACTTGTGACGGAAATGATGCCATCATTTGCCCCTAAAACTGCGGCACGAAGCCAACCTGCGCGTTGGATTAAATGATGCTCATGATGGGGGAGATATGACATAGTATATATTCAAATGAGAAATATTCTTATCAATATAGTAGAACACACATAAAAATCAAATACTTTATTCGATTTTGATCATAAAAAAACTCCCGCAGGAGTTTTTTTATTGTTGGAATGATTTTAGTTTTTAGCAGCTTCTTTTACATTTGCAGCACCTTGCTCAACTGCACCAGCAGTTGCAGCAGTTGCATCTTTTGCAGCATCTACAGTAGCATCAGCAGCATGAGCGGTCGCCGTTGCAGCATGATTTGCAGCATCAACAGTTGCGCTTGCAGCATTGTCTACAGCAGTTGCAGTTGCGTTAGCAGCATTCTCAGTTGCATTTGCAACATCGTGACCTGCTTGTTGGGCAGCATTTTCTAAATGTTCACCAGTTGATGCACCTGTTTCAGGTGCTTTGTCTTTATTACAACCCACAAGTGCAACGGTAGCAGCAAGACCTAGAGCAACAAGTAATTTATTCATTTGTTTTACCTTCTTAACCTATTATTTTTCATCCAAACATATGGATATTTTCAATATAAACAAAATAATGAGAAATGAATATTAAAAATTGTTAATGTCGCAAAAATATAAAAGCTCTTCATTTCTAAAAATAAAGAGCTGATTGATTGGATTATGCTGTAACTTTGAAAATATTATTGTCCTGAACGAATGATATAATCAAATGCAGACAATGCTGCTTTCGCACCTTCACCTGAGGCAATAATGATTTGTTTATAAGGAACAGTCGTACAGTCACCTGCAGCAAATACACCTTTGACATTGGTTTCGTTACGATCATTGACGACAATTTCATTGCGGTTTGAAAGTTCAACTGCTGTGTCTTTCAAGAAGTCAGTATTTGGTAATAAACCGATTTGTACAAAGATTCCAGCCAATTCAATCGTTTTGATCTCATCCGTTGCACGATCTTTGTATTTCAATGCAGTCACTTGTGAACCATCACCAACCACTTCAGTTGAAAGCGCATTCATAATCACAGTGGTATTTGGTAAGCTGTTCAATTTGTCTTGAAGCACTTGGTCTGCACGTAATTTAGTATCAAACTCCACTAACGTGACATGTTCAACAATACCAGCAAGGTCGATTGCTGCTTCAACACCTGAGTTACCACCACCGATGACCGCAACACGTTTACCTTTGAAGAGTGGACCGTCACAGTGAGGGCAGTAGGCAACACCACGTGTTTTATACTCTTTCTCACCAGGAACATTCATTTCTCTCCAACGTGCACCTGTAGATAGGATCACAGTTTTCGATTCAAGTTTAGCACCATTTTCAAGTTCAATTTCGACTAAACCATTGGCAGTTTGGTCTGCACCAACAATATGTTTTACTTTCTGTAAGTTCATGATGTCCACACCGTATTCACGGACATGGGCTTCCATATCAGCTGCAAATTTAGGACCTTGTGTTTTTTGCACTGAAATAAAGTTTTCAATGTCCATAGTATCCATCACCTGACCACCAAAGCGTTCAGATACAACACCTGTACGGATCCCTTTACGCGCAGCATATACAGCGGAAGTCGCACCTGCAGGTCCACCACCAATCACGAGTACATCAAATGCATCTTTGGCATTTAATTTTTCTGCATCTTTTGCCGCCGCACCTGTATCCAATTTAGCAACAATCTCTTCCAATGTCATACGACCTTGGCCAATGTGTTCACCATTTTGGAAGACCATTGGTACAGCCATGATTTTGCGTTCTTCAACTTCATCTTGGAAGAAAGCACCATCAATCATAGTCGCGGTTGTACCTGGGTTATTGATCGCAATCAAGTTCAATGCTTGAACAACATCTGGACAGTTATGGCAACTTAAAGATACAAATACATCAAAGTTTGCTGTTAAGTTTAAACCTTTCACTTGAGCCAAAATTTCATCTGAAACTTTAGGTGCATAACCAGAGACTTGTAATAAGGCAAGAATTAAAGATGTGAACTCATGCCCCATTGGTAAGCCAGCAAAATATACACGTGGTTGCTCACCAACTTTCGCGATACCAAAACTTGGTTTACGATCATTTTGACCATCAAAACGTGCAGTCACTTGATCAGATAGTGCAGCAATTTCTGTCACCAATTCTTTAATCTTGTCTGATTTATCAGAACCATTTAAAGAAGCAACAATTTCGATTGGGCTTTCGAGACGCTCTAACAACGTTTTTAATTGAGCAGAAGTATTTGTATCTAACATGCTAACAATCTCCAAGGGAGTAAATTTATTCATTGAGCTTATAGTAAGCTAAAATCATTAACAGGTAAAACAGTTTGTTTTTATTTTAATAATCTGTTTTTTCGATTTTATTTTAATTGTATTTTAATTTTATATAAGTGAAGTAATGATAAGGTACTTATGTTTATTTCTTCTACATAATTGTGTTAGAAAAGTAGAAAAATAAATTAATTTATTTTAATGTGCTCATAAAGAGCAGAAAAAAATAACTGAAATTTACTAAAATATATGTGATAAATATATTTTAAATTACAAAATATGTGATATATTTTGCATTAATTGGGGCGAATAATAAATTAACAACTTAATCATGGAAAAAAAATCTATGAAAAGTGTATTAATTTAAATAAATTTATAGGTGGATTATGTTAGATGTAAATCTATCAAGAAAAATTCCAGAAGACTTTGCAAAATATGGGGAACAAAAAATCCGAGAACTGCTGAACAGCGTTTCTGGTGTGGATTTTGTGATGCTGTGTTCTTCAGATGGATTTGAGATAGCCTTGGCAAATAAAAAAAATGTGGCTAACTCAAGTAAAATTGCGGCAGTTAGTAGTTCTATTTTAGCGATGGTCACCGCATTTATTTCTGAAATTAATCTTGTAGGTTGTCAAACGATTACGTTGGATGCTGATAATGGTAAAGCACTCTTAACGGCAGTACCTCATGCGCAATATCCAATGGTTTTAGTATCCTTAACATCGAAAGATATTTTAATTGGACAGATGTTGTATGAAACCAAAGAAACTGTTGAAAGTTTGGTGAAATATTGAATTTTATTCAATGTTTGTATGAATGAATGTGTGGACTAAAAAATTTCAAAATAAACTATATACAGACAGTTATATATTGATATAGTAGTTAAAAATTAAGTAGAGATAAAAATTTAATATTGATGTGGATAACATTAAAGAAACTCAATATTAGTTTTTAAGAAAGAGCTCGATTAACGATCGAGTGTGGATCGCTGTAATGATATTGTAAGAATATCACTATAGCAAAATAACATGTTAAACAAGAAAACAATGGGGAATCCTATGGCTCGTATTACTTTAGAACCTTTATCAGATATTGATGGTTTTGTTTGTGCTGCACTCGTTGACAGTGAAAGCGGTTTATCACTTGCAACAGCAGGTGCAGGAATTGATTTAGAACTAGCTGCTGCTGGTAATACAGAAGTTGTTCGTGCTAAACGTAAAGTTGCAAAAGCATTAAAATTAGATGACCAAATTGAAGATATTTTGATTACTTTAGGTAAACAATATCATTTAATCCGTCCTTTAGAAACAAATGAAAATCTATTCCTTTATTTGGTATTAGATCGTTCTAAATCAAACTTAGCAATGGCTCGTCACGAGTTAAAAGGTTTTGAAAAAGAATTAGATTTCTCTTGAGTTAGAGTTTCAAAAAATCCGCTCTCGTAGCGGATTTTTTGTGATTAAAATTTGTATAGCGTAATGCTTAACTTTATACTGACCTTTTATTAAGTAGTGAAGGCACATGGAACAGGGTATTTATCGTCATTATAAGGGCAAGCTATATCAAGTATTGCATGTTGCACAGCATAGTGAAACACAAGAAAAATTGGTCGTTTATCAGTGTTTATATGACGATTATTCGATTTGGGTGAGACCGCTTGATATGTTTAAAGAAACTGTCGAATTGGAAAATGGTCAAATCGTCTCTCGTTTTGAATTCTTACATAAAGTCTAAGCATTGCTACAAATTATTTGCATAGAAAATACTTGAATAACAGGAATTAAATATAAGGTATAGTTGTCATTGGAATGACGTAAATAATTGAAATAATACGAATAGAAAAGATGAGGATGATCTGAATATGAGTTTAAGTAGCCCATTTTTACAACGATTAAATGAGTTATACCAATCCTTTATCAAATTTGATGCTACGCAATGTGAGCGTATCAAGCGTTATCGAAATATAGAGCCAGAGTCGGCATTATTTCTCGCCATGCAGATTCGAATTCAGCAGTCTAAACGTATTTTAGAAATCGGCACGTCGACAGGTTATTCAACTTTATGGTTAGCAGATGCAGCACAAGTTACAGGGGGAAAAATAACAACGCTTGAAATTGAAGAATGCCGTACTGAACAAGCCAAGAGTTATGCAAAAGAATTACAGGTCGATGATGTTATTGATTTTTGGGTAGGAGATGCAGAACAGTTTCTAGCCAATGCAGCAGAAAAATATGATTTTATTTTATTAGATGCGGAGCGTGAGGCATATCTAAATTATTGGGTATATTTGCAAAAAATGATTTCGGAACAGGGCGGCGTGTTGATCGTAGACAATGTGATTTCACATGCTGCTGAAGTAAAGAGTTTTATTGCTGAAGTCAAAAAAGATGAACGTTTTATGACTACGACTTTGCCAATTGGTGCAGGTTTATTTGTGGTGACATTTAAAAAGTAAAAGTTTGAACTTATAACATTGCCAACTTTAATTTTATTCAGTTGGCATCATCGAGATCAGGGAAGGAAGTTCCCTGATCTATTAAAAAATAATGATTTGAATAAATGTATAAATTATAAAATCAAAAGCCTTTTAAAATGTAAGTCATATTCTAAATATTTATGTACAAAGGCTGTTTTATCACTACATCGAAGTAAATTATCATAAATAAATTCTGGTACAGGATGGTAAAGTTCACCAGAACCATTGTTATAAAAAATTTTCAAATACCGCGAAGAAGCATTGTACTTCCAAGAAGTCACGGTAATCATTGATCCCATAAGCAACCCCTTCATTTCTGATTGTTTTTACAGAAAAATATTTTCTGTATACGTTGAAAGTAGTCTATTTGAATCAATGAATGTATTGCAGATTTGTAATAAAAAAGCTTCGTATTCATTGATGGAATACAAAGCTTAGTAAAATATGGAAATGAATTTATACTCCCATAGTTGCTGTCCACTTTTGATTCATTTTACTTAAATCAAACTCCATTGTTCGATAAAGTTCTTGTGGGTTGAATAAACTTCGATCTTCAGGTAATTGAACAAGAATAGGAAGACGTGTAATCCAATTTTTCCCAGTTGGGAAAGCATAATGCCGCTCTTTATCATTAAGTGAGATCAGAGACTCAAACTCTAAATATACTGTCATCGATGGGTATTTTTTAGGGATACGTACAATTTCAAAATAAGTATTTTCTTTTAAAGTAAAAGTCTGATGTTTTAAATCATCAAGTTGGGCCTGAACTTTAGCTTGGTTATTTAATATTTTGCTGAAAAAAGAGTTTTCCTTTTCTTTTAAACTTCTTTGTTTTTCTTTGATTTCTGTAACTAGAACTTTATTTTGATCAAGACCATCTTTACAAACTGTCTTGAGTTGAGCAATAGGCTCAGAAATCAATTCTATTGCTTTAAGCCAGTCTTCATCTGTTGAAACTACAAAAACATCATATTTACGTTTAGAAATGAGAGTGAGATATGCTGTTAATCGCGCTGAAAAAAGATCAGCTTGCTGATCAAACATAATTGCTGGTTGGCTCTGAAAATCTTTGTAATAACTAATAATATCTGCAAGTAATTGACGCATACTAATAAATAAATATTCTGCTTCATCGTTATTTTGCATGATATGACGTAGAGCATTTTCTAAAGGTTCTAAAATATTGACACTCAACATCTGCTCAAAATCCCACAAACGTTGTTGTACCACTTTTTCAGCAATAAGTCCTGATGCATCAAGAGGTTGAAATAGAAGAGGGAAAAGATGGTTAACACTATATAGTTCAAACTTATCAATTAAGTCAATGATTTGTTGGGAAATAAGTTTTTCTATTGTAATAATCCGAATGATTTGTTCTAAAAAAGTCGTGGTAGCATTATTGTCTTGAAGCTGTGTTAAGTCAAAAGCAACGCCATTTAAGTAAACATTATGAGAAAAAGCAATTTTTTCTTCTAACAAGAAACGACGGATTGAAAAAGGATTTACATTAAGGTCACGACTAGGTGCGAGTGCAAAAATAAATTTGGAGGTTTTGACGACTTCAAGTTGGCGAATTTTTTGTTCTTTCAGTAAATGTTCGTTAAATAATGGATGGGATTGCCCTTTTAAATGACGTGGACGTAATGTTTTGAACCAAAAACCTAATAACTGTTGTTTAAGATAGACTTCTAAAATAAACGATTTGACGCATTCTAAAGTTAAATTTCGATAATTTGGAGGAATAATGAGTTCAGATTTATTTTTGATAATAGCACCAGCTGCATAAATAAATTCTTTTCGAATGCTTAATTTTAAACGTTGTAATTCAATATTTTCTTCAACATCAATTTTATCAATTTGATTAAGAATACTTTCTAAATAATCCGCAACTTCTATGACACTGTTATATTGCTTTAATTGTTCTAGAGACAGTAAAATTTTTTGAGCAAGAGTTTTCATGCCTGTGTGAGGGATTTGTTTAATAATACTTTCTAAATCATTTCTTATATGGTGGGAGAAACGATGTTGTTCACGATCCCAGCGAATATCTTTGGGTTGTAGAATTTGTTGAAAAATATTTTCTTGATCTTTTGGATCTATTTTGGTGAAAATGGTTCTTAAGTTATCTTCCCAATACATATCTAATGAAGGATCAATTTGTATAACAAGTGTTCTCAGTTGAAAAGGGATATAGTTTTGCATAGGGGCTTAGGAAGCTAAAGAGGATTTTCACGGAGTAGTTTAAGCAAATTGAGGTACAAATTATTGTGCCGATGATTGAAGCGATACTCCGTCTCTTTAAGATGCAGATAAAACATTTTCTTGTCAATTCCATTGAATTTAATTAAACGCTTTTTTGCATATCCCCAAAATGATTCAATCCCGTTTATATGCCGATCACCACATGCAAACTCATTGTTGCCATGATTAACACGTAGATGTTTATTGAAGCCCAAATCTACCAGACCATCATAACCACGCCATCCATCAGTATTAATCACTGAGTCCAGCTCAATATGACCTCTGACAATCCCTTGCAGCGTGGCTTTGGAGCAATCGGGTATAATTTCTGTGTAGACATTACCTTCTCGTTTTAACAGTCCAAAAACGATAGTTTTTCCTGAAGCACCACGTCCCCGTTTACCACGAACACGACGTGCCCCAAAGTAAGATTCATCAAGCTCAACCACACCTTCAAAAGGAGAAACCTCTTCACAAGCTTGGGCTATTTTATGACGAATTTTGATGAAGATCGAATTGATGGATCGGACAGAAATATTGGTTAATTCAGCGGTGTCTGTAGCAGTAAAATCCATGGCAAAAAAGTGAATAATCTGTCTGAATTTCGCTTCTGTAATTTTAGAACGTAAATAGTATCTATTTTTATGTTTCATATTAGGAAGTTACCATATAATTTAGATATGTTTGCTTCCTAAGCCCCTTGCATATTATCTAAGATCTTATATATGATATTTAACTAAAATATGGAAACAAAACCAACTATTTTGGTTGTAAATAAATTATACATTTATTCAATATTTTCTGTACAGTATGTTAGGGTAGTATTTAATTATTTATAACTAAAAAACTGTAATAAAAATAAATGATATTCACTTTTAGTTATAAATAATTTTTGAAGTATTAATTCATTGAGTTTTTAATAATAATGACATCATTGTTAAACAACTAGCTTATAAAAATACTGGTTTTTTATTCGCTTATTTAAAAAATATAAAGGCCTAACACCGATCCAATGACGAGAACGTTATGCTTAAAATAATTCAAAAACTCCCCTAAAAGCGTAGTTTTTTATGAGTTCAATCTAATTCATTCAAATGAATAATTAGATTTTACCTGTCTAGTCGATTGAAGGAGCTAAAGTAGCGTTGTCTTTTTTCCATTGAGTAGGGCAACTTCACTTGAATGTATGTACAACACTAAACTATTTTTAACTTTAAAAAATAGTTTAGAAATATCACGACAGATACCAGTTTATAATTTGCATTGTTTGTATTTACATTGACTATAGATCAGTTAATGACTTGAATTTACCGTTAAAGTAGTCACATTGGGTGTTTTTTTGGTAAAGGGTAAATGGTTAAAAATAATATTCAGTAAGATAGCACTGAGACAAGCTGAACTGATGCCAGAATGCAGTAAAGTTTTGACCCAAGTTGGAAATTGTGCGTAAAATTCATGATTTATAATCGGAATCATGCCAATTGCAAGTGAAGTTGCCACAATAATGAGGTTTTTATGATTGTCATAGTCGACTTTTGCCAGCGTGCGGATTCCACTTGCAGCAACAGTACCAAATAACACAATGCCTGCACCACCTAAAACAGGTAGTGGAATGGCTGCGACTAAACGTCCAACGATGGGTAATAAACCTAAAACAATTAAAATACAGCCTGCTGTCGCCACAACAAAGCGGCTTTTAATGCCTGTAATTGCAACTAAACCTACATTTTGTGCAAAAGCTGTTTGCATAAATGAACCGAAAATAGGGGAAATAGCACTAGATAACATATCAGCACGTAAGCCATCACCGATGCGTTTCGCATCTATTGGAGTGTCTACAATTTCTCCAATGGCAATAATATCTGCTGTGGTTTCAGTCATAATGACTAAGGTGACGATCACCATGGCTAAAATGGCAGAAAACTCAAACACAGGTGCACCAAAATGAAAAAAACTGGGTAAGGCAAATACTGCCCCAGTGGTGACATGTGAAAAATCAGCAAAACCTGTCATATAGGCAAACAGTGTACCCAGTACAATGGCAATAAGGATCGCAAGGCGGCGTAGAATTTGGTGTTGAAGCATACTAAAAATGATGACAATGGCTAAAGTAAGTACCGCTAAGCCGACATTGGTCGGATCACCCCAATTCGCAGCTTGAGGATTTCCCCCCATAATCCAGCGAATGGCAACAGGGATCAGTGAAATACCAATCATGGTAATCACACATCCAGTCACAACAGGAGGGAAAAACCGAATAATTTTTGCGAAAAAAGGCGTGAGTAATAAGCCAATGACCGATGCGATAATCACGGCACCAAAGGCAGATGCAAGTCCACTACCTGTGCTGACAATGGCTAAAATTGTGGCAACCCCTGCGAAAGAAACCCCTTGAACAATTGGAAGTTTTGCACCAAAGTGTTTAAAACCAATCGTTTGTAGAATTGTTGCAAGACCACCTACAAAAAGTGCAGCAGCAACCAATAATCCAATTTCTGTTGCATCTAAACCAGCAGCCGAACCAATGATTAAAGGTGGAGCAATAATACCGCCATACATGGTTAATACATGCTGCAAACCATACATGATATTTTTGTGCATGCCTAAATTTTCATGTTCAGCACTGAGGCTATTCTCATCGTGAGTTTGTGTTTTATCGTGATGCATGGGGGAGTTCCTTAAATTTAAATCATCATTTTTCCGCTGAGTTACAAGAGATTAGCTACCACGGTAAGTGGAATAAGAGAATGGGCTGATTAATAACGGGACATGATAATGTTGCTCAATGTCTTTTACATAAAAATCGATACAGACTTTCGGGTAAAAACTGTCCACATTTAAAGATTGGAAATATGCTGCAACTTCAAAGCATAATTGGTAACTGCCACATGGTGTTTGATCGATTTGAAATGTCTGAATCCGACCATCAGCATTGGTAAATTGTTGATCAACTAAAGTACTTTGATCGGCTTGAATGTAAAATAATTTCACTAAAACTTGCGGCGCAGGCTGACCCAGAGAAGCATTTAAAATATGTGTACTGATGGTTAACATTTATTGAATCTCCTGTTTTAAGCGCAACATTGCGATTTCAGTCAATTGTTTTTTGACTTCAACTTGTTCTTTTTCAAACGTATTTTTTAACCTGTGTTGTAGTGCTGATAATATTTCCTGTCCAGTACGACCAGCAGCTCGTATTAAAAAAATATGTCCAAATTTATGCTCATACGCTAAGTTACCTTGATAAAGTGCTTGTTGTAATTCTTCATCTGTGCTGACCTGAGCTTGCTCATGTTGAGAAAATTGTTGTTCTTTTTCAGATAGCTGTACTGCTGCTTTTTTTTCGCCAATGCGGGGATGTAGTGCCAAAGCTGCCGCAATTTCCGCCCATTGCCAAGTTAAGGCATGTTGGTCAGCAGTTTGATATAACTGTTCTAAAGCCGCATAAGGTCGCTGATCGCTAAGATCTGATATCCAACGCGGAATATGTACGCAAGCTTTTAAAACAATGTGAGCTTCATGGGCTTCGAGTTGATTAAATGTTTCTAAATGCATATTTGTTCCACTTCGACTTATTTTAATGTCTGACAGGTCAGACCAGATATTTTAAATACGCAATGACTATGCCATTTTGAGTGATCATTGATTTTTAAGATCGGTAGAATGATGAATCAATCGAGTGGATTACCCACAATATTACTGATAATACCTTGCATAATATGATTGCCTTGTTCTTGATATAAAGATTGATACCATTCTTGGGTTATTGCTGGGTCTTTCATGTGGGTAACATCACAGCGTTTACGTGCTCTTAAAACCATTTCTTTTGTACGATCATTACGTTTATTCTGATAACGAGCCAAAGTATCTTCCAGTCCAAAGGTATTGATTTGTAGGGCACGTGCGAGATAAATCGCATCTTCCATCGCTTGGCAACCTCCTTGACCAATATCAGGTGTTGTGCTGTGAGCTGCATCACCGAGGAGTACGACACGATCTTTATAGAAATTCATAAAAGGTTCGATATCATGGATTTCGACACGGTTGGTTTTTTGTTCATCTAAATGATCAATCAATGTTTGTACAGGTTCACACCATTCAGAAAAATATTTTTTTAAATCTTGTTTGTATCCTTCACGCTGATTGGGTTGTCCAAGTTCAAGAGGAACATCAAAGAAGAAATAAAAACGATTTTGTGCTACAGGCATGAGAGAGACACGCTTTCCTTCGCCAATAAATGTCGTCCATTGTGTGGCAGGAGCAATATTTTCATTGATCTCAACTAGTCCATTCCAATTGACATATCCTGCGTAGCGACGCTCAACTTGATAGCCTAGGACAAATTGACGTGTGAGTGAATGTGTACCATCTGCACCAATGAGTAAGTCGGCTGTGATCTCTGTACCATCTTCAAAATGAATATTGACATGGTCGGGATGGGAGGAAATATCTGTCATTTTCATTCCAAGCTGAATGTCATCAAGCCCAAAATATTGCATCAATAAATGTTGTAAATCGGCTCTAGCCACAGGATAGGCACGTTGTCCAACTTCTTGATATAGCGGTGTTAAACTAAATTGAGTCATGGTTTTTTGACTCAGTCCATCCACATAGGCGAGTGTATCCATTTGCCCACCTAAGGCCTGAATTTGATCGGTTAAACCCAAATAATTGAGGCATTTCACCCCATTAGACCAAAGTGAAATCGCAGCACCAACAGGTAAAATTTCTGCGGCTTGTTCATAAATAGTGACTTGATGCCCAAATTTTTTTAAGGCAATACCTGCGGTTAAACCGCCCATTCCTGCACCAATAATCGCAATTTTCATTATTTAGACCTTCAATCATTATCAAAATTTCTAAACAGTATTAAGCGAGAAGCGTGCCAATTTTTAATCACTGGTTTTACTGGTCTTACCAGTAAAATTGCCTTATGACGAAGCAGAAAATTTGAAATATGGACTTACTGCTCAAATTTTGAAGCAAAAAAGTGCATGTTTTAGGGAATGAGGTGAATTGAGTAATTGCGGATTATATTGTGTTGTCGTAGCGTGAAAAATATACACCTGCTCTTTGAGCTGCACCAATAATATGTGCTCGCATGGCTTTTTCAGCAGCTAAACCATCTTGTTGACATAAGGCTTGTAAAATCAACTTATGTTCTTGAATGGTTTTAAAAGCTAAATTGGCTTGAGTAAACGGTAAAATTTGACTTTTTTTAATGTGATCGATGTGTAATTTAAGGGTTTGAATAATAGTCTGGTTATGACTTAACTCAATTATATATTGATGAAAAGCATAGTCATATTCAGATGCTGCCTGCCAATTTTTCTCATGAATAGACGCTTCAAGTCGTTGCTCATATTGCTGAAGTGTCGCTTTGTCTTGCTCACTTAAATATTCACAAGCAAGTAACGCACAAAAACTTTCGAGAATATAGCGTAATTGATAAAAATCTTTGAGTGAAACAGGATATTCAAGATCCCATTGTTCAGCCATTTGACTATGCTGAGCAATCACATAGACCCCTTTACCTGCTTTGATTTCTAATAAACCTAAAGCGGCTAAACGCGTTAAAGCTTCTCGTAATGAGGCACGACTGATGCCAAACTGAGTTGCAAGTTCACGTTGAGCAGGCAATGCAGCGCCTATAGGGTAAATGCCTTGTTGTATACGTTGGTGAATAAGCTCCACAGCTTGCTCAGTGACCTGAGATGTTTTTCCATTGAGCACGGCGTGTGGATTTATCATACATTTAGCCTAAAATTTAAATAGCATGATTATTCTACACAAAATTTAAATCAGTATTGATGGGCACGATAAAAAATAAATTTTTATAACAGGTCAGACCAGTTGGACTAGATTTTGCATAACACAATGAAAATAACGTTTAGGACTGACCTATGACTGTGCATATTGCAAAAGCGATTACTTTACCTACGCATTTACAGAAACTTACCAATCTTGCCGATGAGCGTATTGGTGCAACCATTGTCAGTTGTTCTGATGAGTTTTTTGCGCAAGCAGAAAGAATATTACACAGTGCATTGCCGCAATTTATTGAGGGGAAATACGATGCGCATGGTAAATGGATGGATGGTTGGGAAACACGACGCAAACGAGAAGCAGGTTATGACTGGTGTATCGTCCGTTTAGGTGTGACGGGGATGGTGTCAGGTTTTGATATCGATACTTCATTTTTTACAGGCAACTATCCAGCTTCGGCATCGATTGAAGGCTGTTATGCACCTGATGGTGCGCTCGAAGGTGCAAAATGGATTGTCTTATTAGAAAACTCAAATTTATTGCCTGATCAGCACCATTTTTTTGATTGTGTGCCACATAAAATCACTCATATTCGGCTCAATATTTTTCCTGATGGTGGAATTGCACGTTTAAAAGTGTACGGCAGCGTGGTGATGGAGCATGTAGATGTGACACAACAAATTGATTTGATCGGGCTGAAAAATGGAGGACGAATCGTGGCCTTTAGTGATGCGCATTTTGGGCATCCGAATAATTTACTCAGCCCTGAAGCTGGATTAAATATGGGAGATGGTTGGGAAACCAAACGACGTAGAGCTCCTGGATTTGATTGGTGCATTATTGCTTTGGGGCAAGCAGGACAAGTTGAAAAAATTGATATTGATACCGCACATTTTAAAGGCAATTTCCCCGCATTTTGTTCGATTCAAGCCGCTTATGTCGAAGATGCAACGGATGCGCAATTGGTCCCACAAAGTATGTTTTGGTCATTTTTACTTGAACAACAACCGTTAAGTATGGATTGTGTGGCGGAGTTTAGTACCGAAATTTTACAGCAGAAAAAAGTAAATTATATTCGGGTCAATATGATTCCTGATGGTGGAATCAGTCGTATTCGTTTATGGGGAAGGGTTCAGTCCTGATTTTTGTGCATGGATCACCTTACTTCTAAAGTGATTGAAAATAAAATGAAAGAGCAAAGGCAGATGATTGAAAAGCAAATCATAATACAGCGCTTAACTCAAGAAAAATTTGCGCAATTTGGTGATGTGATTGAGATCCAAGGAAATGATTTTTTTCCAATCAATCAAGGTTTAACCGAGCGCTATCATGCTTTGGCATTGGCAAAAATAGTTGGAGAAAATGCTGAGGTTGGCATGAGTATTTTCCGCAATTTACACGTCACCCAGCTTCCTTTTCAAGTTAAAATGTTGGAAAGGCATCCTTTAGGTTCACAGGCATTTATTCCTTTGCATCAACAGCCATTTATTTTGGTTGTTGCCCCCTGTTTAAATGATAATCAACCTAATGAACAACAGATTCAGGCATTTATCAGTAATGGGCAGCAAGGTGTGAATTATCATGTCGGTGTTTGGCATCATCCTTTGATGACGTTGGAGTGCCCAAGTGATTTTTTGGTCGTTGATCGAATTGGGACAGGACAAAATTGTGATATTCATTCATTATCACAACCGTATTGGGCAGTAGATGTAGTAGATATTGAGGCATTACAAATATTGAACAAGTAGGTTCTTAAATCATCCCCCGTTTATCTGTACTCGCTCATCATTTTTGAACACGGTTTAATACATGTTATAAAGTTGTATAGCGGCATGTTTCAAATGATTTATTGCAAAAAAATACCGACTTCAAGCACACGTCTTGAAGTCGGTATTTTTATTTCGAGCCTAAGTTCATTCATCTGTAGCATCGGCTGAATATGGATGATATTGATACCAATGTTCTGCAATCTCTTGCCGAGTGCAAATCCAGACATGTTGATGACTTTGGATATAGTCTAAAAACTTTTGTAAGGCTTTAAAACGGGCAGGGCGACCTAAAATCCGACAATGCATTCCGATCGATAGCATTTTCGGATGCGTTGCACCTTCTGCATATAAAACATCAAAAGCATCTTTTAAATATTCAAAAAAATCTTCACTGCGATTAAAACCTGTCGGTGAAGCAAATTTCATGTCATTGCTGTCTAAAGTATAGGGAATAATCAGGTGTGGACGAGTGCGCCCTTGTTGATTACAGAGTGTTGTCCAAAAAGGCAAGTCATCACCATAATAATCACTATCATATTGAATATGATGATATTCAGCCAATAATTGACGTGTATTGGGACTATCACGACCTGTATACCAACCTGTGGGCATTTCACCAAATAGTTCCGTTAAAATTTGTATCGCTTCAGCCATATGGGCTTGTTCAGTTTCGATGTCAATATTTTGATAATGTAGCCAACGTAGTCCATGTGAAACAACGTCATATTGGTGCTGTTTAATGGTTTCGACCACACGAGGGTTACGTTGTAAAGCCATAGCAACAGCAAAAATTGTTAATGGCAGATTGCGTTTGGCAAATTCTTGCTGAATACGCCAAAAACCAACACGTGAACCATATTCATAAATTGAATCCATCGACAGATGGCGAGCAGGGTAGCTTTCTACACCACTCATTTCAGATAAAAATTGTTCTGAACCTTCATCACCATGCAAAATATGTTTTTCCCCACCTTCTTCATAGTTGAGAACAAATTGGACGGCAATTTTAGCTTGGTTGGGCCATTGTGCGTGTGGAGGATGGTCTGCATAACCGATCATATCTCGTGGATATTTTGCGGATTGATGAATAGTGTTTGGAGCGTCTTTCATAGCAATGCCTTAAATTATGCTGTATTCACGTCAGAAAAGGATCATCTGAAATGAGGTTATTGAATGTTTTGATTTCATGCATAAAGATCTAAAGTTAAATATTTATGTGATTGGGTTGAGTCAGGAAAGCTGGGTTTCTTGTTGAAAATACTGCTGTATGTGCGATTTGAGTACTTCCATGTGTTCAATGCTTTGATTCATCATGATCTGAGAAATTTTGGAAAGTTGCCGTTTTGGTGCAACGCATAATGCAACTGTGATCATGTGTAGACCATTTTCAGAGATTGGACGAAATATAAATTCACCTTGTTCAATATAAGGATCAGCATCGAGATAACTCATCATGCCGATGCCTAAATTTTGTTTGAGTAAAGAAATCATCATGCGAATATCGTTACATTGGATTTTATGGGGCGGATTAAAATCGTGCTTTTTATATAACGAAACCACTAAGTCATGAATAATCAAGGGAGCAGCAGGTAAAATATGTGTGCATTCCAAGATATCTGAAAAATAGATTTTGGCTTTGTTGGCTAAAGGGTGCGATTTGGGAATGAGAAATCCCAAGGGTAATTCGATAAAACTATTGATTTGTAATTGATGTTGCTGTTTAGGATTAAGAATGATGCCAAAATCCAGCTCAGCATTCATGACAGCATGCGCAACTTGGTCACTTTCCATGACATGAATATTGAAATTAATCCACGGATATTGTTGATGCATGGAATGGATGACAGTACTGATAAAACTGTCACTCATTGCTGAAATAATGCCAAAATCGATGGCACCACGTTGTAAACCTTGTATTTCATTTAAACGTTTTTGGGTGATTTTAAAATCTTTTTGCCAATTTAAAACATCTGCAAATAAAAGCTCTCCGGCCAAAGTCAGTTTGAGCCCATTCGGCAAGCGTTCAAATAATGCAATGCCTAACTCTTCTTCAGCTAATACGATTTGTCGATGTACCGCGGAAACAGAAATATAAAGTTGATCGGCTGCTTTACGTAAGCTCCCTGTTTGCGCAACCACCATAAAATATTCAGTAAAGCGGGAAAAAGGCAGTACCATCATTTTTCCTTAAAATAAATCTTTCTCATCAAGTACTAAGCAATTTTAATGCCTGAGTGTTCTGATTTTTAGAATGAATCATATAAATCATTCTAATAGACGAAAATAAGGATGTATTCCACACTGCTCAATAGAACAAATATCTTTTAAAAGAGCCAATTTATGAATGCCATTCCGATGCTTCAGCTTCCGAACAAACCTTGTCATAGCCAGTTTAATGATCAAGATTGGTCAATATTGGCGCAACATTGGTATCCTGTGGCTCGCGTGGAAGATGTCAGTCAGCAACCGCAGCAAGTGACATTATTGGATCTGAATTTGGCGCTATATCAAACTGAAAATGGTCAGATTTATTTGGTTCGTGATATTTGTCCTCATCGCGGTGTCCCTTTGAGTAAAGGCTGGGTCGAAGGTGAGACGATTATTTGTCCTTATCATGGTTTACATTTTGATGAAGCTGGAAAATGCATCAAAATTCCAGCTCAACCTGAACTCACCAAGATTTCTGAACGTTTTTCACTGAGCAAATTTCCAGTTGTGATCAAATATGGTTTGGTTTGGACCAGTATTTTAGGGCGTGATGAAAGTTTGGCAAATTTACCCGTGCTAGATACGTGGGAAGCAGAAGGACATCAAGCGATTTTACCGCCATATGTTGATATTGCAGGTTCGAGTGGACGCCAGTTGGAAGGTTTTATTGATGTTGCGCATTTTGCTTGGGTACATCATCAAGCTTTTGCTGATCGGGAAAATCAAGTTGTCCCTAAATATTCAACCGAAAGGACGGACTATGGTTTGCATACGAACTATGTGAGTAATGTGAGTAATTATCCGCATGGCATGCAACATTTAGCACCTGAGGGTTTTTTATGGGAACGCATTTTTGATGTTTATCCCCCATTTTCGGCAGTATTAACAGTACATTTTCCTCATCACGGTATTTTAAAAATTTTAAATGCGTGTTGTCCTGTATCGCATAATAAGACACGTTTATTTGTACCTTTAACCCGTAATTTTGATACAACAGGTGATTTACAGGCAGTTTATGACTTTAATGCGCAGATTTTTGCTGAAGATCAAGAGATGGTTGAAGCTCAAAAGCCTGAAGAGTTACCTTTAGACATCAGTATGGAGGCGCATTTTGAGGCAGATCGTTCTTCTACCATGTACCGCCGTATTTTGGCTGAATGGGGTTTGAGTAAAAATTATACAGTTTAAAGCTGAGTGGGTAGAATAAATTTTCGTGCTTGTCTTTAAATGTATAGTGCAAAATAGATTGAGTTCAATAAAAAACCACGCTAAAAGCGTGGTTTTTTGAATCGGTATGATCTAATAAAAATTAGATTTTACCAACTAAGTCGATTGAAGGAGCAAGAGTTGCTTCGCCTTCTTTCCATTTAGCAGGACATACTTCACCTGGGTGAGCATGTACGTATTGAGCAGCTTTAACTTTACGAAGAAGTTCAGAAGCATCACGACCAATACCACCAGCATTGATTTCGATGATTTGGATTTTTCCTTCTGGATCGATAACGAAAGTACCACGATCAGCAAGACCATCAGCTTCGATTAATACTTCGAAGTTTTTAGCAAGTGTCCAAGTCGGATCGCCAACCATTACGTATTGAATTTTTTTGATTTCTTCAGAAGAATCATGCCAAGCTTTATGCGTGAAGTGAGTGTCAGTAGAAACTGAGTAGATTTCAACACCTAATTTTTGGAATTCAGCATAGTTGTCAGCAAGGTCGCCAAGTTCAGTTGGGCAAACGAAAGTGAAGTCTGCTGGATAGAAGAAAACTACAGACCATTTACCTTTAAGATCAGCTTCTGTAACTTCGATGAATTGACCGTTTTGGAACGCTTGTGCTTTAAATGGTTTAACTTCAGTATTAATTAAGCTCATCATTATCTCCATGATTGAAGTGAGTATCTAATTTATGGAATTAGCATAAAGTATATTTCTTTATTGGGGAAATAGTATTTTTTTATGGTTAATATCGGAAAAAACGAATTAACCAAGCACTAGAACTATTTCTTCAAAAGATCATTTTGTTCATACAAAACTATTTTCAATACTGATTAATATATTAAAAATATGTTAATTGAATGACAAAACAATCGAATTAAATATCTCAATAACATGCAGCCAGTGACAGCACTTTTCAAGGGGATGGTTGCAAAAAAGAAATAAAAAATATTTTAGTGTATATATTTTATTCAGATAAGATGCTCATGGTTTGGCATGAAATTGTATAAAATGATCATTGATCAAAGTATTCGCATTGTTGCTGTATTGGCTTTGCTGATCGCAGCATTATGTATGTTGGGAGGAAACAGTACATTCTGTCTGTATGAATATATGGGGCAGAATACCGTTTGGTCATTGGACGAATTGAATGGGGGCATCAGCAAAGATCCGAATATATTTGATATGAGCGCCATGACGGCATTGATTTTCTTGATCCCCTTACTGTGGTCTTATCATCGGGGATGGTATCTGTTGTTTTTTGTCACACTGATTCTTCTGCAAACGATTTTCCTGAGTAGTATGATCGATTCACCTTCAGTCTTTGGCTTGGTCTATGACAGTATTGTGTATTGTCAAAATTATTGGCTGTTGGCGTGGGTGATTGGAGAATTACTCTTTTTTATTTTAAGTTTAGTGTTTGTTTTTCATGAATTTTAAAAATACAAACATATTTGAAATTAATACCTATAAAATCATCATTTTAGTTTTCTTATATTTGGCTAGTTATTGTGCTTTGCAAGTTGAAGATGCGGGTCTGTGTGTCATGAGCTTTTATGAAGAAGGTATTTTGACCCACTTTCATGAAATTCAAGGTTCTGAAATTGATGATGCTGCAGTTTTTGGTGCTGCGGGACTGTTGGGTTTGATCTTTTCTCCTTTATATTTTTTCAGACTTTCTCGTCCGTGGTTCATTAGATTATTGACTACATTGTGCCTGTTGCAATTCTTTTGTTTAAGTATGGTGGTGATTCCACTCAATCTCATTATTCATGACAGTATAAAATATTGTGACAATGTTTGGTTGCTTGAATGTCTAATTTGTCAATTGATTTTTATGATTTTAAATTTGATATATATCAATATTTCAGCGTATTGAGAATAGAGCAATGACTGCGAAAAAATATCATTTTCTTGCTATTTCTATATTGATGATTGCTTCACTGAGTACCTTTGTCGCATTTGTTTATGATAACGCTTTTTGTGTAACAGGTTATGGTGTTGAAGGCGTAACCTATTTTCGTCAACTGAATGGCTTTACATCAGATGAGCCTTTACTTTTTGTTTTTGCAGGAATCATCGGACTATTTTTTGCTATTTTTCTCGGTTTTACTCAAACTAAAATTTGGTTTTTGGTCATCAATGTGTTCTTACTCGTGTGCCTTGCAATGCCAATGAATATGTTTTTTACAGCACCTTTTTATCAAGTGATGTATGACAGTATTTTTCTTTGCGGTCATTTTATTTTAGCTGTGACTACTGTGCTTTTTTATCTGTATTGGCTTTTTGTAGCTCTCTATTTATTTAAAATCTGAAAGCAAATTCAATTCATCTTTTATTCAAAACGCTTACAGCGTAAAATGTTTCGTTCAAAATTTATCTTTAGGAAAATCTATCTGTGCCAAATCAGTTTAATGTCGATCAATTGGTCATGGTTCGGGATCGTCATCGTTTAAGTCGGCTGAAAAAAGGCAAAGAGGCGAATCCTGAAAAATTTCAAGAATTATTTGAAAAATCTAATCAGCAAGTCAAAAAACGACTGGCGAGTTTACCGACGATTAAACTGAATCAGGATTTGCCTGTTACACAATATGCAGACAGATTGATCAAGGCGATTCAAAATAATCAAATCATCATTGTGGCAGGGGAAACGGGTTCAGGTAAAACCACTCAGCTCCCTCAGATTGCGATGCTCGCCGGGCGTGGCCTGACAGGTATGATTGGTCATACTCAACCGCGTCGACTAGCTGCACGAAGCGTGTCACAACGTATTGCAGAAGAAGTCGGGCAAAAGCTTGGTGAATCGATTTCTTTTAAAGTCCGTTTTAATGAACAAGGCTCGAATGATTCAATCGTTCGTTTGATGACGGATGGGATTTTGTTGGCTGAACTGTCCAATGACCGTTATTTAAATAAATATGACACCATTATTATTGATGAAGCACATGAGCGTTCGCTCAATATTGACTTCATCATGGGCTATTTAAAAACGATTGTAAAAAAACGCCCTGATCTAAAAATTATCATTACCTCTGCAACTTTGGACGTCAATCGTTTTAGTCAGTATTTTAATGATGCACCGATTTTTGAAGTTGAAGGGCGTAGTTTTCCTGTAGAAGTCCGTTATCGTCCAATTTCAGAAATGACAATCGGCGGTAGTGATGATGATGACTTTGATGATTTTGAAGAAAATCTACCGCGTGCGGTGGTCAGTGCGGTAGAAGAATGTTTTCATGATGCGGAAAGTAAAGGGCATCCTGAACATGCCGATATTCTAATATTTGCCAGTACAGAACAAGAAATCCGGGAATTACAGGAAACTTTACAAAAGTATGGTCCTAAACATACTCAAATTTTGCCCTTGTATGCACGTCTAGCACTGGCAGAACAACAAAAAATCTTTAATCCATCAGGTGGTGGACGTCGAATTATTATCGCCACCAACGTTGCAGAAACGGCTTTAACTGTTCCCAATATTCGCTATGTGATTGATAGCGGGTTTGCCCGTATTTCACGTTATAACTACCGTTCTCGTGTGCAACGCTTGCCGATTGAAGCAATTTCTCAAGCTGCTGCCAATCAACGTAAAGGGCGTTGTGGTCGTATTGCACCGGGCGTGTGTATTCGTTTATATAGCGAGGAAGACTTCCAAAGTCGTCCTGAATTTACTGAGCCTGAAATTAAACGAACCAATTTGGCATCGGTGATTTTACAGATGCAAAGTTTAGGGCTTGGTTCAGTTGAATCTTTTGATTTTATTGAGCCGCCTGACCATCGTTTAGTGAATGATGGTCGTAAGCTTTTGATTGAGTTGGGGGCTTATAACGAACAAAAAGATGATTTGACCAAAATTGGTTTGCAAATGGCGAAAATGCCAATTGACCCACGTCTTGCTCGGATGATTTTAGGTGGTGCGCATTTTGGGGTATTGAATGAAGTCCTCATTATCGTTGCCGCCCTTGCTGTACAAGATCCAAGAGAACGTCCTGCTGATAAGCAAATGCAAGCGGATCAAAAGCATGCCTTATTTAAAGAAGCGGATTCAGACTTTTTATTCTATATCAAATTATGGAATACATTGGCTGAGAACCGTGAAAATTTAAGTGAAAATAAGCGTCGTAATTTCGCAAAACAGCATTTTTTAAGTTGGTTGCGTCTGCGTGAATGGAAGAAAACCCATGAGCAATTACTCGATTTAGCACAAGGGTTAAAATTGTCTTTCAATGAAAAGAAAGCCAGTTATGAGAATTTACATCGTGCGTTGCTGACCGGGTTATTGTCTTTTATTGCCAATAAAACCGATGAACGTAATACATTTATGGCAGTACGTCAGCAAAAAGCACGTATTTTCCCTGCATCAACTTTACATAAGACCAATACCCCATGGGTGATGGCATTTGAAATGGTTGAAACCTCACAAGTTTATCTGCGAACTTTGGCAAAAATTGAGCCAGAATGGATCTTGCTGGCTGCACCGAATTTGCTAAAACATCATTACTTTGAACCACATTGGGCAAAAAAACCGGGTGTGGTGAATGCTTATGATCAAATTTCACTGTTTGGTTTAATCATTGAACCAAAACGTGCCACCAACTATGAAAAGGTGGATCAGCCTGCGGCACATGAAATTTTCTTACGTGATGCTTTGACCACAGGAAATTTGGGTACGACACCGCCATTCTTAAAACACAATTTACTGAAACTTGAAGAAGTTGAACGCGTTGAAGACAAATTGCGTCGCCGTGATTTGGTGGTGGATGAAGAGACCATTTATCAATTTTATGCTTCTAAAGTACCTGCTGAAATTGCCAGTCGACGTAGTTTTGAAGATTGGCGTGCAACAGTAGAGCCAAAAAATCCACGTTATTTGTTTGTCGATGATGATGATTTGTGGATGAATGATCGTCCAACGACGCAACAGTTTCCAGACTACTTGCATAATGGTCAGTTACGTTTAGCAGCCAGTTACCGTTTTGATCCAAGTCATGATGAAGATGGGGCGACAGTCAAAATTCCTGTACAAGCCTTGCCACAAGTCGATGAAAATATTTGGTCGTGGGGAATTCCGGGATGGCGTCAGGATTTAATCGAAGCCTTATTAAAAGCTTTGCCTAAAGATAAACGCCGTAACTTGGTGCCGATTCCTGATACAGCAAAAAAATTGATGCAAGCGGTAGATGCACAGCATTTACGTGAGCATATTTTCGACTTTTTAGCATTTCAATTGCGTGGCGAGCAAATTATTGCCAAAGATTTTTCGTTTGAACGTATTGATCAATACCTGATTCCATTCATTAAAGTCATTGATGAAAAAGGCAAATTGATTGAAAAAGGACGTGATCTTGACGAGTTGAAAGCACGTTGTCGCACTGAAACCCATAGTCCTGTCAAACAGTTGAAAGGTGAGTTTAAAACGTTTCCTGAGCAGTTTGTGTTTGAAGCCTCGCAAAAAGTCACAGGCGTGGTGGTGAAGCAGTATCAGGCATTGGTGGCAACCAAAGTATTTGCCCAACTTGATTCTAAAGATGAGTCGGGTGTGGTGATTCAAACCTTTAATGATCAGGATGAAGCGATTAAACAACATCGTGAGGGTGTAATTCGCCTGATTCATATGCAATTGGGTGATTTGATTCGTCAGTTGAAAAAGCAAATTTCCAAACCTTTAGCGCTTGCCTATTCCCCACTGGGTGATCGCGCTCAGCTTGAGCAAATGTTGGTCTATGCAACCTTACAAATGAGTATTGAAAAGTTACCCATTAATGCAGAAGAATTTACGACATTAACAGCAGATGTGAAAAAGTCATTTTTAAGTCATGGTCAGGAAGCATTGAAACTGATCAGTGACATTTATATTCAGTGGCAACAGATTCGTCAGCAGTTGCTGATGCTGGATCAGGATGTATTTGGCAAAAATATGGATGATATTGAAGATCAACTCGATTTGATGAGTTTGGCGAATTTTGTCTATACAAAATCAGCTGACATTTGGCAAGAATATCCACGTTATTTAAAAGCATTGTTATTGCGTTTGGATCGTTTGCCGAATAATCTTAGTCGAGATGATGCTGCAATCAAAGAAGTTGATCCGTGGATGGATAAATTGTTTAAGTTTAAACAGGATCCACGTGTTAAAGATGTGTATTTTATGGTGGAAGAGTTACGGATTTCTTTATTCTCTCAACCGATGAAAACCAAGATGCCAATTTCAGCAACTCGTATACAAAAAGTATGGGAAAAGCTTGGAATCAGTTAGAATAGAAATAATTTGAAATATTTGTGAATTTAGAAAAGGAGTTTTCCATGGGCATCCGTATTACAGGAACAGGCTTGTATCATCCCGAGGAAATCATTACCAATGAAGAATTGGTTGAAAGCTTAAATGCTTATGTAGAACAATTTAACAGTGAAAATGCTGAAAAAATTGAAGCAGGCGAAGTCGTTGCACGTCGCGGTTCGAGTGCAGAATTTATTGAAAAAGCATCAGGTGTCAAACGCCGTTATGTGATTGAGAAATCAGGTGTGTTGGATATTAATCGTTTACGTCCACGTTTGGAAGAACGTTCAGAAGATGAGCTTTCTATTCAGGCAGAATGGGGCGTGATTGCAGCCAAGCAAGCGATGGAAAATGCGGGTGTGACGGCTGAAGATATCGATGTGGTAATTTTAGCATGTTCAAATTTACAACGTGCATATCCTGCGGTTGCAATTGAAATCCAAACTGCGCTGGGTATTCAAGGCTATGCTTATGATATGAATGTTGCATGTTCTGCGGCAACTTTTGGTTTAAAACAAGCCTATGATGCAGTGAAAACAGGTGCGCGCCGTGTGTTGTTGGTCAATGTAGAAATTACTTCAGGTCATACGGACTATCGTTCACGTGATTGTCACTTTATTTTTGGTGATGTGGCAACAGCGTCGATCATTGAAGACACTGAAACTAAGACAGGTTTTGAAATTGTGGATACGCACTTATTCACGCAATTTTCAAACAATATCCGCAATAACTTTGGTTTCCTGAATGGTTCAGAACTGACCTCTCGTGATGATAAACAATTCCGTCAGGATGGTCGTAAAGTCTTTAAAGAAGTTTGCCCATTGGTTGCGAAAATCATTTCTACTCAATTGGAAAAGAACAGCATTCAGCCTGAAAATGTGAAGCGTTTCTGGTTGCATCAAGCCAATGCCAATATGAATGAATTGATTTTAAAACTGATTGTGGGTAAACAAGTGGCGGAAGCTGATCCTGATTTAGTGCCAATTATTTTGGATGAATTTGCCAATACATCTTCTGCAGGTGTGATCATTGCGTTGCATCGGACTGCAGATCAGGTCAATGATGGTGAATATGGCGTACTGTGTTCATTTGGTGCGGGTTATTCGGTAGGTTCGATTCTTGTGCAAAAGCATGTGGTTTGATTTATTCATAACAGATCTTGCGTGAATACTTATACGTAATTGTTATGAAATATAGATTAAAAGTCCCTTCTCCTTGGGGATGAGGACTGAAAGTCAGCAAGAGGATGAGGGAGCTTGATTTAATTAAAACCTCTCCCTAGCCCTCTCCTAAAAGGAGAGGGGACTTCTGGTATAAATATGGAATTATTGAAGTTTTTGTAGGGATACAGTATGGTAAAAAAACAATTAGAAATTAAACATAATTCCAAATTATTACGTGCAATCAGTGCATTGCAACGTTTTTATTTTCGTCCCACTTTTTTAGGCGCAGAAAATCTCAATCCTCAAAAACCTGCCATGTATGTGGGAAACCATACCATTTATGGCGTGCTAGATTCTCCGATTCTCATCGACTATTTATATAATGAACATAAAATTGCCATTGTCAGTTTGGCAGATCATATGCATTTTCATATTCCAATTTGGAAAGGAATGGTTAAGCGAGTCGGAGGGATAGACGGAACTCGAGAATTTGCTAGACAGGCGATGCAACAAGGCTATTCTATTTTGGTTTTTCCTGGTGGTGGTCGTGAAGTCATTAAACGAAAAGGCGAAGCTTATCAACTCATTTGGAAACAACGCTATGGCTTTTTAAAACTGGCGCAGGAATTTGGCTATGACATTGCGCCATTTGTGGCTTTGGGTGGGGATGAAGTTTTTGAGCTGGGTTTTGATGTCAACGTATTGCTTAGACAAAAATGGTTTAATAAAATTTTATCCAATCCTAAAATAGGTTCATTTTTGAGAAATGGCGAGGTGATTCCTTCGATTCCAAGGCATATTATCCCCAAACGAATTCCATTTTATTTTAAATTTATGCCACGTTTAAGTATTGATCAGATTGAAACGATGGAAGATATGATTCAGTTTCGTGATGATTTACAGCAACTGATTTATGCTGAAATTGAAGCTTTAAAAGTGTATCGAGAAAGTGATTGTAAATAAATAATCAAAATTTTCTCTATGGATCATACTTTCATTTACATCAATGTGAGCTAATCTAGTTTGAATCCAAATAAATTAAAATGATGAAATTATGTATACAGCTTCATGTCTCTGTGGCGGAATTCAACTTAAAATTAATACAGAAATTCCTCAAGTGTTCGTTTGTCATTGCGGGCAATGTCAAAAAGCACAAGGTTCAGCTTTTGTTGCCATTGCACCCATTGAAACTAAATACTTAGAAATTTTACAGAGGCAAGCATTATTTTCAGAATATTTTGCTACTGAGAATAAAAAACGCGTGTTTTGTAAAGTATGTGGCTCACCTTTATTTAGTGTGCGTTTAGATTTACCAGAGCTCGTTCGTTTAAGAGTTGGAATCATCAATGAACCATTAAGTGCACATATTGCATCACATGCTTTTACTGACTATAAAGCTGTATGGTTTGAGATTTTAGATGAGGCTAAAAAATTCCACGAAGGGCTCAATTGAAAATGAAAAGAAGAAGACGTTGTTAGGGGGAATTTGTTTTGTTTCTAGTGAGGGAATACGCCATTCGATATTTATATAAGTTTAAGGAAAATAACAAAACTTAAAGAAAATGATGGTTTTTTAAGCGCATACTCATGTAGGTTATAAAAAATTTACATAACAAATAAAATCTCATGTGAGGAGTATAGAAATGGATCTGATTTCATTATTGAAAGAAAGAGTGACCCCGATCGTATTAAAAGGTGAAACAACATATTTAACAGAAAAAAGTACAGCATTGGCTGAGTTTTTTCCTTTTTTGTTAGCGATTTTAAAAGCAAATCCTAATTTAATTTCTGCCCTTCAAAATAATTTAAATCCGAGATTAGCTGATTTATTTCATACACAAAGTACGTTGAAGGAGCAGTATGTAGAGAGCGTGGGTCAACACGTCCCTCATCATGACATTGAAAATGTTTTAAATCGGTCAATTCCAGCAACATTAAATGTATTAGAAGATGAAGCAGGCTCTCATGACCCTGTAGTGATACAGCATTTTTTAGAACAAAATTATGATGCAATTTCTACTGGTTTAGCCCCTTGGGCGCGAGGGATTTTAGCCGCTTTAGGGCTAGGTACTTTAGCTGCAACAGCAAATACCACATCACAGGCTGTTCCTCCAGTTACACCAACACCTGTTGTGGAGGAAAAGAAAAAATCAAGCTTCTGGCCAGCATTAATTGCTTTATTAATTCTATTGTTTCTGGCTTTTTGGTTATTACGTAGTTGTAAGACAGAAGAGCCAACACCTGTTACCAATAGCACAATGACAAGTTCTAGTCAGCAACCTGCATATTTCCAAATCTCAACAGACCAAGCAGGTGCATTAGTCACATGTCAGGCAAAAATCGGTGATGCAAAGTATATTGATATTTTACAAAAAGAAGTCAAACAAATTTTTAGCCATCAAAATGGTTGTGGCGTAGATTCAAGTAATAATTTTAATGCAGCTTTAGTGGATCAGAATGCTTTAGTGAGTGTATTAAAGTTGTTGAAAGGTGTACCAAATGTCAATTTGGTGTGGACAGGAAATCAAATCAGTTTACAAGGTGCAGATACTGCGAGTTTAAAAGCGTTAGCAGATAAAATCACACCGTTGGTTAAAGATGTGCAAGTCGTTGTGGGTGAAGCAGCAAGTTTAGATGAGGGTGCGGCGGTGACAAGCAGCATTGACAAAGCGAAAGCGGCTTTGAGCAATATTGACCCAAATCAAGTTCGTCCCTTAGATATTGCGACTGCATTAAACTTACAGATCATTAACTTTGCGACAGCATCTGCTGAGATTCCTGATGTGAATAAGTCAGTATTAGACCAAGCCGCAGCATTAATGAATAAAGTACCGAATGTACAATTGGTTGTAAAAGGCTATACCGACTCGACAGGAAATGCCGAAGCCAATAAAGCATTATCACAAAAACGAGCGAAATCGGTTGTAGATTATTTGGTTGCAAAAGGTGTAGACCCAAGTAAATTACAAGCGCAAGGTTTTGGACAAGACCAACCTGTCGCAGATAATGCAACCAAAGAAGGGCAATTTAAAAATCGCCGCATTGAGTTTGAAGTGATTAATACTGAAACAGGTACAGTGCGTGAAGTAGATAACAACGGGGTTGAAGAAAAAACGCAATAATCGGCAATAGCATTAAAACGGGCGATTTAGGTCGCTCGTTTTTATTTGCTTTCATTTTAGATTATCTTGAAAATATGCAGCTAGAAATAAAGTCTAAAATTGAGAAATTGACATGATGCGTATAAGTTTTATTGGTTCGGGGCGAGTTGCAACCCATTTGGCACAGGCTTTTGCTCGGCAGTATCAAATCGTACAAATTTTTAGTACTCATTTTGAAAATGCACAAAAACTTGCCAGTCTTGTGCAAGCAGAAGCAATCCATCATCTTCAAGAGTTTCAAGATAATATAGACTTATGTGTCATTGCTGTAAGTGATCAAGCCATTGCGCAGGTGATACAGCAGCTTAAACCTTATTTAAAAAATACACTGGTTGTACATAGTTCTGGAAGTACACATTTAAAAGTATTGGCTGACCATTATGAGAATGTAGGCGTATTTTATCCTTTACAAACCTTCAGTTTTGAACGTGAAATTGACTGGGAAAATACCCCTTTATTTATTGAAGCACAGGCAGCAGCGAGTCAACAAAAACTAGAAATATTAGCAAATAGCCTAAGTAATAGAGTTTATCTCTATTCTTCAGAGCAGCGTTTGAGTTTACATTTAGCTGCTGTATTTGCTTGTAATTTTAGCAATGCATGTTATGACATGGCAAAACAAGTTCTTGATGCTCAACAGGTAGATTTTAGTTTATTGTCTCCTTTGATTTTAGAAACCGCTCAAAAAGCTGTTCAAAATGAACCTAGATTGATGCAAACAGGTCCTGCCATGCGTGGAGACCATGTGATTTTGAATATGCATGAAGCAATGTTAGCTGCTTCACAACAACCTTATTTGACTCATATTTACCGTATGTTAAGTGAGCAAATTATGAGTCGACAAAAAATAGAATAGTCTGAAAGAATATTTGAGCTTGCAATGAAGATTTGTTCATTTTATAGTCACCTAATTCTCTTTATAAAAATTTATAAAAATGAATGATCAGCAATATTTATTAAAAGTCGTGCAATGGAAAGATTTAGTACATTTACGAACAAGAGACGTTATTTCTGAATTATTGATTTCAATACCTTGGTTATGTGCATCTTTGGCTTTTGCGTATTTGGCTTGGTATCCATTGGCATTATTGTGTTCATTTATGTTTTTTTTAACAGGCTTACGTCAAGTGCATAATGCTTTTCATTTTGCGCTTGGAATAAGCCGAGAAAAAACACATTGGGTGATGTGGATACTAAGTATTGTCATGTTAGGTTCAATGCATGCTGTGCAAATTAATCATTTACGTCATCACCAATTTTGTATGCAAGATGAAGATGTTGAAGCCAAAAGTGCACGTATGAAATGGTGGCAAGCATTTTTATTTGGGCCATTTTTTCCAATTATGTTACATAAAAAGGCATTTGCTGTTGGGACAAAAACACAAAGAAAATGGATGAGTGCTGAACTTTTAGCAAATATTATTTTAGTGATTGCGGTGTTTTTTATTTTAGATGTCACCATTTTGAAATATCACGTTGTTGCAATGTTGATTGGGCAATGTATGACAGCATTTTTTGCAGTGTGGACGGTGCATCATGATACTGAAGATCATATTTATATGGCACGAACTGTGAGAAATGAATTTAAGCGAGTTGTGACGTACAACATGTTTTATCATGTTGAGCATCATTTATTTCCTGCTGTACCCACTCGGCATTTACATGTTTTGGCAAAGCGTTTGGATGCTTATGATCCCAATGTGGAAATTAGAGAAGTTTTTTAGTGATCACAATAGAATAAATCTTAAAAGCACATGGCTTGAAAATGAAAATATAGGAACAGGTTTTAAGTCATGCTGCTGAATTTATATCATTTTTTGAGAAAGCCGATGGCTTTAAATTCCCTTTTCTTCGAGATGCAAAGGAAAATCTAAAAAGGCATTGAGTCGTTTTTTCAAATTAATAGAAGCTCTTTTAATATCATTGCCTATGTTTCATATTAGATTTTAAGATTTTGATGTAATTGATCCCATAATCATCTAAAAGTGCTAAAAGATATGTTGTATTGCATCCTATTTACTATTAGTTTGACTTAGATCATCATGACGCTTTCATGAAGGGTTACAATTCAAATCAAAAAATATGAGAAAAATAAATATTGAGTAAAATGTCTTTACACATTGAATTTTAAAGAATTTTAATTAAATCAAAAACAAGTCATTAATTATCATAAAAGCGTCATAAAGCTGTAACTTATTTGTCATATTTTAAAATCAAAATGCAGTTATCCAAAAAGTACGCCATTGTGGAATTTAAGTACTTATAATTGCAATTAAGAAAGAGAGAAAAGAATGCGCTTAAATCATATCGCAATTGCTTTAGCAGTTTCAGGGGCAGCAGTAGCATCTACAACACACGCAGCTCGTGATACGATTCAAATTGCTGGTTCTTCAACAGTACTTCCATACGCAAGTATTGTTGCTGAAGAATTTGGTAATACATTCCCACAGTTTAAAGCACCTGTTGTTGGTTCTGGTGGTTCATCTGCTGGTTTAAAACAATTCTGTTCGGGTGTGGGCGACAATACGATTGATATCGCAAACGCTTCTCGTAAAATTAAAGACACTGAAATTGCTGCATGTAAGAAAGCAGGCGTAAATCAAATTTTAGAAATCAAAATTGGTTATGATGGTATCGTATTTGCTTCAAATTCACATAAAGCAGCTTACAAATTACGTCCACAACATGTATTTGCAGCTTTAGCAGCTGAATTACCTTCAAATGGTAAAATGGTACCAAACCCATATACACGTTGGAATCAAATTGACAAAGCGCTACCAAATGAGCCAATTACTTTAGTCATCCCTGCATCAAATCACGGTACACGTGAAGTATTCCAAGAAAAAATGGTGGATGCTGGTTGTGAAACTTATCAGGCGTTCAAAAACTTAGATAAAGATGCATTAAAGAAAACATGTTCTAATTTCCGTAAAGATGGAAAAGTGATTGAAATTTCTGGTGATTACACTGAAACATTAGCACGTTTAAAAACATCTCCAAGTGCTGTGGGTGTATTTGGTTTAGGTTTCTATGATCAAAACCGTGACAAATTACGTGTTGCAACAGTAAATAATGTTTCTCCATCTGAGCAAACAATTCTTAATGGTTCATACCCAGTATCTCGCCCATTATTCTTCTATGTGAAGGGTGAACACTTGAAATCAATCAAAGGCTTACCACAGTTTGCTGAGTTCTTCTTAAGCAAGAAAGTATCAGGTAAAGGGTCTAAGTTAGAAAGAGCAGGTCTAATTTCTATGTCTGATGCTGAGCGTGCAAAAGTGCTTGCAGCATTTAAAGCAGGTAAGGGTGTTAAGTAATTTTTAAAGATGAAAAGGCTAATGGTAGGAAACTGCCATTAGCGTTTTTTGCTAAGCAGTGTTTTTTCAAGTATGACATTGAGAAAACGGTGGAGAATGCATGAATCTGCTACTTATTGGCGTGTTATTGGCTCTCGTAGCAATCGCGTATCAAATTGGTTTAAGTAAAAGTCGAAACATCGCGGGTAAGGGGAAAAATTCAGCTACCTTACACTCACGTCCAGGCTACTATGGTGCATTGGTTGCATTATGGTGTGGTATCCCTGCATTTTTGATTTTAGTGGTATGGAATCTGGTTGAACCGAATCTATTAAAACAAATTATTTTAAATCATGTTCCTGCATCAATTGTTGCATCTTCAGATCATGCCAGTATTCAAGTTCTCGTTGAGCGTGTCAAAGCCATTGCTTCTGGTTTCGGGGTGAGTGATACACCAGCTGCATACGAAGTTGCGGCAGCTGCAGAATTAAAGAAAGTTCAAACGATTGGCGCGTTTGCCAAGTTTGCAGTGGTGATCTGTGCAGCATTGCTTGGTTTAGTTTGGGCAAAAAAACGTGTCGAAAAACAATACAGAGCACGTAACCAAGTTGAAAAAACGATTAATGTTGCATTAGCACTCTGTTCAGGTGTTGCGATTTTAACAACCGTTGGCATCGTGATGTCAATGTTTAGTGAAGCGATGCGTTTCTTCCAATTTGTGAGTCCTTTAGACTTTTTCTTAGGTACAGAGTGGAATCCTGGTTTTAGTACCTCAGGAAGTGCAGAAGGAAGTTATGGGCTATTACCACTGCTGTGGGGCACACTCATGGTTAGTATCGTGGCACTTCTTGTTGCTGTACCTGTGGGTTTAATGATTGCAATTTATTTAGCCGAATATGCCTCACCGCGCTTACGTGCGTGGGCAAAACCTGCAATTGAGATTTTGGCGGGTATTCCAACCATCGTATATGGCGTTTTTGCCTTAATGATCATTGGACCATTTTTTAAAATGGCAGGTGATCTGGTTGGACTGAATATTAATGCAACGAGTGCATTAACTGCAGGTTTTGTCATGGGCATCATGATTATTCCATTTGTTTCTTCATTATCGGATGACATTATTACCCAAGTACCAAGTGCTTTACGTGATGGTTCTTTGGGACTGGGTGCAACCAAATCTGAAACCATTCGCCGTGTGGTGATGCCTGCTGCATTGCCGGGTATCATTGGTGCATTCTTACTGGCTGCATCACGTGCAATTGGTGAAACTATGATCGTGGTACTTGCAGCTGGCAATAGTCCTTTATTGCATGTCAATCCGCTTGAAGCGGTTTCAACTGTGACGGTCACCATTGTTAATCAATTAACAGGGGATACAGACTTCGCAAGTCCACAAGCATTGGTGGCATTTGCTTTAGGTTTGACCCTCTTTGTCATTACCTTAGGGTTAAATATTGTTGCACTTTATATTGTGCGTAAATACCGTGAGCAATACGAATGAGTACATCAAATACATCTCCAGTGGATCAAAATGTATTTGATCCTCGTGTGGCAGAAGAATTACGTCAAAAACGTAAAGCAAAAATTGAAAAATCGTTGGCATCACGTCATCGTACTGAAAAATCATTTCGATTTTTTGGTTTAGCGTCAGTGATCATTGGTCTTGCATTTGTTGTATTACTCTTTGGTAGTATTTTAGCCAAAGGTCTACCTGCATTTTGGCAAGCAAGTGTGAATATTCCTGTTTATTTTGATCCAAAAATAATTGATGTAGGACCACCGCCGACCCAATCTCAAAATGAATCTCCTGCACAGTTTCAAGAACGTTTTGTTGATTGGCAAACTAAAATGGGCATGGTGGATTGGGATGCATTACTTGTAAATGGCATGATTGCAAAAGATCCAAAGCTGGCAGCACATCGTGATGAATTGGGCAGTATTTACACCAGTTCTGAAGCTTATCGTTTACGTGATATGGTGATGCAAGATCCTGCATTGATTGGTCAAAAGAAAGATGTCAAAGTCTTGGCTGATGCCAATGTAGATGTCTGGCTTGCAGGCAATATTGATCGTAATTTACCAGATGATCAGCAACAATTAAGCCCTGAAGTACGTAAGTTAGCCGATTCGATGAGTGCATCAGGTGATATAGATCGTACCTTTAATATGCAGTTATTCACCAACCCAGATTCACGTAGTTCACCTGCAACAGCAGGTTTAGCGGGCGCATTCATGGGCTCATTGTTCATGATGTTGATTGTGATTTTTATCTCAATACCTATTGGGGTAGCATCTGCGATTTACCTTGAAGAATTTGCTAAACAAAACTGGTTAACCGATGTTATTGAAGTGAATATCAATAACTTGGCTGCTGTTCCTTCGATTGTCTTCGGTTTACTCGGCGCATCGATCTTTGTTAGTTGGATGCACATGCCAATTTCTGCACCATTGGTTGGTGGTTTGGTGTTAAGTTTAATGACTTTACCAACCGTTATTATTACCACACGTGCATCATTAAAAGCAGTTCCACCTTCGATTCGTCAGGCAGCTTTAGGTTTGGGTGCATCACGTGTACAAACTATTTTCCATCATGTTTTACCCTTGGCTTTACCAGGTATTTTAACGGGTGCGATTATTGGTGTGGCACAAGCACTCGGTGAAACTGCACCATTATTGTTGATTGGCATGAGCGCATTTGTTGCCAATATTCCTGCAACACCTTTAGATCAATCAACAGCTTTACCTGTACAAATCTTTTTATGGCAAGGCAATGAACTGCGTAACTTCTTTGAAGGGCGTACAGCGGCTGCCATTATTGTTTTACTTGCCTTAATGATTTTACTGAATAGTCTTGCAATTTGGTTGCGTAAGAAGTTTGAAGTACGCTGGTAATTGAGAACAAACTATGAGTATTCTAGATATTAAAAATTCCTTAGAAAAGGATCCGTCAGTGAATCAAGATCACACACAATATACATCTCAACAAACTGAGCAAAAACGTCCAACGACTTCGTTCGTTTCACAATTTGACTCAAATAGCAGCTCTAAAAAAGAACCAGCGACAACTGTAAAAATCAGTGCTGAAGATACCCATGTTTATTATGGTGATTTTGAAGCAATTAAAGGAATTGACTTAAAAATCTATGAGAATGAAGTCATTGCATTTATTGGACCATCAGGTTGTGGTAAATCAACATTCTTACGTACACTTAATCGTATGAATGACACCATTGATGGTTGCCGTGTTACGGGTAAAGTGACCTTAGATAATCAAGATATCTATGATCCAAACCTTGATGTGGTGCTACTTCGTGCACAAGTTGGGATGGTTTTCCAAAAACCAAACCCATTCCCAAAATCAATTTTTGACAATGTCGCATATGGTCCAAAACTGCATGGTTTGGCACGTGACAAATACGATATGGAAGAAATTGTTGAAAATAGTTTGCGTAAAGCAGGTCTATGGGATGAAGTAAAAGATCGTTTAAACCAACCAGGTACAGGTTTATCAGGTGGTCAGCAACAACGTTTGTGTATTGCACGTACCATTGCGGTGAGTCCTGAAGTGATTTTGATGGATGAACCATGTTCTGCACTAGATCCAATTGCAACGGCAAAAGTGGAAGAGTTAATTTCTGAGTTGTCTAATCAATATACCATTGCAATCGTGACTCACTCGATGCAACAAGCTGCACGTGTATCTGACCGTACAGCATATTTCCATTTGGGTGATTTGATTGAAGTCAACTCAACTGAAAAAGTATTTACGCAACCAGATCATCAATTAACAGAAGCTTATATTACAGGTCGTTTTGGTTAATCATGTCGTTTTAGAATTGACTAAATTAATAAAAAAGCCCCTGCATTGATCAGGGGCTTTGTTTATGGACTTAACTTTATGACTTTTTAGTCTGCTTCTGCTTGCGTCATAGTATTTGCTTCAGCCATCACTTCATCCTTGCTTTCAATAGATGATTCAACGGCTTTTTTCTTGGCAGATTTTTCTTTATTTTTCTTCTTTTTTTTGTTCTTTTTCTTTGGCTCTTCCTCGATTTCGACACCATCTTCAAGTGCTTGCCAATATTCAAGTTGAGCCATTACTGCTGCATAAATCGAGCCTTTGCTATAACGACCTTTTTTATCGAGTGTGCCGACAGGGCGTGCCATTAAAATTTCTAAGGCTTGGTCAATGGTATCAATCGCATGAATGTGAAATTGTCCTTGTGTCACGGCATCAATCACATCTTGTCTAAGCATTAAATGCTGCATGTTTTGACGAGGAATAATCACGCCTTGTTTGCCTGTGAAGCCTTGTAATTTACAAGCATCAAAGAAGCCTTCGATTTTGGCATTCACACCGCCAATTGGTTGTACTTGACCGAGTTGGTTCATTGAACCCGTAATCGCCCAAGATTGGTCAATCGGCAGTTGGCTGATCGCAGAAATGAGTGCAGATAATTCGGCAACCGTTGCACTATCACCATCCACTTGACCATAGCTTTGTTCAAAGGCAAGTGCAGCAGAGAAATGTAAAATTTGTTCACGACCAAAATGTGCTTTAAGGAAACTCGACATGAGTAACACACCTTTGGCATGGAGTGAACCACCGAGTTCTACACTGCGTTCGATGTCTAAAATATCTCCGCCGCCTTGATAGACTGAGGCAGTTAGGCGTGAAGGTAAGCCAAATTCAACATCGGCATATTGAATCACTGAAAGTGCATTGATTTGTCCTAAACGGTGACCTTTGGTTTCAATCAGTTGTGTCCCACGTGATAGATCTTGCCAATATAATTCTCTCAAATAGCCTAAGCGATATTGACGATGTTTTAATGCGGTATTGATATGCTGCGCTGTCACCATTTTTTCTTGTTGCTGTACAGCATGGTGATGTGATTCACGAATCAAATCACCTAAAGTTGAAGCATGTAGCGATAAGGAGCTTTGGTCTTCTGCTTGGCGGCTCGAATCTGTCAGTAGTGCAGATAAGGCAGAGCGGTCAAAAGGCAATAATTTATCTTGCTGAACATAATCAGCAATCAATTGCATATAGGCTTGTTCATTTTCATCATTGCGTTGCAACGTGTCTGTGAAATCAGCACGAATTTTAAATACACTGCCTAATTCGGGTTCTACTTCTAAAATCTCATAATAAATTTCAGGTTCAGCCATTAAAATAACTTTGAGATTCAGAGGAATAGATGCAGGCTCAATGGAAATACTCCCGGTTAACGTCAGCATATGCTCAAGCGATGAAAGTTTGAGTTGTCCAGATTTTAAAGCACGTTTTAAACCTTGCCATGCATAGGGTTGTTCAAGCAGCTGTTCTGCTTCAAGCATCAAAAAACCGCCATTGGCTTGGTGTAAAGTGCCAGGGCGAATCAAGGTGAAATCTGTAGTAATGGTGCCATTTTGCGTGAGTTGTTCTACATGACCCAATAAATTGTAATGGGTTGGGAAATCTTCAAAGATGACGGGTGCACCTGAATTGGCTTTATTGCTAATCACCACATTGGCTTGATAGCGGGCAGGTACTCGATTAAATAAAGAAGGAGAAAACTCAACACCTTCTTGGTCAATCACCGTTTCAACATTGTCGATGATATCTTGTGCGTACAGTTTTAAGTATTGTTCTAAACCTTGCACAGCCTCAAATTTATTTAAAATTTGTTCCATACGTGGAATGATGACTTGTTTAGCAATATCACGGTTGAGCTCAGACACTTGGTCGCGGGCATCATCTTCAAGGTCGCCAAGTTGTAAGCCTAGACGTTCCAGTTTTTTATCCATATAGCGAATATTGGCATTGATTTCTGAACGTTCTTTATTGCTGAGTGCATTCATGTCTTCTTGTGACATTTCTTGAATTTTGTCATCCACATAATGCACAGGTACAAACATATGCTCATCATGGCGATTGATGAGTTTTAAATCTAAAATTTCACCTTCTTTGGTGAGTTCAACCAAAGCTTGTTGTTGTTCATTGCCTGTAATTTGACGAATTTGTTCAATGCGATTGTGATAAGTTTCAGCACTAAAACGACGTTCAAGTTGTTTTAAAATGGTTTGCCAAGCTTGATGCAGCAACGTTTGGAATTTACTGCCTTGTCCTGCGGGAAAACAGAGGGCCAAAGGCTGACGTGCATTTTTAAAATTATTGACATAAACCCAGTCATCAGGGGTTGGCATGGTTTTGGCGTGTTGTTGAAGTAAACGCTTAATCATGGTGCGTTTACCTAAACCTGCTGTACCCACCGCAAAAATATTGTAGCCTGAATAAGGTAGGGCAATACCTGCTTCAACCGAAGCACGAGCGCGATCTTGACCTAAGAAATTATTTAGCGGTTTAATGCGTTTGGTGGAAAATGGAATATTGGAACTGTTGGGAATATGCGTCAGCTGTTCAGGTTTTAAGGCTGTTTTCGTCAAGGTATTTTGAATTTCCGTCTGGTCAAAGACTGAAGTTAAAGTGGATTCGATTTGTTTTGAATGATTTGTTGTGGTTACAGTTGAAACAGTGGTTGAACTTAATTGGTCGTGTCTTTGGGTCACAGGTGAAATCCAAAACTAAATAGAAGTTGAAAGCTTTAAGGTATACAGGTTTACCCTAAAAGATCAAGCATTGATGTTGTAAATAACAACAAATTTGCAGCTTGGTTTCATAAAAGTGATTGAAACCATTTGCATTAAGCGGTTGAATAGCATTATTTCATTTTGCAGAAAATAACAACCGAATGTCTACGCAAAACTCAGCTCAATTGCCTGAGCAAAAAACAGGCTGGAAATCTGCTTTCCAAGCATTTTTAGATCGCCGTGCTTTGATCATGTTGTTCCTTGGTTTTTCAGCAGGGATACCGATTCTACTGATCTTTTCAAGTTTGTCTTTGTGGTTAGGTGAAGCAGGCATTGATAAAAGTGCGGTGACTTTTTTTAGTTGGGCTGCTCTCGGCTATTCATTTAAATTTGTGTGGGCACCCTTAATTGATGAAATTCCACTGCCTATACTGACCAAAAAATTAGGACGTAGACGTGCTTGGTTGTTAATGGCACAAATCCTGATTATTTGTGCGATTTGTATTATGGCGTTTTCTGACCCTGCGCTTGGACAGAGCTATTTATATCAGATGGCAGCAGGTGCGGTTTTACTCGGTTTTTCTGCAGCAACACAAGATATTGTGATTGATGCTTATCGTATTGAGCTGGCTGAAACAGAAATGCAAACAGTTTTGGCATCTACTTATAATGCAGGTTATCGCATCGGGATGATTATTGCTGGTGCGGGCGCATTATTTTTAGCAGCTAAACTGGGCACAGCCAAAGGTAATTATATTTATGAGGCGTGGAAATATACCTATTTAGCCATGGCTGCTGTGATGTGTGTAGGGATTGTGACCACATTAAGCATACGTGAACCGCAGGTGAATCGTGTACATAAAGATTATCAGCGTACAGATTATTTCCGTTTGGTTGCTGTTTTTTTTGTGGCGGTCAGTAGTTTTGTAGCCAGTTACATTTTATCAGGTTGGTTTACATCTGCTTTAATTGAACAATTCACCATTAAAGACAGTTTCTTATTATTTGCGGTGGAAGCAATCCGTTTCATTGGTTCAGGTGCAGTTGCTGTTTTTGCCGCCTATCTATTGATTCAGTTGGGCGCTGTGAACAAGCAAATGGCACATGAAACATGGGTGAATCCAATTGCAGACTTCTTTAAGCGTTATGGGGTCAAACTTGCATTAGTTTTATTGTTATTGATTGGTTTTTATCGTATTTCTGACATCATTGCAGGTGTTATTTCGAATGTGTATTACCAAGATTTAAACTTTACGAAAGAACAAATTGCTGAAGCAGTTAAAATTTATGGCGTGATCTTTAGTTTGGTTGGTGGTTTTTTAGGTGGTTTGCTTGCTCAACGTATGAATATCATGAAATTGATGTTTGTCGGCGCCGTACTTGCGAGCTCAACCAATTTGATTTTTATTGGTTTAGTCAAATCAGGCAAACCGATGGATCAAGTGACTGTGCAAGTGGGGCAGCAACAATTTCAAGCCACACCTGATGAAGTCGGGTATTGGAAAGTTCAAGTGCCGAGTCAAGCTTTAGCTGCAGCATCTGAGTTAAAAATTAGTTCACATTATCAAGACCAATCAGAACGTGTTCATGTGACGATGCCCTATTTACAGGATAATGGCACAGCACAAATTCAACTATTGCCGATCAGCAGCGATAACACGCTCTCGCAGGTTGAGTTAAAGCAAAATATTGTCGTTAAAGGACAATTACTTGGTGTAGATGCGGCAGGTTTAGTGGATGAACAACCCATTACTTTAAAACTGGATACGCAAGAATTCCCTGCAAAATTAGACAAAGATGGGGTCTTTACAGGTTCAATTGACGCGCAAACTTTGCAAAACTCTCCGACTAAAACCATTACAGCTTCAGTGAATTTTAAACAGGCAAGTGAACCGCTTAGTACACAAACAGGTTATAAAATTGCTGAGACACAAGGTACTTTAGCGATGGATGTCAATCCTATTCAAGCAGTCAAAGTAAATGGTGATGATAGCGTTGAAATTAAAGGGAAGCTGATTGAACCGTATAGCTCAGGTTGGTTATATTTTGCAATTATTGTGGATAATATGGCATCAGGTTTGGCAGGTGCAGCATTTATCGCTTTCCTTTCTAGTTTGACCAGTGTTTCATTTACAGCAGTGCAATATGCGATTTTTAGCTCGTTAATGACTTTAACACCGAAAATTTTAGGCGGGTATTCAGGGACGATCGTGAGTAATATTGGTTATCCAAAATTTTTCTTGATGACCACATTTATTGGTATTCCGATCTTAATTTTGGTGGTTTGGGTGGCGAAGCTGTTAAAAGAGCATCAACAGTCACATCATTCCTAACATATGCATTTTAGTCACTAAGTTATTTTTATTTTAATGATGAGCTCATTTTATCCGATGATGAAATGAGCTTTTTTATGTGCAGATGATGAGGATAGGGCAACTCACTTTTTCATGCTTAATAAATAGCAAATAGGTGTGTATTCTCATCGTACTCTAAGGCTATAAATTGAAATTTTAGTCAGTTTTGCCTATATTGATCTGAATGATTTCACCAACGGGAATACAATGATGCGCATGCTACATACCATGTTACGTGTAGGCAATTTAGAACAATCGTTAAAGTTCTATACTGAAGTACTTGGAATGACATTGCTTCGTAAACGTGACTATGAGGAAGGTCGTTTTACTTTAGCTTTTGTGGGTTATGGTGATGAAGAAAATCATACCGTACTTGAGTTAACTCATAATTGGGATACGACAAGTTATGAATTAGGCAATGCCTATGGTCATATTGCGATTGCTGTCGATGATGCTTATCAAGCATGTGAAGCAATCAAAGCTCGTGGGGGCAATGTGGTACGTGAAGCTGGTCCAATGAAAGGCGGCGTGACTGTAATTGCCTTTGTAGAAGATCCAGATGGTTATAAAATCGAGTTAATTCAACAAGACGCTAATGCACGTAATAATTAAGTTATCACGACTTTTATATGTGGTTCATGACGAGATTTAAAACACTTTCATTAATACTTAAGTGTCAGAATTAAATACTGAACATTTAGTGTAAAAAGTAGCTTAATTTGCTGAGCTCAGTAGGATTGAAGTTTACCTTTAGGTAAGTTCATCTTGCTGAGCTTTTTTAATGCCGATCCAATTCATAGATAAGACAGGATGTTCACAATGAATATGTTAAAAATACTAGCCTTAGATCGCTTCACCATTCTTTTAATTGTGATGGTAGTTTTAGCGACTTTTTTGCCTGTTCATGGGCAAGTTGCAGATATTTTTGGTAAAATTACCACGATTGCGATTGCCATTTTATTCTTTTTGCATGGTGCTAAGCTCTCTAGAGAAGCCATTATAGAAGGCGTGTTGCATTGGAGATTACATGCAGTGGTTTTTGCATTTACCTTTGCTGTCTTTCCAATTTTAGGTTTATTGGCTAAACCAATTTTATTGCCACTACTTGGACAGGCGTTATATTGGGGCTTCCTGTTTATGTGTTTTTTACCATCTACAGTACAGTCATCGATTGCTTTTACCTCTGTTGCCAAAGGAAATGTAGCAGCAGCAGTTTGTAGTGCATCCTTTTCTAATTTAATTGGTATGTTTATTACCCCAATTTTAGTGAGTTTTTTTATTTTTGGTCAGTCTAAACATGACTATGATCCAACCTCATCGATTATTGAAATTACTTTGCTATTACTTGTGCCTTTTATTGCTGGACAGTTACTACGACCTTATGTATTTCCATATATGCAAAAAGCACCAAGTATCGTACGTACTTTTGACCAAGGAACCATTTTAATGGTGGTCTATGGTGCATTCAGTGGTGCAGTGGTGGCAGGATTGTGGCATCAAGTGAGCTGGACGACGTTGTTTTATTTAACATTAGTATGTTCAGTTTTTTTGACCATTATTATGTTTCTGGCATTTTATATTCCAAAATGGTTGGGCTTTAACAAACAAGATCAGATCGCAATTTTCTTCTGCAGTTCGAAGAAAACGCTGGCTAGTGGTGTGCCGATGGCGCAAATTTTATTTATTGGACAGCCGCTTGGGATGATTGTATTGCCCATTATGATTTTTCATCAGATTCAGTTAATGGTTTGTGGTGTGATTGCAAACTATTGGTCTAAGCGTAACAGTACCGCTAAAGAACAAGAATCGGGATGGTAATTTAATTATTCGCATATTTATAAAAATTGCCGTATAATACTGCCCACTTGTTGTGCTTAGCTCTGACACTTATAGTCTCGGTGGGCTCAAAAGAAATGGTCTGTTATGGTGTTAGCCTGTTGAATTAATTTTTTAATTTATTCAACCTTGCCTCAGCATTTAAACTGAGAGTGGTTAATTGCGATGACAGCAAAACCTTTCTTAACTTAGGAGAATCGACCATGCGCGCCGATATTCACCCAAAATACGAAAAATTAGTTGCTACTTGTTCATGCGGTAACGTCATTGAAACTCGTTCTGCTTTAGGTAAAGAAACAATTTACCTAGACGTATGTTCTGCTTGTCACCCATTCTATACTGGTAAACAGAAGAATGTTGACACTGGCGGTCGTATCGACAAATTCAAACAACGTTTTGCAGGTATGTCACGTTCTATCAAACGTGGTTAATACAGCAAAACCAAAAAAACGGGCATTTGCCCGTTTTTTTATGACTCTATATTGAGTTTAAAATCGGGTTTATCGTAATATCCCCGATTTTTGAATAGTTATTGATCTTGTACGTCTGTCAATTGATCCAATTTCTTTTGGAAGTATTCACCCTGTAAGAAACGTACATCTACATTCCATGCATTTGCAAAAGAGTTCATATCATCTAAATGAGTCAATAAAAACTCTACAGGTCTGATTTCTATATATTTATGAATCATTTCTTGCAATGATTGCGTTGTGGTCTCTTTGTCTAGCATATGTGTATATTTTTCATCTAGGGTGAAATGGGTAATATCACTTTGCTTTAAGATCGCTTCGCTTGAAATCGTAGAGCCAAAACGACGAATGGCAATATCAGCGCCATATTCACGTAGTATCGAAATATTTTTTTGTGCTTCAATGATGTTTTTAGCAATATCCTCTTCATCAAACTGTAGAATAATAGGATGCGCTGTTCGACTTCCAACAATGGTAATGAGCTTAGCAATAAGTTCAGGGAATTGTTTGTCATGGAATAAAACATGGCGGTTTAAATTAACAATGATTTTTGCCGTCGGGCATTGATGGATAAAGTTATGTAGTTGCTTACAGGCTTCAACCAAAATCCAACGGTCTAATTTAATGGATAATTCAACGTCATCATCGAGTTCAACCAAATTGCTGATTTTTTTCCAGTGATTCTCATAAATAAAACCACTTGTGACTTCATAAGTATACAGATTGGTATCTTGTTTATCATAAAGTTGTTGGTATTTAATACGAATTTCACCTTGTTCTAATTTTTCCGCAATTTGGCGTAGAATAGGTGAATCTGTGAGTTGTACTGTGGTCGGTACAATTTTTTCCTCAGCGATGCTTGGCGTTTCTAGACTGATATTTGCTGTTGGTATTATTTGAATATCTTGTGCCAGTGTTATGCTTTCTAATGCGGGGATATTGTATGGTGCGGTTTCTTCAAGACGAATTTCTTCATGCAGCAATGGGGTCAGTTCAATTTGTGTAGTGTGTAGAGACGCACTCATTTGTAAATCTGATTCAGATGGTTGAGTTGACAATCGTGAATTATACGCTTGAATCAATAATGCGGAAAAATGCGCTTCATTAAACTGATCTGTATCAATCACAGCACAACCAATTTTTAGATAAAATTGATAAGTTTTTTGATCAATTTCAAGTAACTGGGGTTTTTGCAAAACGTTTAAGTTAGAGATGCGTGATTCTAATAATGTATCCGAACCTGCTTGTAATAGAATACCATAGACACCAACATCAATTTGAAGCACAGTTTGATTGGTTTGTTCTTTGATAAATTTTTGAATTCCTTCAAAGTAACGTGAAATATTTTGCCAAGTTAAATTGAGAACTTCATTTGGGCATTGTGCCAAACTAAACACAATCAGCGCATTTACTTTAGCAGGTTGGTCAATCATCGCACGTTGAAGCTGTGAAAAAGTTTGAGCCCTTGTAGAGGTATGTCCTGCCACTTGATCGTTTTGAGAAGACATTTCAATCGTGAGATGTAAGACATCTTCTTCTGAACCTGGTAAAAACTCAATTTTTAAAGGATTTTGTGTTTTTGCATTTTGGTTGAGAGTTTGAATATCAAAACGTGCGTAATCGAACTGTCCTTGGGTAATTTTCTTAAAACGATTTTTAAAATCGTTCAAATCTTCAGGTTTTAAAATATCTAAAACAGGCAAACCAATAATATCATCTTCACGTTTTAAACCGAAAAGTTGTAAATATTCAGGGTTTGCTTGCGTATGTATACCTTCCTCAAGTACAGCACAGGCTTTATGTTGTTCTTCAACTAAGCTTTGTGCTTGGGTCTTAGCACTTTCTAAGTCTTTGAGTAAATGTTGTTTAGACTGAAGCGCACGACTATAAGATAATGCACGGACTAAGCTGATATAACAATGCTCAGGTGCTGTTAAATCGATAATGTCATAGATCCCTTTATGAATAAAATATTCATATTGTTCAGGTTGATACTCTGTTGGGCGTAATAAAATGACAGGAATATTGATTTGTTCAGAGTTTTGAATCAAGGTGATGACTTGTTCCATTTTTAAATCATAAGCACGACCAAAAATGATTAAGTCCCAAGACGTATTGAGTTGTTTTTCAAAACTTTTTAAGTCATCTAATAGCAGACCTTGTGCTAAATGTTCTTTACTTGCAAAAAGTTCCATTAATGAATTATATCGAATTTGATTGTCATCAATAATCAGTACTCGTGTTTCAGAGAGTTTTAACTTTTTAGATAATAATAAATTTCTCACTTCAAACTGTCCCATAAGTCATGATGATTTGAATCATATAATTGTTGTTGGATAAACTGGTCAATCAAGAGCTGCTCTTCATCATTGAGCAATTCAAAATCAAACTGCACAAAACTCTGTGAAATAAATAAGGACTTCAATAAATACACTTTAATTTCTTGATGATTAAAACGTAAGTGCAACGCTTGTTGTTCTTTAAAATTCGGTAAATTCGGTAAAACTAAAGATAATTTTGTCAGTTCATCTTGATCTGTTTGTACCAATAAACAAGGTTGATAAATATAACTATTAATCTCAGAAGGCACTTTAATAGCACAAGGATAGATATCCTGTGACAAAATTTCCACGCCGACCTCATAGCTTTTGCGCTCGGCTTGTTTAATCCAACGAATGACTGCACATTTCCATTTATTTTGTTGTGTTTCACTGACTAAAATCAGTTCACCTGTACGTAAATTTTTCGGTACTTCACCTGACCAAGCAATACGATAACCATTAATACTGATATCTAAGACTTCGGCTTGATAAATTTGTTTAACTTCACGGTCAAGCTGCTTAATTTTTTGCGTTTGCGAGGTATCATGCGCGTTATTTGAAATATTGCCTTGTAAATTGGTTTCGGATCTAAAACTGAAATTTTGTTTGAGTTGTAAGGTTTCATCAAAATTCTTAGCATGAGACAAATAAAAATGTGCAGTTTGTAAGGTAAAGCAAATTTCTAACTGTGCAGAATATTCATAACGTTCATGTTGACGTTCAGAGTGAGTCCCTAACACATTGAGAACATGAAACTTTAAAGCTGAGGATAAATGATCTTTTTCATTTGCAGACAAATATGCAGATTCATTTTGAATCGTGTCATTAATATGTTCAAGTAATTGTTGCGTTGAAATAAAAACATTGGGCTTAAAATCTTCATGATGCTTACGATTGTAAATCGGAGAGTGGTCTTTGCTCGTATCTACAATATAGCGAGAAAGTGAACTTTCACGGGGTAAAATTTGTGCTAATTTCGCCCAATCTAGACTGCATTCATAAAGTGCCTGAATCTCATTTGGACGAATCTGATGCGTATTAAATACATCTAATAACAAAACTTGTGCATAAGCTTGTTGGATGTTTTGCACAGAAAAATGTGTACCCTGTAAATGATTGACATTAATGAGCAGCTCATTATTTTTCAATGCCAATTCATATAGTTGATGAATGGTTTGCCACTGATGAGAAAGTGCAGGGCTATATAACATTTGCTGTTGGGTTAATAACAATCCCAGTTGTTGTAAAGCATAATAATTTGCTAAAATACGTGCCGTTTTAAAACTACGATTTTGAGCAAATTTCAAAATCGAATATTTTTGCTGTGTAAGTTGTTGTGAACTACGGTGTGCAATATTGACATAAATTTTCACAAAAAAAGCGCGCATCAAAGTGGTGAGCTCAATAATGTGCTCATTGCGATCAGAATGTGATAAGCCTTGATCTAGAAAGTATTTTTCTAAACCAATGAGCACATTTTCGATGCTCGGATGCAATACTTGCAATAAATCAAAACGTAAAGTTTCTGAGCAATTTAATTCTGCAATTTCATACATCGCATTTAACAAAGCTTCAGACGTATCTCCTAACTTCATGATGGATAAGCCTGACACCCATTGGTGCAGTGCTTCTACTGAAGCCGAGGAGAAGCTTAACTGTTCACGATTTAAAACCGTTGAAGAGTGGAAAATATTGGAAATTTCCTTATTTATCATATTTATATTAAACTCATTTAAAGAAATCTAAAAAGTTATAGCCCCAAACAGCGGTGTTTTATTTTTCTCTCCCGCAATCTCTCGAACCAACTTTGGAACTAAATATCCAGGGAGGTTGGCCAGAAGATCTGTATAAATCTGATCAATGGTATCTGCTTGTAGATCAAAGTGATGTGCACCTTTAACTTTGTCTAATACATGTAAATAATACGGTAATACACCTGCCTCAAACAAGCGTTGACTGAGTTCAACCAACACTTCTGTGGAATCATTCACACCTTTAAGCAACACAGATTGGTTTAAAACCAAAACTTGCTGTTGAACCAAACTTGAAAGTTTACTACAAGTCGTTGAATCAAGTTCCGCAGCATGATTAGCATGCACCACTAGGATGACACGTAGCCGACTGTTTTTCAATAAGTAAGTTAATTCCTCATCGATTCTTTCAGGAATAACAATCGGGACACGTGAGTGAATTCTTAAAATCTTAATTTGTTGCAAAGATTCAAGACGTTCTAACCATAGCGCTAATTTACGATTGGATAAAGTCAGCGGATCTCCACCACTTAAAATCACTTCATTAATGTCAGGATGATTGAGTAAGTAATTTTTGATATGCTGCCAATCCTCATTTTTAGGCAAATTCTCTTGATAGGGAAAATGACGGCGGAAGCAATAACGACAATGTATTGCACATGCGCCTGTCAGGGTCAATAAAAAACGAGATTTGTATTTATGTAATACCCCAGCCAATTGATTGGCAGCTTCTTCCCCCAAAGGATCTGTAACAAAGCCCGCATGTTCTTCAAGTTCTAAATGATGTGGCAAAACTTGCAATAGGAGTGGGTCGAATGGATTCGACTTTTGCATTTTTGCAACAAAAGCACGTGGCACACGTAATTTAAACTGTTCACTGGCTAAAATTGCGCCTGATAACAATTGTTCAGGTGAAAGTTGTAAAATATCGAGCAGCTCATGAGGATCAGTAATTAACTGATTCATTTGAGATTGCCAGTTTTGCTCTTGGTATAAATAGTTTATCATGCCACATACTAGTTGAAAAAGTTGAGGGTCAAACACGGTTTCACATCGTGATGCTGTATAAAACCTTGAAAATTGATATAAATGTGTAACGAATTAATCTATCGTTCCTAGTTTTACATCCCAGCAAGAGTTGATTTTAACGTGAACAAGATCAAGGATAAATAGTGTTTATTTGTGTCTGTATGCATGATGATCAGCCAGTTTTACAGTGTAACAGAAGAATTTAACATTGCTTCATGACTACTTGCTCATTTACAATATTCTAAAATGACAATTTTAGCTTTTGCTAAGCACTTTTTTTGTTGTTGTACGTTCTCTAACACGGTTTGGACTGTGTTAATAGATTAAGATTAAAGTTTGGAGTGAGCCTTTCATGGCCTATTATTCTACAAATGATTTCAAGTCAGGCCTTAAGGTCATGCTTGACGGTAACCCATGCGCAATCATGGAAAATGAATACGTTAAACCTGGTAAAGGTCAAGCGTTTAACCGTGTAAAATTACGTAACTTACGTTCTGGTAAAGTTTTAGAAAAAACTTTTAAATCAGGCGACTCATTAGAAGCTGCAGACATCGTAGAAGTTGAAATGGACTATCTATATAACGATGGTGAAATGTGGAACTTCATGGATCCTGTAACATTTGAACAGATCGCGGCAGATAAAACTGCAATGGGTGATGCTGCAAAATGGTTAAAAGATGATTCAAATGAAAAATGTACGATCATGTTGTTCAATGGCGTACCTTTAACAGTGAATGCACCAAACTTCGTGGTGTTAAAAATTGTTGAAACTGATCCAGGTGTTCGTGGTGATACATCTGGCGGTGGCGGTAAACCTGCGAAACTTGAAACAGGTGCTGTGGTACGTGTTCCATTATTCGTACAGCAAGAAGAAAGCGTTCGTGTAGATACCCGTACAGGTGATTATTTAGAACGTGCATAATCGTTGAAAAATAGATTATGATCGAAGGGATGATGAAAATCATCCCTTTTTTATTGGGATATTTTCAGAATGCAAATGATTTTGAATCAACTTGTGTATGGAAAGGTATAAGGATTTTACTAAAAGGCATAAATTGTTCGGTACACTCAAAGTCAACGTCATCATCTAGTCATGCTAAATGGGCATATTAGAGCCAATTTGTATGCCAAAGTCGTAGATGAAAATAAAAAATCAAGGAGTAAAGTCATCAGGGAAATGGATCACATAAACTGTATTACGTACATAAAAACAAAGGAATTGCTTTTGTAATCAAGATGTGAGGTATGAATGGAAAATATTCAAAAAAAATCAGGACCATTATCAAAACTGATATGGGTTATCGTTGCGATCGTAGGCGCAATCTCATTTGGAATTTTAGCTGTAAGTCGAGGTGAACATGTCAATGCTGTATGGTTAGTTTTAGCTGCCATTTGTGTGTATAGCATTGCTTATCGTTTTTATAGTTTATTTATTGCAAATAAAGTCTTTGAACTTAATCCCAGACGTCTCACACCTGCACACCGTTTGGCAGATGGCTTGGATTATGTTCCTACCAATAAATATGTGTTATTCGGACACCATTTTGCAGCGATTGCAGGGGCAGGACCTTTAGTCGGTCCGATTCTTGCTGCACAAATGGGTTATTTACCTGGCACAATCTGGCTTCTCGTCGGTGTTGTGCTTGCAGGTGCAGTACAAGATTTCTTGGTTTTGTTCATTTCGACACGCCGTGATGGTCGTTCACTCGGTGAAATGGCAAAACAGGAACTGGGTTCATTTGCTGGTGTCATTGTTATGCTTGGTGCTTTAGGGGTAATGATCATTATCCTTGCAGTTTTGGCATTGGTGGTCGTGAAGGCATTAACCAATAGTCCATGGGGTGTTTTCAGTATTGCTGCAACCATTCCTATTGCCATTTTTATGGGCATTTATATGCGTTATCTGCGTCCGGGAAAAATCGCAGAAGTGTCGATTATTGGTTTTGTGTTAATGATGGCAGCCATTATTTATGGTGGTGATGTCGCGGCACACCCATATTGGGGGCCATTGTTTACCTTGACTGGTACGCAGTTAACATGGGCATTGATCATTTATGGTTTTATTGCATCGGTTCTACCAGTTTGGTTGTTGTTAGCACCACGTGATTATTTATCTACCTTCTTAAAGATCGGTGTGATTGCAGGTTTAGCAATTGGTATCATGGTGGCGATGCCAATGCTAAAAATGCCATCTACAACGCATTTTGTTGATGGTACAGGCCCTGTCTTTGCAGGTTCAATGTTCCCATTCTTATTCATCACCATTGCCTGTGGTGCGATTTCAGGTTTCCATGCTCTAGTTTCTTCAGGTACAACCCCGAAATTGGTCGACAATGAAGTGAATATTCGTGTCATCGGTTATGGCGGTATGTTGATGGAATCATTTGTCGCAGTCATGGCGATGATCTGTGCAACGGTACTTGAGCCGGGTGTATATTTTGCAATTAATGCACCTGCTGCCGTACTGGGTACAACGGTTGAGTCTGCTGCGGAAGCTGTGCGTAACTTAGGTTTTGTGGTGACACCAGAAACTTTAACGCTTTTAGCTAAAGAGGTTGGTGAAACAACGATTCTTTCTCGTACAGGGGGGGCACCCACTTTTGCGATTGGGATGGCACATATTATTACAGAAATTTTTAATAACCGTTCAATGATGGCATTTTGGTATCACTTTGCAATTTTATTCGAAGCATTGTTTATTTTAACTGCTGTAGATGCTGGTACACGTGCATGTCGTTTTATGGTGCAAGATACAGTCGGTATCGTGGTTCCTGCACTTAAAAATTCACACAACTTTGTGGGGAATATGCTAGGAACTGCCGTTGCAGTAGCAGGTTGGGGGTTCTTCGTTTACCAAGGTGTGGTCGATCCACTCGGTGGTATTAACAGCTTATGGCCACTATTTGGTATTGGTAACCAAATGCTTGCGGCGATGGCATTGACTCTAGGTACGGTCATCTTGTTTAAAATGAAGAAAGAAAAATATGTGTGGGTGACGATTCTCCCAACTATTTTCTTAATCATTACTTGTATGACTGCAGGTTGGCAAAAAATCTTCCATGAAAATCCGAAAATCGGTTTCTTGGCACAAGCCAATAAATTCTCTGATGCAATTGCCAAAGGTGAGATTTTAAAACCTGCTAAAACACTGGAAGAAATGCAAACCATTGTATTGTCAAATCAAATTAATGCAGCTTTATGTGCATTCTTTATGATTGTGGCGATTATTATGATTTTTGCTGCGATTGGTGTGATTCGTCGTGCCTTGGCGAGTCCAACACCAACTGTAAATGAAGCGCCTGCGGTTTATGCAGACCCTGAAGATACGGTTGTAACTTCGGCGAAACATTAATGTTTGAGAGGTAAGTCAGATGAATCTTAAATTTGCCAAAAGTGGTAAAACGGTGATTTATAAAATCATCAAAATGACCATCATGTCGCAAAAAGACCTGATTTTTAATCCCAAAAATTGGTCGAGAATCGCAACTTTGTGGACACGTTTGCAGCAGAGTTTTCGGTTAATGGTGGGCGTGCCTGATTATCAAAATTATCTGGAGCATATGAAAAAGCACCATCCTGATATGGATGCGATGGATGAAAAAACCTTTCATCGTTATTGTGTCGATGCACGCTATCCATCGGCAAAAGGTGGTTTGAAGAAGTGTCCTTGTTAATCATTTATGATTAGTTCGCATGAAATGAATGGCATCGTAAGATGCCGTTTTAATTAGAGTTCTATACAAACACTATGTAAAGTTGAAGTCATTATTGTATTCGCTTTGAGTATTCCTTAAAACCGTGTATGTTAATCAAATTGCTTAAAATTTTTATTGGGGAATAAAAAGTGATTTGGGGAAAAACGACACCAAAAGTTATAGAACAAAATAAGACAAATGAACATTTAGATTTAGGTGCATACTACCCAAAAATTGATCAATTCTTAACAAAAATCAATCGTATTATTTTAGATAAGCCTCAACAAACAAAACTTGCTTTGTGCAGCCTACTCGCAGGTGGGCATTTATTATTTGAAGACTTGCCAGGGTTGGGGAAGACGACACTCGCGAGTAGTTTGTCACGCCTTGCTGGCTTAGATTTTCAACGCATTCAATTTACCAATGATATGCTGGCAAGTGATGTGATAGGGATTAATATGTTTAACCAAAAAGAACATCAATTTGAGTTTAAATATGGTCCTATTTTCACGCAAATATTATTAGCAGATGAAATTAACCGTTGTAGTCCTAAAACTCAAAGTGCACTGTTAGAGGCAATGGAGGAGGGTAATGTTACGGTCGATGGAACACGTTATGAATTACCCAAACCATTTTGGGTCATTGCCACACAAAACCCATTATTCCAGAGTGGAACCTACAGCCTACCTGAATCTCAACTCGATCGATTTCTCATGCGACTATCCTTGGGCTATCCATCACGTGCTGCGGAAAAGAGCTTATTACAGCAGGATTCACGACAGAATTTGATTAGCCAATTGCAATCTATTTTTGAACAGCAGGAAATTTTGCAATTACAAAGTCATGCCAATAAAATTACAATAAATGATTTGGTTTTTGATTATTTACTTGATTTGGCGGAAGAAACTCGTAAAGGTCGTCATGGCTTATCTACACGTGGACTTTTGGCATTAAAGAAAGCAGCTCAAGCATATGCACTGATTGAAAAACGTCAGTTTGTCATTACGGATGATGTGCAAGCGGTATTTGTGGCTGTGGTTTCGCATCGAATTGGATTGGGCGAAGCAGAAACACAAGCATTGATGCAAAAAGTTGCAGTAAAAGGTTGACAGGACTGACCATGTTAAAAGAAAGGTTTGTCCGCTGGCTACATTTGCGTTTTCGCTATACAGGCATCCGTACATTAAAACAAAATGAAGTCTTAGTTTTTATCTACCAACAAGGCTTTTTATATTTGGTCTTAATATTCATCACTTTTATAGCGGGAATCAACTATGCCAATAACCTGATTTTAGCTTTCTGTTTTTTAATCAGTGCGATTTTGTGTATCAGTTTTTATTTGAGTTTTAAGCAGTTGCATGGTGTTACTTTACAAGTGGTGGTCGATGAAGTTGGCAAAGTTAATGAAGTTTTTAAGGTTAAAATTATTTTGCAACAAGCACAGGCAAGCGCAAAGTATTTAAATTTTAAAATCAGTGATCCTGAGTACAAAGCATCAAATAAGGATGCTCAAATTCATAGTTTTTTATTTCAAGACAAACAACAAAGCTTTGAAATCCATTTGATCCCAGATCAGCGTGGTCAATTAAAAATCCCACCGATTCAAATTTATTCTACGTATCCGCTCGGTTTGGTGCGTGCGTGGACCTATATTTATTTAACTGAAAACTATTGGGTCGCACCTGAAGCTCAAGCTTTTTCACAGAATTTGCAGCACTTTTCACATACAGGTGACCCTGATTTAGATGAGTTTAAGGAACTGCGTAACTTTAAGTTGGGAGATTCTTTACAAAGCGTTTCGTGGAAACAAGCAGCCCGTGGGCAGGGACTATTTGTTAAACAATTTGAAGATTTGGTGGATCAGCATGTGATGCAGATTGAATATCATCAAATGCCGAGTGCAGACCATGAAAAAAAACTGAGTTTTATGATGGAGTTGGTAGATCAATGTGAGCATTCCCAAACGCCGTATTGCGTGATTTTACCGCATGCACAGATTGAGCAAGGTGTTGGTGAGCGACATTATATTCAAGTCAAAACTTTGTTGGCACAGGCTTAGGGGTGTTGAACATGAATAAATCCATTCAAATTTCCATTCTGTGTGCATTGGGTTTAATTTGGTTAGCACAAGTGGCATTTATGCCGATCGCATTGTCAATTTTATTTTTGCTGAATATTATGGGTTTAGCAGCGTATTATCATAAGAAAAATCAGCATGAAATTTTTGATTTCCCCAAATATCCCAAAATTATTTTTGCTATTTTAGCTTTAGTGATTATTTATTTAGATGCTGGAACATTTTTGGGTGTGGAGGCAGGCACTGCTGTTTTATCGACTTTTTTATTTGCTAAAGCTTTAGAAACTAAAAGTAAACGAGATTTTATTATTCTGTTTAATTTTGCATTATTTGTGAGTGCAAGTTTATTTTTACACAGTCAAGCCTTTTGGATGGCATTATTGGTTTTATGTTGTTTAATCAGTTGTTTGGTTGGGCTTTATCGAGTGCAAACGGTAAATTTTGAAACTTCACAGCCTGTATTAAAATCGCTTAAAACAGATGCTTTACATATTTTAAAATTTATTGGTTTAGCATTACCATTTTTTATTCTACTGTTCTTATTTTTCCCACGATTACCGCCACTTTGGCAGATTCCTATTCCACAAAATAAAGCAGTGACAGGACTTAGTGATAGCATGTCACCTGGTGATCTCGCGGAGTTATCGCAGTCGAGCGCTTTGGCTTTTCGTATTATTGCTAATATGCAAGCACTGCCAGCACGTTCTGAACTGTATTGGCGGGCAATGGTGTTAGATCATTATGATGGTACACGTTGGACCAGTAGTTTTGTGAATCAACAAGTAAAATCGACGCCATCTCTTGTGGCAAATATAGGATTTGATTATCAATATTTGCCCAGTGATCCAAGTCAAACGTGGATTACTGCTTTAGAAAAATCAGTGCCAACGGGAAATAAATATATTTTGCGTGAAGATTGGTCAATTATTCCACGGCGTATGGTGCAGCGAACGCAACCCATTCAGTTGCAATGGATTGGGAATGATGGGTTTGATGTAGAAAATGGCGTAACAAACCAATATATGCTAAAGAACAGTTTGAATTATCCTTTAGATCGTGATGTACAAGCGCAGAAGCTAGCACAAAAATTATATCAACAAAGCCAACACAACCCTGAACGATATATTCATAATGTATTGAATTGGTATAAAAAAGAAAAATTTGTTTATACCCTTGCACCAGGAAAGTTAGCGAATAATCGTATGGATGAGTTTTTATTTCAATCCAAACAAGGTTTTTGTGAACATTATGCTGCAAGCTTTACATTGCTGATGCGTTATGTTGGCATTCCTGCCCGTGTGGTGACAGGTTATCAAGGTGGAGAACTTGCCCCCGATGGGCAAAGTTGGGAGGTTCGTCAACTCGACGCACATGCATGGACGGAAGTTTATGTACAAGGAAAGTGGCACCGTGTTGACCCTACAGCAATCATTGCACCAATGCGGGTGGATAATGGCATGCAAAATATGATGAAGGATGATCAGGTAATTTTTGGGGATACGCATTATTCGAGTTTAAAATTACAACATTCTTCGATTTTGCGTAGTTTCAGAGTGTGGAGTGATTACGCAAGCTTTCAGTGGCAAAGTAAAGTCGTGGGTTATGATGCCGAGAAGCAAAATAGTTGGATGAAAAAACTGGGTTTAACATCAAGCTACAGTTTTGGCTTGGTTTTAATTTTGGGAATGATGGGACTGTTGTTGCTCTATTGGGGAATGAACAAAGTTTTAAATATTCAAAAAATGTCGACTGTGGAAAGACTCATTTTGAACTTTAACCGCCAATTAGATGTGCACCATCAAAAAGCGATCTCTGAAACTTTTCAACAGTGGATGAGTCGTTTGTCTCAGCAGTCACAGCGAGCAGAACTGTTTATGCAGACCAATGAGATGTTTCAAAAAATTGTGTATTTAGCTGATAAAAATCAAAATGATATTCAGAAATTTAAATTTTTGCTTAAAGAGTGTGCGAATGATTTAAAGAGATGAAATTAATACTTGTCAGATGATAGAAAAATGAATAATATTCTCAGCACCTCAGGTTTATAGCTCAGTTGGTTAGAGCGCTACGTTGACATCGTAGAGGTCACCAGTTCGAATCTGGTTAAACCTACCAAGATACAAGCCTTACAGCATAAGGGTTTTAAGACATTTCAATGACTTAAAGCCCTTTTTTTATGCCTGCGATTTATATGTTATTATCCGCAATATCGGCATAATCTGCGCTTTTTACCGATTTTGCGGTTTAATTTACGTCAAATTTACGTCAAAGATTTTGGGCTTTAATATGAAATTACCGAAACCAAGAAAGCGTGGTGAAGCTTATTACATAGAAATAATGATCAACGGCAAACGTTCATCTGCCACACGCGATACAGCAAAAGAATGTGAACAATGGGCAGCGCAAAAATTACTTGAAGTCAAAGCAAATCAAGTTACCGAGGATTTGGGTGTAAAACCGCACTATCCATTCAAGACACTTTTTTATAAATACTATGACGAAGTTGGTAAGAAGATGCGTGGATCTTCATATATCAAACAACAGTTAAATCCATTCGATTTAAAATTTGGTGCACTCGCTGATATGTCAATTCACGACATCACACCAAAGCACCTGACCAATTGGCGGAATAAAAGAGCAAAGGAAGTAGGAGCTAATACTTTGCTGCGAGAGATGGCTTTATATAGTTCTGTCTTTACTTATGCAATTAAAGAGCTATTTATACTAGATGACAATCCGTGGTCAACAGTGAAGAAACCTGTAAAACCAAAAGCTCGACACCGCAGAATCAGAGATGATGAGATTAAAATAATTATAAAATCCTTGGATTATGTCGAGGGTAAAATACCAACAACAAACGAACATTATGTAGCGTGGGCATTTTTATTTGCACTGGAAACAGCAATGCGTCGAGGTGAAATACTCGGTATCAAAATGTCAGATATTTATGATCGTCATGTGCATTTACCAAAAACCAAAAATGGTGATGCACGCGATGTACCGCTAACCAAAAAAGCTTTGGCACTTTTAGAGTTAATCAACCACGATGGCGTTAAATTAATTCCACAATCTGAAAATGCTTTTCGATTAATGTGGGAACGAAGAAAGGCAAAAGTAGGTCTTGAGGATATTCATTTCCATGATGCTCGACATGAGGCTATTACGAGGTTTGTAAACAATCAGAAATTACCTGTGGAGGTTTTGGCAAAAGTGACAGGGCATAAAAACATTAAAATTCTTGTGAATACTTACTACAACCCCGACGTGAATGATATTGCAGACATGCTTGATCGTGAATAAAAAAGAGAGCTAATTTGCTCTCTTTCTGCCTCTTTTTGCTACAGGTTTTGCTGTAAGCATGATGTGTGCTTGATTGGGGTCGTATAGGCATTTGCCTTTTGTGCCTTTATTGATTTCAGCGCAACGATCCCGGACAACATCAGCACTCATATTATATTGCTCAGCAAGTTCGGATGCAGATACAAGTTTTGGACTTACATCCTTGATTGCTACAATCTTTGCACCACCAATGTCAGAACCAATAAAAAGTTGAGGCGCATCACCTGTAACAGTAATTTGAAAAACCCCCATCAACCTTCCTCCTTTTCTTTTACCATCATGCCTCCAACACTCCCTCACTCACCAACTTTTCAATAACCCACGCTTCACCCAAAGTAGTAAACATTGGCTGTGAAAAACCAAGTTCAGTCTGTTTCACTTCACCTAAACCCTTGTCAATAAACCATTGCTGAAAAAGTCGAGCGCGCTTAACACCACGATGATAAACATTGAGCGAATCTAGAATTTTATTCATCTTGATTGCTGACATTTTAATTTTTTGAGCAACTTGTGAAGCATTGAGCAGGGTAGAGCGCTCAACAACAGTGTCATAATAAGTAACTTTTGGCGCAGCAAGTTCAAGTTGTTTTGCCTGATCTGCTGCAAGTTGCAATGCTTCCGAGAAAGTTTGAGGAACCGCACTTTTAGCACAATTCTCCAATTCATGTAATCGTTGAATAACCTGATAGCGCAATTTAATGCTATACCCAGTAATAAGTGTTTCCACTAAATTTTTAGGTAATAAATATTCAGTATAAGTTTGACCATTTTGGGGGTGTATCCAGTTTTGGATATACCCCTTTGGATCTAAATCCAATTCACTAAACATGGTTTCACAATCACGCTTTACATGAAAATGCTCTTTACCTGTCAGCTCTGCAATTAAGCGAGTGGACATAGTGAGCTGCGAACTTTTAACAATTAACTCATTCATGCCCTTGCTCCTGTGCTTCAATTATTGCTTTGAATTCCTCAAAATCGCAATTTTCAGGATCTGTATCAGTAAGTAATTCTTGAATTTTGCAAGCTGTACGCCACCATTCCACCACACGTGGATTTTCAGATTCAAAGGGGTAAACTTTGCTTTTCGGATCACGCTGAAAAACATTTGTTGATGATGCTAAAAGATCAACTAATTTTAAAGTTTGCTCAATGATTTCAAAGTCTGTGCGATATGGATCTGAACCACTTTCTCCAATAAAGCGCTTCTGTTTTTCATGATCAAGAACAACAAATTGTTTAGCAGACTCTTTAAACTCAGATGCCATGTAATTTAAATGATAAAGAACAGTGTCTTTCTCATCTTGATGCTTAAAGCTAAGTTCAGGCACTTTGTTAAATAAGTAATTAGCTGAAAGCTTTGGCACCAAAACAAACCCTTCTGGTACGGCTTGGGCTTTAGATCTTCTCAATCCGATAAGCCATGAGTCCCACGCAACCCGAGTTGGTTCATGCAAATACTCATCACACTCATCAACCTCAAATCCATACCCTGCAAATTCAACAAGACCTGCATCTGTTATATGTTCCTCAAACGCTTCACGTTCTTTATTAATTTCCATCTCATCACCCTAATATCTGAAAATTATGATGCTTCAAGTTGATTGCTGTCATTTTGGTACAGTGTTGGCAGCGTGTTCTTGAGCGCTTCTTTAATTCAGCTTCATCTTCTTTTAGCCTTTCGCGCTGGTCCGCAATATCTTGCTGAATACGAGTGAAATAACTTACTGAATCTTTAATCCATAAAACTGGATTAACTTTTGTGCCACATTTCTTACAAACCAATTCAAGGGCTTTGGTATCAATTTCAACAAACATGTGTTGGCATTTCTTGGTATTTTTTCTAGGAAATTCCAACACATTGTTTTCAATATCAACAACCAAGTGATCTTGAAGTGGATATCTGCTATTCGGTGGGTATGTTTTTTCCATCACGCCACCTTCTTTGCTGCAATATGCAACTTAGATAAAAGTAAGCAAGTTTCGTTGGTTTCAGCATTGGAAACCTTTGAAAACTTGATATTTTTAACAGCAAGCTCCGCATCACTAACAAGCATTAAATTATCAATGCGAATATCGGTTTTATCTTCATTAATAAAAACGATTTTATGATTTTCTGGGATAGGTCCTTTGACCTGCTCCCACAGCCAACGATGTTTTAAAACAAATTGAGGGTGTTCTTCGCGAATCTTTATCAAGACATAACCATCTTTTGCACATGTGCGCTCACTAAATAAAGGCTTGGTGTTGTGTGGTACATTGCCTTTTTTAAAGCTTGTAGCATTTGCGCCCATGTAACCAGTTTTCCCATCATTCCATGCACTTTGACCCTTGATAAATCTTCCTGTGTTTGGAACACCTAAAAAATTATTTTTACTGCACCAGCGCTGCATAGAATCATTTGTGCGATTCTCACCAAATTTGGCATTAAATTTTTCAGCCATTTGAGTACGTGGCAGGTGTGCAATCGACTTTAAAAACTCAACCTGGTCGACTGTAAAGTGTTTTCGACTCATGTCACACCTCAATATTGCCAGTTTCAATGCGTGGCGCTTCTTGGTTTGGATTTAAGCCTTTATAGCCAGCAACAAGCTTTACTGCTTCAAGTTGTGTATTGTGTGCTTTAATGATTTCAGCACTCACAACCTGCATTGTTTCAGCACGCTTTACTTCCATTTCCAAATTGTCTTTGCTAGCAGTAGCAAGTCGATCCAATTGATCGAATAAGTGTTTGTTCAAATCTTTTAATGTGCTCATCACGCCACCTTCCTTAATTCACTGATAAATTCTTTACCAATCGCAAGCCAATGATTTAAATAGTCTTGCCATAAAATTTGACAAGCTTTATTCATTTTTCCGCTTGCCCACAAAACAATTTGTCTGCGCTCTTTCGGCATTTTTGGATTAATACAAAGCATCGAGCCATCGCCATTCATTTTCGCTTTGTAGCCAATTACCGTGAGGAATGCAGCGAATAATTGAAAATGAGTTTTAGGGATTTTTTTCATGCCGCAATTCTCCCTTTGCTTCGTTCAGCAAATAACTTTTCGTAATAAGCCTGACAGTGTGGAATTTTGTCTTTTATCTTCTGAATTATTGACTCATCACGCTCAATAACAACAGTCGTAAGACGTTCACGAATATCGATCATTTCAACAAGATCAATTAATTGCTCTCGATCATCCCAATCTTTTGTAAGTTCAATAGGACAAGGGAATAACCAAAAATCAATGTTTGCTACTTCACAATCGTAAAGCCACATATACGCCTGCATCTGAATGTTGTAACCCGCTTTTTTGACTTTTTCTTGCGCCTCATCCTGGAAAAATGGGTGAGTACCAATATCCCAAGTGCATTTAGTGTCGATGATCAATTTTTTGCTTAAATCAAGAACATCACATTCACCAGTGATCAAATCATTACTGATTCGACCATTGTGTTTTTGATAGTTACGCTTACGTGTACGACCTGACATTTGAATTGCAATATCTTCAAGCATATTGCCTTTTGCTGTGTAACTATTGCCTGTAAATGATCGGAAAGTGTATAAATCCTCTTTAACAATTGAGCGAATTTCTGACTTTGCTGTATCACTAATGGCAGCCGATTTTACTCGACTATCACCAATTAATTTATGCAGAGATGAGGCACGGAATAGTTTCATTATTGAGCCTCCACCGCTACTTTTTGAGCATCTGTCAGCTCGTAACTATTAGAAATGTATGCTTTATCAATTGCACCTGCATTTAATTGTTCGAGTAAATCATTAAATTCACCATCTAAAAGCACAAGCTTCGGAGCTTCGATAGGGGTGACTACTGACTTATTATCAATGTAGTCGGGCGCTTGCTCACCATTAACAGTGCGCATTACTGCCTGATCTGAATCAATGGCTTTTTGAAGATCAACTGACAGTGGTGCCCAGTGAGTTAATAATTTTTTGAGTACAGTTTTCTTGCTCATAGCATCAAAATTTTGATGCCAAGTGCTGTAGTTTTTATCATCATCTACAGCTTTTTTATAAGTCTTGCTGTAGTTGTAAGCATGATTCTTCAGCTCATCAAGAGTCATATTTTCATGAGCTTCAAACCCATCCAATAACTTAAACCAAGCCACATAACCAACAATTTGACCACCGTCAACTCTAGGTGGGAAAAGTGATGTTAAACGACTCATAATCATTTCATTTGTATCACCATAAAATACAGGGCAGACATTGATTGATTTAAACTGATTTGAGCGTAGAGCTAACTGAATGAAACCTTTATAGCCAATTTGCAATTGTGCCTCAGTGTGCCATTCATCCTTCCAACCATTTGCTTTGCACTTTTTATTTACGTTGTAAGGCAAAATATAAGCAAACCCAAAATTTGGATTAACAGGCAAGTCTAGTGTGGCAGCGGTTACAGCAGCAGCATAAACAGTTTCAGGATTTGCACTAGCAAGTTGACTATTTGTTGCTGTTAATTGCAAAACTGTAGTTACAAAGCTTTTTGCTTTTTCACCCAAAATACTTTGAATCTTTTTTAACGCACCTTGATCTTTGAAGTATTGCTGAACAGGGTTGACTTGTGGAGTTGCCACTTGATTTGTATTCACTGGCGCATTCATATTCATCTCCAAGGCGGACTATGCCGCACATTCCAAAATATAGTTTTTGATTTTATTCAATTGATTTAAAACATCAGTCATGTAATAAATTTTTGATTTCAAAGTGAATTCATTACTCAAATACAAATGAATGCTTTCAAATCCACGACCTGTATATGTCATATGTAAAGAACCACCAACCATCTCAATGATGGTGTCATTTGGATCAGAAAGAGCGATTAGTTCATCAGCAATTTGTGATACAAGTGACTCAAGGCGAGCTACTTCGATTGAATCAGTATTGACTTGAATGTTCATCTCAATCCCCTTGATACGCACCCACGACGTTTTTACGTGGGTAAATTGGGTTGTCATAAACAGGTGTTGGATAATATGCACGACCTGAATATTGATTTTTTTCAGTCACTTTTTGCATATTTTTTAAGAAGTCTTGAGCTGAACAACGAATGTCTAACTCAACCCAAGATGCACCATTCCATTTTTGAACCATGTCACCAACTTGGCGATACAAGAATTCACCGTAGCCAGTGCATTCCTTGTGTGTCGCAAGGAGTGAAAGAGGGAGAGGCATGTTCACTTCACACCCCCGACAATCGCTGCGCTGATCCGCTCATATTCAGAGCGATCAAGATAAACTTCGCTTAACTCTTTCGAGTTTTTAAACACGGTTACATCGTCAATTTGCTGCACAGAACCATCAACAAGTTCATAATCCAAGTTGATTGTCAGGTCATCAGCTTTAAGTTGAGCAGGGCAGAAGCCTTTGCAATTTGGCAAGTAGGTCAACACTTCGTACTTGCTTGGGTGGATGTTTACAGGCAATTCCTGAGCTGTTGGCTCCAATGCCCAAGCAGTTGCAAGGATTGCGGAAAGACCAAGGGCGGTGACCGCAGTCTTGTAATGTTGTTTGAATAGAGTCATACTTATCTCACTCTTTGAGTAAAAGCACATTTGATTTCGAGGTCGGTGTGCTTTTTTGTTGTTTGGTGAGATAAATATAAGACAGATTATAATCTTATTCAATAAGAAATCTTATAAAAATATAATTTTTTTTATTCTAAATATAAAAAATGCCTCAAAAGAGGCAATATTTTATAAGCTATATTTTAAAGAGTTCCACCTTTCCAACAAACGCGACCCTCAATCTGTATTGCATGAATTTTATCTGAGCTAATTTCTATATCTGGGTATTGATTTTTATCTGGGTTATCAGATCTTATCACCCAGTGTGTAATCATATTAATCAAGCGCTTAATGTAATACTCACCATCGATACAAAGAAAATAAATTTTTGAATTTTTTGGAATTGTGTCAGATGTATCAACCAATAGAACCTGCCCATCTTCAACAGATGGGTACATACTGTCACCAATCGCATGAATAACAACAAGTTTCTCAATATTAAGATTTTGAGATTTAATCCAATTTTCACTAAAAACCAAACCGCCATCCACATCGACATGATCTATAATAGACCCTGACCCACATGATCCAGCAACATCAAACTTAGGAATTAGAACATACTCATCACTATTTGGCGCTTGACCTTTCTTCCCTCCATTAACAACAATAAAGTCATCAAGGTTTCCTTTTTTCCTATCAATATACTCCTGACCGCTAAGCAGAAAATCAACAGAAACACTTAGAGCTTTTGCCAATTGAGGTAGAAACTTAGATTGATCACTACTGTTATTTTCAATATGAGAAATAGTGGCTTGAGTGACCTGAGCCTCTTTAGCTAGCTTTATTTGCGACCACCCCTTTTGTTTGCGGCACTGGCGAACTCGATCACCAACAGTTAAGCCAACCATGAATATCCCCACCTTTATAAAACTCCTTATAATTTATCAGTAATATTTATAAAATAATTTATTGATTAATCATAAGTCAAGTTATAATATATAATATAGGTTATAAAATGAGTGGTCTTTATGGAAAAGCCTGACTGGTCTTTCTTAATTAAGAGTCTGTTGAGCGAGAAGGGCTTTACAGAGAAAAGCATTGCTGATCGTGTAGAAACTTCTCAAGCAACGATCAATTATTTAAAAAAAGGTTCAATTCAGGAGGCTAAATACAGCACAGGAGTAATGTTGATTGCTTTGTGTATCACAAATGGAATACCCATCAAAACAAAAAACCTCAGCTGATCAGAGCTGAGGTTTCTTTAATTCAAACTTTAGAAGGCATGAATATGAAATCAAATTTAGCACATGAACCACCAAAGCTGCAAGCGACTTATCGGGAGCGAATGATTGATCAAAAAATCAAGCTTCTTGAAATTGCGCTCAAAGCGAATATGGAAAATCCAAATTTAGACAATGCTGTTGGTGTTGCCAAAGCACGTTATGACCTTTTTGATTTTTTAAGAGGTGGGGCATGAATACTGCAATGAAAATTGAACCTGTCGATAATATTGACGTTCACCCAAATACAGTCAAGAGGATCGAGCGGCAAGCTATGGCAAAAAAAGAGGATGGTTATACACCTTTGCCGAATTTCGTTTGTGATGAGGGTTATTTAGCTGTGTTAAGTGGTGAAGCTATTAAATGCTTGATATTTCTTAATCGTCATATCAAGGGATTTCACAAAGAAAACAGTGCTTTTAGTGAGGCATTTATTCTGAAATTAACTGGCTTTAAAGATAAGCGTACTGTTCGCAAGGGCATGTCAGATTTAGCTAAATATAATCTTGTAAAAATCACAAAAGATTTGGGTAAATCTACCACTTACCAAGTAACTTTTGAGTCTAGGTTATCAATTGAACTAGTAACATTAAATGATACTAGTGCATCAAAAGCGGTTACATCAAATGTACCTACACTAGTAACATTAAATGATACTGGAACTAGTAGCATCAAATGTCACTCTGTTAAAGAAATAGTAAAAGAAAATATTAAAGAAAGGGGTGCGCAAGAAAATTCAGTCGATGAAGTTTTGGAAATTTGGAAACCAAACTTACAAGATCTCAATTCTTGGCTACAACGTTCAGGATTACCAAAAATCAATCAAGCCCAAGTGGAAGAAATTTTACTTGAAGTAAATCCTTGTTACGAAGATCGTATTCGAGATGGTTTGTTGAACAACACTCAGATGTATTCAAACTTTGTGAAGTGGATTAAGCGTGACACCAAACTCACTGAGAAACTTTTTGAACAGGCTGCTAAATCTCAACCTGTAATCCCTCAAAACTTCACTGAAGACATGGGGGACTGGTAATGTCACATATTCACAATATCCCGATGGAACAGGCTGTTTTAACTGCATTGATGACTGTTGCTGAATCATTTGAAACTGTTGCGAATGATATTGATGTGGATTGTTTCTTTCCTGAACGTCACAAGCAAATTTTCAACGCAATTCAAGAATTGGCACATGAAAACAAGCCATATGATTTGGTGATGGTTGAGCAGCAACTTAACCAAAAAAATGTAATCCATTTGATCGGTGGCTCTGAATACCTATTTCAAATGACCAGCGAAGCGCCTTCAAGTTTTTACAATCTTGAAACCTATGTTGCTGAACTTAGTAAATTTAAGGCACATCGTGAGGTTGAGAAGATCGGGCATAGTATTTCAGAGATTGCCAAAGATTTAACAATCTCTGATGTGCATATTGCAGCAGAGACCATTCTTGATGGATCAACAGCAAGTGAAAAAGCTGAGAAATCAAGTTTTACTTTTGAGGAAGCTTTGATTTTGTCGGGTAAGCAACTGATCGAAAAAGCAGAAGCAAAGGCAAGCAAAACATTCTCAGGTGTGCAGTTCAATTTGAAATCTGTTGATGATTTGGTGGGTACGATTCAGAAAGGTCATTTTTGTGTCATTGGTGGCAGACCAGGATCAGGTAAATCTACTTTGGCTCAAATGCTGACGATCCAAACAGCGTTGCGCTATCAAGAATCGGTCTTAGTGGTATCGGCTGAGATGGACGTTGAGACGTTCACAAATCGCTGTATTTCGGCTTTAACCAGTATTCCGTACGACAACATCCATAACGCTGAACTTTACGATGGAATGCTTAAGGATTTCGCAGAAGCACAACATAAATTTAGCAAGTTGAAAATTCATATTGAAGATAAGCAAAAGCCAACGATTGCGGAAATTCATTCTTATGCACGTAAAGCGAGACGTAAATACAAAAAGCTTGGTTGCATCGTAATTGATTACTTACAGCTTGTTCGTGATCCAAGCAAGAAAGATCGCTATCAAGAAGTCAGCTCAATCAGTCGTGATTTAAAAGCATTGGCAAAAGAATTTAATTGCCCAGTGATTGCTTTGGCTCAATTGAATCGTGAATCAGAAAAAGGCAAACGCCCAAAGGCTTCTGACCTAAAAGAATCAGGGCAGATTGAACAAGACGCAGATCAGATCATTTTGGCTCACCCAATCAACGGTGAAGATGAGCTGCCAACTGGTGTGACTGAAATTATTGTGGCTAAAAATCGACATGGCAAGCGTGGCGTAGCGAGAGTTAGGGACCGCTTAGACATTTGCCGTTTTGTGTCAATTGTTGAAGGTGGAATGCAAGGAGACGCAGCGTGAAAAATATTGAACGAATCGTTTGTTGGTTTAGTTGTGGTGCTGCATCTGCTGTTGCAACAAAAATCATGCTTCAACAAGCATCGAAGATTTTTCCAAATGTTCCCGCTGTCATTGCGAATAGTCCGATTCAAGAAGAGCACTCAGACAATAAGCGTTTCTTTGGTGAGTGTCAGCAGTGGTTTGATCAAGAGATTATCAAAATCTTTAATCCGAAATATCCAGAAGGTCAAAACTCAATTTTTGAAGTATTTAAAAAAGGATATTTAAAAGGTGTGAATGGTGCGCCATGCACGACTCAACTGAAACGCATCCCTCGCGGCTCATTTCAAAAAGAGGGTGACTTGCATGTTTTTGGGTACGACTTGGATGAAATTGATCGAGCGCAAGATTTTGAAGAAAGAAACCCATCTTTGAATGTGTATTTCCCGTTAATTGAATCTGATTTAACAAAAGCTGATTGCTTAGCGATGCTTCAAGACGCAGGTATTCGCATTCCAAAAATGTATGAGCTTGGGTACATGAATAATAACTGCATTGGCTGTGTGAAAGGGGGGGCAGGATATTGGAACAAGATTCGTAAAGATTTTCCTGAGACTTTTGAGCGCATGGCAATCGTTGAGCGTGAAATTGGGCATTCAATTTTAAAGAATGAAAACGGTCCTATTTTTCTTGATGAGTTGAATCCAAAAATGGGGCGATACAAAGACGAACCAGATATTGACTGTTCTTTCAGTTGTCAGATTGCGAAAGAAGATAACGACTGGAAAGTATTGAAGTTTAAGGAAGAAGCATGAAACAACTCCTAATTTTAATCGCAGTTTGCGCCCTAGTTTGGGTTAGTGGTCAGTGTGAGAACGTTATGCATGGGGGTGGGGTGTGAGTGAGGCTAAAACTTTTTTTGATAATCAGTTGTATTTGCTTTTGTTTGCTTGTCATGCGACTGAGCCATTTTCAGTCAAAGATGTGCAAGAAGCAGTGTTTGATTTTCATCGTGCAACGGTTCACAAGATGCTTCAAAACTTTGAAAAATGGAACTACTTGGAGCGTGTAACTAAAACACATTACAGGGCAACACAGTACGCAAAAGACATCATGAATGTGAACAAGGATGAGGTGGCGCTATGACAACTATAAACAACCTTATTGATCGGGTTGGTGGCATTGATACGGCAAAATCAATGCTTAAAAGAGCTAAAGCAAAGAATCTAACAAAGATTAGCTATCAAATCATGGTTGGTAATGTGCAGTGCACCACTGGTGTATTTGTTGACGATCTCCGCACCGCCATTGCTCAGTATGACTGCATTGATACATGCAGTGATATTGCTAATCACATCTCGCCACTAACTAAGGTGACTGAAAGATGAATGAATTAAATTATGAAGGGAAAATATTTAAGACTAATAACTATGGGTCTTTGATTGTTACCAAGTATATCAATGGCTCCAAGGTACACATTAAGTTCATTGATACAGGCTATGAAACAGTTGCTGATATGGGGCAGATTAAAAAAGGCAATGTTAAAGATAGATTGGTGGCAACTGTGTGGGGTGTGGGTGTTTTGGGCGATGAGCCTGCTTGCGTTAATGGCAAGACACCAAAGGAATATATGCTATGGGGGTCAATGCTGCAACGTTGTTATGACGATAAATATCACAGTAAGCATCCTACTTACAAAGATTGCTATGTATCTGAAAAATTCAAATATTACCCATATTTTAAAGACTGGTGCTCTGAACAAATTGGCTTCAATCAAACTGGGTGGGATCTGGATAAGGACATACTTGTGAGGGGTAATAAATCTTACAGTGAAGACACTTGTGTATTTGTCCCACAGGAGATCAATAAACTTCTTAATAGGCAAGATAAAAACCAAGATAAATATCCACTTGGGGTTTATTACGACAGTCGTGAGAATAATTTTCAGTCGAAAATTCATAATGGAAAAAAGCCCGTCAGACTTGGTAGATTTAGCACGGCAGAAGAAGCTTTCCAGGCTTATAAGCAAGCCAAAGAGGCTCAAATCAAAGCCGTAGCCAATAAATGGAAAGATCAAATTGACACAAGAGCCTATGAGGCTTTGATGGCTTATCAAGTTGAATCACAGGTTGACCCTAGAAACATTAGCCCAAATACGAAGGTGGTGGAGTTATGAATATTAAGATGATTTTTATAGTTTTAAATACTCAATTAATCACGGCTTGTCTTTTTAGTAATGATGCATCAATAACTCGGGATACTGCATTTTTATGGGTTTTTGGCAGCATTATTGTTGATTTGGTTGTGTTTGGTTTATGGGTGAAGTTCGCACGTAAAAGTAACAGCATACCAAAAGCAATCTTGGAGGCGGAACGTCGTGGATGAGTTTAAATCATGTCCTTCCTGTAGAGAACAATTGAACCAATGCCTTTCTTGCGCTTCTTATGTTGTGGATGGTGAGCGCATTTACTACGAGAAGCTAAAGGATTTTGGTGCAACTCAAGATCATGAATTACGTTTTATTAATCGTATTCAAAAACATCGTACAACAGCATTTTTTCATAATGGGAAATTATACATCCCAAGTCGACAAGGCAGATCAGTTCCTCTTGCTATTGGTTTGCAGTGGGAGGCTTGGCAAGAGCAACAGGCTGAGATTGACGAGAAAGATAAGCGGATTGAAGAGCTGCAAGCAAAAGTTGATGCAGTTGAGCATGTTTTAGGTTGCGCAATGATTGCGCCTAAAGAGGTTTTTCAATATGCGGATCGAATTGCTAAAGCTTTGCGAGGCAACGATGCTTAAACCCTGCAAGAAGCCAAAATTTAGAAATAAGAAAGTAGTGCTAGAGGGCGCTACTTTCGATTCTCGTAAAGAAGCAAGGCGATATAGGGAATTGCAGCTATTAGAGCGTACAGGTGAAATCAGTGAGCTACAGACGCAGTTTGCGTTTGTACTTGCTGAGTCGGTCAAGTTTAAGAGTGAGCCGAGAAGAAAGCCTGCTGTGAAGTATGTAGCAGACTTTGTGTATGTCAAAGATGGTCGTCAGGTTGTCGAAGATGTGAAGAGTGTTGCTACTCGGAAAGATAAGTATTTCAGATTGAAAAGCACTTGATGATGTCAGTGCATGGGATAGAAATTTTAGAGGTTTAAGGGGAAATCATGAACGCAGCGGTGACGATTATGGATTGGTCTAAATACACAATTGATGGATGGCTTGAGCAATTTGGTGCTTGGTGTGAAACCGCTCGAATGAAAGGCGGTGAACTACCAGATGGTTTACATATCAATCAAATCTATTGGTTGATTCGTGAAGCAGATAAAACGCCACGTTCTGCAAAATGCTATATCACTTGTGAGATTACAGATTATGAAGCAGGGCAAGTGCAAGCTTTGTTGCGAAGTGTTTTTAAAAGTGAGTCAGTGGACTATCAAGCAAAGTATGCAGTGATGTGTTTGGTAAAGCATAAGGTGGAGAATCGTAGTGTTCAGGCTGTTGCGGACATTACAAATCAGAGTAAACCCATTGCTCACATGATGATTAATTGTGGACGATATTTCATGCATTCGCGTGATAATCGTTTGAAAATTGGTTAAAAGTTGACGGGTATACCGCGCAATGCTATATTTCAGTTATAGTGCACGAAGTATGTAAGTTGCACGGTAAGAAGCTCATCGAAAGGTGGGCTTTTTTGTTGTCTGAATTAAGGGTGTGGCAGATTGCCATACCCTTTTTAATACACCATTAGCTCAGTGGATAGAGCATCCGCCTTCTAAGCGGATGGTCACAGGTTCGAATCCTGTATGGCGTGCCATTTTTTAATAATTTGATCACCACCATTATTTGTATATAAAACATATATTTATGTGAGGTTTTTATGGTTTTGGTCACCACCTTTAATTATGGCGAATCTGCCATTTTTAAACCCATCGAATTCGAAACCTTTAACCCCACATGTTGGGGTTTTTTAATGTCTAGGGGAAAGTGAAGATGTCAAATGAAAAACAAATTGAGCAAGAAATTCAAGCGAAAGGTTTGAGTGCACCACGATTAACGCCTAATCATATTGATTCAGTTGTTCAAAGTGTTCACTACTTTACGGCTGGTGATGGTTACGCAGGCGCGCTTGCATCTTCTGAAGAATTTAACTCATTGCCTGAAGGTGAGCGATTCATCAATCCACCACAGCAACTTGATCTATTAATCTTCTGTGTAATTGTTTTGAAAAATGGTTTCACAGTTACAGGTGAATCAGCATGTGTAAGTCCTGAAAACTTTGATCCTGAAATTGGTAAAAAGATTGCGTACGAAAATGCACGCAACAAAATTTGGATGCTTGAAGGTTATCTATTAAAAGAAAAACTATACCAAGCTGAATTGGATAAACGGTTTTAAATACCCAGAAAGGGGTTTTATTTTGTCTTGGAGGAAGTCATGCGTTTAGGTCGATTTGGGTTGGGTTTTGTTACAGCAATGATGGGTTTTAGCGCTTCATTTCAAGGGTTTACTGATAGTTTCAAGCGCTTATCTGCTCCACATATTTGGACTAAACCACCTAGTTATAAATCAAAACCAAACCGTGTGAGTCAAGCGAAATGTCGCAAATATAAACGGCAGGGTCGATAGTATGGACAAAATCGAAGCACGTAAGAATCTCAACATTCTCAAAGCAAATCGCAAACGTCTTGAAGAATACAATCATTTGTTTAGTAGTCATGCGTTTAAGCAAGAGTGTCAGATTGCTTTAAGAAAAGTGTGTGAACAGATTGGGAATATTGAGGTGAAATTAAATGGAAGACATTCCGCTCGGTAGTTTGCCGCTTGATAACGAGCAGCATGAGCGATTAGCTCAAGGTTACTTTGAAACTGCAAACAAGAAGATTGCAGGTGAGCGCGCAGGCTACACAGACAAATCAAACGCGTGGCGCGCAATACATCGTGAAGATGTTCAGGCACGTATTAAGTTTCTTCAAGATGAGCGTGCTGAGGAATTGGGGCTTGATGCTTATTATGTTTTAAAGAATCTCAAATCTATTGCTGATCGCTGCATGCAAGGTGAGCCTGTGACTGATCGAGATGGTGCACCTGTTTTTGTTCAGGGTAGTGATGGTGAATATGCAGCGCTTTATAAGTTTGATGCACCAGGTGCGACCAAGGCGGTTGAGTTGATTGGTAAACATATCGGGATGTTTAAGGATAAGTTGGAGATTACAGGTGCAAATGGCAAAGATTTAATGCCTCCAACTTTTAATATTATTGGGGTGAAGCCAAATGGGGATCGAGAATGATATTGAAATCCCTGAAAAGCTGTTGCCGGCATTCGATAATCTAAGTAAAGCAATTTATGATGCAATTGTGTGGGAAGGTGGTCGAGGTGGTGCTAAATCAGAAGCCTTGGCCCACATTGGTATCATGGAATCCTACATTGATGATGGTGTAATTCTTTGCTGTCGTGAGATTCAAAAGTCTATTGATGACTCTATTTACTCAATGCTCGTTGCGAAGATTTCACAACTTGGTTTGGATAAACAATTCAAGATTTTAAACAACGAAATCACCAACCTTGTCACAGGTGCTCGCTTTATTTTTGCGGGCTTAAAGTCAAATGTAACCTCTATTAAATCAATCACAAAATTACGAGTTGTGTTGGTAGATGAGGCTGAAAGCGTCTCTCAAAATTCATGGGATGTGCTAAGACCTACGCCACGATACGGAAAAGTCCGTATTTATGTGGTGTTTAACCCGAAGTTTGAAACCGACCCAACTTGGCAAGAGTTTGTCGCTAAAAAAGATGAGCGCACACTGCATATCAATATTGGGTGGCGTGACAATCCTTGGTTTCCTGAGTCATTAAATAATCAGCGTTTGCGTGATGCTAAGGGTGACGCGGGGCGTTATCTGTGGATTTGGGAAGGTAAGTTTTTAAAACTTTCAGAAGCGTCAATCTTTGGTAAAAAACTAAGACAACGTGAATTTGAAATTGATGAAAGTTTTGGTGATCCATTGCTTGGTGTGGATTGGGGGTTTAGTACCGACCCCGTTGCAGCAATCGAGGCTTATGTAAAAGATAGGACGCTTTATATTCGCAATGCTGCAAGTCGAGTGGGCTTGGAATTAGATGATACTGCTGCATGGCTATATCGACATGTTCCAAAACTTAAAACCAATACATCAAGGGCTGATAGCTCAAGACCTGAAACGATCAGCAAGGTTCAAAAAGATAAAGAATGCCCGCTACCACTATTGAAAGCTTGCGTGAAATGGTCAGGATCTGTTGAAGACGGTGTTGTCTATATTCAATCCTTTGATGAGATTGTAATTCATCCTGATGCGGATGACTGTTATGCGGAGTTAATGGCGTACAGCTACAAAAAAGACAAGTTTGACGAGGTTACGACGGAAATCTTGGATAAGGACAACCATTATGCTGATGCGTTGAGATACGCATTGGAACCAAAGATCAAAGGCAAGAGACGAACCAAACCAAAAGGCGCGGGTTCACGAACATATTGAGGCAATTATGGCAAAGTCAAAAAAAGACAAGGTAAAAAATAAGGCTTTGTCTAACGGTGCTTTAAATACACATGAAGCGGTAACGCAGTTTTTTAATAACGTTGGTCGCTTGCCCGACTTGGATGAAACTTTAAGAAAGGCAGGTATTCAGCGTCATAAATTAGATGTATTGCTTACAGATGATGAAATTGCACAAGCAACTGAAACAAGATTAGATGCTTTACTTGCAATGCCATTTCGTATTGAGCCAAGCGACACGCCTGAAGCTGTTTATTTAATGCAAGAACTAAAAGAATGGTTTAGCGAGATTGCTACAGCCTCTTTAAATGCATTGTTTTTCGGGTATTCAGTTCAAGAAGCGATTTGGGATGAGAAAAATGGCTATGTTGGTTTAACATGGATTGGTGAAAAGCCAATGGAGTGGTTTGAGCCTAAAAATGATGGGCGCTTGATTTATCGACCTGATTCAACTGGTGTTGAGCGCGAAGTGGATCAAAAAGTTAAGTTCTTTCTCACCCGAAGGAAAGCCACATACAAACAACCGTATGGCAAGGCTTTGCTGTCTTCACTGTATTGGTTGTTCTTCTTTAAACAAAATGGCTTTAAGTTTTGGGCCAAGTTTTTAGAGCGCTTTGGCACACCTATTTTACTTGGAAAAGTAAAAGACGGTGACAATGATGATATTGATGCAATGAATAATGCGCTTTTATCGGCACACGCGCAGTCTGTTTTATCGATTGGCTCTGAAGATGATGTGCAGATTTTAAGTAATTCACAGGGTAATGCAGGTTCAGCATTTGATACTTTTAACACTGTTTTGCTGCGTCAAATTCAAAAGCTTGTGTTAGGTCAGACGCTCACAAGTGGTACAGATGGTGCAGGTAGTCGAGCGCTTGGTCAAGTGCATGAAAATGTACGTAAAGATAAGCTTAAATCTGACATTCGCTTAGTCACTCCAACACTTCAAGCAATTGTTAATGCAATGTGTTTGCTTAATGGCTGGCAAGACCACAAAATCATTATTGGTGAAGATAAAGCGCTTAATGAAGATCAGGCAAAGCGTGATGTGGATCTGAAGAACTCAGGTGCTGAGTTTACAAATCAGTATTTTATTCGTGAATACGGCTTGCAAGATGGTGACTTAAAGGAATCTACATCTGTGCCTATGCAGTTTAATGCATTACCAAGTCAGGCTTTTAGTTTTGCTGCATCAGTAAACAAGATTGATGCAGGTCAGCAAGAATTAGACACTCTAATTACCAAGCAAAATACCAAGCTGCTTGATGAAAAAGAAATTGAAGCGATTGTATTGAAGTCTGAAACACATGAGCAATTGATTCAAAATCTTTATAGCGCAAACACTCAAGCATCAATTGAAGAGTTTGAGATTAATCTATCCAAGGCTTTGTTTAAAGCTGATGTGATGGGGTATGTGCAAGCAAACAAAGGTAAATAACAATGACTGATTACAGTGATGCGCTGCGTTATGCGCGTGGCCGCAATGTTGTTTTGCCTGATGAGTTTTACATGATGGATTTGGATGCAAGGGCGAATGCTGCAACGATTAGTCGTTTAGCTTCGCTTGACCAAATTAGTCATGTACTTGAGCTTGTAAATAAATCGCTTGAGAGCGGTTCGACTTTTCATGATTTTAAAAAGTTAGTCGAAGAGTCAGGTATTGATTTGCCTGAATATCATCTTGCGAACGTGTACCGGACCAATATGCAGAATGCGTATGCGCATGGACGATGGATTGAACAACAAGCAAATAAAGATTTAAGACCTTATTTGCAGTATTCAGCGATTGTGGATAGCCGAACTAGACCAACACATTTAGCATTCAATAACATTATTCGACATATCGATGATGATTTTTGGAAAAAATACTATCCGCCCAATGGGTTTCAATGTCGATGCACAACACGCTCACTCAGCGAGAAAGCAGCAAATCGAATTGGTATTACACCTGATGACAAGCTATCTGAGTTGCCAGCGAATAAATATGATTGGGATTTCCATCCGAGTCGTCAAGCAACGCATTTAAATGATGTTGTTAATAGCAAATTGGATGATATTGGGATTGAGCGCAATCGAGCGCAAGAACTGCTTAAAATCAAAGATGATGCGATTGTACAGCAAGAAGCAAATCAGGCTGTAAAAGGCGCTCTGAGCGAGTTGGATCAACAAAATAAAAAGCATTTGGATGATTTTCTAAGTCAAAACAATATTGAGCCAAGTTCACCACGTATTATTTTCGAGTTTGCTCAAGATGAAGAAAAGTTGACTGAGCTTGCGCAAGAAGCATTGATTCGTAAATCGCATGATAAAAAATCAAATTCAATTTGGAATACGATTGCAAATGCATTTACTGCAATGTTGAGCAAAGCAAAGAACCTAAAAAACAAGCTTACAGGCAATAATCTAAAAGGCTTTGATGCGTTTAACTTACAAGTGGGAAATGTGATTGGTATTCAAACCCCAACACTTTTTAAAACAGCAGAAAGCACAGGTAAGAGCATCACAATTTTAGACATGAAAGGTCATGCAATTGATTTGTCCAAAATTAATGGCTTGAATGGCTCATTGCTTGCGCCAGATTTAAACCTTGAAGTTGTGAGTGTGACTGATACCGATATTGTGTTGAAGCGCACAGATGAAATTGCGAAGCGGTTGTTTGTGGCGAACAATCAATTGTGTGAGAGATAAAATGAAGAATCTTTTAAAAGGCATTAAACAAGGTGACTTGGTTGAATTCGATCTAATTACCAATCCTATTGAAATTGATGAAGTAGATGATTCAAACGAGCATTATGTGAAACTAACTTTTAAATGCCACTCAGGTTATTGGGTGCTGGATTATAAGTGGGATGGAACACAGAGTAATTGTCTTGCTGAAACTGGCATCCATGATGCCTTTGATATTGTTAAAGTCACTCGAAAATAGAACGAAATAAACAAATGACCACCTTTGGGTGGTTTTTTTATGGAGCATGAAAATGTCTGAACAAGACGAACAAAATAAATACTTATTTGCTCTGTCTGCGATTGATATACCAAAAGCCAAAGATGGTCAGCGACGAGTGTTTGCGGGCACAGCTTACGCAGGTGGTCGAGTGGATGGGCATTGGTATTGGGGGCGAGCAGGTGTTGTATTTGATCTTGATGGTATTGAGATTGCAACACCTACACCGCTGCTTGAAGAGCATTTTAGCGCAAATCGCATCGGTGTTGTAAAACAGGTCAGCACAAGCGGCAGCATCGAAGTTGCAGGACATTTTTTAAAGAACAAAAAAGCTTTGGAAATCATTCAGGATTCTGATGATGAGTTTCCTTTTCAAATGTCTATGTTTATTGATCCTGGTTCGATTGAAGAAGTTTTGCAGGGTCAAACAGTCAATGTGAATGGTCAATCGTTTACAGGCCCAATCGCTGTATTTCGTAATAACCGAATCCGTGAATTTACGATTTGCTCAACAGGCGCAGATCGAAACACATCCATCAAAGCCTTTTCAGGCAAACCAAATCTAATTCAACAAGAGGACACAAGCGTGGACCTAGAACAAGCCAAAGCTCGTATTGTCGAGCAAGATGCAGAAATTGCAGATCTCAAAAAAGAGATGCAGGAATTTAAAGCAAATAAGCGTAATGAAGATATTGCCGCACTTGCAAAAGATGCGGGCAAAGAATTTAGCGCAGACGAAGTAAAAGAAATGCAGGATTTAGATGAAAAATCTTTCGCATTTTCAGCAGCACAGATTCGTAAATTTGCATCAAAGCCTGAACCACAAAAACCAACATTGCCAAGTTACTTGACGCAGCATCAAGCAGTTGGGGATGGACAAAATCAATTTAATGCAGGTCAGCCAAAATCATTGGCGGACATGGCAGCAGAACGAAAATAAGGTGAATACAAATGGTTAAAACTGTAGAAAAAGCGGGTGTTACATCTGATTGGTTGGCTTGGGAGTTGGATGGTAATCACCGCCCAAGTCGTGAAAATGTAAGTGTAGCTGCAAACCAAACAATTAAAGATGGTCAGCCGATTTCATTTGATGCATCAGGTGATGCGGTTGCATTTGATGGTACGGGTGCGGTTGCGGGCGTGATGATTAATGGTGTCACAACCAAAACTGAAAAAGGCGCAGGGGTAATTTTGGCGCGTCAAGCTCGAATTGTTCCTGAAAAACTTGTTGGTGTGGCGGGTGATTTAGCAACAGTGGTTGCGGGTCTTAAAACTTTGGGTATTACTGCTGTACGTTCAGCATAGGATAAAAAAGATGGATGAATTAATTTTTACAACAGAAGAGCTGAGCACAGCAATTACACAATTGCCGACACGCATTGGCAACCCAAATGACATTAATTTGTTTCGCAATATTCCAGGCACTACAAACAACTTTTCGGTTGAGTTTTACTCTGATTCAAACGTGTTAGTGCCAACAACCGAATGGGGTGGTGTGCCGCCTAAAAATTCAAGTGGTAAACGAATTGCTAAATCTTGGGTGGTGCCACACATGCCGCTTGAAGACACTGTACTTGCATCAGATGTGATTGGTGTTCGTGCATTCGGCTCGACTGCTGCTGAAACCGTGCAGGGCAAAGTGTTGGATAAGCTTCAACAAATGAAGAACAAAATCGACACTACACTTGCATATCGTCGCACAAAAGCAAAACAAGGCATCATCTTGGATGCTGATGGTGAAATCATTGTCGACTACTTTGTGGACTTTGGTGTGACTGCGCAAACAGTTGATTTTGAATTGGGTGTTGTGACCACAAACGTTTTAGCAAAATGCCAAGATGTAATTGACTTGGTTGAAGATGGCTTGGGGCAAGAGCTGTATGGCTCAATCGAAGCAGAAGTGGATCGTCAGTTTTATGATGCATTAACTGCACACAAAAACGTGCGTGAAGTATTCTTAAATTGGTCTGGTGCAGAGCAACGTTTAGGTCGTTCAAATACATCAGGTTTTGAATTTGGTGGCATCAAATTTATTGTAAATCGTCAAAAAGTAGGTGAAGTGCCGCTTATTGGCGTGAAAGAAGGGCATGCATACCCAACAGGTACGCAAGATGTATTCTTAAATGCCTTGGCTCCTGCGGATTTCAACGAAACTGTAAACACTTCAGCATTGCCGTACTACGCAAAACAAGAGCCTAAAAAGTTCAATCGTGGTTTTGACTTGCATGTGCAATCTAACCAATTGCCTGTGGTTGCGAAACCTAAAGCATTGGTGAAGCTTACTTCAACAAAATAGGTGATCTATGTACGCAAGCCGTGATGACATGGTCTTGCGTTACGGCTTGACACATATCGCTCAATTAGAAAGAAATCTTACTGTAAATGAGTCTGTGCAATCTTATATCCAAGACGCTTCAGACATTGCAGATGGTTTTATTGGTGTTGCATACACTGTTCCGCTTGAACATCCTCCCAAAAATCTCACGATTTATATTTGTGATATTGCTCGTTACCTGCTTCATCGTCAGCAAGCGCCCGATGAAGTAAGACAGCGATATGAGGATGCTATTGCTTTTTTAAAGCGCGTGGCGGATGGTAAAGCAACACTTCTAATTAAGCGTGAAGACACTCAAGAAGTAACTCAAGCAAAGAAAGTCAAAGCTGTTGCGCCACTTGGTACGACGTACCGAGGCGGTGTATTTGGGGATGATATTTTAAATAACATGCCGAGCGTGTGATATGGCTGACTCTATTCAAATGCATGGGCAGGAAAAGCTACGAGAGTTTTTAGCTAAAGTTCATGCAAAAGTTGAAAATCCTGAATTGCTGTATAGAAAGCTTTCAGTATTACTGTTAGATCAAACTGAAAGACGATTTGATACAAGCATTGGTACTGATGATAAACCTTGGAAACAATCATGGCGCGCAGAGGTTCAGGGTGGGAAAACACTGAGAAATACAGGGCGTTTGCAAGATTCCATTGTTTCTAGGATTCAGGGCAATCGGATCACAATTGGTACAAATGTTAAATATGCGGCATTAATGCACTTTGGCGGCACTGTTAAACCTAAGGGTAAAAAATTTTTAAAGTTTAAAACCCCGCTAGGTGGCTGGATGTTCTTGAGGTCAGTCAAGATTCCTGCGCGTCCATTCCTAGGTATCTCAGTGGATGATTCTCAAGAAATCTTGTTCGAGATTGAAGAATACTTACATGAGGTTTTGACCGATGCAAAACATTGATAATTATTTTGCTCTTGAAGATGACATTTTAAAGCGAATCAAGTCAGAAATTCCTGAAGTTGAGGAAATCGTCACACCTTTTGAAGTAGAGGATTTATTTCAAGCGATTGTAGGTGATGTGGGTATCGGCATTATTTACGTTGGTGATCGACTTGCATCAACCACAGGTGATGGTAAAGCAAATGCAATTTATCAGCAGTGGCTTGTAGCGCTTAGTGTTGCAGATGCTTCAGCACAACTACCTGAAACGGCTTCAATTCGCCAATTGGCAGACCCGATTATTCGGAAGATTCTTGCAGCAATGCAAGGTTATCAACCACAAATTGTGGGATTTAAGCGCTTTCAACGTGTGGATGCAGGTATTTCGGTTGGGAAATCTGTTACCACTGGTCGAGCTTATTTCCCATTTTTATTCGAATCTCAAATGATCAAAGTATGGTGATTATGAAAACATACAAAGCATTAAAACCTGTAGGTCGCTTTAAAGAAGGCGATACGGTTGGCGGTCTGTCAGATGAACAGATTAAAAAATTAGTAGTAGATAAAGTCATTGAAGAAGTGAAGTTATCTGCAACAAAAACCACCAAAGAGGTAAAAACAGATGGCTAATAATTATATCTCGTTGCAAGGTAAATTCTATTTATCTGAAATTGTAAACGGTGTTGCGGGTGCAATGCGCCACATTGGTAATGTTCCTGAATTTGAACTTGAAATTACTACAGATCAAGTAGAACATCAGGAAAGTACTTCTGGACAACGTACAACTGACTTTGTGTTGACAAAAACTACAGGCGTGAACTTTAAAGGTCAGCTTGAAGAAGTTGACGAAGCTAACTTGCAATACATTTTATCAGGCATGAAAACCGAAGTAGCAAGCAAGACTGTTGCAGATCAGGCGCTGGGAACTGTGAAAGTTGGGCAAGAAATTAAACTTAATGGTTATGCATTAACTGATGTGACTTTTAATGCAGGTGCTACACCTGTAGCCAAGGAAAAATACACGCTTGATGCAGTCTTTGGGACTGTGATTTTTCACGAAGCAATCGTAGAACCTGTGACAGCAAGTTACACCACAGGGGTGGTAGGCAATACCACGATTGCAAGTGATTTTGGTAAAGAATATGAGCTATTCTTCAAGGGTATCAACACAGCCACAGGTAGCCACATGGCTGTTAGTTTGTGGCGCACCAAAAAGTCACCTGAAACAACATTCCCATTAATTCATGAGGGATTAGGTCAATATGAAATTTCAGGGCAAGCGCTTTCACATACTGAAAAAGGCTTAGATCCAACGCTTGGCTTATATGGGCATGTTGTAAATATTCCAGCAGCATAAAAAATTATAGGCACAAACGATGGCGCATTTAGCGTCTTTTTTTTGTGCTCTTAAAAAGCAAAAACCCAAGACTGAGAATCTTGGGTTTTTTGTTTTCCGTTGAACAGAGCAAGAACAAGAGGAAAAGATTTTACATGTCAGAAAAGAATACCAAATTTTTAGTGAAGTTTCTAGGAGCAACTATGGAAGCTATGAACTTAAACCCCGAAAGTTTTGTAAAAATATTTTGGAATATTGCATTTATTGTAGCTTTTATCATGATTGTAAATTTCATTTTAAAAGCTACATCACATTATCTAGGAATGTAGTTAAAATAGTGAGTAGAATTAATGAATGATTTTTTTCTTGCTGAAAATAGAACATATTCTGTTGAGCTTGATGAAGATAGCTCGGTTGAGCTTCGTCAATTTATTGTGGGTGAAATTGATAAGATTGAGGTATTTGCATATCCGATTCGCAAGGCATTAAAAAAAGATTGGGCAACTGAAGACCTACATACTGTGGTTGATAATAATCAAATTGCAGCAACAATGTTGTTAGAATCATTATCAAATTTAACTTTTGAAGCAGCATCTAAAATAAAAGACGCAGCACCCGACAAATTTATTGAAATTTTTGAAATGCTTTTGATTGTGAATAAGACATATTTTGAACAAGATGAAGTTAAGAAAAATAATAAGAATGATGATAAGTTTTCTTGGTTTGATTCGTTTCAAACATTGATTAGTAAAGGGCATAAACACGAGGATATTTTAAATTATAGCTTTGGTGCTTTTATGGAATACTTAAAAGCAGCTCAACGTCATGAGCAAAACCATATCTTAAGTCGAAGTGTTGCAATGCGTGTCGCTTATCATGCTGATAAAAAAGGCTTTAGTAGCTATACAAATGAAGTGAATAAAGACTAAGTGGGCATTGCTCAAAAATTAACTTTTAGGTACTCTGCTTTTATAACAAAGGGGAGTTATATGAAAAATTTATTATTAGCATCTTTATTATGTGTTTCTACGTTTGCTGCAGCTACAGAAGTTCGATCAATTCGCACATCAAATGATTTTGTTGAAATCGGTAATTCACAAGCACAAGTACAAAGTAAGCTCGGTAGTCCAAACAATGTTCATCATTATGTGTTGAGAGATCGTCAGGATCGACCACGTGCAGCAACTGACCTAAGCTATACGGTTGATAATGAAAAATACATCGTCACCATTGTAAATGGTAATGTTTATAAGATTGAGTGGGTGCGTTGATTATGAGTAAATGCTCTGCTTGTAATTCAAGTAATACAAAAAAAATGCACATGGTCTGGGCAGGAGGTACGCGAACTGGGCGAAGCAAATCAACAGGGATTGGCTTGTCTTCAAGAGGGACTATTGGTTTAGGTGTTGGTCAGGGGCAGTCATTCTCCCAATCGCATCTTGCTGCTGCGTGTACTCCACCTAAAAATAGTAAAATGCCAACAATTATAGTAGCTATCTTGTTTTTTATGTTTGGTCTACCGTTATTACAAGTTTCACTGAGCGGTTTTGGTGAAGGTAGTATTTTAAGCACTATTTTTGGATTACCACTGTTTGCGTTGGTCTTATATGGTTTATACAAGCTTTATACATACTTATCCCTTAAGAATAAGCAAAAACAAGAACAGTATTTAAGAACTTGGATTTGTTTAAAGTGTGGCAATACTTATGAGTGATCCGTTAATAAATAAAGCACCCTAGGGTGCTTTTTTTATTGAAGTTAATAACCTCTTCCATCAAGGTTGTTCAAGCGGCCTTCTGTTTCGCTTTGGAATGATTCAAGATACTCAACAGCTTCTTCTAATTTTTCAATCCTTTCCCTTAAATCTAGAATTTGATCATCGTGTTCAAAAGTCATTTCAAGACGAAGAATTAATTCAGCAGTTAGGGTTCTACCGTTTTCTTTAGCAGCATTATCTAACTTATCTTTCAGTTCAGCAGGAATTCTAAAATTAACTTGCGGGTCTGTACGTGCCATAGCATTTTCGGTCAATGTTTTTGGCTAACTATAGTGTGCTATAAAAAAATAGTCAAAAAAATATTGACGCCAAATAAAGCAGGTGATTTAATGTGATTGTGATGTTGTTTTACATCATGTGCTATAAGGAGTTAAAAATGGCAAGAAATGACCCACAGGTAAATATTCGTATACCTGAGCAAACTTTGGAACGATTTAAAAAGGAAACTCAAAAAGATCGTAGAACTATTACAGCTCAAGTAAACATGATCATTGAAGAGTGGCTTGAGAAAAGAGCAAAGAAAGAAGCGCAATTATGCAATCAATAGGCAACAAAAAAGCCCGTGATCTTGGCGGACAGGGCTTAATTGAAGTCATCACTTTAGGAAAGTAACTAATATGAATATACCATTTACAATTGAATCTAACAATACTCTTGATATTGAGGACTTGTTACCCAAAATTCCACCTGAGATTATTCTTAAAAGTCTTAAAAACACGGAGCTTTCAGAAAGCGAAGAATCATTGATTAAAAAAATCAATGTTGCCGCTGAAAATGCTATCACTCCTCTGCCATTGGGTATTAGCGCAATTGGTGAACTATTAGCCCACAGTGCTGAACAAGTAGAACCAAATACTATTTGCAACATTGGTTGGTTAATTGAATCTTTGGGTCGCCAAATGTCAGCACTTGGTACTTTAGTTGAAGTGAGCGAGTCAGCACTATCTGAAAATAAAAATATTAAAGGCAAAGGGGGCTTGATGTCATGAATGCAATTGTTAGTCAGAATTCCTTGATTCCAGTTATCGAGCATGAAATTGATGGTGAATTACAACCATGCGTGGATGCCAGAACTTTACATGAATGGCTTAAAAATGGTGACCGCTTTGCTACATGGATAAAAAGCCGTCTAAATACTTATGGTTTTATAGAGAACCAAGACTTTGTTTGCCTTTCGGAAATTTCCGAAACCCAAACCAAGTTAGGTCGAAAAGGAAAATCCATAAGGAGGCAATATATCTTAACCCTTGATACAGCTAAAGAGCTTTCAATGGTTGAGAATAATGAACAGGGGCGAACAGCAAGGCGATATTTTATAAATTGTGAAAAAACCCTTAGACAAACTGCATTTGGTCTTATGAATCAATTTAATAAAGCTTTTTTGGAGGTAGAAAAATTTTCAGAAATTGCATCCAATGCAGGACGTACACTATGTTTGGTTGGCAAGCAATTCAAACCTCAAGCAATTGAGCGCCTAGAAGAGTTAAAGAACAAGATACAACCAATGTTACCACTTGAAGACAAGTAATTAGAAAACCACCTTCGGGTGGTTTTTTACCACCTGAATTTGATCTTTTTCTAACCCTGATCTTTAATTAGTTCAGGGTTTTTAATGCCTGAAATATGGCAACCAAGCCGACTAGGGTAGCTCCTGAAACAATGCATTTTTCATGTTCAATGTATTTGTCGGCTCTTTTCTTTTGAACATGACTTTGTAAGAGGAAAATTTTATGAACATGATAGTCAATTTAAACTTAAAGGCTTTGGTCTCCAATGAGAATGGGGAAGCTAAAACGACAAGTTACGCAGTGGCAGAGGCATTTGGAAAACTACATAAAAACGTAATACGAGATATTGAAAAACTAAGATGCTCCGACAAATTTAAAGCGCTCAATTTTGAGCTTTGCTATGAAAACAACAAGTTACAGAACGGAAAGCCTAGAAAATTTTATCAAATGACTAAAGATGGCTGGATGTTTCTAGTGATGGGCTTTAATGGCGAGAAGGCTGATGCTGTAAAAGAGCAATTTATTGATGCCTTTAACTGGATGGCAAGCCAATTAACCCAAGTCTTTCAATCTAAATGGGCTAGATATAATCATATTGTCGGTTATCGCGAAAATCGCAAACAGCAAGTTAGTTGCTCAGCTAGAGACATGAACGTGTGGAAGCATGAAAAGCATCCACTTGATGATGAAATAGCGCAATTGGAAAGAGAGTTGCAGCCGTCATTGCCATTTGCTAGTGGGGTTTAATCATGAATATTGCTTATGTGGTTGTAGAATGCCGACCAAGCACAGACGAAGAAAATTATGCTGACATTAATATTGGTGATGATAGCTATGTGTTTTGCTCAATAGAGCCAGTACCAAACACAGGTGATTGGCAGAAAAATATTGAAGCAGCCATATTGATTGGAATTGATATAGAGCGAACTAAACCAAAGCATAAGCACATCACACTACATGCTGAAAGCATCTTGAAATTATGCAATGGCATACAAGGTGAGACCATAGATTCAAATCAACATTAAAACCCGCCAAGTGCGGGTTTAATTTTATCCACCTCCTTAGCGGAGGTTTTTTATTGCCTATAGAAAAGTTGAGGATACAAAATGGCTGCAGGATCAATGGATTTTCGCTTAAACCTATTAGCCAACACCACCAGCTTACAACAGGGTATGAATGGCGCAAAGTTTGCTGTTAATGCCTTGGTTGCTGCGATGGCGGCAGTGGGTGTTGGTCTAAGTGTACAAGGTTTAGCGCAAGCAGCCGATTCATACACTAATCTTTCAACACGCATCAATATCGCAACAAAAGAAAGCGGTAATTTTGAGCAAGCGATTTCAGGTGTGCATCAAATCGCACTCAGCACAAACTCAAATCTAACTACGACTGCTGACTTATTTACACGCTTAAATACTGTCACCAAAGACATGGGGATGTCGCAACAACAAGCATTAGACCTAACCAAGACGGTCACGCAAGCGATCCAAATTGGCGGTGGATCTGCTGAAGCAGCCGATGCAGCCGTAACTCAGTTTATCCAAGCGATGCAAGGCGGTGTGCTGCGCGGTGAAGAATTTAACTCAATCATGGAAGGTGGTTACGGTTTAGCTGAGGCACTAGCAAAAGGTCTTGGTGTAACTACAGGCGAACTGCGCAAAATGGCAGAGGCGGGCGAGTTATCTTCTGAACGTGTTGTAACAGCAATTAGTAGTCAAGCTGCATCTGTTCAAGCGACATACGATAAATTCCCAACAACGATTAGTAATGCTTTACAAAGAATTTCTACAAGTTGGGAGATTTTGATTGGGCAGATGGATCAAGCGAGTGGAACATCATCGCAAGTAGCGCAATGGCTAACGATGCTCGCAGACAACATTCAAAACCTAAAAATATTTATTGATGATATTGGGGAGGGTTTTGTTTGGATTGGGGACAAGCTACAGAGCATTGATTCATCCACAATAGACACGCTTAAATCATTACTTAGTGATGTATATGAGAATATTAAGAATAATATATCTGAGGTAGCTATATTTGGAGAAACCATTTGGAGTGCTTTTACATCAGCTTTAGATGCGGTGTCGCCACTTTTTGCCGCTTTATTAAGTGGTGGGGATGATGTAAGCGGTCTTACTACTTTATTAAATTTTTTAAGAATGGCGTTTGCTGCGGTCTCAGATGTAGCTACAGGTTTTAATATTGGCTTAAAGCTGCTTTTATCAGGCATTCAATTTCTTTCGGGTGGTTTGTATGCACTTAGTTCGCAAGTCTTAGGTTTCTTGGGTTTCGATACTTTAGCGCAACAAGCCTTAAATGCATCAGACCGAATGTTTGCTCAAGCCGAAAAGAACGGTAGCGAAGCGGTCAAACTCGCAGAAAACCATAAATGGGCTGTAGTAAAAACCTATGAGGATATTGGAAAAACTGAGGAGCAGAAAAATCAAGAATCAATTGCTAATAATCAAAAAAAATTAGATGAATTAAAGGCACAAGAATCAAAACATGCTGCTGACTATAAGGCTATTAGTGATCAGAGGCTTGCTTTAGAACAGCAATTATTTGAAGCACGAAAGACTGGAAATCAAGCATCTATAGATTTAGCAATGAAAGGGTTGGCTGACCTAGATGCCAAAGAAAAAGCCTATCAGGGTGAAAGTAAAAAGATTCAGGATGCGAAAATCAAAGCAGCTCAAGACTGGGTAAATGCACAGTTAACGGCTGCTGATGGTACGCAAAAAGCTGCTGATGCTGCAACACAAAAAACCTTGCAAACCGCAATGGCAGCACAGGGCTTGAAGGTTGAATTTGATAGTGCAGGGAAAGGCATTGTGTCAGCAATGACAACTGGAACTGATGCTATTAACACTCAAACTGATACCTTGACGAAAGCAAGGAAAGGAGCAGAAGCGTTAGGGCTTGATCTTGACGTTGCTTTAAATAGGGTTTCAGAAAAGTTTGCAGCAAATAGAGTTCATTTAGATAACTACGCAACTGGTATAGAGCAACTAGGCGGTAAAGGAGTTCAAGCAACAGAAGCTTTGTATCAGGGCTGGGAAAAATGGGCTTCAGCAGCCAAGAATCAATCTGAAATCGATGCCGCAAAAGCCAAGTTAGTTGAGTTTGAAAAACAAGGCGTATTTTCAGCAAAACAAGTTCAAATGGGAATGGAATATCTTGATCAGGTAAATGGAAAGATTCCTGAAAACATCTCTGAAATTGAAAAAGCTTACAAATTGCTGGGTATAACTTCGAGTGCCGAAGCAAGCAAAATGGCATCTGCACAAATCAATGCTTTTAATGTGATGAAACAGTCGGGCACTGCATCAGCGGAACAGATTAGACAAGCATTAATTAACATGGCGGATAAAATTTATGCTTCGGGCGATGCTGCAAAAATTGCTTGGTATGAGAGTCAGTTGGCTGCAAGTGGTTTGGCATCAACAGTGGATGAAACTGGTAAAAAATCAGTTCAATCAATGGATAAGCTTACATCATCTGTTGAGCGTCTAAGTCGTACAGCAGGTGGTAGTGCTGTCCAAGGTTTTAGAGCCATGGGCGATGCTGCTAAAGACGCTGCGAGAGAAGCTAAAAACTCTATTGATGAATGGAATGATGCGCTTACAGCAAAATCAGATGCTCAGAAAGCTGAACGTGAAAAAAGTAGCAGCAGCAAGGCTATGGGCGGTTCTTTTAAATCGTATAGTCGAGCAGAAGTACTCGCTGAACTTAAGAGCATGGGGTATGACGAGGCGCAAGCCAAAAAACTTGCTGGATCGATTATGAGTTCAGCACGTGATGCAGACCGAGCAACGATGAGCAAGAATGTTGATCCATTTATTAATGCTCAATTTAACAAATTGCTTGGGCAGGGCTTAACAGCATCAGCAGGTTCAGCGGAAGTACAAAAACGATTGGCAGCTTTAGCAAATGGTAATGGCTTGGCAACAATGGCAAGCCCTAAATCAACTCGTCGATTAGAAGTGTCTAATGGAAAACAAACAGCAACCCTAGAAGGCTCTGATCAAGACGTAGATGTTATGGAAAAAATCATGAGTGAATTTGAAATGCTTAAAAAGAGTAGTTAAATGAAACTAATACGTGTAGCAACCAATGAAACCGTTCAAATTGAGAACGGTTTTTTTTGGTCTGATGAATTTGATTACAAGCCAATCGAACAGAAACAGCAGTTTGCAATTGATGGCTCTTTGATTATTCAAGAAGGCAAAAAGAAGGCAGGGCGACCTATTACTTTAGTGCCAGCCAATGAAGGCATGGGGTGGATCAAGCGTCGCGAGTTGTCAAAACTACAAGATTGGTCAGCACTGCAAGACGAACAATTCACACTTGAGTTTGATTACCCACACGACAATCGTCGCTTTAATGTGATGTTTAATCACCAAGAAGGTGCAATTTCAAACCCTAAAACGATCAAAGATATTCCGACCGTTTCTGAAGATGACTATTACTCAGCAACACTGAAATTCTTGGAGTTATAACATGCCAATTGAAACCAATAACCTTGTCATTTATAAGTCTGAACGTTTAACTGATACAACTGACGGTGGCGGCAAGTACTCAGGTCAACAGCTTATCGATGGTCAAAGTAATAATTTATTCAATGATATTTCAGAACTTGATCGTACGATGGGCGATGTGTCGATGCGGAAGATTTTCCCCGCTGTGACCACCAATGATACTGACACCTTGATGGGTGCTACGGTATTTATTTCTGAACTACCTGAAGATCCAAACGTTTCGGCAACACTGTTCAGTACTGAAGATTGGACAGACGAGCGCCAAAGTGCGCAAAACCGTGTTGAAAGCTATCTGGCAAAGGGCGGTCAAGCAGTTGGTTTGCCTCTCGATACCCATTGGAAAGGCATGAAGATTATGCAAACGGTGATGTTTCCGAGTGAAACGGAGCTGAGTGTGGGCGATTCATTCGTGGTTATTTCTAATGAAGGTGGTGCTTTAGAGTTTGAGCAATACGTGCGTATCACAAAAGTTGAAACGCGCATTGGTAAAATGATCATTGATAATAAGGAGGTCGAATATAAAGTTGCTACCTATACTTTGAATGACCCACTGCTTATGGATTTTGTTGGAGTATCGGTTAAGCAATGGTACAGCGGACAAAAATCTACTTCGATTTTACGTGAAACATTGGTTGCAGACACAGGCAATTATTATTCAAGCACAGGTGTTGCTGACGATGTAAATGTGGGTACATATACAGTCAATGCAAAGAGTATGTTTACTCAGTTGATTCCTGCTGCTCAGTCTGAAACCCCGATTATTGATGTGAACGTGGCAGGTGAAAGCATTACGCTAGTTGCAGGTAATAATGGAAAGATTACAGCAAGTTTTTCAACAACGGTGGGAACAACTCAAAGCTTATATATCGGCTCAAGCATAATGCCGAAAACTGTATCGTTCTCGCTATTTGGTCAAGAGATTACTGACCAAGGTGGATTACTTAAAAACAGTCAAGGTACACAGGTAGGCACAATTGATTACCAAAAAGGATTGATTCAATGGACTGCATCAGCAGGTACAGGTTCGACTACTCTGGTGATTTCATTTACCCCTGCTGCAACTCCAAAACAATATTTTCATAGCTACTCATTGCCTGTTACTCAAAACAATCAAAGCATGAATTGGACAGGGGTTTTAACGCCAACGCCTACACCTAGCGCTTTGTCTGTGTCATATATGTCGCAAGGCAAGTTTTATGAACTTAAAGATGATGGTTCAGGGCAGTTAAAGGGCGCAAACACTTCATTCGGCTCAGGAATGATTGATTATGAAACAGGGTCATGGGTGTTAACTTGCGGTGCTTTACCTGATGTTGATTCTCCGATCATGTTGTTATGGGGAACACCTATTGCGACTTTTACACGCTCGAATCTGCCTGTATTACCTGCAAAGGTTGAGTTTGAATTAGACAAGACAGGGATTAAAAGCGGCGTGACTGTTAAATGGATGTTGGATGGTTCTGAAAAAACAGCGACATGCAATAATCTAGGTCAATTCAGTGGTGACGCAACAGGCTTAATGAGCCTTGCAACGGGAAAAGGCTTTATTGTGCCGAACAAACTCCCACACAAAGGCACAGTGTTTAATTTTTCATTCAAATATGGCAATGGTGTTACGCAAGATATTCCGAAGATTGTCCCTGATGGTAGTGGTCAGCTTGCATTCACGGTGGGTACAGGCGCAGCTTTGCAACCTAGTTCTATATCGCTAGAAATCCCCGTTAAAGCACCTAACGGAAGGACAGCCGTCTTAGTTGTTACTGACAACGGAATAGGGGGGCTAATTGATGCGTTTGGAAACAATCAAGGCACAATTAACTATTCCACAGGCGCAGTTGCTGTTACTCCAAAAATATCATCAAACTATTTTTATGAAAAAGCGCCTATTACAGCAAGCGCATCTGAAAAAAGCCTTGTTTCAATTAGCGCAACAATAAAGCCGAATCAACCAAAACCACAGCCACCACAAGCAACTCCAGTAACAGAATACAAGCCAAAAGTTAACCCTTGGGCGAATTTAAAGTGGGTATGAGCAGGGTAATATGACTATTTATCAAAGTGATATAAGCAATGTTGCGCTTGCGACAACAACATATCAAGCTATTGGTGAAACCGATGGCATCGTTGCAAACTATCGAGATAGTGCAGATGAAAACTCAGGCATAATTTCAGTTGAAGCAGAGAAACTCAAATTCGATTTAACCTATGGTTTTAGTGAACAGATTTTATCAAGTTCTGTGCGCTTTAAACTTGGCAATGAAGTGTTTATCGACAGGACAGGAACGCTTTATAAAAACATTGATATGTCGAATGGCAGTGGTGTTTTAGCGGGTCAAGTGAATTACGGTAATGGCGAAATCAATATTGATTCGTGGCTTGCAGGTGCAGACAACAAGATTACACTTGAATCACTAACAACGACAACAGATATACCGCCAATCAGTCATGTTTCATTTAGAACACCGATTATCCCGATTCGTCCGCAGTCATTAACTGTTGTTGTGCCTACAATCGAGCATGGTCAACTGACCTTGCGTGCAGATGAAAACGGCATTATTGAAACGCCTTTTGCACATGGTTTTGTGAATTATATTAATGGCACTGTAGTTATTTATTTTTACTCAAAAACCGAAATCACGGATAGTAATCGTGATGAGATTATGGGTAAGGATTGGTACGATGCATTGCTTGAATATACTGAAAACTCAAGAACATACATCAATAAGCCTGTATGGGTTGACGCTTCAACGGCTCGATATAACGCGATTGCCTATACCTACATTCCGCTTGATCCTGAAATCCTTGGCTTGTCTGCAACACGCTTACCGCTTGATGGACGCGTTCCAATTTTTCGCGCAGGCGGTATTGGTATTATTAGTGCGACAAAAATGTATCAAATGGCTGATCATGTTGCGGGTAAAACCTATACATTGGATGACCAGCGGATTGCGTATTGCGAGTTACAAGATAGTGCTGGCACCAAAGTGCCTTATGACATGTATGTTGTAGATTATGATTACGGAAAATTCACGCTAAGCGGTGACTTTGCTTTAAATGCTTTGATTCCGCCTTTGTCTGCAAAATATCGCTATCAAGACATGGGTTTAATCAAGGATGTGCAAATTAATGGGCAAGTGACATTCACTAAGCCTGTAACACACAACTACAGTGCTGCCGACTCGATTGTTGGATCTGCGTTAGTGATTGGCGATATGCAAGCGCGCTACACTCGAAAGTTTGTGCAACAAACATGGAATAATGACTGGAAAGATGCGGCTGTGGGCGGTGCAATTTCAGCACAGTACAATGATGCATTATATCCAATTCAAGTCACCAACAATGGCGCGGCACAGGAGCGTTGGGCGTTGGTGTTCACCGACAATACGAATTTTAGAATCATTGGCGAAACATCTGGGCAAATTGGCACAGGCACTGTGAATACAGATTGTGAGCCAATCAACCCAGTGACAGGTGCGCCATACTTTAGCGTGAAAAAAGAAGGCTGGGGTGCAGGTTGGGTAAGTGGTAATGTTTTACGCTTCAATACGATTGCAGCCACGTTCCCAATTTGGTGTATTCGTACTGTAAAACAATCAGAACCAAGTCAAATTTCGGATCAATTCCAAATCATGTTACGTGGTGATATTGATCGCGTTGTTTGAGTATTAAATGAATTTTATGACCGCTTTGAGCGGTCTTTTTTATGAGTAAATAAAAATGGTCGCAAGTACAGATATCAAGTTTTATGTGCATACAAATACCAATGCTCCGCAACTGACCAATAATTTTGGCTGCATGATTGATGTGCTAGATGCGTGTCTAATTAATGGTTTTGGTGCTCAATCCGTTTCGACGCTTAAAGCCGCAGGCAAGGTGGTCACTGTGACTTTCGGTGCCGCACATAATTTGATGCAATACCAAGTCATTAAAATCACAGGTGCAAACCAATCCGAGTTTAACGGTGAGCATCGAATTTTATCTGTGCCAAATGCGAATTCATTTACTCTTGAACTCGCAAATACGGCAACAGTAACACAAGCCACAGGCACAATTGTTTGCTCGCTACCGCCATTGGGATGGGAGAAACCTTTTAGCAGCAAGCATAGTAGTGGCACAGGTGGGAAAGCAGCATATCGCTCCACTAACCCACTATTGCCGAGCCGCCCTTTTTTACGTGTTGTTGATGAGCTAGATCCTGCATACACAGCAACTTATGCGAAATACGCAAAGGTTGGAATTGTTGAAGATATGACTGATATTAATACAATGCTTGGGGTGCAAGCGCCGTATGATTCAACAAATCCTGATAAAAACTGGGTGGCAACAGGAAGTGGTACAAGTGTAATCAATGGGTGGGCGAGATGGTATTATACGAGAACTAATAATTTAGGTAGTGTAAATGATACTTTCACTATAACTGCTGGTAATCGTAATTGGCTTTTAGTAGGTACTAAAGATTATTTCTATATTTTACCTTGCATCACTCCAGATACGGAAACAGATGCTAGTAAGGCAGCAAGCCCGTATGGTTTTGGCGTATTTGAGCGTTATTATAATGATGATGTGAGTAATACTTTTCTAAGTGCTTCTATAAGGGATGTAGCGGCAAATAGCAATGCCTCCATTGGCTCTATGAGCGGTATATCTTCAAATAGTGTTTCTAATATTTTGTTATTTAAGCCAATTGAGCAGATAAGTAGTTATGCGACTGCTAGAGCAGCATATCAAATAACTAACACAAGTTATCTCTCTGGACGTACAAGCTACCTGTTGGGCAGTGTTGATAAAGTCCCTATTTACCCAATTTCGCTTGATGAAAGTCTAACTCCCTTTTCTAGCAACATAAAAAATATTAGAGGCGGGCTTATTGGTATCTATGCCTTAGCTCAAGTGATGCCTTTTAATGATTATCAGATATTTGTGCGTGATGGCAGTGTATTTATTGCTAAATTTTGCACAGTAAGTAGTGGTAATACCCCTGGTGAAATCGTTTTGAAAATAGGTGAGCTATGACAGAATATGTGGTAGTTGGCGGCGGTATAGTTAGTATTAGAAATCCTAATAGCGACCCTATAGAGAATGGGGAGTATTCAATCAAAGGGCAGGTGAAAGAATTGGGTAACAATATCCCTTGTCGTGTTCGCTTGTTTGAAAAAAGTACAGGGCGATTGATAGCAGATGTTGCAACAGATGAATTTGGGAATTACAAGTTTCTAAACTTAATAAAAGCCAGATTCTTTATTGTTGCCCATCACCCAGCATCTCAATTTAACGCAGTCATTCAAGATAACGTGGTGCCGAAATGAGTAAACCATCTTTACAGACAAGCCTAGCCATGCTGCAAGCAACAGCAAATTTTCTGGATCAGGGTAGCGCAAATGCTACCCTTATTTTTTATGATGATGTTAAACCCACATCAGTGAGTGTTAATGCAAATAGCTCAGCAAAACTTTTAGCGCTAGAACTTCAAAAACCATGTACCAAAGCAGTAAATGAAAGCAATATTGAGTTACACCCAACAAATGCAGGTATTGCAACCAAATCTGGTACTGCACAATGGGCAAGATTATTTAATGGTGAAGGAATTGCTGTTGTTGATATTGATGTAGGGATTGGAATGGATATTGTTTTAGATAATCATGACATCGTCATAGGATCAAGTACAAAACTTGATGTGATTTATTTAAGCCCACAGCTTTAAAAATGAGGTGGTAAATGTCTGACTACACACCACCAGATGCCTTAAATGTTGTTCTAAATTTCACCCAAGAATTAAAGCCAATTGATTCTCACAATTTGGTCTTAAATTTCGGTGCCGAAGATGGGTTTAATTACGCAAACATCAGCATTGATACATCATTTAGATTTAGGGCGATTGGAACAGTTGAGCCACCAATTGATGTACATGGTGCAGCAAATATCCATATTAACACTTCATTTGCTTTTGATGCTGTGGGTACTTTTGATATTAACCATATCGTGGGTGTGACACTAAATAGCGATTTGGGATTTCAAAGCGCTTTTCCAAATCTAAGTGCTGTAAAAGCATCTTGGTCAAAGCCGATTTTTAGAGCGCAAAATAGCGCTTTTTATTTTGAGCAAGCGCAAAGTCTGAGTCGTTATATTTCAAATCAATATGAGCAAACACAGGTTTTACAACGCGATATTCGGGCAGCCTTTGAAGAAATTACAGGTTTAAATGCTGCAAAAAGTGTGTCTTGGAATCATGCTGAAAAATGCGTTATTACTCGCAATGTATTGTTTGATGAAAGCAAAAAATTAAGAATTCAGCGCAACAATCATTGGGATGAATTGGTAAGAAAGCGCAAGCAGTTTACTTTTTCGCATCAAGTCGCTCATGTTTTTGAAAAAAGGATTGGTTTTAGTTGGGATAAAGGCTTAGAGCTCATCACTAAATCAAACATTCCTTGGCAACAAGCGCATTCAATTTATTATCGCAAGCATCCAGTTCTACCTTGGCCACAACCTGAAATCCCTCAATATAGTGGGTCAACCGATCTTAATTTTATCTGCTTACTACATGAAGTGGATTCGCACAATGTTGTTTTGAATTTTGGTGATGAGGACTGCATACCGAGACTTGCGCCTCGAAATTGGTGGTATATCGTGAATAAAGTAGAAGTTAGCCGTCTAGACAATGGTGAGCAAATAAAGGTCATTGATGGCAGCTACAATACAAGCCGCAGCCAGTGGTGCTGGTCTTACAACTTAACTGTACCTGCATCCGAGATTGCTAAACTTGAACCAATCAATGCGCAACCTGTAATTCTCAAAATCCAAGTGAATGACAATATTCATCACCTGTTGCTTGAAAATCGCAGTCGCTCAAGACGTTTTGCTGAAGATGTTTGGACACTGACAGGGCGCAGTCAAACTGCATTACTTGATGCACCTTATTCGCCCACACGCTCATTTTTACAAGAGAATGAGCGCACATCTGTACAACTCGTACAAGCTGAATTGGATCGAGTGAATAGTGATACACAATTAAATTGGCAACTAATTGATGAGCTTGGTTGGATCGTGCCAACAAACAGCCTGAGCTATGCCAATCAGACCCCAATCGCAACCATTAAACAAATTGCAGAAGCAGGTGGTGGCTTTGTTTATAGTGAAAAGGGTTCTAACACATTAAGCATTCGACCCAAACACAAAAAGACATTTTGGGATGCAATGCAATTCGATGACTATGATCGACTACTTCCCGAAAGCCTAGTGACAAGCCAATCTACCGATTATGAGCCTTATCCTGACTACAATGGCGTAACTCTGACAAATGACCGCACAGGTTTTACAGGGCAAGTGAAGCGTACAGGTACCGCAGGTGATGTACTGCAAGAAACAGTCAGTAATCCACTGTTTACAGCAGTATCTATGGGCAGCTATGGCAAAGCGTTACTCGCAAAAGCAGGGATGATCGAAACGCATAGCTTGGAAATTCCTGTGCAAAAAGATGTTGGGGAATGCTTACCAGGTGAAGTCATTGCATTTAATGCAGAATGGTGGGGCATTGTAGAGAGTGTTTCAGTGTCATTTACGCATGCTGTAGTCAATCAAAACTTAACTGTGGAGCGTGTTCTCAATGAGTAATGTTTTACAGCGTTTAATTGATTTGATGCCAAAAGCACCTGAATTCGTCGGCACAATTACCAGTGTAAATCATCCAAATTATAAGGTTTTAGTTGCAGATGATTCTGGTCTTGTGATGTGCACAAGTAGCACAGTGTACAAACTAAATGATCGAGTTTTTGTATCAAATCAAGAGATTAAACGACTTGCACCTGCAGGTGAGGTTGTTCAAATAGAAGTTTAAAACTTAACAAATAAGCGCCCAGTAGGGCGTTTTTTTATTGCCAAAAAACTTGGAGAAACCGATGTCAGAAACCACAGCCGCAGTTGCAGAAACCTCAGCAGCAATTGCGGGAAAAGTAACAACAGCAACAGGCACAGGGGTCACATTGGTGTCTTGGGCGGCAGCATTGGATTGGGGGTTTTTAATTGGTGTTGGTATTGGTTTGGCGGGCTTAATTATTAGCTTTATGAACTTTTTATCAAATCGTCAATTTCAAAAACGCAAAGACAAGCGCGAACAAGAGTTACATGAAATTGAAATGTATGAAGCCAAGCATAAACAACGAATGAATGATTTAAAGAGTGAGTTAAAAAATGAAATTGATTGATCAAAATGCGTGGAAATATCTTTCCGTAAAGCTCCCTGCATTGGGAGCTTTTTTATTGCTTGTTGTTATACCAGCTTTGCAGTGGGCAATAGATTTTAAGTTAATTCCTGAAGAATATCATGCATTTATTACGGGTGTTGTGATGGTGGTTTTAGGATTTATTGGTAAGAAAATCTACCAACCTGAATTGCACCAAATCCAAAAATTTACTGCCACACCAAGTACAGGAGCTAATCTAGAAAATCTATTCAATATTTTTCGTCAAATTGCAGGTGGATCGCTCAATAAAAATCAAGTCAATCAGATAAACGAGCTGATTGATTCTTTGAAAAAAAATAAATCCGTATCCAGTAAAACCACAAGCGCCACAGGCATTGACCTAATTTGTTCTTTTGAAGGTCTACGCTTGAATGCTTATGACGACGGTGTTGGTGTATGGACCATCGGATATGGCACAACTGTCATCAATGGCGTGAAAGTCAAAAAAGGCGATACGTGCACACTTGAGCAAGCCAAAAAATACATGGTATCTGATCTTAAAAAATTTGAAGCTGCTGTAAATAAAGTAACTGTTGCTTTAAATCAAAATCAATTCGATGCCTTGGTTTCATTGGCTTACAACATTGGAACAGGTGCTTTTGAGAAATCTACATTACTCAAAAAATTGAATGCAGGTGACTATAAGGGTGCAGCTGCTCAATTTGATGTTTGGAGCAAGGCGGGCGGCAAAGTAATGAAAGGTCTTGTGAATCGGCGTGCTGCTGAACGTAAATTATTTGAAAAGGCAGTCTAATGAAACTGCCTTTATTTTTACTGTGCATCTTACTCTCAAGTTGCACAGCTCATTCGATTGATACAAAAGTTCATGTGACTGTTTGTGTGCAGTGTGTTAATTAAGTGTCTTTTTAATCAACTCATTTATTGCTTCTTCATCTGTAGCATTAAACTTGTCTTTATACGCTTCAATTATTTTCATAGTTTCAGGTAAGAGCCAAATAGCTTTTTGGGTCATACCTAAGGATTTCTTTTCTTCACGTTCCTTTGCTTTACGCTCTGCTGCTGTTTGAGCCATTTCACTATTCCTTAACTAAAATTGATTCACGCCCAAGCATAGGAATGATATAAACACCACCTTGCTCATCTTCATCTAAACAACCATCAAAGCCCATTTTTTTAGCACATTCGCCACGTTTTGCTTGAATATACCAATCATTCTCAGCATCAGCAAAATCATGATTCCAAACACTATCAGAACCATCCAAAAGACTTTCAGCATCATCTAAGTCAATATCGAAACGTTCCGAAATCTCTGCAACGATTTCATCATCAGCCAAGTCGCTGGCATTAACAAAGCTCATGTTTTCAGCATCAATTGAATAAGTGATTACTTCGCCTGCTGACATTGAATAAGGCTCTACTGAGAAGAATAAACAATCATCAAAAGTTCCAAAGCGGTCAATTTTTGTAATTTCTCTTGGGCTTGTGTGAAATAGTTTCATATGTTGCGCTCCCTTGGTATGTCTTAATAATATATTGTGACTAGTCACAAGGCAAGCATTATTTTTAATTTACCGACAAACGGTTAACTCCTTACTTTCGTCACAGCATACTTATCAATATCAGCATGAAATACAAACATTGGATTCATCACGCCATAGCCGTGATATTTAAAAAACGGTTTAGCAAATTTAAGGTTGAATTTTAGGTAGTGGTAAAGCCATGTTTCCATTTTTTGTTTCGCAATTTTTCTCTTTGACTTTATAAAATAAATGGTAAAATGATCTTACACAAGAATCAAAAGGCTTGTGGATAACTCTGTGTTTACGTCAAAATTACGTCAAATTAAATTAAGTCATTGTTTTTACTTGAAAGATACTACGTTGACATCGTAGAGGTCACCAGTTCGAATCTGGTTAAACCTACCAAATTCCTAAAATCGTATAAACTTATATAGTCTTATATGTATATTAAAGCCTTGAATTATAACGGTTCAGGGCTTTTTTATGTCCTCTTATAACCTATCTTAAACTCATATAGCAATAGAATCCGTGTACACAGTGGTGTACACTGAAAGACTACCTTAACTCAGTGTACAAGGTTGTGAGTGTGAAAAGACAAGATATTAAGAAAAGACCTTTATCCGATACAGTTCTAGATAGTTTAGAACCCGAAGACAAAGAATATCGGGAGCTTGACGGCAATGGCTTATATTTTCGTGTACAACCCAATGGCAAAAAGGCTTGGCTATTTCGCTATAAAAAAGACAACGGTAAATGGTCATGGCTTGGGCTTGGTACTTATCCAACTATAAAAGGAGCTTTAGCGAGAAAGAAAGCTGCTGAGTTCTCCGAAAAGATTTCTAACGGCGAATCATTAACGACCAAAAATATGGTTAAACAACAAAATATAGAAAATGAAAATCTACGTTTCAAAGTTTTAATGTTTGACTGGTTAGATACTAAAAAATCCAATTGGGGGACTGACACTTATGATAAGGCAGTGAAGTCGATCAAACGCCACATCATACCAGCGTTTGGAGAAAGGGATTTTACAGCCATATCACCAAAAGAATGGTTTGATTTTTTTCAGGGCTTGCAACGTGATTTAGGAATATATACCCAAGTTGAGAAATTAACCTCGTATGTCCGTAATGCTTATGATTGGGCTAAGTTCCAAGAGAAAATTGTCTTTAATCCACTAGAGGGTATCACTAGGCATTTAGACAAGAATAACGGCGGTAATATGAAATTTGTTGAAATGAACGAATTTCCATCTTTGATCCATGCGATTAGAAGATACCCTAAAAGAGATATGGCAATCGGTTTGGAACTATTTGCCTTGTTATTCCCTCGTCCTGTAGAGCTAAGGTATGCCACTTGGGAACAATTTGATTTTGATCAAGCTGTATGGATTAAGCCAGCCGAAATTATGAAAAAGGATATTGCTCATGCAGTACCTTTACCTAAACAAGCAATTAAGCTGTTAAAAGAATTAGAAACGTATCGAACTGAATCAAATCTATTGTTTGCAGGGAGGGGTAGTCTAACCGAGCCAGTGTCAGATAATACATTCAATCAGGCTTTAAACCGTCTAGGTTATCAAGGGCGACAAAACCCACATGGTTTTAGACATATCGCCAGTACACAGTTAAATAATAAATTCAGTGATAAAGAGCAGGTTGTAGAAGCGTGTTTGGCACACCTGAAAAAAGGCGTGAAAGGGGTATATGACAAAGGCGCACATTTTGAGGAGCGTATAGGAATGATGCAGTGGTGGGCAGATGAAATAGATCGTATGACGAATACGCCGTAATATGTCGTACTAAATAGCCTTATATATTCTTATTTAACTTTTTATCGTTTATATTCAGTTTGCTAAGTCTAGCCTGACGGGGCGAAAGTCGGACACCCATCCGATTGACTTAGTTATTTTATTGGGATGCTTGGGAGGCAAAAGATGAATTTACCACTAAAAATATTTTATACATTAAAAGAAGCATCTGCGGTTTTGAATGAGAGATTAGATTGTACGGAAGTAAACGAAGATTATTTTTTTCATTTAGGCATTAAAGGCAACATACGTTTAGGAATTTTTGCAGACCCTAGTTTTTCAGATGGTAGCAGTGGTGTTTTAATCTTTGATAGTTTTGACGATTTTAATGATTTAAATAAATTAAATTATCTCAAGGCTGTTGACGCAGTAGCTAGAAGTCTTGAAGAGGCTGGGTCGATTCTAATTTTAAATAGTGGCTCAGTGAAAGATATTTATTTTAATTCACTCATTAAGCTTAATGAAACTTATTTTGATAATGTTTATTCTATTGATGCACTTGAGTTTGCAGTAAGTGGCGAGCTAGAAAAAGATTTTAATTGCTGTCAATTCTTTGATGAGTTATCAACCTTAGAAGCTTATGATATTGTTTTTTATTCAAACAAGCATAATGCAATTCATAATGCCACTATGCGTGAAAAATATCTTTCATTTCCTGAACATGAAGAAGATGATGATTGGAAAGTAGCCTTTTGGTTTAATGATGATTTTTCTTTAAGTAGTCAGGATATAAGTACCCTCCAATCTGAAAGAGAGATACATAGGGATAATTGTCTTATATTAGGTGAAGATTTACAGTTATTGCTTGATGGCAAGTGTAGAGAGCCAACAATCAAACATCCCCGCAAACATCTAAACGGAACAAATAACTTAGAACATGATTCTAGGTTGCATCCTAAGCGTGAAAATTCAATAAATAAAATAGTATTAGCCTTAGCTGAAAAGGCTGGCTTGGATTTATCTAATCACATGACTGCTTATGAGAGATTGGATGTATTTGCCAAGAATAATAAATTACCACTACCTAATAAAGATACTTGTGGGAGATTATTTAAAAGTGCATTTGAATCGAAAGAATCTAATTAGATTCTAAATTCCCTATCTAGAATTAATTGACTTCTAAATAGAATCTATTTAGAACAAAGTGATTAAAATCACAAACATACTAGCTCCACGTTATACAACTATGTGGAGCTATGCACATGCAACCTATCCGAGTTACATTCAATCAAACATGCGAGTTATTAAGTATTAAGCGTAATACTTTGCGTGAACTCACGTTGAATGACCCAACATTCCCGAAACCATACAAGGCAGGTACAACACGCCAAGCACCTGTCTATTTTGACTATGCCCAATTAATCGAATGGCATAACAATCAAATGAAAAGCCTTGCTGTAATGGAGGCTTAATCCATGACTAAAAATCAAATCAAAGCCATTGGTTTAACTGCCAGTCGTCAATTAAATGTCATCCAAAAGGACGTTTATAACCGTGATTTAGTTACAGCAATTAATCATGATCAATTAAAAACGGTATCTGCATCACTGGACGATCTATACGGCGTACTCGATACGTTCTATGAGCGTAACCTTAAATCATGTTTTACAGAGGCTATGGAATATACCGAGCTTGTTAAAAAACGCATTGATGCCTTAGCTGAATATATCCGACCAACTCGCCTTAAAACTACGCATATATCACCTAAGCAAGTGATTCAAATGCTTGATACAGAGCAGCAGGCAATGCACCACCTTTCTACCCTTTTGGATGCAATAAAAATAGGGAGTACAGCAACATGAGTACAAACCATCAAACCCAAGTTTTAGCCCACCTCAAACAAGGTAAAACCTTGAGCCAAGCAGAGGCAATTCATCACTTTGATTGTTATCGCCTGAGTGCTGTTATTCAGCGTTTACGCCGTTTAGGTCATGACATTGTGACCCACCAAGAGCCGAACTTAAACAACAAAGGTACACACGCTCGATATGAATTAAATGAGGTGCAAGCATGAACCCATCTATTTTTAATTTTAATGAACACGGCGTTCGAGTTGCCTTTGATGAAAATGGACAGCCTTTATTTTGTCTGCCTGATGTTGGTCAAGCCTTAGAGATTAAGAACGCAACAGCAAGCCGTTTTAAGTTAAATCCAAAGGGGGTACATGAAATGTATACCCTTACAAATGGCGGTAATCAAAAGTTGACTTTTATCAGTGAGGAAAATCTTTATCGCATAGTTTTCCGATCTACCAAAAAGGAAGCATTAAATTTCCAAAACTGGGTATTTGCAGAAGTATTGCCAACCATTCGCAAGACTGGCGGTTACTCAGCAAGACAGACCGCTTATGAAGAATTAAACCGCTTATGTATGCAGGCAAAGACCCAAAAGGCTAAAGGGTCATTTCATGGCACTGGATTGGTGAATCATCGTTATTCAATGCAAGATTTAAACCTAAGAATTGAAACATGCAAAAACAATTTACAGCTAACTTTTGAGGGTATACACAATGACTAAGCATGTAGACCCTGAGTTTTTTAAAGCCTTTGACCACTATAAAGCCATGATTGAACAGTACGGCGAAGATCATCCCATTACTGAGCAGGCTTTTATGATGACCTTGCATTACACGCCTGAACACATCAAAGCGGAAATGAATGCCAAAGCCAAAGAATTAAACCTACTGCCACCAGTAAGCGGATATACCGATGAGGGTGAACCAATGTATAGCCTAGAGGATATTGCCAAGCATTTTGGAATCAGTTTTGAAGAAGCTGAACAGCAGTTATTAAAAATGATGGACAACCGTCAACAGATCGGGCTATCCAATGACGGCATTTTGATTAATTCAGACATTCATATTAACCGTGTGCAGTAGGTGAAAGTATGAATCCAATAATAGATTTTAAATCCAAAACTCAAGTCTTAGATACGCTCAAATCTGAGTGCATCTATTTAGATATGAGCAAATTTGCTCACATTTATTCTGACAGTATTTTAAATCCTATGGGAGTATATCCAAAACTGGATGCACCACTAAAATACTTTATTGTTGTTTTTCTTGTTGCACTACGAAACTTTCGTAGTTATATTTGTCGGGCTTTGAGCAAAATCTCAAAGTTAGCTTTAGCAGGCTACAAACTACGAGGCGTACAGCCCACTTTCCATAGTGGCTTTTTTGTGCGTTATATCTCTATGCGTCCGCATATTTATGTGGAGCTTGGGAGGGACATCTTCGGATGTGCAGGAAACCTTGTAGTCCTGTCTGCTAACCCTTTCAAGCTTCACACCAATCATTTAGCAGTGATTTGTGAAGCTCCCCAACTACAAGGAGTGCATTAATCATGCCTAAACAAAACAACACTACAAACACGCCTAAAACTTATAACGCTGGTGACATGTGTGATTTAGCTTCAATGGCTGAGTGCGATATGGACTGGATGAGTACCGCCCTATCAGATGTGCAACTCAAAGTTAAACAAGTTAAAAAAGATTTAATGGCTCGCTATCCAAATGCTGAATACCATTTTTCAGACCTAGAGAAAGTCTTAGAAATGTTTGTATATTTAGCAGAAGATCGTTGCTGTTATCATAAAGAAGAAGCTGAAAAATTCAGAGAAGAATACGAAGCAAATAAAAAGGCGGTGACACTATGAATATCACCACCTCCACCATCAAACCCGATTCGATTCTAGCAAATTGTACGTTGCTTAATCCATCGGATGACACATATTTAAACCACCCCATCATTGAACGCTTTGGCAGCCCATCACAGCCGATCTATGTCGATCAATGCAAGGTAGACATTAACGGCGTGACCTATGAACAGCCTTTGATTCTACCTATCGTCAATGGACAGCTTAAGCTTGTACAATGCGCCGTATTGCAGAATGAACAACGTATTCAAGTCATACCTGATGGTTTAGCAAAAGGCTTTGCTTGCTATGGTGAAATGCAGAAAGATAAACCTGTAATCATCACCCATAACTTAGAGGCATTTTTTAAACTTGCCTCCAGTATTGCCATTAGTTTTGAACCACCATTACAGCCGTTTTCCGTTGTATTGGTGATATTGCCTAATCTCACCAGTAAGAAATTAACGGAACTCAAGACGTTTGATTTTGAGCAAATACAATATGTTATTCAGCAGTTATCTAAGGCAGGCTATCAACAGTTATACATGCCTGTCAGACCTGAACAGATGCAGCTTGAGCCATTTAAACAGCTTGAGCAAAACACGACTGTCTGTTTACTAAATCAATATTTGAAATATGGCGAAAATGAGTTTTTCACTGAACTGATTAAAGAAAATGACGATGCCGAAGTACAGGCATTTATTCATGAAGCGATAGAGCAATTAAATAAGCCGACTTTATGGGGCGAATTATTACCATTGGCACAAGATGACATAGTGATAAAACCTTACCCTATTGATGCTTTACCACCACTGGCAAAAGAGGCAGTGCAAGCCATATCAGAGCATGTGCAGTCGCCCATTGCCATGACTGCCCAATGTGTTATTGGTGCTTTATCACATATTGCACAAGCCAAAGTAAATGCCCCTCATCCGTTCCAAACACAAGGCGAGCCATGCAGTTTGTTTTTACTTACTGAGGGTCAAAGTGGAAGCCGTAAAAGCACAAGTAAGAACCTAGCAGATCAAGCCATTATTAAACATGAGCGTAAGCAATATGAAGAATATCGCCGTGACCTAGAGCAATGGAAAAGCGGACAGGCATCATTGAGTAAAAAAGACCGTGAGGCTTATTGTGCTGAGAACCCACCACCCAATGACCCAAGTACAATATTCACAGATATTACGCTTGAATCAATTGCAGGCTTATACATTGACGGCATTTTAAGTAATGCTTCAATTTCCAGTGATGAAGCAGGTCAATTCTTTGGCGGTCATACAATGAAAGCCGATACACGGAACCAAGCACTAGGAGGCTATGCCAAGTTATTTGATGACGGTTTTATAGAGCGTACTCGATCTAAGTCAAACTTAAATGGTAGCGGTCGTGCTTATGATGTGAGAGCTACATTTAACCTGCAGGGGCAGCATGAAGTGTTAGCCAGTGCATTAAAAGACCCAGTGTTAAGAGGACAAGGCTTTTTACCTAGATTTATTTTAACCGTACCCGAAAACCTTGCAGGCACACGCTTACAGGATGCGATTCATAGAAATAAGAATGCAAGCATTGACCATAGGCTTATAGCTTACTGGACACGTTGCGAATATCTACTCGATGACTGCCCTCATCTAAAGCCTGAACATGAATTACATAATGGGCGTTTCGTTATGCCTATGAGTGAAGAAGCAGAAGCCATAGATATAGAGTTTTATAATCAAATCGAAGCACTACAAAAGAGAGGAAAGCGTTTTGAATACTTGCAGGCATTCGCAAGCAGAGCAAGCCAACTAGCACGGCGTTTAGCTACTGTATTCGCTTATTTTGAGGGGGCGCAGTGGATTGATGCCAAAACCTTACAGGGAGCTAGTGAGGTTGTAAATCATTCATTAAACGAATGGGCAAGCTATACAGATATTGAAATCAAAACAGAAAGTGAGGCGGAGCGTCTTGCACGTTATTTGATTGATAAGTGTATGGAAGATAAAAGCAACCTATTTTCTAAGACTTTAGCTTTAAAGGGTGCGCCATCAAAACTAAGAACAGTTAAGGAGTTTAACCGCTATTTAGACACATTGATTAATCATAACTATGTCAGATTGGTTACGATTAACAAGACACAATACATAGAATTAAATCCTTTATTGTTAGAATAGCTGCGATTCTGCGATTTTTAGGATGAAAGCCTCTAATAGCAAGGCTTTTAGTGTCGCAATTAGCCTGCGATTCGGTTGCGACACGTTGCGATTCGTAGGGTAGCGATGATGAAAATCTAAATTATGAATCGCAAAGTCGCAATAAATCGCAAATGGATTCCGACACCAAGAGGCAAGCTATACAAGCGATACGGCTATAAAATCGCAAAATCGCACGATTTCCTAGAAGTGAAAAAAATTAAGGCATACAAGATATGAAAAATACGACAAGAACAGAGTTCTTAAAATTAATGAATGATAACTTTGGTTATCCAACAGATAGTTGGAAAAGATTAAAAGATGGTGATGTACTACCTCTTAATGCTCAAGTGATGACAATTGGTAAAGATGATGACGGATATTTTTACCACCTTTGTTATGACACATTTAACGGCGTAAATGTATTTCTTAAAAATATGGGGGTAACTCATTGGCACATAGTAATTAATCGTTAAGCCATTAAGCCACGATTTGATAGATAAGAAAGAATTTAAGAGATTTAGAACAATGCCAAATGTGAACAAAGTTATTTTAATGGGCGTTTTAGGTCGTGACCCTGAAACAAAGAATTTCCCCAATGGTGGCAGTATTACCAATTTCAGCATAGCAACGACTGAGCAATGGAAAGACAAAACCACTGGAGAACGTAAAGAACACACCGAATGGCATCGAATCAGTACCAATAACCGATTGGCAGAGATTGCAGGCAAGTACCTTAAAAAAGGCAGTAAGGTTTATATTGAGGGCAGTTTAAGGACACGGAAATGGAAAGATCAAAGCGGTGCAGATCGGGAGATAGTCGAAGTTCGGGCGGATGTATTACAGTTAATTTAAAAAAAAAGAAGCTCCTTAAACATGAGGAGCTTTTTAGTATCTGCATGGTCATTTTAACCATTGAGGTTTAACTTGCTGAGATTCTAAATGTGACCAAGTTGATCTATCACTAAAATCATAATGATTGAAAGCTCGTTTCTTTTGACGATATTAATAAACTATAAGCACATTTTTGGGGTGGTGGTATTGCTATCTTTCATGAGTTGCCAGTACCTAGACCGCCCACCATCTCACTTATAAAAAAAATTCTGTTTTAGGTTAAAAGTTAAAGCTGATATTGATTAAGTTATTGATTTACAAGTTTTGTCTTTTAACTCTTATATTAAAAGTTAATTATTGAGGTTAAAGAAAGTTAAAGACTTACAAGGCTCAATTTTGAGCTTTGGTATTAAATCAATTATTTAGTGAAGTGGGATAATCTCATATCACAAAACGCAAATTTGCGTTCACCTTAAAAATCATGAATGGATAGATTTTAAATGCTGCCTTTTATTCACCCTTAAAAGGGGTAATTGGCTTATCGTCAAAAGTGACGACAACCCAAAGGGTCGCATTTCAAATACCACCCTCAAATTGAGGTTAAAACCTCCCTAATCCCTAAAATCTTTTCTGAATGGTTGTTTATAGTTGTTATTGGCTACAGATCAAGGCATGGAACTCGCCATTTTAAATGTGAAAAAACATAATGAACCCGAACAAGTCACCAGTAGAATAAAACGCACTGGAGCGCATGAGGCAGAGCAGCCGAACCAATCATTTATCATTCATCAAGTCAAGACCCTCAATTTTTAATTTCGAGCGTATAAAAATATGTTTATAGGTGCGGTCATTTAGCTTTAAACCTCTAGCTTTTTAGCTCCCCCCTACCTATTTACCTAAATCATTAGGAAAAAAATGCAACGAAAACACGCTTAAATTCCTTGTAAGTGTTGCTATATATGGCTTAGAGCCTTGTTATACAAAGTGCAATCCGTCAAGGAAAAATAGCCTGTTTTTAGCTATTCTGTAGGTACTTTTAGCGAGTTCTAGTCATTTTTAACCCTATTTTCATCAAAAATAAGCTTTTTTTAGTCAAAAATAGTGAGTTTTAAGTATGTTTAAGCAATCAAAAATACAAGTTGAGAGCCTAAGAGCAATGGATAGCCGAATAATGCAGAAACAAGGCATTTTTAAAAATGGTACAGGTTCATATAGTTGGTGGGATGCAGATACCAAAAAAATACGCTCATCCATTGATTACAGTTATCAAGATCAACAATTAACGCTTTCTTATCATTGTAATGGTGAATCTTATGACTATGTCATTCGTATAGATCGAACAGCCTGTCACTACGGCGGAACACGGTCATGGTTTATATGCCCATCTCCAGAATGTAGGAAGCGAGTTGCTAAGCTGTATTTATCAGAAAGTGGATATTTCACATGCAGACATTGCAATAATGCAAACTATGCCATTCAGCAAATGAGCGAAAAAGATAAGCCACGTTATCACATGCACAAAATGAGGGATAAGTTAGGTTGGAGTTATAACCATGTGCCATTTATTAAAAGAATAAACAAGCCTTTAAATATGCACCACAAGACATTTAAGGCTATGGTCGCCAAGCATGATGAATATGAAAGGCAATTTTTAGTAAACTTTCAAGCATTCATAGATAAGTTTGAGAATATGTGAATGAGGTATTTAATTTAAAAATAATAAAATGACCATACCTTTAATGTTATGTATTAGGCTTATTATAAAACCTAGCAACAGATAATTTGTACACTGTGGTGTACACTAGAATTTAACTTAAAAATAATTAAATATAAAACAATTATTTATATTAAAGTTCGGTAGAGGTTAAACCTACCAAGATTTTTATTGATATTTGATCAATATTAAAAAAAGGAAAATCATCAAGATTTTCCCTTTTTTATTGTTTAACTTTATAAAATAATTTTTCAATCTTTACATGGGAAAGTCATTCAAAGATTCAGCGATATTCAGTTTTTTCAGAGAATTGGTTTCTAATGCTAAACATAATGCGACAATCTTTGCAGCGTCGGCTAAATGTTCTTTTTGCAATGCAAGACCATTTTGAATTGCATTTAAGTTTTCTTTTTGAATATCTAAAGCACGTGCCAAATCATGACTTTCTTGGCTTGCAATAAACTGCACAATCGCTTGATTTAAATCATGTTGTGGTGCATTTAACATGGCATCAATAATTTCATCGAGTTGTTCAGTTTGAGCAGATAAAGAAACAACAAAATTTTGCACAAGTGAGCGTTCAAGCACGTCAGAAATTTTATTCATGGAAGAACCTGTAAAAACAGTAAGACTAAAGAGGGAGAGATAACTAGCCATAAAGAAGCTAGAAATTGAATGAAAAATAACCTATTTTAATGATTGAATCAACTTGATTCGGACGAATGAACAGTTTCTTTAAAATATTAGGGATGAGTCTCGATAAGAGCCTGGATTTACACCAGTCCATTTTTTAAATGCACGATGAAATGCACTCGGGTCTTGGAAATATAATTCACTACTGATTTCTTGTAGTGTTTTTTGTGTGGTTGTTAAAAGTTCAATCGCAGTATCACGGCGTATTTCATTTTTGAGTTGCTGATAACTTGTGCCTTCGTTTTTTAAGCGGCGTTGTATCGTCGCTTCCGACATATTGAGTTGTTTTGCCAAAACATTCAGCTCAAGCCACTGCTCAGGTGACTGTTGCATGAGGGATTTACGGATGATTGAGCTCAGAGCATGTGGATTTTTAAAACGAACCAATAAGTTTTCAGGGGTATTTTTTATAAATTCATACCAAGACTTTTGGTCTTGTTTGATGGCGATTTTTAAATAATTAGCATCAAATTGGATGTAATTTTCATCTGAATGATAATGAATGTTTTCACAAAACCGTACTTTATAATCATGATCATCTTGTGGAGCGGCACATCGCAGTTGAATTTTGTTAATGATTAAACGTTGTCCACTGAGCCAACAAATTAAACCATGAATTAGCATGAGATAGGTGGCATATGCAAACATATTTTTAGGTGCTTGCCGATCATAAATGACAATATAAGCATAATTTTCTTCAACAAATAGCGTGCTCGAAAAGTCATCTAAAATTGCATTTAAAAACTGTAAAATTTGTGTCAGTGCAATTTTGACATTTTCAGCTTGCATCAGCATTTTTGACAAGAGTTGAAAACTGCCTCTACGCATCGCATGGCTGTCCATACCAAAAAACTCATCATTCATTTGATTTGCGATTTCTGTCCAAAGTAGGGCAAATGTATGAACGGAAACTCTACTTTTATCTGATTGCATTAATTCTGGAGAAATGCCCATTTTTTGGATTAATTGTGCTAAGTCTAAATTTTTATTTTGTGCAGTGGCTAGGGCTTCTTGTACCAATGTAATAGAAATCGTTCCCTTACTGTACTTGGGTAGTTGATTATCCATAGGTTATTCCATTATTTTGTAGCACGACGTCATTGTCCAAATGCATCATTTAAAATGCAACTTTTGGGAATTGTACTGAAGTATTTCTATGTTTACTCTGCTGCTTAAGTCGAGTGCTCATTCAAAAAATGAATAGGAAAATAATATGAAAATTGCAGGAAAAGTTTTTGTTGTCACAGGTGGTGCATCGGGTTTGGGTGCAGCGACCGCAGCTTTTTTAGTTGAGCGTGATGCTAAAGTCATCATTGTCGATATGAATAATGAATTGGGGCAGCAAACACAGCAACAACTGGGTGAAAATGCCAAGTTTGTGCAACTTGATGTGACAGATGAGACCACCGTTGAACAATTTTTTAATGATGTAGAACAAGAATATGGACAGTTGAATGGTCTCGTGAACTGTGCAGGCATTGGTCCATCTGCCAAAGTTCTGGGTAAAAAAGGCATTCATGCATTAACAGATTTTCAGCGCGTATTAAACATCAATGTGTCAGGCACATTTAATATGCTGCGTTTTGCTGCCAATTTGATTGCAAAATATGAGTTACAAGCAGGTGAGGAAGACCGTGGTGTAATTATCAATACGGCTTCAGTTGCGGCATTTGATGGACAAATTGGACAAACTGCTTATTCAGCATCAAAAGGTGCAGTTGTGGCAATGACTTTACCTTTAGCACGTGAGCTTGCACAACATGCTATTCGAGTGATGACCATTGCACCAGGAATCATGGAAACACCTATGCTTAAAGCATTGCCACAAAATGTCCAAGATGCGTTGGGGCAAATGGTACCATTCCCACCACGTTTGGCAAAACCTGAAGAATTTGCATCATTGGTTGGGCAAATTTGTGAGAATAGTTACTTGAACGGTGAAACGATTCGTCTAGATGGTGCAATTCGTATGCAACCTAAATAATGCATTAAAACAAGATTTTTCTAAATTTAATCATCTATTTTTATTTATATACTTCTTTGTATTTAATGAAGAAGTATATGAATTTCTCGTCAAAATCTTAATTTATCTTTGATTCTCTTGGTTATTTTATGGACCAAGTTAGTCAGTTTTTGCCTAAAAAATGTATAGACAGGATGCTGCCATGATTTTAAATGAAGAACAGAAAATGATTCAGGAGATGATGCGTGATTATTCACAAAATAAGCTTAAACCGAGCGCATCAGAACGTGATCAAACATCGCATTTCCCTGCACAAGAGCTCAAAGAACTAGGTGAATTGGGGGCGTTGGGGATGACGGTGTCGGAACAATATGGCGGTGCAGGTTTAGATTATATTTCTTTGGTACTGGCTTTGGAGGAAATTGCCGCAGGGGATGGTGCAATTTCTACCATTGTGAGTGTGCAAAACTCTTTACCCTGTGGCATTACTCAGCGTTATGGTACAGAACAACAAAAGCAAAAGTATTTAACTAAACTCGCAACAGGGGAATGGTTGGGTTGTTTTTGTTTGACCGAGCCACAAGCAGGTTCCGATGCAGGTGCATTGCAATGTAAAGCAGTGCGTGAAGGAGATGAATGGGTACTTAATGGTACAAAACAGTTCATTACAACAGGAAAAAACGCGCAGATTGCTATTGTTTTTGCGGTAACTGATCAAGCCGCAGGCAAGCGAGGGATTTCTTGCTTTTTGGTTCCTACGGATACTCAAGGTTATATTGTTTCACGTATTGAAGATAAAATGGGGCAGCATTGTTCCGATACCGCGACCATTATTTTTGAAAACTGTCGAATTCCTGCTGAAAATTTATTGGGGCAGGCAGGGGAAGGTTATAAAATTGCCTTGTCAAATCTAGAATCAGGTCGCATTGGGATTGCATCACAATGTGTGGGTATGGCGCGTGCAGCATTAGATGCAGCGGTAGAATATGCCAATCAGCGTAAAACCTTTGGTGTCGAGTTGGTGCAGCACCAAGCTGTCGCTTTTCGTTTAGCCGATATGGCAACGCAAATTGAAGCAGCTAGACAGTTGGTTTTACATGCGGCAAGTTTAAAGGATGCAGGATTACCTTGTTTAAAAGAAGCATCTATGGCAAAACTTTTTGCTTCAGAAATTGCTGAAAAAGTGTGTTCAGATGCGATTCAAATCCATGGCGGCTATGGTTATGTTTCTGATTTCCCTGTAGAACGAATTTATCGAGATGTACGTGTGAGCCAAATTTATGAAGGGGCTTCTGATATTCAACGTCTTGTGATTGCTCGTGAAGTCATTCAAGCATAAAAATAATATGCTGTGGGTTGAGGTGACATGTGGGGCATGTTGCCTCAAGGAATAGCTGATGATTTTGCTTGATTTTAACAATGCGTAAAATGCACTTCATTTAAATAAAGTCATTTAGCGTTGAACATACAGCAAAATAATCAAACACTTAAAACATTGAGACATTCACGAATAAATCTAGGTAATTCTTGGGTGGAGCGAGAAGAAATATATAAATTATTGTCATTCACTACGTCATCATCAAAAACTACAGCACCTGCATTTTTTAAGTCGTGAATGATAGTTTGGATAGACGTTAGCCTGCGTCCAATTGCAATTTGTGCATCAATAAGTAAATGTGGACTATAACAAGATAAAAAAATGGGTTTTTGTGCGTTGGCAAAATTACGTAGATATTCAATAAAACGCATATCTTGTTTGAGTAAGTAAGTTGAATTTCCGCCCGGAATCATTAAAGCATCGAAGTCCTGAACTGAAATTTCATCAATTCCATAATCAATGCTGACGGCAGATTTGCGTTGTTGACTATAGACGATATTTCCTGCTGTTTTTTCGATATTGCGTACCGAATGGCTTGCCGCTCTAAATGCTTCAACAGGATCGTGATATTCCACATCTTCAAAATCATGGGTTATCAAAACAGCGATTCTCTTATTCATCTTTTTAGTGCTCGAGTTGCGCTTAACTTATTTATCATAAATGCTGTGGCTTAAACTTCTATAGAGGCTTTGTAAAGTTGAAGGTCTTTGTTGCTTCACTTTGTAGGAAGGAATGAATGTCAGGAAAGGGATTTAAAACGTACATAAAAGCAGTATTGTGCAACAAATTCGCATGAACTATTGTTATACTGTGAGTGGTTTAAAATTTAAACCATCTGTAATTCTAGACTTTTAAAAGGGCGATATAACAATGATCAACGATGATCAAAACACGACTTCTCTCGATCTTGCTCAAATCCGTGATGATATTGATTCAGTAGATCAACAAATCCAGCAACTGATTAATCGCCGCGCAAAGTTGGCAGAAGCAGTGGCTAAAGCAAAATTTGCTGCAGAAGAGAATCCGTTGTTTTATCGTCCTGAACGTGAAGCACAGGTATTGCGTAATGTGATGGAGCGTAATGAAGGTCCATTGTCAGATACAACGATGGCTCGTTTGTTTCGTGAAATTATGTCCGCTTGTTTAGCACTAGAAGCACCACAAAGTATTGCATTCTTAGGACCTGTCGGTACTTATACGCATTCCGCAGTGTTGAAGCATTTTGGTCAAGATGCAGTGGTTCGACCCCTTCCAACCATTGATGAAGTGTTCCGTGAAGTTGAGGCGGGTAGTGCTCACTATGGCTTAGTGCCTGTAGAGAACTCATCTGAAGGTGTGGTGAACCATACTTTAGACTGTTTTAAAGCATCGCATTTAAATGTTATTGGTGAAGTTGAATTGCGTATTCATCACCAGTTCTTGATTTCTGCAAATACCCGCAAAGACAGCATTAAACAAATTTATGCACACCAACAAACACTTGCACAATGTCGTAGTTGGTTAGATGCACATTATCCAGGTGTAGAACGCGTTGCGTTAAGTTCAAACGCTGAAGCGGCACGCCGTATTCGTAATGAATGGCACTCTGCTGCAATTGCATCGGACGTTGCTGCAAGCATTTATGATTTAGAAATTTTACATAGTAATATTGAAGATAATCCTGAAAATACCACACGTTTCCTGGTCATTGGTCGCGAAAAAGTGCCGCAATCAGGTAATGACAAAACTTCATTATTGGTTTCTGCGCATGACCGTGCAGGGGCGTTATTGGAAATTCTTGCACCATTTGCGAAACATAATATTAGCTTAACCAGTATTGAAACGCGTCCTGCATTGCCTGAGAAATGGGCGTATGTGTTCTTCATTGACTTAGAAGGTCATGTTGAGCAAGACAATGTTAAAGCGGCGATTGAAGAAATTCGTCCATTGGTGAAAGAAGTGCGTGTATTGGGTTCATACCCGATTGCAGTACTTTAAAACTGAAGGTCTGAAAACAAAGTCATGACACAAGCTTTATTTAAAAAAGTTGCTTTTATCGGACTTGGGCTGATTGGTTCAAGTTTGGCTCGCGTGATTATTGCAGAGCAACTTGCAGAAAAAATTGTCGCGTCAACACGATCTAAACGAACTTTGGACGATGCAAAAGCACTTGGCATTATTTCAGAAGGGTTTAGTGATCCTGTTGAAGCGGTAAAGGATGCAGATCTAATTGTATTGGCTTTACCTGTACGTGCAACACAAAAAATTCTTGAAACCATCAAACCTTATGTTTTGGAAAATGCCATCATCACTGATGTTGGCAGTACCAAAGGCAATGTGGTTGCTGCTGCCAAAGCGGTTTATGGTGAAAATTTACCAGTGGGTTTTGTTCCAGGGCATCCGATTGCAGGTGCAGAGCATACAGGTGTGCATGCAGGCAAAGTAGATCTTTTTGCCAACCACAAAGTGATTTTGACGCCATTACCAAGCAGTGCGGATTGGGCGGTGGAAAAACTGATCACACTTTGGCAGGCAGCCAAAGCTGAAGTCATTTGTATGGATGTCGATAAGCACGATGAAGTGCTTGCACATACCAGTCATTTACCACATTTAATGGCATTTAACTTGGTTGAGCAACTGGCAAATCGTGAAGATAATCTCGATATTTTCCGGTATGCCGCAGGTGGATTTCGTGACTTTTCACGGATTGCGGCAAGCGATCCGCAAATGTGGCACGATATCTTTTTTGCCAATAAAACTGCCATACTCAAAGCAGTTGATGGTTTTGAAACACAACTCAGAACTTTACGTCAATTGATTGAAAATGAAGATTCACAAGCATTGATGGGTTTGCTCGGTCATGCACAAGCAGCACGACAGCATTTTAATCATATGCTCGCTAAAAAACCTTTGATGGAGAAAAATAAGGTGACACAACAATTTACCATTTTGCCAGGTGAGAAGACATTTAAAGGTAAATTTACCGTGCCGGGTGACAAATCAGTGTCACATCGCTCTATCATGTTTGGTGCGATTGCCGAAGGAACAACACATGTGACAGGTTTCCTTGAAGGTGAAGATGCTTTGGCAACACTTCAAGCTTTCCGTGATATGGGGGTGAGCATTGAAGGTCCTAAGAATGGTGAAGTGACCATTCACGGTGTTGGTATGAATGGTCTAAAAGCACCAAAAACTGCGCTGTATATGGGTAACTCAGGGACATCAATGCGTTTGCTTTCAGGTATGTTATCTGCGCAGGCTTTTGATTCTGTGATGACAGGTGATGCGTCATTGTCAAAACGCCCGATGGAACGCATTGCAAAGCCTTTGCGTGAAATGGGGGCGCAAATTCAGTCTACAGGTGAACGTGGTACGCCACCGATTTCGATCACGGGCGGACAAAAACTTAAAGGTATTCACTACGATTTACCAATGGCATCTGCGCAAGTAAAATCAGGGATTTTATTGGCAGGTTTATGGGCAGAGGGTGAGACATCTGTGACTGAGCCTGAACCGACGCGTGATCATTCTGAGCGTATGCTCCGTGCTTTTGGTTATGACGTGAAAACGGAAGGCAATCGCATTTCACTACAAGGTGGTGGAAAACTCGTTGGAACAGATATTCAAGTGCCTTCTGATATTTCTTCAGCTGCATTCTTTATGGTGGGTGCTGCGATTACTGAAGGTTCAGATGTGACCCTTGAAGCAGTAGGCATTAACCCAACCCGTACAGGTGTGATTGAAATTTTAAAACAAATGGGTGCTGATCTCACTGTTGAAAATGAACGTATTGCAGGTGGTGAACCAATTGCAGACATTCGTATTCGTGGTACACGTACGCTTAAAGGTATTCATATGCCTGAAGATCAAGTGCCATTGGCAATTGATGAATTCCCATCATTGTTCATTGCTGCAGCTTGTGCTGAAGGGCAAACGATTTTGACGGGTGCGGCTGAGTTACGTGTGAAAGAATCTGACCGTATTCAAGTCATGGCGGATGGTTTAAAAACCATGGGCATCGACTGTACACCGACTGATGATGGCATCATCATTGAAGGTAAAGGCAAATCTGGCGAATGGGGTGCAATTTTCACTGGTGGTGAAATTGAATCACATCACGACCATCGTATTGCCATGAGTTTCTCGATGGCAGGTTTGCGTACTTCAGGTGAAATTAAGATCATGGGTACTGAAACGGTTGCAACCAGTTTCCCGACATTTACTCAATTGACAAATCAAGCAGGTTTGCACATTCAAGTCGATGAGTAATCTATGACCAAATACGGGTGACTGAGTAATTGGTCTAATATTTGTATATTTATTCAACAATAGCCAAGCAAATGCTTGGCTGTTTTGTTTATATTGCTTATTCTAAACCCATACAACTATAAAGCCTTTGGATGAAGCAATGAGAACATTACAATTTACAGCAAACTGTGAGAAGCATAGCCCAACGAATGCAAAGGGTGAAAATGCCTGTCTTGTCACTCAAGCCTATGTGACGGATTTATTATCTAAACAGCTTACAGAATATGGTTTTAAAGCTGAGTTGACCCATTCAGAAGAACGTTTAGCGGTCAGTGTGGGAAATCATCCAATTGGTTTGGGCGTGCATTGTCATTTAAATGATGACGGTTTACTGACGTGTCAGATTTCAGCCCATGCCAATGAACAACAAGCATGGTTTAAAAAAATAGAAACGCAAAGCATGGTTAAACAACTTGCAAATGCCGTAGAAAATACCTTGAAAAAAGATGCTTTATTTAGCCAGTTTCAATGGAAAGCATAAATAAAGAATAGGATTTTAAAACATGCTGCTTTAAAAAAATGTTTTGAAGTGGCTGAGGACTTTTGAGGTCGAACAAAAAACTTTTTTCTCGGTGTATGGGTTAAGCCAAAATAAATACTGCTTTGCGCCGTAGGTTAGGATAGCTGCGAGACAAATTTATTTAAATTTCTGAAAAGAGAAGTCTATTTATTCAAGACTGGGTTGGATTGTTTTAAATGAAACAGGATAAATATATTTTTAGGCATAAAAAAAGCCCCAAGGGGCTCTTTTCATGCAACAAATTAGTTAGCTAAAGCTTTAACTTGTGCATTTAAACGGCTCTTATGACGAGCAGCTTTGTTTTTATGGATGATGCCTTTATCAGCCATACGGTCGATTACTGGTACAGCTGTTTTATAAGCTTCAGTAGCTGCAGCATAATCACCAGCAGCGATAGCCGCTACTGTACGTTTAAGATAAGTACGAACCATAGAACGTAAGCTTGCGTTGTGTTTACGTGCTTTAACGTTTTGTTTAGCACGTTTTTTAGCTTGAGCAGAGTTTGCCACTCGTGCACTCCTTGAAATAGATTGGTCTGGGCGGGCTGAAATTACATCTGAAAACCCACATCAGAGAATTTTCACCAGCCCGTAAACAAGTGCCATATTTTGATTAAAGCGCTTAGTAAAGTCAAGTCTTGACATGCTTTGACACCAAATAGATGCAGAAAAAAAGAAAAGAAAGCGGTAGATTATTTCTAAAAGTAGGAGATTGTTTAAAAATGACACAAACGATTAAAAATGCGATCGTTATTGGGGCAACAGGTTTGGTCGGTAAAATATTGGTCAAAAAGCTGAGCCAGTTAGCGCAATGTGAAAAAATTACCGCGATTGTGCGACAAGAAGATATGGAACTTAAACAATTGCCAAAAGTTGAACAATTGGTCTTAGATGATTTTTTATTATTAAATGATCAAGATGTAAATGGTTTTAGTCATGCATTTAGTTGTTTGGGGTCTACTCAGAAAAAAGCAGGTTCTAAAGAAAAATTTTATGCCATTGATTATGAAATTAATGCACATTTTGCAGATCTTTTTGAAAATACCGATACACAATTGATTTTGGTCAGTGCGATGGGGGCAAACGCTAGCTCTAAAATATTTTATAACCGTGTCAAAGGCGAACTAGAAAATTATTTACAAAGTTTAGATTTATTACGTATTTCAATCATTCGTCCCTCTTTACTGATCGGTGAGCGGGACGAGCAACGTGTTTTGGAAGATGTAGGACAAAAAATCTTTCAGAAATTCTCGCATTTCATTCCAAATACATTTAAATATAAGCCAGTGACAGCTGAACAAGTGGCTCATACTATGGTCGAGGTTGCACAAACTCAAACCGATAAATTTGAAATTTATGATAATTTATACATACAAAATGCTAAATAATGGAGAATTAAATTGAGTTCACCCGCTTTTGTAACTTGTGATTTATTGGATGATCATCCTGATAAAGAGATTCAAACTTTAATTCCATCTTTGGATGGTCGCTTCTTTCAAAGTTATGGCGCACGTAAAAGTTTTGGTGGTCAAATCGTCACAGTGAAATGTTTTGAAGACAATTCACGTGTCAAAGAATTGTTAGCAACAGATGGTACAGGGAAAGTCCTTGTTGTAGATGGTGGGGCATCAATGCGCTGTGCCTTGATGGGGGATATGATTGCTGCATCGGCAGTTAAAAATCATTGGAATGGTGTGGTGATTTACGGTTGTGTGCGTGATGTAGATGCTCTCGCTGAGCTTGATTTAGGTATACATGCATTGGCTGCAATTCCACAAAAAAGTAACCGTAAGGGCATAGGCGAAGTGGATCTACCCTTGTATTTTGGTAGCGTAACTTTCAATGCTGGTGATTTTATTTATGCGGACAATAACGGCATTGTAGTTGCAAAAGAAAAATTAGTAGATCTTTAAAATTTAGGGTTAGTCAAACCCCAAGGATAACAAAATGGTGCATCATCAGATTAAAGTTGCTCAAGCATTGGTTTCAGCAATTACCGAGGGTGGACGTGGCGCAAATGGTACGCCATTTCCCAATCAGCCTGAAAAAGCGTTAAAGCTGTACGAGTTTGAAGGTTCACCATTTTGTCGCCGTGTTCGTGAGGTGATGACTTTATTGAACTTGGATTATGAGGTATATCCTTGTCCAAAAGGGGGAACTAAATACCGTAAAATTGTCAAAGAACAAGGTGGAAAAGCACAATTTCCATTTTTAGTCGATGAAAATACAGGCGAAAAGTTGTATGAATCGCAAGATATTGTGCATTATCTTTTTAAAAATTATGGCAAAAATGGTCAAATACCCAAGAAATATGCACATTATCCAAAATTACCGCTTGTAGCATTTGCGGGTACATTGATTAATGGTGCACGCGGTGTGTGGATCAATAAAAAAATTATTCATCGTGCAGCACCTGAGCAACTTTTAGAGTTGTGGGGCTTTGAGGCAAGTCCATATACCCGTGTGGTACGTGGGGTGTTAACTGAACTAGAAATTCCTTTTATTTTTCATAATGTGGCAAAAGAGCGTTGGCAAGATCAAGGGCCATCAGTATTGCGTTTAAAGCCTGGTAAATATGTGCCTTTGGCGGGCGGTAAGCGTGAAAAAGTTGTTCCTGTGATGGGGCGGGTCAAAAAGGATATTCAAGTCCCTTATTTAGTTGATCCAAATACAGGTGCTCAACTATTTGAATCTGAATCAATCGTAAATTATCTACAAAAGCAATATGGTTGAAATAGTACAAAATGAAGCATCCGAAAGGATGCTTTTTTATCATAGAATTTAAAATAGCCTAAGATCTTTGATACTTTAATCTTGGTCTAAATCTGACTAAACTACATGGATTGTTAAAACGTTGGAATACATTATGTTTGCCAAAATTGCTGATTTATTTAAAGGTAAAGAGGCGAAAGCTGAAGTTGAATTTTTAGAAAAACATAATATTCAAATTGATCCTGAGCAGGGTTTTATTGTTGATGGCATCGTTTTAAATACTGAATTGAAAGAACGCCTTGAGTATTTTTCTAATCGTAAGCTTAAAAATTTTGATGATTTAAAAGAGTTGTTTTATAAAGCTATTTTGATTAATGAAAAAATTGATTTGGAAATTGCATCGGGTCGCTATGTCGCGAGATTGGGGAATACTGAAGAAAATTTGAAACAGTTTAAGCTAATTGTGCAAAAGTTAAATGATTATTATAAAGCGTTTAAAAGAGAGCGATAAGTAAAAGTGATTGTTAGGTAAATAATTGTCAAATAACAAAAATCATATAAAGAAGTATATTGGGGAGTTGTAATGGGAACGAATGTTGGTGGAATGATATTGCCATTTAGCGGTAATGAATTACAGGCGGTTGTGTTTATTGAGCAATTAGAAGGGAAAGTTTTATACAAAAGAGAGCATTGGACATCAGATTTCAATACTGGAAGTGAAGAGTATTTTAGCTTTTGTTTGGTGAATGGGTATTTAATATTACATCATGCTTATTATGTTCATAGCATGTTTTATACACCTGAAATTTGGCAAGAAAAATTTAAACAGTTAGGTTTAATGGATCGAATGATTATTTTTCTACGAGTAGATAGTGCTAATGCAGTGGGCTATGCAGTTTATGAAAATGCTAAACAAATTCGTTGTTTTGAACAAAGTGATGGTAAAACCTATCAATTAGGTGAAGAGCTATCGTTTGAACAGCAATGGCTGAATGCTCCTGCTTTTTATGTACATGAATTTGAAGATGAATATGGTGAGTGGCAAACCCAAAATATTCCTGAATCTGAATTTAATGAAGAAAAAATGGAAGAATGGGCAGATTATTATAAATGTCGTTATTTAGATGATTATGAAAATTCAGTACATGAGTCTGGACTGGCAGGCGTCATACTCAATGAACTGTTATTTGAAATGTTTCAGATGGAGTACACGCTAGATAATCTTTATCGTGAAACATTTTTATATAGCACATTGTCTGGACCCCAACAAAGCAAACAATCACATGCTAAGCAAAATTCTAAAAGTAGTTTGTGGAGAAAATTGACAGCCCTATTTAACAAGTAATTTTATTTAACAAGTGATTCAATCATTGCCTAAATTGCAAATTTTGCATGTTAAACTATCGTCCATGTCTTTTTGACCTGATGCGATTATGTTTAAACAAGAAATCTCAGACCTTAATTTAACACAACTGAAAGCGGGTGAAAAACGTTGGATTGGTTCAATGTTGGGTTCATCAGCAGCACTATTATTCAAAGAGATTTCAGAGCAATCTGAGCAATTGTATGTTTTAGTTGCTCGAAACAATCAGCATTTAAACCAACTTGAAAGCGAATTAGAGTTTTATGGCATAAAACCAACCGTATTTCCAGACTGGGAAATTTTGCCATACGATCGATTATCACCACATCAAGATATTGTATCTGAACGACTTTCAATTTTATCTAATATGCCAAGCAAAGGTATTTTACTTGTTTCCGCAACGACTTTGGCACAACGGGTCGCACCAACGTCATGGGTGCTTGGTGAACACTTTGATATCAAAGTCGGGCAGAAATTTGACTTAGAACAACAAAAAATGCGTTTGATTCAAGCGGGTTATCATTTGGTTGATACCGTTTATGATCATGGCGAGTTTGCGGTACGAGGCAGCATCATGGATATTTATGCCTCAGGGCAAAATGCGCCGATTCGTATCGATCTATTTGATGATGAAATTGACAGCTTAAAATTTTTCGATCCTGAAACACAAAGAACAACAACAAAGTTGGATCATTTTACGGTTTTGCCTGCTAAAGAGTTTCCACTTAAAGAAGCACGCTCTACATTTCGTGACCGTTATGCTGAAAGTTTTCCCACAGCAAATCCAAAGAAAAATCCAATTTATACCGATGTTTTAGATGGTATTGCCTCAGCAGGTTTGGATTTCTATTTTCCATTATTTTTTAGTAAAGAGGCGATGCAGTCGCAAAGTAGCCTTATAGCGTACTTACCAAAGCATTGCATTGTCATTACAGATGAGCATCTCGATGATGGATTAACCCAATTTTGGAAAGATGTGACGCGTCGTTATGAAGACCGTCGTCACAATGTTGATCAGCCTTTATTAGCACCTGAAGAATTGTTTATTCAACCGAATCAGGTTTTTGAATATCTCAATAAATTTCCGAGAATTATTGCTTCTGTTGCATCTGTAGATGCTTTGAAGTCAGGTGCAATCAATTTAGCGACAGAACAACCTGCTCAACTTCCTGTTGATCCTAAACAGGAACAACCCTTTAAAGCTGTTAAACAGTATATTGATCATGCGAATCATCCTGTGTTGTTGGTTGCAGAAAGTGCAGGTCGTCGTGAAACCTTAAAAGATGCGTTACGTTCGAGTTTGGGCGAAATTCCTGTGGTTGAAAGCTTTTCAGCATTTCAACGATCTCATTTTTCAGTTGCAATTACCCATGCACCTTTGGATCGTGGTTTGCTGATCACTGATCATTTGTCAGTCATTTCAGAAAATCAGTTGTATGAGCATCGTGTTGTACAGCGTCGTAAAAAACGTCAACAAGAGGTTTCAGAAGAATTTTTAATTAAAAGTCTTACTGAATTAAATATCGGTGCACCTGTGGTACATATTGATCATGGTGTGGGGCGCTATGCTGGTTTAGTGACGCTGAATATCGATGAGCAAGACTATGAATTTTTACAGCTCAATTATGCTGATGAAGCTAAAGTGTATGTGCCTGTGACACATTTACACCTGATTAGCCGTTTTAGTGGTGGTGATCCTGATCTGGCACCTCTGCATAAATTGGGTGCAGATGCATGGAGTAAAGCCAAACGTAAAGCACTTGAGCAAATTCACGATGTTGCAGCAGAATTACTGCATATTCAGGCACGCCGTCAGTCTAAGCCTGGCATCAGTTTTGAGCTTGAGCAAAGCAGTTATATGCAATTTTCAAGTGGTTTTGCTTATGAAGAAACGCTTGATCAGGCCAATGCCATTGAGGCGACTTTACACGATATGCAACAAGCCAAACCGATGGATCGCTTGGTCTGTGGTGATGTGGGCTTTGGTAAAACAGAGGTGGCGATGCGAGCCGCTTTTGTTGCAGTGCAAAATAATAAGCAGGTCGCGGTTTTAGTGCCAACGACTTTGCTCGCACAGCAACATTATGAATCGTTCAAAGACCGTTTTGCAGATTGGCCAATTCGAATTGAAGTGTTATCCCGTTTTGGTACAAGTAAAACCCATACTAAAACTATTGAAGATTTAGCCGACGGTAAAGTTGATATTGTCATTGGTACACATAAAATTCTTCAACAAAATGTCCAATTTAAGAATTTGGGTTTAATGATTGTCGATGAAGAACATCGTTTTGGTGTGCGTGACAAAGAGCGTATTAAAGCAATGCGAGCTGATGTCGATATGTTAACGCTGACAGCAACGCCGATTCCACGTACTTTGAATATGGCATTTTCTGGAATGCGTGATCTTTCGATTATTGCGACACCCCCTGCACGCCGTTTGGCAGTCAAAACATTTGTCAATGAACAGACTGATGAAACGATGAAAGAGGCGATTCTACGTGAATTGCTGCGTGGTGGTCAGGTCTATATTTTACATAATGAAGTCGATAGCATTGAGCGTGCTGCTGAAAATATTCGTCATTTAGTTCCTGAAGCACGTGTGGCAGTTGCGCATGGGCAAATGCGTGAACGTGAACTTGAGCAAGTCATGCAACAGTTTTATCACAAAGAATATAACGTCTTGGTGTGTTCAACGATTATTGAAACAGGTATTGACGTACCAAATGCCAATACGATTATCATCGAACGTGCGGATAAGCTTGGTTTGGCGCAGTTACATCAATTACGTGGTCGTGTCGGTCGATCACATCACCAAGCATATGCTTACCTCATGGTGCCTTCAATCAAGGGCTTAAAAGGTGATGCTGAAAAACGTCTGGATGCGATTTCACGTGCCTCAACTTTGGGTGCAGGCTTTATGTTAGCAACCGAAGATTTGGAAATTCGTGGTGCAGGTGAGCTACTTGGCGAACAGCAAAGTGGTTCAATGAATGCAATAGGTTATAGCCTATATATGGAAATGCTGGAAAAAGCGACCAAAGCTATTCAACAAGGTAAAACGCCAAATTTTGATGCACCATTGTCGCTAACCTCTGAAATTAGCTTACATATGCCTGCATTAATTCCTGATGAATATTTAGGTGATGTGCATCAACGTTTGATGTTCTATAAACGCATTAGTAATACGGATACCCAAGATAAACTTGATAATATTCGTATGGAGTTGATAGACCGTTTTGGCATGCCACCACTTGCCGTCAAACAATTGTTCAGTGTGCATCAAATTCGCATTCAAGCTGAACAGTTGGGTATTACTAAAATTGATATTGGGGCGAATGGTGGTGCGATTGAATTTTCACCTGACACACCTGTACAAGCCATTACCATGATTCAATTGATGCAGAAACATCCAACTTGGTTCCGTATGGAAGGTGGACAACGTCTTAAAGTTATGGTGATGTTAGAAGAAAATCAAAAAAGGATTCAGTTTATTTTAGACCTACTTAGTACGCTTTTAGGTGATTTAAAATAAGCTTAGATTTCTCGTTGTTACATTTTTGAAAAGTGTAATAACGAGAAGGTGAAATAGGCAAAATGGATCAAGAAAATTTTTTATAACTTTTCCTGTCATAAATTTGTGATTGTGTTCAAAACAAACTGTATTTATTTGTACCAAAACACAAGTCTAACAATATTCACGTTAAAACTGATGTGTTAGTATTAGGCATCCTTTTTAATTTTATGTCATTTATAAAGATATGTTTAGTCTGCATCCTCAACTTGCTCAAGATACTTTTTTTGTCGGCGATTTTCCGCTGTCTACATGTCGTTTAATGAATGATATGCAATTTCCTTGGTTAATCCTGATTCCACGTGTACCGGGCATTACAGAGCTATATGAGCTGAGTCAAGCTGACCAAGAACAATTTTTACGTGAATCAAGCTGGTTGTCGAGCCAACTTTCTCGTGTATTCCGTGCAGATAAAATGAATGTCGCGGCGCTTGGCAATATGGTTCCACAATTGCATTTTCATCATGTTGTACGTTATCAAAATGATGTGGCATGGCCAAAACCAGTCTTTGGTTTACCTGCGGTGCCATATTCAAACGAAGTTTTAGCACACATGCGCCAAACCTTGATGTTGGCATTGCGTGGTCAAGGAGATATGCCTTTTGATTGGCGTATGGACTAAACGCTATTGCATATGAATATAAATAATCAATAACGTTCGAGGTTCTCTTTTGCCATTAGATCGTATGTTGGATAAACAACCCAAGCAATTTGAAATATTCCAACGGTTGATGGGGTATAGCATACTTGCAATGTTGTTGGTTATTTATAGTTTTACTACACCGAATGCATATAATCAGCTTTATGTGCCTATTTTTATTTTCTTTATTTTATTAATTAGTCCAAGGTTATCGCGCTGGTTGGAATATCAATATGGTGCATTAGTACGCCGCAATGTTTATTTTTTAATTGATATTATTGTGATTTCAACAGTTTTGGCAGCTGTATATTTAAGTTTAGTGATTACCTTTATCTTGTTGTTTGTCATTATTTATATTGCTGTTAATTATAAAATTTCAATGATGATTAGTTCATTGGCGATTCTAATTAGTATTATTGTTTTCTATTTAAATATTATTTTTGTTTTTGGTTTTGATGATTATTTTCAACAGACTTCAATTGAATTAACAATTTTTAGTTTTATTGGGCTGATTATTTTTATCAATATTGCTAATTATTATCAAAATAGAAGAATAAAGCGTATAAATACACAGCGTCAAAATTATTTTAATGAAATGAATCGTTATATTCAGTTATCTAATCAGTTGAGTCGTTATGCACCTCTGCAACTTTGGCAGTCCATCATGCGAGGTGAAACTGAGGCGAAGCTTGAGTATAAACGTAAAAAAATTACAGTTTTTTTCTCTGATATTCAAGGATTTACTGAATTATCTGAAACATTGATTCCTGATGATCTCGCCTTCGTATTGAATGATTATTTAAGTCACATGACAGAAATCGCTAAGCAATATGGTGCAACGATTGATAAGTTCATGGGTGATGCAATTTTAATTTTCTTTGGTGATCCTGATTCGCAAGGTGTGGAGCAGGATGCGAAAAATTGTCTAGATATGGCACTTGCTATGCGTCAACAGATGAAGTTTTTGCGTGCACGTTGGGAAAAAATGGGGTATGCACCATTACATATTCGTATGGGAATCAGTACAGGATATTGTCACGTTGGGAATTATGGGGCAATGCATCGCATGGCATATACTATTGTTGGGCGTGATGCAAATTTAGCTGCGCGTTTACAGAGTGCTGCAGAAATAGATGAAATTTTAATTTCAGATGAAACTTATAAGTTGGTCAAAAGTAGTTATTTATGTGCACCTAAAGAGCCAATGGAACTGAAAGGCATTCAAGATGCTGTTAAAACTTGGCAAGTGATGGAAAAATATAGCAATATTCATAATGAAAATGAACAATGGTTTGATTATGAATATAAAGGTTTTCATTTGGTTTTAAATATGCAGGAAGTGCAGAATTTTGAATATACAGAATTGGTCAGTGTTTTAGAAAAAATGATCGAACGTATTCAGTTACAACAACAATTAACGAATTCTATGGGTGTTGCACAATTAAATAGCGAAGATGAAATTATTGCTCCGCCTCATTAATTTATTTGTTGTTTGTATTATTTGATTGATTTAGTGCTAAGTTAATTACAAACTCAGAATTAAGTGGAATAAAAAATAAGCTACTTTAAAGGGTAGCTTATTTTTTTATCTTGGAAAATCAGTGATTTTCAGAAGCATGGTTGAGTGTATATTTTGGAATTTCGATTTCCATATCTTCATCAGTAATTTTTACTTGGCATGACAGACGTGAGTCGGGTTCTAACCCCCAAGCACGGTCAAGTAAATCAGCTTCAATATCATCCATTTCTTCAAGATTGTCAAAGCCTTGACGTACGACAACATGACAGGTTGTACACGCTTTTGACATATCACAAGCATGTTCAATTTTGATTCCATTGTCCAACAAGCTCTGACAAAGATTGCTATTTGCTTCAGCTTCAAACTCAGCACCATTTGGGCAAATTGTTGCATGAGGTAGTACTTTAATACGTGGCATAGTCTTTACCTATAAATTAGTTTGAGTTTGACCAGTCATCAAGTTTTGTGCCTTTGAGTGCATGATCAATATGTTGATTCATACGTTCAGCAGCAAAAGCATCACTATGAATTTTGAGTTTTTCCACAGCATCTTCGATGGCTTGAATATCATCTGTTGCAAGTTGAACAATTAAATGAGCTTGAGCTTGTGTGAGCGCATTTAATTGTTCCTTACTCAGCAATTGTGCATCCGCTTTTAGTGCTTGTGTTAATGCTTCGACTTCACGTTGTGCTTCTACTTTGGTTTCATGTAAGTGACGTAAATGTTTGTCTTCTTCGGCAAACTTATAGCCATCTAACAATAAACGCTCAGTATCTGTCTCTGACAAACCATAAGATGGTTTGATGTCAATTTCAGCATGTACACCTGACGTTGTTTCTTTGGCAGACACAGTGAGTAGACCATCTGCATCGACTTGGAAAGTGACTTCAATACGCGCTTGACCCGCAGTCATTGGTGGAATGCCACGTAGTACAAAACGTCCTAGGCTACGACAATGTTCCACCAAATCACGTTCACCTTGTACAACATGGATGAGCATTGCTGTTTGACCATCTTGATATGTGGTGAATTCTTGACGGCGTGCAACAGGGATTGCAGTATTACGTGAAATTAAACGCTCTACCAGGCCGCCCATGGTCTCTAAACCAAGAGAAAGAGGTGTGACATCTAACAGTAATGATCCATCTTGACTATTGCCAATCAATTGATTTGCTGTAATTGCTGCACCAATGGCAACTACTTCATCAGGATTAATCGTACACAATGGTTCTTGGTTAAATACTTCTGCAACAGCTTTTTGTACTGCGTATGAACGGGTAGAGCCACCCACTAAAACGACATTTTGAATATCATCAAGTTCAAGTTTGGCATCACGCAATACACGCTTGCATACGCTAATCGTCTTATCTAAAGCAACTTTAATGATCTGTTCAAAATTTTCACGGTCAAGTGTGAGAACTTGATCTAAAAGTTTAAGTTCAACAGTGGTATTGTCAGACAGTGCTTCTTTGGCTTTACGTGCGGCAACAACAAAATGTGCGTATTCTGTATCATCAAGTTTTTCAATGTTGAGTTGTTTTTTTGCCCACTTGACAATTAAGCGGTCTAAATCATCACCACCCAATGCTGTATGACCACCTGTAGCTAAAACTTCAAACACACCTTGTGCAAAACGTAAAATGGAAACGTCAAAAGTACCACCGCCTAAGTCATAAATGACATAATTACGATTGGTTGCAAGGTTAGTCTCTTGATCTAAGCCATAAGCAACCGCAGCAGCAGTAGGTTCATTCAATAAACGTAAAACATTTAAACCTGCAAGCTGTGCTGCATCACGTGTTGCTTGGCGCTGGGCTTCATCGAAATATGCAGGAACTGTAATGACGGCACCATTTACAGGATTTTTTAAACTAGATTCAGCACGCTCTTTAAGTTGTTGTAAAATTTCAGCAGAAATTTCGACAGGTGTTTTACGACCTTGTGCTGTTTCAAATGCAGGCATTTGATTGTCTTCACCAACAAGGGTGTACGGGTGCTGAAACTTAATATCTGCTTTTGAGCGACCCATAAAACGTTTCACTGAAACAATGGTGTTTTTTGGGTCGGTGGTGATGGATGGTTTGGCTGCATCACCATATTCTGTTGAATTTTTTGAATAATGAACGATAGAAGGAAGTAACACGCGACCCTGTTCATCATTGAGAACTTTAGCTTTGCCTGAAAGCACCGTTGCAACTAAAGAATGTGTGGTTCCTAAGTCGATGCCAATGGCAATACGGTGTTCATGTGGCGCACTTGATTGTCCCGGTTCTGCAATTTGCAAGAGTGCCATTGTGTTACATCCTTAATAAAAAAATAAATAAATTAAAAATCATCATCTAAGTCAAAATCTTCATCATCTAAAAGCCGATCCTCAGCTTTATCAATGTCATTCATGACTTTTTGGAAAAAGCGCAATTTGCGTACAGTGTCACGAGCATCTGCCCAGTCTTCATCGGCATAATCAATTTTGAACTCACGTACTAAACCATCAATCCATTGCTGAACTTCATTTTTGAGTGAATGTAATTGTTCAATATCGTGAGACTCATCCAATTGTTCACGAATTTCTAAAGCTGATTGTAGAAATTCAAAATCATTGATAGATTGGTCTAAATGATGATCTTGCTTTTTCAAAGAGAGAAGATAAGCAGCACGACTGTCAACATTAGATAAGACTTTATAAGCTTGGTTAATCTCACTCGATTTAATCAAGGCTTGGTCTTTATCTTCGGCTTTATCAGGATGATATTGTTGCTGCAATTTTAAAAAATTTGATTTTAATGTTGCTAAATCAATATCGAGTGCTTCTGGGAGATCGAACAGCTCAAAATGACTCATGGGAAATATTCATCCACGATTGGGTTTGCATAAAATAGCAGAATTAAATGTGATTAAAACAGTGTAGGACACTGTTTTAATGCGAAACAAAGCTGAAAATGCTTTTAAACGGTAAAAGATTCACCGCAACCACATTCACCTTTTTTGTTTGGATTGTTAAATTCGAAGCCTTCATTGAGACCATTTTTTACATAGTCCATTTCCATGCCATCCAAATACACCAAACTTTTCGGGTCTACAAAAACTTTTACACCAAACTGCTCGAACATTTGATCATGTGTGTCTGCATCATCTACAAACTCAAGTACATAAGCCAAACCAGAACAGCCTGAAGTCTTCACGCCCAGACGAATACCTTCACCCTTACCGCGATTTTTTAAATAATTGCTGATATGAGTTGCAGCATTTTCAGTTAAATGGATCATGAAAACTCCGTTAATTCATTTTCTGTAAATGGTCAAAAGCAAAGTTAAGCTTTAGATTTTTTGCTGCGATAGTCTTCAACAGCGGCTTTAATTGCATCTTCTGCAAGTACAGAGCAGTGGACTTTGACTGGTGGTAATGCAAGTTCAGTTGCGATGTCAATATTTTTGATCGCTTGTGCTTCGTCTAAAGTTTTACCTTTAAGCCACTCCGTCACTAAAGAACTCGATGCAATTGCAGAGCCGCAACCATAGGTTTTAAAACGTGCTTCTTCAATAACACCATTGTCATCTACTTGAATTTGTAGACGCATAACGTCACCACAAGCTGGTGCACCGACCATACCTGTACCTACGTTTTCAGCATTTTTATCTAATACACCAACATTACGAGGGTTTTCGTAATGATCAATTACTTTTTCACTATAAGCCATGATGCTTCTCCAAACCTCGGGGTCAGCGTTGATAATAAATAATATTGGGGCATCTTTTTGATTTTCAATCAGAACAGCTCAAAAAGATGCGATCAATAATATCTGGAATTAATGTTCAGCCCATTCAACTGAATTTAGGTCAATACCTTCTTTATACATGTCCCAAAGTGGTGAAAGGGCACGTAATTTTTCAACTGCAGCTTTGGTAATTTCAATGACATGGTCAATATCTTCTTCAGTGGTATAGTGACCGAAACTGAAACGAATTGAGCTATGTGCAAGTTCGTCTGAAAGACCTAAAGCACGAAGAACATAAGAAGGTTCTAAAGTTGCAGATGTACATGCTGAACCACTTGACACAGCAACATCTTTTAGTGCCATCATTAATGATTCACCTTCAACAAAGTTGAAGCTTACATTTAAATAGTTAGCAACATTAAATTCTGGGTGACCATTTAAGAATACTTGCTCTAAGTCTTGTAAACCATTCCAAAGTTTGTCACGCAGTACACGTAAACGTGCTTGTTCAGCGTGTAATGATTTACCTGCAAGTTCAAAAGCTTCGCCCATACCCACGATTTGGTGAGTAGCTAATGTGCCTGAACGCATGCCACGTTCATGACCACCACCATGCATTTGTGCTTTGATACGAACACGTGGTTGGCGACGAACATAAAGTGCACCGATGCCTTTAGGACCATATACTTTATGACCAGAGAAACTCATCAAATCAACTTTCATGGTTGAAAGGTCAATTTCAACTTTACCCGCAGCTTGTGCAGCATCTACGTGGAAATATGTTTTATTTGCACGGGTCAATTCGCCGATTGCAGCAACGTCAGTAACTGTACCAATTTCGTTGTTAACCATCATCAGTGAAACAAGAATCGTGTCAGGACGTAAAGCGGCTTGTACCATTTCAGGTGTAATTAAACCTGTACGTTCTTCAGGCTCTAGATAAGTAATCTCAAAACCTTCTTCTTCAAGCTCACGACAAGTATCTAAAATCGCTTTATGCTCAATTTTAGAAGTGATGATGTGTTTGCCTTTCGATGCATAGAACTGCGCAATACCTTTAAGTGCAAGGTTGTCTGACTCAGTTGCACCTGATGTCCACACGATTTCACGTGGGTCAGCTTTGATCAAGTTTGCGACTTGTTCACGTGCATATTCAACTTTTTCTTCTGCTTGCCATCCATAAGCATGTGAACGAGATGCTGCATTACCAAAGATACCATCAAAGGTTAAGCATTCCATCATACGCTCAGCAACTTGAGGGTCGACAGGAGTAGTTGCTGCATAGTCAAGATAAATAGGACGTTTCATGTCAAATACCTGTAGCCGATAAAAGGGCTGAATCTAAACTTGGAGTGTTTTGGCGTAGAGCAACAGTTTGTACGTTGTCTCGTGAAACGAGATCGGCAAGTGTAATATTCGCTAAATAATCGGCGATATGATGGGAGAGTTCTTGCCATAAATCGTGTGTTAAACACATTGCACCATTTTGGCAGTTGCCTTTGTGGTCACAACGCGTCGCGTCAACGGTTTCATTTACGGCTTCAATGATTTCTAATACTGTAATTTCTTCAGCATTGCGCGCAAGAAGATAACCACCGTTGGCACCACGAACACTAGAAACTAAACCATGGCGTTTTAGTTTGGCAAATAATTGCTCAAGATAAGCGACAGAGATAGTTTGGCGAGCTGCAATTTCAGCAAGCGTGATCGTTTTTTCAGTTGGCTGCAAAGCTAGATCAAGTAGAGCAGTCACTGCGTAGCGACCGCGAGTAGTAAGGCGCATGATTCGATACACATGTTATTAGACTAGATATACCGATTTTATGAATCCTGACTAAAATAGTCAAGTATTTTTAAGTTTAATTCAGACTAATTTGGTAAGGTATTTTTACACGAACTTATAATTTATTGTTTCAATAGACTTATTAGGAAAATATCTGCCATAAATTATACACAATTAACGTAATAAAAAGAACCGAAATTACAGATAACAATATATTTACTGTTTTTTGTTTTTGTTCCATGCGGCGAATACGATTTTGATACTGCTTAACTTCAACTTGTAGTGTATTGATTTTAGAGCGTTGTTGATCAATTTTTTCTAAAAGTGGGGCAATACGTTTTCTAGAACCAACACCTGTTTCGTCATGCTTTGGATTTGTAAGCCATTGTTTCCAATCAGCCAATAATTTAGGAATTGTAAAAGGCAGAATTAAATCACGAAATTGGTCTTTGAGTAGCTCATTGCCTTCAATGCGTAATTTTTTCATACTGCGGCGGTTGGCAAATACAAAAATTTGAATGAGGTCTAAGACGGTACTGCTTACAGTTAAATCTACAGGTTTTTCAGGTTCTTTTAGGTCAAATAAAATACCTTTGTCGGTAAATTGAATATAAAAGTCTATGTATGGGATGTAGCTATTTATTTTAATGGTGATTTGTTGTGCTACAAAATGTTTAGCATGCAAGCGAACCACGCGGTCGTGTTTTAATACAAATGAATAGAATGTTTCTAAAATAATCATCAATGTATTAAGCAACAAACGACTTTGGCCTTGATTTTGTTGCGATTCGCTCATAAAGAAATCCTATAATTGATACAGACAATCCGATCTCGTGTTATATGTATGGAGAACTGGTTCACATTTAAATTAAATAAATTACTTTGCTTTGTAGAACAGTTTTGCAAAAGGTTCAAGTAATTTATTTGTTATTATAACGATATTTCACATTTTAATGATGATATTGTATATCAAAGTATACAGGAGAAAAATAGAATGGATTTGGAGCAGCAGAGATCGAAAGGCGATCTAAATACATTGGTTGCAAAAGAAAAAATGTCGATAAAAGAAAAATCTTTACGTAAATCTCCACTTGATTTTAGAAAATATACTAAACAAATTTGGCTTGCAGGTTTAGGCGCTTTTTCACGTGCTGAAGAAGAAGGAAATAAACTCTTTGACTCCCTAGTCAAGGTGGGTGAGGAATTAGAATCAAAAAGTGTTGAAGATCAAGATTCTGATCAATCTAGCAAAAATGTGGTTGAAAAAACCAAAGAAACAGTGACTGAAACCAAAGAAAAAGTTGAAAAAACTTTAGATCAGCACTTAAATCATTCATTAAATCGTATTGGTCTAGTGACTGTTAAAGATATGCAGCATTTAGAGACTTTGATCTTACAATTGCATAAGAAGGTCGATAGTTTGGTGGAAGAAAACCAAAAATTGTCAGATCAGATACAAAAAATGGTCAGTCAGAGAGTTGAATAAATTAATTTTGCATTTTTTGCAGATTATTTTGATGAAAAGCGTTGTTGTAGTCTTGCGTTTTCCCCCAAAGCATTGCTATAAAGTCTGCATGGCCTTTGAAACCACAACCTTAGATCTTAAACGAACGATATAAGAGGACTTAATCTTCATGAATAAATCAGAATTAATTGACGCGATTGCAGAAAAAGGGGGATTGTCTAAGACTGATGCTGGTAAAGCATTGGATGCGACTATTGCTTCAATTGGTGAAGCGTTAAAAGGCGGTGATACTGTAACTCTAGTTGGCTTTGGAACGTTCAGTGTAAAAGAGCGCGCAGCGCGTACTGGTCGTAACCCGAAAACTGGTGAAGAGCTTCAAATTAAAGCAAGTAAAGTACCAAGCTTCAAAGCTGGTAAAGGGCTTAAAGATTCAGTTGCTTAATCTTTGATGCTCCAAAACGCGCCGTAGGGCGCGTTTTTTTATGGAATAAACCAATTAATTGGGCTGAGCACATTCATTCAGATCTGAATATCAGTTAAACTCCCTAGCAAATAAAATATTGGAAGATTTATGGAATCGTTTCGTAAAGTCATAAGAGGTTGGCTCGGAAAAGTCCTACTCGTTTTATTTTTAACTCCATTAGCATTAGTTGGTATCGAAGGTTATTTTAGTGGGGGAAATAAAGCAGATGTGGCGAAGACTGTAAATGGTCAAGAAATATCTAAAAAAGATTTAGAAGCACAGACCAAAGGTTTAAAAGACCAATATTTGACAATGGTCAATGGGGATGAGTCTTTATTAAATAATTCTTTCATTCAAAATACAGCTTTAGATAGTTTAATTGCACGTACTTTGTTGGTTCAGCAAGCTGAAAAATTGGGCATCTCGTTAAGTGATGCGCAAATTGAACAGATGTTGGCACAACAACCGAGTTTTCAAGAAAATGGTCAATTTTCTAAAGCTTTGTATGAAAACTATCTACGTTCTGTAGGCACAACAAGTGCAGGCTTGATTGCAAATCTTCGTCAAGATCATGCATTAAGAATGTTGATGAGTACATTTACAGACAATGCCTTAGTCAGTAAATTAGACTTAGCACAAATTGCCAATTTACAGACTGAGCAACGCAACCTTTATTTGGCAAGCGTAAATCTTGATGAATATAAGCAAAATGTAAAAGTCTCAAATCAAGAAATTGCAGATTACTACAATAAACATCAAAATAAATTTAAACAGGTGGCATCTGTTGATGTGGATTATGTACTTTTAACGCCTGCAATGTTGCCACAAGCGAGCACAGAGGTTTCTGCAGTTGAGTTAGATAAAGCATATGCAGCATTTGTCGAGCAGCAAAAGAAAAATGCAAAACGTGATGTGAAGCATATTTTAATTACCACAGATAATCGTGATGCACAGCAAGCTGAAAAATTAGCCAATGATGTGTATGCAAAAATTAAAGGTGGCATGACATTTGCGCAAGCTGCTGCACAATATTCTGAAGATCCTTCATCTAAAACCAATGGTGGTACATTAGATTATATCGAAGGTGCTTTTGGCAGTAGCTTTGATAATGCGGTGAAATCTGCAAAAAATGCTGAAATTACGCGTCCTGTAAAAACGCAATATGGTTATCATCTGATTGAAGTACACTCTACTGTAGGTCAAATTCCATCATTTGAAGCGAAAAAAGCGGACTTAACAGCAGAAGTATTAAAGTCTAAATCTGCGAATTTATTTGCAGATACAGTGAATAGCCTAAATGAGCAAGTGGTGAGTAATGATGCTTTAGACATTATTCCAAGCGAAGTGAAAGCTGCAAAAATAGAATCTGCAAAAGCAGTGACGATTGCAACCACCAATGCGGTATTGGCTGATCCAAGTGTCAAAGCAAAAATATTTAGCGATGACGTGAAGAATGGTGATAAAAACGTATCAAGTAGTATCCAATTAAAAGATGGTAATACGGTTTGGGTGAAAGTACGTGAGTATCATGCAGCAGGTGTACAGCCTTTAGCACAAGCAACAGCACGTGTAAAAGCGAAATTGATCCAAGAGAAAGCAGCACAAGCTGCAAAAGCGAAAATTGCAGCAATGCTTGAGGATTTCAAAAAATTACCTGCACAGCAAGTTTTAGCAAAATATCCATTTCATTTTGAATCTGCGGGAACATTTACTCGTTCTCAGGGTTTAAAACGTGAAATTGAGCGTGCTGCCTTTAGTGTACCTGCACCGAAAGCAGGTATGTGGTCTGTAACGACGACATCATTGTCTAATGAAATGGTGGTGGTTGCAGTGGCTGAAGTGAAAAAAGCATCTATAGATAGTTTAGATCCTACAGAAGCGAAAGAGTTAACACAGCTTTATCAAAGAATGCGTGGTCAGCAATTATTGGATGACTATACGCAATATTTAAAATCGAAAGCAAAAATTAAGTAATTTTATACTTTAATTTAAACAAAAAAACCTCAGTTTCAACTGGGGTTTTTTATTTGATTTATGATAATAAGTCATGCTTTTCAGCAATGAAACATAGCTTAGGTATTAAGTTGGTGTATGTGTATTTTTTGTTTGCGGATGTAGCGTATTTTCATACTTTATGAACAGGCGGTTGTGCTGTTGTTTTATGAGTGATTTGTTGTTTGGTTGAATGCTGATTATTTTGAATAAGAACGCATTTTCCTCCTTTATGTTTAGGTCCTGTGCCACCTGAGAGTGTTGTTCCTTTGGGGCAGGCAAATGCGGTAGCACTTAATAAAGTAGCAAGAATGCCGACTGAACAAAGTTGTGTGAGTTTTTTCATTATTAGACCTGCATGAAATAAGGTGAAAGTACCTTAAAGCAAATATAAGATAAATGAATGTAGGGTATTAGCTATATATTGTTGTTTAATTATATTGAAAATTTTATATATTACAGTTGCTTAAGTTTGTTTTAAGGATTTAAAAATTAAAGCATCCATGAAGGATGCTTTAAAGACAAAATGAGCGCTTGGGCAATTAAACGTTGAAGCGGAAGTGTAATACATCACCGTCTTGAACGATATATGTTTTACCTTCTAAACGCCATTTACCTGCTTCTTTCGCGCCGTTTTCACCGTTGTATTGAACGAAGTCATCATAAGCGACACATTCAGCACGGATGAAGCCTTTTTCAAAATCAGTGTGAATCACACCTGCCGCTTGAGGTGCTGTTGCACCAATTTTTACAGTCCAAGCACGGACTTCTTGTACACCTGCTGTGAAGTAGGTTTGTAAGCCAAGAAGACCATAACCTGCACGAATCACGACATTTAATCCAGGCTCTTCCATACCTAAAGCTTCAAGGAACTCAGCACGATCTTCATCTTCAAGAAGTGAAATTTCAGCTTCGATTTGGTTACAAAGTGGAACCACAATTGCATTTTCTTCAGCAGCTAATTTTTTAACAGCGTCTAAATGTGGGTTATTTTCAAAACCATCTTCTGCAACGTTAGCGATGTACATGGTCGGTTTTAAAGTCATTAAACCAAAACCACGCACAAGTTTACGCTCATCGTCATCTAAGTCAGCTGCGCGTGCTGGTTTACCTTCTTCTAGTAAAGGTAAGATTTTGTCTAAAACAGCTTTAGTCGCGATTGCTTCTTTATCGCCACCTTTTGCAGATTTTGCTAAACGTGTGATTGCTTTGGTAATTGTGTCTAAGTCAGCAAGTGCAAGCTCTGTGTTAATGGTTGCAATATCATCTAATGGATCAATTTTACCATTGACATGAATCACATTTTCATCTTCAAAACAACGAACGACGTGTGCAATGGCATCTGTTTCACGGATGTTGGCAAGGAATTGGTTACCTAAGCCTTCACCTTTAGATGCGCCTGCAACTAAACCTGCAATATCAACGAATTCCATTGTGGTAGGAATGACACGTTGAGGTTTTACAATCGCTGTTAATTTGTCTAAACGTGGATCTGGTACAGGTACGATGCCTGTGTTCGGTTCAATGGTACAGAATGGGAAGTTTTCCGCAGCAATAGCAGCTTTAGTCAATGCATTGAAAAGTGTAGATTTACCAACGTTCGGCAAGCCGACAATACCGCAATTAAAACCCATGAAATGACTCACAAAGTGTTATCTAAAAATTGTGGATGATTTTACATGAAAGCCATGACAAAGTCAGGTCTAAGACTTAAGATTTAAAGCATTCAAAAAATGACACAGGGCTGCGTATATAAAAATGGCGACTTTCAATTTGCAGGAATACATCGAACAAATAAAATTGGAGTTTCGCAAAGTAGAGCGTTCTTCACGTTTGCAGTGGCTTTTTGAGCATTACCCAATCAGTGCCAAAGATTATTATATTGCCTATTTTTTAATTGCTAGTGATACATGGAAGAAATTCGAACGTAAGGCGATTTTGGAATATTATTTACAAACACTTCCGCATGCATCTGATCAATATTATTTGAAGCTTTTAAAAGTGATTCCGTTGGCTGAATTTATTGAGGTTGTTGATCAAATCAAAACACATTTAGATGATTCGAAATTGGATTTGCTGAACTATTATTTAGAGCCGATCATCAAAAACTCAACGGGAAATATTGATGAATGATCACGTTTATCTTTTATGTTAACTGACAAACTCGATCTAATAAATCCGTTGCATATAAATCATTGTCTGTATAAGGAGGAGAAACCTATTTGAATAGGGTAATCGTCATTTATATTCAAAGATTGCGTTATTTTTTAATCAAAATAGTTGCTCATCTAATGTATCTTTAAACAAATAGATGAGCAATCTAAAATCAAACCTTCCTTTTATCCAACTGACCCGCCAAATGATCCCCAAACGCTTGAACCAACATGACCAGCGCGACTAATACGACAATCACTGCAACCATTATTTGCATGTCAAAACGTTGGTAGCCATAACGATAGGCAATATCACCCAAACCACCTGCACCAATTGCACCTGCAATCGCTGAGGAGTTAATCATGGTGACGATGGTCACGGTAAAGCCTGCGACAATTCCTGGTAAAGCTTCAGGAAGAAGGACATGCCAAATGATTTGTTTGCGGTTACATCCCATGGCTTGAGCTGCTTCAATCAAACCCTGATCAACTTCACGCAAACTCACTTCTGCAATACGCGCAAAGAAAGGTGTTGCTGCTAAAGTCAGTGGAACAACCGCCGCCCAAACCCCATAACTTGTACCGACAATCCAACGGGTCAAAGGGATTAAAGCCACCATTAAGATTAAGAATGGCACTGAACGAGTAATATTAATCACAGTTCCTAAAGCATGATTAATTTTTTTTGATGGATAAATGCCTTGTTCAGAGGTATTGACCAAAATCACAGCCAAAGGCAAGCCGATTAAAAAGGCAACCAATGCAGAAACACCGACCATAATTAAGGTATCAATCGTACCTGTGAGCAATAAATCAATGAGTTGGTCGTGCATAGCCAAGTCCCTCTATTTGTGCGATGTCATGTTTTAATTTTTCTTGTAAATATTCAAGATCGAGATCGGTTTGAGCAATACCCACGATGAGTGTGCCAATCAAATGTCCTTGTATGTTGTCAATATGGCTTTGATACAAATGTACTGAACTTTCAAAAACTTGAAACAATTTGGTTAAATCGGGTGAATGCTTTGGATCGGTTTCATAACGTAGTTTTAAAATGCGATGTGTTGAATCTTCTTGTAAGTCACGACTCACTTGGAAGGGTAAATCCAATTGTTCAAGATTGAGCAGTTCTTGTGTGATTTTTTGCTGTGGTTTTGAAAATACTGACCAGACCTGACCTGATTCCACAATTTCACCATGTTCAATCACCACAACTTGGTCACAGATTTCACGAATCACCTGCATTTCATGGGTAATTAAAACGATGGTAATACCGAGTTCACGATTGATTTTTTTCAATAAAGCTAAAACCACCGAAGTACTTTCAGGATCAAGTGCGGAGGTGGCTTCATCACAAAGTAAAATTTCAGGGTGATGTACCAGTGCCCGTGCAATACCAACACGTTGCTTTTGACCACCAGATAATTGAGCAGGGTAGTTATGTGCCTTATTTTCCAAGCCAACCAGTTTTAAAACTTCATTGACACGTGTTTCGATTTCAACTTTATTTACACCTGAAATTTTCAAAGGCAGTGCAACATTTTCCCACACTGTTTTAGCTGACATGAGATTGAAATGCTGGAAAATCATGCCAATTTTTTGTCGCGTTTGAATGAGTTCAGCATGACTCAGCTCAGATAAACTCTGTTGATGAATATGAATACTGCCTTCAGAAATACGTTCTAAACCATTTAATGTGCGAATGAGTGAGGATTTCCCAGCACCACTTTTACCGATGATGCCGAAAATCTTTCCTTGGGGAATATCGAGATTAATATTTTTTAGCGCATGGATCTGTTGATCTTGTCCGTCATAATATTTATTTAAGTTACGGATTTTAATATGTGGGATTGAAATATCCACCTGTGAACCGAAACTCACCATCTTATTTCTCCTTATTTCCAGCCTGCAAACCACATATCTTTTCCGAAATCTTTATCTAAGATTTCACGGACTTTTTGTGAATTTTGGAAAGCATGAATAAATTTTTCTAACTTTTGATTTTGGTCTTGATAATCGGTACGCGTTACAAAAAGAATGGCGTATTTTTTATCAATAGGGTCTAAAAATAATGCGCTATGTGGATCAGCTTTTTTTGCCATATTTAAATAGTGAGGAAAGCCGAAAATTAAATCTGCATCGTCATAAGCCAAAGCGGTTTGAGGACCTTCAACTTCTAAAAATTTCAATTGTTTAGGATTGGATACAATATCTTGTAGGGTTGAAAGTTCGTTATTTACATCTTTGATTTTTATAAGTCCAGCTCGATCTAGCAAAATCAGTGCTCGTGCAGAATTTACAGGGTCACTTGGAATCACCACACGTGCATTTTGTGGCAATGCATCTAAAGATTTATATTGTTTTGAATATAAACCGACATGGCTACCACTACCTATACCAAAAGCGTGCAAGTCATAATTGGTTTGTTTAATGGCATTTTTTAAAAATACACTTTGTTGGAAAAAATTAGCGTCAATATCTCGGTTTTGAACCGCGATATTGGGCGCTTGCCAATCTGAAAACTCTACCAATTTGACATGGATACCATCTTTTTCAACTTCATTAGCAACGGTTTGTAAAAGCTCTGCATAAGGCGGGCTAATACCAATGCTAAGTACGTTATCTTGCTGCGTCTTTTGGGTATAGCGATAGGCAGCTAAACCCAATATAACAACTACGACAGCAACGCCAATCAGGATTTTCTTTAAATTTGCTTTAGATGTTTGCGACATGATCTTATTTCCAACCTGCAAACCAAAGTTTTTCACCAATATCATCGTTCAGCGCTTTTTTAACTTTGTCTGAAGTTTGGTAAATGTGAATAAACTCTTTCAGTTGTTTGGCTTTTTCAGGATGGGTTTGTTCATAATCATCTTTAACAACAAACAAGATGGCATAACGGGTATTAGTGTTGTCATCCAAAAGCAGTGCTTTATTTGGATCAATGGTTTTAGCAAGACGTAAATAAAGCGGGTAGCTAAATACTAGGTCTGCATCGTCTACGGCACGGGCAGTTTGTGGACCTTCGACTTCAATAAAATTGAAATGTTTAGGGTTCGCTGTAATATCTTGAAGATTAGACAAATGATTTTCAGGATCTTTGAGTGTAATCAGCTTTGCTTGTTGTAAAAGTAACAATGCTCGACCTTGGTTCACTGGATCATTTGGAATAACCACACGTGCATTTTCAGGTACGGCATCTAAAGAATTGTACTTTTTAGAATATAAACCGACATGGGTTGCAACACCTGTTGCAATCGGTTTGAGTTTAAAACCTGTTTCTTTCAGCGCATTGCTTAAAAAGGGTTGGTGTTGGAAATAATTGGCATCAATATCGCCATGATTCAGCGTAATATTGGGTGTATTCCAATCTGAAAATTCAACCAGTTTGACATTAATCCCTTTTTGTTTTGCTTCATCTACAGCAACTTGTAAAGGCACAGCAAAAGGCGGGCTAATACCAATAGTGATTTCTTCTGAGCCTGCTTTTTTATGATGCTTCCAATAGAAAAGCCCTGCAATCACTGCGATGATGATAATGCCGAGAATAATAAATTTATTCTTGGATGCATTATTGTGTATAGAAGAATTTGTTTGAGTCATAAAGTTTCCCGAAATCTGTTAAATCTGCGATATAAAATGTATAAACTCGCTTTAAAGTTTTTTAAATAATGGATATTCCCTCTCCTCAAAGGAGAGGGTTGGGGAGAGGTTCATTTTATAAATACCCCTCATCCTAGCCTTCTCCCAAAGGGAGAAGGAACGCTCATTACTTACTCATATTTCATTTAAATTAAGCACTTTGCTTATGCACATTTACCGAATTTGGCTCGGTGTTTTGTTTATCGGTTGAGCTTTGACATCGAAAGTGTGAGGCAGGGTGTTGTGCTGTTAAATGATCGCCGTGATTGAAAATTTTGCTTCTTAATGTTCCGCTGGCGTATTCAGTTTTAAATCTGCCACGTTGTTGAAGTTCAGGAATCACCAATCGAATAAAATCATGGTGAGATTCAGGTGCGACAGTTCGTGTTAGGTTAAAGCCATCAATCCCAGTTTCATCAATCAGTTGGATTAGGCGTTTTGCTACAGTTTCACCACTGCCAACGATCAAAGGATAACGACCACCAAGTTTATGCTGTGCTTTTAGATCATTGGGCGTGATCTTATTTTCCTTAAACTTGTTATTTACTGACGCAATGCTATTGGTTTGTTGATAGGGAATGGCTTCATCATCTGCATATTTGGAAAGATCAATACCCACAGAACTTGAAAAATGAGCCAAACCTGCTTCAGGACTTGCATAGCTTGCATATTCTGCTAATTTTTCTTGCGCCAATTGATCAGTTTCTGCCGTAACTACGGTGATACCAACAAAGATTTTAATATCTTCAGGATTTCGCCCTTGCTGTACCGTCAATTCACGGATTTTATCGACTTGCTGTTTAATCTTTTCAGGTTGATCACCGCCAATAAATACACATTCCGCATGACGGGTTGAAAATGCCAAGCCACGTGGTGAAGCACCTGCTTGGAATAAAACAGGCGTACGTTGTGGAGATGGTGAAACTTGGAATACGCCTTCACTTTGGTAAAACTTGCCATGATGTTGAATTTGATGAACTTTACTAGGGTCAGTGAAAATACGATTGGTTTTATCTTTTAAAACAGCATCATTTTCCCAAGAACCTTCCCAAAACTTATAGCAAAGCTCTAAAAATTCCTCAGCCTGTTCATAACGTAGATCATGGTCTTTTAAACCTTTTTGACCAATTAATCGTTCGGCGCTGTCTAAATAACCTGTGACAATGTTCCAACCAATACGACCTTGTGTAAGATGATCTAAGCTCGCAAAGCGCCGTGCAAATTGATAAGGCGATTCATAACTTAAATTCACCGTAACACCAAAACCAAGATTTTGAGTGATGCTTGCCATTGCCGAAATCAGGGTGGAAGGATCGTGGCTTGGTAATTGAATCGATTCTTTTAAAGTTAAATCAATGCCATGCTGATAGACATCATAAACTCCTGTAATATCAGCGATAAACAAGCCATCAAATAAACCATCTTCTAAAGTTTTAGCAAGATCAGTCCAATAATTCAGTTCATTAAAACGATGTGATTCATCTCGTGGATGTGTCCATAGTCCATGATTGATATGACCTACACAGTTCATATCAAATGCATTGAGTAGGATCTGTTTTTTCGAGTTATGATTTTCGGGAGTCTGATTTAATTGCGTCATTACAATGTCCCTCTACGTGGTGGAAGGATATTGTTTAAGGCATAGTTCCCAATAAAATAATATTTCCAACGTGATGCATCATGTAGGGTATGCACACGGGCATTACGCCAATGACGATCTAAACCATCGGTACGTTGGCTACCGCGGCTACCTGCAAGTTCAATCAATTTTGACGATGCTTTGAGCGCTGTTTCAGTGCTGTGCGCACGTACTTTTGCAACATCAATTGAAGCTTTGGCAATGTTTTCATCTGTTGGATGGGGCTTGGCTGCATCTATGGACTGAGCCGCTTGTTTTAATAGAACTTCACTGGCACGTACATCCGCAGCAATGCGACCAATTTCATAAATGGTCAGTGGGTCTTGGTCAGCACGTTCAACATTGGAATCGATCCAAGCGCGCGCTTTTTTGACACGTTCAATGGTTTCTTCAAATGCAGCTCGGGCAATGCCTGTTTCAATGGCAGCATGCATGATTTGCGCAAATGGGCCAACTAAGGTTGGAGTCGTAAAGGCAGTATCAAAACGAACTACATCTTCGGCTTCGACAAAGACTTGGTTGAATTTAACCGTGCCACTACCTGTAGTTTTTTGCCCGAAACCCGTCCAATCATTGATGCGTTGTACGCCTTGAGCATCCGATGAAATAAAGGCTAAAAACTCACGCTCTTGATCATCACGCACCAATGTCGGGATACGATGGGCAAATAAGCTCCCTGTGCAATAAAATTTTTCACCATTTACAAGGTATCCATGCTGATTTTTACTTTGAGTTTGCGTGATTTGGGTATGCTTTTGGGCTGCCGTTTTTGTTTTAAATTCTGCTAAAGCATTACCATAACGTGCACCTGCAAGAACCTCTGCATAAAATTTCTGCTTTTGTTGTTCTGTACCATTATTGCGCAATACTTCTAAAGCATAAAAATGGTTTTGCGGAATTTGCCCAATCGAACCATCAACACCGCTGAATAATGCAATGATTTTTGCAACCGTAAGACTTGAGACCTCAGCACCGCCATATTGTTTTGGCACAGTAATCGCCCATAAACCAGACTGGCTAAAGGCTTCAATTTCATCAAAAGGTAAAATACGATTAGCATCACGGAGTACCGCATTTTGTTTAAATTGTTGGCTGAGTTGTTGCGCAATTTCCAACGCTTCTGCATCCGTTTTGATGATGTGTGCTTTGCCAAAAGGTTGGTTTTGAGCTTCTAAAGTTTTGTTAATATTTTGAAATGTGGTCATTTGATTCTCCCTGATTTTTAACCATTAAATCCATGCATGACGTTGGTTTTGGATGCCATTTAAGTAGTAGTTACCAATTGCATAAAATTTCCAACGCACAGGGTCATGTAAGGTATGAACACGGGCATTACGCCAATGTTGATCGAGATTATGTGTTTCTAAACTTGAGCGACTGCCACCGAGTTCGATCAATTTTTCTGAAATGATCAGTGCCGCATTATTGGCATAGACTTTAGCTTCTGCCACGATGATTGAGGCTTTACTGGCTTGTTCTACACTAATACCTGTTTCAGTACTTTGTGACAGGAAATCCAGTTCATCAAGATAGTCAGCGGCTTCATCGAGTAGTAAAATGGCAGCATCCAATAACACATTTAACTTGCCAACTTCTTGTAAGGTATAGGCTTCAAAACTGGCTTTTTCGACATTAGCATCAACAATTGGGCGTGCTTTATGAATGGTAGAAATAGTTTCAGCAAATGCGGCTTCTGCGATCCCGACATCAATTGCGACTTGGATGAGCTGTGAATAGGCCCCACGGTATTTTGTTGCATCTGCTAATACGTGTTCATTCATGATCAGTTCAGGATTGACCACGACATTTTTAAGGCGAACTGTGCCACTCGCTGTAGTACGCTGACCAAAACCATCCCAGTCATCGACAATTTCAACTCCTTGAGATTTGGCATCAATAATAATTAATACAATATGCCCTTCAGGATGGAGGGCGCGAATGGCTAAATAATCAGCAAAATATGAACCCGTGGAATAGAACTTTTCACCATTTAAAAGGTACTGACCATTTTCAAAACTTAAACGCGTTTCGATGGTTTTTGTGTCTTTGCTATAACGTTCAGGCCCACCGTTAGCAATGCGTTTACCTTTTAAAATTTCGCTGTATATAAACTGTTTTTGCGTTTCACTTGCAATACTTTCAATGGCATTGAGTAAACCAAATTGATTCTGAGGAATCTGTCCAACATTTGCATCAGCTTTGCTTAAAATACGAAAAACATGCGCCAAAGTTTTATTAGAAACTTCAGCACCGCCATATTTTTTTGCAATGCGAATTCCACCTAGCCCTTTTTGACTAAATTGCTCAATAACATCAACGGGCAAAATACGTTGTTGATCACGAATATTTCTTTCAACCAATGCAAAATCAGCCACTTGAAAAGCAGAGTTAATCGCTTGTTGATCATTTTCAATGTGATGTGCGAGTTGTGCTGAATTAATATGAGTCATATCGATACCTTTCAATAGATATCAAAACGCTAAGCACAAAAGCATGAAAAATTAAACGAACTATTATGCTATTCTTATATGAATAAAGTTTTAAAATTAAAATTGCATAAAAAATATTTTTTAATTATAAGTTAAGTATTTGTTTAGTATGATGAAAATTAATTTCAAGCGATTAAAGTGGGTCGCGTTGAGAAACTCATATTCAATTTAAGAATAAAGATTGATTAAACTCATATAAATTGATGATGACAATTTGAATAATTGCCCATTTTTTTGAACAAAAAGTACATTGTAATTTTTTAAGTGAAAAGTTAAAGTAGATGTAATCGCTTGGTATTATTCTAAAGCTTTGATTAAAAAAATAATTTGGAGATTATATGCGCACCCTTTACCAATTTCCTTTGTCGCATTACTGTGAAAAAGCACGTTGGTTACTTGATCATAAAGAAATCGATTTTGTAGCACAAAATATGATGCCTGGGGTGCATCGAGCATTTGCTCAATTGAAAACAGGGCAAAATAAACTACCGATTTTAAAAGATGGTGAGCGCTGGATTGCCGACTCTACCCAAATTGCATTGTATTTAGATGATCAGTATCCAGAACATACTTTGCTTCGTTTAGATACGCAACTTCGTCAACACGCATTAGAAATCAATGCGATTGCCAATGAATTGGGATTACATGTACGCCGTTGGGGTTTAGCACAGGCTTTATCGACCAGTGATGAACCTTTAGAGATTATGTTGGGTGAAAAAGGTTATTTACGCCAATTCGAAAAATTTTCCAAACCTATTTTAAAAACGTTGGTTTCAAAAAGCTATCAATTGGATGTGGAAAAAGTTGCTGAATCTAAACGTAAAATCGATGAAATTACGCAACAACTTAATAGTAAACTTGTTGAAAATCAATGTCGCTATTTGGTGGGCGACCGCTTAGGTTTGGCAGACATTGCCGTCTGTTCTATGCTTGCACCCTTGTTATTTTTAAATGGAACACCGTGGGAAGTTGAGTCTGAGCAAAGTGTATCGGAAGAGGTTAAAAATTATAAAAATGAGTTGCTGAATTTGCCAATAGGGCAATATGTACAGCGTATTTATATGACTGAGCGGAACGCACGAGTCGATTGGCGCGGGATCTAATCGTTACATCATCATGTCAGTTAGTGAACAATATGAGGGTGAATTGCGTAGAATCGAGTTATGCATTTTTGCTTACAGGACTAGATGATTTGAAAAATGATCATTTTATTTTGAGTATGACATTATTGAATTAAGCTTATTTTGATTTACCACAAATATTCATGATTGATTTTTTCATATACATATTTTGTTTTATGACGATGGTATCCGAGATATAAACATTAAAATTTGGAAAAAATTATCTTAAAAAGACCATAATAAGAAAAAAATTCTCAGAAACATTGCGATATACTGAAGATCAGAATGAATTTTAAATCAATCCAAAAAGACGATTAGATTCAAAAATACAGATGATTAAATACGGGCTAAGCTGGAGTCAATAATGGAACTAGATCGTTACGATAAGCAAATTTTAGAAATTTTGACGCATGAAGATATTAATCTAAATGAGCTATCTGAGCGGATCAATTTATCGGTCAGTTCTGTACATCGTCGTATTAAGCATTTAATCGAAACAGATATTATGACCAATTTAAAACGTGATATTAATTACGAGAAATTAGGTTTTAAATTACATGTGATTTTGCAAGTCTCACTCAGTAAACATGACACCGATACTTTTGCAAAATTTTTAGAAGAATTAGAAAATATTCCCGAAGTCATTAATGCATTTTTAGTGACAGGTCAGTCGGCGGACTTTTTAGTCGAAGTCGTTGCAAAAGATATGGAAAACTATAGTGAAATTTTACTGAAAAGGATTGGTAAAATTGAGTTTGTCGTGGCACTGCACTCGAGTTTTGTGATTAAAGAATATAATGTTTTTAACTGTAGCGGCTTATTAAGTCGTGTTTAACACCTTAACATGATAAGAAAAATAAGATGAAAATGACGTTGAGATTTTTTGGGGTTGCAAACCTGATTTTGCTGATTTGGTTTGCGGTTGATTTTATGACTGTATATGAAATCATTCCTCATTTTTCAGGTATTTTTAATCTCATTTTTAACGTCATTTTCTTTGTGGTGATGTATTTAATATGGCTATGTGCGACATTAGACTTGTTTCAAAAATACGATAAAATTGAGCGTATTTTTTATAGAATATTACTCGCATTATGTTTATGGATTTGCTCAACTGTTGTGGGCGGTATTTTAGTTGTATGGTTGCATATAAAAATGGGATGGCAACTATAATGAAGCAGAACATGCGCTTGAATTTTGCGTGATCAGCCAATGTTGTAGCGATTGAATATGCTCATTTTTTATTGATTTTTTTAGGTAGCATAAAGAAAATAATAAACCACATTCGACAAAGCCAAATGGAGCAATCAACCGTCCGCTTAAAAGTTCTTTTTCCACTAAACTCTGCGGTGCGATGGCAATGCCAAGATCGGATGCCGCCGCTTCAATCATCAAATTGAGATGTTCAAAATAGCGTTGTTGTTTGGCTTGCGAAATATCGAGTTTATGTTGTGTCGCCCACAGTTGCCAAGCCTGTTGGTTGGATTGGGTGTGTAATAGCGTATGCTGAAAAATATCGGAAATGTGATGTAATTTTCGTGCACGTTGTGGTGTACATACAGGTCCGATCCGGTCTTGAAATAAAGTAATATTTTGAATATGTTCTGGGAGTTTATCCAGTTGGCTATGGCTAAGAATTAACGCATCAATTTGATTTTTTTCGAATAATTTTAGATCATTACTACTCATCAGTTTGATGCAAATTTCAGGATATTGCGCTTCAAAATTTTCTAATTTAGGAATTAGCCAATGTGCCATAAAGCTTGTGGGCGTAGCTAAAACTAACTCATGTTGTGTGGGTTGTTGACGGATTTGTTCAAGGCACTGATCTAATCCGCTAAAAAGTTGTACACAGCTACTAAATAATGCCTGCCCATCTACAGTTAAGGCTGCACCATGTGCATGACGAATCAGTAATTTTTTTCCAACCCAAGCCTCAAGTTGTTTGATTTGATGACTCACTGCGCTATGTGTGACACATAATTCATCTGCCGCCATGCTAAAACTACTATGACGTGCTACAGCTTCAAACATGCGTAGTGCGTTGAGTGGTGGAAGTTGATATTTAGGCATGATGTTAGTTTTTTTCACATAATGATCTGAGTTTATATCAATTTTAATATTCTACAAAATCCATAAAATAACCATCATAAAGTTATAGGATCGTGGTAATGACAGATTTATATACAGGCGATGGACCAGATGAACTTGGGCGTTTTGGGCAGTTTGGTGGTAAATATATGCCTGAAAGCTTGATGTTAGCAATTAATCAACTTGAAACTGCATTTAATGAAATCAAACATGATCCTCAATTTTGGGCTGAATATCAGCAATTATTAAATGATTTTGTCGGGCGTCCAAGTCCATTATTTTATGCAAAAAATCTAACAGCTTTGTGTGGTGGTGCAAAAATTTATTTAAAGCGTGAAGATTTAAATCATACAGGTGCACATAAAATCAATAATTGTATTGGACAGATTTTATTGGCACGCAAAATGGGGAAAAGCCGCATCATTGCTGAAACAGGTGCAGGGCAGCATGGCGTAGCAACGGCGACAGTATGTGCCTTATTTAACATGAAATGTGTCATTTTTATGGGGGAGACAGATGTACAGCGTCAACAGATGAATGTTGAGCGGATGAAATTGTTAGGTGCAGAAGTCCACAGTGTGAAAAAAGGCAATGCAACCTTAAAAGATGCCATGAATGAAGCCTTACAGGATTGGATTCGTCATGTAGACAGTACTTATTATCTGCTCGGGACAGGCGCGGGGCCGCATCCCTATCCGATGATGGTACGTGAATTTCAAAAAATTATTGGAAAAGAAGCCCGTGAGCAAATTTTACTAAAAGAACAAAAACTTCCGGATGCTTTAGTGGCATGTATTGGTGGGGGTTCAAATGCAATTGGTTTAATGCATGCCTTTTTAAAAGATGAACAGGTGCAATGTTTTGGTGTTGAAGCTGGCGGTAAAGGTTTAGATACTGCTTATCATGCAGCTTCATTGTCAGGGGGCAAGCCCGGTGTTTTACATGGAAATTTGACCTATTTATTACAAGATGAGGATGGTCAAATTATTGAGGCACACTCTATTTCAGCTGGTTTAGATTATCCAGGTGTAGGTCCTGAACATGCTTTATTAAAGGAAACAGGACGAGTTAATTATGTCAGTGCAACCGATGACGAAGCCATTGCTGCCTTTAAATTACTCACGCAAAAAGAAGGTATTATTCCTGCATTAGAAAGTTCACATGCCATTGCTTTTGCATGTAAATTGGCGAAAAGCATGCATTCCGAACAGGTCATTATTGTCAATTTGAGTGGTCGTGGTGATAAAGACATGCATAGCGTGAAAAATTACGACAATAACAATAAGGAAGTATAAGATGAATCGTTTAGATGTTCGTTTAGCGCAATTAAAGCAGCAACAACGTAGTGGTTTGGTGTGTTATTTCACGGCAGGGGCGCCTGACTATTCAAGTAATGTCGCATTACTAACCCAAATTGGGCAAGCAGGCGCAGATATTATTGAATTAGGTATGCCATTTTCAGATCCTGTTGCTGATGGTGAAGTGATTGAAGCGGCACATCATCAGGCGATTTCACAAGGACATACATTGGCAAAAACCTTACAATTGGTCAAAGAAATTCGTCTGAAAGATGAGCAAACACCAATTGTGCTCATGGGCTATGTCAACCCAATTTTGCAATATGGCTTTCAACAATTTTTACAAGATGCCAAAGGCTTGATTGATGGGCTTTTGATTGTAGATTTACCTTATGAATATCAAAGTGAATATTTACATGATGTAGAACAGAATCAAATCCACTTTATTTGTTTAACTGCACCTTCAACCCCCAAAGAACGTTTGGCACTGATTGCTCAAAATGCACAAGGATTTTTGTATCACGTGGCAGAAAATGGGGTCACAGGTATGCAGCGGCAGCAGCAAAACTTGGATGAAAAAATTGCTCAGTTAAAGCAATATTTTACGATTCCAATTGGTATTGGTTTTGGTATTAAAACCGAACAGGATATTGCAGCATTAAAAAATAAGGCAGATTTGGTGATTGTAGGAACAACGCTTGTAGAGTGTTTGGCACAATCAGGTGTAGCTGCAACTTTGCAAAAAGTCCAGAAATTTGCAAAAGTTTTAAGGGATTAGACCGAGCCCCCCTACCATTGCCAAAAGATCTAAAGCATATAAACAATAAACGCCTTCTTAAAAAATGAAGAAGGCGTTTATACGATGTAGATCAAAAATGACCTGTCTCAGGCTTTGGACTTTTTAAAGCCTTTGATGATGCGGTAAAGATCATCAATAAAGGTATAAATCACAGGGATGACCAAGAGAGACAAGAATGTACTAGTAATGAGTCCACCAATGACAGAAATTGCCATGGGTGCACGAAAACTTGGATCTGTGCCGATACCAAGCGCAATCGGTAACATACCTGCACCCATTGCCAAGGTTGTCATGATGATAGGACGTGCACGTTTATGACACGCATCCAATAAGGCATTAAAACGAGAGTAATTTTTTTCACTTCTCGCAATAATGGCATAATCGACCAATAAAATTGAGTTTTTACTGGCAATGCCCATCAGCATAATCAGACCAATAAGACTCGGCATGGATAAACTACTTTTAGTTAAAATCAACAACACAAATGCACCACCTAAAGAGAGTGGTAATGCCACCAAAATGGTGATGGGCTGTAAAAAGTCTTTAAATAAAAGAACCAAGACAACATAGATACATAAAATACCTGTGAGCATGGCTAAGCCAAAACTAGAGAATAACTCCTGCATGACTTCAGCATCACCAATGTCTGTACGTTTCACTGTTGGTGGTAAATTTTGCATGGTCGGGAGTTGATCAACTTTAGCCGTGATGTCGCCCAAAGGTTGATTATTCAATTCAATATTAAAATTAATATTGCGCATACGGTTAAATCGATCAATTTGTGATGGACCACTTTCAATATTAATGTCAGCAATCGTGCCGAGCATGACAGGGCCATGACTGCCTTTGACCATAAGCCGTTTAATCAGGTCTTGGTCTTGGCGTGCTTCGAGGCTGAGTTTGATGACCACAGGAATTTGTCGTTGTGATAAATTCATTTTGGCAAGGTTTTGATCAAAATCTCCTGCTGTTGCAATACGCAAAGTTTCTGCAATATCTTGTGTGGTTACACCTAAATCTGCTGCTTTGGCAAAATCAGGACGAATCACCAGTTCGGGGCGCACTAAGGCTGCACTCGAAGTAATACTGCCGATATTGGGAATAGTGCGTAATTCACGTTCTAGTTTTAATGCCGTTGCCATGAGGCTTTCTGAATCATCACCTGAAAGCGCCAACTGATATTGACTATTATTTCCTGCTAAGCCGACTTGAATACGTGCACCGGGAATGGGTGCAAGACGTTGCCGAATTTGCTCTTCAATGCTTTGTAAACTTGTAGAACGATCACTACGTGGTGTGATTTGAATCGTTAAGGTTGCTTTGCGTGGCTCAGAGGATGCACCACCTGAAAAGGGATCTGTACCCGCAGCACCGCCACCAATAGTGGTATAAATACTTTTGATTTCGGGATGATTCTGAATTAACTGTCGTGCATATTCTGCTGTTTTTAAAGTTTCATTAAACTGAGAACCCGGTGTTAACTCCAAACGGACTTGGGTTTGTCCTGTATCTGGCGGTGGCATAAAACCCGTCGGTAATAGACCAATTAAGGAAAGAGAACCAATAAAAAATAAAATAGCAGCCGATAACGTTAACCACCGATGATGTAGACACCATGTCACCATCTGCATATAGCCTTGCATGACACGACCATCTTTTTTTCGGTCTTTTGCAAGCGCAGCTTGACCTTGATCGATTGAAGAATCTTCAGTGGCTATTTGTGCATCTTCGACTTTATGTACCCACGGTTTTAAAATATAAGCTGACATCATGGGGGTGAGTAAACGGGCAACCAATAATGAGGCAAAGATGGCTAGAGCGGCTGTCCAACCAAACTGAACAAAGAAACGACCTGCGATTCCACTCATAAAGGCTGTTGGTAAAAAGACAGCAATCAGGGTAAATGTTGTCGCAATCACAGCTAAGCCAATTTCATCCGCCGCTTCCATGGCTGCTTCATAGGGCGTTTTGCCCATTCGTAGATGCCGTATGATATTTTCAATTTCAACAATCGCATCGTCGACCAAGATTCCGACGACCAAAGACATTGCCAATAATGTGACGACATTTAAAGTAAACCCCAAATAATACATGCCAATCAAAGCAGGTAAAATCGACAAGGGGAGTGCAGTTGCGGCAATAATGGTTGCTCGCCAATCGCGTAAAAATAACCACACCACTAAAATCGCTAAAATTGCACCTTCATACAGTAAGGACATTGAGCCTTTATAATTGTCAGCAACAGGTGTGACAAAGTTAAATGCTTCAGTGATTTTAATGTCCGGATGCGCAGCTTTTAACTTGTCTAAGGCTACTATAACGCCTTTTTCAACATCAACTTCACTTGCGCCTTTGCTTCGGGTAATTTCAAAACCAATCACAGGTTGACCATTGAGCAAAGCGGCTGAACGCCGTTCGGCAAAGCTGTCTTTTACTGTGGCAACTTGGTCTAAACGAATATGTCGTCCATCATTGAGTGCAATGTCCATCGCTGCAATTTCATCTGCAGTCTTGACGGTGGCAATGGTACGAATTGATTGTTCACTACCGCCAATTTTCGTTTGACCACCAGAGGCATCCTGTTGGGTTAGGCGTAGCTGTCGAGTAATTTCGGTGGCTGTAGCATTCAGTGCCAATAATTTTTCAGGTTGAATTTCGACGTCAACTTGACGTGTTACACCACCGACACGTGCCACAGCACCGACACCTTTGACTTGCAGCATGGCGCGTGTAACGTCGTAATCGACAAACCATGACAGTGCCTCTTCATCCATACGGGGTGACTGAATGGTGTAGGTTAAGATTGGTGACCCTGATAGATTGATTTTACTGACAATCGGATCACGTACATCTGTCGGTAAGTCAGAACGTATTTGTGAAACGGCATTACGTACGTCATCGACAGCTTCTTGTAAGGGTTTTTCAAGCTGAAACTCTGCGGTGATGACCACGACACCATCTTGAATATTGGCATATTGGTTCTTTAAACCTTGAATGGTGGCAATCGAGTTTTCAATTTTACGCGCCACTTCTGTTTCAAGTTGTGGTGGAGCTGCACCTGGTAAACTCGCAGTCACTGTGACCATGGGGAGTTCAATGTCGGGGAATTGTTGTATTTTCATCCAATGAAAACACATCAATCCCGCTAGTCCCAACATGATAAACAGTAAAATCGCAGGAATTGGATTTCGGATTGACCATGCAGAAAAATTCATGTTAATTCTCCTGCTGAGTCATCAGTTGTTTGCTGAGAGGTGTTTCAGGAATATTGGCAGCCACTTTGACTAAGTCACCATCGCTAAGAAAGCCTGTACCTGAAGACACCAATTTGACATTTTCAGGCAAATCTAGAATTTCAACCAAATCATTTTGACGACGTCCAACGGTCACTTTTTGCTGTTTCACACGGTTGTTTTGCTGCACGACAAATACATAAGAAAAACCATCACGCAGTAACAAAGCCGACTGTGGAATGGTCAGTGCAGATTGTTCACCGAGTTCAAATTCTCCTTTAACAAACATACCCATACGTACCGCTTGCGTGAGGGGTAAATCCACATAAACTAAACCATAACGTGTTTGTGGGTCGATCACAGGAGCGATCATTCGGACTGTTCCTGTAACCGCATTTTGGTTGGGATCAGGAGAAATGATTTTCGCCTTCATGCCTTGTTTAAGTTTATACAAATCTGTTGTGGTAATTTCTGCACGCCATTCAAGACGATGATCACGGATAAGACGAAAAAGTTCTTGTCCGGTTTGTGCCAATGAACCTACCGTTGCTGAGCGTGCTGAAATCACACCATTGTCAGGCGCGATGACACGAGTTTGAGCTAAGCGCAGTTCATTACTTTTAATTTGTGCATCTGAAGCTTCTAAGCGTGCTTGCGCGGTGGCTTGAGAAGTTTGGTATTGGGTTGACTCTTGGGCTGAAATCGCACCTGTATTGCGCAGTTGTTGAATACGTTTATTGTTAATCACTGCATCATTCAGTACAGCTTGTGCTTCTTTATAATTGGCTTTGGCTGTGGCTAATTCTGCACGAATCGTATCACTATTGATTTCAGCAAGCACTTGACCACGTTTTACTTGATCACCTACATTGACATACACTTTGGTAATACGTTGTCCAGACAGCTCACTGCCGATGACAACTTCTTGCCAAGCGGCAATATTGCCATTGGCTGTGAGTGTTTGTTGCCAATTTTGACGTTCAGGTTGAATGACGGTAACGGTTAAAGCTGCTTTAGGTTGACTTTTTTCAGCAGGTTGCGTGACAAGCGTTTGTTCTGACTTTTTAGCTTGAGATTGCCACCACCAAATTGTCACTAAAATGACAAGAATAAGAACAGCTAAAATAAGCCAATGTTTACGACTAAAACCTTGATGAGAAGAAGGTTCTGAATGATTCATTGTGTTTTTTCAGAGTTATTTACATTTAAGCAGTATAGACAAATTTATGAAAAATGTTGATGTATCGTGTAATCGTTTTGGAAATAAAAAAATCCCCGACAGGTCGAAGATTTTTTAACGCTTGATCTACTGAAATTTAAAGATGTAAGGTGTTTCTAAAATGACACGCTTACAAAATGGCTTTTAAGCGCTGAATGACTTGTTCACACTGTGCAATGTCAGCAACTAATGCCATACGGACATGATTTTCACCTGGATTCCCCTGTGCTGTATCACGAGATAAATAACGTCCCGGCAGCACTTTGATATGCGCTTTTTCCATCAACATTTTGGCAAAATGTTCATCATTGTCGACTTTTAGCCAATAATAAAAGCCTGCATCAGGTTTTTGTAAAGGTAAAAGGTGACCTAATTCATTTTGAAATAATTCAAATTTGGCACGGTACAATTGACGGTTTTCTTCGACGTGTTGCTCGTCATCCCAAGCAGCGATGGATGCTAACTGATGTTGTACAGGCAATGCTGCACCGTGATAAGTACGGAATTTTAAATAAGGTTGTAGTAAGTTGGCATCACCTGCCACAAAGCCTGAGCGCATCCCAGGTAAATTTGAACGTTTAGACAAAGAGTGGAACACGATACAATTTTTGTAATTATCACGCCCTATTTCAGCACAGACTTCAAGTAACCCTACAGGAGCTTCATCGAACCATAATTCTGAATAACATTCATCCGATGCAATGACAAAATTATATTGATCAGACAATGCAATGAGTTTTTTAAATTGTTCTTTTGACAGTACTGCACCTGTTGGATTGCCCGGTGTACAGACAAATAAAAGTGCTGTTTTTTGCCATACTTCGGCAGGTACAGCATCAAAGTCACCTAAATAACCATTTTCTTCAGTACAATTAATGAAATAAGGAGTTGCACCTGCAAGTAGCGTTGCGCCTTCATAAATTTGATAAAACGGATTGGGCATCACCACATATGGGTTTTCATCTCGGTTAATTAATGCTTGTACAAAAGAGAAAATCCCTTCACGTGTGCCTGAAACAGGCAAAATTTGAGATTCAGCACTGATTGTATTGAGTTTAAAGCGGCGCGTTAACCAATGCGCAATGCTTTGGCGTAATTCAGGCAAACCTTTACTATTTGGATAAGTGGAAAGATGCTTAAAATTATCAATAATCGCTTGTTTCACAAACTCAGGTGCAGGATGCTTTGGTTCACCGATGGAAAGAGGAATCAAAGGCATTGCTGCGGGTTGTACATCCTGAAATAACTGATTAAGTTTTTCAAATGGATAAGGATGTAATAAAGACAAACTTGAGTTCATGAAACAATTACCATGATGTGAAAATAAAATTAAATGATCACACTAAACATTAGTGTGGGTGTGAAACTTGATGAGAAGCTTCATCTAAAGCTGCCTTTAACTGTGAGGCAAACAATTCAGCTTCCTCCTCATTTAAAGGTGAGCCATCTTTTTTGGTGACAAAGAAAATATCTTCTGCACGTTCACCTAAGGTTGCAATTCTAGCAGAGTGAATGTCCAAACCTTGCATCATAAATAGACCACCTACTTTGGCAAGTAAACCTGGGTGGTCTAAGGTTGCAATTTCAACCATATTTTGCTGTAAGGCTTCATTCAAGCTGACATCCACAGTATTTTCAATGTCAAAGTGACGCAGTTGGCGTGGAATACGGCGTTGCATTACCCCAGGATATTTATCTGACTGACTTAAGGCTTTCACCAGCGCTTCTTTGACTGTTTCTTCACGATCAGGATCTGTTAATAAAGTTCCGAAACGGTCTAGAACCACATAAGTATCTAAACTAAATGCTTTGGTCGCAGTGATAATCCGCGCATCTTGTACATCTAAATTCATACGATCAAGTACAGCCACCGTGGTTGCAAATAAATTTGGTTGATCACGTGTATAAATAAACAGCTGCACAGCATCTTGTGCTGCTTTTCGGTGCGCACGTAAGAGCACTAATGGTGCAGGATTATCACCATGCTGCAAAATGGCGCGTGTGTGCCATGCAATTTCATCGGCTGATTCTTTAAGGAAATACTCATCGCCCAGTTCTTGCCATACTTTTTCAACTTCATCTAAGGCAAATTCATCGACTAAAATTTCACTGGCTGCAAATTTACTGTCTTCGATCAGCATTTGATAATCGACAGGACGCCCTAAACCTGAGCGAATCACATCGCGCGCATGTGTGTAGAGTTGACGCATTAATGATGAACGCCAAGTATTCCAAAGCTTTGGATTGGTTGCGTTAATATCGGCAACAGTTAAGGTATATAAATAATCCAGATGTTCCATGTCGCCAATTTTTTCAGCGAATTCTTTTACCACATCAGGGTCTGAAATATCTTTTTTCTGTGCTGTGATAGACATCAATAAATGATTTTGAATCAGGTAAGCCACAAGGTTACATTCACGTTCAGTAAAACCATGTGCACGACAGAACTCAATCGCATCGACTGCACCCAATTCACTATGATCACCACCACGACCTTTGGCAATGTCATGGAATAAGGCTGCAAGGAATACAATATCTCGGCGGTTTAAACGTTGGAACACCGAGCTGACCACAGGATAATCTTTAGCGAATTCAGGTTCTTTAAAACGATTTAAATTACGGAGCAACAATAATGTATGTGCATCAACGGTATAAATATGGAATAAATCATATTGCATCAAGCCCATAATTTGTCCAAATGCTGGAATATAATTTCCTAAAACACCATAGCGTTTCATCGCGACCATCGTGTCATACAAACGATAAGGTGAACGAATAATTGCCATAAATAAGGCTTGATGAGTAGGATTACTACGATAATTTTGGTCGATACGTTTAGCCGCCAAAGTCAATAAACGTAAGGTTCTTGCACGAATCCCTTGAATCTCAGGGCGATTTGCCAACAGATAGAAAATTTCTAAAATGGCACTCGGATTTTCAGAAAATATCTTGTGATGTTGTACGGCAAGTTTGCCATCGACCAATTTAAAATGTTCATTGATGATTTCAATATTACGTTCATAATTGGGCAAACGTGGTGTAATGACTGACTCATTAAAATAGGCAAGTAGCATTTCATTTAAGGTAGACACTTGCTGCGCAGTCCGATAATAGCGTTTCATAAACTGTTCAATTGGATAATTGATATGTTTACCTTCTTCTTTTTTATAGCCGAAAATACCTGCAATTTCACGTTGATAATCAAACAATAAACGATTTTCATCACGTTTGGTTAAACGGTGTAAATGGTGGCGAATTTCCCAAAGGAAATTTTCAGATTCTTCTAAAACACCAAGTTCAAACTCTGAAATAAACCCTAAATGGACGAGGTCATAAATGCGATTGACACGGAAATGACGTTTTGCAATCCAACCAATTTGGTTGATGTCGCGAATGCCGCCTGGTGCATTTTTAATATCGGGTTCTAAATTACTTTCAGTATTATTATGTTGCGCATAACGGCGAGCTTGTTCATCCATCTTTGCATCAAAGAAGGTTTTATCTGTCCATGTCTGTGAAACCACACGGCGTGGCCATTTGATCAAGTGCTGATTGCCTGTAATCAAACGCGCTTCGATTAATGCCGTCGCGACTGTGAGATCATTGGCAGCTTGTTCAAAACAAGTTTGAATGCTACGAACGCTAACTCCTGGTTTAAAGTTACCAACGTCCCATAAAGAGGAAATAAAACTCGAAACAATGTGTTCTTGTTCAGCGGTTAAATCATTTTCTGACAAGATCATAATGTCTACGTCAGAGTAGGGTAACATCTCACGGCGACCATAGCCACCGACCGCAAAAAGACTCAAATCTGTTTGATCGAGTCCTGCATGTTGCCATAAAAAAATCAGCGCTTCATCAATAAAATTAGAACGGGTATGGATCACCTCACGAATGGGCTGTCCTTGTTCAAACGCCTCCTGCAGTTGTTGTTCTACATCGGTACGCCATTGGTTAATGGCTTGAATATCATGATTACTACTGACGTAATTCAACAGAGGAGACGTGTTGATCATAAAATTATTGTCCGTAAATTTTTCTAAAACATTAGTTCTGTTGCACTGTGACTTTTGAAGCCGTTTCAAATGCTAACTCACGTGCTTGTTCTGTTGTTTCAGCACGTGCTGTTGCCACACCCATGCGGCGACGTTTAAAACCTTCAGGTTTACCAAACAGTCTTAAATCTGTATTTGGATTTTCTAAAGCAAGATTTAAGCCAGAAAATTCTAAATTTTTCGCATCGACACCTGCATAAATCACAGCACTTGCTGCAACGCTATGACGTGCTGTATTGACAGGTAAGCCCAAAATTGCGCGTGCATGAAGTTCAAACTCACTTTGGAATTGTGAAGCAAGCGTGACTAAACCAGTATCATGCGGGCGTGGTGATACTTCACTAAACCATACTTTGTCACCTTTGACAAATAGTTCTACCCCAAAAATACCACAACCACCGAGTGCAACAGTCACTTTATCGGCAATACGCTTGGCTTCAGTTAAGGCAGCATCCGTCATGGGTTGCGGTTGCCAACTTTCTACATAGTCACCTGCATCTTGGCGGTGTCCAATTGCATCGCAAAAATGGGTTTCAACTTCGCCTGTTTCTGGATTTTTAGCACGTACAGTCAGTAGGGTGATTTCAAAGTCAAAATCAATCTGTGATTCAACAATGACGGTACCTTGGTTAACACGACCACCAGTTTGTGCATATTCCCAAGCAGCATCAACTTCAGCAAATGCTTTAACGCGTGATTGACCTTTACCTGATGAAGACATGACAGGTTTAACGAAGTTTGGATAGCCAATATCATCACATGCTGCACGGAAACTTTCTAAACTATTTGCAAAACGATAAGCAGACGTCGGTAAACCGAGTTCTTCAGCAGCCAAACGACGGATTCCTTCACGGTTCATGGTGAGATTGACCGCTTTGGCAGAAGGAATGACGGTTGCAATATTTTGTTCTTCGATTTCAATGAGGACTTGTGTCGCAATGGCTTCAATTTCTGGCACGATCAAGTTTGGTTTTACTTTTTCGATGAGTTGTTTTAATTGTTCAGGGTCTGCTATATTTAAGGCATAAGCAAAATGTGCAACTTGCATTGCGGGCGCATTTTCATAACGATCTGCTGCATGTACTTCGACACCTAGGCGTTGTAATGAAATCACGACTTCTTTGCCCAATTCTCCTGAACCCAAAAGGAGTACTTTAAAAGCAGAAGATTGGAGTGGAGTACCAATAGTTACGCTCATGCGATTCTTCCGTGTTTAATTATTTATAACCCTAAGCATAGCAGAACTGGGGGAGGTGTTAAGCTTAGATTGAAAGAATTATCAAAGATTTTGTTAGACAATTTTAAAAATATAAATATGTATGTTAATTCAGAATAAAAGTTCCTAAAATATCCGCCTGCACATCAGTGATGATATAAAACAAGATTAGTTATGAGCTTTGACAGAGGTTTAAACAGTGAATGAAATTCGCTCTAGTTCAAATTTTGATTTTTAGTTTGGTTTTTTGTGGTCTGTGGGGTTTTGCTTTGGCTCAGATTCGCACTTTTCAAATTCTAAAAAATCTTAAAAATAACGATCCAATTCTATTGAAGTTGGGCTTAACCATTGCTGTAGGCTTTTATATTGTTTTTTGGGCAAAGACATATTTCCATATCGTATTTAGATGTTTTATGGGTGAACGTTGTCATGCTACACAAAATAGTGAATTAATTTATTTGGCGTTATTTGGTTGTTATGTCGTATTTTTTAAAATAGTATTTTGGCTCTTATATAAGATCTATAAAAAATGTCTTCATCTAAGTTCAAAATACATGGTCTACCTTTTATAGGAACATGTAATTTGAGTTCATTTAACATGACATTAAAAGTTGACCAAGAAATGCCTGTTAGTCTCTTAAATTGAATATCTGTAAGCTTTTGAATATCAATATATCTCATTCTTAAATTATGCATGAAATTTAAGAAATATTGTGATTTAAAAATAAGCAATTAACTGAGCATTTTTTGATTTATGAAAGAGACCTATTGTGAATATAAAAAATATATCAGATAAAAAGATGGCGATTTTATTTATTTTAATAGTCGTTATTTTTTGTATTTCCGAATTTGGTGAAAATTATTTTTTCAAGAAAAAGGCTATGTATTTGGCTGAGAAAGAGTACTTTATACATGGGTGTTTGTCACTACAGAAAGTCTATTTTTATAAAAATTCTTTTAAAGAGTATGATGTAAATATTGATGGAAAAGTTTATTATTATTTGGATGTAAGTTCAATTAATTTCCCTTTTTCAAAGAAAAGTTTTTATTTTTATAAAAATATTAAAAGTAGTGTGAAATGTTACCCTATAAAATATATTGAAGTTGATATTTTAAATAGTCGGAGGGTGTATATTTATGATTTGATTTAAATATCATTATTTTTATATTTAATCATGAGCATTCTAAAACAAGCTGAAGCAGGCACACCTGTACCCAATCTTTGCCGAGAGCATGGAATGAGTACAGCAACATTTTATAAATGGAAGACGAAATACAGTGGTATGGATCTCTCATTGATGACCCGTTTGAAAGAGCTCGAAGCTGAAAATGCACGTTTAAAAAGAATGTATGCTGATGAGCGACTTAAATCAGATGTACTACAAGATGCATTATCAAAAAAGTTTTAAGGCCACGACAGCGCAAATTACTTGCTCAGCAAGCCATTGAGCAATTTAATATTTCAGTCTGCATGGCCTGTTTGGTCTTCAACGTGAGTCAAACCTGCTATCGTTATCAGGCTCGTTTGGATGATGAGAATCAGCAGATTGCGGAATACTTAATACAACTGACGAATACTCATAAAACATGGGGTTTTAAACTGTGCTTTCTATATTTATGCAACGTTAAGCAGTACAAATGGAACCATAAGCGAGTTTATCGAATATATAAGGAGCTTCAGCTAAATTTAAGAATCAAACCAAACGAACGAATACAACGTGAAATCCCTGAGAAGCTTACGGTGCCTGTTGTTCAGAATGAATCATGGTCGATGGATTTTATGTATGATCAGTTGAGTGATGGACGAAGTTATCGTGTCCACAATGTCATTGATGACTATATCGTGAGTCTTTGATCATGGCAGTAGACTTTTCTATGCCTGCCCAAAGAGTTCTGAGAGACTTGGATCAATTGATCGAATGGCGAGGTAAGCCTAAGCGAATACGTAGCGATAATGGTCCAGAATACATTAGCGAATTAATGGATGAGTGGTGTAAACAGCATGAAATTGAGCATGTCTTTACCCAACCAGGTAATCCACAGCAGAATGCTTATGTTGAACGTTTTAATCGAACAGTACGTTATGAATGCTTAAATCAGCATTTATTTGAAAATATTGAGGAGGTTCAAAACTGTACAACAGCGTGGCAGTACTTCTATAATCATGAAAGACCTCATATGGCGATTGATGGTAGGCCACCTAACTTTAAATGATAACAATGGCTTAGAACTTTCTATTTTTGACCTCAATTAATAATGGGGGTATTACCATTTGATTTACAGAAAAAATTACCTAAGGGAGAAGGATTCGATTGGAATGTTATTATTGTCGATGCAACAGAAATTCCAATTCAACGCCCTAAAAAAACAGAAAATAAGCTATAGTGGTAAGAAAAAAGCCCATACGTTTAAAGTTCAAGCAATAATTCATTATAAAACACAAGAAATATTAAGCTTGAGTATGTGCAAAGGTAGTCAACATGATTTTGAATTGTTTAAGAAAAACTTGAAATTGATACCAAAAGATTCATTTATATTAGCAGATAAAGGCTATCAAGGGATTTACGATATTTATGAGAATAGCCTAATTCCAGTGAAGGCAAAAAAGGGACAAAAGTTAGCAGAAGAGCTGAAGTTTTATAACTGAGAAATCAATAAAAGACGTATAGGGATTGAACATGTATTTGGGAAATTAAAAACATTCAAAATTCTATGTGAAAGATACAGAAATAGAGATAAACGTTTAGGATTGAGATTCAATTTAATTGCTGGAATTTACAACTTTCAATTGGCTAAAAAATGATTTATGAAAGAGACCTAATATCCATTTTTATATAAATTGTATAAAATACTTTTTAGTACATGAACTTTCATAACGCGAATATTAAGCCAGCTTACAATCTTAATGATTATCAAAAATAAAAAACCCTGAATAAATCAGGGTTTTCTTTTAAAGGATCAGGTCAAGAACCACGTGTAATAGCCCCAAAGCATGAGTGGCCATGCAACATAAGGGCTAAATAACCATTTCCATAACCAAAACCGTGGCAGAAATCCTACGCCATGAATAAATCCACCTGAGATCCCGATCATCACCAACATTAAAACCGTATGGTTATAGTGACCATTGGCATCGAGCATCATTGCAGGATGGAGTAATAAAACCGCAGCTAAAGGCAATGCCATTAAAAATGAAACTGCCATAGCAAATTTGTTAGGCTTACTTTCTTCTGTTGTCATTGCGATTTCTGTCATGTTGTTATTCCTCATCTAAATCTTGATGATGTTCAATGTAGAGCGCACTGAGCACACCTGCAAAACATGCCATCAAAATCCCAAGAATCCAAGCAAAATACCACATATTTGTTCTCCTTCGACTTTAACTTAGTAAAGACTGTGTGAATTTTCTTGTACATGTTTGTTGGTGATCACACCCCACATTTTGTAATAACACCAAGTGGTATAACACAAAATGATCGGTACAAAGATACATGCAGCAACAGTCATGACAGTTAAAGTATTTTTACTTGAAACAGCATCCCACATGGTCAAGCTTGCAACTGGGTTGATGCTTGATGGCATAAGGAATGGGAACAATGCAAAACCAGCAGTGAGGATTGCACCCACAATCATGAGTGAAGTACCTGTGAAACTCAAGCCTGCTTTGCCTTTAGCCGCTGAGGCAATCACGATTAAGCTACCCAAAATTGCCATAATCGGTGCAATCATGGTAATTGGATAAGTTGAATAATTATTCATCCAACCGTGGTTGTTGTTGGTAATGACTTCTTTAGCCAAAGGATTAGCAACGCCATTGGTATCAAAAGGTTGAGCAAGTGTATAACCTTCGATATTACCAAAGTATAACCATGCCCCCGCACCTAAGAAACATACGAGGAATACGATACCCATTAATTGTGTTGCTTTCGCAGAACGTTGGCGTAATGCACCATCTGTACGGAGCATAAGCCACGCACCGCCGTGGGCATTCAGCATAGAAAGGCTGACTAAACCACAAATTAAAGCAAATGGGTTTAAGAGTGCAAAGAAGCTACCTGTGTAAGTTGAACGTACAGTTTCATCTAAAGTGAACGGTACGCCTAGGAACATATTACCAAATGCAACACCAAATACCAGTGCAGGAACAGCACCACCGATGGCTAAACCCCAATCCCAAGATGTACGCCATTGGGTATTTTCAAGTTTAGAACGGTAGTCAAAGCCTACTGGTCGTAAGAACAGGGCAAACAGTACGAGTAATAATGCCCAATACATACCTGAAAAGGCAGTTGCATAAACCATCGGCCATGCAGCGAATAAGGCACCACCTGCGGTAATGAACCAGACTTGGTTGCCGTCCCAGTGTGGGGCAATCGTATTGATTGCCGCACGACGTTCGTCATCTGTTTTGCCTACAAATGGCATGATGGCCATAGAACCCATGTCGAAACCATCGGTGAGGGCAAAGCCAATCAGTAGAACACCAACAAGCACCCACCAAATGATTTTCAGTAATTCATATTCGATCATGATTGAGCCTCCCCAACAGCTTGGTTTTGAGCTTCTAATTTTTCAAAATGATATTTACCTGTATGCAAAGAACTTGGTCCTAAGCGCGCAAATTTGATCATTAAGTACATTTCGATGATGAGAAGAACAGTATAGAACGCTGCAAGTGCAATGATTGAACCCCAAACGTCACCTGTACTTAAGCTAGATGCTGATAAATGTGTTGGTAATACTTCACCAATGGTCCATGGTTGACGACCACCTTCAGCCACATACCAACCTGTTTGAGTTGCGATCCAGGGTAAAGGCAATGCATACAGTGCAAATTTAAGCAACCACGGTTTATTTTCTGCATTACGTTTAGCCACTGCATATGTTGCCAGAATGAACAGTAATAACATTAAGAAACCAGAAGCGACCATCGCACGGAATGAGAAGAACAATGCAGTGACATTTGGAATCGTATCTTTTGTTGCTGCTTTAATATGATCTTCAGACGCATCTACAACAGTGGGTGTGTATTTTTTAAGAAGTAAGCCGTAACCTAAGTCTTTTTGATTTTGTTCAAATGATGCCAACAACTCAGGAGAGCGATCACCCGCACGTAATTTTTCAAGTTCACTATATGCCACCATACCGTTACGGATACGTGCTTCATGTTGAACCATCAAATCTTTAATGCCCATCACTTCTTTGTCTAAAGAACGTGTCGCAATGATCCCCATCACATATGGAATACGGATAGCATAATCAGTACGCTGTTCTTCTTGGTTTGGAATACCAAACAAAGTAAATGGTGCAGGCGCAGGATGGGTATCCCATTCAGCTTCAATGGCTGCAAGTTTAGTTTTTTGAACATCACCCAACTCATAACCAGACTCGTCACCCAGTAAGATCACAGACAATGTCGATGCTAAACCGAAGATGGCAGCAATGGCAAAAGAACGGCGTGCAAAAGGCATGTCACGTTTTTTCAGCAAGTAAAAACTTGAAATAGCTAAAACGAAAATTGCACCAGTCACATAACCAGAAGAAACCGTATGAACAAATTTGACTTGGGCAACCGGGTTGAAAATCAACGCACCGAAGTCTACAAGTTCCATACGCATAGTTTCATAGTTAAATGCAGCCCCGACAGGGTTTTGCATCCATCCATTAGCGACTAAAATCCACAATGCCGACATGTTGGAGCCTAGGGCGACGAGCCATGTCACGGCTAAATGTTGAACTTTAGAGAGGCGATCCCAGCCAAAAAAGAACAAACCAATAAAAGTTGATTCCAAAAAGAATGCCATTAATCCTTCAATAGCAAGCGGCGCACCGAAAATATCGCCCACATAATGTGAGTAATACGCCCAGTTTGTACCGAATTGAAACTCCATGGTTAAGCCTGTAGTTACACCTAAGGCAAAGTTAATACCAAAGAGTTTTCCCCAGAATTTAGTCATGTCTTTATAAATTTCTTTACCAGAAATCACGTATGTGGTTTCCATAATGGCAAGAATAAAAGCTAAACCTAGAGTTAAAGGCACAAAAATAAAGTGATACAACGCGGTCATTGCAAATTGGAACCGCGAAAGATCGACCACGCTTTCAGAAATCATCAACGTGTCTCCTTAGTTTGGGAAGGACTGCCAGCAATACGCTCAGCAACTTGGTTATCAAAATCTTTAGGAATCGTCGGAGCATCAAACCAAATATGTTTGATGATAAGTAAAAGAATGACCTTAATTATTAAAATGATCGTAATTTCTCTGACTAGACGACGATTTATATCAGTGCGTTTAAAGCTCATAACAAAGCCTATTTTTAAACTCTGTTTATATTATTAAACAAAACACAACAGAAAATAAATAGATAAAATAATTAAAATAAAAATATATTATTATTTTCAATATAAACAATGGTTTGTATTTTAATTAATTAAAAAATAAACTAAAAAATAAAGTTGATTAAAATACTTAGAATTAAAAAATAAAGTAGACTAAAATAGTCTAAATTCATATTTTAAATCAAACGGCTTTGTTGCACAAACCTATCTGTAAAGGCTTTTTCAGCGATATAATTTTCAAATGAAGAAGCCTACACACAAAATCTACCGTACAACCAATTGGCCCGCATATAACCGAGCACTCATGAGTCGCGGAAATATTGCCATTTGGTTTGATCCTGCTACGCAATGGTATGCTCCATCAAAAGGCAAACAAGGGCGAAATCAAACCTACTCCGACGCAGCTATCCAATGCTGCTTAATGATTAAATCCTTATTCCGTCTATCTTTACGTATGGTCACTGGCTTTGTGCAAAGTCTGATTAAACTTTGTGGATTAAATTGGACCGCACCAGATTACAGTACGCTTTGTAGAAGACAAAAGCATATTGATATTGCAATCAGCTACCAAAAAAGTAGCGATGGGCTGCATCTACTCATAGACTCTACAGGCATGAAGTTTCTAGGTGAGGGCGAATGGAAACGCAAGAAACATGGACCTGAATATCGTCGCCAATGGCGTAAACTTCATATTGGTATAGATGCTAAAACCCTTCAAATACGCGCTATTCAACTCACTACAAATAATGTGAGTGATTCACAAGTGCTTGGTGATTTACTCGATCAAATTCCACAAGATGAGCAGATTGACTCTGTTTATACCGATGGAGCTTATGACACCAAGCAATGCCGTCAGGTCATTGCAGATCGGCAAGCGCATGCAGTGATTCCACCTAGAAAAAATGCGAAACCATGGAAAGATACAAAGAGTAGCTCGCTAGCGCGAAATGAATTACTTCGAACAGTTAAACGTTTAGGCAGGACACTATGGAAAAAATGGTCAGGCTATCATCGCCGCAGTTTGGTGGAAACCAAGATGCATTGCATCAAATTATTAGGCGATAAATTAATGGCAAGAAGCTTTCCTAGTCAGGTGAATGAGATTCATGCACGTGTAGCAGTCCTCAACAGATTTACGGAATTAGGTCGACCACTTACCCAAGTTACGCCTTAAATTTGGCTCAATTAGGGGCGCTTTGCATTTCAAATCTTTGTGCAACAAAGCCATTTTAAATCAAACTAAAATGGTATGGATTTAAATTTAAGTCGATTAATTTACACTGGGATAATTTGAAAATTAAGTGTAATTAAATAAATAATGATAATTGATCTTATAAAGATTGTTATATTAAATTCATTGATTGTTGGTTTCTAAAAAATTGAGTACAACATCACCAGGATTAAATCCTCTAACGGGTTTGCCAAAGACAAGATTTAAATTTTTCTGGGAAAATTTAAATTTAACTTAAGATTTTTTAGAGCAATGGATACTGAAGCGCTGTGTTGATTGAAAATTATTCTAAGCTAAATAAATCATTAGAGACTGAGATTTTTTTGGCAATGTAATGTGATTTACGAAAACGGATCAAAATAATTTGCGACTGAAACTCTAATTCACCAAATTCAGGTTCAACTTGTACATAGTGCAGTTGACCAAATTCGTCACGGACACGCGCTTGTGCTGAAAAACCAGGGCGAGCATTGCCACTCGATACGGTTGCTAAACGACCTAACAAATTGACGGTTGTTGAACTGAACTTGGGCTTGATCACCTGATCTAAACAGTGAATCATAAACACCGTAAAGAAAATGGCGATGACTGAGGCAGGTAAAATGACATAATACCAAGGGAAAAACTGTTGTTGACTAGCAAAAATACACAGTTGTAAAAAATAGCCTGCAAAGCTGAAATTAATCAATAAAAATACAAAAATCAGAACTTTAGCAAACTTTACCTGTAGTAGTGGGGCACGGGACAGCCAATGTGGCAAAATACGTTTCAGAAAAGTGCTGGGTCTTAAGCCTACATAATAACCAATCGTTTCCGCCATGCTTAGCAAAATTAAAGCGAGTACACTTAAATGAAAAGGCATTAAGTCATATTCTAAAAAAAATGCAAACATGGCGGTCCCTGCGAATCAATTATTCTTCTACGATGTAAATGCCACCGTCAGAATGTACTTTGATATTCACTTTTTCAAGCGTATCGCCCAAACAAGGGCCAGAAATACATTCGCCTGTTTCAACATTAAATAAAGCACCATGTGTTGAACATTCAATGTATTCACCATCACGATCTAAAAACTGATTTTCTAAAAACTCAAGCTCAGTTTGTAGGTGAGGGCAAACATTTTGATAGGCATAGAATGCACCATCACGCTGAGTAATGAAAATCGTATCACCTGTCATGGTGTCAAATGCACGTGCTTCACGTTCTGGAATTTCTTCCATCATGGCAATTTTTTCAGACATTTTATGCACATTCCTTTTTAAAGCTTGCAAGCAAGTTTGCATAATCTGCAACTGCTAAACGAGGACCAAACTGAGAAACCACTTCACTTGAGATTAAAATTGCCAATTGTGCAGCTGTTTGTAAAGATTCACCCGCATTGAGCGCATATAAGAATGAACCTGCGAAAGCATCACCTGCACCGTTCGCATCTACTGCCACCACTTTACGTCCTTGAATATGGAAATGTTGTTCTTGATTAGCAACAAGCGCACCTTTTTCACTGAGTGTAATGACAACGTCATGGCTAAGTAATTTCAATTTTGCCAAGGCTGCTTCAACTGAATCAGTTTCGGTATACATCATGGCTTCTTGTTCATTACAGAAAATGAGGTCGACACCATCATCAATTAATTCGTCTAAGCCTGTACGTGCATATTGCACCATTGCAGGGTCAGATAATGTGAGTGCGATTTTAACACCATTTTCACGCGCAATTTGTCGAGCAATTTTGACTGCTGCACGTGCAGAGTCACTTGTTGATAAATAACCTTCAATATACAGCCATTTTGCTGTTTTTAAGGGTTCAAAATCCATTTGTACATCTGACAATTCAGCTGTAATACCCAAATACGTATGCATGGTGCGTTCAGAGTCTTCGCTCACTAAAACCATACAGGTTCCTGTTATGCCTTCGCTGATAGACTTTTCTGAGGTTTGAATACCTGCTTCATTTAAACCATTTAAATAAATTGCACCGAGTTCATCATTTCCTACACGGCATGCATAAAATGCAGAAGCACCTAAGGCACTAAATGCCACAGTCGTATTGGCAGCAGAACCACCTGAAGCTTGGCCTTTATAAACTTGACTGGCTTTTAAATTATTATAAAGTTGAGTTTGGGTTTCACCATCGGTGAGTTGCATGGTGCCTTTTTGCAAATTTTGTTCAGCTAAAAATGTATCAGATACTGTAAATTCTTGGTCAATGAGTGCATTACCAATTGCAAAAAGATCAACTGTAGCCATGTTATTCATCACATCTAGGGTTTTAAAAAGCTAAAGTTTACACGAATGCTCAGTTTTACCATAGTTTGTTGAAGAAAATTCAGCTCAATCAGCATTGTTCAGATGGTTTATTCATTTGTGAAGTAAGCAGTTAAATCTAAAAACTTAAATTTTACATTTAAACTACAACTCAAAAAATAAATCAAAGTTCACAATTAAAGCCAATGCGTATTTTACCAACACAATGGTTTGAGCATGAAATCATGTAATTAGATGTTGCTGTAAATCGTGATCAAGTGCAAATGATCGATATTTTATGTGTAGAAAATTGACAACAAGCATGATACGGCTCAGGGAGAGGGGTGGGATTGAGGGCGATTTTTAATGGATAAAGTCTTGATGAGTGTATTAGGTTAAAAATAAAAAAATATTTGTACTTTGAAAATCTTAAGCTCAGATTAAGTTGTTCAGCGAATGATGAGACTTTCTTCGATATTTAGCATACTGTCATGGAAAATCTCAAATCCGAACTTATTTCAAAAGTTCCTCAAGTTACTTTGCTGTTTTGGATCACTAAAATATTTGCCACAACATTTGGTGAAACAGCAGGTGATGCTGTGTCGATGTCCATGAATTTGGGCTACTTGGTCAGTACTTTTATTTTTGCATTTATTTTCATTGCTTTTGTATTTTTTCAAGTCAAGGCTAAAACTTATCAGCCATATTTGTATTGGTTTACCATTATTGCCAGTACGACAGTGGGGACGACTTTAGCGGACTTTGTTGACCGTTCGTTGGGCATTGGTTATTTGGGAGGAAGTACATTATTACTAAGTTTGGTGCTAATTTCATTATATAGTTGGTACAAAGTTGAAGGGACAATTTCTCCGCATTCGATTGATCATCCTCGTACAGAATTGTTTTATTGGTTGACCATTACCTTTTCACAGACTTTAGGTACAGCTTTGGGTGATTGGTCATCAGATACAGCAGGATTAGGATATACAGGTGGTATTTTCTTATACGTGGCTTTATTGGCCGTGATCGTGGCTTTATATTTTTGCACCAAAGTCTCTCGAACTTTATTGTTTTGGGCAGCCTTTGTACTTACACGTCCTTTAGGTGCAGTTGTTGGCGATTTCTTAGATAAACCATTAGATCATGGTGGTTTGGATTTAAGTCGTTTCGCTGCATCTACGGTGCTGTTAATTGCGATTTTAGTCTGTATTTTTCTATCAAAAAAACTCAATCAGACTCAAATACAGCAATCCTAATCTGATTTTTAAAAGTACATAATGACGTTTATTTAGCCTAAGTAATTAGGCTTTACGTTTGTGGTTTAAAACATTTATATGAGGTATTTGTATATTCGGTTCAATTTAAAGCCATAAGACTTTGTAAATGTGCTGATCTGACCTGTTAGTTTGCTAAAAGCAGTCATTTTAAAAGTGTGATCAATAACCTGAAAAATAATTACATTTACAATTCCGAGCATAGAACTAGGGATTTTTGTAATGGCATCATCTTTAATAGATGAATTAGATTGAATTCTGAATGTATAATGCCATATTAAATGTAATATTTTTTTAAATTTTAGGAGATCACATGACTGTAGATGTCACTGAAACCTTAGCCCAACCTGTTCATCCTGCGTTTCAGTTGGTACGTCAACACCATGTTGAAGCTTTAGATATTTTAGTTTCAGAATATAAGCATAAAGTGACAGGTGCTGTACATTTTCATCTGGCAACTGAACATGATGAGAATGTATTCTTAGTTGCCTTCCGTACACAGCCAATGGACTCTAAAGGCGAAGCGCATATTTTAGAGCATACTGCATTATGTGGGTCTGAAAAATTCCCTGTACGTGATCCATTTTTCTTGATGATTCGCCGTTCACTGAATACGTTCATGAATGCGTTTACCGCAGCGGATTGGACAGCTTATCCATTTGCAACACAAAATAAAAAGGACTTCCAAAACCTTTTAGAAGTGTATATGGATGCAGCATTTGCAGCGAATTTGAATCCATTAGATTTTGCCCAAGAAGGCATTCGCATTGAGCTGGAAAATGGCGAACCTGTGTATAAAGGCGTGGTTTTTAATGAAATGAAAGGGGCTATGAGTTCTCCTTCAGATCAGCTTTATCACCAATTGGCTCATCATTTATTTCCCAAAACGACTTATCACTACAACTCAGGCGGTGACCCAAAAGATATTCCTGACCTAACTTATGATGAATTGGTAAGTTTCTATAAATCTCACTATCATCCAAGTAATGCGGTCTTTATGACCTTTGGTAATCAAACTGCTTATGATTTACAAGCGCAATTTGAAACTTTAGCCTTATCAAAATTTGAAAAAGGTGAGACTTTATATTCAAAACCTGAACAACGTTTGACTGCACCGATTGCCGTACAAGAGACTTATGCACTTGATGGTGATGATTTAAAAGATAAAACCTATCATGTTTTGTCTTGGTTATTACCTGAGGCAAGCAACATCAAAGTGCGTTTAGGTATGCGTTTAGTTGAAGGAGTTTTGCTAGAAAATTCGGCTTCACCACTACGTCATTATTTAGAAACGTGTGGTTATGCACAGTCTACAGGTCCGTTTATGGGGGTGGATGATTCTAATTTTGAAATGACATTCTACTGTGCGGTACAAGGTTCAAACCCTGAACATGCGGAAGAATTTAAAAATGGTGTGTTGAATATTTTACAACAGGCTGCGTCTAAACCTGCCGATCCTGAGATTGTTGAAGCAATTTTACATCAAATCGAATTGCATCAACGTGAAATCAATGGCGATGGTACACCGTATGGTTTGTCTTTGATTTTAAATGGTTTAGGCAGTGCGATTCACCATAATGACCCCGTGCATGTTTGGGATGTCGATACCGCCATTGCTGAAGTAAAAGAAGAGCTTAAAGACCCAATGTGGTTGTCAAACTTGATTCAAACTTATCTTTTGGACAACCCACATCGTGTACAACTGACTTTAGTGCCTGATGCACATAAATCAGCACAAGAAGCAGCAGATGAAAAGGCACGTTTAGCGAAAATCGGTGCAGCATTAACAGAAGCTGAAAAAGCAGAAATTATTGCACAAACTGAAGCGTTAAAAATCCGTCAAGAAACACCTGATGATTTAAATTTATTGCCAAAAGTCGGGTTAGAAGATATTCCTGCAGACTTGACCATCGTACAAGGTCAATTGCGTGAAATCATTTCAAATCAGGTGGATACACCTTTAAATCTGTACCATGCAGGAACTAATGGTATTTACTATCAACAAGTGTTGATTCAAATTCCTGATCAAATTGTGAAGTCACCATATTTTAATTTACTGTCGATTTTGATGGGTGAAGTGGGTGCAGGCCAATATGATTATCTTGAGTTACAACAACTGCAAACAGCAGTTAGTGGCGGCTTAGGTATGGGGGCATCTTTACGTTCAAAAACTGATGATAAAGGCAAAATTACGGCTTGGTTGACATTAACCACTAAGTCTTTATCCGACAAACTTGATGCAATTGGCTTATTAAAGTTGGCATTTGAGCAATTACGTTTCGATGAAAAAGACCGTATTTTAGAGCTATTGCAGCAACGTAAAACCCGTTGGGCATCTCGTTTGTCAGGTTCAGGTCATAGTTATGCGATGCAAATTGCCTCTCGTAACAGCAGTGCTTTGGCACAGCGTGATTACCAAAATACAGGTTTAGGGGCATTAAATTGGTTAGCTGAACTTGTGACTAAAATCGAAAATGATGCAGCTGAGTTTGATGCTTTAATTGATGAGTTAAAAGCAATTCATCGCGGTTTAATGTTGGCGCCAAAACAATTTTTGTTGGTGTGTGAAGAACATCATTCTGAACGTTTACTTGAAGAAATTCAAAATGTTTGGGATAAATTAGATGTAGATCAGACCCCTGTTTTATTGACAGAAGTTGAGCGTTCATCCAGTGATGCAGATGAAGCTTGGCTGATTCAAGCCAATGTACAATTCTGCGCCTCGGCTTATCAAGCAGTAGAAGTGTCACATCCTGATGCTGCGCCACTCATGATTTTGGCAGCATACTTACGCAATGGTTTCTTGCATAGTGCGATTCGTGAGAAAGGCGGTGCCTATGGTGGTGGAGCAAGCTATGATGGCAATGCCTGTGCATTCCGTTTCTATAGCTATCGTGACCCTCGCTTAGCAGAAACATTTGCCGACTTTGAAGCAAGTTTAAACTGGTTGATGAATGAAGAACAAAAACCACATCAGCTGGAAGAGGCCATTTTAGGTTTAGTTTCAAGTATGGATAAACCAGGTTCACCTGCGGGTGAAGCAATTACGGCTTGTTATGCGTTATTGCATGGACGTACACCTGCATTTAGACGTCAAATGCGTGAACGTTTACTGAAAGTGAGCTTGGAAGATTTAAAACGTGTTGCACAAACTTACTTAATCGGTCAAAAGCCAACAAAAGCAGTGGTTGCACCATTCGCCAAAAAAGAGGCTTTAGAACAGTTAGGTTTTGAAATCAAAAAAGTCAATTAAAACCCTTTTTGGAGAAGACTATGTCGTTCAAAAATTTTGAACGCACACCATTGAATCTGAGCATCTTAATGATGCTCAGTTTTGGTTGGGTGACAGCGACACATGCTGAGGATACAGCATCTGTTAATCCTGCAAGCACACAAGCCTGTGTGGCTTTAGAATCAAATGCAGATCGTTTGGCATGTTATGATGCACTTTTTAAAGTGGGGACATCTGAGCCAGTTCCTATCATTGTTTCGGAACAACGCGCTGCAAAAGAATTAGAAGCACCAAAAGCTGAGCCACAAGGCATCAAAGCTAAAATTGAAGATAAAGTAGAAAATTTATTCTCAGTACATGGGGCAAAGATTGATCCGAATACCTCACTTTTAGATAAGCGTTGGGAACTTTCGCCAGACAGTAAACTCGGAACATGGAACATTCGTGCACACCAACCTGTGTATTTATTACCTGCTTATTGGACAAGTAATAAAAATGAATTTCCACACAGTCCAAATCCACAGAATACCGTGGAAGAAGCACAAGATTTAAAATCAACCGAAGCGAAATTCCAAATCTCGTTAAAAACCAAAGCGGTTGAAAATATAATCGGTGATAATGGTGATTTATGGGTAGGCTATACTCAGTCATCACGTTGGCAAGTTTATAATGAAGACGAGTCGCGTCCATTTCGTGAAACCAATTATGAGCCTGAAGCGAGCTTAATTTTTAGAACCAATTATGAAGTGTTGGGACTCAATGGACGTTTATTGGGACTGACATTAAATCACCAATCTAACGGGCGCTCAGATCCATTGTCGCGTAGTTGGAACCGAGTGATCATGAATCTTGGTTTTGAAAAAGATAACTTTGCTTTGATGATTCGTCCTTGGTATCGTTTAGATGAAGATGCCAAAGATGATAATAATGCTGATATTGAAGACTATGTTGGACGTGGTGATGTCACTGCATTTTATCGCTGGAAAGACAATGAGTTTTCTTTGATGTTGCGTCATTCGCTCAAAGGTGGTGATGATTCACATGGTGCAGCACAGTTTGATTGGGCATTTCCAATTAAAGGCAAATTACGTGGACATTTCCAACTGTTTGATGGTTATGGTGAAAGCTTGATTGATTATAATCATCGTGCAACTTATGTTGGTTTAGGTGTTTCATTGATGAATGCGTATTAAAAGATACAGCATAAAGAAAACCGTTCAAAATTGAGCGGTTTTTTATTGATTAAGAACAAAAGTTGATATTTTAACCCACCTGAATTTCAGCATTAGGATGGCTAACACGGCTTTTATTGGGTGTTGCAATTAAATATGCCAAGGTTAAAGGCCCTAATCGCCCTGCAAACATCAGCAGCATTAATGTAATTAAACTACCTGTATGTAAGTCTTCTGTAATACCACGAGATAAACCGACAGTACATGCCGCAGATACGGCTTCAAATAATAAATCTAAGAACTTTTTATTCGGTTCAAGCAGCAAAAGGGTAAAGAAACCGATCAGAATCAATAAGGAATTGATGGCAATTACGGCAAGTGCTTTAAATGTCGCTTGATGTGAAATGGAATGTCCAAACACCCTAATTTCATCTGAACGCTTTAAGAAAGTCACCACACTTAAAATCATAATAATAAATGTGCCCACCTTAATACCGCCTGCGGTACTTAAAGAGCCTCCACCAATAAACATGAGTACCATGGTCACTAAGGTGGATGCATTACTCATGTTGCCAACTTCGAGACTGTTAAAGCCTGAAGAACGAGGTACAGTTGCGTGGAACCATGCATTTAAGGCTTGATCTCCTATCGACATAGGGGCAAGCGTTAGAGGGTTGGATGCTTCAATTAACCAAATCGTTACAAAAGCAAATAAGTTTAATCCTGCAATGGTGGAGAGCACTAGCTTACTGTTGGCAGAGAGTTTTTTCCATTTTTGAGCACGTCGAATATCCATTAATACGACAAAACCAATCCCACCAATCATATACAACATACTAATGGTGAACGTGACCATATACTGATCAGAGAAACTCATTAAACTATTGGGGAATAAGGAAAATCCACCATTATTAAAGGCGGAAATACTATAAAACAGGGCGTAGAAAAAGGCATGTTCAATATCGTAGTGATTTGACCATGCAATGGTTAAAATAATCGTTCCAATGGCTTCAAAAAACAAAGAATAAATCAGTACGCCTTTGATGGTCGTTGTGGCTTTAGATAGGCTGGTTTGCCCAATGATTTCTTGTGCCATCACTTGTTGTTTAAGACCAACACGTGAGGACAAACTGAGTGCAGCCAAAATAGCAAAGGTCATAAAGCCTAAACCACCACATTGGATCAGCAACATAACCACCACTTTGCCAAAAGTCGTGAAGGACTCACCAATATTGACCACTGACAAACCTGTAATCGTGACGGCTGACGTTGCAGTAAATAAGGCATTAATCCAAGAAAGTTCCCCGTGATGCGCAAAAGGAAGCTTCAGCAACAAAGTACCAATGATAATGAAACTTAAAAAACCTAAGGCTAATAAACTCGGCGGACTGAGATTAATGCGATTATGCTTTTTATTGATCAATTCTTTTTTAGATAAACGCATAATTCATTCTATAAGAAGCGATTAGAAAGTTGTCGTAATTGTTCCACAGGACCTTCAACAATCAAAATATCTTTTTCTTGTAAAATGGTACCTGGTGCAATCTGATAGAGTACATGCGAGCCACGTTGCAATAACAAGGTATGAATTTCATTATTGCTATCATCCATTAATGTTTGGAATTGTGCACCTTGTAAATTGGATGCAATTTCAATTTTGACAATATAACGCTCATTATTAAGTGCCATATAACGGCGTACCATCGGATAACTTAATGACTGTGCAACACGGATTCCCATGTCTTCTTCAGGATGAATAATTTGATCTACACCCAAATGCGATAAAATCATGTGGTGTGCTTTGGATTTGGCTTTGACCAAGATTTGGTGAATGCCTAAATTTTTTAAATGAAGAACACATAAAATACTGGCTTCAATATCATCACCAATGGCAACGACAACAGCATCACAATTTTGAATATTGAGTTCTTCGAGGACATGTTCATCGGTCGCATCAGCAATCACGGCGTGACTGATTTGATCTGCGATATTTTCGACATTCTTTTTTAGGGTATCAATCCCAATCACATCGTGATTTAAGTGGGTCAATTCTAGCGCTACTGTGCCGCCAAAACTCCCTAAACCAATGACTGCAAATAGTGCCATAATGAATTTATCCTTACGCTTATAGATCAATCAATTTGCATGCTTAAAAGTGTTGATCTGGTATTTTCTCGGGCTATTTTATCGTTAAAGCGAGATTGAGCCAATGAATTCAGGATTTAAACTTTAAAAAACAGTAATTTAATTGTTTTTAAATGAAAAAGATGATTAAATTCAATATTATATTTTTATTTCTATTTTTTAAATAGCATTCATGTGGCTACAGAAAAACAACGCTTTGCGGCTTAAAATCGACATCATGTCATCAGAGTTAAATGCATTTGTCATAAAATTCAAGCACGAAAAAGACTAGAGTTTTTGCCATGGATGATAAAAAAATTTATAAAATTCTACAACATTGGTTTCCATTACTTAAAAATGCTGAGATTCCCAAGAAAAAATATCGGAAAAATTTTTCTGATTTTCTACAATGGATCAAAGAGGAAAATTTTGCCACGCTATTGTATATGATGAAAATGCAGCCTGATTGTTTGTTTGAAAATGAAATGGAACAATCTGCTGTTTTACAAGATTTTCAGATCGATTTAACTGTATTAAAAGACAACATTGCAGCCAAAGCAGATCCAATTTTAGCGTATTTTGAACAGCATAAAGCGGTGATTGGGCGCTATTATGATGTAAATGAACAAATTTTAGATATTGTGTTAGAGGAAGTTCTCACGGTCGCAGAACAGATTGATTACCAACTTTTATTGGTGTATGCCGAAGCTTATTATTGGTTATTGGTACCGAATGATGAAGCTAAAATAGAAAAATTTTGTAAGTCATTCAATCAGCAATTTAAAGATCACAATATTCTGATTGAACATTACGAGCGTTATGTCTGTAGCCGTTCAACCTAATATAAACTGTATTAAAATGAGTATTTTACAAAAAATAATGGTATTTAAGAAATAATTTTGTTTAAATCATCTTTCATTTTTATAACAAACTGAAGCTTAAAAATATGACTCAAAATATTTATGAAATTTTTCAAGAGATTTTTCCTGAATTAAAACAGCAAGATTTACCCGATGATCTAACTGAATTTACTACGTTTAGAGATTGGCTCAATCAAGATCATTCGTTTATTCAATATGTTGAAATCAAAGAATATGAGGACAATGGTATTAATGAAAGTACTGTATTTCAACAAAAACAAGTGGATGCAGAAGCTTTAAATCAAGCGATTGAAAATGAGATTGATATCTTTTTTGAGTCATTTGAATATGAAGACGAAGATGATGATGCAGATGATATTGAAGTACAGCAACAAAAAGTTGAAGCAATCTTATTTGATCAAATCAAACTTTTTGCTGAGCAAAAACAATTGTCATTACTGGTTATTTTTCGAGAAAATCCGTATTGGTTGGTGGTGCCAACGCAAGATGAATTGCAACTACAACGGATTGTAGATGTATTTAATCAAAGTTTTAAACGTGATGATCTCACGATGGGAATGTATTAATTTTTATATTCACTATAGCCTTAAAATCTAAAATAAATATTTTGAGAATTTCATCGCTTGGACATGATATTTGAGTATATTAGAAGAAATTTTCAAAAAATAAATGTTTATGTCTGTTCGTGAAAACACTGCTGCACGTATTCCTAAGTACATTGCCATTCGAGATGCAATTGCCCATGAAATTGAGTCTGGGCAATTAACTGCTAATACTAAACTCACTTCTGAGCGTGCGCTTTCTGAACAGTTTGTAACGACACGTGTTGCAGTTCGGGAAGCACTTTTAGCTTTAGAAATGGATGGTTTAATTTATCGTTTAGACCGCCGTGGTTGGTTTGTACGTGCACCACGAATTATTTATCGTCCACAATCGACTAAAAGTTTTAACCAATATGTGACAGAGCAAGGCGGCATACCAAGTACTGAGTTGATTTCAGCAGAGTTATTACCAGCAACACAGTGGGATGCAACCCATTTGGATATCGCAGTTGGTGATGAGATCTATTCCATTTGGCGTCGACGTAGTATCAATGGTCGTCCTGTTGTTGTTGAGCATTTGCGTGTAAATGCGCGTTTATTTCCTGATTTTTTAACACAATCATTAGAAGATTCAATCACCATCTTGATGGCTGAACATTATCAGCGTCAATTAACACGTGCGCATATTAACCTATATCCAACCGCATTTTCAGAGCAGCAAGCAAAAGCTTTGCATGTCAATGTCGGCAGTATGGGCTTATATATTTGCCGTACCAATTGTGATCAAAATGGTGTAATTACGGATGTCGATCAAGAATATTGGTTACATGATGTGCTTGATTTGCATTTTGAAGCATCAGAATAATATATAAAATAATTAATCTGGTTTAAACCAGATTAATTAAACTGTCATAAACTTTTGTTGAAATACGTATTATCAAGAAGCAGCATTCGTTAGGAATGTCACATGATTCAGTATTTCAAACAGCATCAAAAAAACTTTTTTAGCTTAACGATGAGTCTTACAGCAGCGTGTTTGTCGGTTGCTTGTACTACCTCATCAAGCTCAAATGAGGTTGAGCAAATTACCGTTTATACCGCAGTGGAAGCGGATCAGCTTAAGCGTTATCAATGGGAATTACGCAAGGCACATCCCGAATTAAAAGTAAAATGGGTGCGCGATTCTACAGGTGTTATTACGGCTAAATTATTAGCTGAACAAAAAAATCCACAAGCTGATGTGGTCATGGGTTTGGCATTGACCAGTTTATTGGTTATGGAAAAAAATGACTTATTACAGCCTTATCGCCCTAAAAATGTCGAACAATTAAAAACAGATTTTTATAGCCAAAAAGAGATTCCAACATGGACAGGAATGACAGCTTGGGAGTCGGCAGTATGTGTCAATACCGTTGAGCTTGCCAAGAAAAAATTACCGATTCCATATACATGGCAAGATTTAACCAAACCGATCTATAAAGGTTTAATCGTCATGCCAAATCCTGCATCAAGTGGGACAGGTTATTTAGATGTAACTGCATGGATGCAAATTTTCGGTGAAAAACAAGCGTGGCACTATATGCAAGCGCTCGATAAAAATATTTCCCAATATGTACATTCAGGCTCTAAGCCTTGCAAGATGGCTGCACAAGGTGAAACGGTCATCGGTATTTCGTTTGGCTATCCCGGTTTTAAACTCAAATCTCGTGGAGCACCCTTAGAAATTGTCTATCCAAAGGAGGGTTTAGGTTGGGAAATGGAAGCTTCAGCGATTGTGAAAGGGACGAAAAACCGTAGCAGTGCAGAAAAATTTATGGATTGGACAGTGAGCCAAGCAGCAAATGAAGCCTATGCACAAAATTTCTCCATGGTTGCACATCAAAATGTGCACAGTCAAAACCAAGATTTCCCTAAAAATCTTGCTCAGCAGTTGGTGAAAAATGATTTTTATTGGGCAGCTGAGCAACGTGAATCCATTCTAAAACAATGGTCAGCACAATTTGAAAAGTAATTGAACCATTGATACAAAATAAGGTCTTCAGTCTTAGGTGCAATATGCAAATCCCATCGCATTTACAAAAGAGTCAAACAGGGCATGTTATGCCAAACACAGCAGGACATCTGCTTGCAACGCTTAGAACATTTAAAATGACAGAATCAAAAACAGTGCTTGAAGCGGTTGATATTCAAAAATCTTTTGGGAAAACCAGAGTTTTAGAACATATTAATTTAGATTTAAAAGCAGGTGAATTTGTTAGTTTTTTAGGACCTTCGGGCTGTGGGAAAACCACATTATTACGCATTATTGCGGGGCTAGAACAGCCTGATTATGGAAAAGTCATTAAGCAAAAGATTGATATTACTCATTTTAATACGGCAAAACGTAAATGTGGTATTGTTTTTCAAAATTATGCGTTATTTCCAAACTTAACAGTCACGGAAAATATTGCATTTGGTTTGCATAAAAAACAATGGTCTAAACCGCAAATTCAGGCAAGGATCACTGAAATGCTCGATTTGATTGAGTTACCAAACATTGCTGAGAAGTATCCCAATCAATTGTCAGGTGGGCAGCAACAGCGTGTTGCTTTAGCACGCGCGATTGCACCAAAACCTGATTTGTTATTGTTGGATGAGCCTTTGTCTGCTTTGGATGCCTTGGTACGTTTAAACTTACGTCAAAAAATTCGAAATATTCAACGGTGGTTGAATCTACCTGCCATTATGGTTACGCATGATCAAGAGGAAGCTTTGAGTATTTCTGACCGTGTCGCAGTGATGAATAAAGGTGTGATTGAACAACTGGATACACCACATAATATTTATTACAAACCACAAACGCGTTTCGTGGCGCAGTTTATTGGCAGTATGAATTTTATGCAGGCGGTAGCAGTAGATGCACATTGTTTAAAAATTGCAGCGCAAGATGTACTGGAGTTTCCACATTTAACATGTGCTCAAGGTGAACATTTTGAAATTGCATTTCGACCTGAAAATATAACGTTATTTACACAGCACGATCTTACTGATTTGCAGCAGCAAGCGACAGGTTTAAAATTGCCCATTCGTATATTAAATATGGAGTTTTTAGGGGCAAAGCGTCGTTTATTTTGTGAGTTAAAAAACCAAAATTTACAAGAAAAAGCGACTGTCATTCAGGTCGATATTGATCATCAGCACATGGCAGCGATCGCAGATGATATGTATTTATATGTGCCTATGCATGCTTTACATGTGTTTGATTCACGAGGGCATGCAAGATGTTAAATCAATCTGCGGCAGACGCTTTGTTAAAAAGTCAGACAGCACAGCGTTCTCGTTATTCTTTGCGTTCAAGTCTGGTGCTGGCGGTTGCTGTTATTTTATTGACTTTAAGTTTAATTGCACCGTTATTCATGCTGATGCAAAGCGCATTTTTAAATGAACAACGACAATTTGTCGGCTTAGAAAATTTTATTCAATATTTTGCCAATCCTGCCTTAATGTCATCCATTTTTAATTCAATATGGGTGTCCTTGACGGCGATGTTGATCGCAGTCAGCTTGGCAAGTGTTTATGCTTTTGCACTGACCAATTGTAATATTCGCGGCAAAGCTTTTTTTAAAACCGTGGCATTTTTACCGATCCTTGCACCCTCTATTTTACCCTCTTTGGCATTGGTGTATTTATTTGGGCAACAAGGTGTTTTGAAAGGTATTTTAGGTGATGTCGAAATTTATGGTCCGCTTGGTATTTTAATCAGCTATTGCTTTTGGTTATTTCCAGCCATGGTCATGTTAATGATGGGCGCATTTCGTAATATTGATCAGCGTTTAATTGAGGCATCGCATTCTTTAGGCAAAAATACGTGGCAAACGCATAGGGCAGTGACTTTACCTGCGATCCGTTATGGTTTGGTCAGTGCCTGTTTGGTGGCATTTACTTATGTCATTACCGATTTTGGTATTCCTAAAGTCATTGGTGGCTCATTTAATATGATGGCTTTGGATGTTTATAAACAGATCATTGGTCAACAAAATATGAATATGGGCGCAGTGATTTCAATTTTATTGTTATGTCCTGCGGTGTTGGCATTTATTTTTGATCGTTACCAAAGTCGCCGTCAAGAACGTTATCAAAATTTTCAAATCCAACCTTATCGTATGCACAGTCATCCTACACTTGAAAAAGCTTTAATGGTGTTTTGTAGTTTGATTTCTGGCGGCATTGTACTGATTATTGTGACCGCAGTTTTGGCATCTTTTATTCGCTATTGGCCATATGATTTGTCTTTAACACTCAGTCATTACCGTTTTGATTATGTTGATGGCGGTGGTTGGGCGAGTTATTTTAATTCGATTAAATTGGCATTGTTAAGCACTGTAGTCGGGACGATTTTAATCTTCATCATTGCTCTGTTTACGGAGCGTTTTAAAAGTCATCCGATGTTAAAAAATTATGTACAAATATTGGTGCTATTGCCTTTGGCTGTACCTGGTTTGGTACTCGGAATTGCCTATATCTTATTTTTTAATACACCTGAAAACCCATTGTCATGGCTATATGGCAGCATGATGTTATTGGTGATTTCAACCATTATTCATTATTACACTGTGCCACATTTGACTTTGAGTAATGCCATTAAACAAATTCCGACACAGCTTGATCATGCTGCAAAAAGCTTGGGGACTTCACATTGGAAAATGTTTCATAAAGTGTATTTACCACTTACTTTTCCTGCTTTATGTGATGTATCGGTGTATTTATTTGTCAATGCTATGACCACTGTTTCCGCAGCAATTTTTCTGTACTCGCCTGATACCAACTTGGCTTCAGTGGCGGTGCTGAATATGGATGATGCGGGTGATACCGTGGCAGCGGTTGCGATGAGTATTTTGATTTTACTTACATCATGTGCTGTTAAGTTGGTGCATTGGTTATTCACTCGAAAAATGATGGCGTCAACTCAGCGATGGCGTGAACAAAGCCACTGATCATAGACTGATCATTCAACATTAACTCTTAAATTTTTTAAACCATTTGCAATGAATTAAACGCTTGTTTTTAGGCGCTTGGGATTTTGCGTCCTGAAAAAAGTAAATAAGGTGAAAAGTAGCATGAATACAGCACAATTTGACTTAATTATTGTCGGTGCAGGCATTTTAGGATTATCAGCTGCAATTCAAGCAGCAGAGCAAGGACTAAAAGTACAAGTCTTTGAAAAAGATGCACAACCCGTTGGCGCAACACGGCGTAACTTTGGCATGGTGGGGACATCAACACTGAGCCGCCCAGATGCAAAATGGCGTGAATATGCTTTAGCAACTCGTGAATTTTATCAACGGATTCAGGCACAAACCGATATTTCATTTCAACAACGTGATGGTTTATATGTGGCAAATACGGAACTAGAATGGCAAGTTTTAAACGAGTTTGCACAGGCAGCACCAAATTATCAGATTCCTGTGACCTTATTATCTAAACAGCAACTGTTTGATCAATATCTTTATTTAAATCCTGAAACAACGCTACGTGGTGGCATGCTATTTCATGAGGATTATTCAGTTGAACCACATTTGGTCGGGCTATGTTTATTGCAATATGCAGAAAAGCTTGGGGTACACATTCAGTGCAATGCTTGCGTGGTACAGACGCAGTCGAGTCAAGGTAGAGCGCACATTCGTTTGGCAACAGGGCAAACATTCACAGCAAATAAAGTTTTAATCTGTCATGGTGAAGTGACTCAATTACTTTATCCCGATCTATTACAACAAAAAGGGTTATTGCGTTGTACTTTGCAAATGGCGATGACGAAACCCTTAAAAGTCACTTTGAATGCTTCAATTTATTCAGGTTTATCAATCTCTCGTTATCCTGCTTTTGAAATTTGCCCAAGTCATCAAGAGTTAAAAACTCAATCACAAACAGGCTTAGTCGAAAAATACGGTATTCATATTTTGATCAAGCAAAATCAATTTGGACAACTCATTTTGGGCGATAGCCATGAATATTACTCGATTGATGAAACGCCACAATTTAATCAACGCGAAGAAATTAACCAATTTATTTTGCAATATTGTAAAGAAAATATTGGCTTAGAACTGCCTGAAATTGAGTCACGTTGGAATGGTTATTATCTCACGCATCCTACTGAATTGGCATGTGTGACAGAGGCTGAACCAAATATTTTCTTGGTGAGTGCGATTGCAGGTAAGGGTATGACCACAGGTGCAGGATTTATGAAAGAAATGTTAGAAAATCATGTTTTGTAATCTGGTTTAAACCAGATTGTATTATACTGTATTCAATTGAACAAAGGTTAAGCAAAATGAACGCACATATTGAGTTGGAAAATAAATATTTATTATTAACACCAGGACCATTGTCGACATCTGCAAGTGTTCGCCGTGTCATGCAGCGAGATTGGTGTACATGGGACAAAGAATATAACGCATTGGTGCAAGACATTCGTCACCGTTTGGTGACGTTGGCAACACAACATACTGAAAAATATAGTGCAGTATTGATGCAAGGCAGTGGCAGTTTTTCAGTTGAAGCGGTTTTAGGTTCCGCTATTCCACACAATGGCAAAATTTTAATTCTCAATAACGGTGCTTATGGCGCACGTATGGTGCAAATGGCGCGTTGTTTAAACATTGATGTGGTGGAATTGGCATATGCTGAAACACAAATGCCAAATTTAGCAGACATTGAAAAAGCACTCGAAGATGACAGCATCACACATGTGTCGTGTGTGCATTGTGAAACCACGACAGGTTTACTTAACCCGATTCAAGAGATTGGTAAAATTGTCAAAGCGAAAAATAAAGTGTGGATCGTAGATGCGATGAGTTCATTCGGTGGCGTGCCGATGGATATTGCAGATTTAGAGATCGACTTTTTAATTTCCAGTGCCAACAAGTGTATTCAAGGTGTACCAGGATTTGGTTTTATTATTGCAAAAAATGAACAATTACAATCATGTAAAGGCTTGGCGCGTTCAGTCAGTTTAGACTTATATGATCAATGGAACACCATGCAACAGCATGATGGAAAATGGCGCTTTACATCACCTACACATGTGGTACGTGCATTTTATCAAGCACTTTTAGAACTTGAACAAGAAGGTGGTGTGGCTGCACGTTATCAACGTTACACAAATAATCAACAGCGCTTGGCCGCAGGCATGCAGGCATTGGGCTTTGAATTGGTCTTAGATTCAAACCAACCTCAATCACCGATTATCACCACATTTTTATATCCAAATGAAGCAGATTTTAGCTTTCAAGCCTTGTATGAAAATCTGAAACAAGCAGGGTTTGTAATCTATCCAGGTAAAGTCACCGATTTAAATTGTTTCCGTATTGGCAATATTGGTGAGGTTTATCTAGATGATATTGAAAGACTTTTAAATGCAGTTGAGCAATATCGTCAGGCTTAATTTTATTTTTTACTTATTTATTGATCAATTTAAGACATAAACTTTTAGGACAAACTTATGAACACTTCAAATTCATTATTACAAGCCGTTGTTTTTGATTGGGCAGGTACAACGGTAGATTTCGGATCACGCGCACCAATTTTGGCATTTATGGCATTATTTGCAGACAATAAAGTTGAAATTTCAATTGAAGAAGCACGTGCGCCCATGGGTTTAGAAAAACGTGATCATATTGCTGCTGTGTTAAAAATGCCACGTGTTGCAGACGCATGGCAACAGGCACATGGCACAGAAGTGACAGTGGCGGATATCGACCGTTTATATCAAGACTTTATTCCATACCAATTAAAAACCATTCCACAATGTTCACAATTGATTCCGGGTGCATTGGAAGCATTTGCAGATATTCGTGCACGTGGTGCAAAAATTGGCAGTAACACAGGTTATGCGTCGATGATGATTGGTCAGTTAGTCCAAGATGCTGCTGATCAAGGTTATGTACCTGACTGTATTATTACTGCAAGTGATGTGAAGCATGGTCGTCCATATCCTGAAATGCTCTGGAAAAACCTTATTGAACTTGATGTTTCTGATATTAAAACAGTCATGAAAGTTGATGATACCGTGGTGGGGATTGAAGAAGGCTTAAATGCTGGTTGCTGGACAGTCGGCTTGGCAGTCAGTGGCAATGAAGTCGGTTTAAGTTTTGATGAGTGGTCAGCGCTTTCTAGCGCTGAACAAGCAAACTTAAAAGAAAAAGCCTATGCAAAAATGAATGCTTCAGGTGCGCATTATATCATTGATAGTATTGCTGATCTGCCTGCGGTATTAGAGGCAATTGAGCAGCGCCTAGCAAATGGTGAAAAGCCTTAATGCAGTTTTTGTATAAAAAATACCAGTCTTGATGGCTGGTATTTTTTGTAAAGATTTAGATTGATAAAATATCTCTCATCATGAAGTCTTTGAATAGATGTAAAGTGTTCATTTGTATTTAAAGGTGAGCTAATTTCACGTTTGTAATTTTATAACAAAGCAAATTTCGCTATGCTATAGCGGTTTATAGGTACATTGATCTAAAAATGTTGAAACGAAGTGGTTGGATTACATTGCTCTTTGCTTTGCTGACGTTCCAAAGTCTTTGGAATGTTGCGGCGGCATTTTGCGTGCATGAAGAAACCACATTCAGCCAGAGTTCAACGCAACATTTTGGTCATCATCAAATGACTCAGTCTTGTCAAAGTGAATTTAAAATCTCACATGCACCTAGTCATCTTTCCAGTGATTTTTCATTTTTAGAGGATGATCATCAAGATCATTTACCCTCATTTAATGCCCTGATTTTGGTCGAAGAACAAGACCATTTTATATTTTCAAATCGTCAAATCATTGCATTAGTCAATGCATTGCCTTGGTATAATTTTTATCAATCGCCTGATCTGACATTAAATAACCCGCCTCCAATTTTAGCCCCACTACAGGTGGGGTAGTCGCAAACAGCCCACCACTTTTCTTTATTTTTTAAAAGTGGGGCATGTTCATGTCAAAAAAATATTTTCAACAACAATCACATGTTGTTGCACAGCAATGCTTTAGGCTTAAATATATTGCTTGTAGTGTCGCTTTATTTACACTCGGCTCGTGGGTCAATGCGGCACCAATTTCATTGGAGCAAGCACTTGAAAAGACACAGGCTTATCAAGCATCACAGCATATTTGGACGATACAAAACAATATTGATACTGCCAATGTGAAGCAAAGTCAGTTATGGAAAAACCCTGAGCTGAGTATAGAACAAACAGGTTTTGATTCTCATCAAGAACAAGAGTTATCCATTGGTATTTCACAAGAACTGGATGTGTTTGGTGTCAGAAAAGCCAATCGTCAACTGGCGGTATTGGCACAAGATCAAAGTGCATTACAGCAGCAGATTTATCAGGCACAACTCGAACTCGCAGTAAAATATCTATGGTCACAATTGGCGATTGCTGAGTTAGAAAAGCAGATTACACAAGCTCAATTGAGTGTCAGTGAGGCAAATGTCAATGCGATTCAAAAAAGGTTTCAAGCAGGCAGTGTCGCAGAAGTTGATTTAAAGCGTGCAAAACTCAGCCATAGTGAAAATATGCGTTTATTTAAACAAGCGGATTTACAAGTTCAATTGGCACAGCAACAACTGTCCAGTGTGTGGGGCGACTCAGATAAAACATTAAGTGTGACAATGCGTCCATCATTGTTGTGGCCGAGTGCTAGTCATGACAATGTGCAGCGTTATTTGACAGAAAATTATATTGAAAAGTCTCGTCAATTACAGCTAAAAATCTCCAATGCGCAAATAGCACAAAGTAAGGCAGTCAGTCGTCCAAATCCCACAGTCAGTTTTGGTGTGAATCGTAGTAAATCACCCGAAAACTCAACTGAAAACCAAATGATGTTAGGGCTAAGTCTGCCACTTAATATTTTTGATCGTCAACAATATCGCGTGCAGGTTCAACAACAAAAACAAGAGGCGCTTACCCAACAACAGTCTTTTTATACACAGCAAAATGCTTTACGCATTGGGACTTTATTGACCGAATTACAAGGTTTAGAAGTGCAGTTTAAAGAGATTGAACACACTCAACTTGTGCTTGCCACTGAAGTACAGCAAAAAACTCTACTTGGATTTAGTGCAGGAAAATTTGCTTTAACAGATGTACAGCAAGCGACTTTGCAACTGCAAGAGATTCGTCAACGTAAAGTTGAATTGTTAAAACGCGCATGGCAAAACGCGATCACAGCTGAAAGCTTAAGTCTTGGTTTAGAACCCAGTGCTGTCATGTCAAATGATGGCTTAGCTGGAATCAATCAAAGTCTTTGGGACAATATTCAGTCATTGCCAACGGTAGGGGGAAACTAAAATGATCAAACAAAAATTAGATTTAAATACACAATCAGGAAAAGTTTCTCAGTCTATTTTGATCCTCATTGCGGTCATCAGTACTGCAATTTTAGCCGCAGCATTGATTTGGTGGACGAAAGATCAAGCCAAAACAGATGAACATGGGCATGGTACAGAAGAATCACATGCGGAGGAAAAAGAACATGAAGAAGGTGAAGAAGGGCATGAACATGATGAAGGTGAAGATACAGAACAAGGACATGCTGAAAGTATTGCTTTAACCGCACAACAGTTGGTTGAACAAGGTATTCAGTTAGCTAAAGTTGAACAAGGCAGTGTAATGAAGTTGGCAACTTATCCTGCAAAATTGAAGGTGAATACCGACCAGCAAGCCCATGTTTCACCTAATTTTAGTGGTCATGTTGAGGCAGTTTATGTGCAGTTGGGACAATCTGTTCAGAAAGGGCAAGTGTTGGCAACTTTACTTGTTCCCGATTTGGTCGACCAACAAGCTAACTTAAAATTAGAGCAAGCCAATTTACAACTAGCAAAACAAGATTATGAGCGTGAACGTCAACTTTGGCAGCAAGGTATTTCTGCTCAACAAGATTATCAACGTGCATATAACGCCTATCAACAAGCACAAATTCAAGTACAAGCAGCTCAATCTCGTTTAAGTGCTTTTGGTGCGGCGAGTTCCAGTCGTGGGCAATATCAGCTTAAAGCACCTATTTCAGGTGTGATCAGTAAAAAAGATTTGGTCGTAGGTGAAAATGTGCAACTTGCAGATCAGCTTTTTGTGATTGATCAGTTGAATCAATTATGGCTTGAATTTATTGTGCCGCATGCCGATGTACAACATTTTAGTCCAAACCGAAAAATTAACTTTAAATCATTACAGTCAGGCAATCATTTTCAAGCAGAAGTGCAAAGTTTAAATACTGAAGCAGATGCACAAACAGGACGTTTACAAGTCAGAGCTAAAGTCTTGTCACAGTCGGCAGAGTTGAAGCCAAATTTAATGGTCAATATTTTATTAGAACAAGGCACGACACAAGGCATTCGTATCCAAAAAAGTGCAATACAGCAAGTTGACGGACAAGGTGTTGTATTTATTGCGAAAAATCATGATCAAAAAATCGAGTTTAGCGCCCAGCCTGTACAATTAAATACTGAAATTGATGATCCTGAATGGGTCAGTGTAATTTCTGGCGTTAATGTCGGACAGCAATACGCAGCGCAAGGGAGTTTCTTACTAAAATCAGAATTAGAAAAAGGAGAGGCGACCCATGAACACTAACTCGCCTCAAAACGAACATCATTTACCCAAGCCCGAAGGCTGGTTTGACCGTATTATTCAGTTTTCTATTCAAAATGCGATTTGGGTCATGCTCTTTGTGGTGGCGTGGATGGGTGTAGGAATTTATAGCTATCAAAAATTACCCATCGATGCTGTTCCTGATATTACCAATACGCAAGTGCAAATTAATACCCAAGCCAATGGTTTTACGGCTTTAGAAACTGAGCAACGCATTACCTATCCGATTGAAAATGCGATGTTAGGTTTGCCAAAACTCGAACAAACACGTTCGATTTCACGTTATGGTCTATCGCAAGTCACCATTATTTTTGAAGATGGAACCGATATTTACTGGGCACGGCAGTTGATTAATCAACGTTTACAAGAAGCTGCAAGTGAAATTCCAGTTGGTATTCAGCCCACGATGTCCCCGATTTCTACAGGCTTAGGTGAAATTTATCAATGGGTGATTAAAGCTGAGCCAAATGCAAAAAAACCAGATGGAACGCCCTATAGCGCAATGGATTTACGCGAAATCCAAGACTGGGTAGTACGTCCACAGTTACAGCGAGTTGCTGGCGTTGCTGAGGTTAATAGTATTGGTGGCTTTAATAAAACCTTTGTTGTAACCCCTGATTTAACACGTTTGCAGCAATTACAAATTCCATTAAGTGATTTGCAAACAGCTTTAACTGAAAATAATGAAAACCGTGGTGCAGGTTATATTGAAAAAAATGGGCAACAACTCACTGTTCGTGTACCGGGAACACTTAATAGCCTAAGTGATATTGAGAATATCAGTATCACCAATAAAAATGGTTACCCAATTCGTGTTGCAGATATTGCGACAGTTTCTGTTGGGCACGACTTACGCACAGGTGCAGCAACCTATAATGGCGAAGAAGCTGTACTTGGAATCGCCATGATGATGATGGGAGAAAATAGTCGAACTGTTGCCCAAGCGATTGATGCGAAAGTACAAAGTATTCAAAGCAGTTTACCCAAAGGTGTGATCATCGAAACGGTTTATGATCGTACTCATTTGGTTGATCGTGCCATTAAAACTGTACAAAAAAATTTGGTTGAAGGTGCAATCTTAGTCATCATCATTTTGTTCTTATTTTTGGGAAATATTCGTGCAGCTTTAATCACTGCGTGTGTTATTCCTTTATCCATGTTGTTTACCTTGTCAGGCATGGCAGAACAAAAAATTAGTGCCAACTTAATGAGTTTAGGGGCATTGGATTTCGGGATTATTGTGGATGGTGCGGTGGTCATCGTCGAAAACTGTATTCGACGCCTTGCTGAAGCACAAAAACATCGAGGGCGTTTATTGACACGTTCCGAACGTTTTACTGAGGTTTTTTTAGCAGCGAAACAGGCACGACGTCCTTTAATTTTTGGTCAATTGATTATTCTCGTTGTGTATTTACCGATCTTTGCTTTGTCTGGGGTTGAGGCAAAACTCTTTCATCCGATGGCAATGACGGTGGTTTTAGCCTTACTTGGTGCAATGATTTTATCCGTCACTTTTGTTCCTGCGGCTGTGGCATTATTTGTCAATGGTGCTGTAAAAGAAACTGAAAGTCGTTGGATGCATGGTTTAAAAACACGCTATGAAAAAATGTTGGATTGGGCGTACGAATTTCGAGGTTTTGTTTTAACAGTTGCATTATGTATTTTAGTTTTAACGGGAGTTTTAGCCACAAAAATTGGAAGCGAGTTTGCACCACAACTGAGTGAGGGAGATTTTGCAGTACAACAAATGCGCTCACCAAGTACAGGGCTAGAGCAGTCCTTACGGATGCAAGAAAATACAGAAAAATTATTGTTAAAAAAATTCCCTGAAATAAAAGCAATTTTTGCCCGAACAGGAACAGCAGAAGTTGCAACGGATGTCATGCCACCCAATATTTCTGATGCTGTTCTATTATTAAAGCCACGTGATCAATGGTCAAATCCAAAAGAAAGCATTGATGAATTACGTCAACGTATGATTGCATTTTTGGACACTTTACCTGGAAATAACAGTGAGTTTTCACAGCCGATTGAGCTACGTTTTAATGAACTGATTTCAGGTGTACGTAGTGATGTCGGAATCAAAATTTTTGGTGATGATATAGAAGTTTTGAACCAAGAAGCCAATCGTATTGCACAAAAAGTTCGGGCTATTTCAGGGGCAACAGCCGTCAATGTTGAACAAACCAGTGGGCTGCCTTTATTAAATATTGATATTGATCATACCAAAGCAGCACAATATGGTTTATCTGTAAAATCTATTCAAGACTTAGTGGCGATGAGTATGGGTGGACAAAGTGTGGGCATGATTTTAGAAGGAGACAAACGCTTTGATTTTGTAGTGCGTTTAGATGAAGCACAACGCACACCTGAGCAATTGGCACAACTTCCAATTCAACTACCCAATGGTGGTTTGATCCAACTGCAAGATGTCGCAAAAGTTGAAAATATTTTAGGCATCAACCAAGTCAGTCGTGAAAATGCCAAACGTCGAGTGGTGGTGACTGCCAATGTAGAAGGGCGTGATTTAGGTTCCTTTGTCAAAGAATTACAGAGTACTTTAGCCAAAGATACTTTACCTAGTGGTTACTGGTTAGATTATGGCGGTCAATTTGAAAATCTGATGTCAGCAAAAGCACGTATGCAATGGGTTGTACCTTTGGCTTTGATCACGATTTTTATTTTATTAATGGCTGTATTCCACAGTATAAAAGAAAGTCTTTTAGTGTTTTCAGGTGTGCCATTTGCATTATGCGGTGGGCTTGTTGCACTTTGGCTCAGAGATATTCCATTATCAATGTCGGCAGGGATTGGTTTTATTGCTTTATCGGGTGTAGCTGTGTTAAATGGTTTGGTAATGTTGACGTTTATTAAAGAATTACGTCAACAGTTTGATATTCATCATGCCACATGGCAAGGTGCAGTGATGCGTTTACGCCCTGTATTGATGACGGCTTGTGTCGCAGCTTTAGGTTTTGTGCCGATGGCATTGGCAACGGGTACAGGTGCCGAAGTACAACGTCCATTGGCAACTGTCGTGATTGGTGGAATATTGTCATCTACAGTATTAACTTTAGTGCTTTTACCTGTGCTTTATCGTTGGATCAATGAAAGAAAAGTAATGAGATAAGGTTTTGAAATATTTGAAAAGAGCATAAACGAGGGTTTATGCTCTTTTTCTTTATACATTTAAATCTATTGATCATGAATAAATACAAAAAATCATTTGATAAATCAAGTTTATTTTCGACATGAAAAATAAAAAATATGTTTATAATCAATCAAGCGATAAAAAATGATAATGAAATGAGGATGAGACAAATGATGCAAAATAAATTTTCTCTAGGTTTAAGTGCTTTATTATTTTCACATGTTGCATTGCTCAGTGCATGTAGTTCTACATCTTTTCAAACACAGCGAGATTTGCCACATACTTTATCAGACCAACCGCAAAATCATGGCACAAGCTCACTTCTTGTCTATGGTGGCTCTATTTTAACCATGCAGGGGGATCAGCCGCAGTATGTAGAAGCCATGTTGATTGAAGATGGAATCATTCGTTTTACTGGAAAATTAGTCGATGCTGAAAAAATAGCAGCCCAAGCGCAACGCTTAGATTTAAAAAATAAAACCGTGATTCCTGGCATTATTGATGCACATAGTCATTTAAACTCTGTAGGTATGCAACAAACGGTCGCAAACTTATATTCACCTCCTGATGGTAATGTGGTTAATATTGTAACTTTAGTTCAGGCAATGAAAAACTGGGCAGCACAAAACCCTGATTTTATTCAAGCGACTTCAGGCTGGATCATTGGTAATGGTTATGATGATGCACAATTACAAGAAAATAAGCATCCTACAGCAAGTGATTTAGATCAAGTTTCAACCACACAGCCGGTTTTGATTTTACATCAATCAGGTCATCTTGCTTCTGTGAATCATAAAGCTTTAGCATTGCTCAATATTACTTCTGCGACGAAAAATCCAGATGGGGGTGTCATTCGTCGTGTAAATGGTACAAATGAACCGAATGGCGTATTAGAGGAAAGTATTGTCATTCAAGCGATGATGCAAGCATTTAAAACTGTGCCTCCACAAATGATGGAAAAAATGGCATTAAAAGCAGTCAACACCTATGTAGAAAATGGTTATACCACTGTACAAGAAGGACGTGCAGATCATGGAACCACTGAGTTATGGCGTAGTCTAGCCAATCGAAATCAATTACCAATTGATGTGGTGTCATATCCAGATATCAGTTCTGAACAAAGTTATATGTTACAACACGGTAGCAGTAAAAATTACCAAAATCATTTTCGCATAGGTGGGGTGAAAATCAGTTTAGATGGTTCACCACAGGGTAAAACCGCATGGCTAACACAGCCTTATATAATTCCATCTGAAGGGCAAGATAAAAATTATCGGGGTTATCCTGCATTTGCACAACAACAAGATGTACAGAAAATGATTGATTTAGCATTTCAACATGATTGGCAAATTTTAGCACATGCCAATGGTGATGCAGCGATTGATCAATATCTCAGTGTGATTACAAATTCACAGAAAAATTTTCCAACAGCACAACGCCGTGATGTGATTATTCATGCACAAACGATGCGTGAAGACCAGTTAGACCAAGCTAAAAAATTAAAGCTTATTCCTTCATTTTTTTCATTACATACTTATTATTGGGGCGATTGGCATGTCGCACAAACCTTAGGTGAGCAACGTGCATCACGTATTTCGCCTACAGGTTCAGCACTTAAACGTGGCATGATCTTTACTCAACATCATGATGCACCTGTGATTCCGCCAAAAAGTATGATGGTGTTAGATGCGACGGTAAATCGCACGACACGGAGCGGTAAAGTGTTAGGTGCAGAGCAGCGAGTCAGTCCTTATATTGCCTTAAAAAGTGTGACAGATTGGGCGGCATATCAATATTTTGAGGAAAAGAAAAAAGGTACATTAGAGCAAGGGAAATATGGTGATTTTGTGATTTTAAGTGATGACCCATTGAAAATAGACAGTCAAAAAATTAAAGACATTCAAATTTTGGCAACGTATAAAGAAGGTCAACTGATTTATCAGCGCTAACTTTATATTGAACGAGTTAGCGTAGGTTATAAAATTTGCAGCGATATTGACTAAAATGGATGGCATGATGTCGGTAGTTTTACCCAAAGATTTAATTGATTTTTTAGCGATGCCATTTGAAATGGAAATGATGTGTCTACCTTGTCATTATCCAGATATCGCTTCATTTTTGGACTTTCAAGAGGGCTATCGATTTTGTGGAAACTCAGCAACTGATTTAACTGGACATCAAGCAGGGGATTGGCATCCAGATGCTTATGTTATTGCAGTGAATTATTTTGCTGATCCCTTTGTGATTTATTTGACAACGTCTGCGCAAGGTTTCCCTGTGTATTATGCTCAACATGGCGCAGGGCGTTGGGATTTTGAGAAAATTGCTGAAAATTTAGATCAGTTTCAGCAAGATTTAAAATATTTTCAAACTTTACAACAAGATAAACTAAAATTTGCAGCATATATTCAACAGCATAAAGATTTAAAAATAGAACTATGGAATGAGTTATATTGCTCATTGCAAAATACTCAAACTTCACAGTTAAATGAAAATACTGTTGTTGAAGAATATACACCTTTGATTTATGGAAAATTAATATTAACTGAAATAGGTCAGCATAAATTAAAAGTCGTGAGTTTTATCAAACAGCATTTGAAGCTAACAGGTGCTGAAGCTTTACATTGTATTCAGCAACTTCCTTTAGAGATCGACACAGGTTCACAGCAACATTGTCAATGTATACAAATACAACTCGAAAATATCGGTGCGACGACTGAATTTTTAGTCAATGAAAATCAATTTTAAATACATGTTTTATTATATGATAATGAAATATAAAGTTTTTATTTTTAATATTCGCTTTTTTGAAAACAAATAGTTAGTATGTTCATGCTGAATTTAAATTTGGATTGTAGTATGAATTTTTTAAAAAAGAAAAATAAAGCCAGTTTTGTTTTTTTCATTATTACGCTTTATTCATTTCTTGGTTTTGCTTTAGGATATATCATTTGGGAATTTATCTTAAAGTAAAATAATATTTGAAGTTTGAGTTTCTCTCCCGACCATCAAACTCAATGAAAATGAGTGTATTTCAATATGCTCATTTTTTTATTGTATAAATTTAATGACGATACATAAAAGCAATCAATAAAAAAGCCAGTCTATGATCTATAAACTGGCTTTAATATTTAAAACAATATTTGGATCAATATTATTTTAAGAAACGTTGATAACCTAAGTTATTGGTAATCTCAACATAAGGATAAGTAATCGTTTCCAATGTTTCGACTAAACCATCTGGGTTTTGCTGCGCATCTTCTGCTTCTAAGCCGACTAAAACACGTCCTTCTGCAGCACCGTGATTACGATAGTGGAACAGGGTAATGTTATGTGTTGGACCTAGACGCTCTAAGAACGTCAACAAGGCACCCGGACGTTCAGGGAACTCAACACGGAATAAACGTTCATTTTCAATGTCGGCATGACCACCGATCAAGTAGCGAATATGCAGTTTTGCCACTTCATCATCAGATAAATCATCTACGTCATAATGAAGTTTTAAAGCTTCATAGATATCGTGACGTTCTTTTTCCCCTGATTTTAAGCTGATGCCGACAAAGACTTGTGCAGCGCTCGCATCACTTGCACGGTAGTTAAACTCAGTGATATTACGCCCTTGTAAGGCACGGCAGAAATTCAGGAACGAACCTTTTTCTTCAGGAATAGTCACTGCAAAAATGGCTTCTTTACGTTCACCCAATTCTGTGCGTTCTGCGATATAGCGTAAACGGTCGAAGTTCATGTTTGCGCCACAAACAATCGACACCATGTTTTTATTTTCTAAGCCATGTGCTTCAACGTATTTTTTAATACCTGCCAAAGCCATTGCACCTGATGGTTCAACGATACTACGACATTCATCATAAGTGTCTTTGATCGCTGCACAGATTTCATCGGTATTGACCAATACAACTTCACGTTCAACGATTGGACCTGAGTTATCTGATTTTTGTAATTGAATGACTTCAAAAGGTTTTTCACCAATTTGTGCGACTGCTGTACCATCCGCAAATAAACCGACAGAAGGTAAAATCACGCGTTCATTGGCTTCAAACGCTGCTTTTAAACATGCTGACTCATCATATTCCACAGGGATTACTTTAACATGTGGCGCAACATCGCCTAAATAAGCTGCAACACCTGCGATGAGGCCGCCACCGCCGACAGCAACGAAGACATAATCGACATCACGCCATTGACGTAAAATCTCATTGGCAATGGTGCCTTGTCCAGCCATCACCAATTCATCATCATAAGGTGGAATGAACGCCATATCTTCATCTTTGGCACGTTGGATGGCATATTTATTGGCAACATCAAATGAGTCACCATGTAAAACCACTTCACCGCCTAAGCGTTTTACAGCTTGGACTTTAATGTCAGGTGTGGTTTTTGGCATCACAATAATGGCGCGAATACCCAACTTTTGTCCAGATAATGCCACGCCCTGAGCATGGTTACCCGCAGAAGCAGTAATAACGCCACGTTCCAACTGAGATTTCGGTAATTGACTGATACGGTTATAAGCACCGCGCAGTTTGAAGGAAAAGACAGGTTGCAAGTCTTCGCGTTTAAAGCGAATGTTGTTGTTTAGTTTTTCACTAATTCGTGGCGCTGCTTCGAGTGGGGTTTCGATTGCAACGTCATAGACCGTTGCCTGTAATATTTGTCGAACCAAACGAGACAGCATGTTAATTTTCCATATAACAGTTTAAAATGAGCTTTGATTGTAACAAACCCCCTGCACATTTGCGTTTTTAAATTATGCAAAAAGTGCAGAAATTTGAAAATTTATTGAGAGAAGTCATGAGCCTTTATGCATCCCAAGATGAGAAAAAACAAGCAGCAGCCAAAGCAGCTTTAAAACACTTGCCAAAAGGGGGCATTTTAGGAGTCGGTACAGGCAGTACTGTAAATTTTTTAATTGAACTTTTACCTGAGCTGCAACTTGAAGCTGCTGTGGCGAGTTCAGAAGCAACGGCTCAACGTTTGAAAAAACTCGGCATTGAAGTTGTCGATATGAACCATGTCGGTGGTTTAGATGCCTATGTCGATGGCGCAGATGAGATTGATCGTCATATGCATATGATCAAAGGGGGTGGTGCTGCGCTTACTCGTGAAAAAATTGTAGCATCCATTGCCAAGAAATTCGTGTGTATTGTGGATGATTCTAAATGGGTAGAGCAGTTAGGACGTGAATTCCCGCTACCAATCGAGGTGATTCCAATGGCGCGTTCTGCTGTGGCACGTAAAATTGTCTCTTTAGGTGGCGACCCTGTCTATCGTGAAGGCGTTGTGACTGACAATGGTAATGTGATTTTAGATGTGCATAACCTGAATATATTGAATGCTTTAGAGCTTGAAAAAACCATCAATGATATTCCGGGTGTGGTGTGTAATGGTATTTTCGCCATTAACAAAGCGGATATTGCGGTTGTTGCAACTGACAATGGTATTGAAGAGCGTACAGCGGTTTAACATGCCGTTAGTTCCCTCTCCTTTATAAAGGAGAGGGATAGGGAGAGGATTTATATGAATAATCCCCTCATCCTAACCTTCTCCCTGAGGGAGAAGGGACTCAAAATCAAATGATAAAATTTTAGAATAAATGACCCCAAACCTCCCCGAAATCCAAATCACCCATCATGCACGTGCTACTCGATTACGCTTACGTGTCGAACCGACACAGATTCGTTTAACAGTGCCTCGGTTTTGTACAAAACGTCAAATTACAGATTTTTTAAAACAATCCGAGCAATGGATGATTGAAACATGGCAGAAACAACAGGAAAAAGTCGGGAAAGTTGAGAAAGTATTGCCGACTGAACTAAAACTTTTTAATTTAAATCGTCCTTTACACATTATTTACCAAGATCAGAAAAATTCTTATATTTTTGATGATAAAAATCATCAACTTTTGATCAGTGATCGTGATTCTGCACGTTATTTAAAAGCTTTTGTGATCGCTTATGCCAAGCATTATTTACCGATTTATTTAACACAAGTTAGTGATGAAATTGGTTTAAAGTTTGCTGATTGCTCGATTCGCCAACCTAAAACCCGTTGGGGAAGCTGCACAGCTCGGCACGATATTATGTTGAATAGTGCTTTGGTTTTAGTCGATCAACATATTACTCGTTATGTTTGTGTGCATGAGTTAGCGCATACACGGCATTTTGATCATAGCCCTGCATTTTGGGCAGAAGTTGAAAGACATGATGTGCATTATAAGAATCATCGTAAAATTTTAAAAAGTGGTGTGATGCCATGGTGGTGGGTGGTTTGAATAATTACATTCAATACATAGTTTTCATATTACATAATTTTAGATAGATTTATTGGGTGTATGAAAAATATTCAGATTTACTTTGATTTAAAATAATAGGGTAAAATGGATATTAAAAAATAAACTATTAAATTCAGTTGTTTTATAGATTGTAAATAAGCAGTTTCAAGTCTATTTTCTGAAAAAAGATAGTAGGGAAAATAGACTTGAATAATAACTTTAATTATTTATGTTGAGTGTAAATAATATCATTTAATTCATAGCCTAGAGTTTTTGCATAATTAAGATATTCATCAAGAATAGATTGATCGAGTTGTGGTGTACGACTTAATACCCAAAGGTATTTTTTATTTGGTGTTCCCACTAAAGCAGTTTGGTAGTTTTCATCAAGTTTTAAAATCCAGTAGTCTCCACGTGCGATAGGCAACCAACGGATAATACTAGGTAAAAAACTCACTTTTAACTTTGAGTTTTTAGGTGTATTTTGAACAAAGGCTTCACCAATAGATTGATTTAATTTTCCATTTTTATCAAAGCATTTATTATCAACTTGGACATTACCATTGCTGTTTAATGAATAATTGGCTGTTACATTATAGTCACACATTTTCTGAAAATATAAGGGCTTGCGTGCGACTTCATGCCATTCACCTAAATATTTATTTAAATCGACTTGTTGAACAGTTGGAATGTCATCATTTCCAGCATGTACCAAAGCAGCACTTGCTAATACGATCACACCACCGATAAGTAATAATCTTCTAAAATTTGATTTTAACATGAATAATACCTATGTAAATTTTATATAGATTTAATTTAGCTGAATAAACTCAATTTTAAATTGATTTTTTATAGAGTTAAGGTAAAAATTTGTGACTATATGATTTTTTATCTATGTACATTGATGGATATTTAGATTTCTTAAATAAATTAAAATATTAACTACTAGCCTATGATGGTTATAGGTGTTATAGATATTTTTCATTAAATTTTTTAATATATTTATGATGAAGAAGTGGGGGTGATAAATTTAAATAAATTGGTATTAGTTGATTTTTTTTATATTGTAATATAATGGTTTTATTTAAATGAATATTAATGCTTTGGGTTGTATTAAATATATGAATAAAGATTATATTTCACTATATTTTTTTGTATAACTAATCATTAAAAATATATTTTACGTAATGCAAATAATGGTATGAAAACCTTCATCTAAGCAAGGGCGTTCTAGTGCATAATAATTTTTAATGCCAGAGTTTCTCTGTGGCCAAAGATAATGATTTCACAGAAAAACCCACATTATTTTCAGTTCAAAATTGACAAGAAGAATTCTTCAATTCAACAGAATATTGTTTGTCATCAGTCGATAATTTCATACGTACTTCATACGGATTTACACGTTGAAATTGATGTTCAAATAAATGAGCGCAATTTTTTGTGAGATTATCCGTAAATAGTTTTTTAATTTCTTGTGAACTCATATCTTGGCTAAATTGTTTAAAATCAGGTGAGGTAATAATGCCTTCAATTTCAATGTAATTTGGGTGTAAACGTAATTTTTCAATCAACGTGTTTTGATCAATTTGTAAAGGCAAAGTCCGAGAGTCTTCATCACTTAAATAACTGAGAACATCTTTTAATCTTTGGTTGTTTTTGATTTTATAATTGGCATCCACGATTTTGTGTTGAACTAAATAATCATCAAGTTCAGTCGCTTGGATAGTGGTGAAAAATGAGCCGATCAAAAGGCTAGAACTGAGCAAAATTGTTGTAAGTTTCATAATTAAGTCTTATTCAAAGTATGGTTTTATTATATGCAATATAGAGATGAATACTAGTGTGAAAAGTTAAGTTTCAAGTATTATTGTTTTTTGAGTCGTTGCAAAAAAAAGGCTTTGATTTACAAAGCCTTTTTAAAGTATGTTAAATGCTTATGCTTTTTTTAAATTTTCATTAATTAAAAATTCAACTAAAGCTTTCTGTGCATGTAAACGATTTTCTGCTTCGTCCCAAACCACAGCATTTTTATGGTCAAGCATATTTTCAGAAATTTCTTCACCACGATGTGCAGGGAGGCAATGCATAAATAAGCAATCAGGATGAGCTAAATCCATTAATTTCTCATTAACTTGATAGTCTGCAAAGGCTTTTTCACGGATTTTTTGCTCTTCTTCTTGCCCCATACTTGCCCAAACATCAGTGACAATTAGGTCAGCGTTTACAGCAGCATCTTCAGCAGAATCAACAAGTTCAACACAATGCCCAAATTCAGATAAAAACTCATCCTTAGGTTCATAGCCTTTTGGAGATGCAATCTTGAGTTTAAAGCCCCACATGTGCGCAGCTTCAATATAAGAATTACACATATTATTGCCATCGCCAATCCAAGCAACGGTTTTACCTTGGATTGAACCACGGTGTTCAACAAAAGTTTGAATATCAGCTAATAATTGGCACGGGTGATGGTCATCAGTTAAGGCATTAATGACAGGAACTTTTGAATATTCAGCAAAACGCTCTACGATGTCATGACCAAACGTACGGATCATCACGATATCTAACATACTTGAAATCACACGTGCCGAATCTTCGATTGGCTCACCGCGACCCAATTGTGTATCACGAGAAGATAAGAAAATCGCACTTCCACCAAATTGGCTCATACCCGCTTCAAAAGAAACACGTGTTCGCGTACTCGACTTTTCAAAAATCATTCCCATGACTTTACCAACAAAGGGTTGGAATGTTTCATTGTTATGTTGTTTTCGCTTCAGTTCTTGAGCACGCTCAATAATGCGGTTCAATTCAGCAGTAGATAGGTCACGTAGTGTTAGAAAATGTCGTAGAGCCATGGTTACTCCACAATAATTGTATAGCCAAAACCAATAAGGAGATTGACCAACAATTCATTGTTGGTTGATTAAAAACAAAGAAGAATTTTCTAATATACTATAAGAATGTTGAAATGCAAAAAAACTAGACTTTTTGATGACCTTTTAGAAAGTGATCAACGCAATATTCGATATGTTTGATGACTTCTTGTTCGGGTTTATCTACTTCTAAGCCCATCAGAACACGCCACTCAAAATCTCTTAAAATACCAAAATACATCATGGCAGAGCTATATGGATTAGTGCAGTTTAATATTCCTTGAGCATGTGAATGCTCTAAAGCTTTTGCAATAGTTAATTGAATATAATGCGCTCCCTTTTCATGAATATATAAGGCTAAATTGGGATTTTTTTGAGCTTGTTCGATAATAAGTCGAATAAAGGCAATATTTTCGGGTTTTTTAAGATGAAGATAAAAATTAATTAAGGTTTGAACAAGATAATGGCGTAAATGATCTTCTTCTGAATTATAACAAGCACAAATATCTTTAAAGAATAAGTCACGACGATAATCACAAATTGCGGTAAATAAACCTTCTTTATTACCAAAATATTTATAAATAGAGGTTTTAGAGCCACCTGCATGATTCACAATATCATCTAAAGATACAGCTTCGTAACCATGTTCTAAAAATAATTCATTCGCACTCAATAAAAGCGCTAACCGCCGTTGTTGACCTCGGCGAGTTTGTGGTTGTTCACCACAACTTATAGCGTTAATTTCTGCGAAATGTTTTTGCATAAAAATAATCGAAATACAGAATCTTTGTCATGATTATAGCAAAGAAGTCAAGAAATTTCTGTTGATAAATATAGGCTTTATTTTGTCGTGAAATACTACAATTAAAATAATGAATATAAATTCATTAATTCTTTGACTAAAGTTTTAGAGCTTTTCCCCTAAAAAGTCATGGCGGAGTAAATTTTTATGGATATACTCAAACCTCGATAAATAGATAGACCACTGTGGAAAGGAACATGACACAAGAAACGTCTGCAGGCTTAAGATTTAGACAAGCACTGGAAGTGGAAAAACCATTACAAATTATCGGTACAGTCAACGCTTATGCAGCGATGATGGCGAAACAAGTCGGCTACAAGGCGATTTATCTTTCGGGTGCGGGTGTTGCCAACTATTCTTATGGTTTACCTGACTTGGGTATGACCAGCTTAGACAACGTATTAGAAGATGTGCGTCGTATTACCGAACGTGTAGATACTCCCTTACTTGTCGATATTGACACAGGTTGGGGCGGTGCATTCAATATTGCACGTACTGTGAAACAAATGATTGCCGCAGGTGCAGCCGCTGTTCATATTGAAGACCAAGTGGCACAAAAACGTTGTGGACATCGTCCAAACAAAGAAATTGTGTCTCAACAAGAAATGGTAGATCGGATCAAAGCTGCAGTCGATGCAAAAACTGATTCAAATTTCGTAGTGATGGCACGTACAGATGCTTTACAAAAAGAAGGTTTGCAAGCGGTGATTGACCGTGCATGTGCATGTGTAGAAGCGGGTGCAGATGCAATCTTCGCTGAAGCGATGACGGATATCACCATGTATAAAACAGTCTGCGATGCAGTGGGTGTTCCTGTATTGGCAAATATTACAGAATTTGGTGATACACCGTATTACACAACGCAAGAACTCGGTGAGCAAGGGATTTCAATGGTGTTATATCCATTGTCAGCTACGCGCGCAATGCAAAAAGCAGCACTCGAAGTATTCCGTTCTATTCGTGAAAATGGTACGCAAGTGAATGTGTTAGATACCATGCAACAACGTAAAGAACTGTATGAATTCCTTGATTATCATACATTTGAAAATACATTAGACAAACTATTCACAGAAGGAAAATAAAAATGGCTGAAGGAAAAGTACTTACAGGCGCAGGCTTACGTGGTCAAGTTGCAGGTAAAACAGCATTATCTACAGTAGGTAAGAGCGGCGCAGGCTTAACTTACCGTGGTTATGATGTGCAAGATCTTGCTGAAAATTGCCAATTTGAAGAAGTCGCTTATTTAATCTTCTTTGGTGAATTGCCTACAACTGAACAGTTGACTGCATATAAAGCAAAATTGAAATCACTTCGCCAATTACCACAAGCATTGAAAGAAGTTTTAGAACGTATTCCTGCTGACTCACACCCAATGGATGTGATGCGCACAGGTGTTTCAATGCTGGGTAACCTTGAAACTGAAAAATCATTTGCTGAACAGCAAGATGTTGCAGACCGCATTTTAGCGACTTTACCTGCAATCATTTGCTACTGGTACCGTTTTAGCCATGATGGCGTACGTATCGAAGAAAATACAGATGACGATTCAATTGGCGCGCAATTCTTACATTTACTTCGTGGTGAAAAACCAAACGAATTGCATGAACAAGTGATGAATGTATCACTGATTCTGTATGCAGAGCATGAGTTTAACGCATCGACATTCACAGCACGTGTATGTGCTTCGACGCTTTCTGATATGCATTCTTGTATTACAGGTGCAATTGGTTCACTTCGTGGTCCACTCCATGGTGGTGCAAACGAAGCTGCGATGGAAATGATCGAAAACTGGACGTCACCTGAAGAAGCTGAACGTGAAATGTTGGGTAAACTTGAACGTAAAGAAAAGATCATGGGCTTTGGTCATGCGATCTACAAAGATAATGACCCACGTAACGGCATCATCAAAATCTGGTCTGAGCGTTTAGCGAAAGATGTCGGTGACACTGTACTTTATCCAGTATCAGTACGTTGCGAAGAAGTGATGTGGCGTGAGAAGAAATTATTCTGTAACGCAGACTTCTTCCATGCATCTGCTTATCATTTCATGGGAATTGCAACCAAACTGTTCACACCAATCTTTGTGATGAGCCGTGTAACAGGTTGGGCCGCACATGTAATGGAACAACGTGCAGACAACCGTATTATTCGTCCAAGTGCAGACTACACAGGACCTGAACTACGTAAAGTTGTCCCAATTGCTGAGCGTTCTGCTGCGTAATTTGTATAAAGTTTAGGGTTTGAATAGTTAAAATAGAGCCTCAAAATGAGGCTCTATTTTTATATTAATGGAGAGAAAAATACTGGTTTTTATTATTATAAATAATCTCAGTATTTTTTAGCATTCGTAGTAATTTTAATTGATTTGATTGCGATATTGACTTGGACTGATTTCAAATTGTTTTTTAAAGGCTTGGCTAAATGCAGTTTCTGACGAATAGCCGACTTGATGAGCAATTTGCTGTATGCTAAGTTGCCCTTGTTTTAACAGTTGACTTGCAAGACGCAAACGATGTTGTTGTAAATAAGCAAGTGGTGTTTCACCGACGACTTGATTGAATAAATTGGCAAATTTTGAACGTGACATGCAACATTGTTCCGCTAAGCTTTCAACCGTCCATGCAATATGGGGTTGACTGTGAATGACAGCTAAGGCATTCGATAGTTCAGGATGAATTAAGGCATTTAACCAATTATTTTGATCTTGTAGCTGCTCAATATAGTCACGTACACATTCAATCATCATAATACTCACCAGATGATCTAAAATTTTATTTTTACCTGCCAAAGTCCGTTGTGTATCTGAAGCCACAAAATATAAACCGATACGTAACCATTCAGGTGCTGAATCACTTAAAGCATTTTTAATATGTAAATAAGGGGGAAGCGCATTGACGAGCGGGCGTGCCATGATGGCATTAAGATGGCATCTCACCGTAAGAATTAAAGTTTTTTCATTGCTACCTTGTCCAAATTCAATCGCATCTTGCCTTAAGCCACAAAATAAAGGTGCAATATCTAAAGATTCTAAGAGCTTATGTTCAATTTGATTAGATACTGAATGTGTTAGACCTGCTGGGATTAAAATCATATCTCCAGTGTTTAAATCAATCGTTAAGTTTTTAGAAAACTGTAGATGTGCTGTACCATATAAAACAATATGTGTAATGACAGCATCTTGTGCGCAACTATGGAATGCCCAATCTCCTTGTGCTTGTAGATACAGGTATTCCGAATGGTTGAGATGAATATCATCAAAAATTTTACTGAGCGCATCCATAAACAAATAATAATTTAAATTTCAAGAATAAAATATGAGGTGGATATTAAAACATGTGCTTGAAGGACAATCTCTAGCTTAAATAAGCCAAGGACTTTTTCATAGCTTTTTTGGACGCTGACAACTGTTTTGTCTCGCCTAATTGCATAAATATAGCGATAAGAAATATAAGGAAGAATTTACGATGAATGCACCTATTTCATTGAGTGAACAGCAGTTACAGGAAATATCGACTAAATCTGTTTTACAACTCGACAAAAAACGCTATTTATGGGCAATTAGTCCTGCATTGCCCATTATTGGTATTGGAATTTTAGCAGGCTATCAATTTGCACCAAAGCCATTTAAAAAAGTTTTTGCTTTGGGTGGTCCCATTGTTTTGCATATCATCATTCCAACGATCGACACCATTGTTGGACAAGACAATAATAATCCTTCAACTGAAGATATTAAATTACTTGAGCAAGATCCTTATTATTCACGACTCGTGAAAACGTTTATTCCTCTGCAATATGTTGCCAATATTTATGCATGTTATTTAACGAGTCGTAAAACAACTTCTTTTGTTGATAAAATTTTATTGGGTATTTCAATGGGTGCAATTAATGGTATTGCAGTGAATACCGCGCATGAATTGAGCCATAAATCGAATCGTATTGACCATATTCTATCACATTTGGCGCTTGTACCTACAGGTTATAATCATTTCCGTGTTGAACACCCGTATGGTCATCACAAACGCGCTGCAACCCCTGAAGACCCAGCATCATCTAAAATGGGCGAAACTTTTTATGAGTTTTTACCTCGTACAGTCGTTGGTTCGTTTAAATCAGCGATTGAAATTGAAAAAAATCGTTTAAAACGTAAAGGCTTAGAGTTTTGGTCTAAAGAGAATGAACTTTTACAAGGTTGGGCGATGAGTGCAGGTTTTCACGCTTCAATGCTGAAATTATTTGGAACATCAACGCTTCCTTATTTATTGACGCAATCGGCGTATGGTATTAGCTTATTTGAAATTATTAATTATATTGAACACTATGGTTTACTGCGTCAGAAAGATGAAAATGGTAAATATGAACGTACCATGCCTGAACATAGTTGGAATAATAACAACATCGTGACCAATCTATTTTTATATCAATTACAACGTCATTCAGATCATCACGCATATCCAACACGTCCATTCCAAGCGTTGCGTCATTTTGACGAAGCGCCTGAGTTGCCAAGTGGTTATGCAAGTATGTTATTGCCTGCATTGATCCCATCTTTATGGTTTAAAATTATGGATCAGCGTGTATTTGATCACTATAACGGCGATTTAAACAAAGCCAATATTTATCCAAAACGTCGTGCAAAATTATTTAAAAAGTTTGGTGTCATTGATAAACTATTGAATCAATAGTGCTGTATTCTTGAGTGAAAAAGAGACCCATATTGTAGGTCTCTTTTTATTGAAATTTTTAAGATAATTTTTGAATATGAACGGATAAGTTTCTCTCGTCATCATTAACAACAAAAATAATTTTTTGATTAAAAACAGTCAAATCATATCCTTGATTTAAAATTTTCCATGATTTTATGAAATCCCGCATATTTGAAAATTGAAATTCAACAAAAAACACTCGCTCAAAAGCAATATAGTAGTAATCATATATATCTAATAATTTACTCATTTCCTCCTCTAACTCAATACAATTTAAGATCACTTTCCCTACGGAATTAATTTTATAATATTCTTTAATTTTCTCATAAATTTCAGGATAACCATCAAAATACTCTTTTATGGAAATATTTTCCACGCCTTCAAGTTGGCTCATAAAATGTTTAATTTTGTTTTTCAATACTAATACTTTTAATCTTTCATTCATAGGTAACCTGAATATCACACCCAAAATCAGCCACTCTTAAAAAGTGATAATTTCATTATTAGAAGAATAAAAATCCCCACAAGATTGATCTTATAGGGATTCATATATTCGGGTTTATTTCAAAAGTAGAAGATTATTTCTCTACAATCGCTGTTACACCTTGACCGCCCGCAGCACAGATCGACACTAAAATCTTACCTGAACCTTTTTGGTTTAAGATTTTTGCAGCAGTTGCCAAAATACGACCACCTGTTGCAGCAAATGGATGACCCGCAGCAAGTGAAGAACCATGGATATTGAGTTTCGCCATATCAATTGAACCTAAAGGTGCGTCTAAACCTAAACGTTCTTTACAGAATTTTGGATCTTCCCAAGCTTTTAATGTAGATAACACTTGTGATGCAAATGCTTCATGGATTTCATAATAATCAAAATCTTGAAGTTTCATATTTGCACGTTCAAGCATACGAGGAACTGCATAAGCAGGCGCCATGAGTAAGCCTTCTTTTTTACCCACAAAGTCAACGGCAGCCGTTTCTGAGAATGATAAGTAAGCAAGTACTTCATGACCATTGGCTTTTGCCCATTCTTCAGATGCGAGTAAGACCACAGAAGCACCGTCAGTTAATGGCGTAGAGTTACCTGCAGTCATCGTTGCATTTTCGCCTTTACCAAAAGCAGGCTTTAATTTTGCAAGTTTTTCTACAGAAGAATCAGCACGTAAGTTGTTGTCACGCTCAAGACCCATAAATGGTGTGATTAAGTCATCAAAGAAACCATCTTCGTAAGCTTTTGCCATTTTTTGATGTGAAGATGCAGCAAGCTGATCTTGTGCTTCACGAGAAATACCCCATTCAAGCGCAGTAATCGCTTGATGGTCACCCATAGATAAACCTGTACGTGGCTCACCATTTTTAGGTGCATCTAATAAATCTTTTATGTTGATTTTTGTTAATGCTTTTAGACGATCTTTACCCGTTTTTGCAATATTCAACTCTAGTAAAGCTTTACGTAAACCATCACCAAATGCAATTGGTGCATCAGAAGTTGTATCTACACCACCTGCAATACCGACTTCAATTTGACCTAAAGCAATTTTATTGGCAACGGCAAAAGCAGCTTGTAAACCTGTGCCACACGCTTGTTGTAAATCATAAGCTGGTGTTTCTGGTGCAAGTTGAGTGTTTAATACACATTCACGTGTCATGTTAAAGTCACGGCTGTGTTTAAGCACTGCACCCGCAACAACTTCACCTAAACGTTGATCTTGTAATTTATAACGCTCAACTAAACCATTGAGTGCAGCAGTTAACATGTCAATGTTGGTTGCTTTAAAATAAGCGCCATTTGAACGTGCAAATGGAATACGGTTGCCACCAAGAATTGCAACACGGCGAATAGTATTTTGACTCATGATTTTTCCCTGTGAAACAGAAGTTTGAGACGTCGATGGAGATGTTGCTGGATCAGCTTTTTGTGTTGTAGAAGCAGTGCTTTTACGTGTAGTAGTACTTGTTGTACGGCGTGGTTTACTGTTGCTATTTGTTGTACGAGCAGCAGTGCCAGTGCTTTTAGTTGAACGAGTACGTGGCTTTGATGTATTTGACACTTCTTCCGCAGTAGAATTTTGAACTGTTGGATTTTCTTGAGTTGTTTTGCTCATAAGGCTTTTCCAAGCATGTGGCTAATCTTCTTGATGTTAACATTACCATAATTGAAGAAGTGCGGAATTGACTAAAATGACATTTGCCAAAGCATTCAGGTCAAGACATGAAGTCTTTAACTCAAGTATTATTTAACTGAAACATAATAAGTCTATTAAAATATAAGTATCTGACATTAAACTTGAAGTTAATGGATACCTGCAGACTTATTAAAAAATTTATTTACTGAGAGATTATTACCATGACTGATCAATACCAAGCATTTTCTAAATCCCCAATTGGTAAATTTGTCATCAAAAATTTAGGTTTACCATCACCTGTTTCTTTAGATCGTTTTGAATCAGCAACACCTGTTATCAAAGGTGCAGTGTTGCTAGGTGCTGCACCGAATAGCCTATTTTCAAGTGAAATTGCGCAAGTATTAAGTAATATTCATGCAAATAGTTATGTGGGTAATAATGTTGAGCTACAGCAAGAAGCGGCAAAAGTAGGTTTAACTGTTGGTGCATTTAACGAAGGTGATAAAGAGTCTAAATTTAAAGCTGTTGTTTTTGATGCTTCAGGTATTCAAAACTCAGAACAATTACACGAACTCCATAAATTCTTTAATCCAATCGCACGTCAAATTCAAAACTCAGGGCGTGTGATCGTGATCGGTCTAACACCAGAATCTGCACCTACAGTGAAACAAGCAATTGCTCAGCGCGCTTTGGAAGGTTTTGTAAAGGCAGTAGGTAAAGAATTTAAAAAAGGAATCGCTGCGGATTTAATTCTTGTCGATGCTGATGCGGCAAAAAATTTAGAATCTTCATTACGTTTCTTGATTTCACCACGTTCTGCTTATGTTTCTGGTCAAGTGATCCATGTTTCAAATGCAAAAGTTGTTGATGTTGATTGGGCAAAACCACTTGCAGGTAAAACAGCGTTGGTGACAGGTGCAAGCCGTGGGATTGGTGAAGCAATCGCCCATGTACTGTCACGTGATGGTGCGCATGTGATTTGTTTAGATGTCCCACAACAACAAGCAGATTTAGATCGTGTTGCAAGTGAAATTGGTGGATCAACATTAGCCATTGATATTACAGCAGCAGATGCAGGTGAAAAAATTAAAGCGGCTGCGGCTGCACAAGGTGGTTTAGATGTGATCGTGCATAATGCAGGGGTTACACGTGACAAAACTTTGGCAAATATGAAACCTGAAATGTGGGATCTTGTAATTAACATTAACTTGTCTGCGGCTGAGCGTATCAATGACTATTTATTGGCAAATGAAGGTCTAAATGCCAATGGTCGTATTGTATGTGTCTCTTCAATTTCAGGTATTGCAGGTAATTTAGGTCAAACGAACTATGCGGCGTCTAAAGCAGGTGTGATTGGTTTGGTGAAATTTACTGCACCTATTTTAAAAGATGGCATTACCATTAATGCGGTTGCACCTGGTTTTATTGAAACGCAAATGACGGCTGCAATTCCATTTGCAATTCGTGAAGCAGGTCGTCGTATGAACTCGATGAGCCAAGGTGGTCAACCTGTTGATGTTGCTGAAACTATTGCACTCTTTGCTGCAACAGCTTCTACAGGTTTAAATGGCAATATTGTTCGTGTATGTGGTCAAAGCTTGTTAGGTGCTTAATAACGAGCCTCTAAATTTCCTTTCCTGATCTTTAAAGGAGAGGATTAGGCAGAGGTAGGGTTATTTATAAATTAAAAATGAGATAGTTTTGCCCCTTATCCCAGTCTTCTTTCTGAGGGAGACGGGGTTTTAAATATCGAAATAAAACATTTCAAAGGTCTAGTATGAATACTCGCCATTTTAGTCAACTGCCAAAACCTTATGTTGCTTATGCAAAAGTTGTACAAGGTTTAATCATTAAAAAGCCGAAAGGTGAAAAAGTGCTACCACAAGTTGAATATGTGGTGGATTCTTTACAAGTCGACCAACAACATTTAAGAGCATATAACGAAGTTTGTGGCTTTAAAAATAATGGTTATATTCCAGCGATTTATTTGGCTGTATTGTCACAAAGTTTGCAAATGCATATGATGACAACAGAAGCATTTCCATTTGCAATTTTAGGTTTGGTACATATCCGTAACCAAATTAAACAGACACGTAAAATTGGTGTGAATGAAAAGATCACGTTGTCATGTCAATTTGGTGAAGTACAACCGCATGATAAGGGTCTACAATTTGATTTTATTACCACTGCAAAAGTGGGTAATGAAGTGGTGATGGAAGGATTAACCACCTATTTATCACGCCAAAAAACCGATGGGGCTGCTGTAGAAAAAGCCAAAGAAAGTAAAGCGCCTAATTATCAAGTACAAGCGGTATGGGATGTTCCAGAAAATACAGGTCGCCGTTATGCAAAAACTTCGGGTGACTTTAACTTGATTCATATTCATGCGTTGACAGCAAAAGCCTTTGGTTTTAAACAGGCGATTGCACATGGCATGTGGAGTAAAGCACGTGCTTTGGCAAGCTTAACTTTACCAGAAGCTTATGAAGCCGATGTGTATTTTAAACTACCAATGTTCTTACCTTCAAAGGTTGAGTTTTTGACAGCGACTCAAGGATCAGCAACTGATTTTCTGATTCAAAATGAAAAATCGCATAAACCACATGTTACAGGTGTAGTCAAAGCACAATAAAATCAAATAAGATAGAAAGCCTAAGTCGAGATGATTTAGGCTTTTTTTTGAGTGGAATAAAAATAAGGGTTTGAGTATGAGTGCAATTAAGGAAATTATATTTGCCGATAAGAAAAACTATCAAGGCGATGTTGATGAAAGATTTATAGATTTAGCAGAACAATTTAGTCGTTTACAAGATGGTCGTACTCAATTTGGTGGCGCTGCATTAGTGGTGTATTTTCAAGGTCAAAAAGTTGTAGATATTTTTACGGGTAAAAAATCAGAAACGGAAAATTGGAACAATCAAACATTATCGGTTTGTTATTCAACAGGAAAAGGTGTCTTAGCCACATTAGCACATATTTTAGTGAGTGAAGGTTTTTTAGACTATGAGACGCCAGTGGCGCAATATTGGTCTGAATTTGGTCAAAATGGTAAAAAACAGATCACGTTACGTCATATTCTCAGTCACCAAAGTGGTTTGTTCGATATTCGTAATTTGATTGAACAAGCAAAAGAGATGGCCGATTGGCAACATATGTTAAAAGTGATGGAGCAAGCGACTCCGCGTTTTGCTGTAGGTGAAGATATTGCCTATCAAGCACTTACTTTTGGTTGGCTCGTGGGTGGTGTGTTGGAAAAAGCTACAGGACAACCTTTAAGATGGTTAATGCAAAAGTATTTAGTCGATCCTTTAGCACTTGATGGCGCTTATTTTGGTGTGCCGAGTGGGGAATTGGCACGAGTTGCACGATTAATTCCACAAGTAAAAGCGCACGTGGCAGAGCAGAGTAGCAAGCCTAAGCATCATAAGAAGAAACATAAAACATCATTTTCAGACAAACTGATTGAACTGAGTGGGCAAAATCCACAAGACTTTTTAGATGCAATGGTGCCCAAAGGTATGCGTGATTTTAGCTTTTTTAGTGATGAAGGCTTACAAGCCATTATTCCTGCTGCAAATGGTGTTTTTACTGCTGAAAGTCTAGCGAAAATCTATGCAATGTTAGCCAATCAAGGTGTTTGGAATGATCAAACCTTGATTAAACCTGAAATTTTTAAAGAATTAAGCACGATTCAAACGATCAAACGTGATCGTGTTATGCCAATTCCAATGAAGTGGCGTTTGGGGTATCACCGTGTCATTACCATGGGGAAACGTGCGAAAAAAGGCTTCGGACATATGGGATATAATGGCTCGGGTGCTTGGTGTGACCCACAGCGAGGGCTCAGTTTTGCCTATACACATAACTTTCAAATTGCTTCAATCACAGGTGATTATCGCTTGTGGGGGCTGACTCAAGAAGCTTTGCGTTGTGCTGATGCTGAACTGAAAGGCAGTAAAGGGTGGTTTTAACATCCTTTGATTTTATATTTTACTGATCATAAGATTGTTAGATATTTCAGCGATTACCATCTTCAAAGACATTCTTCATTCACTAATGAGCAAAAAAACAGTATCCTTAACGCTGTAATGAGGAGCTTTCATGTATCAGGTACTTGCACGTAAATATCGCCCGCGAAATTTTAATGAATTGGTTGGACAAAATCACGTTTCACGTGCATTAACCAGTGCATTGGATCGTGGTCGTTTACATCATGCTTACTTGTTTACGGGAACGCGAGGTGTGGGGAAAACCACCATCGCTCGTATTTTAGCCAAATGTCTAAACTGCGAAACGGGCGTAACGTCTACGCCGTGTGAAGTCTGTGCAACCTGTAAAGCAGTCAATGAAGGTCGTTTTATTGACCTAATTGAAATTGATGCGGCGTCACGTACCAAAGTTGAAGATACTCGTGAATTATTGGATAACGTTCCTTATGCACCGACACAAGGGCGGTTCAAGGTTTATCTGATCGATGAAGTGCATATGTTGTCTACGCATTCTTTTAATGCTTTATTGAAAACATTGGAAGAACCGCCTGCACATGTCAAATTTTTATTTGCCACAACAGATCCACAAAAACTTCCGATTACGGTGATTTCGCGTTGTTTGCAATTCACCTTGCGCCCTTTGGCCGTCGATGAAATTACTCATCATTTAACGGATATTCTAGCCAAAGAAAGTATTCAGTCTGAACAAGATGCGATTTGGCAAATTGCGGAATCGGCACAGGGTTCCTTACGTGATGCATTGTCTTTGACCGATCAAGCGATTGCCTATGGTCAAGGTGCGATTCATCATCAAGATGTCAAAGAAATGCTGGGGCTGATTGATCGAACCATTATCTATGATTTGATTCTGGCGATTCATCAAAATCAGCGTGAGCATGTCAGTCAGCTTTTATTGCAATTTAGACAGCAAGCTTTGGATGTCTCGTTGGTTTTAGATCAATTTATTTCAACATTACATGAATTAGCAATGTTGCAATATCTACCTGATTTAAGCTTGAAATATAGTGCTGAGATCAATAAAAAAATCATGACATTATCACAATTGGTTTCTGCACAGGACATCCAGTTGTATTATCAGATTGCCTGTAAGGGACGTGCAGATCTGCAATTGGCGGTGACGCAGGAACAAGGCTTTGAAATGACGGTCTTGCGTTTATTGGCATTCCGTCCTTTGCAAGCCAATGAAATTGTGGTTTCAGAGCCAAGAACTGTTCAGTCGTCTTTAGTTGTGGAACAAGCTATTGAATCTCATCCCATCATTGAGCAAAACCTTGAATCTGAAACAAAACCTGATATTCAAGAACAGCATAACGCTGAACAAAATTATTTTGTTGAACATGTTGATGATCATCAAATTCAGACAGCGACTACACTTTCACATATTGAGCATTCACCTGAAAGTATTGCGCCTGTCGCTGAACAGCTTGAGCCTGTTGAACTAACATCGACAACTGAAATGCCAAATACGCAAGATTTAGCAGCTATTGCAGAATCTGCAAACATTGAGCAGGCTCAGGACTTAAGTATTGGCATTGAATCTGAAACATCGTTAGTACAACGCACTGAAAATATTGAAGTGCTCAATGAAACTCAAGGTTTACAGGATACAGATGAACTCGCTTTAACTTCATTTGGCACGGATTTTTCTGAAAATGTTGCAACAACAAATACTGCCGCAACTGAAGAAGTTTTCTTCCTTGCCTCAGAAATGGATGAAGCAAAACCTGTAGCACAGTTGCATGAGGTGGTTGATGTTGGGACTGAATCCATCACCAAAACTCAGCCGCAGAATCCAGTTACCGCCGAGATCGAACCACATCAACATCATTCACAGCAAACGCCACAAGACATTTTACAGCTTGCGCCACAGCAACTCGAAGGTGAATGGGATGTCAATAAATGGGAATACTGGTTTAGAAACAGTGATTTGTCACCTGCAGTGCAGGAGTTGGCACAACATGGTTTGATGATTGGAATGATTAATGGTCATTCTACGTTTCAAATTTCCAAGCAATATGAAAATTTATTAAATCAAACTCAACATGCGCTAGAGTCATCACTTAAACAACAATGGTCGAGTACTGTGTTTAATGTGCAATATGGTGAGGTCGAAAGTACCACACCATTTCATATGCAAAATGAACGTAAGGCACGTGCCTATGATCGAGCAACAGAGATGTTACATGCTGAGCCTGTGATCAAAAGCTTATTGCAAGCTTTTGAGGGTGAGTTGCAAAATATTCAATTGAAAGTTTAGGTTATTTCATTAAATAATCCTGTAAAGCATCTCGCATTTGATGTGGAATCGGGGTGCTTTTTTTTGTTTCACGCTCAACGAATACATGTACAAAGTGACCTTGTGCAGAGGCTTCATTTTGCCCTTGTTTAAAAATGGCTAAATCATAAGTCAATGAAGAAGTACCTATTTTAGAGATTGCTACACCGACTTCAATGACTTCTGGATAGGTGAGTTCTTGTAAAAAGTCGCAAGCTGAATTGACAACTAAACCAATAATGGGGGACTGGTGAATATCAAAACCTGTTTTTTGAATCAAGAGAGCATTGGCTGCGGTATCAAAATAACTATAGTAAGTGACATTGTTGACATGCCCATAAATGTCATTATCAGCCCATCGGGTTTGAATCGGGAATAAAAAACAATATTGAGTGCGAGTTTTAACTTCTGGTTTCATATTTTTCATCTAATTTAATTAATAATAATTTGGTACGTTACTAATAAATATTCACTTAATAAATTTCTTGGTAAATTTTTAAAGCGTGTGATTGAGTCATTTCTCTTGGATTGTTTTGTAATAAACGTGTTTGTAACATGGCATCTTCAGCTAACTGCTCTAACATATTTTCAGGAACATGGAGTTGATTGAGCTTTAAGGTTAAACCACTGCTGTCTAAATGACGTTGCATATGATCAATAAATAAATCACATAAACCATCTGTACTACCTTTGCTATAAGGGTCTAGATATTGCATTAATTCAGCATAGAGTTGCTTGGCATGTGGAGCATTAAACTTTAAAACTTCTAATAAAACTAAGGCATTGGTATGTCCATGGGATAAATGAAAATGTCCGCCAAGTGGATAAGCCAAAGCATGTACAGCGCCCACAGGCGCATTGGCAAATGCCTGACCTGCAAGCATGGAACCCAATAACATATTTTGTCGCGCTTCTGAGTTTGAGCCATCTTTGAGCACCAAGGGTAAATTTTTATTTAACAGCTTCAAGGCTTGTTTAGCGAGCATATCTGCATAAAAATTCTTTTTAATTTTAGAGGTATAGGCTTCAATCGCATGTACCATGGCATCAATACCCGTTGCCGCAGTAATATGTGCAGGTAAACCGACTGTGAAATTGGCATCCAAAATTGCAATATCTGCATATAAAATAGGTGCCACAATACCTGTTTTGGTGGTTTCTCCAGTCGTCACAATGGAAATAGGTGTGACTTCGGAACCTGTACCCGCAGTTGTTGGCACTAAAATTAAGGGTAAGCGAGGCGCCTGTGCGTTATTTACACCATATAAGTCTTGAATACTTTGTTGTTGTTTTGGGTCTGCTAAAATCGCAATGACTTTTGCGACATCCATTGAGCTGCCACCCCCAAACCCGATGACGACATCCACCTGTTCACGCTTTGCATAACTGACCGCATCTAAAATAATATCTTCAGCAGGGTCGGCTTGTACCTCTGAATAAATCACATAATCTAAGCTTAATTGTTCAAGGATCTCTAAAATTGGACGATGCAAATGATGTTGAATCATCCCAGCATCCGTGACGAGTAAGAGTTTTTTATAATTTTTTATTTTTAAAATGTTGTGTAATTCTTGAATTGAGCCTAAACCTGAAATGATATTGGCAACAGTTTGAAATTGAAAATGACGCATATGTATTATCCTTAATCTATCATCATAAAATAAACATTATTGTTTTGTCGTACTATGGGATTCATTCGTTAAATAACTTAACATAAGCCCTGAAAAAATAAATGATCAATTGAGGTTGTTATGTCATCCAAAACGCCATACAAGGTGTTATGTGTGTGTTTAGGAAATATTTGCCGTTCTCCAACTGCTGAGGTTGTGTTGCGACATTATTGTGATGAGCATCAACTCAATATTCAAGTTGATTCAGCAGGAACAAGTAATTATCACCCTAATAAAGCACCTGATGAACGTAGCCAAAAACATGCGAAAGCACGCGGATATGATTTATCCGCATTACGCGCGCGTCAGTTGCAACAAAATGATTTTTATGAATTTGATTTGATTTTAGCAATGGATTTAGAAAACTTAAAAAATATCTTAAATTTAAAACATGAAGCTGAGCAAAATCTTCAAGGACATCAAGTTCGTGCTGCAGTTGCACTTATGAGCGAACATGATCCGAACTACCTTCAACAAGCATTACCCGATCCTTATTATGGGGGTGCAGAGGGTTTTGAGCGCGTGCTTGATCAGTGTGAATCAAGTAGCCAAGCATGGGTCGAACATTTTAAACGTCAAGCGTAACACTAAGGTTTTGTATGAATATTCAAAAAAACGTTTCTCTAAAAGAATTTAATACATTACGTTTAGATGCAGTAGCGTCACATTATGTGAAAGTTCAATCCAAACAAGTATTGACTGAAGCGCTTGCTTATGCAAAAACACAACATTTAAATGTATTGATTTTATCGGGTGGTAGCAACATGTTACTGCCACAAAATATTCATGCACTTGTCATGCATATGGAGATTCAAGGCATTGAGTTTTTATCCGAAGATGATCATACACAGACTTTAAAAGTCGGTGCGGGACAGGTGTGGCATGATTTTGTATTGTGGACGACCACGCAAAAGTTATATGGTTTACAAAACCTTGCCTTAATTCCAGGGCTTGTAGGTGCGGCACCTGTACAAAATATTGGTGCTTATGGGGTTGAGGCAGGTGAGTTTATTGAATCTGTTGAGGTCTATGATCGTCAGCAGCAACAGTTTAAATTGATCGATGCTGAGGATTGCGATTTTTCTTACCGTCATAGTATTTTTAAGGATGAGCCAAACCGTTATGTCATTGTAGGCGTCATTTTTAAACTGTTAAAACAAGCAGATTTAAAAATCAATTATGGTGATTTGAAAACGGCAATGCAGGATGATCTTTCTGCGGAAAATTTACAAAAACAGGTGATTCATATTCGTCAAAGTAAATTGCCCGATCCTCAAGAATTTCCAAATGTAGGTAGTTTTTTTAAAAATCCGATTATTTCAAAAGATCAATTATCACAATTAATTGTAGAATTCCCTAATATTCCACATTATCCTCAAGCAAATGAACAGGTTAAAATTGCTGCGGGTTGGTTAATTGATCAAACAGGTTGGAAAGGTAAAAAACTGAATCAAGTAGGAATGTTTGAGAAACAAGCACTTGTTTTGGTCAACTATGCTGATGCAACTTTGCAGGATATACAAGCGACATATCGTGCAGTACAGCAGGATGTTTACAATAAATTTAATGTGTTACTTGAGCCAGAACCTGTATTGTTTAATACATTAGGTTTAATTCAGTCTCATTTAGGTAAATAAAAAAATGAAAAAACAGCATTGGATGGTCAAAACAGTACGATGGATTGCAATCCTATTCGTCTTTTTGGCTGCTCTAATGGTTTTTTGGTATACGCCGTTCTATTCCAATATGATGGTGAAATTACTTAATACTTTTGTGCCTGTAGAGGTTAATCAGTTGGCAGCACAAAGCCAACAAAATGCTGCATTGTCTGAGTCGGAAAATTTAGAACCAGGTTCACAACTTTGGATAGCTCGACAAGCCTATTTAAAATTGATGGAACAGGAAATTAATAGTCAAGATGCACAAGGTCTAAGCACTTTGCAGCTTAGATATAAAGCCTTGCAAGAAAAAATTATCGAAAAACAAAAAGAAAAACAGGAAAATGAAGATAAACCCGTTATTCCTTTACTTATAGAACAAGCTGCTTCTGATGTGCAGCACGATGAAAGTACAACAGTCAAAGCTTTACTGGATTTAAACAATGAAAATAATAAAGTATTGATGGATCAATACTTAAAATTTTTGAAAATGCATCATGTCAAAGAAGAACATGTGAAAAGTGAATTGGCAAGTTCTGCCGTTCAAGCAGATATTGAAAGTTTACAAAATCAAAATACTGTTAAAAGCAAGGTGACCAATCAACCTTATGCCATCGTTGTTTTAGGTGGCGGATTAACGCTAGATAAAAATCAAAAAGATATTATCGTCAATGCCTATACCCGTTTAAGATTAGAAACGACTGTGGCTTTAGAAAAAAAAGTTAAATTACCGATTGTACTCAGTGGTGTAGAAGCACCTTATATGCAAGCGTGGCTTAAAGAACGTGGTGTAGATGCTAATCTACTTGAAAATAGAAGTATGAATACCTGTGAAAATACCCGCTTTAGCTCATTACTTTTACAAAAGAAAGGTGGTGCACCCACCGTATTATTGATTACTGACCGTTATCATATGCCAAGAACACGTCGATTATTTGCTTTAAATGGTATTGAAACCATTCCTATTGAAGCACCTATGCCAACGCCATTGACCGACTGGCAACCTAGTCAACAAAATTATAATCACAGCCGCCGTGCCAATTATGAAACATTAGCAACAATTCGAGATGTTTTATTTGGTTCAAGCGGTTGTCGTGAGGTGCCATAATGCCAGACATCCCATTTTTAAATCCAACCATTCTAAAACAGCTCGATTTACCTGTTCCAAATCGAGAGCAAACACCACAACTTTTAGAAGCATTAAATTTAAATAAAGCTTATCAGCCTTCAAGAGAAATCCAAGCTTATCGCCGTTTATATGGTTTAGATCAATTACAAGGGCAGCATTGGCAAGGTTTTATTGAAATGCCATTATTTAAATTACATGTACAGGTTTTTCAACCGAATGTTGAAAAAATAAAAGGCACAGTGTTTTTATTGCATGGTTATCTTGAACATAGTGGTATTTATCAGCCAATTATTCAAGAAATTTTAGAACAGGGCTTTAGCGTACTAACCTATGATTTACCTGGGCATGGTTTAAGTAATGGTTCACCTGCCAATATTGAAAATTTTGACCATTATCAACAGGTATTACAGGCGGTATATCAATACGTTAAAAATGCAGATCAACTTGCTAAACCGTGGGTCGGTATTGGGCAAAGTACAGGTGCAGCAATTTTAATGCATCATTTACTTGACTATGCACAGCGCCGTGAAAACCCAATTGTTGAGCGTGTTTTATTATTATCACCGCTTATTCGCCCAGCAAAATCGGCATGGTGGCATAACTCAGTCGGGCTAGGCATTATTCGTAGAATTAAACGCGAAGTGCCTCGACACTTTAGACGTAACAACCACAATCCTGAATTTTTAAGATTTGTACGTTTAAAAGACCCTTTACAGCCACGTATGATGGGAATGGATTGGATCTTAGCGATGTCTAAATGGATGCAGGAAATGGAAAATCGTCCTGCGTGTCGTATTCCCGTTTGGCTTGCTCAAGGTGCGCAAGATCAAACAGTAGACTGGCGTTATAATATCGAATTTATTCGTCATAAATTTAGATTACAGACTTTGCTCATGTTAGAAGAAGGTTCACATCAACTTATTAATGAACGTGCAGATATTCGTGCAGCTTTAACAGGATTAATTCCTGCTTTCTTACATGCGCACTCTGTTGGTTCATATTACTAAACCTAAATTTAGAAAAATAAAATGATATTTTGAGTCTAAAATATAGAAAATTTGCTCAAAATGACTAAAAAAAGATCACTTGATGCATAAAATTAAAAAACTTTAAAAAAAGGGGTTGCGTCGTATCTGAAATACTGTAGAATGCACATCCATTGGCGGTGATGAAGATTAAAACTTCTGATAAAACAATGACTTGGTTGAATTGATTAAGTTGGGTTTTAGAAGGAAGGATTAAAAATAATTTTCATTACATGTTGACTTTCTAAAGATAGAGAGTAATATAGCCGACCTAGCTTGATGCTGACGAAGCATTAAGAAGATCATTAAGAGAATATGAAGAACAACTTGTGTGGATTTTTACTGGTTGATTGATCGAAATTATTTTCATTGATTGATGGTAGAAATTACTCGAAGTTTATTTGAGAAATTAATGTCAGAAAATTGATGAGCCAGATTTGGTGTTTAGAATAAAACACTATTGATTTTAAACTGAAGAGTTTGATCATGGCTCAGATTGAACGCTGGCGGCAGGCTTAACACATGCAAGTCGAGCGGGGAAAGGTAGCTTGCTACTGGACCTAGCGGCGGACGGGTGAGTAATACTTAGGAATCTGCCTATTAGTGGGGGACAACGTTTCGAAAGGGACGCTAATACCGCATACGCCCTACGGGGGAAAGCAGGGGATCATTTGACCTTGCGCTAATAGATGAGCCTAAGTCGGATTAGCTAGTTGGTGGGGTAAAGGCCTACCAAGGCGACGATCTGTAGCGGGTCTGAGAGGATGATCCGCCACACTGGGACTGAGACACGGCCCAGACTCCTACGGGAGGCAGCAGTGGGGAATATTGGACAATGGGGGGAACCCTGATCCAGCCATGCCGCGTGTGTGAAGAAGGCCTTATGGTTGTAAAGCACTTTAAGCGAGGAGGAGGCTACTTTGGTTAATACCTAAAGATAGTGGACGTTACTCGCAGAATAAGCACCGGCTAACTCTGTGCCAGCAGCCGCGGTAATACAGAGGGTGCGAGCGTTAATCGGATTTACTGGGCGTAAAGCGTACGTAGGCGGCTTTTTAAGTCGGATGTGAAATCCCTGAGCTTAACTTAGGAATTGCATTCGATACTGGGGAGCTAGAGTATGGGAGAGGATGGTAGAATTCCAGGTGTAGCGGTGAAATGCGTAGAGATCTGGAGGAATACCGATGGCGAAGGCAGCCATCTGGCCTAATACTGACGCTGAGGTACGAAAGCATGGGGAGCAAACAGGATTAGATACCCTGGTAGTCCATGCCGTAAACGATGTCTACTAGCCGTTGGGGCCTTTGAGGCTTTAGTGGCGCAGCTAACGCGATAAGTAGACCGCCTGGGGAGTACGGTCGCAAGACTAAAACTCAAATGAATTGACGGGGGCCCGCACAAGCGGTGGAGCATGTGGTTTAATTCGATGCAACGCGAAGAACCTTACCTGGTCTTGACATAGTAAGAACTTTCCAGAGATGGATTGGTGCCTTCGGGAACTTACATACAGGTGCTGCATGGCTGTCGTCAGCTCGTGTCGTGAGATGTTGGGTTAAGTCCCGCAACGAGCGCAACCCTTTTCCTTATTTGCCAGCACTTCGGGTGGGAACTTTAAGGATACTGCCAGTGACAAACTGGAGGAAGGCGGGGACGACGTCAAGTCATCATGGCCCTTACGACCAGGGCTACACACGTGCTACAATGGTCGGTACAAAGGGTTGCTACCTAGCGATAGGATGCTAATCTCAAAAAGCCGATCGTAGTCCGGATTGGAGTCTGCAACTCGACTCCATGAAGTCGGAATCGCTAGTAATCGCGGATCAGAATGCCGCGGTGAATACGTTCCCGGGCCTTGTACACACCGCCCGTCACACCATGGGAGTTTGTTGCACCAGAAGTAGGTAGTCTAACCGCAAGGAGGACGCTTACCACGGTGTGGCCGACGACTGGGGTGAAGTCGTAACAAGGTAGCCGTAGGGGAACCTGCGGCTGGATCACCTCCTTAACGAAAGATTGACGATCGGTAAGAATCCACAACAAGTTGTTCTTCATTGAAGTATCTGAGGGTCTGTAGCTCAGTTGGTTAGAGCACACGCTTGATAAGCGTGGGGTCACAAGTTCAAGTCTTGTCAGACCCACCATTCTGACGAACACATTATTTAATTGAAAAATTAAATATTGAGTACAGGGAATTAGATATTTTAGATCTTAAGCTGGGGACTTAGCTTAGTTGGTAGAGCGCCTGCTTTGCACGCAGGAGGTCAGGAGTTCGACTCTCCTAGTCTCCACCACATTCTTACGGAATGTTAACTAGCTAATAAACAAGCAAATAAAATGATAGCTTATAGAGCTTAGTGATAAAGAAGCGTATAATACGCTGCATTGTTATTAAGCTCTGTGATTTATCACAGTTGACTGCGATCTGACGAAGACGTAGTGAATCATTAACAGAATATATTTGAGTTGAAATAAATTGTTCATACTCATTGAAATCAAAAACGAAGAAGCAATTCTAAGTTTGAGAGATTGATGAGTAACTAGCGATAAAACTGAATCAAGCGTTTTGGTATATGAATTTAGATTGAAGCTGTACGGTGCTTAAGTGCACAAGACGCCAACTGTATGATTGACTGAGTAATTGGTTGATCTGTTGCTCATCCTACTTGTAGGGATGAACGACTGTTTGGGGTTGTATAGTCAAGTAATTAAGTGCATGTGGTGGATGCCTTGGCAGTCAGAGGCGATGAAAGACGTAATAGCCTGCGATAAGCTTCGGGGAGGCGGCAAATATCCTGTGATCCGGAGATTTCTGAATGGGGAAACCCACTTACCATAAGGTAGGTATCGTATGATGAATACATAGTCATACGAGGCGAACGAGGGGAAGTGAAACATCTCAGTACCCTTAGGAAAAGAAATCAATTGAGATTCCCTCAGTAGCGGCGAGCGAACGGGGATCAGCCCATTAAGTTATATGTGTTTTAGCGGAACGCTCTGGGAAGTGCGACCGTAGAGGGTGATAGTCCCGTACACGAAAGGGCACATATAATGATGACGAGTAGGGCGAGGCACGTGAAACCTTGTCTGAATATGGGGGGACCATCCTCCAAGGCTAAATACTCCTGACTGACCGATAGTGAACCAGTACCGTGAGGGAAAGGCGAAAAGAACCCCTGTGAGGGGAGTGAAATAGATCCTGAAACCGCATGCATACAAGCAGTGGGAGCCGACTTGTTCGGTGACTGCGTACCTTTTGTATAATGGGTCAGCGACTTATATTCAGTAGCAAGGTTAACCGTATAGGGGAGCCGTAGAGAAATCGAGTCTTAATAGGGCGTATAGTTGCTGGGTATAGACCCGAAACCGGGTGATCTATCCATGAGCAGGTTGAAGGTTGGGTAACACTAACTGGAGGACCGAACCCACTGTCGTTGAAAAGCCAGGGGATGACTTGTGGATAGGGGTGAAAGGCTAATCAAACTCGGTGATAGCTGGTTCTCCCCGAAAGCTATTTAGGTAGCGCCTCGGACGAATACCATTGGGGGTAGAGCACTGTTTCGGCTAGGGGGTCATCCCGACTTACCAAACCGATGCAAACTCCGAATACCAATGAGTACTATCCGGGAGACAGACTGCGGGTGCTAACGTCCGTAGTCAAGAGGAAAACAATCCAGACCGCCAGCTAAGGTCCCAAAATCTATATTAAGTGGGAAACGATGTGGGAAGGCATAGACAGCTAGGAGGTTGGCTTAGAAGCAGCCACCCTTTAAAGAAAGCGTAATAGCTCACTAGTCGAGTCGGCCTGCGCGGAAGATGTAACGGGGCTAAAATATAGTACCGAAGCTGCGGATGTATACTATGTATACGTGGTAGGGGAGCGTTCTGTAAGCCGATGAAGGTGGATTGAGAAGTCTGCTGGAGGTATCAGAAGTGCGAATGCTGACGTGAGTAACGACAAAACGGGTGAAAAACCCGTTCGCTGAAAGACCAAGGGTTCCAGTCCAACGTTAATCGGGGCTGGGTGAGTCGACCCCTAAGGCGAGGCCGAGAGGCGTAGTCGATGGGAAATTGGTTAATATTCCAATACTTCTGTGTAATGCGATGAGAGGACGGAGAAGGTTAAGTCAGCCTGGCGTTGGTTGTCCAGGTGAAAGGTTGTAGGCATGTATCTTAGGCAAATCCGGGGTACTCTATGCTGAGAACTGATAGCAAGCTGTACTTGTACAGTAAAGTGGCTGATACCATACTTCCAAGAAAAGTCTCTAAGCTTCAGTTACACAGGAATCGTACCCGAAACCGACACAGGTGGTCAGGTCGAGTAGACCAAAGCGCTTGAGAGAACTCTGCTGAAGGAACTAGGCAAAATGGTACCGTAACTTCGGGAGAAGGTACGCTGCTTTTGGTGATGGAACTTGCTTCCTGAGCTGAGAGCAGCCACAGAAACTAGGCCCCTGCAACTGTTTATTAAAAACATAGCACTCTGCAAACACGAAAGTGGACGTATAGGGTGTGATGCCTGCCCGGTGCTGGAAGGTTAATTGATGGGGTTAGCGTAAGCGAAGCTCTTGATCGAAGCCCCAGTAAACGGCGGCCGTAACTATAACGGTCCTAAGGTAGCGAAATTCCTTGTCGGGTAAGTTCCGACCTGCACGAATGGCATAATGATGGGGGCGCTGTCTCCAGCAGAGGCTCAGTGAAATCGAAATCGCCGTGAAGATGCGGTGTACCCGCGGCTAGACGGAAAGACCCCGTGAACCTTTACTGCAGCTTGACATTGAACTTTGATCTTACTTGTGTAGGATAGGTGGGAGGCTTTGAAACCGAGACGCTAGTTTCGGTGGAGCCAATCTTGAAATACCACCCTGGTAATATTGAGGTTCTAACTCTGTCCCGTGATCCGGGACGAGGACCATGTCTGGTGGGTAGTTTGACTGGGGCGGTCTCCTCCTAAAGAGTAACGGAGGAGTACGAAGGTGCGCTCAGCGTGGTCGGAAATCACGCGTAGAGTATAAAGGCAAAAGCGCGCTTAACTGCGAGACCCACAAGTCGAGCAGGTACGAAAGTAGGTCTTAGTGATCCGGTGGTTCTGTATGGAAGGGCCATCGCTCAACGGATAAAAGGTACTCTGGGGATAACAGGCTGATACCGCCCAAGAGTTCATATCGACGGCGGTGTTTGGCACCTCGATGTCGGCTCATCTCATCCTGGGGCTGAAGCAGGTCCCAAGGGTATGGCTGTTCGCCATTTAAAGAGGTACGCGAGCTGGGTTTAGAACGTCGTGAGACAGTTCGGTCCCTATCTACCGTGGGCGCTGGAAATTTGAGAGGATCTGCTCCTAGTACGAGAGGACCAGAGTGGACGAACCTCTGGTGTACCGGTTGTGACGCCAGTCGCATCGCCGGGTAGCTATGTTCGGAAGGGATAACCGCTGAAAGCATCTAAGCGGGAAGCCTACCTCAAGATAAGATTTCCCTAGGACTTTATGTCCTCTAAAGAGCCGTTGAAGACTACGACGTTGATAGGTTGGATGTGGAAGTGCAGCGATGCATGAAGCTGACCAATACTAATTGCTCGTGAGGCTTGACTATACAACACCCAAACAGTTGTATGTTTCAATGAATTCAAAGCAAAATGCTTGATTTAGTTCAAAAGCTAGTTACAATAGCAACTCAAATTATCCTGTTAATAACTCATTTGGTTGAAAGCCGTGGCATCTAAATAAGACCATAGCGAGTATCCATAACAGTTTGCTGGCGACAATAGCAAGAGTGAACCACCTGATCCCTTCCCGAACTCAGAAGTGAAACCTCTTAGCGCTGATGGTAGTGTGGGATTACCCATGTGAGAGTAAGTCATCGCCAGCTTTTAAATTTAAACACCCCCAACTGTAAGGTTGGGGGTGTTTTTTTATGGCGGGTGGGAAAGTTTTAGACTAATTAGAATATAATGAATATTAAATAGCCATCAATAACAGAAACAGGTGATAAAAATTATGCTAAAAATTATTTTAATTGAAATATTTTTTAAATCTTCCTAAGTCCTTAAAATAAATTAGATATAAAAAAGAAACCCCATCATCCTGATGGGGTTCTTTCATATTAGTGAGTTAGATCTGACTCCTGTCGAATCTCACATTCCTGGTGCTCAGACTGTTTATTGTTGTTTTGTGTCTGGGAAACGTCCTGTTCCCTATGTTTATAGAATATGAAATTCATGCTTCTCCGAAAAGCTGCAATTTGCACCACTAACTGTAAGCATTTTCTTACATCGTCATATTATAAGTTTCCACTAAAAAAGCAGATCCTATGATCTGCTCTTTGTTTTCTTCTTGGTCTATTAAATCTTAGAAATGTGCATCTAAGCCTGTATAATCATTGAGTTTAAATTTTAGATTAGGTTTGTCCTGTTTCTCATTTGATATTCATCATAAAGTAGATGCAATATAGAAATATTGCTATTGCACCTTGGGTAAAGACAGAACCAAGACCTTATTATTATCCTTTACAGAGAGATAAAGTTTTTTACCGCCTGAGTAAACTCATTTGGACATTCAATATTTGATATATGTGATGCATTAATTTCAAATAATTCGCTATTTGGGATGCGATCAATCATATATTGACCATCTGTAATTGTGGTTACAGGGTCTTGCTGACCTGCAATCACAAGTATTGGAACTGTAATATTTTTCAATTCTTCACGTAAATCTGCTTTAGCCAAAGCTTCGCAACAACTTGCATAACCTTCTGCGCTGCCAGCTGCTAAGTCGTTACTTAAAGATTGTACAGTTGCGGCTTGGCTTTGGATAAAGCTTTCCGTAAACCATCTTGATGCCGCAGTTGCAGCAATGGTTTGCAGACCTTGTTGGCGTACTAAAGCAGCACGCTCATTCCATGCTTGTTCTTGTCCAATTTTTGCTGCGGTATTACACACAATAATATGATTAAAACGTTCTGGCTTATAAATAGCCAGCCATTGACCTGTTAAACCACCCATTGAAATGCCACAGAAATTTGCTTTTTCAACCTTTAAATGGTCAAGTAAATTTACCACATCTTGTCCAAGTTGTTCAATTTGATATGGCCCTTGAGGTGCAGAAGAGGCACCGTGTCCACGGGTATCATAGCAAATAACAAAAAAATCATTTTGTAATGCATCAATTTGTGGTTGCCACATGGTGTATTTTGTACCCAATGAATTGGAAAAAATAATCGCAGGGTTGCTTGCATCACCAAAAGTTTGGTAATTGATTTGGGCATCATTCGATGTAAAAGTTGGCATTTGAATTCCTAAATCTTTATTTTAAGTTCCTCCCTTTTTTAAAGGGAGGTTAGGAGGGATTCCTTAAACTCTTTCAATAATCAAAGCAATGCCTTGACCCACACCGATACACATTGAGCACAGGGCATATTTGCCACCTGTTGCTTCAAGCTGATTTAGTGCTGTGATCACCAAACGTGCACCTGATGCACCGAGTGGATGACCCAAAGCAATCGCACCACCATTTGGATTGACTTTCTCTGAACCATCAGCAAGACCTAGGTCACGCGTCACAGCCAATGCTTGTGCTGCAAAAGCTTCGTTTAGTTCAATCACATCCATTTGCTCAAGGCTTAAACCTGTTTGAGACAATAGTTTTTTGATCGCAGGTGCAGGACCAAAGCCCATAATGCGTGGCTCAACACCGACTGTTGTTGCACCAATCACTTTGGCACGGGCTTTTAAACCATAAGTTGCAACGGCTTCATCAGAAGCGATGAGCAATGCTGCTGCACCATCGTTAATGCCTGAAGCATTGCCTGCAGTCACTGTACCTTCGGCTTTCACTACAGGTTTTAACTTGGTTAACGCTTCAATCGTGGTTGCACGAGGATGTTCATCTTTTGCAACAACAATAGCATCACCTTTGCGCTGTGGAATGGTCACAGGAATAATTTCTTTGTCGAAGAAACCTTTTGCCTGTGCAGCCGCAGTACGTTGTTGACTGGTCAAAGCAAACTGATCCTGATCGGCACGGCTAATGTTGAATTGCTCAGCCACGTTTTCCGCAGTCTGTGGCATGGTTTCAACACCATACATTTCTTTCAGTTTTGGATTGATAAAACGCCAACCCATCGTCGTGTCTTCAAGCTTTTGTGCACGACCATAAGCAGATTCAGATTTACCCATCACAAATGGCGCACGTGACATACTTTCGACACCACCTGCAAGAATCAAATCTGCTTCACCTGCTTTAATCGCACGTGCTGCCATTGCCACAGCATCCAGTGATGAACCGCATAAACGGTTGATTGTGGTTGCAGGCACTTGATATGGCACACCTGCCAATAGTGCAGACATACGACCGACGTTACGGTTGTCTTCACCTGCTTGGTTGGCACAACCATAAATCACATCATCGACTTTTTCCCAGTTCACAGATGGATTACGTTCAATTAAAGCTTTAATTGGTAATGCACCTAAGTCATCTGTACGTACAGGTGCAAGTCCACCTGCATAGCGACCGAAAGGTGTACGGATGGCATCAATAATATATGCGTTTTTCATTTTTAAATCCTTTACCTCCCTTAATCCCTCCTGAAATGAGGGAGACTTTCCAATGAAAAATAAATATTTATTGGTCAAAGTTCCCCTTTGAAAAAGGGGGATTTAGGGGGATTCTGTATATTTCTAAAGTGCCTTAAGCAGTCGCATCAATCAATTTTGCACCTGTCATCGACTGCAATTCTTCAAATGAAAGACCTTCCACTTTTTCAATCACTTTCATGCCCTCAGCAGTGACATCAATCACGCAGAGGTCAGTATAAATACGGTCTACACATTTTAAACCTGTGGCAGGATAAGTCAGTTCAGCCACAATTTTAGGCTCGCCTTTTTTGGTCACATGATCGGTGGTGATAAATACTTTTTTCGCACCAACGGCTAAGTCCATGGCACCGCCAACCGCAGGAATCGCATCAGGTGCGCCTGTGTGCCAGTTTGCTAAATCACCATTTTCAGCAATTTGGAAAGCACCGAGTACCGCGATGTCTAAGTGACCACCACGCATCATGGCAAAGGAGTCACCATGATGGAAGAAACAACCCCCCGTCAGCATGGTGACAAATTCTTTACCGGCATTAATTAGTTCAGGATCACGATCTTCTTCAGCAGGTGGTGGACCAAAAGCCAAAAGACCATTTTCAGAATGTAAAAATACATCTTTGTCAGAGGGTAAATAATTGGAAATCTTCGTCGGTAAACCAATGCCTAAGTTGACATATGCACCATCAGGAATGTCTTGTGCCACACGCTCAGCAATTTGATCACGGCTTAATTTTGTATAACTCATGTTTAATTCTCCGTAACCAATGATTGAGCAGGTTTTACTTGTACAACGTGTTGTACAAAAATACCTGGTGTGATGATATGTTCAGGATCTAAAGCGCCTAGCTCTACAACTTCAGACACTTGTGCAATCGTTACGTCTGCTGCCATTGCCATGATCGGGCCAAAGTTACGTGCAGATTTACGGTACACGAGGTTGCCCCAACGGTCGCCTTGTTGTGCTTTGATGAGGGCAAAATCCGCTTTAATTGGGTTTTCTAAAACGAAATCTTTACCTTCATAGTTTAAGGTCGGTTTGCCTTCAGCAAGCAACGTCCCAAAACCTGTCGGTGTGTAGATTGGACCTAAGCCCATGCCCGCGGCTTGGATACGGCAAGCCAAGTTACCTTGTGGTACAAGTTCTAACTCAATTTTTCCCGCACGATAAAGCTCATCAAATACCCAAGAGTCAGACTGACGAGGGAAAGAGCAAATGATTTTACGGACAGCACCCGCTTTGAGCAGTTTAGCTAGACCATAGTCACCATTGCCTGCATTGTTATTGATAATGACAAGATCTTTCACACCGAGTTCGATCAAGCCATCGATGAGCTCTGCAGGTTGTCCTGCTGTGCCAAATCCACCAATCATGATGGTTGAACCATCCTTGATTTGGGAAAGTGCTTCTTTCAAAGAAGCTGAACTTTTATCAATCATGTGAATAACCTTGTCTACATTTTCATAAATTGCTATGCATAAATATTTTGAATAAATACTTATGCATAAAAAATTATGGTACAGGGAAATACTGTGAAACTAAGCAAGTCTCACAGTATTCAGGTCAGCATTATGCACTTGCACGGCGACGATCAATTTCAGTTGTTGGTGCAGCTTCTTGATCTTTCACAAGTTCTACATTGAATGTGATGTGTTTGAATGCTTTATCTACACCACGACGTGCAATTTCAGCTTCATCTGTCACATCAACAGCCTCTGCAACAAGACCTTCACGTGTAGCGAATGCAAAGTCATCCCAAAGATATTGGTCACCCTCAATATTGAATTGAGTGGTGAGTTTGCGATAACCCGGTGCAGAAACGAAGTAATGAACATGAGAAGGGCGGTTACCATGACGACCAAGCTTGTTAAGTAATGCTTGAGTTGTGCCTTCAGGTGGGCAGCCATAACCGACAGGCATTGTTGTTTGAGCAACATATTGTCCATTGTTGTCTGATAAAATCGTACGACGTAAGTTAAAGTCAGATTGGGATTTATCAAAGAATGAATAGTTCCCTAAGCTGTTAGCATGCCAAATTTCAACTTTAGCACCTTCGATTACACGGCCTTCAGTATCTGTTACAGTGCCCTCGATAAATAAAGTATCAATTTTGTCAGATTCAGAACCGTCATCCATACGAGCAAAACCTACAGATTCAGGTGCCCCTGCAACGTATAAAGGACCCTCAATGGTACGAGGTGTACCGCCTGTGATTCCTGCTTTAGCATCAGCTTCATCGGCACGTAAGTCCAAATAATGCTCTAGACCTAAACCAGCAGCAAGTAAACCTAATTCATTTGCTTGACCTGCGTCAGTCAGATATTCAAGACCTTTCCACAATTCAGTTTGTGAAATATCGAGGTCTTCAATAGCTTGAAAAAGATCAGAAACTAAACGTACAACAATTTGTTGAACACGAGCATCAACAGGACCTGTTGCTGTGTCTACGTTCATTTTTTTTACTAATTGATCGATCTCTTGACGGTTCATACGGATTCTCCTTAAGTATGAAAAGGTTGCTGTGGGGCTGTGCTTGCTAAATGGTTTTGGCTTACGTCCTTGCCCCAACAATCCTTGTTTTATTACTATAAAATGATATTAAAAATCAGGTGTCATCTTCACGAATTGATGAAGGATGACGGTTTAATGCAACAACTTCGATATCCATGTATGGATACAATGGCAAACCTTGTAAAATGTTGTGTAATTCTTCATTACTCTCAACATCAAAAATACTGATATTTGAGTATTGACCTGTAATACGCCAAATATGACGCCATTTCCCTTGTCGTTGCAAATCTTGAGAATATGCTTTTTCAACGGCTTTAATTTCATTGGCTTTTTCAGATGGCATATCTAAAGGGATATTTACATCCATTTTTACTTGGAAAAGCATGACGACTCCTTCAATTATTGACGACGTAGGTTGTCGATTTTGTCTTCATCTAATTCAATACCTAAGCCCAAACCTGTTGGGATTTTGAGCTCAAAATTTTCATATTGAAGTGGTGTTTTTAAAATTTGTTCAGTCAGTAGTAATGGACCAAATAGCTCAGTTCCATATGCTAAATTACTGAATGTTGAAAATACGTGTGCAGACGCAATCGTGCCCACAGGACCTTCAAGCATGGTGCCACCATACAGGTCAATGCCAGCAAGATTTGCAATTTTGGCAACTTCGCAACCTTCAATTAAGCCACCAGATTGGGCGACTTTGACTGCAAAAACAGAAGCTGCATTGCGTTTAGCAAGTTCATAAGCACTTTGTGGACCCATTAAAGATTCATCTGCCATAATGGCGATATCAAACTTACGAGTTAAGCGTTCCATTGCATCAATGTTATTAATGGCACAAGGTTGTTCAATTAAGTCTATGCCACCGTCTTGTAGGAGCTGAATGCCTTTAATCGCACTGAGTTCAGACCAAGCACGGTTGACATCAACACGAATTGAAACGTCATTGCCTAAGGCTTTTTTGATGGCTAAAACATGTTCTACATCTTGTTCGACAGGGCGAGAACCAATTTTGAGTTTGAAAACATTATGACGCTTGCTTTCAACCATTTTTTGCGCTTCAGCGATATCTTTTTCTGTATTACCAGATGCTAATACCCACAATACTGAAATGCTGTCACGTAAACGACCACCCAACACTTCACTTAAAGGCAAACCTAAACGTTGTGCTTGAATATCCAATAACGCAGTTTGAATGGCACATTTTGCAAAACGATTGCCGTTAATATTACGGTTAATGATTTGCATGGTTTGTGCGACATTTAAACCTGCTAAAGTTTTTAATAATGGAGCAAAATAAGTTTCAATATTGGTTTTTACACTTTCAGGGCTTTCTTCGCCATAGCCTAAACCGCCAATTGTGGTTGCCTCTCCCCAACCCACAAAGCCATCATCTGTGCTGACTTTTACCAATACTAGGGTTTGTGTTTGCATTGTTGCAACCGCCATCTTGTGTGGACGGATGGTTGGGATCTCAACAAGCAATGTTTCTATAGATGTATACATTGCAAATATTTCTTAAGTGTTTAACTGTTTATATACCCTAAATTAATGTAATATCTTAAACTAGAGCTAAATTGGTATTTTTAAATACTTAAAAGGTATATAAAGGGAGTTTGATACAATGGAGTTACGTCATTTACGTTATTTTGTGACGGTTGTTGAAGAACAAAGTATTACCAAAGCAGCAGAAAAGCTGTGTATTGCTCAACCGCCCCTAAGTCGCCAAATTCAAAAATTAGAAGAAGAACTTGGTATCTTGTTATTTGAACGTGGTTCACGCCCTGTGAAAACCACCGAAGCAGGACAGTTTTTTTACCAACATGCTGTACAGATTCTTACGCATACAGCACAAGCCACCTCAATGGCAAAACGCATTAGTTCGGTCAATAAAGTGGTGCGGATTGGCTATGTGAGTTCATTGTTATATGCGTTATTGCCACAAATTATTTATTTATTTCGACAAAAAAATCCTGATACAGAAGTGGAATTGATCGAATGCGGTACCAAAGATCAGATTGAGGCACTTAAACTTGGGAAAATTGATATTGGATTTGGACGTTTAAGAATCAGTGATCCTGCGGTAAAACGTATTTTGATGCGTAGAGAAAAATTATGGGTTGCAGTACATAAAAACCATTTTCTTGCACAACATATTGATAGAGGTGTGTATTTATCTGAGATTAGCAATGAGCTGATTTTTTCTTATCCTGCATCACAAAAACCAAACTTTTCAACTTTAATTCAGTCGATTTTTACTGAGCTTGCCTTAGTGCCTAAAAATATGCAGGAAGTACGTGAAATTCATCTTGCTTTAGGTTTAGTTTCATCGGGTGAAGGTATTTGTTTAATTCCGCAAAGTGCGAGTGAAATCGGGATGCGAAATTTGGTTTATATTCCAATCTTAGACTTAGAAGCTTATAGTCCGATTTCCATGTCAATCCGAAATATGGACCAAAGTGCTTATATTCCAAAGATTTTGGATTGTGTAAAAGAAGTGTTTGAAGCTGAAAATATGACTTTGTTAATGGATGTGGATGAGTAGTTTTTGCAGTTTTACACGTGTTTCACAAATGTAAAATGCAAATAAACAGTTATAAGGGTTTCTTTTATAAATGAAAATGAGTTGTATATAAATTAATAGCCCACATGTTGTGGGCTATTATGTGCTTTATTCAGGTTTATACAAGCCGAGCTGTACAAGGTGTTGACGTAAAATACGTCTCAGTTCTAATACTGCTTCAGGTGTTTCTTGGATCGAATGTCCACCTTTAATAATTTTTTCAGATGCAGCGCCATCTAAATGTGCACTCTGATAAGGGACAATACCATCTGTCATGAGCTTTTCATCTGTGGTATCGGAGTTATTGCCCATAATGGAATGAAAAATCATACCTTGTTTAGGCATGACATTTTTAGTGAGTTTGGTAAATTTGGAATTATGACTTAAATCACTAGGACCATTTTGAATCAATCCATCGCCAACTTCATTCACAAAATTTTTCATATTTAGATTTTGATCTGTCACAGAGTCGGCTAAAGCACCTAAAAAAGCACCTGGGAGCTTAATAATTTTTCGTGCTGCCAATGTAAACCAACGATCTGCAAAAGCTGTACCTCGATGTGGTGCAGAGAGAAAAATTGCACGATCAAAGTTAGGTACAGGTTTAATGATTAGACGTGCCTTGAAAACATCATCATCTTTAAAACGATCAAATTTACGATTATTCAACATTTTTAACGCAGGTTGAGTTAAATCGGCATCACTGACCAATAAACGTGCGATGATGCCGCCCATACTATGACCAATCAAGACAGCATCCTTCGCCGCTGATGTATCTTGACCAATATAGTCAAAAGTTTGATTAATAATGGCATTAATTTGGTAGCGACTTTCTAAAATTGGCATATTGGTTGAATAAAAAACTTGCCAAACTTGATAATGCTCACGTAGAACCTGATCTCCCATAATATCGTTGGTTAAACGAATCCAAGCCTCAGGACTGCTGGCTAAACCATGTACCAATACAATCACTTTTTTCTTTGGATTGAAGGGTTCTAACATGTATAAATGGGGCATGGTCAAACGTTGATCACGGTCAATCAAAGTTAAATATGCTGCAGCACCCAGATTATTTTCTGCTAACCATAGACCATAAGGTGCAGAGAAGTTTGCAGCGAGTGGATAGTCTTTATCTGCGACTTTAATATTTTCAATTAAATAAGGATCATAAATTTTTAAACTAAAATTAGGATTATGTAAAATATCGTTTACGCTGTTGCCTGATTTTGGCTGTGCGGTAATACTAACCGATAAATAACGAGGATCATGAATATTGGGATTAATGCCATTTTGATAATGGTGATGTAATGGATCGACGATGTATTTATTTTCCTCAGCACGTTCAGAATCATCTAAAACTGCAACAAACTCAGCACCGAAACCATCTCTACGGTTCAGAGAGCGTAAACCTGAAAAGTTTAAGTTATAACTCGAAAGAAGGTTTTGAATCTTTTCGGTATTGAGCTGCGGATAATGACTATAGTCAATGCTATAAATACTTTTGCCAATTTTAATTTCTTTAGGAACGGATTTACCTTCGCTACGTAGACCATAGGTGGTAATCATTTTTGCTAAAGCTTGGTTATAAAAGTCTCGAATTTGAACTTGTCTGTTGTCAAAAATACGATCTTGTGGTTGACGTTTAGTTTCAAATAAATAGGCATAACTATAACGAATACTTTTGTCGAGCATGTCTAATTGTTGGTCTAAACAATTGTTATAGTTGGTTTTATTGATTTTTTGTTTTTCTTCTGATTGATGTTTAGACAGGGTGCTGACCTTACAACTTGAAGAATCATTTAAAGCGATTGCTTTGGCAAGATAAATTTCACTTGCAGTTGATAATAATTGCTCATCTTGAATCTGTGGAATTTTTTCCAAGTCTTGTACACACTGATCAGGTTGGTCTGTGCATTTTTTCGCCTCACTACCTGTCATTGACAGTACATTGAGGCTCGCTTCACTCATTTTATTGCGTGTCAGGATACTGTCACGTTCATTGGCAATGGTGACATTGACTTTTTGGCTTTTCACACTAACAACTTGACAGCCACTTAGCAGTAAAGGCGCCATCGCAGTAAGGACTAGCAGTATATTTTTTTTACTGTGCTGCATAAGTATCCTCGATACACATTACATTTAGCGAAATCATACGATATTGCATAGAAAATTCAATTTTTTTTGCAAAAAAATAGGCTGACTCGGATCAACCTACTTTTATATGATGAAATAGTGAGAAATACTGCGTAATTATTTAGATTGGGCAGGATTTTTCAAAATTTGCCATACGTTGTAACGACCTTCTTTTTCGACTTCTTGTACTAAACGGTCAACCACATCAGCTTCTTCTGGATATTTTGTTTTATAATTTTTTAAGGTTTGAATGGCATTTTTTTTCTGATCCATCCATAAATAATTGTTGGTGGCAGATAAATAAGCTTCTTGTACCTCAGATTTCATTGCATTGTTTAAATATGGCATCGCTTCTTTTTGACCGCCACCTTCAGACAATGAGAAACCGAACCATAAGTTGGCTTCTTGGTCATCTTTGTTAATTTTTAAAATGCGTTGTGCATAGTCTAAAGACTTGGTGGTATAAGATGAACCTAAATCTAAGTTACGTCCCATAACACTGGCTTTAAATGCACGAATAAGAATATCGAACGAGGCATTCGGATTTGCAGCAAGAGTGTCTAATTGGGTTGATACTTCTTTAAGTTTGCTTTCAAAACCACGGCGTTCTTGACGGTCAGTAAATTGTGGTGGATAGTGGCGTGCTTTACCTTCTACCATTTGTAAAAAATCATCAATATTGGTGATGTCTATTTCATCTTGACCTGCAATTACCGCATATTTCATTGCGCGTTGCGTACTGTTGACTGTAGGCACGATCAATTTATTGGTATCTAAAATAATTTTAGCATTTAGATTATTTGGGTCAGGCACTTCCATTTTTTGTACAGGTGCTGCAGCAGCTTTTTGTAATTCAATTTCAAAAACAGGAGGTTGGTTATAATTAAATGGATTAAGTGCGTAAAATGGTGGCGAAATTTCAGGTTCAGTGTAGACGATTGGTTCATTATTGACGACTTGATTTTGAGTTTTGTTTATCGTAGTCGTTGAGCAAGCTGCAAGTAATGAAGCTGAAAAAAGAGCGACTGCTAGAGGCTTAATCGTCATATTTATCTTCCAAAGATTTGTTGTATAAGTCAAAAATTAAGTATATGTAGCAGTCTAAGAAAACTTATTTAAACATGCAACGCTTAAAGCTTAAAGTTTTAAAATTTATACAGAAAGCAAACGTGTTTAACGCAATTATTGTTATTTTTTTGTAGATTCAATAACATGAAGAGGGGAGTGCCTAGATCAACTAGGCACTTTGACGCTATTTACTTTGTGCTTCACACTCACGGCGTACATCTTCAATAATTTTTAGTTCTTCTTCACTAAAAGGCGTTTCTTTGGCTTGTTGTTGATTAAACGTCGGGTCAAGCAATGATAAACGATGACATAAATTATTCATTCGCATTTCATTTTGTTGAATACGTTCAAGTAAAACACGCATACCATCAAGCATTGGATCAGATTGATCTTGTGTTGCTGCATAGGGTTGAAAACCAATACTTTCTGCATAATCACGACGTTGTTTTTCTTGCTCGTTGTGATTTTCTTTATCTTTGAAAATTAAACGGGCAGCACTGCCGACAGCCGTTGCACCTTCAGGAATGGCTTTTGTTACAACGGCATTGGAACCCACTTTAGCATTTTTACCGACAGTGAAGGGACCTAAAATTTTTGCACCTGCACCGACAACAACACCGTCTTCTAAAGTCGGGTGGCGTTTGCCTTTATTCCATGTTGTACCACCCAAAGTTACGCCATGATACAAAGTGACATCATCACCAATTTCAGCCGTTTCTCCAATCACCACACCCATACCGTGGTCAATGAAAAAGCGTTTACCAATTTTTGCACCAGGATGAATTTCAATGCCTGTGGCAAAACGACTAAAAGAGGACAATATGCGTGCTGAGGTTTTACACTCTTTTTTCCATAGTTCATGGGCAACACGATGCATAATGAGTGCATGAATCCCTGGATAAGTGGTTAAAACTTCAAATGTATTGCGTGCGGCAGGATCACGCGCAAACACAGCTTGGATATCTTCTTTGAGCTGTTTCAGCATTAGTTTTGATCCTCTTTGGGTTTTGAACTTTTCCATGTGCCATTATTCAAGGCTTGAACTCGGCTAAAAATGCCTCGAAGTAAATGATATTCCATTTTATCTAATTGTATACGTCCAAATAAACGGCGCAAGCGTAATGGTAATAATCTTGGATTTTGAGGATCCATAAACTCAATTTCTGCCAACATTTTTTCAATATGTGGGTAGAATTGTTCCATTTGTTCATGTGTTACAAGTGGTTCATCCCAATGCATGTCTTCAGAATCAGTGACATGCATAACAGCTTGATCGTCATGCTGTTTATCTGCAAAAGCTAAAGTAGCCATACGCATTTCGTAACAGAGTACTTGAATGGCCTGTGCAACATTGAGGACGCCATAGTCACTATTTACAGGAATAGTCACATGATAATTTGCTAAAGCCAATTCTTCGTTGGTGAGCCCTCGATCTTCGCGACCAAAGACAATGGCAATTTCTTGTTGATCATGAATCACGGCTTGCATCGATTTTTCTGCAGCAGGGCGCGCATCAAGCAGTGGCCAAGGAATGGTACGGCTGCGTGCACTGGTACCAAAAACCAAATGGCAGTCTTTGATAGCATCTTCTAAAGTTTCAACAATTTCAATCTGCTCGATCAGATCTGTTGCACCTGCGGCAAGTGCATCAATATCGGGGTGTGGATAGGTCTTTGGTGCAACCAGCACCAATTTAGATAAGCCCATCGTTTTCATTGCACGTAAAGCACTACCAATATTTGCAGGTAAAGTGGTATTAACCATGACAATACGCACATGGCTTAAATGCTGTGAAATAGCAGCATTATCAATAATATCCATGATATTTCCAAAATTTAGCTTGAATGAGAGGATCTTAAGAAAATTGATTGACTTCAGCGTTATACACATCCATTGCATCATCCATGCTCATATTCTCTGGCGGAGGAGCAACTTGGGTGGGTTGTGCAAGTTCACGATGATCTACAGATTTGGCTGCTTTAGATTTCACTTGATAGTGCACATGAATACTTTCTTTACCAAAATATTCACGTAGCTTAAACAGCAGATCATCTAAAGGCGCAACTTTCCATTGCGCACCCAAATGCAGATCTGCACTGGCATAGTCATAATCAATTTGAATTTGGAATGGGATATGCTGACACATATCAACATGACAAAATGGGAGAAGAATTTTTTGTAAATCAGATGCTAAGGTTTTACTGATAACTTCAGGATTTAATTGAATCGAGATCGCATTGGCTCGTTTTTGGCGAATTTCATTGAGACTAAATGCTTTGGTTAGACGTCCCATTGGGCGGTCAAAACCTTCACGTTCATAAATTTCACCTTCGATGACCACGACTTTTTCATTTTGTAAAATGTCTTTAAAACGTTGGAAACGTTCGTGATTTGCAGAGACTTCGATCCGTGCTGTGCCATCATCTAAGGTGATCATCATACGGTTCGGGAAGTTAGCCACATCCACAACTAATCCTGCAAATACAGTCGTTACCCCACGGCGTGTAGGTGTCAATTCATTGATGCGTTGTGAAATAAAGGCTTTTAACTCAGGACGATAAACATCAATAGGGTGACCTGTTAAATACAAGCCTAAAGTATCTTTTTCACCTTTTAAACGGACTTCATCTGACCATGGTTTTACAGGTTTTGCAGGTTTACGCTGAACTTCTTCAACTTCACCAAATAAATCCATAATCCCTGTTTCACGGTTAGAACGCGCTTGTTCTGCGGCTTGGACAGCTTCAGGCAGTTGCGCCATGATGGTTGAACGTTCCATGTCTAAACAGTCTAAAGCACCTGCACGAATGAGTGCTTCAAGGGTACGTTTATTGATTTTTTTCAGGTCAATACGATGACAGAAATCGAATAAATCTTTATAAGGACCGTCTTGCTCGCGTGAGTCAATGACCGATTGCATGGCTTGTTCACCCACACCTTTGATGGCACCTAGACCGTAAATTATGGTTTTTTCATCACTGGCATGGAAATGATAGAATGACATATTAATCGAGGGTGGTAATACCTCTAAACCATTAATTCGGCAGTCATCAATTAAAAATACAATATTGTCAGTATTTTGCATTTCTGAAGACATGACGGCAGCTAAGAACTCAGAAGGGTAATGAGCTTTGAGCCATGCCGTTTGATAAGCCACTAAAGCATATGCTGCCGCATGGGATTTGTTAAAACCATAACCTGCGAATTTTTCCATATAGTCGAAAATATGGTTGGCAGTTTTTTCATCAATGTCTTTTTTAGCAGCACCTTCAATAAAGGTCGCACGCTGCTTGACCATTTCTTCGACTTTCTTTTTCCCCATGGCACGGCGTAGTAAATCTGCACCACCAAGGGTATAGCCTGCACAAAATTGTGCAGCTTGCATAACTTGTTCTTGATACACCATGATGCCGTAAGTCGGTTCGAGCACGCTTTCCAGCAAAGGATGTAAATATTCAAACTCACCACCATGCATACGGTGAATAAAGTCAGGAATCAGATCCATTGGACCAGGACGGTACAAAGATACAAAGGCAATAATTTCCTCGAACTTACTTGGGCGTGCTTCTTTCAGCATTTTTTTCATGCCCACGGATTCAAATTGGAAGACCGCCGTGGTGTTGGCTTCTGCAAAAATTAAATAAGCATCTTTATCGTCTAAAGGAATATGTGCAATATCTAAAGGTGTTTCTGACTGAACACGTTTATTGATATTTTGAACAGCATCCTCAATTACGGTTAAATTTCGTAGACCCAAGAAGTCAAATTTAACCAAGCCTGCGGCTTCTACATCATCTTTGTCGAACTGTGCAACACGGTTTGTTCCATCATCATCACATAAAACAGCGGAATAATCGGTAATTTTGGTAGGTGCAATTACCACACCACCTGCATGTTTTCCTGTATTACGCGTAATACCTTCAAGTTTGAGTGCCATTTCCCAAATTTCAGCAGCATCTTCATTGTCTGGATTTGATGGATTGGTGACAATATCTTTGAGTTGTGGTTCAGCTTCGAGTGACTCTTCCAAACTTAAGCCTAAAGGTTTGGTTGGAATCATTTTTGAAATACGGTCCGCCAAACCATAGGATTTACCTAAGACACGCGCCACATCTCGAATTGCACCTTTTGCGGCCATGGTACCGAATGTTGCGATTTGTGAAACAGCATCACGCCCATAGTGACGTGCCACATAGTCAATGACTTTGTCTCGACCTGCGATACAGAAATCGACATCGAAATCGGGCATAGAAACACGTTCAGGGTTTAAGAAACGTTCAAATAGTAGGTCATAACGAAGCGGGTCTAAGTCCGTAATTTTTAAACTATATGCAACCAATGAGCCTGCACCTGAACCACGACCTGGACCAACGGGAACGCCGTTATTTTTTGACCATTGGATAAAGTCCATGACGATGAGGAAGTAACCTGGGAATCCCATCTTATTAATAATGCCAAGCTCATAGGCAAGACGCTCATCATACGGTTTACGGATTTCAGCCCAGTCTTCATCACGTTTTTCAACGGGATATAAAACCGCAAGACGTTCTTCTAAGCCTTCTTCAGACAAATGCTCAAAGAAGGTATCAATGGTATGACCTTCAGGAATCGGATAATCAGGTAAGTCATGGAAACCTAAACGTAAAGAAACCGTACAACGTTTAGCAATCTCTACGGTATTTTGAATCGCACTTGGAATATCTGAAAAGAGTTCAACCATTTCCGCAGCGGTTTTAAAATACTGCTGTGGACTATAATTTTTTGGACGTTTATCGTCACCTAAAACATAACCGTCAGCAATACATACACGTGCTTCATGTGCTTCAAAATCTTCAGATTTAATAAAATGTACATCATTGTGTGCAACCACACCGATATTATATTTACACGCTAATTTAACTGCTTCTTGGTTAAATTCTTCTTCTCTTGGACGATCAGTACGGGTGAGTGCAAGATAAACACGATTGCCAAATTTTTCGATCCATTCTTCAAGTAAAGGCTCAGCTTTTTGAGGATTAGAGGAGATGAGCATTTGTCCCACATCGCTGTGTAAACCTAGCAGAACAATAATGTCTTGTTGTTGTTCTAAAATCCATTCTTTTTGAATACATGGGATGGACAGTTGTTGCCCCTCAATAAAGCCACGCGACACAATTTCAGTGAGTCCACGCCATCCTTTTTTAGTCATTGCAAGCAATGTAGCTTTATGATGAGCATCGTTGAGACGAATGGTACTGCCGAAAATAGGTTTAATACCTTTGCCTAAACACTTATTATAAAATTTGACAGCGGCATGTAAATTAGAGAGATCTGTGATTGCAAGAGCAGGCATTTCATCCTTTGCAGCAGCCGAAATCAGATCAGGTATACGTACAATCGATTCTGTAATCGAAAACTCTGTATGAATACCAAGATGAACAAACTGCATAGATGAATCCCTTTTATAACAGCCGATGATTTTACCACGCTTCATTTAGATATGCAGACGAAAGTTGATTGAAGTGATTTTGTTAATGAATAGTTGAATATTTTGCAATCAGGAGAAAATATTCATATCATTGATATTAACAATAATTTGACTCAAACTTTCTGAAAAGGAAACAAATGAAAATTAAAACACTTTTACTCTTGGGTTGTTTAGCATTACCTGTTAGCACAATGGTCAATGCTGAAGAAGTACAATACAGCGCGACTTTAGTGAAAAAAGCTGAGTCAGGAGATGCACAAGCACAATATGAATTAGGGGAAGCCTATTATCAAGGTTATGGCGTTGAAGAAGATTTGCATAAAGCCTTAGAGTGGTATAGAAAATCAGCAGCAAAAGGCAATTTAGAAGCGATTTATTCTATCGGTTATATGTACGATGAAGGCGAAGCTGTCGAAGAAAATAATGTAGAGGCCATGAAATGGTTGCTCAAAGCCGCTGAAAAAGGGCATTTGTTGGCACAGTATCGCTATGGGCAAACCTTAGAAACAGGTGAGGAAGGCGTGAAAGCTGACGCCAAAAAATCGATGCAATGGATCAAAAAAGCGGCTGATGGCGGTTTGGCTGATGCTCAATATCATCTAGGTTATAATTATGAAATGGGAGAATACGTTACTAAAGATCTAAATCTTGCTGTGAAATATTATAAAATGGCAGTAGATCAAGGGAATCGTGATGCACAAAATAACCTTGGTGTTTTATATCATGATGGTGAAGGTGTTGCACAAAATTATGCGAAAGCACTTGAACTGTATAGTGCAGCATCTGAGCAAGGCAATGAACTCGCTTCTTCAAATATTGGTCTGTTGTATGAAAATGGCGAAGGCGTGAAAAAAGACTTTAAACGTGCTGCTCAATACTATGAGTTGGCATACGAGCAAGGTGATCATGATGCGCTCGAAAGTCTAGCAAACTTGTATGAAACAGGTGGTTTTGGTTTGAAAAAAGATTTAAGCAAAGCCAAAGAATATCGTGAGGCATCTGAAACATCTGCTGCTGCAGCAGAATAAGCAATTACATACGATCAAGTCAAAATAAGCGCCACATTGGCGCTTATTTTTTATTTGTAATAACAATATGTTGAATTAATATTCCCAAAACATGCGTTGAATTTCTTTGGCATCTTTGGTTTTAGTCAGTGCAAGCGTGGCAAGTAGTTTGGCTTTTTGCGGATTAAAATCGTGAGCAACGACCCAACCGTATTGATCATCAGGTTGCTCAGCATTACGTAATACAAAACCTTGAGGAACACGTGACGAGCGAATAATTTGCACACCTTGTTTTTGTAGATCAGTTAATGTTGGTACAAGGTATTTTGCAACAGAGCCATTTCCTGTTCCTGCATGGATAATGGCTTTTGCACCCGCTTTGGCATATGCCAAATAGGCATCAGGCAGCATATTGCCTGAACCATATACGATTTGGACGAGTGGTAAGGCATCGCCTTGAATATTCTCAATATTAAATTCAGAGCTATTGTTAAAACGCTTAGCGACACTTCTAAACCAATAGGGTTTCGCTTCAACCAATGTGCCTAAAGCACCCCATTGGCTTGCAAAAGCATCGGTGTGAATATTGATGGTCTTGGTCACATCACGTGCTGCAAAAATACTATCATTCATCAGTACAAGTACGCCTTTAGCTTTGGCGCTATCCGCAGCAGCAAGTGCAACTGCACTATAAAGGTTCAAAGGGCCATCGGCAGACAAGGCTGAAGGTGGGCGCATTGAACCGACGACGACGATGGGTTTATCGGTATGGACAGTAAGGCTTAAAAAAAATGCTGTTTCTTCTAGGGTATCTGTGCCATGTGTAATGACCACACCATTGACATCAGGCTTTTTAACCAATTCGTTGACTTTACGGGCAATGGTTAAAAGTTCTTTATCTGTAATGCTTTCAGATGCCACTTGCAGTGCTTGCACGCCTGTGACATTGGCAAGGTTTTGAATTTGTGGGACAGCATTCAGTAAGTCATCGACAGGAACTTTGGCTGCTGTATAGGTTGCACTATTGGTAGAGCTTGCGCCTGCACCTGCAATCGTACCGCCCGTTGCAACCACAACAACATTATTTTTTGCAAAGGTTGAAAAGGGCAATAATAAACCGAGACTTAAAGTCAGAGCAGTCAGTGTTTTTTTCATCTTCTATCCTTATAAAAGTTCTGTACATTCCAAGCATTTTTTGTACCATTTTTAAATTAATATAAAAAATAGGCTTTTGCCCATACTGAATTTAAAATATGTTTTTTTGAATGATCATTCAAATTTATAGTTAAAAAATTGAGTCATGTGAAGGATCCGAGGAACATTTAGCTGGAACTAAAAAAATGACAATTTATAAATGAGTGGAGCTTCGAAATGTAAAACAAATTTTCTATACTAGGCAGAAAACGATTTTGATTAAAAATTAATAACTTCCTTAAAATTAATCGTATTTAAGGAAGCAATTTTAGAGCAAAGCAGTTAACTTTTTGAGGTTATCGCTTACGTGATGAAGTTTCCTGCTTTTTTAAGATATAAATAAAGCCGAATTCGGGGGTAATGTATAAAGCCAACTGTTCATTAATAAATAAAAAGTGTGTTCTGTCTTCTGAATATTCTTGTGCGCGAAAACTAATCGCAGAATATTGTTTCTTAGGGGTAATCATTTTGAGATATTTAGGGGGAATATAAAACTCAGACTCAGGATGCGTATTCATTTGTTGTTTATTAATCTGATCAATAATTTTTTGACCTTGAATATAAACAATCTTTTGATCCATGCTTGCAGGGAAGTTGGTTTCAGATTTGGGGATAGAAGGGTAAGGTGGATAATCTTCCATTCCGTATTTTGATACTTCAATGGTGTCAGTATCGGGATAACCTACCCATTTTCCATAAGAACCAGAGACATGATTAAAGTCAGCAAATATTAAGGTACTCTGGAACATGATGACTGTGAAGAGGAGTATTTTAATTTTTTTCATAGTTAGTGATTTTTTTTAAGTGTTTGGTTTATATGTTTAATTTAGTTTTTAAATAAAATGGATCTAAGCTGATTGTAACGCGTTTTTCTCAATCGTAAAATAGAAGCTAAGTTATTGACTTAACTTCTATTGCATGAATATCTTTGAATCTTAACGCATTTTAGACAAGAAACGACCTAAACGAGTGAGTGCTTCACGTAATTCATTTTCAGCAGGCAAGAATACGACACGGAAATGATCAGGTGTAGGCCAGTTGAAACCAGTCCCTTGTACTAACAACACTTTTTCTGCTTTTAACAAATCCAACATGAATTTTTCATCATCTTCAATCGGATAAATTTCAGGATCAAGTTTAGGGAAGCAGTACATTGCACCTTCAGGTTTAACACAACTTACACCTGGAATATCATTCAACATTTCCCACGCAATATTACGTTGTTCATACAAGCGACCACCGGGGCGAATCAAATCATTAATTGATTGATACCCGCCAAGTGCCGTTTGAATCGCATATTGTGCTTGGTGGTTGGCACATAAACGCATAGACGCAAGCATGTCTAAACCTTCAATATAATCCGCTGCACGTGATTTATCACCTGTGATTGCCATCCAACCTGAACGGTAACCCGCGATACGATAAGCTTTTGATAAACCATTGAAAGAAATACAAAGTTGATTGCCTGCTAAAGCAGCAACAGATACATGTTCAATGCCGTCATACACAATTTTGTCGTAGATTTCATCTGCAAATAAAATCAAATCATATTTTTTAGCGAGTGCAACAATTTGTTCTAATACATGGCGTGGGTAAACTGAACCAGTTGGATTATTTGGGTTAATAATCACGATCCCTCGAGTATTGGGTGTGATTTTACTTTCCATGTCTGCAATGTCGGGATACCAATAATTTTGATCATCACATTTATAGTGAATTGCAGTACCACCTGAAAGGTTGACCGCAGCAGTCCATAAAGGATAATCCGGCATTGGAATAAGCATTTCATCGCCATCATCCAATAAACCTTGCATTGCCATCACAATGAGTTCAGACACACCATTGCCCACATACACATCTTTGACATGCAGGTCTAAAATGCCTTTTTGTTGGTAATACTGACAAATTGCTTTACGTGCAGGAAAAATTCCTTTTGAGTCGGTATAACCAATTGCATTCGGTAAGTTTAAAGCCACGTCATTAATGATTTCTTGTGGCGCTTCAAAACCAAATGGGGCTGGGTTACCAATATTAAGTTTGATAATTTTATGACCTGCTTCTTCCATCTCGTTGGCCGCGCGTAACACAGGTCCACGAATGTCGTAGCATACATGATCGAGCTTAGACGATTTTTTTATTTCGCGTGGGGTTTGGATACTGTTCGGCATTTTGAGATTCTCGGAAAGAGTGGGGTTCACTTTTGCATAACGATATAAGTAACTTTTAAATGTTTCTGTTGTTACGAGATCAAGATTATGTTTGTCTTTGAGTAAAGCAACAATTTTTTCATGTGTAAATCCATCCTGTTGATATTGCTTAATGACAGGGAGTAGATTTTTAAAAATAACGCTCTTTTTTTGTGACATTTCTTCATCCTGAGCAAGAACACGTCTAAGATTAACACTAAAGTTGCTTACAAAAAAGCATTAATTGAATAAATTTGCTCACTTTGTTTTTATATTTGCTTTCTTTTTGCTATTAATGTCGTTGTGAGTCTTTTGTAAATTGTGAATTTAGTACTAGAAATTTTTAGATGAATCACGTAAATATAGGATTATCCTATTTTAAGTGGCATGATGTTAAAGGAAATAATCATGGGAAAACTCAATAAAACAGAAAGAGAATGGCAAAGAGAGTTGTCGCCAGAAGAATTTAAAATAACACGCCAAAAGGGGACTGAGCCGGCATTTACAGGGAAATATTGGAATACCAAGCAGCAAGGTACGTATGTGTGTCGTTGCTGCGGCACGCCTTTATTTTCTTCAGAAACCAAGTATGACAGCGGCAGTGGTTGGCCAAGTTTTTATCGACCGATTATAGCGGCTGCGGTGGAAGAGCATGATGATACAACGCATGGTATGCAACGCACAGAAATCGTTTGTCATCATTGTGATGCGCATTTAGGGCATGTGTTTGAAGATGGTCCGCAACCTACAGGTTTGCGCTATTGTGTCAACTCGGCTTCTTTAGAATTAAAAACAGAAGAAAAAAATGATGAGGAAACCTATCCATGACGAATATTTATCAGTTTGAAGCAGAATTATTAGAAGGAGAAAATAAAGCTTTTTCAGACTATAAAGGGAAAGTTTTATTGATTGTAAATACTGCAAGTAAATGTGGTTTTACACCACAATTTGCAGGCTTAGAAAAATTATATGAAAAATATCATGAGCAAGGTCTTGAAGTTCTAGGTTTTCCATGTAACCAATTTGGTGGGCAAGATCCGGGTTCAAATGAACAAATTGGAGAATATTGCCAACGTAACTATGGTGTGAAATTTCCAATGTTTGCCAAAGTGGATGTTAAAGGTCCTGAGGCACATGTGATCTTTCGTTATTTGACCAATAACAGCAAAGGTGTATTGGGAAATGGAATTAAGTGGAATTTTACTAAATTTTTAATTAATAAAAACGGTGAAGTGATTAACCGTTACGCACCCACGACGAAACCTGAAGCTTTAGAAGAAGATATTGAAAAAGCATTGGCGGAGTGATAGGTATTACTAGATTCCATTCCTACTGAATAATAACTTTATTTATATGCGAACCCTGCATGTGCAGGGTTTTTTTATATGGTTGGATTAAAATAATCATGAAGGTTTATTGATGAGGTGTAGTAATCGCTGATTTAACGGTGAATGGGAAGATGTGGGTTTAGGTTTTTATTGAGTCATCATAATAAATACATTTGTAATGAAAAAATGATGGGCTTTTATTATACGTTTAGATTTTAAATGGTTTATAAATACATCTCTTTAAAATAAATTCATGAATTATATGTTAAGATGAGTGTTATTCATTTTTTACTCAATGTATTACATCTGTCTAATTGGATTTGCTCATGTTGGAAATTCGCCATCTGAAAACTTTAATTGCTTTGCGTGAGCACGGGTCACTTGTTGCAGCAGCAACTGATTTATGTTTAACACCTTCTGCAATTTCTCATCAACTCAAAGAGTTGGATCATTGGTATGGGATTGAAATTGTGAATCGGCGGACACGACCTGTGACATTTTCCAATGTTGGGCAGCGTTTGTTGAAACTTGCAGATGATATTTTGCCGCAAATTCAAATTGCACAAACGGACATCACACGCATTGTACATGGACAAACGGGACGCATTATTTTCTCTTCAGAATGTCATAGTTGTTTTGATTGGTTAATGCCTTTGTTGAATCAGTATCGTCAGCAATACCCTGATGTAGATCTAGATTTCGCTTCAGGTTTTGAGGCGAATCCACATGAATTATTGCAAATCGGTGAGTTCGATTTATTGATTACTGCTGATCCAATTGCACTCAAAGGGATTGAATATTTTCCAATTTTTGAATATGAGTCACGTTTAGTTTTGTCTAACACGCATCCTTTAGTGCGTGCTGAAAATATTACGGTGCAAGAGCTTGCTGACGAAACTTTAATTACTTACCCAGTGGATAAGCATCGTCTAGACATTATGGCAAAGTTGTTTTTACCTGCAAATATCCAACCAAAACAAGTACGAACAACCGATTTAACGCAAATGTTGATTCAATTGGTTGCGAGTGGTCGTGGCATTGCTGCTTTGCCAGATTGGGTGGTGAATGAATATGAACAGAAGGGCTGGGTAACATCCAAGCGTTTGAATTGTGTATCAGAAAATGGCTTGCGCCGTACTTTATATGCAGGTTATCGTATTGATGAAAAAGAAAAAAGCTATTTTGAGGGGTTTTTAAAACAGCTCGATCGTTTTTCAAAAAAACGTGTGATTTATTATTCTGCTTAGAGATGTGATTGCAAATCACCAAGCAAATATAAATTTTGATCAGTTTTTATTTGCTTGGGTGAAATATATTCATGTTTATTGTGTGGGTTTGGATTGTGTGTTTTTAGCTAAAAATGCAGAGATTTCTTTGCCAAATTTCAAAGGTTCAGTGATTAAAGGAGTGTGTCCTGAGTGCTCAAAGATAATACTTTGTGCATTCGAAAGTTGATTGGCGATGCGTTTTTGTCCTTCAGAAGGATATAAAGTTGATTGTTCACCAATAAAAAATGTGGTTGGACAGTCCAGTTGTGCAAGGGCAGTCCGATAATCTTCCTGATGATTGAGATAATTGTCGATATACCAAGTCATATAATCAAGGCGTCGAATCGGGAGTAAATGCTTTTGTAATTGTGGGCGCCTCAGTGCCAGATTGAAAATAAACGGACTGACTTTATTACTGCCTTGAATTTTAATAAAATTAATCCACATTTGCACCAATTCAGTACGGGGTTCAGCAGGTAACTCATCTACAAAGCGATAGTTTTGGTATTGATGCAAAAAGTCTGAATAATCTTTAAGAAAACGTTTGAATTTTAAATGTTTTTTGCCAAATAAACCAAATTTCCAAGACGCATCTGTGGTGATTTTTGGGGTTTGGTCAATATGTAAATAAGCTTTGAGTTTTTCTCTTAAGTTGCCATATTGCATGCCATGCATGGCTGTGGTTGCCCCCATTGAATAAGCAATCACAATAAAATCATCGAGTTGCATTTGTTCAATCAGGCTGTCAATGTCACGCCAATGATTATGAATGGCATCAAGCTCTTGAGGAATTTTACAGGTCTTTGAACCGCCAAAGCCACGCCAATCCGGGATAATAAATTTAAATTTTTTGATATTGGGAAGTAAAAATGGAAGCCATTGCCAACTTTGCATGCCTAAACCGGACAGAACCAATACGGGTTCACCTTGTCCAATTTCTCGAACAAATAATTTTTCACCATCAGGCATTGTATAGTGTGGCATAGTAATCCTTAAGTTTTTTCTTTGTTTTCAAATTCTTTGAGTTGAGGGATGAGTTGACTGAGCCAATCAATCCAGCCATTTTCTAGATCAATTCCCAATTGTAAAATCATTTTATGAATATATAAAGTTCGATCTTGTGGGTCTGCATGAGCAAAGTCTTTATTGAAAATTTGCTGATACAATTTTAAATTTTCTTGATGTAACAGTAAATGACGCTCTAATTCAGGCAAAATGGTATTGCCTCCAAATTGTGCCTCAAGTCTTAATCGCACCATAATTTCTTCACGAAGCTGTGCAGGTTCACCTTGTTTGACCATCCATTCGGTTAACTCTATACGTCCAAGTTGTTCAACCTGATAGGTTTTTTTGCGTCCTGTGTCGGCTTGATCTTCTAAAGTGGAAATCCAGCCTTTTTTCAGCATGCCACTTAATTCACGATAAATTTGTTGGTGTGTGGCATTCCAGAAAAAGCCCATAGAGCGGTCAAAACGGCGTGCCAACTCAAAACCTGTACTCGGTTTTTCAATCAGACTCGTCAATAAAACATGGGCTAAAGACATTTGAGTAATATTTCGCACATAAAATGGGTGTAAATTCATTATGCAACATGTTGCATAAAAATCAAATCTCGATTATAAATAAATTGCATTATGCAACTTGTTGCATTAAAAATTAACTGAGAAATTATAAATATTAGCCAGCGAAAGCACGCCAAGGAGTTCACATGTCTAATTACCCGCATTTACTTGCGCCATTGGATTTAGGCTTTACCACTTTAAAAAATCGCGTATTGATGGGTTCTATGCATGTAGGGCTTGAGGAAGTTGACGGTGGTTATGACCGTATGGCTGCATTTTATGCAGAGCGTGCAGCAGGTGGCGTTGGTTTAATTGTAACAGGTGGTATTTCTCCCAATGATGATGGTGTGACATTTGCTGGTGGTTCAAAATTAGACTCTTTAGAAGAAGCAGAAAAACATAAAGTGATTACGCAGGCGGTACATGATGCAGGTGGGAAAATTGCCTTACAAATTTTACATACGGGTCGTTATTCTTATCAGCCTGAAAATGTTGCACCATCAGCCATTCAGGCACCAATTAACCCAACCAAACCACATGCTTTAACTTCGGCTGAAGTTCAGCAAACCATTGCTGACTTTGCCAACTGTGCCAAGTTGTCACAAATTGCAGGCTATGATGGTGTTGAAATCATGGGTTCAGAAGGTTATCTGATCAATGAATTCATTGCAGCACGTACTAATCATCGTGATGATGAATGGGGCGGTAGCTATGAAAACCGTATCCGTTTCCCGATAGAAATTGTAAAACGTACTCGTCAAGAAGTGGGTGAAAACTTCATTATTATCTATCGTTTATCCATGCTGGATTTGGTCGAAGGCGGCTCAACTTTAGAAGAAGTGATTCAGTTAGCGAAAGAAATTGAAAAAGCAGGCGCAACCATTATCAATACAGGAATTGGTTGGCATGAAGCGCGTATCCCGACGATTGCAACCAAAGTTCCACGTGCTGCATTTACATGGGTGACCAAAAAATTAAAAGGTTCTGTGAATGTACCTTTAATTACCTCAAACCGAATCAATACCCCTGAAATGGCTGAACACGTTTTGGCGCAGGGCGACGCAGATATGATCTCAATGGCACGTCCAATGCTTGCCGATTCGCACTTTGTGGCAAAAGCTGAGCAAGGTCGTGCAGACGAAATTAACACCTGTATCGGTTGTAACCAAGCCTGTTTGGATCATATTTTCTCAATGAAAATAGCAACTTGTTTGGTCAATCCTCGTGCATGTTATGAAACTGAACTCATTTTTAAAGAGAGTGCAACAGTTAAAAATATTGCAGTGATTGGTGCAGGTCCTGCAGGTTTAAGTTTTGCGACCTACGCTGCTGATCGTGGGCATAAAGTCACGATTTTTGAAGCATCCAATCAGATTGGTGGTCAGTTTAATATTGCCAAAACAATTCCGGGCAAAGAGGAATTTTATGAAACTTTACGTTATTTCAAACGTAAAATTGAGCTTCAGCCAAACATTAAATTGGTGTTGAATCACACGGCAACCTATGAAGAACTCAGCGCTGAAAATTTTCATGACATTGTGGTTGCAACAGGGGTTACACCACGTCATTTAAATATTGAAGGTATTGATCATCCTAAGGTTTTAAGTTACATCGACGTGCTGCGTGATCGTAAAGCTGTGGGTCAAAAAGTGGCAATCATTGGTGCGGGCGGGATTGGTTTTGATACTGCGGAATATCTTTCTCATGTAGGTGAGAGCGGCAGTCTGAACCCACAAAAATTCTATGATGAATGGGGTATTGATACCAACTATGCGCATGTCGGTGGTTTAAAAGTCCCTAAAGTTGAGCAATCACCACGTGAAATTTATTTACTGCAACGTAAAACCAATTCAGTCGGTGCAGGCTTAGGTAAAACCACAGGGTGGATTCACCGTACAGGTTTAAAACATCGTCATGTCAATATGATTCCGGGTGCAAGCTACGACAAGATTGATGATCAAGGCTTACATATTACTGTGGCTGATAAAGTCATGGTACTGGATGTAGATAATGTCGTGATCTGTGCAGGACAAGAATCTTATACTGCGATGTTTGATCAGCTCCAAGCAGATGGTAAGTCTGTACATTTGATTGGCGGTGCGAAAGAAGCAGGCGAGTTGGATGCCAAACGTGCCATTCGTCAGGGTGCTGAATTGGCGATGGTGATTTAGTTTTTTATACCTCTCTCTTGCCAAGTACACTTCTCATCTCCTGAAAGGAGAGAGGACTTCATTAATTTTTTAAGAATCTCCCTTAACCCCTCTTTAAAAAGAGGGGAAAGCTCCGTTTTATTAAGGTTATAAAATTCGTGGAGCTCCTCCCTTTTTTAAAGGTGAGAAGCTTGCTTCGCAAGGGGAGGGATTACTGTTCAAAGGATATCAAAAGGACATTAAAATGAGTTACACCCATACAAAAGCTGCGATTCAAAAATGGCACGACATGATTGCAACGCGTGACATGAGTATTTTGAATGAATTATTGGCAGATGATGTGATTTTTCGTTCGCCTGTCGCATTTAAGCCCTATGAAGGTAAGCAGGTTGTGTATTTTATTCTGACGAATGTAATTCAAGTATTTGAAAATTTTACTTATCATCGCGAGTTCTTCACTGAAGATGAGCAAAGTGTTGTTTTAGAATTTTCAGCTGTAGTCACAGAGAAGCAACTCAAAGGAATCGACATGATTCGTTTTAATGAGCATGGTCAGATTGTTGAATTTGAAGTCATGATTCGTTCATTAAGTGGTTTACAGGCATTGGGTGCTCAGATGGGCGAGCGTTTTGCAAAGTATCAACCATCATGATTTGATAAATCTGTTTTGTTTAAATATTTTTACATGAAATGATTTTGAGATTGAGCATGTATGCGTACATGCTCAATCTCATTGATAAACGATCACTTATAACAAACCTGTAATTGAATTATGAATGATTTTGATGTGATCAGTCATAGGAAATCAAAATGTCTATTCTGAATTCTGCATTAAATAAAGCAATACAACTCACGCAAACTGTACTTGATCAAGTGACAGGTGCAGAGCAACCGAAATTGTATTTTAACCCACAAGGTGGAATGTCGAAAATAATTCCACAGTTATCGCAACTGCATGATAAATATCGACCTACGCTGTGGTTGGTCAATACACATGTACATCTTTTGTATTTCGACTTAATCAAGAAAAAAACAGTCAAATTGGATTACGACCGAATCGATCAGCTGACCATGCAAGATGGTGGTATTACCGCAGTCGCGTGGTATGGCTATGATTTACCACACGATACGCCAACCATTGTGATCATGCATACCATTACAGGAACGCCTGAAAGTATGTGTGAGTTAGTCAAAGATTTGCATGAACATACTGGGTGGCGCATTGCATTGTGTCTGCGCCGTGGTCATGCAGGCTTACCGATGCCTGTAGCACAAATGTCGATTTTTGGTTCAACTTCTGATTTAAAAGAGCAATTAAATTTTATTCAGGCACAATTTCCACAATCTGAGCTATATGCTGTCGGCTCCTCCGCAGGAACAGGATTGTTAGTGCGATATTTGGGGGAAGTGGCTGAACATACACCCTTTAAAGCTGCATTTGCCTTGTGTCCCGGCTACAACACGAAAGATGGTTTTGAAAATGTACATCCTTTCTATAGCAAAGTGATGACAAAAAAACTATTTAAAGCCTTTATTCAGCCCTATGAAAGCACATGGCAACACACTCAATCGATTTCACTGGTGCTTAAAACCAAAACTTTACAAGAGTTTCAACAACATTATTTTGAAATGGCAGGTTTTAATGATTATGAAAGTTATGACCAAGCCATTAATCCTATTTATGTGTTCGAAAATGTGAAAATTCCACTGATGATTTTAAATGCAGAGGATGATCCTATTTGTTCAATTAAAAATTTTGAACCTTATAAGCAGATTGTACAAGAGATGCAAAACATCGTAGTTGTGACGACAAAGAAAGGCAGTCATTGTGGTTATTATGAAGGTTTAAATACCAAATCATGGGCAGCGAAGTTGATTGCGGATTTCTTAAAGCAATTTTAATGCGGTCTGAAAAATTTCAGTTGAGCTTGTAGATTTATAGTAATAAAAAACCAGTCACAACAAAGAGACTGGTTTTTGTACCGATGAAAAGCTGAGCTTAGTTTTTCAAAGCAGGTGTAGCCGCAGCAATTGCCGCAGCAACAGCATCATCTTCAGTTTGTGCAGTACCTGAGCTTGCTTTTGGTGCAGCAGGTTTTGGTTGCTCAGCACGTGCAGTTTCGACAGGTGCAGGTTTTGCCTCAGGCTTTGGTGCAGCAGGTTTCGGCTGTTCAGTACGTACAGTTTCAGTGTGTTGAGCAGGACGAGGTTGTTCAACACGTGGTGCAGGCGCAGCAGTTGCTGGTTGTGCAGAATGTTGAGTTTGTGCTGTTTCAGACGAGTGAGTATTCACTTGTTGTGAAGGCGCATCTTGACTCACTTGCGGTTGATCATTTTGATCATGTTCAGCAGTTTCAAGATTTTCAAACTGAGCAGGCTGTTGTGCAGGTTGCTGCGTTTGCGTTGTTTCAACTTTTTCAGTTTCATCGTTTTTAGGTTCTTCTTTTTTCACACATGCTGTTAAAACAAGACCTGTTGCAATTAAACCACAAATTAAAAGTTTCTTATTCATATTGACACAAAATATAGCTTCTAGAGAGTAAGCCTATTATAACAGTAAAATTAGAGATAAAAATCATGTACTGTAATGTTAATTTTTGATTGGAAATGCTGATAGAATAGCCAATTGTTTATTGTTCTATGAATTGATGTGAATTGACTTTGCTTTCTAGGTACAAGGTAAAGTAAAATCGCACAACATTGTAGGCCAATTTAGGCTCCATTGTACGAGAAACTTAATGACCCATTTTATATTCGTCACTGGTGGTGTTGTATCATCACTAGGTAAAGGTATTTCAGCTGCTTCAGTTGCTGCACTTTTAGAAGCCCGTGGTTTAAAAGTGACCATGGTCAAAATGGATCCATACATTAATGTCGATCCAGGGACTATGAGCCCATTCCAACACGGTGAAGTTTTTGTTACAGAAGACGGAGCTGAAACGGACTTAGATTTGGGTTATTACGAGCGTTTCTTACGTCGTGCTAAAATGACCAAATTGAATAACTTTACCTCTGGTCGTGTTTATCAGGATGTTCTGAACAAAGAACGTCGTGGTGATTACTTGGGTGGTACAGTACAAGTTATTCCACATATTACGGATAATATTAAAGAGCGTGTACTTCGTGCTGGCGAAGGCTATGACGTTGCGATTGTTGAAATCGGTGGTACAGTCGGTGACATTGAATCTCTCCCATTCATGGAATCTGTACGTCAGTTAATGGTTGAACTTGGTCATAAACGTACTATGCTCATGCATTTGACTTTATTGCCATATATTAAGTCTGCGGCTGAGTTGAAAACTAAACCGACTCAACATTCTGTAAAAGAATTATTGTCGATTGGTATTCAACCTGACATTTTGATCTGTCGTACAGAACATGATGTCGATGCAGACACGACCCGTAAAATTGCATTATTCACCAATGTGGAAGCACGTGCAGTTGTGGTATGTAAAGATGCCCGTTCTATTTACCAAATTCCACGTACATTCTATGAGCAAAATGTTGATGATTTAATCTGTGAACGTTTTGGTTATGACAATTTGCCAGAAGCGGATCTTTCAGATTGGGACAATGTGGTCGAAGCATTGTTAAATCCGGAATATATCGTTCGTGTTGCGATGGTGGGTAAATATGTCGAACTTCCAGATGCATATAAATCTGTGAATGAAGCACTTTTACATGCAGGTATTCAAAACCGCGTTAAAGTTCAAATTGACTATGTCAATGCAGAAGATCTAGAGGGTCAAAACCCTGCTGAAGTATTGAAAGATGCAGATGCAATCCTCGTTCCGGGCGGTTTTGGTGAACGTGGTACTGAAGGCAAAATGAAAGCAATTCAGTTTGCACGTGAAAATGGTGTGCCATTCTTGGGTATTTGTTTAGGGATGCAATTGGCTGTGATTGAGTTTGCTCGTCATGTTGCTAATATGCCTGAAGCAACGTCTACAGAGTTTAATCGTTCGACTAAATTCCCACTGATTGGTTTAATCACTGAATGGTTAGATGAGCGTGGCGAAATTCAACATCGTTCTGTAAATTCTGACCTTGGTGGAACGATGCGTCTGGGTGCTCAAAAATCAGAATTGGTTGAAGGGACTAAAACGCGTGAAGTTTATGCCAAAGCAGAGATTATCGAGCGCCATCGCCATCGTTATGAAATGAATGATCGTTTTATTCCAGTGATTGAACAAGCAGGGATGAAAATTTCAGGTTATTCAGCAGATCAACATCTAGTTGAAACTGTGGAAATTCCTGAACATCCTTGGTTTATTGCGGTACAATTCCACCCAGAATTTACCAGCTCACCACGTGATGGACATCCATTATTTGCAAGTTTTATTGATGCTGCAAAAAAACAGTATCAAAAAAGCAAATAAGCGAGCAAAACATAACTAGGAAGTTTAAATGTCACAATTAAAACCACAAGAAATTGTACGTTTAGGCGATATACAAATGGCAAATCATTTGCCATTTGTACTATTCGGCGGAATGAATGTACTTGAGTCGAAAGACTTAGCTTTTGAAATTGCAGAAACCTATGTTGAAATCTGTAAACGTCTAGACATCCCTTACGTTTTTAAAGCGAGCTTTGATAAAGCTAATCGTTCGAGTTTATATTCGTTTCGTGGTCCAGGCTTAGAAAAAGGCGTTGAATGGTTAGCAGACATTAAAAAGCATTTTAATGTGCCGATCATTACTGATGTTCACGAACCTTATCAAGCTGCACCCGTTGCTGAAGTTGCTGACATTATTCAACTTCCTGCTTTTTTAAGCCGTCAGACTGATCTTGTTGAAGCGATGGCAAAAACTCAAGCCATCATTAACATCAAAAAAGCACAATTCCTTTCTCCACGTGAAATGAGTCATATCCTGAATAAGTGTTTAGAAGCAGGGAATGACAAACTCATTTTGTGTGAACGTGGTACATCTTTTGGCTACAACAATCTCATTGTAGATATGTTAGGCTTTGATATCATGAAAGAAATGAATGTTCCTGTATTCTTTGATGTGACTCATGCATTACAAACGCCTGGTGGTCGTTCAGACTCAGCAGGTGGTCGCCGTGCTCAAATTACAACTTTGGCACGTGCAGGTATGGCAACAGGTCTTGCAGGTTTGTTCTTGGAAGGTCACCCTGATCCTGAAAAGGCGAAATGTGATGGACCTTGTGCTTTGCGTATGTCTCAACTTGAGCCATTCTTAGCACAACTGAAAGAATTGGATACCTTGGTCAAAGGTTTCAAAAAGTTAGATACACACTAAGTTTTATTCATTAACGCTGCCAATATAAGGCAGCTTTTATTAATCAACTGAGGAATTGTTCATGAGCCAAATCGTTGACATTCGTGCACGTGAAATTTTGGACTCTCGTGGTAACCCAACCATCGAAGCAGACGTTATCCTAGACTCTGGCGTTGTTGGCCGTGCATGTGCACCATCTGGTGCTTCAACTGGTTCTCGTGAAGCTTTAGAACTTCGTGACGGTGATAAATCACGTTACTTAGGTAAAGGTGTTCGCAATGCAGTTCAAAACGTAAATGGTCAAATTAAAGACTTATTAAAAGGTCAAAACGTTTTTGAACAAAAAGCAATTGATGACAAAATGATTGCCCTTGATGGTACTGAAAATAAAGAAAAATTAGGTGCTAACGCAACTTTGGCTGTTTCTTTAGCTGCTGCACGTGCTGCATCTGCTGAAAAGAAAACTGAATTGTTCCAATATATCGCTGACTTACGTGGTCAAACAACTTTGTCTATGCCTGTACCAATGATGAACATCATCAATGGTGGTTCGCATGCAGACAACACTGTAGATATTCAAGAATTCATGATCGAGCCAGTAGGTTTCACATCTTTTGCTGAAGCTTTACGTGCAGGTGCAGAAATTTTCCATTCTTTAAAATCTGTACTTAAAAAACAAGGTTTAAATACAGCAGTGGGTGATGAAGGTGGTTTTGCACCGAATCTTCGCACAAACGAAGAAGCGATTACTGCGATTCTTGAAGCAATTGGTCAAACTGGTTATAAAGCAGGTTCTGACATCATGCTTGCACTTGATTGTGCATCTTCAGAATTCTATAAAAATGGTCAATATGTACTTGCAGGTGAAGGCAACAAAGCATTCACAAGCAACCAATTTGCTGACTATTTAGCAGGTCTTGTGAAACAATATCCAATTATCTCAATTGAAGATGGTTTGGATGAGTCTGACTGGGAAGGTTGGGCTTACTTGACTTCTATCCTTGGTGATAAAATCCAATTGGTTGGTGATGACTTGTTCGTAACTAATCCTAAGATTTTACAACGTGGTATTGATGAGAAAATCGGTAACTCGATCTTAATCAAATATAACCAAATCGGTACGTTGTCTGAAACTTTAGACGCAATTTACCTTGCTAAAGCAAATGGTTATACAACTGTAATTTCTCACCGTTCTGGTGAAACTGAAGATTCTACAATTGCAGATCTTGCTGTTGGTACTGCTGCGGGTCAAATCAAAACGGGTTCACTTTCACGTTCTGACCGTATTGCGAAATATAACCAATTGCTTCGTATTGAAGAATTAACACATGCGGTTTACCGTGGTAAAGCTGAATTTAAAGGTTTAAATTAATCATTATTGATTGATTTAGATTGAAAGAACCACTCTGAAAAGGGTGGTTTTTTATTATTTGTACAATATTTGTCAAATTAAGTTTTACGAAATCTACAATTAGCACTGACTATATTTTAAAATTTTTTTGGCTCATTTAATTCAAATATTTCATTCTTATCATTCAATGTAATGTATTAACATAATAGTTGTTCGCTACACCGTAAAATGATGGAACTAAGCCAAATTTATGCATATTGGCATTAGTAATTCAGGTTTTTGGAGAAAATAGTGGCTTTTTCACTTTATTGTTTAATTAACGAAAATTCAAATCGCTTTTCAATAGAATTTTTTGAAAAGGAATTAAAGAAGTATTTTTTTAAAATGGAGGGATTAAGTCTTAGTTATGAGGAGGATCCATTTGACTCTTCGAATATACATTTATTGCTTTCTTGGGAAGGTTGGTGGATTAGATTTTTTTATGAAACTGGTCAACATGTAATTGATGATTCAGTAGAAATTGCTAAGCATGCTAAAAAAAATCTATCTAGTGAAATTTCTAATATTGATAAAAGAATTATTGTTAGATTTGCTGATGATGAATCAAAGATTTATACAAATCATATAATTTTGATGATGGATTATTTACAAGATATTCCTAATATAATTATATTTAACCCTCGAACTAAAAAATTTATAGTCAGTTAATCATAATTTTAAACAATAAAAATTACTTATTGTACGTAGTTGATATAAATTCAAAGATAATCAAAATATTCTCATTATGTGATAAGAACAATTGCAGCTTAATCGGTTGTATATTAAAGTCCAATTAGTACGTTAGATAGCGGATTAAAATTGACTTATTGATGTTATATACAATCTTATACCATTCAGTAAAAGTTAATTAATATAAATTTAAAGTTTGCCTTGCCTTATCTTACAGTGAAAAGTTTAAATTCCTATGCGTAGGCGATGCCTTACTTTTCAGGGATAAAAAGTAACAAAAATCCTTTGTTAGACATGAGAAGCGAAGCTTCGCAAGATATCCCCTTGTCTAACGGCGACATCCCTGTCGCCTCACGATAGCATGATCCTGTTTAAAGCAATTGGTGCAGAAAAGCAAAAGTGGCTGAGTCATATGTAGTTAATTTAACAGATTGGTATTAAATTCAAAATGAATGGATTTAAAAGTGATATTACATTGTGCTATACCATTTTGATTGATTAATTTTATCAAGTAAAAATCAGAAATATCTTGATTCTTATCCTTTTGCATATTTACCACAGTAAAGCGTTCTCCATCCCTCTGATTTGATGTATATTGAACGCATAATTCAATGTTGCTCTTAACCCACATACACTATGCCAGAAGTCCTCAAATCAACTTCAAGTAAAATTATCCTTGTTATTGCATTGATCATTGTTGCAGTACTCCAATACCGTTATTGGTTTGGTGAAGGGGGATATTTTCCACACCAAGCACTACTACAGCAAATACAGCAACAAACCGAAGTCAATAATGAGCTAAAAGAGCGCAACCGCATTTTAGCAGCAGAAGTGTATGACTTAAAAAATGGTGCTGAAGCCATAGAAGAACATGCTCGCCTTGACCTCGGTTTAATCAAGCCTCATGAGACATTTTTACAAATCAGCACGCTTAGTACGCATTATAAACCGATTTATATCGATCCAAATGCAGATGTAGATAACAGAACCAATGAAGATGAAGATGCAGAAACCATCCCTCAACAACCGTAAAATTTGGGCAATTGTTCCTGCTGCTGGGGCTGGAAGTCGGTTTTCAAAAACAGAATTAAAACAATACCAACGCATTCAAGATCTCACTGTTTTAGAACATACCGTGAATCGTCTGAATCAATTGCCTTTGGCAGGTTGCATCTTAGCTATCAGTGAACAAGATGATGTTGCTCGTCAGCTCAACTTTGAGAAGAATGACAATATTCATTTTTGTTTGGGTGGAAGAGAGCGAGTAGATTCGGTTTTAAATGCATTAATCTATCTGAGCGATATTGCCGCACCTGATGATATCGTCCTTGTTCATGATGCTGCACGACCTTGTGTGACAGTAGAATGTTTAAATGATCTTGTATATACAGTCACTCATCTTGCTACGAGTGCAATTTTAGCGATTCCTGTAAGAGATACTTTAAAACGTGTTGTACAGCAGCAAGAAATCCAACAGACAGTCAGTCGTGAATATCTGTGGCAAGCACAAACCCCGCAAGCTTCAAGCTTAAGCCAACTGAAAAATGCCATTGAAACAGCATTAAAGAATGACGTTGTCATTACAGATGAAGCCAGTGCTTTAGAGTTTATGGGGGAGATTGTACAGGTTGTTCAAGGTCGTTCTGACAATTTGAAAATTACTTATCCTGATGATTTAGAATTGGCACGTTTGATTCTAAATGCACAACATGGCAAAACTGCCTAAATCAAAGAAATATACAGGGAAGGCGCTGTAATCTTGGCTATTTCTCTTTATAATTTTGTTTCCCCGTTTTTGTTGTAGAAAATATCATGCCACCGAATGAGCAATATCGCTTTCTACGGCAGTCTGTAAGAGATGGTCGTAGTTTTAATGAAAGTACATCAAGATGGGATAAATTACATTTAGATCCGTGGTTATTGGTATTTTTGATTATCAATACAATTTTGGGTTTGTTAATGGTTTATAGCGCCTCGGATCAAGATGTTGGAATGTTAGTGCGTCAAGGTTTGAGCTTTGTTGTTGGCTTTATTCTACTGTTCCTGTGTGCGCAAGTTCCCCCAAAAGTTTATCAAGCCATTAGCCCATGGTTTTATGGTATTGCAATTTTATTGCTGATTTTGGTGTTGCTGGTGGGTGATGTTCGATTAGGGGCAAAGCGTTGGTTGACCCTACCGGGGATCGGGAGTATGCAACCAAGTGAATTCACTAAGTTTGCAATGCCGATGATGATGGCATGGTATTTTTCGCGACAACCTTTACCACCTAAATTTAGACATGTGATCGGTGCGCTGATCTTGATGGTTGTGCCTTTTGGCTTAGCATTATTGCAACCCGATTTAGCGATAGGGATTGTCATTGGTGGTGTTTTTGCGTTATTTCTTAGTGGTATGTCGTGGACATTAATCATTGGTGCGATTGCAGCAGCAGGCATGGCCTTGCCTTTAGTGTGGATGTTTGTTTTACAAGCGTATCAAAAGAAACGTATTTTAACTTTGTTTGATCCTGAGTCGGATGCTTTGGGCGCAGGTTGGAATATTATTCAATCTAAAATTGCCATTGGTTCAGGGGGATTTACTGGCAAAGGTTACTTAGGTGGAACCCAATCACAGTTGGGCTATTTGCCCGAACATCATACTGACTTTATCATGTCAACTTATGCAGAAGAATTTGGTTTTATCGGGGTTCTCTTATTGTTTGTATTATATGCAGCAATTATTTTTCGTTGCATGATGATCAGCCTAAATTGTTTCCATAATTATGGTCGAATTTTGGCAGGAACCATTGGTTTATCCTTATTTTTCTTTGTTTTTGTGAATTCAGGTATGGTCAGTGGCATCTTGCCTGTGACAGGTGATCCACTACCGTTGATGAGCTATGGTGGAACGGCTGTCATTACACTGTTAGCGAGTTTTGGGATTGTCATGTCGATTCATACGCATCGATAATCAACAATAAAATGGGGATATTCAAACAATATCCCTATTTTTTTGCAAAATAAATTGAAACTGTGGTTTATTTCATATAATTATTTATTAAAAAATAAAAGGAAATTTTGATGCTTCGCCAATTGTTATGTACAAGCACGCTTATTTTAAGTGGTTTAATTTTTACTACTACCTATGCAGCACCAACGCAACTGGATGGTGTGCAAACACAAAGATCACACGTCAGTCAAAATCATCAAGCAGATTTTAATTTATTTATCAGTTTGATGGAGCAAGTTGACATGCAAAAAATGACGATCATGGCAGAAGAAGACAATGAAAATATAACACAAGAGCAGAAAGCACAAGTGGCTGACGTAATCAAGAATTTACAAGCGTTAAGCCAATCTTTAGCTCAAGCTCAATTTATTACAGTTGAAGGTCAAAAAGTTCAGGCTGCTTTTATGGCTTATAATGATGATTCAATTTATTTACTAAAAAATCAACAGAAATGGGAAAATGATCAAAAACAGAAAGAAAAGTTAATAGCACATTCAATGCAATTAAATCAAACTTTAATCGATGCTTTGCAAAACTTAAAAGTGCTTGCAGGGCAAGAATGATATGCTGAAATCATACCTATGTGGCTAAATTCAAAAACTTTATATCCTTGCTATTACTGCCATCATCAGCATTTTAAACACGATATTTCAAGTTATGCAGATGGTCGGATGCTGTGTAAAGATTGTGTCAGACATATTATTGTGAGTAGTGAAAATTTAAACATTGTGGCGCAATGGGTATTGCAACAAATCGAGAATTTAGGCTTTAAATTTACGCGAGGTTATACTCACGTGAGCCTCATCAGTAAAGAAAAAATGAAAAATTTGGGTTTTGATCATGCAGAAGGTTTAGCAACCAATACCGTGAGTCATCATCTATTTTTGCAAGATCAACATATACATGCACAAATCAATGTGATTTATGGGATGCCTACGGCAAATTTGGTTTGGGTGCTGAGTCATGAGATTGGCCATGTTTTGGTATCCCAACACCAATATAAATTTAACTCTATGGCACAGGAAGAAGGGTTTTGTCAGCTCATGGCTTTATTGGTCAGTCAAAAATCACAAAACCCGTTAATGCCTAGAGTGTTACATAAAGAGTTCAATAATCCTGATCCAATCTATGGCGGGGAATTGAGAAAAGCCTATGCCCAATACCAACAACAAGGCTTTTCAGTTTATTTTAAAAATTTTATTTAAGCGTTAAAGTGGTATATAGGTATAGACCAAACCATAAGAAACAGCCGCAATTAGAGTGGCTAGGACAATTTTTTTAAATTTAAAATAAATACCAATGAGCACCAAAAAACCGATCAGCATGGCAAAGCTTTTATTGGGTGTTTCAATTAAGGGAGGCAAGGTAGCAACGACTAGCATAGAACTAATAGCTGCAATCCCGATGCTACCCAAAGCTATTTTTAACCATGTTGCACCACGTGTTTGCTGATTTTTTTGACTTTTTTGAATGACAAATAATGGACCAAAACGTGAAGCAAAATTGGCAATACCGACAATAATTCCGACTAAAATAATTTCTAGATCCACATTATTCTCCTGAATGACTGATGGCAATTTCATCATGTTGTTTTAATACATAATGTTTAAATATTCCTGCAAATATTCCTGCAAGTATGCCAATAAAAATCGCAGCAGATAAATTGATCAGATAACACGAAATTGCGGCAACAAGCAAAGAGACACAAACCACAAGCGTATGTTTCTTTTCAAAGGCAGCCAATAAAAAACTGAGGAAAAGCGCAGGCAGTAAGAAATCGAGTGCAGCTTGTAAAAATTGAGGTAAATTGGCAACTTGGTCTGAAAATAAACCACCTAAAAGGGAGCCTAAAGCCCAAGACATCCAACTAAATAGGCTTAAACCCAACATCCAAGATTCTGACCATTCTTGGCGTCTTTGTGATAGTTTAATCATACCTGCGGCAAAAACTTCGTCGGTTAAGCCCCATGCCCAAACCGCAGTTTTCTTTAAATTTAAGCGATCTTGAATCAGGTTTTGCAAAGCAGGGCCATATAAAACATGACGAATGTCCAATGCAATCACGGTAAGTGCAGTCATCCAAATAGAGGTGCCACTCCCTAGCAATGCCACCACTAAAAATTGACTGGCGCCAGCATACATAGAGCAGGATAGAAACAAAGCTTCCCAAGGCGTAAAGCCAAATTGGGTTGCAGATACACCAAAAGCAAAAGACACAGGCAGATAAGTAAAAATAATCGCTTGACTATCTTTAGCACCTTGCCAAAAACCTGCAGGTTTGACGGAGGAAGTTGTGTGTTGGGACACGTAACACCTAATTGGGAGTATAAAACAAAAGGTAAAATCAACATTGTGTATTGTACCCGAATTTACTAGCATAGTGCTCAATTGTTTAATTTGGCGATGTGCTATGTTTGCGGTGAAATTTCCTTTGTTGCTTAAGTCAGGCTTAATACTTGGTATTTTGCTATTACAGGGCTGTGGTCATTCATCTTCTGAGCCAAAAGAACCGATTCAGCCTGCACCAAAGCTGAGTAATGATGCAACGGCATATGCACAAGAAGCATGGAAATTACTGAATGATGTAGAACCTTTTGTATATCGTAAGCAGTTGAATTTAATAGAAGAAAAAGTCAGGAAGCCGGTTCGAAAACTCAGTACTGACTGGCGAATTAATGTCAAAATGACAGATTCTGTGACGGAAGGAAAATACGCTTTGTGTCGAAAATCTTTAACGAGTTTGGATAATTTTGCACGTGCAACACTTGAAAAAGATCATGCATTGAGTCAGAAAAAAGCAGATTACGAGCGTGATAAAGCACAATGTAAAGATGCAATTGATAATCCAAATTTAGGCAACACCAAAGCTTACACCAATTTATTTTAAAATAATGGGTTACTGAAAAAGAAGAGATAAAAATGCGCTGATAGAGCGCATTTTTAATTTATTGAGTCGGTAATAATAATACGGGGTCTTCTATCGTATAACCTGTTTCAAAAGGAATACCCAGATATTTTACAGTCACCAGAACTTTATTTTGTTGAGGAATCAGAAATTGCTGTGAGATTGTTAATGGCTGCTGATATGCAGTTGCTTGTTGTTGTAAGCTTTTAAAATTTTGATTTTTCACATGATAGGTATAATGAAACTCAGGTTGTTTTTGTTTGGGATCATACCAAACTGGGACATGTTGAATCGTTTTTTTGTTAATCACAATACGATATTGAGAAGATGTGGCAGTTAATGGTTGTAAACGCTTTGTGATTTTGGCAAGTTCTTGATTAAAGCGAGTATCCTCCTGATCATAATCAATTTTTTTCGTTTTAGGATGGATATATAAAGAATTAACTTGGATCAACTTGTTGGGCTTAGCATTATTTTTAAACTGATAATAATACAATTGTGGCAGTCGACCACGTCCATCTTCATAGTGTTTAAGCAAATAAACTTTCTGCTCTTTGGCTTCGTAGCCCAAAACTTCAATCGTTTGTGGACCACCCACTGTGGCAAATACAGGTAAAGAACAACTAAGACAGCTTGTAAATATTAACTTTTGCGTAATATGCATATTTTTTTACTCACATTTAAATCTGACTTTGATCCTGTCAAAAAATAACCAATAGACCATGGATATAATGTAGATGTTTTGCATCAAATCAGGATGAATTATTGGCTGTGTAGGGGATTAAAACAGCATCATCAATCACATATCCCCGTTTCATAGAGCATCCCTAGATATTGAACAATCACAAGAAAAGTATTGTGTTGGGTAATATGATATGCACCAGTGACATTTAATTCAGCATGGTGATAGCTAACAATTTTTTGCACTGAACAGAACAGCTTTTACACTTAAATCTTAGTCTAGTTTGCATTATTGATATAAAAATAAAAGAGGATTTTTCCTCTTTTATTTAAAATGATTATACAAAATAAGGTATAAATAAAATTAAAACTTTTCAGCAGCAGCTAGATTCCACATTCTAAAATAGAAGTTTTCTTCATCTTTATTTTCACATGAAAGCAATTCGCCATCTTTCATCCAAAAATGTAATTGTGCATAGTTTTTAATTTCACGGTCATTGATACGTTGAGCTAAGTGGTGCGGTTTAATTTCGGTTGGATGCTGTAAACCTGCCGCTGCGATCATTTCAGCTAAAGCTTTGAGCGTATTTTGCTGGAAATGGAAAACACGTTCTGACTTTGTTGGCACATCTAAGGCTTTTTGGCGTTCTTTGTCTTGTGTTGCAACCCCGACAGGGCATTGATTTGTATGGCAACTTTGCGCTTGGATACAGCCTACAGCAAACATAAAGCCACGTGCTGAATTCACCCAATCTGCGCCCATCGCCATGGTACTTGCAATGTCAAAAGCAGAGATAATTTTACCACTGGCACCAATTTTTATTTGCTCACGTAAGCCTGCACCGACCAAAGTATTGTGAACAAAAAGTAAGCCTTCACGTAATGGTGTCCCCATGTGGTCAATTAACTCAATTGGAGCAGCACCTGTACCTCCCTCAGAACCATCAACCACGATAAAATCAGGCACGATTTTAGTGGCAAGCATGGCTTTAACAATACCCATGAACTGCCAAGGTTGTCCGATACACAGTTTAAAACCCACGGGTTTTCCATTGGATAATTCACGTAATTTTTGAATGAAATGCATCATTTCAATTGGGGTACTAAAAGCAGAATGTGACGCTGGTGAAACACAGTCTTCATCGCGTGAAACACCACGAATTTGGGCAATTTCTTCACTGATTTTATTTTTAGGTAAAATCCCGCCATGTCCAGGTTTAGCACCTTGTGAGAGTTTGATTTCAATCATCTTAATCACAGGGTTAGCGGCTTGTTGTTGAAATTTTTCAGGATCAAATTTCCCATCTAGAGTTCGGCAACCAAAATAACCACTGCCCAGTTCCCACACAATATCCCCACCATTTTCAAGATGATAAGGACTTAGGCTGCCTTCGCCTGTGTCATGGTAAAACTGCCCCATTTGAGCACCTTTATTCAATGCACGGATGGCATTCGCACTGAGACTGCCAAAACTCATTGCTGAAATATTCATGATTGAGGCACTATAGGGTTGCGAACATTGCTCATTACCAATATGGATCCGGAAAGTTGTATGATCAGCAGGGTGGCAAGGTGCTAAAGAATGGGTCAGAAAACGGTAATCTTGTTGATAGACATCAATGATTGAGCCAAAGGGTTTGTCGGCATTTTCATTTTTTGCACGTTGGTACACTAGACTGCGTTGTGAACGTGAAAAAGGTAGTGCATCTTCATCGGATTCAATGAAATATTGACGAATTTCAGGACGGAAACTTTCAAAGAAAAAGCGGAAATGTCCCATAATGGGGTAGTTTCTGAGAATGGCATGTTTACTTTGAAGAATGTCATAAATCCCGACACCGCTTAGTGCAATACTGATGACCCACGCAATATTGAGGACTGTATCGGAAAAGAAATAGTAAATAAAATGGGACTCATGTAAAAAAATCGTCCATGTCAGATAAATTGCGATGAATAAACACAAGAACCAAACAGAATAACGTGAAAAGAAAGTATTAAAAAATTTACTTCTTATTGCTTGAGCAGGGCTTGCCATAGGAATAGTTTGTCCAACTTAATATTATGCTGCTAAGTTGCCAATTTTATGCTGTTTTCTCAAGTATTGAATTGTTAGAAATAAGAAAGATTCTATTTTAAAAATCAGAGAGTTCATCCTGAGTGCTCAGCATGGTAGTGAGCATGAAAAAGAGCTTAAATTTTTTGCGCCAATAAGGTTGCGAATCGTTGTTTGATGCGCTTGCCGTGTTCATCTGTCCGATGTAATTCACCGACATTTTCATTGTATTTTAAAATGTTCCATGCTTGATAATATTCACGTAATTGGTTGCTTTTAAATGTGAATGGAAAATCAGCTTGGGCAGGGTAATCCTCTGTATCCATTGCACAGGCGATCAAGTTATAACCATTGGTTTGGGTGACATTTTGCATATTTTGAATTAAAGGTGGAATGGTTTCTGGCTGTAAAAACATCATGACTACAGTAGAAAAGACAAAATCATATTGGCCATTTAAGTTTTGATCTTGATTTAAATCGCGAATAGTCGTGTGAATATGCTCTAACTTTTCCGTTTGAATGATCTCGTTGAGTTTATGGATACTCGTAGGATTGACATCAAAAGCATCTAGCTCAAAGCCATGTTGATTTAAATATAAAGTATTCCGTCCATGACCACAGCCAATGTCTAAAGCCTTACCTATATTGAGGTAAGGCATTGCCATGAGAATTTCGGAATGCGTTGCAGCTAGTTGATATTTTTTAGAAAAATAATTCTCTACATCACAGTAGAAGCTCAGTTGGCACTTTATATCAGCACTTGCCGAGATAATCTTGTGCCAAGTTTGTGGTGCAATAAAAGGGGGTTGGTGTTCTGCATTAAATTGCTGTTGAGAAAGAACATCGCCGTGTTCATTCAGCAGGGCAAAGTCTAGGTGACCTTGTAGAATATCTAATTTTGCCCAAGTGCCTATTTGAGTGTTGTGCGCTTGTTTAAAGCCGTCAGGAATATTGGCAAAATGCCATACAGGTAATTGTTGATAACAACGTAAATCTTGCATTCAATATTCCTTTAGCATGTAAAACTATGTGCTAAATACAGATCTCGGCACATGAAAGATTCTATTCTTCTGCGGTAGGGACGAGCATTAAAATAGATTCATTTAAAAGCATAACCAAGTCTTCTAAAATTTCATCATCGGCTAAATCGAAATTTAATTCAATGCTGTGACCATCTGCAATTTGCTGTAAAAATGGCGTGAATTGTTCAGAAATACACAAAGCTTCACCATTTGCCCAAAATAAAATGTCATGATCTTGGTCAGAATAAAGTAAGCGTGATGCAGGCTCAAGTTGAATGATGTAGCCTTGATCAATGGCTTGTTCTAAATCACCTGTGCCAATTTCTTCAGCTTCTGGAATATTTTCAGGATATTTCGAATCAGACACTAAACTCATAATGGCATCATCTAATACCATTGAGTTTTGCAATTGTTCTAAAATTTTTTCTTTCAAATAAGTGAGTTCATTTTCAGTGACTTCACCTGCACGCGATACTTGGTCACGGATAATATCGACGAGAGGATTTTTCAATTCCACATTTTCTGAAAATTTATCACAAATACGATCCATCATGTCAGGCACATTTGGCATACGGAAGCCAAAAGAATAAGTCAGACAATGGTCTTCTGCCACACCATAATGTGACAGTCCAGGTGGCACATATAGCAAATCACCCGGTGCGAGGACTTCATCAAAATGAACATCCATTTCAGGTAATAATTTGAGTGGTTGACCTACTACAAATTCTGTTTCAGCATCACACATTTGACCCAATTGCCAACGGCGATGACCAAAACCTTGGACTAAAAATACATCATAAAAATCAAAATGTTGACCAACAGAACCACCTTGAGGTGCATAAGACACCATAATATCATCACGACGCCATTGTGGAATAAATGGAAATTTTTTCCAAAGCTCAGCTAAATCAAAAGAGTAGTGGTCTATCGCTTGAATAAGAAGCGTCCAAAGTTTTGGCATTTTTTGAAAATCACCTTTAATCAATGGTGAATTTTTCACTGTCCACTGCTTTGGATCTTTGTCTTTTTGTTTGATCAGACGCGCTGTGATATTTTCATCGAGTGCGAGTTCCATGACATCTTCAGGAACCAAAATATTGATAATTTCAGGGAGTGCATTGCGGACTAAGAGTGGTTTTTTTTGCCAATATTCTGAGAGAAATTGTTCTGCGGTAATCCCGCCTAAAACGTCCAAGGGTTGTGACATAAAATAGCCTAAGCAAATTTAAAACAATAATATGATATTGTCGTATGAGATGCAGTAGGGTGCAAGTTTTGATTTGATTAGAATGTCGAAGTTCAAAAGAATAATTTGATGATCAATTAAAAAACCAGTACATGAAGTACTGGTTTTTAGTTTTGTTTAAAAATAGACATTATCTTAATTTAGATAACCAATCCCCTAGACTTTGTACAAGTTGAACTAAAATCAACAGTACAATCACAGTAAGAATGACTACACTCGTATCAAAGCGTTGATATCCATAAGAAATTGCGAGATCACCAATACCGCCTGCGCCGACAGCGCCTGCCATAGCTGTTGCACCGATGAGGCTAATGGTTGCCGTCGTCAAATTTAAGATGAGTGAACTACGTGCTTCAGGAATGATGAATTTAAAAATAATTTGCCAAGGTGATGCACCCATCGCTTGTGCTGATTCAACAATACCTTCATTGACTTCTAACAGTGACGTTTCAATCAAACGTCCAATGTAAGGTCCCACATAAATAGTTAAAGGGACGATTGCCGCCCAAGTCCCGATGGATGTACCGACAATCATTTTGGTCAGAGGAATAACTGCTATTAACAAAATGATGAATGGAAGTGAACGTAGTGCATTTACAATTGGATTAAGCACATGATAAATCAATTTATTTGGCAAAATTCCATTTGGACGCGTAACCAATAAGATGATGGCTTGAATAAAGCCCCAGATACCACCAAACAGCATTGCAAAAAACACCATATGCATGGTTTCTTGCATGGCCGTCACAAATTGGTCGATAGACAATGAACTTTGCCAATAAGGCGCTGTGACTTCAGTGAGCCATTGAACGATGAGATCTCTCATTCTGCTACTCCTGATTGAGACACTTTAACCCCTTGTAAAGCAAGAAACTGTACCGCTTGTTGGATCACAATCGGATCGCCGAGTAACTGCACAAACATTTGCCCAATCACTGAACCATTGATTTCAGTCATATTGGCAAAGACAATATTAAGGCTAATATCAAATTGTTGAATTAGTTTTTGAATCACGGTTTCTTGAGCAGATGTACCTAAAAATTGTAGATTATAAATGCTATTATGATTTTTATTTTCTAAATTATTCAATATATTAACAGGTAACTGTTGTTGTAAAACAGTTTGAATAAAATTGCGTGTCGTCGCTTGTTTTGGGCGGCTAAAAATATCTAGGGTTGAACCTGTTTCAATAACTTTGCCAAACTCCATCACAGCAACATGGTCACAAACTGACTCAATTACATCCATTTCATGGGTGACCATTACGATAGTAATACCTTGTTCTTTATTGATTTTTTTCAATAATGCTAGGACGGATTTGGTAGTTTGTGGATCAAGAGCAGAAGTTGCTTCATCACAAAGTAAAATTTTAGGATGGTTGGCTAAGGCACGTGCAATTCCGACACGTTGTTTTTGCCCGCCAGACAGTTCATCAGGAAAAGCATTTTTTTTATGTTTAAGGTCAATGAATTCAAGCAATTCATTTAAACGCTTTTCACGTTCAGCCTTAGAAAAACCTAATAATTTCATTGGCATTTCAATATTGGCAGCAACAGTTTTGGTTTCAAGCAAATTAAAATGTTGAAAAATCATGCCAATATTTGCACGTTCTTGACGTAATGCGCGTGCATCTAATGCAGTGAAGTCCTTATCATTGATGATGACTTGCCCTTGGCTTGGACGTTCCAAGAGATTGATCATACGGATTAAGGTGCTTTTTCCTGCACCACTATAACCAATAATGCCAAAAATACTGCCATTCGGAATCTGTAGATTAATGTCATCCAAGGCACGTACGGTTTGACCTTTGAGATCATAATGTTTTGAGATATTTTTAAATTCGATCATGTTGTCAAAAACTATACAAAAATGAAAAAACAGGCAAAATCATTTTGCCTGTTTCATGGACATCAAAAAAGATGTTATTTGTTTTCTGTTAAATAGCTAACAGGTTTATTTACATCTACTTTAGTGCCACCAAAATGTTCTTGAACATATTTGCCTACAGCAGCAACATGGTAGAGTTCACCGACTTTTTTCAAGATTGGATCATCTTTACGTGACTCAGCAACTGCAAGAACATTCACGTTCATTTTGGTGCTTTGGTCAATTGGTTCATAATAGATCGAATCTTTTAATACGTTCAATCCACCTTCCATTGCTAAGGTATTTCCAAGAACGATGGCATCGACTTCATCTTTTGCACGTACCGCAGTTGCCATTTGAATGGGTTTGATCACAATTTTTTTACTATTTTCAATGATATCAGCAGGTGTACCCTTGACGTTATCAAAATCAGCTTTTAATTTTAACAGACCTGCAGATTGTAATAACAATAAGGCACGTGATTCATTTGCACCATCATTTGGAATGGCAATAGTTGCGCCTTGAGAGAACTCTTCAACTTTTTTTACTTTGCTTGAGTAAATGCCCATTGGCTCTAAATAGGTAGTTGAAATGGGTGCAATTTTATCTTTGTTTGAGTCGTTAAATGCAACCAAATATGCATAAGATTGGAATGCATTGATGTCAATTTCTTTGTTAGCAACAGCGGTGTTCATAGACACGTAGTCTGTAAAGTTCTTAACTTCAAGCTTAATACCTGCTTGTTTGGTTTCAGGCAAGGTTGCGATATAACGCCATACATCTGCATCTGAGCCTGTAGACGCCATAACCACTGTATGTTCTTTTGCATCACCTGTAGATGCGGTTTCTGTTTTAGGTGCTTCTTGTTTACCACATGCTGCAAGAGAAAGCACAGATGCACTGAGTAAAACACCAAACAACTTGTTCATGTTTAAATCCTGAATAATAAAATGCACTTAAATGAATACACTTATAAATTAAATCGCTTAATTACCCAATACAGCTTAAAACAAATTTGTGTCTTCTCTAGAAGGCTGATACGACAAGCAAAAATTTTTCAATTTGAAATTGGTTTTGCGTGGCTCTTTATTGACTGCAATTGAAATCAAACAATAAAAATTCAAAAACAATATTTGAACTGAACCATGACGAAAATTTTAATTATCATACCAATAAATTTAACTTATACATAGTCGTGCTAAAGATTTGTATTACTTAGGAAAAAAACTTATAAAAGAATGAATTTACTAAAAAAATAAAGAAAACAAAAGCTTTTGTTGAATTGTGTGGTAAATACGCAAGACTTTCTACTTATTCTTAATATATAAAATATAGTAAAAAGCTTAGCTAAAAAATAAATAAGCCCATTAAATACAATAGTTCAAAATAATCATCTTTTTTATGTTGCCCTTAATTGAGAAAAATGGCGAATAAATTCTGCATTGTTATGCAGTCAGCATGATTGAACTTTATCGTATGTCAAATCATGAGATTTAATGATTGTAAAGTGTATAGAATGATTAGATGTCATATGTGAATTTTTGTGTACGAAAAGACCTAATTTTATTGTTAAATTGAAAGCCAAAGTGTTCCCCAAATTCCCCCAATAACACTTTGGCTTTCGTTTCCCCTACTAAATTTATTGTTTTTGGCGTGAAGTTGATCCAATCAACTTTTTTTATTATTTATCGTTATCTTACTGAGATTTAAGAACGATGAAATAAATTTAAACCATGAAATTTTTCTAACAATTTTGCGTGAGTTTCTCTATATTCGGGATGTGGTTCAATACATTCAATCGGGCAGACATTGACACAGGTTTGATGCTCATAAAAACCAACGCATTCAGTACAGCGCTCAACATCAATTTCATAGAATTTTTCACCTTCAAAAATGGCTTGGTTTGGGCATTCGGGCACGCACATATCGCAATTTGTGCATTGATCTGTAATGAAAAGTGCCATAATTAGCTCGCTATATAGGCTAAAGAAGCAGCAGAAATATCTGCGCTTGAATTGGGGAGATTGCGGATCAGTAATGCAAAATTCATGTCAACATCAGCAGGAATCGGAATTTTAACAATATGCCCTGAGCCTTTGGCATGGGGAATGAGTGTATCTTTCATATCTTTCATTTCTGTTAAAATGAATGTGATATTTCCACTAGTTGTCATGAGCTCTAAGGTGTCGCCTACGACAAAGCGATTTTTCACATCAACCACGATATAGTCTCCATTACGCTCTAAAACCTCACCGACAAATTGTTGATGATCAAAGCGGGATGAACCTGTTTCATAATTTTGATATTCACGATGTATATGACGACGTAAGAAACCTTCGGTATAGCCACGATTTGCTAAACCTTCAAGCTGAGTCATTAGTGCAGGGTCAAACTCTTTGCCTGCATGTGCATCATCAATCGCTTTACGATAAATTTGTGCAGTTCTAGCACAGTAAAAGTATGATTTGGTGCGTCCTTCAATTTTTAAAGAATGTACGCCCATTTGAGTTAAACGATCCACATGCTGTACAGCACGTAAATCTTTAGAATTCATGAAGTAAGTACCATGTTCATCTTCTTCAGCAGCGAACATCTCTTCTTCATTGCGTTGTAGTAAAACCGGCTCGCCAAATTGATGTTGATTTTGGGCGTGTTGCTCGTCGGCATCTTTATTAGTGCAGCAGCTTGATGCTGTCTCCAGTGATTGGACTGGAATGACATCCCCAAATGCATCTTCTGCTGCTTCGTGAACTTTATAATCCCAGCGACACGCATTGGTGCAAGCGCCTTGATTGGCATCACGTTTATTCATATAGCCTGAAAGTAAGCAACGACCGGAATAAGCCATGCAAAGTGCGCCATGTACGAAAACTTCAATTTCCATATCAGGAACATTTTGCTTAATTTCTTCGATCTCTTCGAGGGATAATTCACGTGATAAAATCACACGAGTTAAGCCCATATTTTTCCAAAACTTGACTGTCGCCCAGTTGACTGCATTGGCTTGAACAGATAGGTGAATCGACATGTCAGGGAAATGTTCACGTACCATCATGATCAAACCAGGATCAGACATAATGAGTGCATCAGGTTGCATTGCAACCACAGGTTCAAGATCTCGGATAAAGTTTTTTAGCTTTGCATTGTGTGGTTGAATGTTCACCACAACATAAAACTTTTTACCCAAAGCATGTGCTTCGGTAATGCCAATTTTCAAATTATCATGATCAAATGCATTGTTACGAACTCGCAAGCTATAACGTGGCTGACCTGCATATACAGCATCCGCACCATAGGCAAATGCATAGCGCATATTCTTGAGTGAACCAGCTGGCGAGAGGAGTTCAGTAACGTGGCAAATAGTCATATCACAAAAGGCATAAAAACTTTATGGGTATTATTCTAGTGATAAAAAAAATAGATTCAACCTAGTAAAAAACTCGGAATTTAAAATGATGTGTTGGAAAAATTGGCATTTTGATCATTTAAAGTTTAGTATATATGGAAATTCGTATATCCATATATAAATATGAATCAAGTCGATTTTTTTAAATGCCTTGCCGATCAAACTCGGCTCGATATTTTAATGATGATTGTTAAACAAGGTGAGCGTTGTGTTTGTGATTTGACGGTAGGACTAGATTTGAGTCAGCCGAAAATTTCACGACATTTAGCGCTGTTACGTAGTGCACAAATTTTGCAAGATCGCCGTCAAGGACAATGGGTCTATTATCAGTTACATGATGATTTAGCCCTATGGTGCAAAGAAATTTTACTGCAACTTTCAGCACAGGATCAGCGTTTTGAGTGCGCTCAAGATGCATGCGCTGAAAATCCAAATTGTTATTAATAAATAGTTGAATTAATATGAAAATTTTATTCTTATGTACAGGGAATAGCTGCCGCAGTATTCTTTCGGAAGCTTTATTTAATGCTCAAGCACCAACAGGATTTCAGGCATGCAGTGCAGGTAGTCATCCTTCAGGTCAGGTACATCCATTGACTTTGAAAACCTTACAAAGTTTGAATATCCCGACTGAGCATTTGTCGAGTAAAAATATGCAGGCATGTGAAGCATTTGCGCCTGAGATTGTGGTGACCGTGTGTAGCGAAGCTGCCAATGAAGCATGTCCACTCTATTTAGGAAATGCTTTAAAAGTGCATTGGGGGTTAGATGATCCATCGCATTTAAATTTGCCAGAAGAAGAAAAATTACAAGCATTCAATTTAACTGTTCAACATATTCAGCGCCGTTTTGATGCATTTTTTGCACTAAATTTTGAGCAAATGGATGCACAACAATTAACCAAATCGCTCGAAAATATTGCTCTAATTGGATGAATATTCAACTATGTCAGCTCAGAAACTTTCTTTTTTAGATCGCAATCTTACGCTTTGGATTTTTATTGCGATGGCAGTAGGGATAGCCATAGGACTATTTTTCCCAAAATCTGCACAAAGTTTAAATCAGATGAGCATGGGAACAGTAAATTTGCCCATTGCCATTGGTTTAATTTTGATGATGTATCCACCTTTAGCCAAAGTGGATTATAAAAATTTAAGTCAAGTTTTTCAGGATAAGCGAACCTTAGTTTTGTCTTTAGTACAAAATTGGTTGATTGCGCCATGTCTTATGTTTGCACTCGCGATTCTATTTTTACAGGATTATCCTGAATATATGACAGGGTTGATTTTAATTGGCTTGGCACGTTGTATTGCGATGGTGTTGGTCTGGAATAATCTTGCTTGTGGTGATCAGCAGTATGTTGCGGCGTTGGTCGCATTCAACAGTATTTTCCAAATTCTGTTTTTTAGTAGCTATGCGTGGCTATTTTTAACGTATTTACCGCCATTTTTTGGTGTTGAAGCGCAAGTGATCAATGTGAGTTTTTGGACGATCACGCAAGCGGTATTGATTTATCTTGGTATTCCATTCCTACTTGGTTTTTTAACGCGTTTGATTTTGGTCAAACAAAAAGGCTTAGATTGGTATCAAAATACTTTTATTCCTAAAATCAGCCCACTGAGCTTATTGGCATTGCTATTTACGATTGTTGCGATGTTTAGCCTTAAAGGTGCGGATGTGGTTGCATTGCCACTGGATGTATTGCGAATTGCCATTCCGTTAACGCTGTATTTTATCCTAATGTTTTTCATTAGCTTTTTCATGAGTAAATGGATGGGTAATGATTATCCCAAAACCACCGCAATTTCATTTACCGCCGCAGGTAACAATTTTGAGTTAGCACTTGCAGTGGCAATCGCAACATTTGGTTTGGCTTCTCCTGTGGCATTTACCACTGTGATCGGGCCATTGGTTGAAGTGCCTGTATTGATTCTACTGGTCAGTGTTTCCTTGTGGTTTAGAAAGAAATTTTTTGCCTAAGTGATTTTTAAAGGTTTTAGAAATGAATCTTCCAAATATTGATTTAAATCTGCTTGAGCATCCAACGTTTGAAAAAGTTCAAGCAAGAGAAAATGAGCATCCACCTCGAATTTTATTGCTGTATGGTTCAAATCGAGCGCGTTCGTTTAGCCGTTTAGCTGTACTTGAAGCAGGGCGTATCCTAGAACAGTTTGGTGCTGAAGTGAAAATTTTCCATCCTAAAGCTTTACCTTTACCTGAGGATGCCGACACTTCACATCCAAAAGTGCAGGAGTTACATGAACTGTTAGCATGGTCGGAGGGAATGGTTTGGTGTTCACCTGAGCGTCATGGTTCCATGAGTTCTATTTTTAAAGCGCAGATTGATTGGATTCCATTGGCAGCTGGGGCAATTCGTGCCACGCAAGGAAAAACTTTAGCTTTGATGCAAGTAAGTGGCGGTTCACAGTCATTTAATACAGTCAATCAACTGCGGATTTTAGGGCGTTGGATGCGTATGATCACGATTCCAAATCAGTCATCTATTCCAAAAGCATTTTTAGAGTTTGATGAAAATGATCGGATGAAACCATCATCTTATTATGACCGCATTGTGGATGTCATGGAGGAGTTATATAAGTTTACATTGTTGACACGTGGGCAAGCCGCATATTTGACAGATCGTTATTCTGAACGTAAGGAATCTGCCGAAGCATTGTCAAAGCGGGTAAATCAGAAGTCGCTTTGATATCTAGCATAGACAATCAGCAAAGTCATCTTTTGTGTTGGGTGCAGGCGTATTCCTTAATCCTGTATCCAACGGAAACTTTAGATCTATTCGATTGCAGCGGCTAAATTTTTCACAATCTGACAATGATCAATGGTGCTGTCCGAAGCACAAGATTGGCGCAAAGCAACAAGCTGTGTTTTAAAACTTTGTAATTCTAAAATCCGTGTTTCAACATGTTGAATATGTTCTGCAATTAACTGATCAACAATTTTACAACCTCGTTCAGGGTGTTGAACTTGTTCCAATAAGGCGATGATCTCTTGTAAGGTCATATCCAATGCACGACAACGCTTAATGAAAATTAAACGTTTTAATGTTTCATCATTATAATATTTATAGTTATTTTTAGCTCGAAAACTGGCTTGAATCAAATTTTTCTTTTCATAAAACCGAATCGTATCTGTACTCAATTGGGTCTTTTTAGCCAAATCGCTGATGAGATATTGTTGCATCATGTATGCTCCACAAAAGTACTTGACCTTGGAGTTAGTCCATAGTTTTAAATAGCATAATACAGATAAATCTTTAAGCAAGGGGAATCAGCATGGCATGTACGTGTAGTCATGAACCTGCACCACAAAAACCAAATAGTAAGTTCCGTACTGCGTTATGGATTGCACTCATCATTAACCTTACGCTGTTTTTTGTGGAGTTGGTTGGCGGTGCTTATGCACATTCATCTGCACTTTGGGCAGATTCACTCGATTTCTTTGGTGATGCTGTGAACTATGGCATTTCGCTGGCGGTATTGGGTGCGAGTTTATATTGGCGTGCGACTGTTGCGTTGATCAAAGGCTTGACCATGGCATTGTTTGGTTTTGTGGTGATTGGTAAATCAGCTTATGCCTATATGCAAGGTATTCCCCCTGAAGCCATGACAATGGGAGCAATTGGGATATTAGCATTGATCGCCAATGTGATTGCAGCCGTGATCCTTTATGCATTTCGCGATGGTGACGCTAATATGCGGTCAGTGTGGTTGTGTAGCCGTAATGATGCGATTGGCAATGTTGCGGTGATTTTTGCAGCAGTAGGTGTATTTGGTACAGGCAGTTTATTACCCGATATTATTGTTGCTGTGATCATGGCAACTTTAGGTTTAACAGGCGGGTATCAGGTGATCAAAAAAGCCTTACAAGAAAGACGTGAAAATAAACCAATATTAAATACTTAAAGCGCATATATTTAAAAACCACTTTCGAGTGGTTTTTTATTATGTATTAAAAATAATCCTTTACAGTTTAAAAATAATAGATAAAATTCGCTCCAATTAAAAATAAATAAATAATTTTTATAAATTATTTAATTAAACTGAAGTAGGGGTTAAGGTGAGTTTTAAAAAGTATTTTATAGCAAGTCTTTTAGTGTTTCTGAGTGGTTGTAGTGCCAAAGTCATTACTTATGATGCCGCAGGAAATGCAATTGGGGCGTGTAAAGCCACGCAAGGTTTTATTTTTGGGGCAAAAGCGGTTTGCTATGGTCATGGAAATGCCAAAGGCATTGATTATCGACAAGTGAATATTAAAACAGGCTTATTACCGATTCCACCAGCAAGCACGCAAATTCAATTGGATTAATTGGGTTTATTGACAATTCGTCAGGATTTAGAGGAAAGAAAATGAAAATTTCAGGATTAATTGCACTTTTTACTGCGCTAGTCATGACAGGATGTGCATCAACAGTGACAACGTATGATTCACGTGGGCAAGTGATTGGTTCATGTAAAGCAGAACGTGGTTTTGTCATTGGTGGTGGAGCACATTGCTCAGGTCATGCAAATCAGGAAGGTCGCACAAATTAATTAAGATGTTTTAACTGAGGTTTCGACTTCGGTATGCGCAATATGATGACAAAATCATCATGTTGCTGCTTGAAAATAACAATAATTTTAAAGTAATAAACACAAATTAATGTTGAAATGTGTCCTAAAGAGAAATGATATTAAATTGAAAATTAGAAAATCAGGATATTCTACTATTTTAATATTTAAGCTAAGATGCTTATAACAACAAAGTTTATAAATTGATAACAAGGACAGATAAGCATGAGAAGATTGCCCGTTTATTTATTGCTTGATACATCAGGCTCGATGTTAGGTGAACCTATTGAAGCTGTTAAAAATGGGGTGGAAATGTTGGCCTCCTCTTTGCGACAAGATCCCTACGCCTTAGAAACCGCTTATTTGTCCATCATCACTTTTGATACGACTGCCAAACAGTTGATGCCATTGACTGAACTGGCAATGTTTAATACGCCGAATTTACAAGCAACAGGAACAACACAGCTTGGTGAAGCGTTGTCATTATTGGCGGATAAAATTGAACAAGAAGTGCAAAAAACAACACCAGATACGCGTGGAGATTGGAAACCTTTGGTCTTTATCATGACCGATGGTGCACCAACAGATGACTGGAAGAAAGGTTTTGAAAAACTAAAAAAAGTCAAAACGGGTATGGTCATTGCATGTGCTGCAGGACACAATGCTGAAACAGCAATTTTAAAGCAAATTACGGAAGTCGTGGTGGAGCTTGCAACCGCAGATTCAAATACCATCAAAGCATTTTTTAAATGGGTGTCTGCAAGTATTTCTACAGGCAGTCAAAAAGTCGATGCAGGACAAAAAGAAGTGACAGGTTTGAGTGATTTGCCACCACCCCCCCCTGAAGTCAATGTTGTACTTTAAGTATATAGATGATTTTAGACTTCACTTAAAGATAAAAACGATAGATCGGATGGCTGAAAATTAAGATATTTCGCTGTCCCTAAAGCTTTCAACTAAAAGAAAAAAAGGAAAATAACATGGGGATTACATTAGCAAAAGGACAAGGTCTGACATTAGAAAAGGCAGAAAATAATCTGTCATTGGTCACCATTGGCTTGGGTTGGGACATCGCCGAGCAGAAAAAGGGCTTTTTAGGGGGATTATTTGGCGGACAAACTGCAGAATATGATTTGGATGTGATCGCTTTTTTATGTGATGCTAATGGTAAAGTGCAAAATCTCGGGCGAGATACTTCGGGGCATCCGACTTTAAACAATAGTGACGTTATTTTCTTCAATAATCTTAAGCATCCCTCTGGTCATATTTGGCTCACAGGAGATAACCGTACGGGGGCAGGTGATGGGGATGATGAGCAAATCATTGTTAAATTAAATTCATTAGCACCTGTTTATCATAAAATTGTATTTATTGTGCAAATTTACGAAGGCAATAAAAACAAGCAGCATTTTGGACAGGTACAAAATGCGTTTATTCGTGCTGTTGATGCTTCTGGCAAAGAAATGGTCCGTTTTAATTTGTCAGGTCAGGGACAATATGAACAACAACGTTCCTTACTTTTTGCTGAACTCATGCGTGAGAATGCTGGTTGGAAATTTAACGCCATTGGCTCATCGTCTGAGTCAGATAACTTTGTGGAATGGCTAAAACAATACGTTTAATCATGTGAATGATCCATTTAATCACGACAAATCATCACGAGGAAAAAATATGCGTCGACTACCTGTTTATATTTTATTAGATACCTCAGGCTCTATGCGTGGAGAGCCAATTCATTCGGTAAATGTGGGCTTGCAGTCGATGCTGAGTGCGCTCAGGCAAGATCCTTATGCATTGGAAAGTGTACATCTTAGTGTCATTACCTTTGATATGCAGGCAAAAATTTATTTGCCTTTAACGCCGTTGGATCAAGTGCAATTGCCTGAAATTGAAGTACCGAGTGTTGGTGCAACATTTATGGGGGCAGCCTTGGAGCTGTTAGCAGAAGATGTGCAAAAAAATATCAAGAAAAGCACAGAAGAGCAAAAAGGCGATTGGCGACCACTCTTGTTCCTCATGACGGATGGTTCACCCTCAGATGTATATGCCTATCAACAGATTATTCCAACTATTCAACAGCTTAACTTTGCAACGATTGTGGCATGTGCTGCGGGTCCAAAAGCCAAAACTGAAGCATTACAACAATTGACTTCTCAAGTTGTGGTGTTGGATTCGATGGATTCGAACTCATTTGCCAGTTTCTTTAAATGGGTTTCTGCAAGTGTGGTAGCGGGGAGTAGTAGTGCAGGTGTCGCAGATGCAATTGAGTTGCCGCCGCCGCCTTCGGAAATTCAATTGGTGCTATAAAATCATTCTGAAATGCAATTGAATGTAAGTTTAATAAAAAGGCTTGAAATAATAACAATGAACAAGGTGAGTTTATGCGTCGATTACCTGTATTTTTCGTGATTGATTGTTCCGAATCTATGGCGGGGCAGCCTTTAGTTGCTGTGCAAGAAGGTGTTGACTTTATTATGCGTAGTTTATGCACCGACCCTTATGCACTAGAAACAGTCTATGTTTCATTGATTGCTTATGCGGGAATTGTGCGTACTTTAGTACCACTCACAGAATTATATGCCTATCAACGATGTGAATTACCTTTGGGCGGCGGGACGCATCTAGGCAAAGCACTGACCCATTTAGGTAAAGAAATAGATCGCTCAGTGATCAAAACCACTGCAGATGTTAAAGGTGACTGGAAACCCGTCGTTTATTTATTTACCGATGGTCGCCCGACGGATGATTATCAAGATGCTATTCAACAATGGAAAACGAAATATAGCCATCGTGTGACTTTGATTGTGATTGGTCTTGGACAAGATGTTGATTTTTCTATCTTAAAAGAATTAACGGAACACTGTATTTCGGTTGATCAAATTAACCAAGAATATGTCAAAGGTCTATGTAAATGGATCAGTGCTTCTGTGGTGTCACAAAGTGTTAGCGTGGCAAATTTTCAAAACTCAGAAGAATTAATTCCACTTGATCAGCGTTATATGAACTTAGCTAAGTCAAAACTCACGTTCCGAAAAAGCCATGCTGATGATCGTGTCGTTACTTTTATTGGGCGTTGTCAAAAATTACAACACCCTTATCTGTTGAAATATAGCAGAAATTTACAATATGGCGGTTTATCTGACTTAAATATTAATTTATACAATTTTAAATTAGAGACTTGCGAAGCGATCAGTGAGGAATATTTTAGTTGGACGGATCATAGTGCTGAAAAACCACAAATTAATACATCAAAATTAGAAGGATGGTCGCAATGTCCACATTGTTATGCAGATACTGCTTTTGCCATGTGTGGTTGTGGCAATCTGATGTGTTATGACGGCTATAGTGAATATGTCGTTTGCCCATGGTGCCGCCGTCAAGTGAGTTTTAGTACGGAAGGTGGGGATTTTGATTTGACCCGTGGTCAAGGTTAAATTTTTGATAAATAAAATGATTGATCATTGAAAGGGGGCAGTATGCAAGAATTATTATGTAAAATTAAAAAAATTTTGGCAGTCAATGAACTGGGTTTAGATGATCAATTTATCGAGTTTTTTAAAACAGATGAGCAATTACAACAACTCTCAAAATTAGTGTATGAACTCAAAAAGCAATCTGCAACGCCACCTTTACTGACTGAAATCTTAGAACCCATATATTTTGAGAATAAAGAACATTCACATGAAAATGAGCCGCAGATTCAACAAGCGCAATTAGATTTGGATGACAAGGAGATCTTACCGACTGAACAGAGTGCGCTAACATTGCTTGATGATGCTCAACGTCAAGAACAAAATATTTCTGATCAAATTACTGATATTTTAAAAAATAGCCTAAGTAATACAGATGTTGAGCAAGATCGCTCAGCACAAACTGTACCCGCACACTCAGTCCTATCTGAGACGATTATTTCGCATCAACAACAAGATGATGTACAAGCAGCTCATGAAAATATGTCTGTTGCAGTTGCAGGAGTCAGTGCCCCGATAATGGCGATAGAAGAGATTCTTATTGATTCTGAAGCGCAACAAGTTGAACAAGAGATCTCCATACAGCAACAACAAGCACAAATCGAACAAAATAGAACCGAGATTACAGACGTGTTTATACAGCGCAAAGTAAATGATGTGAAGTTTCAAGTTGATAATGCACGTGCAGGGCAACCTTATACTTCAAAAATTCAAATCTTATCGAGTCAAAAACCTGAAAATATAGAATATATTGAGGAAAGTTTTAAATTTCCAAATGATATTTTTTATTTTGATCAAGCGACACAAAGTATTCAAGGTCAACCCAACCAAGCTGATGAGTTTAATTTTTCATTCCAATATCGTGTCAATGATGAAGTCTATACAGGACAATGCCGTTTAAACGTGATTCCTGATCCACGTAGTTTATGGAAAGTGATTGAACCTGAGGCAGGGCAAGCTTTTGTTAAAACGCATACAGATCAACTGTGTATAGATACAGCAGACTATCAGCTCATTGCGGCAAGTCGCCGTGGTCGTTCCCATGAACATGCAGGAAGTTTCCGAGATGATGATTTTTCATTGATGCACATTGCAAATAGCGATTGGTCGGTATTGGCGGTTGCAGACGGTGCAGGTAGTGCGGAATATTCTCGTGAAGGTTCAAGAATTGCAGTTGAGATTGTACAGAAAGAATTTCAACGTTATTTCAATGAACATACGATTGATGCTTTAAATGAAGATATTAAACAATGGCAATTAGATCAGCCTCAACATGCGGATACACAACGAATTGCCAATAAATTAAATCAACAGTTCTATCATGTTTATTATGAGATTTATCGCTCAATTCTCACACAACTCGATCAGCTTGCAGCTGAGCAGCATGTCGCAACTAAAGCATTTTCAACCACACTTTTGGTTGCGGTGGTCTATCAACATGCAGATAAAAACTTAATTAGTACATTCTCCGTGGGTGATGGTGCAATCGCTGCATTTACTCAAGACACGGTACGATTGATGAATGTTGCCGATGGGGGGGAATATGCAGGACAGACTAAGTTTTTGGATCGTAGTATTCATCAAGAGTTGGGTAATCGGGTCAAAATAGGCTGTTTTAAAGACTTAAAAGCTGTTTTATTAATGACAGACGGTATTTCAGATCCAATTTTTGAAACCGATGCTGGACTTGCAAATCAACAGAAATGGCTAGATTTATATACAGAGCTTGAACCTGTTTTGCAACACGATCAGCCAGAGCAGGCTTTATTAGAATGGATGCATTTTTTTAAAACAGGCCATCATGATGACCGAACTTTAGCGGCTTTATATAAGAAAAATCAAGTAAATTAAAGCTTGAAAAAGTAATCAATTCACACTATTTAGAGACAAAAATTTTAGAAATTAGGTGTTAGCACATGTCGGCAAAAATCGTAAAATGTACTACAGTCGATGGACGTCCAATCGAATTTGTAGATGAAGTGATCGGTTCAGGGGCAATGAAAGATGTGTATTTTTCACCTGACCGCAGTTATGTGGTGTGTTTTTTTAGTAAAGAAAAAAATAAATTTTATCAATCTAAAGCAGCATTTGAACAGCAAAAAGACCGTTTAAAAGAAATTGTTGGTAATAAATGGCAAGGTATTTTTAATGGTGTTGGTGGTGACTATTGGAAAAATATCTTTTGTTGGCCTGATGGCTTGGTTGAGTACAATGATTTATTGGGCATTACCGCACCGACCTATAAAAAGCAATTTTTCTTTGATTATGGCTCAAAGAATAATGATTTTTTAAACATTAAAGGTAAAGAAAAAGAAGGAAAATGGTTTGCGAGTGCCAATAACCAGAACCGTTTTTTAGATGATCGTGAAAAAGGGACATGGCTTAATTATTTAAAAATCAGTATTTTAATTTCACGTGCGGTGCGCCGTATGCATGCAGCAGGTTTGGCACACTCAGATTTATCCTATAAAAATGTGCTCATCGACCCTGTGACAGGGAGTGCATGTGTGATCGATGTGGATGGCTTGGTTGTGCCTGGAAAATACCCACCAGATGTGGTGGGAACGCCTGACTTTATTGCACCTGAAGTCGTGATGACCAGTCATTTAAATAAAGATGATCCAAAACGAATTTTGCCAAGTATTACGACAGATAGACATGCACTTGCAGTATTGATTTATATGTATTTATTGTATCGTCATCCATTGCGAGGCGGTAAAATCCATGACATGGATGATCCTCAAAAAGATGAAAATCTTGCCATGGGAGAGCGCGCATTATTTGTTGAGCATCCAGACGATCAAAGTAATCGGGTTAAGGCCAATCAACTTAAACCTTCGCAGCTCCCTTGGGCTGACCCTGCACAAATTCCTTATACCGTAACAGGTCCTTATTTAACTGAATTATTTAATAAAAGTTTTATTGAGGGCTTGCATGAACCGAGTAAACGTCCATCTGCCAATGATTGGGAAATTGCATTGGTTAAAACAGTGGACTTGGTACAACCGTGTTTAAATCCAGCGTGTAGTCATAAATGGTATGTATTTGATAATACAACACAGCCGAGCTGTCCATTTTGTAAAACCACATTTAAAGGCAAACTACCGATTTTAAACTTATATTCAGCACGACAAGGCTCAAGCTATCGTCCTGATAATCATCGTTTAATGGTGTGGACAGGGCAGTCTTTATTTGCATGGCATGCCAATAGTATGATTGCACCGAATGAGCGTTTAACACCAGAGCAAACCAAACGTAAAGGTTATTTTGTTTTACATCAAGATCGTTGGTGGTTGGTGAACGAAGATTTGCCTGATTTAACCGATGTGACGACGAAGACACCCATTCCAATTGGGGGGAAAGTAGAGTTAAAAGAAGGCGCACAAATCTTATTGTCGAAACAGGATGGTGGGCGTTTGGTTGTCGTACAGATGGTCGAAGTTTGATATTTTTTGAGTAAGCTGAAGTTTATTTTTAAATGAATGGCGAATAGAGACCGCCATTTTATTTGATTATTTCGATTTGCTTTGTGATTTAAGCATTAAATTTAAATACATCACCGTGATGATTTAAATGGGATTTATTTAAGCCAAATGTTTTATAGCGTAATAATACCATTTCAGCCCAATTACGATGTGTTGCAGGTTCTAGCATAGAACCTTGGCTTTTAAATACACTTTTTGCATCCATTGCTAATACTTGCTGTGCTTCTTGAAATTCTTCAGTCGACACTTGAAATGCTTCATGAATAAAATCAATTTGTGTTGGATGAATGGCAGTTTTGGTATAAATTCCATTATTCATATCTTGGATCAGTTCATTGGATAAAATCTGTATATTTTCAATATGTTCACAGACAGGTGAGCTGAGTTGAAAGCCTGCGGGAATATATAAGCCTGCCAGTTGAGAAATTAACATACCTACAGGTGTTTGATAAATAGTGGTATTTTTTGGACGACGCAGGTATAAACAGGAGAGTAAATCATTACCGCCAATCCTTAAACACAAGGTTTTATGAAAGTCATACTTGAGTGCTTGCTGTAATTCAACATTATGCCCCATATCAAAAATTTCTTTGGTTTCAAAGGTTGGCATTAAATTTATATGAGAAGGTAAAACCTCCATCCATTGTTTTAAATTATGTAAGGTAAATTTCGGTAAAATCATACCGCTAATGGTATGGTGTAAATCCCAATCGATAATATATTTCGCCATTTCGATATGACGTGGGCGAATAAACAATGCAGGTGTTTTTAGGTTTGGGTTTTCTGCACGTTTTTGCAAGAGTGCTTTTAAATTGACCATTGCCGTTTGTACATCTTTTTCTAAAACAGCATCTTCCAAGCAGACTGCAATCGATTTTAAATTTGAAAATTTGATGCCCTCAGTCACGTCCCATAAATGTTGATGCGTGGCAGGGATATACATGGTCGCACCAAGCTCAATGGCATGTTGTAATTGTTTCATTGTATTATTTTCCAAAGTTTTTAATTAAGGTCACTGCATGATATGGACCCAATTTTGAACCTAAAATGTCGACTGAGACGTGCTGTTGTTGCGCAAAGTGTAACAGTAACTGAACGTGAGGATTATGTTCATCTCGGATTAAAATACGTTCAGGCACACGTCTAAGTACGGCACGCGTGGCTTCAGCAATACTTGGTTTAATATGGTTAATGTTATTGATTTGGTAGTGTGCAGCAATCCAATCTACCGTGTCTAAGCACAATTTTTGCTGAGTTAGTCGAATCTCGTTATTCCATTCAATCCTCTGTTGAATGGGATGTTGTTCAATAATATTTAAAATATTTTGAATGAATTGTACAGATAAATCGTGTTGTTGAAGATGAGTATAAACGACACAATCATGCCATTTCTCTGGATTAAAACAGTCCAATTTTGCTTCAGCTTGATCTATATCTGCTCGTAAGATACTACGAGAAGTTAAACCTGAAATGACTGAACCTAAGATGCCAAAAGGAATCAGCCAATCTTCACAACTGGCACTAAGCCAAGAATAACCACCTAAATCTGACAATGTTACAAGGCGAGGAATTTCCCAACCTGCATCAAATAATTCAGGATAGTCTTGTAGATTTTTCGTCAGTTCACGGCAAATCGCCCCTTTGCCTGTCCAGCCATCTACAAAGACAATATTTTCAGCACCATGTTGCTGAATGATGGCATTGAGCGCAGCAAAATCAATGCCGCGGTCTCGAATAATACTAATACCATAATGAAAACATGCTTGTTGTTTGGCAATGCAATGTTTTAACAGAACCCCTAAAGGTACGCCTGCTCGAACTAAACTCACTAAAACAATAGGTTGCTTTGGAAAACGTGTCATCAAAGCTTGGCTAAGTTGTTGTACTTCTTGCGCTAGACGTGCTGAACCATGCGTAAAAGCATGCTGAAAATGTTTTAAATGTTCAGGCGAGGGGGCATTTTCTTCACTGATCATTTCAGAATAATGTTTTTGACCAGATTGAATTAAACGTTCTTTTTCTGCGACTGAGGTTGGTGTTAAATCCGTGATATTCAGTAAAAAAGTAATGTCTTGTGGGCGATATGAGCCGTGAAAACCGATATTTGCTAGTCTTTGATCAATCTGATTTAAATTAGACATGCCCTAAGAATCCTTTCTGTCGATGATCATTGCTTAAGTTGTGTGCTAAAAATTGGTCAAGCTGACTGTTTTTTGGCATACCAAACCAATCACAACAGCCTAAGAAGCCCGCATCGGATAGACTGTCACCCCAACCCAAAATGACACGCTCCCCTTGTGGGTCATATTTTTCGATAAAAAATTCAACGGCTTTTTGCTTAGAGACAAACTTTGGAATGACGGCCAAATTATTGCCGTTGATATGTACATAGCAATGTTCTAACACATCTTTGGGTAAATGTTGTACCAATTGATCTAAAAAAAGCCCATCTTCTGGCTGGTTTTGCTTGGCGACAGTATAGATTTTGAGGTCATTTTCCTCGACTGTCCATGTACGAATCGAGCCTAAGTCCTGTGCTGTTTTCAGTAAAATCTCAGGTAATTCATCCAATAAATCATTTAAGTTTGCAACAGCATTTTTTTGAATATTAAACCAATCCATATCGATATTTTGCTGTGCGTCAATAATCGTACCACCATGTGAACATACTGCACCAGATTGAAAAGGTAAATGCACACGTTGTAAGGCTTCAACTGAACGCGCAGTCACAGGCACAACTTCAGCCGAATCTAATAACCAATTTACAAAAACTTGTTGTTTCGGTTTCATATAAGACAGGGGTTGCCCAGACTTATCTGTGGTGGCAATTTTATGTAAATCAGTCGGTGCAGACTTGCGATTGGTCTGAAATAAAGTATCGTCTAAATCGACAAAAACCAAAGGCTTATGGTTCATAATGAATCACTTCCAAATTTTCAATTTGCTCAAAAAGCGTAGGGTCTACACTGTGTTGTTCTGTTTCGATGACCAATAACACACGGTCAAATTGTTGATGTCGAACGTTATAGGCATAATTGTTGATATTGAGCCCATAATTGTCGGTAAAGGCACAAATGCTTTCAATGGCATGCCCTTGCATAATCGGAGAGCGTGTGGTGGAGCTATAATAAACTTCTGCACCTTGTTGCTCTAATTGTTCTGCGATCAGGAACGGAATCCAACTGAACTCCCCTGAGCCTAAGACTAAAATTTTTTCATTCGGTTGGTTAATGTGTACATTTGCCCAAGCTTTGCAATCTAAGTAACTAGGTTCACGTCCCCAATCATGTGGTGCAATAATGCGCTGTGCTTCTTGATTGGTTTTATTGACATCAGGCATATGGATTTCAATCTGATTTTGATTGGCTTGCCAATGCCACGAACCATGCAACAGTGAAACCACTTCAATGGGAATACCGACGTTGAGATCATTCAAATGTTCTTCTGCCCAATTGACCAACGTCACTAAGATAATGTGCTCAACCTGTTCAAGCCCCGAATTTTTCAGGCTCATGATCAGATTTTTAAAAGTTTTACCTGTAGAAATTTCATCATCCACCAAAATTAAAGTTTTTGATTGGATTAAATGTTGATGTTTTTTCGGATCATGACTACTCAAAATAAACTGATCTTGCGCATGGCTATGTTCTTCTAAAAATAAGCCTAAGGTGGGCAACGCATCGACAGGATGACGTGTTGTTGTCACAAAAAGGGCATTTTCAGCAAAATCTTTTTTTAATTCACGATAAACACCTGCACCTAAACCTACCGCCGTTTCCGCCATACCAATCACAGTAATGGGATAAGGTACATCTTTGGGAACTAAAGCACATAAATCTACGTAACTGCGTTGCATGGTAGAGGGTGCAACAGGAATATGCTTGCCTAAGACTTTGGACACAAATAAAAAAGCACGTTTTGGATTAATTCTTTCTGCAAAACCTAATAATTGATCTAAATCCCAATGCGGGTGATGTTGACGAACCGAAACACGAATGCAACCACGACTTAATTCAATTTCTTTCATTAATTAATCTTAATCCATTTTAAAACTTTGTACTAAAGGCAGTACTTTGACGGGTGATATTGTGTTCTCACGCTGTAAATTGAGCGATAACTTTTGTGCAAAAATTTCTGCAACCAAATTCACGCCAGTATGCAAGGTATATGCAAATCCGCCTGCTGGGCGTGCATTAATTTCTAAAATATGCCACTGCTGTTGTTGGTCTTTTTTAAATTGAATATTAATCAAACCGTCACAATTGAAATGTTGAACCAATTGTGTGCAAATTTCATGACAGGGATGTTGTAAAAAACATTCTTGATGAAATTGATATTTAATACGGGTGACTTGAGCCAAGATTTTGCCTTGATGACAGGCAATGTCAACCGAACATTCTCCACCATTCAAATAAGGCATAATTAAGTATTCGATGCCTTGTTCGAGTTGAGCATAAGCTTCGATAAACTGTTGTGTATTTGCAATAAAAGGTGATTTAAAATGTTGAAAATAATCAATATCATCTTTTAAACGGACAAAACCAAAACCATAAACACCATGCACAGGTTTAGCACAAATTTCACTAAACTGTTGTTTCGCTTGTAAAATAGCGGTTTTTAATGTGTCACTTGAATCTGCTTTAATAGCAGGAATATAAGGTAAGTGTAGTGCCTTACATTGCTCCGTAAAAACAAATTTATCATCAATGTCTTCAAGCGCTTGAAGAGACATAGCACCTGTGATCAGTTGAATATTGTGCTTTGCAAATTGTTCACGATAAGGTTCGATACAGTGTGCTTTTTTGCCACAAAATAGTAGGTCTACCTTAAATTGAATGCATTGTTTTAATAACCACTCAGCCGCGTCGAGAATATCAGGTTGTTGAATAAAAAGATCAGCAATATGTTGCAGTTCAGGGCGTAGCAAATGATGTGAGCAAATGATTTTCAAATGGGAAGCAAGAGAAGAATCTTTTAAGGCTTGAATAATATCTTTTTGACAAGAAAAACTTTCAGCAATCCAAACGGTATAATGATCTTTCACGGTAAAATTTATTCTCAATAAGCAAATTTTTTAAAATCAAATCATAAAATATCTTGTTCATCTTTAGTTATTTCTCAATATGAGAGAAAATAAACCATTCAAACAGGGTGTAGACGTTACATTTTAATTAAATGTTTAAAAACTAGAGAAATATATAATTAAAATAGAATAACTTGCAATCTTTTTTTACAGCTTCTTTGTTTATATTTTTGTTAAAAAAAATATTTTTATACTATGGCCTGTCATATTTTTATGGTAAAACTAAGTGATGCAAATATATTAAACTGACTTAGTTTAAATTTTGATTTCATTCAAAAAATCATTTTTTATAGATTTATAACAACGTATTTGAGGATAATATGCAATTGATTGCAGGTGGTAATATTGGTTTAACCCAACAAAATGTGGATATATTAATAAAAACAAACGTTCCTGCGCATATCGATTTAGACATTACAGCCTATCAGTTGGCGCAAACAACACAAAAAGTTCGTGGTGATCAGGATATGATTTTCTACGGGCAAAAGCAGACAATAAATCAAAGCGTAATATTAACTGAATCAAGCAGTAAAGCACCTTATCAAAGTAAATTAAGCTTTAATACGGCTTTAATTGATCCTCAAATTGGTAAAATTGCAATTTGTGCAACTTTAAATGAGCCACATGCAGTCAATAGGCTTGCCCCCATCCAAATCGAATTACAGGAAAATGGGCAAACTGTTGCCACAGCCATTGTGGAAACACAGCAAAAAACTGAAAAAGCTTTGATTTTAGCTGAAGTGTATAAACATAATGAGAAATGGAAATTTCGTTTTGTAAATCAGGGTTTTAATGGTGGTTTAAAGCCATTGGCTGAAAATTTTGGTGTTGAAATTGCAGCAGAAACAACACAAGCTACGCCAACGCCAACGCCAACGCCAACGCCAACGCCAACGCCAAACTCAAGTTTAAATTTATCTAAAATCAAATTAGACAAGACCAATTCCAGTATTAATTTGACTAAAAAAGGCTCAGGTTTCGGTAAAATTTCAGTAAATCTCAACTGGAATCAAGGTCAACAAGCCCAATCAGGTTCATTCTTTAAAAAATTAGTCGGTGGAAATAAAACCATCGATCTAGATCTCGGCGCCATGATTCAGTTTAAAAGTGGTCAAGTTGCTTTAGTTCAACCACTGGGTAATCAGTTTGGTCATTATGACCGCCCCCCATTTATTCATTTAGACGGTGATGATCGTACAGGTGCGACAACGACAGGTGAGAACTTGCATATCAATGGTGATCGTTGGGATGAAATTGAACGGATTGTTATTTATACCTATATTTATTCAGGTGTGGCGCAATGGGCTGCAACAGATGGCGTAGTGACCATTCGTATCCCAAATCAGCCTGAAATAGAGGTTCGTTTAACCGATGGTAATCATTTAACCACCTGTGCCATTGTTGAACTGAAAAATGTGGGCGGTAGTATTCGAGCCAATCGTGAAGTGCGTTATTTCCAAGATCAACAATATTTAGACCAACATTACCGCTTTGGTTTTCGTTGGACACAAGGGTCAAAAGATTAATCTTTAACTTTTTTAACAATCAATTTCATAGATAAAAGGATATGCAATATGGCAATTTCTTTAAATAAAGGTGGTAATTTATCACTAAGTAAAACAGATCCATCACTTTCTCAAGTTCTTGTTGGTTTAGGCTGGGATGCACGTGCAACAGATGGTGCAGATTTTGACTTAGATGCGTCGGCATTTTTATTAGGTGCAAACGATAAAGTTCGTGGCGAACATGACTTTATTTTTTATAACCAAACACGTTCTCCTGAAGGTTCTGTTGAGCATACAGGCGATAACCGCACAGGTGCAGGTGATGGTGATGATGAAGCCGTTAAAATTAATTTAGGTCTTGTTCCTGCAGACATTCAAAAAATTGCAATCACTGTGACGATTCATGATGCAGAGCAACGTGGTCAAAACTTTGGTCAAGTACAAAATGCATTTATTCGTGTGGTCAATGATCAAAGTAACGTTGAAATTGTACGCTTTGATTTAAACGAAGATTATTCAACCGAAACAGCAATGGTATTTGGTGAGTTGTATCGTCATAACGGTGAATGGAAGTTCCGCGCTGTAGGTCAGGGTTATGCAGGCGGTTTGCGTGCCATGTGCCATCAGTATGGCATTAGCATCTAAACGTTGAGTGGAATGAATGAAGCATTTTAGATTTTCGATAATTTTCACCATTATCTGTTTAGCAATTTCTGCCTATTGGGGATTTACCCACGGTCCTGAAGCAGGGCTGATGATGATGTTTAAGGTACTGGCAATTACAGGTATTTTAGCCATCATGGAAGTGTCATTGTCATTTGATAATGCCGTTGTGAACGCCTCTGTGCTTAAACATTGGGATATGTTTTGGCGGAAGTTATTCTTAACCGTCGGGATCATTGTTGCTGTATTTGGTATGCGCTTGGTTTTCCCATTGCTCATTGTTGGCGTCACCGCAGATATGAGTATGGTTGAAGTGGCTAAGTTAGCATTGAATGACCCTAAAACTTATTCAGAAAAACTGATGGCACATCATGCGGAAATTGCTGCTTTTGGTGGTATTTTCTTATTACTTGTGTTTTTAAACTTTCTTTTTGATGATGAAAAGGATGAACATTGGTTTCATTGGGTTGAGTCTAAATTAGCAGATTTAGGCAGTATTCAAGCGATTTCAGTATTTATTTCACTGATTGCATTGTTGGTCATTGCAGGTTTTGTACCTGAGGCACAGCGTTTAGTTGTGGTGATGGCAGGCATCTGGGGGATCGTGGTCTATGTGGGTGTGCAGGTCATTGGACATTTACTTGAAGGCAGTGGTTCTGATGATGAAGCAGATGATGAAAAATCTTCAAATGGCAACGCAACAGTTACAGGTACAGTGGTGAAAGGTGGTATCGGGGGCTTCTTGTATTTAGAGGTTTTAGATGCTTCATTTAGTTTTGATGGGGTTATTGGTGCTTTCGCAATTACCAATGATGTTGTTGTGATTATGTTAGGTTTGGCAATAGGTGCGATGTTTGTTCGTTCTATGACCATTTACCTCGTTGAAAAAGGCACATTGGATGCCTATGTATATTTAGAGCATGGTGCGCATTATGCGATTGGTGCTTTAGCATTGATTATGCTCGCAAGTGGTACAGGTGTGCATGTACCTGAAGTTGTCACAGGATTGATTGGTGTAGCGTTTATTGTATGGGCGGTATTATCATCAATTTCGTATAGCAAGAAACAGCAAAAGTTAGAATCAACACAAGAAGGAAATTAAGACATGGCGATTAGCTTATCTAAAGGCGGTAACATTAACTTATCTAAAACTGCACCTACGATGAATAAAGTAGATTTAGGTTTAGGTTGGAACCCACGTGTAACTGATGGTAAAGCATTTGACTTAGACGCAGTCGCATTTTTAACAGATGAAAATGGCAAAGTCACAGGTGATGGCGATTTTATTTTCTTTAACCAGAAAGTATCTCCATGTGGTTCTGTAACGCATCAAGGTGATAACCGTACAGGTGATGGCGACGGTGATGATGAAACGATTTCTGTAGACTTGTCTAAAGTTCCTGCAAATATTGCGAAAGTTGTCTTTGCAGTTACCATTCACGAAGGTCAACAAAACGGTCAAAACTTTGGTCAAGTGGATAAAGCGTACATCCGTGTAATTAACCAAGATGCAAATGGTGAAGAGCTTGCACGTTTTGACTTGTCTGAAGATGGTAGCACTGAAGTTGCAATGATCTTTGGTGAATTATACCGTCACAGTGGCGAGTGGAAATTCAAAGCTGTAGGTCAAGGCTTTAACGGTGGCTTAGGCGCATTGGCTGCAAGCTACGGTGTTGCCGTTTAATCTGTAAAAATAGTATAAAACAGAGTACTAAAAGAGCAATCTTTTAGTACTTGAAAATAATTTTGCAATCTTTGTATTTTATAAAAATGCTTTTAAATCGATTATTTTCAAGTACTAAAATAGAGAATGATATATGCAACTGGTTTCAGGACAAAAGTTCGCATTGACCCAACTGTTACAATCTACATCAGAATTGAGTGTACGTGTTCAAGTGCAAGCAAGTTTTGAAATTGATATTTCTAGTTTTGGCTTAGGGCGGCATGATCAGCTTTATCATGATGATTATATGACTTTTTATAATCAGCCAAAAACGCCTGAAAATGAAGTGCAATATTTTCAGCAAGCACAGCAACATATTTTTAAATTTGATCTCAGTCAAATTGATACTGAAAAAACGCCCCGTTTTGTGATTTGTGCGACAACAGATCAAACAACTTTAAATCATATCCAATCTATTCAAGTTGATTTAGTCAATGCTAAGCAGCAAGTTTTGGCAAGCTACCACCTGACAAGTGCACATTTTCAGCAAGAAAAAGCGGCTATGTTGTGTGAAATCTACTTTAAAAATGACGCTTGGCGCATGGCGGCGGTTGGGCAAGGTTTTAATGGCGGTTTAAAAGCGTTGGTTGAGCATTTTGGTGGGGAAGTTGCAGATGAAACGGCTCCTACTCCTATCGAAAATACGGTAACTCAAAACCATGTACCTGCAACGACATCCACTTTAGATTTAAAGAAAAAAGTGGTTTTAGATAAAATTGAGAAATCTGCTCCGCAGCTTTTAGAACTCACTAAAAAATCTTTGATCAGTTTAGAAAAGAATAACTTACTCAATGTGAAAGCACGGGTAGCACTTGTTTTAGACTATTCAGGTTCAATGAATCAGCAATATAAAAAAGGTGATGTACAAAAAGTCCTTGATCGGATTATGCCTTTAGCGGTGAATTTTGATGATGATGGGCGTTTTGAATGTTGGGCATTTGCACAGCATGCTTTACGTTTAAGCGATGTACATTTAGGTAATTTAAAAAACTATATCAATACCGAACAGGGCGGGCATAAAAAATGGGATGCTGGCGCACGTTTTAATAATGAACCTGCGGCACTGAATGCGGTGATTGATTATTTTATTCAAGAAAGCCCATCCGATTTGCCTGTTTATGTGGTGTTTATTTCAGATGGTGGTGTATCTGAAACCAAAAAAATTAAACAAATTTTAAAAGATATATCCAATCAAGCAATTTTTTGGCAGTTTGTGGGCATTGGTGGTCGAAATTATGGTGTTTTAGAACAGTTAGATGAGATGTCGGGACGTGTGATTGATAATTGTAATTTTTTTGCAATGGACAATATCGACAGTATGCCTGAGTCGCAACTTTATGATTTGTTATTAAATGAATTTCCAATGTGGCTCAAAGCTGCGCAACAAAAAAATATAATCAAGTAGGACCAAGAGCAATGGCAACATTTACTTTAGTGGGTAGTCCAGAACCTTTTTTACATGTCAGTATGAAACGTGGTGAATCGATTTATTGTGAATCGGATGCCATGGTCATGGTGGAGCAAAATCTCGAAGTGACAGGTAAGTTACGTGGCGGTGTATTTCAGGCGTTTATGCGTAAATTTACCTCAGGTGAGTCTTTGTTTCAGCAGCAAATCAAAGCTTCAAATGGAGATGGTGAATGTTTGTTATCACCAAATTTAGATGGAGATATGCAAATTTTAGATGTTGGGCAACGGCAATATATTTTGTCAGACGGTGCATTTGTCGCTGCAACTGAACAGACCAATATTAAAGCGAAAGTACAGAGTAATATTGGTGGTGCATTATTTGGCGGCACAGGTGGCTTTGTAGTGATGGAAACAGGTGGGCAGGGGCAAGTCTGTATTTCAGGCAGTGGCACCTTGCTTGAGTTAGATATTACCCCTGAACAAGGCGAGGTCACCATTGATAATGGTCATGTTGCAGCTTGGGATGCGTCTTTAAACTATAACATTGGCATGCCGACTTCAGGCGGTGGTGGTATTGTTGGCAATATTTTTAATAGCTTAACCAGTGGTGAAGGTTTAGTGATTAAGTTTCGTGGGCATGGCAAAGTGATTGTATGCTCTAGAAATCGTGCAAGTTATTTACAATGGTTGGCATCGGCTTTAGGTCGTGGAAACTCAAACTGAAGGAAACAATAAATGGGTATTAGTCTAGTAAAAGGTCAAAAAATTTCGTTAGAAAAACCAGATGGTTCTTCATTAACAAAAATTTATTTGGGTGCAGGTTGGGACGTTGCTAAAGGCGGTGGTTTTTTAGGTGGTCTATTTGGCGGCGGTGGTGGCTCTATTGATTTAGATGCTTCAGCAATTTTATTTGATGCCAATAAACAAGTGCTTGATAATGTTTGGTTTGCTCAGCTTCGTAGTCGTGATGGCAGTATTCAGCATTCTGGTGACAACTTAACAGGTGAAGGCGATGGTGATGACGAGAAAATCTTTGTAGATTTGACGCGTGTTCCTGATCAAGTTCAGCAAATCGTATTTACGATTAGTAGTTTTCGTGGTCAAACTTTTGAAAAAGTAGAGAATGCCTTTTGTCGTTTAGTCGATGAAACCACCAACACTGAAGTTGCAAAATATAATTTGTCAGCACAAGGCAATTATACTGCTTTGATTATTGCGAAAGTATATCGTCATAATGGTGCTTGGAAAATGTCAGCGTTGGGTGAGTCTTGTCAAGGTAAAACGATTCATGACATCGTACCTTCGGTACTGCCATTGTTATAATTGATTATTTTTTATGATATAAAAGCCTAATTTTTAGAAATTAGGCTTTTTCTAAAGAGGTTGAATATTTTAACCTTGGTATTATATTCATGGTAAAACTGAGCAAGAATAAAGCCCACCCAAAACTGATTTGAGTGAGCTTCATGCTATTTTTTATTTTGAACTGACAGCTTCAGTCTGGCTTTGTGCTGTGTTCTGATGTTTTGTCAAAATGACATGTGCCACGATACCAATACAAATGCCCCAAAATACTGAACTGAGACCTAAGAAGCTCATCCCTGAAGCCGTTGCTAAAAAAGTCAGTAAAGCAGCATCGCGTTGACTTTCATTTTTCATTGCAGCAGAGATGTTAATCGCAATTGCACCGAGTAAGGCTAAACCTGCTAATGCAGCGACTAACTCTTTGGGCAATAATGTAAAAAGCATCACAATACTTCCTGCAAATAAACCACCTAAGATATAAAAGATCCCATTGGCAATCCCTGCAATATAGCGTTTTTCTTTCAGTTCATGTGCATCTTTACCCATACAAAGTGCCGCAGTAATTGAAGCAAGAACAATGGTAATTCCACCCACGCATGCAACAGCCATAGATGTCAGACTGGTTGCTGTGATGATCGGTTTAGCAGGGGTGTCGTAGCCACTTAACTTCATAATCGCCATACCGGGTAGAAATTGGCCAGATAAGCTCACCAATGTTAGCGGAATAGCAAGGTTAAGCGTTGAGTTCCATGTCCATTCAGGCGTGATAAACTGCGGAATAGCGAGAGAAAAATCGACATCAACAGGATTCATTTTCCCTAAAGCTAAACTTAAAATGACACCTGAAATAAGTACAAAAACCATGGCATAACGAGGGCTGAGTCTTTTTGCCACCAAATAAACTAAAAGCATGCCAAAAACAATCATTGGCATGGTATCTGTGGCTTTAAATAAACCTAGCCCAAACTGAAATAAAATACCTGCCATCATGCCTGCGGCAACATCTTGTGGAATCCACTTGAGTAATTTATCAAAAGAACCTGAAATTCCAATTAAGAAAATAATCACTGCGGACGTGATATATGCAGCAACAGCTTCATTGAGTGAGATATGTGGAAATAGTGTGACCAATAAAGCCGTGCCAGGAGCAGACCAAGCGGTGATCACAGGAACCTTAAACTTAATGGATAAAAATATGCCAGCAACTGCAGCACCAATAGAAATACCCCAAATCCATGAAATCATCATGGCATTGCTGACATGGGCTTGTTGTGCTGCTTGAAAAAAGATAATGAGTGGGCCTGAATATGAAATCAGGACTGCTAAGAAACCAGCAACTGTGGCTGAAATTGACCAATCTTGTTTTAAGGTCTTAAACAGGGTTGCCATTGGCATCTGCCTCCATGCGTGTTTAATTCAATGATCCTGCTGAATTGTGTTTTAAATCATATGTTTTAGAGAAAAAGGAAAATCTACATTGTCATATAGATTTTCTTACTATGCTGTCAATACTTATTCACTTTGATGCTTCGATGGGCACAGCCACATTTTATTTATTCAAAATAAAGACTAATTTATGTAGGCAATCCCTTTCTTTTGACGGATCAAAGTGACAAAAATTCTTTGTTGGTCAAAATGTACATCCATGATACGTTTGACCAACGGCGACATCCATGTCGCCTCATGTGATTAAACCAATGGCATTGGAATTGCTATAAAAGCAACTCATTTTTTATTTGTTTAATCATAAAAAGTGGCATGAAATCTTTTAAAATAAAAGATCAGTTTAACCTTGATCTCCGCCACCCACAGGAACAACAGTACCTGTCATATAAGATGAGTCATCTGAGGCTAAAAATAAAATCGCATTCACTTGTTCTTGGATCGTGCCGTAGCGTCCTAAGAAAGTTCGATCAATGGTTTGATCAACCACTTGTTGCATCCATTGTTTTTCATTTTCAGATAAAGGATTACTATTGCGAGGTACTTTTCGAGGTGGTGCTTCGGTGCCGCCTGTTGCTACAGCATTGATACGGATACCATCTTTTGCATGTTCAAATGCCATTGCAGCAGTTAAGGCATTTACACCACCTTTAGATGCAGAATAAGGTACACGGTTAATACCACGTGTCGCGATTGAAGATACATTAACAATCGTACCTTTCTGATTTTTCAACATTTCTGGTAAAACTGCACGGCAGCACCATAATGTTGGGAATAAAGAACGATTCACTTCCTTAATAATTTCTTCTTCAGAAAATTCTTGGAAGGGTTTCATCCAAATTGCACCACCGACATTGTTGATTAAGACATCAACACGACCGTATTTTTCAATTGCTTTAGCCACAACAGATTGAGCGCCTGCAAAAGTTTCTAAATCTGCATTAATTGTGATCGCATCACCTTGATGCTGCAAAATTTCAGCTAAAACTTCATCTACAATTTCAGCGCGATCTGCGAGGATCACTTGTGCGCCTTCAGCAGCAACTTGCAGCGCAACACCACGACCAATCCCTTGAGCAGCACCTGTAACAATAACAACTTTATTTAAAAATCTTTGACGATCTGACATTTTTTTCTCCATGCTCAATTTTTTAAAACCGAATATTTAAAAACCTCGTTTTGAGTGCAAAACGAGGTTTGTGGAAAGCTTAGTTCGCAGAGAATTTTTCAAATAAGAAGTTTGCAGGTTTTACACCTTCTTGGTCTAACCAGCCACGAACGGCTTCGACCATTGGAACTGGACCACAAAGGTAAACGTCAACATCACCACCATTGAGCCATTCATTGTCAATATGACCTGTCACATAACCTTTACGTTCATGCGTAGAGTCAGCATGTGCTACAACAGTGCGATATTCAAACCATGGTAATTTTGCTTGTAACTCGTTAAGTTTTTCAATGGCAACTAAGTCAAAATCATTGGTTACACCAAAAACAAGACGTACAGGTTGTTCAGAACCTTTTTCTTCTAGAACTTGTAGCATTGACATAAATGGTGCAATACCTGTACCCCCTGCAAGCATAAGAACAGGGCGAACAACATTACGTAAATAGAAGCTACCAAAAGGACCTGTGAATGTCATTTTGTCGCCAGCTTGAGCATTGGCACTTAAAAACTCGCTCATCTTACCATTCGGTACATTACGCACAACAAAGCCTGTTAAGCGGTCGCCTGGTTTTGAACTAAATGAATAAGAGCGTGTTTCTGCTGTGCCTGGTAGCGCAACATTGACATATTGTCCTGCAAGGAAATGAATATCTGGCTGACCTTCATCAAGTTGAATATCAAAGGTAATGGTCGATTCAGATAAGTTTTCTACACGTGCTAAAGTGCCTTGGAACTCGTGAATCTGAGTTTTACAGACATCAGAAGTTGCTTGAATCTGGAATACTGCGTCTGAAGTTGGTTTACATTGGCAAGCTAAAATATAGCCTTCTTCTGCTTCTTCAGGTGTTAAAGCATCTTCAATATAGTTTTCTTCAGGCATGTCATAAGAGCCAGACTCACAAAACGCGCGACACGTTCCGCAAGCACCATCACGGCAATCTAAAGGAATGTTAATTTTTTGACGATATGCAGCATCTGATAAGGTTTCACCTTGAGCGACACTGATAAAACGCGTTACGCCATCTTCAAATTGAAGTGCAACATTATGGTTTGACATGGCTAGAATCCTACTTAAATTTTGATACTTCTGACATTCGCCAAATGGGAGTTTGACGAATGCCATCCTTGTTTGTTTTTAGAGGTGGTAGATATCAATGACTTGATTGATATAGTCATTTTTAAGTACAACGTATTTACTTAAAATCTGTGGTTGTTCACCTGAAAAATCAATTTCATAGCGAGACATACCAAAATAGCTATAACTGTTTTTATAACGGAAGCTCAATGTATTCCAGTTAAAGCGAACAGTCACTTTATCGCCATCACGTTCAACAACTTCTACGTTAGCAATGTTGTGTGCTGTACGTGTATTTGGCATGGTTGCAGAAGAGCGTTCAGTTTTAATACGGAACACACGGTCTTCTAAACCTTGACGGTCAGGGTAATAAATCAATGAGATCTCAGCTTGAGGATCTTCAGTAAGTTTGTCATCGTCATCCCAAGCTGGCATCCAAAATGATGCAGATGGTGCATAACACTGTAACCATTCATCCCATTGTTCATCGTCTAAAAAACGAGCTTCACGATAGAGAAATTGTGCAATATTTTCTAATGATGCTTTGTCTTGCGCGCTCATGCATTTTCTCCTTGTGCAGACGTTTCTAACTCAGCCAATTCTTTTTCAGCTGCGATGGCATGTTTCATGGTTTTTAACCAATATTGATGTTGAGCAAGGTATAAGCCTTCATCTTCAGTTTTGATACAGCTTAATGCTGGTTTTAAACCAATTTCATTTGCAGCATCATCTGGACCTTGAATCCAATGTTTAGAACCACGGCACATGTCGTTCCATTCAAGTTCAATACCTGCATAACCTGCTTGACATGCACGGAATTCTTCAAGGTCATCTGGTGTTGCCATGCCTGAAGCATTAAAGAAGTCTTCGTATTGGCGAATACGACGAGCACGTGCTTCAGTTGCTTCACCAACAGGCGCGATACAGTAAATCGTGACTTCAGTTTTATTGACAGAAATAGGGCGGAGTACGCGGATTTGTGAACCGAATTGATCCATCAAATATACGTTAGGATATAAACATAAGTTACGTGAACGCTCGATCATCCATTTAGACATCGCCGCGCCATATTTTGCGGTATATTCTTCAGCCTTCGGGAAGTTTGGACGGTCCTCTGGATTTGCCCATTGTGTCCAAAGTAACATATGACCGTGATCAAAACCGTAAGAACCACCGCCTTGTTTACCCCAAGAACCTGCGCTCATTGCACGAACATTATCAAGCTCTTGTTGTTTTTCTTTACGTTGTTGCGTTGTTGCTGCATAGTTCCAATGTACCGCAGACACGTGATAACCATCTGCACCATTTTCAGCAGTGAGTTTCCAGTTACCTTCATAGGTATAGGTTGATGCACCACGTAAAACTTCTAAACCTTGTTCAGATTGATCAACAATCATGTCAATGATTTTTGTGGTTTCACCCAAAAATTCTTCTAATGATGGAACATCTGGGTTTAAGCTACCGAACAAGAAACCTTTATAATTTTCAAAACGCGCAACTTTTTTCAGATCATGAGAGCCTTCTTGGTTAAAGCAATCTGAATAACCTGCATCGGCTGGATCTTTAACTTTAAGTAATTTACCTGAGTTATTAAATGTCCAGCCATGGAAAGGGCAAGTATAAGTGGCTTTATTTCCACGTTTATTACGGCAAAGCTGAGCACCACGGTGTGAACACGCATTAATCATTGCGTTCAATTCACCATTACGGTTACGTGCGATCAGAATCGGTTGACGACCAATATAAGTTGTATAGTAGTCATTGTTTTTTGGAATTTGGCTTTCATGTGCCAAATACACCCAATTTCCTTCGAAAATGTATTTCATTTCTAGGTCAAAAAGGGCTTGGTCTGTAAATACTGAACGATGAAGTTTAAATTCACCTGTTTCATAATCATCTACAAGAAGCTCATCAATACGATCAAGATGGCTGGTATTAATCACAGGAATACGTGGCATGTCCGTTCTCCGACTGTCCAAATGTGGGCAAGTCACCGAAATATGTTTTTAAATATATTTCGGTTCCAAAAGTATTTTTAAATAAAAGGGAAATTATGCAGAAGCTCGACGACGATCAACTTCAGTTGATGGTGCTTGAACTTGTTCTTTGACTAACTGAATATTGAATGTAATGTGTTTGAACGCTTTGTTTAAACCACGGCGTGCGATTTCAGCTTCGTCAGTGATGTCGATTGCTGTTGCGACTAAACCGTCACGTGTTGCAAATGCAAAGTCATCCCACAGGTACTGATCACCTTCGATATTAAATTGAGTGGTGAGTTTGCGATAACCTGGTGCAGAAACAAAATAATGCACATGTGAAGGACGGTTACCATGGCGACCTAATTTGTCCAATACAAATTGTGTAGTGCCTTCAGGTGGGCAACCATAGCCAACAGGCAGGGTGGTTTGCGCTGTATAGTGACCATCTTGATCCGAAATAATCGTGCGACGTAAGTTAAAATCAGACTGTGATTTATCAAAGAATGAATAGTTGCCTAAGCTGTTGGCATGCCAAATTTCAACTTTAGCGCCTTCAATGATATTACCATCAGTATCCGTCACTGTCCCTTCAATGAACAAGGTTGGGATTTTATCGGTTTCTGTGCCGTCATCCATACGGGCAAAACCAACAGATTCAGGTGCACCAGCGACATAGAGTGGACCTTCAATGGTACGTGGTGTTCCGCCTAAGACTCCAGCTTTGGCATCGGCTTCATCGGCACGTAAATCTAAATAATGTTCTAGACCTAAACCTGCTGCTAAAAGACCAAGTTCATTGGCTTTACCTGCATCGGTAAAATACTCAAGTCCTTTCCAAACTTCAGTTGCAGATAAATCAAGGTCTTCGATGGCTTGGAATAAGTCACTGACAAGACGAACAACAACTTGTTGTACACGAGCGTCAACATCACCTGTAGCAGTGTCAACATTCATTTTTTTAACAAGTTCATTAATTTCTTGACGATTCATACTATTCTCCTAGAGTATGAGGTCATCCTGAGCGACAAGCATTCCTTTTTGTAGCTGGCTAACAGGCTGGCCCAAATGTGATCGCAATTACATTTAGATTTTTAGATCTGAAAAAATCAGTTTAAAAAAACTTCACTTTGTTGCTAATTTACTTCATGCTATATACCTTAAATGAATAAATTAGGTCTTGTCGAAGATCAATTACGTATTTTTTTATACTTTAAAGGTATTCGTTGTCATGGAACTTAGACATCTTCGTTATTTTGTTGCAGTGGTGGAAGAGCAAAGTTTCACCAAAGCTGCTGAAAAATTATTCATTGCACAGCCGCCATTGAGTCGGCAGATTCAAAATTTGGAAAATGAGCTGGATGTTCAACTATTTATCAGAGGAAGCAGACCATTAAAAACAACAGAAGCAGGTCAATTTTTCTACCAACACGCTGTTAAACTTTTGTCTAATGCTGAAGAAGTAAAGTCTATGACCAAGCGGGTAGGTTTGGCAGATCGGACCTTAAATATTGGTTTTGTAGGTTCATTATTGTTCGGCTTGTTATCAAATATTGTCTATTTATTCAAACAGCAAAATCGAGATGTTAAAATTGAGATGGTCGAAATGACCACAACAGATCAAATTGAGGCATTAAAAGAAGGGCGTATCGATGTGGGTTTTGGGCGTTTACGTATTTCTGATTCTGCGGTCAAACGCGTGTTGTTACGTGAGGAACCCCTCATGGTAGCTGTACATGCGAGTAGCCCTTTAGTACGTCAATATAAAGAAGGCGTTTATTTGGCAGATTTGTTAGATCAACATATTTTATTATATCCAAATCATCATAAACCTAATTTTTCCACTCAAGTACGTCATTTATTTTCTGAATATGGTTTAGATCTAAAAAATGTTCGTGAAGTACGAGAACTGCAACTCGCACTGGGTTTTGTGGCTGCTGCTGAAGGAATCTCAATTGTCCCAAGTAGCGCCCAAAATATTCATTTATCACATTTGCACTTTATACCTTTATTAGATGATGCAGCGGTGAGCCCAATTTTTATGGCAATGCGTAATATGGATGAAAACAATGATATTCACTCATTATTTGACTGTGTTTATCAAGTATATGACCTCGAACATATCGGCTATGAGCGCCGTGTGCTCTAAAGCAAAATCATTTTTTGCTTGAAAATTAAACATATGTGCTTTTTATTGAAAGATAATGAGCACTTGTTTTTTATTATTGTTTATTTTTAGTACATATTAAGTTTGAAGTAGAATAATATTTCACCAGTTATTATAGACCTTTGTCGCAATATAATGATGAACTGATTAGAAAATCGATTCAATATGATTATATTTATAAAAAATATTACAAAAAAGTAGAAGATAATAAAATGAGTTATTTAAAGATTAAAAAATCATATAACAAGAATTAAAATAAAAATGATTTAGAAAAATTGCGAAAAAATACCATTTAAATTCTCTTTCTATGATTTTTTTTAAACAAAATAAAAAAGTGTTGTTAAAACCGTTCATGATTTTATATAAAGGCTTAAAAAACATTTTTTTGATATAAGTTATTGTTATTTAATGAATAAAAATAAAGCCTACTTTTTAGGTATAGATTTATGCGTAATCGGTTTTGGACATTAAAAACACTTTAATTCATTGTTTGATAAATTTTCTACCGTTCACGCGCAGGAGGCGCAAAGTGTATGGCGAATTTAAATATAAATACAATTGTGGATGAAGCGAAGTTCACCCCATTTCATTGGAATGTATTAATTTGGTGTTTACTGATTATTATTTTTGATGGTTACGATTTAGTTATTTATGGCGTTGCATTACCTTTATTGATGCAAGAGTGGGGGTTATCTGCTGTACAAGCAGGTATGCTCGCAAGTACCGCCTTATTTGGCATGATGTTCGGTGCAATGTGCTTTGGAACTTTGTCAGACAAACTTGGTCGTAAAAAAACCATCATGATTTGCGTTGCAATTTTTAGTGGGTTTACTTTTTTAGGTGCATTTGCTTCCAACCCAATTGAATTTGGTATTTTACGTTTCCTTGCAGGCTTAGGCATTGGTGGGGTCATGCCAAACGTTGTGGCACTCATGACCGAATATGCACCCAAAAAGATTCGCAGTACATTGGTGGCTGTGATGTTTAGTGGTTATGCCATTGGTGGGATGACATCTGCATTATTGGGGGCGTGGTTAGTGACAGACTATGGTTGGAAAATCATGTTCTACATTGCCATTATTCCATTTGTTGCTTTACCATTAATTTGGAAGTTTTTACCTGAATCCATCATGTTCTTGACCAATAAGGGGAAAACTGAACAAGTCCGTCAAACTGTACAAAAAATTGCACCAGAAAAAACGATTTCTGTTGATACCGTATTTGTATTGAATGAAACCACTGTTGGCGATGAAGCGCCATTACGTGCTTTATTTCAACAAGGGCGTACGTTCAGTACATTGATGTTTTGGATCGCTTTCTTTATGTGTTTACTGATGGTGTATGCATTAGGCAGTTGGCTACCAAAATTAATGATTCAAGCAGGTTACTCGCTTGGTGCAAGTATGATTTTCTTATTTGCATTAAATATTGGTGGTATGGTGGGTGCCATTGGTGGCGGGGTATTATCAGACCGATTCCATTTAAAACCTGTATTGACCATTATGTTTGCAGTTGGTGCAATCGCATTAATTTTACTCGGATTTAAAAGCCCACAAGTGGTTTTGTATACACTGATTGCAATCGCAGGTGCAGCAACCATTGGCTCACAAATTTTACTTTACACTTTTGTTGCACAGTTTTATCCAGCCGCTGTTCGTTCTACAGGCATGGGATGGGCTTCAGGTATTGGACGTATTGGTGCAATTGTAGGACCTGTATTAACAGGGGCATTATTAACTTTACAATTGCCACATCAAATGAATTTCTTAGCAATTGCAATTCCAGGGGTAATCGCAGCACTCGCAATTTTCTTGGTGAATTTGAAAGTATCGGTAGACCAAAGCAAAGAGACTCGTTCTTCTGCTTCGCTTAAAAATGAATCAGTAATAGAGTCATCTGTCAATTAAACCAAAGAAAAATATTTTAAGTTTTCTTATATTATTTAATCAGATAAATTTATTCATGGCATCAAAGGATGATGCCATAATCATCAAGAAATGAGGTTTGGATGAATACTCATAACAAATTTTTTAAAGTAAAAACGCTTCTATTGGCTATGGGCGTATGTAGTACTGCACTAACGCATGCACAAGATGTGAATCCTGAAATTGAACAATTACGTAATGAGATTAATGAATTACGCCAACTGTTAAATCAGCAAACACAACAGCAACAGCAGCAAGCGGTACAACTGCAAAACTATCAGGAAGAAAAAGCTCAACATGCAGCGAAAGATCATCTTGCACAACGAGGGAGTTTAGCGTTGACGAAAGGTGGGGCTGAAATCAGTGTATATGGAAATGTACGTGCGGATCTTCAATATCAAATAGAAGGTGGTCCAGCAAGTCGAATCTATAACCAAATCAGTACAGTTGCTTTAGATGGCGTTAATGAAAATAGCGACAATCTGAAATCAACCTTGTCGGCGACACGTTTAGGTTTTGATTTTAAAACACCAACCCAAGTCGGGGATGTAGGTGGTAAGCTTGAGGTTGACTTCTTAGGTGGCTCGTCTTTAGATACATTACGTATTCGTCATGCTTATTTAACCTATGGAAATTGGTTGATTGGTCAGACATGGTCAAACTTTGCACCTGTTGATTTTATGCCTGAAGTCGTTGATGCACTTGGCTTTGTCGGTGGTTCAGTCAAACGTACACCACAGCTTCGTTATACGCAAAAATTAAATGCGGATACTAATTTTGTCTATGCTTTAGAAGACCCTAAAGATAGCAGTTCAGATATGCGCTTACCTGCTTTGACAGCACGACTTAACCATAAAATCGTGGATAATCTATCGCTTGGTGCACGTGCAATGGTGACTGAAAAACGTACCAAAGCAGATGAGCAAACAGCATGGGGTGTAGGTGTAGGTTTAAAATATGATGTAACACCAACTACAACATTGAAGGCGGACTACTACCATGTCAATGGTGACAGTAGTTTCGTGTCATGGACGAACCAAGGTTTTGTGACTGATGCGAATAATCAGATTCTTGAAACCAATGAATTTGATTCTATTACTCTAGGTATTACTCAACAATTCAATGAAAAATTGCGTGGTACTTTGGCTTATGGTTATATGAAAGCGGATAAAAATGACCGTTATATCAATGCCCTTGCGGATAAAACCAAAGCCAATAAAGACTTATGGCAAGCATGGGGTAACGTTTTTTATAGTCCAGTTAAGCCACTCAGCTTTGGTGTTGAATATGTTTACGGTGAGCGTGAAGCATTTGGTGCAGCACCAAATGGCAGCAAAACAGGTGAAGATAATCGTGTAAATGCGGTGGCAATGTATAACTTCTAACTTGAAGTGATATGAGTTGAAAAAGTTCCAATAAGTCGAGGTATAACTCTATTTTGGCTTATTGGACTTTTATTTTACATATGATATTTATTAAAAATAACTACATTTTTTAGATAAAAAGTTAAGCATATTTCTTTGCAAGTAGTACACAAATGAAGACCAGACAACTGACCATAAGCATGCTCATCGTGACTTTTTCGCCCAATAAAAAAGCTGAAAGCATTAAGCCAATCAAAGGCTGTAATCATTGAATTTGCCCTATTTTTGCGATACCCCCAAGTGCTAAGCCTTTATACCAAAAGAGAAAACCGATTAACATACTAAAGATAGCAACATAAAAGAGCGCTAAAAATTCAGTAGTTTTAATGCCTGTAAAACTTTGAGGAAAGTAGTTAAGGGTGCCATTAGTCAGTTACCTGATGCAGGACAATTTATGCGTTTTAATGTTGCACAATGTGGGCATAAAAAAGTATTTGATGTTTTAGAAAATGCAATGGAGGAAATGAAGAATATTCAATGAATATCATTGTTTAATCAGTATATTCTACATAATCCCAAAGATTTAAACGGGCTTTAATTTCACTACGAATATTGGGCAATAGGGGTAACAGTGTACCATCGATCCATAAACTAAGTGCTTGAGTTGAGATTTTTCGTTGTGTAGCGTCAACAAGATGTGCACCTTTGACCACAATCAAAGTTTGTTCAGACACAATAGTTTCAATTCCTTTAAACAGAACCTGTAAGCTGTGACCTGTGTCCATGATTTGCCACTCTAGTTCTATTTCTATGTTTTTATTCGACTTTAAAATAGCTTGACCTTCGAGAAAATCATGTGTAGATAGACAGTCATGATCTACTCTTACTTTACTTAAAAACCACTCCTGCATTTTTAACTCATCTAAAGTGTGGTGGGGGACTAAAATATCATCAAGATTAAATTTTTGGCTTAAATCGAAAAATTGCATGGGAGGAAAACTTATAACAAAATAAACAATGAAAAATCATATTTTATGCCAAGCATCGTTGAGAGTAAAACCTTTACAGTATTTGACTATTCTTCTGTATAAAGAAACATCACTGACTGATTGGATTTTATTTTGATGGCGACACAAGACGTTGCAAGCCCTATAGATCTTCATATATTAAAAAGTGTGAAAATATTCATTATAGTACTTTAGATTTTTCTGAAGCCATGCATGAATTTCGACATAAATTTTATGCCTTAAACTTTGATTGTTAAGTCAGAAAATTATTAAAACCTATTAACATTTATTTGGTATGGAATCATATTTTACATCACATGTGATGTAAAATCATGGGTTATATATGTCTACACGAAAACACGTTCAAAGTCAGCAGGTTTCAAAGACATCGACTTGGTAATGCAAAAAGAAAGCTTATGTTTGTTTGAGTGCAAAGCTTGACTGTGATGCCTAACTTTAAATATATGAATAAGTTACATCATCCATTCAATTGGCAAATACGACACACTATGCATCACACCACGCTGAAAACGCGTTGTTTCAGGTTCTTGAGTGTATTTTTTGATACTGCCATCGGGTTGGTGGTCATACCAATTAATTTTGCCTTGTGAGTCGAGTTTAAGTTCATAAGCAACTTTTAATAAATAGGTGTCAAGTAAGAATGACACTTGTTCTTGCAGTTGATCTGACTCAACCACTAAGCCAACTTCAGTATTTAAGTTAAAAGAACGAGGATCAAGATTAAAAGAACCAATAAAAACTTTATTGTCTATATCAATAAATTTGGCATGTAAACTCGATTTGTTTTTACCTTTTTTAGGAATGACATTGCCTGTAACCACTTCATACCAGGTTCGATTTTTACGCTCAATATAAGGTTTAAACTCATAGAGTTTTACACCACTTTTCAATAAATCTGTACGATATTTTTGATAAAAAGCATGTACTAGTGCAACATCATTGGCGACAAAGGAGTTGGTCAAAACGCGAACATCAACGCCTTGAACCGTACCGGGTTTGTCGGAGACCAAGCTTTCTGAGAGAATGTCCCGATGAAAAAAGTAAAATATACCCCTGAAATCAGAGAAAGAGCGGTTGAATTATTGATTGAATCCGAGAAAGATTATCCATCGAATTGGGCTGCGATCACCGCTATTGCTCCCAAGATAGGTTGTACTCCTGAAACTCTACGTGTTTGGTATCAAAAATATTTAGATAAACAAAACCCAATTAAAGTACAGCAACTTTCAGATCAAGAACGTATTAAACAACTCGAACGTGAAAATAAAGAACTGCAACGTGCTAACGAAATTCTACGTAAAGCAGCCGCTTTTTTCGCCCAGGCGGAGCTCGACCGCCCACACAAATAATGGTAGATTTCATCCATAACAATAAGGCGTTATATGGTGTTGAGGCGATTTGCAGGATTTTACCGATCGCGGCTTCTACCTATTATCGAACACTAGATTTCGTTGAAAACCCAGAACATCGAGCAAAGCGAGATCTACATGACTTGCATCATGCTGAACAAATTAAACGAATTTGGAAGGAAAGTTCAGGTCGATATGGTGTGCGTAAAGTTTGGCAAAAATTGAAACGTGAAGGCTATGTTATTGCTCGCTGTACAGTTGCTCGATTGATGCAAAAACTAGGTATACAAGGTGTTTGGCGTGGTAAGAATAAACAAACTACCCGTAGCCGAGAGGATCAAAAACGAGCAGATGACTTGGTGAAACGCAATTTTAGTGCTGATCATCCTGACCAGCTATGGGTCGCTGACTTCAGTGTGCCGCAGCAAGCGGCGTAAGAGATGAGGGTATGGCCCCTCGCTATCGGCTTGCAGGAGCAGGTAGCAAACCACCATAAGCGGCTTGGATCAAAAGTCCCGGTCGTGAGCGTTATGGAAAAGGCGTTGTATAGGCGTCAGGTAAGAATTAGGAAGGCGAACACCAGTGAACTGCCGTTCAAGTGTCGAAAGTACTCAAATGACATCAAAACCGGGGATGGATGTTGCCCCGCGATCAGTTTGGCCGTTACCTGCTTACGGGCCATTCGGTGTCCGGCGTAGAGGCAGCGCGATCCTAATTCAGGCTCTTACGTTGAACTGCGGGAACCTTCGGTGGCGATGTCAAGCGAAAGGCACAAGCTCAAAAGGCAAGGCTGATAATAGCAATGCGTCACCAAGGGGCGGAGCAACTCGTAGTAGTGTTGAAGTTACTGTAATGGTAATGGAGCGAAGGGGTTGCATTATCCAGGTCTACGGATTTGTCAACTGTGCAAGCAGGAGGAGCAAAACTTTATGACCAAACCATTTAACATTCCTAAAGCGTTAATCTGGGAGGCATTTAAAAAAGTCAAAGAGAATGGTGGCGCTCCAGGCGTTGATCATGAATCTATTGAGCAATTCGAAAAGCATTTAAAGAACAACCTATACAAACTATGGAATCGACTTTGTTCTGGCAGTTATTTTCCACCGCCAGTTAAGGCTGTTCCGATTCCAAAGAAGTCAGGTGGCGTGCGTATACTAGGTATTCCAACAGTTGCAGATCGAGTCGCGCAAACAGCAGTTAAGCTCTTATTAGAGCCGAAAATTGATCCATTATTTCATCCAAACTCATATGGATATCGTCCGGGGCGTTCTGCCCATGATGCAATTGCGATAGTGAGGAGACGAAGTTGGGATTATGACTGGGTTGTGGAATTTGATATCAAAGGTCTCTTTGATAACATCGACCATGATTTACTAATGCGTGCACTCAAGAAACACTGTGAAATTCCATGGATTCTTTTATATGTGCAACGTTGGTTAAAAGCACCAATGCAACACATAAATGGCCATCTTTTAGAAAGGAATCGCGGCACACCACAAGGTGGTGTTGTGAGTCCTTTATTGGCGAATTTATTTATGCATTATGCTTTTGATATGTGGATTACGAAACATCTTCAAAGTGTACGGTTCTGCCGTTATGCAGATGATGGCGTAATTCATTGTCGGAGTTTATCTCAAGCCAAACTTGTTTTACAAAAGATCGATGCACGATTTCGTGAATGTGGTCTCGAATTGCATCCAGACAAGACAAAGATTGTTTATTGCCAAGATATTAATCGTCGTAAAGCATATCCCGATGTTCAATTTACTTTTCTCGGGTACACGTTTAGGCCCCGTAAGGCTGTGGACAAGTATAAAAGAGTTTATGTAAATTTCTCTCCTGCAGTCAGTCGTGATGCACTTAAAGCAATGCGACAGACTATTCGGAAATGGCATCTACATCTGATGTGTAATCGCGAATTAAGTGATTTATCTGCAATATTCAATCCAATTCTTCAAGGTTGGCAGCAATACTATGGTCGATTCCATGGTTCAGCAATGTCAGCGATCTGGCAACACATGAATGCTTATCTTATACGCTGGATGAGGCGTAAGTATAAAAACTTGGCCCGTCATAAAAGACGGGCTAGATATGCCTTAGGGCGACTTGCGCGTGATTTTCCAAATGCCTTTGTGCACTGGAAAATGGGATGTTTACCATCGGTTGGATAATGGGAGCCGGATGAGCTGAGAGGTTCATGTCCGGTTCTGCGAGGGGCTAAGGGTGAAATTCCCTTGGTCTACTCACCCGTATATTCAAACAAATTCAGGTTGGGTTTATACTGCATTTATTATTGATGTCTTCTCACGAGCAATTGTTGGATGGAAAGTATCGACACGGATGAATACAGATATGGTGCTCGATGCACTTGAGCAAGCGTTACATGCTCGAGACATGCCAAAGAATGTGATTCACCATAGTGACAGAGGGGTTCAATATCTTTCCATTCGCTATACCAATCGTTTAGAAGCAGCAAATTTACGAGCATCAGTCGGTACGACCGGTGATTCATACGATAACGCTTTGGCTGAAACAGTGAATGGCTTATACAAAACAGAGGTGATTGAATATTTAAAAGCAGACTGGCAAGGTTTAGCGGATGTACAACTTGCGACATTAAATTGGGTAGATTGGTTCAACAAAAAGCGTGTACACAGCGCATTGGGTTATGTATCGCCTTTTGAGTTTGAAGCAATGTACTATGATAAGATTAACCCGTTAGGTCACGTGGCCTAACTTAAATAAAAAGTCTCCGACAAACCCGGTACGGTTCACCTTGCTTGGGGAACTGTGCTAAATATTGTGTACCTATTTTCGTTGGCACAAAATAAGCTGAAATTAAGTCCATTTCTTGTTTTGGTTCACCTAAATGTTGACGAATTTGGTGAGAAATTAATTCGCCATTTTGGGCTTGTCCTAAGGTTTTTTTAGGTGAATCTGCAAGGAAATGAGCACGTGCCCAATTGATACGATTTTGCTTCAGCTCATTTGCGAGTTCTCGTTGTTCAGTATCCACTTTTGTATCGGTTTCAGGTTCTTTTTGTTCTAGTTTTTGATAGTCTAATCTTAACTTTTCTAGATCTTTAGCATTGCCTTGAGTAATAAATTGCTGATTTGGATAGCTTAAATCATTATTCCAAAAGTTTGAAAATACAGTGTTTGCACCATGTACTGCTGTACCAAAAAATAAAATATCCATATCTGTAAACTGGAAGGATTCACTGGCATCAAAATATTCGCTGCTAATATTACGCCCACCAGTGACTGCAATAATACCATCGGCAATGATGAGCTTATTATGCATACGATGATTAATTTGTTTTAAACGAAAAATATAATCTAAGACTCTGAAGTGTCTAAATTTATAAGGATTATAGAGTTTAATTTCAATATTGGGATGCGTGCTTAATGCTTTTAATTGAGGGTCTATTTTTGTACCATTTTGGTCATCAATCAACACACGAACTTTTACGCCACGATCAGCCGCTTTAAGTAATTCATGTAGCATCAGATTGCCAATAAAATCATCAGCCCAAATGTAATACTGTAAGTCTAGACTATATTTCGCTTGACGAATCAGGTGGATGCGAGCAGCAATACTTTGGAATGCATCACTCATTGCTAAATAAGCAGTCAAACCCCGTTGTAACTGAGTTTTAGTATCCTCTCCATTCAGCCAGTGTTCACTGTGAATCTGAGGTTCATTGGTAGGTTTAGACTGATTCATAGGCAAACTGCATCCTGACAAAAAAGTGAAGCTAAGCGTGATGGCGATAAAAGATGGTGAATATTTCATTCTTATTGAATAAATTGTTAAATTTTTATAAATCATAACACTAGTTATTGGTTGAATCATTAAATGAAAAAAGGTTACTGTAGCTAATCTGTTAAAGAACGACCCCATGAAGGATGATGCTATATGAAATCACGTGCAGCGGTGGCATTTGCGCCAGGAAAACCTTTGGAAATTGTGGAGATTGATGTTGCTCCACCACAAAAAGGTGAAGTGTTGGTTAAAATTACCCATACAGGTGTGTGCCATACAGATGCATTTACCTTATCTGGTGAAGATCCAGAAGGTGTATTTCCCGCAGTACTGGGACATGAAGGTGCAGGCATTGTGGTGCAAGTCGGTGAAGGAGTAACCTCTGTTGCGGTGGGTGATCATGTTATTCCACTTTATACCGCAGAGTGTGGTGAATGTTTATTTTGTAAATCAGGCAAAACCAACTTATGTACAGCCGTCCGAGCAACCCAAGGTAAAGGTGTAATGCCTGATGGTACAACACGTTTTTCATATAATGGCGAGCCAATTTATCACTATATGGGATGTTCAACCTTTAGTGAATATACCGTTGTTGCAGAGGTGTCATTAGCAAAAATCAATCCTGAGGCAAATCCTGAGCAAGTATGTTTACTCGGTTGTGGTGTAACTACAGGTATTGGTGCAGTACACAATACAGCGAAAGTACAAGAAGGTGACTCAGTTGCAGTCTTTGGTTTGGGTGGAATCGGTTTGGCTGTAGTGCAAGGTGCTCGTCAAGCAAAAGCAGGGCGTATTATTGTTGTAGATACCAACCCAGAGAAATTTAAACTGGCTGAAGAGTTTGGCGCAACTGATTTCTTAAACCCAAAAGATTATGATCAACCTATTCAACAAGTGATTGTAGAAATGACAGGTTGGGGTGTGGATCATTCATTTGAATGTATTGGTAATACCAATGTGATGCGTTCAGCACTTGAATGTGCCCATCGCGGTTGGGGGCAATCTGTGATTATCGGTGTTGCGGGTGCAGGTCAAGAAATTTCAACGCGTCCATTCCAATTGGTGACAGGACGTAAATGGATGGGAACTGCATTTGGTGGGGTTAAAGGTCGTAGTCAATTGCCAGGTATGGTTGAAGATGCAATGAAAGGTGAGATTCAATTGGAGCCTTTTGTCACACATACGATGAGCTTGGACAAAATCAATGAAGCATTTGATTTAATGCATGAAGGTAAGTCAATTCGTACAGTGATTCATTTTTAAACTTCAAATCACAATTGTTAAAACTTTAAAATGAGCAGAGCTAAAGTTCTGCTCATTTTTATATTAATTTTGCAAGAATTTGACATTAAATTTGTATAAGTTAGCTAGTCTAGAGCCTTTATTTTGACTTTAAATTATTTATGAAAAATATTGCATTTTTAGGTTTAATTATTTCTTCATTAAGCGCATGTTCTATCGTTCAAAATCAACAGGAAGCAGCACCATTGATTGGGATGTCAAATCCTGCAAGTCAATACTGTGTTGAGCAAGGTGGCAAACTTGAAATTGTGAAAGAAGCACAAGGCGAAGTTGGTTATTGTTATTTGAAAGATGGGCAAAAAGTAGAAGAGTGGGCATTGTTTCGTCAAAACCAAGCACAATGTGTTGCAGATGAAGCTAAAAAACTGATTGGGAAAGTTGCTACAGACGATGCTCAGTTAAAGCAACAAACTAAAGCGCAAAGTATTCGTCGTGTTGCACCTCAGCAACCGATGACAATGGATTTTCGTTCAGAGCGTTTAACCTTGGTGATTGATCCAAATACGAAAAAAATTCTGCAAGCGAGCTGTGGTTAAGTAGAAAAATTATCGTTGACGTAAAAAACCCAAGTGAACTTGGGTTTTTTGATCTGATGTAAAAATTAAGCTGTTGCTTTAATGACTGCAGCAAATGCGTTTGCAACTGTGTCAATATTATTTAAGTTTAGACCTGCCGCACACATACGACCGCTACGTACTAAATAAATACCGTATTGATCTTTTAATGTATCCACTTGTTCAGCAGTTAAACCTGTGTAGCTGAACATACCTTGTTGTTTCACAAGATAGCTAAAATCACGTTCAGGCAATGCTGCTTCAAGTTTTGCCTTTAATAGCTCACGCATTTTGATAATACGTTCACGCATTTCTTGTAGTTCAGCTTTCCAGTTTGCAGCCAAAGCTTCATCGTGCAATACATTATCTACAATCAAAGCGCCTGTTGTTGCTGGGCTTGAATAGATACGACGTACAGTTGCTTTTAATTGACCCAAAACTTTCTGTGCAGTTTCTGCATCATCACAAACGAAGCTTAAGCCACCAACACGTTCACCATACAATGAGAAAATTTTAGAAAAAGAGTTACTCACAATAAAGTTCATACCAGATTGGTCTAAGGCACGAATTGCATAGGCATCTTCTTCTAAACCTTGACCAAAACCTTGATATGCAATATCCAAGAATGGAATGAGATCACGTGCTTTTAATACTTCAATCACACGATCCCATTGTGCAGGGGTTAAATCTGCGCCTGTTGGATTATGACAGCATGGGTGCAGCAAAACGATGCCTTTTGCTGGAATTTGATTTAAATCTTCGAGCATTGCTTCAATGTTGACACCATTGGTTGCAGCATCAAAATAGCGATAGAAATGAGAGTTTACACCTGCACCATTAAAAATAGCGATATGGTTTTCCCAAGTCGGTTGGCTCACCCAGATATCAGATTCAGGAAAGTATTTTTTTAAGAAATCTGCACCGACTTTAAGCGCACCTGAGCCACCTAAAGTTTGAATCGTCACAACACGACCGTCTTTACGTGCTTGTGAATTTTCGCCAAATACAAGTGCTTGTGTTGCTTGATTATAAGTTTTAGAACCATCCATTGGTAAGTAAAGTTTTACTTTATCATTTAAAGGTTCAATATTTTTAAGTGCAGTTTTAACCGCTTCAAGCTGAGGAACAATATTGTCCTCATTATAATATAAACCGATACTCAAATTTACTTTTTGAGTACGTGCATCCTTAGTATACTCTTCCATCAACGAAAGAATTGGATCACCTGCATAAGAATCGACGTGTTGAAACATGGTGAAAATTCCTAAATCAAACAAAGTTATTGTGTTTAGATAATATAAGCGAAATTTTGACTGACTCAACTCAGGATTGAAGATAAATTCTTATAAATGATTCAACTTTAGTTTATATCGCGAGTAAATTTTATGCTTTTATAGCAAAAATATAAATTAAAGCTATATTCTTCTTTCAATCACTTTATTTAGACAGGAACATTACGCTATAGATACAATAAAATATTGTTCAAGTTCAGCGATATTCCGATCATAATAGCGGTCTAATTTTGCAAATATTTGGAATTCCTATGTTATTAAATTATCAATGGCATCAACCTGAAGATGATCAGCAACGTACGCCGCTTGTGCTTATTCATGGTTTGTTTGGCAGTTTGAGCAACTTAGGTGGAATTGCACGTGCTTTGTATGCCACACATCCTGTCTTGCAAATTGATGTGCGTAATCATGGTCAATCACCCCATTCGAGTGAAATGAACTACCAAGTGATGGCACAAGATATTTTAGAAAGCTTAGATCATTTAAATATTCAGCAGTTTTCTGTCATTGGTCATAGCATGGGCGGAAAAGTGGCAATGAAACTGACAGAGCTTGCCGCCGAACGTTTAGAACAGTTGGTGATTTTAGATATTGCACCATTTGCCTATCAAGAAAATCATCATGATCAAATTTTTAAAGCTTTATTTGCCGTTAAAAATGCCGCTATTCAGAGTCGCAAAGAGGCGACAGAAATTATGCGTGAATTTTTGAAAGAAGAAATGGTCATTCAATTCCTTTTAAAATCATTCAATAAAGGGCAATGGTTGTTTAATGTTGATGCCTTATATGCACATTACCAAGATATTTTGTCATGGAAAGACATTCCACAATGGACAAAACCAACGCTATTTATACGCGGTCAGGCATCGCCGTATATCGGAAAATCTTTGCATATAGATGCAATTGATTCTCAATTTGAAAGTGTGGAAATTCAAACTGTAGAAAATGCTGGACATTGGTTACATGCAGAACAACCTGAAAAAGTGAATTATTTAATTCAGCATTATTTAAATTAAAAATTAGAATTATTTAAAAAAAATAATAGATGATGTTTTTTGATTAAACTTAACTTAACGTAAACAATAATATTTTATGTAAAGTTAAGTTTATATTGTTTATAAAAAAATATAATGATATTAATGTTTTGAAAGGATAATACTTATATTTTTTATATAGTGTAGAAAATATCATTTTATTTTAAATAAATGTGGTATATTTCACATTATTATTTACTTCGTATTGGGTGAGAAAGTTAATTCTATCCAAAGGCTTAACTTCTTGTATTGTACAAATTTTACAAATCATTTTATCCTGAAGGTTGATTAAGCATCTTTTTAAAACTAAAATTTAGGTAATTTAAAACTTTAAATTATTTTTTATAAATCAAAGTTTAAGGTTTTGAAGCTTATATTGGAAAAGATAGTATAAGTCATGCTTAAATGTTTAGCTTTTAGCTAGACGTTGTAAGATGAAATGTTAGTAAATATATCAATTTAGTTTTTGCAAAAAGGATCGGATATGACTCGATTAGATTTGCTTCATGATACACAAATGGGTCAGACGGATACGTCTAAAACAACGATTGTTCCTGCAAAAACAGTAATTAGTGATGAAGTTAAACTGACATTAGATTTATTGCCTCATCTTGTTTGGATTAAACGAGGCGATGCGGTCTATGGTAACACTGCACTGAGAGAATATTTAGGTGCAGAGCAATCCCTACAGGATTGTGAGTGGTTGAAATTCGTTTATCAAGAAGATGCTGAGCATTTATATAATTTGTGGAATAATGCTCAAAAAACTGGACGAAAATTTGAAAAAGAATGTCGTATTCGTGATGTTAATGATCAATACCACTGGTTTTTATTTGTAGCGCAAAGCCATATTGGCAATGGGCGAGAGTTTGATTGGACGATTACTTGTACTAATATTCATGAACGAGCACTGATGCTACGTGAAACGGCAGATACTTTGCGTGCGCATACCGATATGCTCGATGTGAGTGTTGATTGTATTAAGATTGTACGCCCAAATGGTACAGTTTCACATATGAATCGTTCTGGCTGTATTGCATTATTAGGGCAAGAAAAAGTCAAAAAATTTGATATGGAATGGCTCAGCCTTTTACCTCCAGAAGTACGAGATAAAGGACAAATTGCCATTACTTCGGCTGCAAAAGGTAAAAATGCACGTTTTGCAGGCATGAGTGGTGAAGGTGATGCACGTCAATATTGGGATAATATTTTAACGCCTGTTGTGAATGATGAAGGTCAAACCACAAGTATTTTATGTGTTTCTCGAGATATCACTTTACAGCGTATTGCCGAGAATAAATTACGGATCAGTAGTGAGCTTGATGAATTAACAGGTTTAATGAATCGTCGTTCTTTTAAGCAAAATCTCAAAAAATCTCTAATCAAAGCGAAAAGAAATAAACAAAAAATAGGTTTAATGCTGATTGACCTAGATCACTTTAAACATATTAATGATACGCTTGGTCATCCTGCGGGGGATCATTTGTTACGTATTTTATCTAAGCGTTTAAATCGTAGTTGTGATGAAAATACCTACGTCGCACGCTTAGGTGGTGATGAATTTGCTGTTGTAGTGAATGATTTAAAAGATATTGAACATTTTAAGAGAGCAGCACAAAATGTTTTAAAACAGTTAGATCAACCTATTACTTATTTGGGTAAGTTAATTAATGGTGGCATGAGTATTGGGGGCGCTTTATATCCAGATGATGCGAAAGATAGTTCAAATCTCTTAAAATTTGCGGATACTGCTTTAAATAGCCTAAAAGAAGGTGGCCGCGGAGGGGTACGTTTCTTTAATCAAGAAATGTTAGACATTACCATCCAAAAAGCAGCTCAATTAGAAACAGCCCGTCAAATTGTTCGTGACAATAGCATCCACCCCTATTATCAACCTAAAGTAAATCTGCAAACAGGAAAAATCATTGGTTTTGAAGCATTATTGCGTTGGGAACATCCAGAATTAGGGATTCAATTTCCTAGTTCTGTGGCTGAAGCGTTTAATGATTATGAGCTCGCGACAAAAATTGCTGAAACAATGCATGTTAAAGTTTTTAGTGATATAGAGCAGTGGATTCAATCTGGTTTAGACGTTGTTCCAGTTTCCATTAATGCCTCACCTGTTGAATTCATGCGGGATAATTATGCTGAAATTTTATTGAAACGTCTTGAAAAATACCAAGTCCCATATCATTTGATAGAGATTGAAATTACTGAACATATTTTAGCAGAGCGTGGTTATATTTATGTTGCGCGTGCGCTCAAAAAATTGAAACAAGTGGGTGTTCGCATTGCATTGGATGATTTTGGGACAGGTCATTCATCTTTAACTCATTTACATGATTATCCTGTAGATAGTTTAAAAATTGACTGTGGTTTTGTGCATCGAATGAATAGTGAATTACCTATTCATGCCATTGTGCAGGGTATTTCTCAACTCGGTCCAATCTTATCATTAGATATTATTGCTGAGGGCATTGAAACAGAAGAACAGCTTGAAAGTTTAAAACAAGTAGGGTGTAACCTTGGTCAAGGTTTCTTATTTAGTCGTGCAATTGATGCATCTACTGTTGTTAAGATGTTGAGCAACAAAAAGCTGCAAATAAAAATGAATTAATTTTTCAAAAAGTACTTGTCAAATGAGGTAAGTACGAGTATTTTAATTTCATACAGATTTTTTATGTGAATAAAATGTTAGTTAAACCTTTGATCAATAACGTATCTTATTATTTTTGGCAGTTCTTTAAGTAATTGCCTGAATACGTTTGGGCATAAAGTTGCCCTTCAAAGTTAATACCTGATCGGCAACCCCGATCAGGTTTTTTTATGCATTTAATTTTAGATTTTTGGAGAATACAATGAACACATTTAACAATACATACTTTAGCTACTTTTATTGGTTTCACTTTAGCCGCGCGATGACACGTATTTTGCAATCGAATAGACCCCATAAGCTCAAATAAAAGATTGGACTTGAAGTCCCAAAGGAAAAAATGATGAATATGTTAAACCAAGCTTTACAACACACAGCCAAAGTAGAAACACAACTCAGCACACCCATTCAATTAAAACAACAATTTCCATTAACTCATTCTCTTGCTGTGCAAATTGCAGAACAGCGTCAAACAATTAAAAATATTCTTTCAGGTCAAGATTCACGTTTAATGGTGATTACAGGACCATGTTCGATCCATGATCCTGTTGCAGCTTTAGAATATGCACAAAAATTAAAGCATTTACAAAGCTTGGTATCAGATCAAATTTTCCTTGTTATGCGTACATATATTGAAAAACCAAGAACCACAGTAGGTTGGAAAGGTTATATGTATGACCCTCAGTTAAATGGTTCTTCAAATTTACAATTAGGTTTAGAAAAATCACGAGAATTATTCTTAAATATTATTGAAATGGGATTGCCTATTGCCAGTGAAATTTTAAGTCCAATGGCGACAGGATATTTTGATGATTTACTGGCTTGGGGTGCGATTGGCGCGCGTACAAGTGAGTCACAGATTCATCGTGAAATTTCGAGTCATATGCCTTTCGCGATTGGATTTAAAAATGGTACAGATGGTTCAATTCAGATTGCTTTAGATGCAATTCAATCTGCAATGCATTCACATCAATTTTTGGGAATGGGTCAACATGGCTTACCTTGTGTGTTGGATAGTCAAGGTAATCCTTTGGCGCATTTAATTTTGCGTGGCTCAAACTCAGGCTCAAATTATGATTTAGCTTCAATACAAGCAATTCGTAAACGCCATCAGGGTAATTTACCTGCATTGGTGATTGATTGTAGTCATGGTAATAGTGCAAAAAATCCATTGAAGCAGCCAGAAGTTTTAGCTCAAATTATTGCTGAGCGTAAAGAAAGCCATGTGCGTGGTGTGATGTTGGAAAGTCATTTAGTCGATGGTCAACAGAAAATTTCTGATGATATGATTTATGGTCAGTCTGTGACAGATGGCTGTTTAGGTTGGGAGAAAACGCAAAATTTATTGTTAGAAATGCATGACAATATGCAGACTGCCCAACAAATCATGACTTGTTCTGCTTAAAATGAGAATGATTAAAGCTCTTCTATGGAGCTTTAATCATTTGTTTGTTCTTGCTATTTAATTTTAGCTTGTGATTATTTTACAATTTTATTGCTGAATAATTTTATACAGGAAAAATCCTATCAAAATAAAAAGATATAATGGCCAAATTGAAATCAGAAGAATAAGAAAGTCGAGTAGGAATTGCCAACCGAATTGAATTGCGTAGCGTATTCTATTCCCAAAATGATCACCATTTAATTGAGCAATATCATTAAGATTGACATCTATGCGTTCACGTACAATCGTGGGTTGATCAATGTTTAGATGAATGGTACTAAAATGAATACGGTCTTGTATTTCGAGTTGGGTTAAACGAGAAATTTCATTCAGTTGGGCATTTGATTGTGCCGTAGTTGATATTTGGCTTTGTTGTACTTTTTCTTCTAGAAGCTTTAACTCATAACGCTTTGCAGAGTATTGTTGTTGATTGAAGAAATACATCAGTGGTAAAAGTTGATTCACAAATGTTGCTGCATTTTCACTTGGGATTCTGATAATTAAATCTGCCTCAGGACGGATTTTTTCAAAAATTTTGATTTTACCCTCAGAAATATTTTGAGATTTTGCTTCTAATACTGTGTAATTCACATTTTTGTGTTCAATAAAACCACCCATTTTTAAACCGAGCTGTTCAATGACAAGTGTCGTTTTTACAACATCTTGGGCAGAAAAATTTACACTCGCTTCACGAACCATCTGCCGTGTTGTGTCAACAGTATTTGCTTCTGGGTTTAAGATCGTTTCGGTTTTTTGTGTTGTTATTGGTGTTGTTTGGGCTTGTGGGGGGGTGAAGTATCCAGCTGATTATTTGATGCTGCATGAATAGAGTTTTCTTGGGCTTCATTGCCAGATGGCTCAGCTTCTTGTTTTTTGAGCAAGCCATTAAACATAGACAAGAGAGCGTGATGATTAAAAAGTTGTTTTTCATTTTTTGAATAACTTTAAAATGTTTAGAGGAATTATAATGAAAGCTAAACATTAAATATTATTATTTTGTGAATCGTTGTTCTTGAGAATTTTTAGGTGGGTATACCTCTAATGAGTTTGTGGCTGGTTTTTTAACTGTCGCGCTTGTTCGTTGAGTCCATCATCATATATTAACGAGATATTCTCAGTTTATGCCCACAATCTTTCCACAAAGTTGTGGGTTTTTTTATCAAAAAAATTATTATATATTGATAATAATAGTATGAATTGGAGTGTAAGATGAATATCTGTATAGGTGGTTGTTGGCATGGAAGTAAACTGTTAGTAGATCAGAAATCGGATTATTTTTTAGCGAAAGACAGAGTGACGAGCAAACCTACAAGATATGAAAGATTACAGATATTATGTACGAATGAAATCAAAAATTTTTGGGTTGCAGATAGTTTAAATCGTTTAGAGATTACTCACAAGATACAACCTTATTTGGATAATTTACGCTCAAATTTAGATTATCAAATTTAAAGAATAATTTTTTAAAATGTATATTGAGGCATGTTGAGCATCAAATGGGTGTTAGGAGTGCACTAACATCCTATACGCTTAGCAAAAGAGTGAAGTGATTCATCATGTAAAATAATACAGCTATGTATGATTTTTTATGATAATAGATTGTTAAATTAAGTTATTGGGTAAGAGAAGATTTTAACCAATATTTTTTGAATATTTAATACGTTAATAAAATCAATAATTTATAGACCTGGTTCAAAACTTGGGTATTTTGATATTTTAAGTTTTAACTCACTGTTATATCTTCTTTTTTTTGCTATATTATTACTGTTCACTGCCGTATAGGCAGCTTAGAAAAATTGATGGTTATTTTTATAAGGGTAAAAAAAGTTCACTGCCGTATAGGCAGCTTAGAAATGTTGCGTGTGCGTATGTAATTCTCACCCATCGTTCACTGCCGTATAGGCAGCTTAGAAATGCTAAAGTTGTTTCTTTCGATGCTGCAACGCGTTCACTGCCGTATAGGCAGCTTAGAAACCCGCATCCGAGTCATGTGCATAACTTGGGATGTTCACTGCCGTATAGGCAGCTTAGAAATTATCAAAACAAATCCTTTATTTTTTGTTGTTGTTCACTGCCGTATAGGCAGCTTAGAAAATAACGCAACCAACGATTTACATTTTCCTGTTGTTCACTGCCGTATAGGCAGCTTAGAAATAAACCTGAACCACAACGACCACAGCAACAGGGTTCACTGCCGTATAGGCAGCTTAGAAAGCCAAGCGGAAATATTGAATACGCAAGGGAAGGTTCACTGCCGTATAGGCAGCTTAGAAATTGGGGATGATATGACAATCAAGACAGTACACGTTCACTGCCGTATAGGCAGCTTAGAAATCTTTTGAGGGTTATTATATATCAACGATACTGTTCACTGCCGTATAGGCAGCTTAGAAAATAAGTAAAAGTATATAATTCAACATTCATGGGTTCACTGCCGTATAGGCAGCTTAGAAAACCGAATCTGCTGCATCTAAATACCCTTGCAAGTTCACTGCCGTATAGGCAGCTTAGAAACCCCAAATAAAGATAATGCAAACATTTTAATCGTTCACTGCCGTATAGGCAGCTTAGAAATCAACTTTAAAACTACACTCAACTTTAATCTGGTTCACTGCCGTATAGGCAGCTTAGAAATCTTGCTGACGCTGTGCTGCATTCGCTGCCGAGTTCACTGCCGTATAGGCAGCTTAGAAAAAGTGGTGAGAAATTTCCAACTGGTGAAGATTGTTCACTGCCGTATAGGCAGCTTAGAAAAGACGGTTTACATATCAATCAAATTTATTGGTGTTCACTGCCGTATAGGCAGCTTAGAAATGTACCGCTGTTAGTCTTGACAGAGAGGTCAAGTTCACTGCCGTATAGATAGCTTAAAGTTTGCTTTATGGCCTTAAGTATTTTCTTCACTTGCACGGTGAGAGATTGTTTTAGATAATAGATCATAATTTAGATTTGATTTTGAATAAAAGTAAATATTTTAACTATAATAAGGCTACTCTCCCAAAATGATTGTTTTTGTATGCGTATTCATCAGTCTGAAAACTAAATAATTTTATGATTTATAGATTTTTGAATTACATCCAATGCATTTAAGTGCATATGTATACAACTATTATTTTTATAATTAATTGTAAATACAAAGGTTTACAGCTGAATGCAACCAATGCCAATCCAACACAAACTTGGTGCTTTTTATTTTTTCTACTATTCGATTGTTGGTACATTCATGCCTTATTGGAGTTTATACCTACAAGATCAAGGCTTTGATTTTAATGAAATAGGAATTTTGTCTTCCATCGCTATTATTACCCGATTTTTTGCACCTTTTATTTGGGGATGGATTGCAGATAAATCAGGTAAACGTATGCTTTTAGTCCGTATTGCAACATGGATGGAAGCTGTCATTTGGTTACTGATTTTTATTATTCCCAATAATTTTCAATCAATAGCTTTACTCATGCTGATTTTTAGCTTTTTTCAAAATGCGATTTTGGCACAATTTGAAGGTGTTACCTTATTTTGGTTAGGTGAAAAAAGAGCAGAATTGTACGGTAAAGTGCGTAAATGGGGATCGGTTGGTTTTATTGTTGGGGTTTTTAGTATTGGTCTGTTATTGGAAATTGTTCCAATTTCAATGTTGCCAATTATGCTTTTATGCATTTCATTTACTGCTTTTCTTTGGTCTTTTACCATTAAAGAACCGCGTCATGCACCTCAATCACAAACACAGCTTGAGCCTTTATTGCTGATCTTAAAACGACCTGTTGTGGCTGCATTTTTTAGTATCGAATTCATTATGCTGTTCGCACAAGCGCCATTTTATAGTTTTTATAGCAATTTTTTAAAACAGTCAGGTTTCAGCACGACAGAAATTGGATTGTTATGGTCAGTTGGTGTGATTGCTGAAATTATCATGTTCGCTTATTCGGCATTGTTTCTTAATAAATTTTCGTGGCGTTTTTTGATCAGTCTATGTTTGATCATGACTGGATTGCGTTTTATTGTGGTGGGATTATTCCCTGAATTATTTGTTGCACAGTTTATTGCACAGACTTTTCATGCTTTTAGTTTTGGTCTTTTTCATGTGATTGCGATGCGTATTATTTTCCAAAATTTTAGTTTGGGGCAGCAAGGGCGAGGGCAGGCATTATATAGCACGATGTGGGGTTTAGGGGTAGCAAGTGGCAGTGTGTTGGCGGGACATTTTTGGCAGCAATTGTCAGGTCAGTGGGTGTTTATAATCGCAGGTTGTACAACCATTTTAGGATTTTTATTTCTACAAGCTTTACCCGAGGTGGTTGAACACAATGCGGAGCATTCATCATAATTTATTCCTTTGTCTAAATATAAATAACACTATCTATAATTTTTTTAATCAATCAATCTATTGATGCATATACTCAATCAAAAAAATGACAATATCTTGCTCTTTGTGATGTAGATTTTTTAGTAAAATAGGGTACTTATAAAGATTTTCTAGAAGAATTTTTGCACATTGTATTGTTATTATGTATACAATGTAATGACAATGAGCTTGCATTTATGTGTGATACATTGATAGTTCTGCTAATCACTGTATAGGATCACGTGATTAATGTGTATATGTTTTATAAGCGAATTCTAAATCATCATATTGAATATATTAAGAAAATATTATCTTAATCTTTAAATATATTATGCTAATGAATCAAAACTGTGCGTGTAAGCGATCGGTTGGTTTTTGCAATGCATTCTCTAAACAGAGTTGATTACGACCTTTTTCCTTGGCTTGATAAAGTGCTTCATCCGCACGCTTAATCAGTTGTTGAAAAGGAACACAATAAGGGAGAGTTTGATAGCTTAATCCAATGCTTACACTGATATTTAGACATTCACCTGTTTCCAAATAAATCGGTGTTGCAAAAACTTTATTGCAAATTCTTTGCGCCATTTGAATACTCTGTTGTAAAGTCATATCCTTGAGTAGAATCGCAAACTCCTCTCCACCTAGACGACCAAATAAATCATCGCTGCGAATTTGTTCGCGTACTTGACGACTGAACTCTTGTAATACTAGGTCTCCCGTATGGTGTCCATAAGTGTCATTAATTTTTTTGAAATGGTCTAGATCTAATAATAAAATCGTTACAGTCTGCGCCTGTTTTTTTTGTGGGATTGTTGTGACGGTACGTTCACTTTCTTCATAAAAGAAACGACGGTTCATGGTGGTGGTGAGTCCATCATGGTTGGCAAGGTATAAAATTTGATGATAGAGTTTCTGTCGATTTAGACTGATGATTGTGAGGGTGAGTGGCCCCAGTGCGAGCATCATTAACCCAATACGTACTGAAATTGTGGTCGCAAGATAAGCATTTGGAGACTGTGCAATATAGTATTCTGTTAAAGAATTATAGAGCATCATACAGACAATGCAGTTAATGATCGCAATAAAGAATAAATTATACGTTAATGCAGCCCAAATTAAAGCTGCAATGGGAAACATAATGGCACCGGGACCGACAAAAAAGTGGGTCAAAATTACTGAACCAATAATTGCAAGTAAAGGCATCATTGTGTTGATTTGGATAGGGGCTAGCTGTTGTTTATGCCAATAATTTTTAAAAGTTTGAGTATCAGGAATGGCGAGTAAAATAGGTAAAAATGCAATGACATTGATGATTTCACCTGTCCACCACATACCAAAATCTGTCCATACACGCTCAGGCTTCATAAATGTGTTGGGTACATGAGGAATGGTCAGTGCAGCGAAACTAGCGGCCGCTAAACAGCCGCCAAAGGCAGAGATAAGAAAAAGAAAAAGGAAAGTTAAACCTTTATTGTATTGTTTAAAATCAAGTTTGAAAAAATGTAATAGAGTCAAAGTACATACTGCATGAAGCATATTAGAAATGGTGAGAAAAACAGTAAGGACGAAATAATTGCCTGTCATGAGATCTGCAAGCATAAAGCCACAAAAAGCTCCTAACCATCCACCGATATTGCGTAACGTTGGAAAACGCAAAAACAGCCCTAGTAATACAGCGTTTGCTGGCCAAAAAATCGCGAGGAAAAATAATGGTCGTCCTAAAATTCCAATGAGTGCACAGACGAAAATAATTCCCATGACAATTGCAAAGGCACGGAAGTTGTTAGATAGAAATTGTGCTGATTGATGAATAAATATAGACAATTCAAGATCCTATATATTGCTAAATGTTGCAAAGCACTTTGTTTTTATGACCTCATTTACATGTATTAAAGTATTTCACATAAATGGCTATTTTTATATATGAATTCGATATTTTGTAAAGTGAAAAAGTATATTTTTTATCAATAGAAAATTTTGTCAAAAAAGAAAAATTGTTCATATATGGTTATTTTTACATGCATTATTAATTAAATATGTTAGTTTAAATAGGAACACACTGTAATATACATTTAAGTATGAAAAAAACATTATTATGCATTTCTTTGTTGTTAAGCGCATCACCTTTAAGCTTTGCTGAAACGACAGCGAAAGCAGCACCAGTGGGAGCTGAAAAAAGTACTTTGGCTGAGAATACGATTCGTATTTCCACACGTCCAGAAATTTTAGGCTTATGGGGAATGCAGATTCCAAATAATAAAAAATGTGTTGAATATTATAACTTCCGTGGTGGAAATGAAGTTGTTGTCAATAGTGGCAAAGAATGGTCAGCGGGGCTCTATGACTATCAAGCTTCGCCTGATAATACTCAGGAGAAATTACCTGCATTGATCATGCAAATTAAGTATGAGAATAATGAAGTGGATTGCTCAGGGCGACAGGAAAATCAAGCAGGTGAAGTTTCACAGTATTTTGTACGTTGGCAAAATAGTAATACGATTAATTTCTGTGCTTCAGAAAAAGCAGATCAGTGCTTTGCAACATTGAATCGTGTTTTACCTTAGAGATGAACATAAAAACTGAGATTTGAGAAATAAAGTTGACAATAAAAAACCTCTGCTTTGACAGAGGTTTTTTATTAATTAAATGCTTTTATTAACTATCATTTTCATGACCTTGAACTTGCTTAAGTAAGTGTTTTTCAAGGTAATGAATATCCATGGCTTGTTGACAGAATTTTTTATCTTCTAGAATTAAATCTTTATGCAATGGAATATTGGTTTTGATACCTGTCAAAATCATCTCATCTAAAGCTTGTTTCATACGGGCAATCGCAGTATCACGATCTTTACCATATGAAATAAGTTTAGCAATCATTGAGTCATAATAAGGTGGAATACTATAACCTTGATAAATATGAGAATCTAAACGAATCCCTGCACCACCTGGCGCATAAAAACTTTCAATTTTACCTGGTGATGGTAAGAAAGTTGAAGGATCTTCTGCATTGATACGACATTCAATAGCATGACCTTTGATTTGAATATCTTCTTGTTGAAGGTTTAGCCCAAGCCCCGCAGCAATACGGAGTTGTTGTTCAATAATATCGATGCCTGTCACTTGTTCAGAAACAGGATGCTCAACTTGAACACGCGTATTCATTTCAATAAAGAAGAATTCACCGTCTTCAAATAAGAATTCAAAAGTACCAGCACCACGGTATTGCATGAGTTTACACGCATTTACACAGGCTTCTAAAATGTGTGCGCGAGCTTCCTCAGGCAAGCCTGGAGCAGGTGCTTCTTCAAGTACTTTTTGGTGACGACGTTGTAAAGAGCAGTCACGGTCATAAAGGTGTACAGCATGACCATTACCATCTGCTAAGACCTGTACTTCGACATGACGTGGTTTTTGTAGGAAACGTTCCATATAAACCGTATCATCACCGAACCACATTTCTGCATCACGTTGAGCAGCTTGAACAGATTCTAAAAGTGTGTCGACACGTTCTACAATACGCATACCACGACCACCACCACCTGAGGCAGCTTTGACGATCAATGGAAAGCCAATTTCTTTGGCTTCAGCTAAAGCATTGGTTGGTGTGACAGCATGAGCAGAACCTGGTACAGTTGGAACACCTGCTTTACGCATTGCCATAATCGCTGAAACTTTATTCCCCATGAGGCGAATATGTTCAGGACGTGGACCAATGAAAATAAAACCTGAACTTTCTACAATTTCAGCAAATTCAGCATTTTCAGATAAGAAACCATAACCTGGATGAATGGCATCTGCACCCGTGATTTCTGCTGCTGTAATAATCGCAGGAATATTTAAGTAGCTTTCACTGCTTGCGCCTGGACCAATACATACCGCTTCATCAACAAAGCGTAAATGCATTAAATCTTTGTCAGCATCAGAATAAATACCAACAGTTTTGATCCCTAAAGTTTTGCAAGCACGCGTGATGCGAAGCGCAATTTCACCTCGGTTTGCAATTAAAACCTTTTGCAACATATCAACCCCCTAGCGATTACGCGCGGTAGCGGAATAAAGGTTGACCGAATTGGATTACATCACCATTTTTAACTAAAATTTCTTCAATCACGCCGCTTTGTGTTGCTTCGATTGGGTTCATGATTTTCATTGCTTCGATGATCCCTAAAGTTTCACCTGCAGAAATCGTTTGACCAACATTGACAAATGGAGGCTCTCCTGGATTCGGTGCCGCATAAAATACACCCACCATAGGAGAAGTTTCTACAGCACCACGTGCAGCAGCTTTAACAACAGGTGCTTCAATAGCAGGAGCTGAAACAGGAGCAACGCCAGCAACAACAGGATTACGACGCGTCAATGCAATCGATTGATCTCCTTCTTTAACCTCAATTGCCTGAAGGTCAGATTCGATCATCAAATCGATGAGCTTTTTGATTTTGCGAATATCCATGGATTCGTATTCCTAATGTTATGAATGAGTTGAAGGTTGAATTTTTTCGATCGCATAGTTCAATGCAAAAGAATAACCTTTTGCACCAAGACCACAGATCACGCCAACGGCTTTATCAGATAAATAGGAGTGATGTCGAAATGATTCTCGTGCATGAACATTCGACAAGTGAACTTCAATAAAGGGTAAGGCAACGCCAAGTAGGGCATCACGTAGAGCAACTGAGGTATGCGTAAGCGCAGCAGGATTAATAATGATGAATTGCACACCATCTTGTTGTGCTTGATGAATACGATCAACGATTGCGCCTTCCCAATTACTTTGGAAAGTTTCTAACTGAATATGGGACTGCTGGGCTTGTGCAGTGAGTTGCTGATTAATATCTTCTAAAGTAAGGTGACCATAGACTTCTGGTTCACGCTTTCCTAGCAAGTTTAAGTTTGGTCCGTGAATGACCAAAATGGTCGAACTCATTGAGCCTGCTCCAATTCAAAAGTTGCAAAAAATCTTTGCAAGATCGCTACAAAGTTTGCGTATTATGGCATAATTTTCTACATGTATTTTATAATTTCTTTTAATTGGTGTAGAAATCAGATACCGACTATGCGCTATATATTGAGAACTTTGCGACTAAATAACAATGTTAAAATATGACAAATTTTTTATTTTTTATTTTTGAATGAGTTTAAACCGAATTGACCAAAACTGTTGATGTGATTTATGTAACTATAGCCCAAAGAAGTGTGCTTTTGTAGTTTTCTAGATGGTTTCTGATCTTCTAAAATTTAATAGGTCTAAAGTTCTGATGTGTTTTTATCAATACCAAATTGTTATTTATAGAGATGATATTCAACTATGAACTTTAAAAATAGAGTTGATCATCATTTTGTATACATCACAGTTTGTTCTATAAATTTGAGTTGATTGATTTTTTATTTATCTAAATATTTAATTTTTATTTGTTTTATGAGAGGTTTAGATAAGGTTTTATAGAATATCTTGTTCAGTGAATTTTAATGGATTGAAAAATACTGAGATTCTTAAGATAAAGTGATTTATTAAGAAATTTGCGCTGATTTTTTTGATTGTCAGAAAACAATAAAAGCCAGCATGGTGGCACCTAAATAGCTGAAAAAGCGGAGTGATTTACTTATTTTTCTACAACTTGGTTATTCATTGTATTGTCTGTAAATTCGGCATGAGATTGACCGAATTGCTCAATCTGTGTATGACAAATGAACAGTCAATCAGACCAAGAAAAATTATAGGATTGGCAAAACTTCCATATCATGCAGGGTTACATTTCTTTCTATGATAAAAATGTTGAGCAAGATAAAAATTAAGCCTATTTTTTGTACTTTATTTGCTGAATAAAATGTCAATCAAATAAAATGATGTAAAGAAATAATAACATTTGGCTAGATTGGGTAACCAAAGTAATTATGTCATTTAAAAGTCATCAACATTTGAAGGGCTTATATTTTAAGCTTTACATTGTCTGAAAATGACACATCTATTGGCTTGTTCAAAGAGAAAAAAGTTTTAAAGTAGATTTTGTCGTTGTTCATACGGCATTCCCCTAAATTGCAAAGGAAGATGATGAAAATGGCTAATCAACAAAATCAATCGAACCAACAAAATGATCAACAGCAACAACAATCTAATCAACCGAATCAACAAAATCGTCAACAGCAACAACAATCTAATCAACCGAACCAACAAAATCGTCAACAGCAACAACAATCTAATCAACCAAACCAACAAAATGATCAACAGAAACATAATCAACAGCAATAACTGTTCAATATCGTCCTTAAATGATGCAAAGCCCCGAATGTTCGGGGTTTTGCTATTTTTATTTCATCAAGTTGCATTGTGCATTGAGCATGAAATGCTTAAAATTTGAAATCTAATAGATTGATGTAAAATATTATGTTGCAAGATTTTATTGAAGAACAAAAATTGGTATGTGAAGAATTTGATTCTCGTTATATCAAAGTAAATGAAACAGATGTGATTGCGATTGCCAAACATACCTTAAACCAAGAACCGATTGTAGGTTTACGTAAAGCACCTGATGAGAATCAAGTTGCATGGTTTATTTATGGTGGAGAGTTAGCTGCTGAGCAAGATGACTTTGAATTGGTGACTGTGAAAGAGCTAGAAGATATTTTTCCAGATGCAATTCCATATTTAGCATTGGAGCAGGGGTTTCGCTTCATGATCGATGCGGATGACTATGAAGATGTTTGGAAAGCTGATGCATTTTAATCGAATAAAAAACAAATATTTATCAATTGTTTTGACACAAATATTTTGTATTTGTGGAATATTGTTTACCAGTTCACTCGCTGCACGAGACGTGCAAACTTTAGCGAATCAGTCATTAACACAGCAACAGTATAATCAACTGATAACGCATTTTACCAATCAAGTGAATGCAACCAAAAAGATATTGGATCAGTCTGAAAATGCAGATGCAACTGCACAAAGGCAGGCATTTTGTAGTCGTTTAGAGGCTTATCAGCACATTGCTGCGTTATCAAAAGATAACCTTCAATTAGAAACAGCAAGTGTGATGTTAATGGTTGCTAATCAATTTTTAGATCGACAAAAGCAATCTTTAATTGATTCAGGAATGACAGAACAGGTATTTTGTGCAGCAAAGCCATCTAAATTGTCAGAAAATGATATAAAAATGGCTGAAAATGATAAATAATTCAAAGTAAATTTTAGTGATAATATCTTTTGTTAAAACAAAGCCATAAAGATTTTCCCTGGTCTTATTGTGTCATGTTTTACACATCAACGTCCAAGTTGATGATTTAAACCTGCCTTAAAAAGCGGGTTTTTCTATTTTGGCTTATAAAAGGCATTATGTAAAAAAAGCCCGATTAATTAGGCTTTTTTACATGTGCTACATAGCATTTTAATGCTTCAGCAATGATTTGACCCTGTGATCTATTTAGCTCGCAGGATAGGTCTTTAATATGCTGAACTGTTGATGTGTGTAATTTATATGATTTACTTACAAAACCTCTATTTGCATCACTATCTGCGTTAATTTGGATTCTTGATTTAGCCATTATATTGTCCTCAATTTATTATTTGTGGTGGATCCGATAGTGGAATTTCTTAGTGTATTGTCCCTAGTATATTGATTGATTCATCAGAACGAGGATGACAATGGTGTACTTACCATAAAATGCTCGAAAACTTAGGGCTTTTTTAAGTTTTGCTCATACATTTTTAAAGCTTCGGTAATAATTTGAGCTTGTGAAATTCCTGTTTTTTCAGCTAGATCTTTTACTAGATCTACTGTGCTTTCGTGTAGCTTAAATGCTTTATTTACAATGCCTCGTTTAGCATTACTTTCTTCATTAATTTGAGTTCTTGATTTAGCCATTATATTGTCCTCAATTTATTATTTGTGGTGGATTAGGATGTGCGATCTATTTTGTAACCCTTTGTCCCTATACATTGTTTGATTGACCAGAAATAGAATGACGCTAACAATGAGTTGGGTAAAAAGTTTCATCATGTTTATTCAAGTTTGTAATATTTAACAGCTACTTATCATCAAAACAATACCTAATCTAAAAAAATCCTAAAACAAAGGTACCCAAGTGATTTACAAGCCAAACATGAGTGCGTAATTAAGTACGACCTAAATTGAACGATAATAATCTCTGCGATGCATATACTCGAAAAAGTACACCCACCATATATGCGGTGGGTGTACTGATTATTAAGAATACAGAGCAAGGTACTATATTGAGCAATTTATTTCGCAAGCGTCAATTTGCATAAAAATTGTATTCATGTGGGTATTACCACATTAAATCATCAGGAATGACATAAGCTGCATATGGGTCTTCTTCATCAGTGGTTTGTTGATTATTTTCGGCGTTATTGACAATAATAAATCCTGTCATTTTTTCATTAATACGGTCTGCTAAAGCTTTGGGTAACAATGCATAGCTATTATTTTCTTTGGCAATCACTAAGCTACCCGATACAAGAGCATTATAAACTTGTTGATGAATATAGACTTTTTTGATTTTGCCATCATCAATAAATTGATAGCTGATATCACCATCAGTGTCTTTAATTTTGTGTTGTGCAATCATTTGAATAATCGCAGCAACGAGGGCTTTTTCATCTAAAATACGTTGTTTTTCTTGGTTGAGTGCTTGATCTTTTGCAAGTTTTTCTTGCTTATCTTGCTCAATTTTGGCTTTTATTTCAGCGTCATTGTTTTGACCCGTACGCTGTTCATGTTGTGCTTGTTTCGACAACTTTTTTGCCTTTTTATTATCGACTAAGCCCGCTTTTAATAATTGAGCTGCTAAAGCATTTTTAACCATGTGAACAACCTACCATCACTTTGTAAGATAATGAATACGAAAATAAATAACCCAATAAATGCAACTTAAACTAAAACTGAGTAGTGCTGGCATTAGAAAGGTGTTTAATTTTAAATAAGGATAGACTCCTGTGGCAATTACTCCACCGAAGATAAATCCAAATAAAATCAGTAAATGTAAAATAATGCGCTTTTTTTCAACATAAAGCCCACGAAATAAATAGCCTAAGGCAAGCCCTAGGTCAGTTAAAACGCCAGAAAGATGCGTAGTCCGAATAATCGCACCCTGATAATGGCTCACCATAGCATTTTGGATCCCCATTGCAGCACATGCCCAAAGCAGTCCATAGCGTGGATAATCCTTAATAAAATACCAACTGAGCACAATAAATAATGAAACTAAGCTTAATGGTAATCCATAACGTCGCCCCATTTGAAAGTGACTATTACCTAAAATAAAACCACTATAGCTTGAGCCCAATACATAACTCAGAATCACTAAAATAAGGAAAATGATATTAGGCACATCACCATGTATGATGCTGATTGCCAACATACTGGCATTGCCTGTCATATGCGAAACAGATTGATGCAGTAAAGTGATTAATCCAATCACATTGATCATGCCCGCATTTAATGCAAGCATGAAAGCACCAAGTTGAATCCAAAGAGGGAGCTGTTGAAAAGGCATTAAACTAACTGAATCAAATCTTGATTTGATTCAGTATAGAATGAGATTATTTTTTAGCAAGGTCTACAGCAGCAGTAAACAATACATCGGTCGAAGAGTTTAGCGCGGTTTCAGTTGAATCTTGTAACACGCTAATCACCATACCGATAGCAACCACTTGCATAGCGATTTCACTCGGAATACCAAATAAGCCACATGCCACAGGAATGAGTAATAAAGATCCCCCTGCAACGCCTGATGCACCACATGCAGTCACTACCGCAACCACGGATAAAATCACCATAGTCACCAGATCAACATGAATACCTAAAGTATTTACAGCTGCTAAGGTTAAAACAGTAATGGTCACTGCTGCACCTGCCATGTTAATAGTTGCACCCAAAGGAATGGCAACACTTGCAGTCGCTTCATTTACACCTAAACGTTTTGCAAGGTCTAAATTTACAGGGATATTTGCTGCAGAACTACGTGTGAAAAATGCGGTAATCCCACTTTCTTTTAGACATTTAAAGACCAAAGGATAAGGATTACGGCGCATTACAATTGCAACCAATAATGGGTTAATAACCAATGCGACAAAGAACATGGTTGCCACAAGTACTGCAATTAAATGCGCATAATTTTCTAAGGTTTCTAAACCAGCTTGTGCAAACGTTGCGACGACCAAACCAAAAATACCAATCGGTGCAAGGTTAATCACGATACGAATGATCGAATTAATTGCATCAGCAACATCAGTAATGACTTGTTTTGTTGTATCAGAACCATGACGTAATGCAGCACCCAAACCAACTGCCCAAGCAAGGATTCCAATGAAGTTTGCTTCAGAAAGTGCAGTGACTGGGTTGGTAATAAAGCTTAACAATAAATTTTTCAAGACTTCAGCTACGCTACCAGGTGGTTGTAATGCAATATCACTAGCACTTGTAAAAACCAAGGTACTTGGAAACACGATACTCGCAAAAACAGAGCTGAATGCTGCTAATAGCATGCCCACAGCGTAAAGCATCAAAATAGGTTTTAATTGACGGTTACTTTGTCCTACTTTGAAATTAGCGATGGACGACATCACTAAAACAAAGACTAAAATCGGGGCAACTGACTTTAATGCCTTAATGAAAATATCACCTAAAATACTGACGTATCCAGCAGAATTAGGGAAAAGATATGCAACTATAAAACCAAGTATGATGGCAATAAGAATACGTGTGACTAAACTTAAACGTGCTAGGGCAGCGAACATATTAAAACCTGAGTTGCCTTAAACTGGACTAAAATCAATAAACAAGCCGACTATTCTATACCTAAAAGTGCTTGGAGAATGAAACAATTTCACATAAAAAATAAGATACTAAAAAATATATAATTTTTTAAAAATGAGAAATTGTAGCAGTTTATTGATTCACCAATAAAGAAAAATTAAACTGAATTAAAGGTTTGTGCATCCAATTCATGCATTGCTTGATAATGCGTCAAATAAATATTACCACTGAGTTCGTCCAATAAATTGGATACCTTCAAGCGATCCATCACTGGGCCTTTAATTTCAGATAGATGCAATTTAATTTCGAGTTTAGCAAGTTCAGCATTAATATCCTCGAGGGCTTCTAAAGCGCTGATGTCAATATTACTGATACTTGAGCAATTGATTACAACATGATGTAAATGCTGATTTTTACTGACTTCGGCAATAATAAATTCTTTTAACGTATTGGCATTTAAAAATGTTAAATTTTCATCAATACGAATCGAAATAATATTGGCACTGGTCACAACTTCATGTCGTGAAATATTACGAAAATGTTGTGTTCCTTCAACCAAACCAATTACAGCAATATGTGGACGACTGATTCGCCAAAGCAATAATATAAAGGTTGAAACAATACCAATAATTAAACCTGTTGAAATGTCAATACACAGTACGCCAAAAAAAGTTACCCACATTGCAATACCATCGGCTTTAGAGTAACGCCAAGCTTCAATAAAAGGCTTAAATTCAACCAATTTCCAAATTGAAACAATAATGGTTGCGGCAAGCACAGCCAAAGGTAAGGCTTTGAAAACACCTGTGAAATACAAACTAACGATAACAATCAATAGAGAGGAAAAAACTCCTGCCATCGGCGTTTTAGCGCCTGCATCAGCATTCACTACTGTACGTGACAAACTACCTGTTACAGGAAAAGATGAACTAAAACCAGCACTTAGGTTTGCTAAACCTAAAGCGACCAATTCTTGGTTACTGTTGAGTTCACTTCTTTTTTGAAATGCGGTCGCTTGAGCGATCGAAATAGATTCAACAAAACTGACCATCGTAATCATCGCGGCACCCGGTAATAGTTGCATCACCAAATCCCAAGACCAAAATGGCATTGAGAGTGGGGGAATACCCGAAGGAATTTCCCCTACAGTTTTGATACCAAACTGATCAAGGTTTAAAAGCTGTACCAGTGCAATCGAAAAAAATACCAGTAATAATGGCAATGATTTATTGATAAAAATAATGCTATTTTTATTTAATTTTGCTAAAGAAAAACCAATGATTTTAGGGGCGTAAATTAAGAGTAAAATGGCAAAGCCACCAAAGATTAAACTCGGAAAATGAATCAATGAAATATATTCGGCAGCAGAAATTACAAATTCAACGACATTGCCCGATTGTAACGGTAAATTGACTAAAAATTTAAGTTGACTTAGTGCAATCAAAACAGCAGAGGCAATAATAAAACTTTTGATGACAGGATGACTAATTAGTCGAATTAAAAAACCGAAACGCAAGATTCCCAATAAAGTCGATAAAACTCCGACCAAGACTGCCAATAAACACGCTGCTTGAATATAAACAGGTGAACCTACTTCATACAAGGGTTGTAAGGTCGCAAATGTCATCATTGAAATCAGTGCGACAGGACCAATCGACAATGTTGGACTACCACCGACAATAGCATACACAATCATTGGTAAGATACTGGCATACAAACCTGTGATCGGTGGTAAACCAGCCACCATGGCATATGCCATACCTTGCGGAACAAGCATTGCAATGACAATGAGTGCTGCAAGTAAATCTGCTTTAAAGAAAGGAGCATTATAATATTGCAGCCACTGCCAAGCAGGGATGATAGCATTTAATTTAGATTGAGATTTAGGCATAAAAATCTATATCATATTTTTATATATATTATGCAGAAAAAATGCTAAGGATTATAGTCCCATTTTAAAATACAAATTTTGATCAACTTTAAATGCTTGATTTTCAATTTATTCAAAGTTGATCTGACTACAGATTAAAAATCACTGAGGACAATACAAGTCATAAAGTGTATTTAAAACAAGACTTAGCTTTGGATCTTTAATTGAATAATAAATTTGTTTACCATCACGTCGCGTACTGACCATATCACTTTTACGCAGCATCATCAGTTGTTGTGACAACGTTGGCTGGGTAATTTGAGTATGTTGCTCGATTTGCGAAACATTCAGTTCTTGTTGAACCAAATGACATAAAATCAATAAGCGATCGGTATTCGCCAAAGATTTTAAAATTGAAACCACATCAGTGGCAGATGCTCGCATTGCATCAATTTGAAAACTCTGACTCATAAAGATCAGAAACTCCTAACATTGCCTAATGAGAATAATCGAATACATATATATCGTAAACAGATCAGGCTATTCTATTGCAAGCTCCATCCTAACACGAATACTTTCATATTTATTTCTGATTAATCTTAAGTTTTTTTTATAAGGGATATTATTTTTATGCAATTTAAATATAAATATATCCATATGATAATTTTATATAAGTTTCAATAGATTAAGGTACTATGACCATAATCTGATTGATCCATACTTTACATTGGTGCGTGTGGGTGCGATGGTATTAATATGATGGATTATCGTGTAAATAGCCTAAGCATATTCGTACATGAAAATCGTCGCAAATTGTTATAAATTTAGCATTGGTACGATGCAAAATTTAAAGCAAGCACAAAAAATGAAAGCCAAGCTTAGAATTTAACCTAATGTGAAGATTATTCAGTTTTAAGTTGAAGATTACTCAATGATGATGCGTAGTAATTATTTAAATTTATGTTCTAATAGCATTATTCATTTATGTAAAAATCATCGTGCTGCTACAACCTTTATCCTATGTCATTCCTACACTTTCCCATGACTATGCCGAATGGCATCAGGGCAGGGAAGATTATGCGTTATGGTATATCGAAATTACAGAGCCGACTTTATTAGAATATCTAAATAGCCTAAGAAAATATTTTTCAAATTTTTTATTTCAACCTAATATTCGTCAGTTCCATATTACCTTATTTGTTTGTGGATTTTTAACGGAAAAACAACCTATTTTAAATGATGATTTTTCAATTGCGCAATTTAAACAACAGGTGCAATACATCATTCAACAACAATTTCAAAGTTTTAAGATATTGACGGGAAATCTGCAAAGTTTTGATAGTGCCTTATTTATTGAAATTTTTGATTTTGAAAATAGCCTAAGCAAATTTAGAGATTTATTTTCAAAAACTCAGCACGAAATAGCACCTTTACAATATCTACCACATATTACTTTAGGACTTTACAACCAAGCCTATCATTCCTCAGAGATCTTTCAAACAATTGAAAAGATTCATCAAAAGCATTTTGAAATTCACATCGAGCATTTAACATTTGGTTACTACAAAGCCAAAATGATCCAAGGGCAGTTATATGCCCATCAACAAATACATTTAGGTCAACTATGATTCGACTTATTTTAGGTGGTGCACGTTCAGGCAAAAGTCGTTTGGCAGAACAATTGGCTCAATCCTTTGCTTTGGATGTGACTTATATTGCAACAGCGCAGGCATGGGATGCAGAAATGCAATCACGAATTGAGCATCATCAAAATCAGCGACCAACGGATTGGACTGTGCTGGAAGAACCCATTTATTTGGCAGATTTATTAGAAAAAATAGATCAGCCCGAGCAGGTAATTTTAGTGGATTGTTTAACGTTATGGATGACCAATTTGTTGTTAAACCAAGATGAAAATTCACAGGATGTGCATCTTGCTGAATTACAAATACAAGAATGTGAAAAGTTACTAAAAATATTACCCACTTTACAGGCACACATTATTTTAGTCAGTAATGAAACAGGGCTTGGTGTCGTGCCGATGGGTGAAGTGAGCCGTAAATTTGTGGATGAATCAGGTCGTTTACATCAACAACTCGGAAAAATTGCCGATCAAGTGATTTTTTGTGTCGCAGGTTTTCCAATGTATTTGAAAGGAGAGAAAGAATGAATTGGTGGTTAGATGCATGTAAAAGCCCAAATATTGAAAAGAAACAAGAGGCGGAACAACGTCAATTACAATTGACTAAACCCACAGGTTCACTTTCTACCTTAGAAAATATTGCTGTGCAATTGGCGAGTTTACAAGGTCAAGCTAAACCCAATGTGGATTTTCCTTGGATCTGTATTTTTGCAGGTGATCATGGGGTAATGGAAGAAAATATCTCTGCATATCCACAAGCTGTGACACGACAAATGTTACAAAATTTCGCTACAGGTGGCGCATGTATTAGCGTGATTGCAAAAGAATATAATGCAAAACTACAAGTCATTGACTGTGGCTCTGTAGGCGAAAGCTACGAGTACCAAGGTGTTGAACGACATTGTATCGCTGAAGGTACTGCAAACTTTGCCAAAACAGTTGCGATGACTGAAGCACAATGCCACGCAGCGATGCAACTCGGGAAAGATAGTGTTGACCAAGCATTTACACAAAATGCTTCAATTTATGTCGCAGGTGAAATGGGCATTGGAAATACTTGTTCGGCGTCTGCGGTTGCATGTTTTTTATTAAATGAATCGCCTGAGAAGTTAACAGGTGTCGGCACAGGTATTCGTGCAGAACAATTAGAACATAAGAAAAATATCATTCATCAAGCGCTTGAACTCCATAAAAAGGATGTGAATGGTGATGTGTTTAAGGCACTTTGTGCGGTGGGTGGCTTAGAAATCGCTGCGATGACAGGTGCTTATATTCGTTGTGCACAAGTCGGTTTACCTGTGGTGGTCGATGGTTTTATTAGTAGTGTTTCGGCTTTAATCGCCGTGCGTTTAAACCCTGATGTACGTCAATGGATGTTATTTGGGCATCAATCGGCAGAATATGGGCATCAACGTTTATTGCAAGAACTCAATGCTGAACCTTTATTGAAATTAAATTTACGTTTAGGTGAAGGCAGCGGGGCCGGTGCATCTTTGGGAATTATTAAACTTGCCTGTAGTTTACATAATAATATGGCAACTTTTGCAGAAGCTGCCGTCATCGGTGAAAAAATTTAAGCTTCCGATTAAGTTTATGTTGAATTTGTAGGATGATGCAATGATCGTGGAGATTGATTTACTTCGGCATGGTGAAACCACATTGAGTCATACGCTCAGAGGTTCGACCGATGATGCCTTAACTGAACAGGGACAATTGCAAATGCAGACGACAGTTCAGGATTTTTTAGATCAATCTTCACACGGCGTTCCGTGGCAGGCAATTTATAGTTCGCCATTACAGCGTTGTCAGTTATTTGCTGAACAATTAAGTGCACAGTACGGCAAAAGCTTACGAATCGAACCGAATTTACAAGAAATGCATTTTGGAGATTGGGAAGCAAAATCAACACAATGGATTTATGAAAATTTTCCAAATGAATTGAGTTTATTTTGGCAAAGCCCAACGCAATATACACCGCCCAATGCAGAAACAATGCAGCAGTTTTATTTAAGAATTTGCACAGCATTGAAAAATATACAACATGCAATGCAGCAACAGCATTGGCAACGAGTTTTATTGGTTACACACGGTGGAGTCATTAAATTATTAAAATGTCTTGCAGCACAAAAAAACTTAGATGAAATTTTAACGTTGTCGGCTGAATTGGGCACATTGCATCGCTTTGAAATCGATATTGAACAAAACTCAATACTTTATTTATCAGATACTTTAAACAGTAAAGAACTTTAACATGACCCCTTTTTTAATTGCATTGCAGTTTTTAACAACCTTTCCTATTCAGTTAAAAGCGATGCCCAGCCCACAGCAAAATGGACAATCATTGTTGTTTTATCCCGTTGTGGGTTTATTAATTGGTGCTATTTTATGGGCGATAGCGATATTATTTCAAAGCTTACCAATCATTTTATTGACTTCTATCGTGTTGTGTACATGGATTTGGTTGACAGGCGGATTGCATTTAGACGGTTTGGCGGATACTGCTGATGCCTGGGTCGGTGGTTTTGGTGATCAAGCACGTACTTTAGCCATTATGAAAGATCCAAATTGTGGCCCGATTGGCGTTTTAAGTTTAGTGATGATTTGTTTGTTGAAGTGGTCTGCAATTTATGTGTTACTCCAAGAAAAAATGTTACTCGCTTTACTTATATTTCCAGTCCTTGGACGTATTGCACCTCTGATTTTATTTCTGACCACGCCTTATGTGAGAAAAAATGGTTTGGGTTCGGCATTGGCAGAATTTATTCCGCAAAAAACGGCTGTTTTGCTTATTGTGGTGTGTTTAAGTTTTCCTTTGGTTTTTTCATGGCTTGGTCTTGTCAGCAGTTTTGTATTTCTATTAAGTTTATATTATTTACGGCATAAATTTATACAACGTATTGCAGGGATTACGGGAGATACTGTCGGGGCAAGCATTGAAATTTTAGAAACAGCCACTTTGTTGTGTTTTGTGATTTTAAGTTTTTATTTTTAATCTTATAAATTTGTGTGAAAAATAGAAGAAGAACGTCCACAGCATTTTAAATCTTTATAGGATCTATCACATAGAGATTGGTAAACTTTTTATTGGACATTTTGATGCTTTGTATTTAATGAAATACCAAACATCAACCAAATAGTAGATGATTGGTCATTTCAATTTTCCCGGTCAACCTGCAAACACTAAAATCATTTGTACCAAATAAGGCCCTACAATGACCATGAAAATACCAGCAAGTACCATGGTCAAACTTGCAATCACACCTTCTTGTTGATGACGCATATAGGCTTTGCTTGTGCCAAAACCATGTGCTGCATTGCCTAAAGATGCACCCATGGCAAAGTGCGATTTTAAGTGAATCATTCTTAAAATCACATCACCAAAACACATTCCGACCAGTCCTGTAATAATGGTAAATAAAATCACCAATTCCACCGAGCCACCAATATGTTCCGCCAGTTCCATCGCAAAAGGCGTAGAGATTGAACGTGCCATTAAGCTATACGTGGTCATCTGATCAAAGCGAAATAATTTTGCCAAATAAAATGCACTCAGCATCCCTGCGAACATGCCAAAGATCACCCCCATTGAAATAGATAAAATATGTTGGTAGATCACTTTGCGATATTCATAAATAGGAATCGCAAAAGCCACTGTGGCAGGTCCGAGCATCCATACGATCCATTGACTGTCCAGCATATAAGTTTCATATGTGGTATGAGAACACAGTAAAATCAGGATAATCATCACAGGCACAAGGATTGCAGGTGAAAAAACCAAGTAAGGTAATTTACGATACAGTTTTTTGGCTAAAATGTAGGCAAGTAATGTTCCAACAAAACAGACCATGGAAATTAAAGACATTTATGCTTCTCCTGATCATGTTGCCATTTGTTCTGATGCTCTAATCGCCGTTGCTTAATTTTATGCTCAAGTTTAAAACCAAAATGTACGCTATACGCTGTACAGACCATGACACAAATTGTTCCGATAAACACGGCGATCAGCAGTTGCCAACCTTCAGTCAAAAATAAATCTTTGTATTTCATCAGCCCGATGAAACAAGGAATAAAGAAGAGCACTAATTCTGCCAAAATCATGTCAGAACCTGTCTTAATCCAGTTTAATTTTAAAATACCGCTGAATAAACAGAGCAGTACAAGCATTAAACCAATAACAGCGGCTGAAATAGGGAGATTGAAAGCGTTTTTGATCACGCCACCCATTGCGAAGAAGACCAGTAGTAAAAGAATTTGTAAAAAGACTATGCCGATAAAACTGAACTTTGCAGAGAAATTCAGCTTAGAAAATAAATGGCGTGAATGCGACATAATATGCGGCTTGTTGCGAACAGATGTCTTATTTTATTATGCACTTTTATGTTAAATTATGAATAATTAAATTAATATTATTCTTAAAAAGGAATAATTTATGGATTTAAAAAGCTTAAAAATTTTTCGGACAGTTGTAGATGTACAAAGCTTTTCACTAGCAGCAGAGAAGTTATGTATGACCCAACCTACAATCAGTAAGGCAATCGCACATTTAGAATATGAATTACAGACTGCATTATTTAAAAAGGGTGAAGCAGGGCGTAAACGTGAGGTGTATTTAACCTATACAGGTGAATTAATTTATCAACATGCTGTCACAATTTTGCAAGAACAACAAAAAATTTATGACACGATTCAACATGTACATCATTTAAAAAAAGGCAAACTCACCCTTGGCTTACCGCCTTTAGGTTCAGTCTTATTCAGTCCATTAATTGCATTATTTCATCAACAATATCCAGAGATTGAACTCAAATTTTTAGAAGTAGGTGCAAACGGCGTAGAGGAAGCGATTGCAGAAAAAACAGTTGATGTTGGGATTTTACTCGGAAATCTAAGACCAAACTTTTCAGCGATTCCTGTTTTGGACTCGCCTTTATGCTTATTGTCAGCGAAAAACGCTAAATGGAAAAATCGTAAAAATGTCGATCTAATTGAACTAAAAGAGGAATCTTTTTTACTCTATGCCGACTCTTTTACCTTAAATAATGTGATTATCGCAGCAGCACAAAGCGTTGGCTTTGAACCACATGTGGTATGTAAAAGTGGACAATGGGACTTTATTTCAAAAATGGTTGAGTTTGATATGGGTATTGCACTTTTACCTCAAATCTATTGTGATCAGTTAGATCAAACACATTATCAAACCGTGCTTTTGACACAGCCAAATTTAAATTGGACACTCAGTATGGCATGGAATACCTCTGTCACCATGAGCCCAGCAACACGTGCGTGGTTAAATATTGTCGATCAGCATCGTGATAAAATTCATTTTTAAAATTTTTAAATTTCAAATTATTGAGAAACTGCAAAATTAAAAAATTATGACTTATAGTAAAGATAAAAATAGAACATTCCATGCAATCTTGTTCTACTTTTTCATGCTCAATGTATTTATGGGTATGAAGTTAATTTCAAATGCTGAACATTATCAAAATATTGCCTTTGGGGAATATCGTTTGGTTCATTACCATATTCCGCAACAGTTACAATATGTAGAAAATGATTGGAAAGGAGATCGGAGGCGACTTTATTTTTCTATTAATGGAAAGCAAATTTATGAATTACAGTGTGTTAAATTATCTCAAGACATTTGCAATGAATTTGATCATCCGCAATATAAAATTCAAAACGTCAGTTTTTATGAGCGTTATTTTGCGCAGACACCTCAGCATACGAGAGAATATGAATTAAAACAATTTCAATATTTAGATGAGCATAACCAATTAGTCCAAGTCGATCTACCAATAAAACCATACGAAAATTCACGGCATTTATTGCAAGCCAAATATGATTTGGTATGGACAGCTGTATTTTACAGTGCAGGCATCATATTATTGGCAGGCTTTGTATTTTTTATAAAGTTTGATAAAACACAAGTCGAAAATGCTCAAAAACGACAACGAATTCAATTGGCAGCTACATTTCAATGGCAGCGTAAAGCAATGCTGTTCATCATGTCCATCGCAATGCTTATGGTATGGACTTATGTCATATTTATATTTTATGGATTTAGTCCCGTATAAACGATCTAATCAACTCAACAACAACTTTGGGTTGTTTGAGCCAAACACTATGTTGATGACCTTTTAAACTCTGTGTTAAGTCTAACTGTTGCACTTTGGGCGTGTAAAAATAGCGACTTAGTCCGAGTGTCGAAGACATTGGGGCAAAATCATCTTGTTTGAATTGGATAAATAATGCTGGATTTTTCGATAGAGATTCTTTTGGTAAAATATGGCGATAATTTCCAGTAAAAATCACTTTAGACCAATCATGCATTAATGTTTTTGCTTCTTTATTTCCAAAGCCAATTTTATAACCTGCCAAATACCCATCTTTTAAAATCATGGCATTAAAAATTGCTGCAGCTTTTAAAATATTCAATTTGCCTTTGTAATCCCAATATTTTAAACCAATATTACCTGTGGCAATACCAATGACTTTAACGGTATGATGCTGAGCATAGAGTGTTGCTAAATGTCCACCTAAGCTATGTCCTAATAGGATGGGCGTTTGTGGTGATAATTCTTGTGCAATGTTGACTAATTGTGGAATGAAATACCCCAATAAATCCGCATAACCAAAATCAAATGTTGCAGAAACGGATGGGGTATTACGTCCACATCCGGGATAGTCCGCTGCAATGACATTAAAGCCTTGTTCAATTAAATGTTGAATCAGTGGTTCATATTTTTGAATAGCAACACCAATGGCAGGTAACACAATAATGACATGCTGTTGCTGAGCAACTTGATAAATATCCACTAAAATTTTATCGCTTTGTGGAAATATCAGTTGTTTTTGTAAAGTAGTTCTATTCATCTAGGTATTGCCTTATTTTAATTGATGATTGAATTGAATCATTAATTTTAGCCCGAACGCATTCATGAATGCCGGTCTGGCATGTGGATGGCGTTGAGCTTCTTGTAGCATTAAATCTTGAAAACGTGTTTTGAACTGTGTTCGAGGATAATGCTTTAAAATTTCTGTTTGATAGTGGTGAGAAATGTATTGGGCTTCGCTACCAATCGCATCATAGGCAGTGGCTTGTTGTAAAAGTAAACTTTCTTTTGCCAAACGATGGTCTTTTTCATCCAAATAGCCATTCATATGTAAACAGATTGCATCTGAAATTTTTTGACTTTTATGGGCAGGATAATCATGCCGATGGCAAATGCTTTCTGAACGTAAGGCACTTTCAAAAGTAAAGCATTGGCAACTTTGATATTCAGTTTTTGGATCTGCCAAAGCAACATCATGCAGTAAACTTGCAATTAAAAAAATTTCATCATCAAATTGCCATTGTTTACTCTGCGCAATTGCGACACCCCAAAAATAACAACGCCAAGAATGTAAAATGGTTGCTTGGCAATGGGTCTGTTCTAATTCAAAGAGAGCGTCTTTAACAATCGCGGTGTCAGGAATTTTAATCTCTTGTCGTGTTAAATGATGTGAAGTCGATGTCACATTAAATTGAGATTTTGCAAAATTGAATGTTGCAGGAAGCATAAATTTTTTTAGCAACGTGATTTTGTCTTTAAAGTTTAATTTGCCTTGCGTTAAGGTCATCCATGCACGATCACCAAGCATTTTTATTCCTTTTCTTAAAATTAGAGTAATTACTCTAATTTATTGTGCGTCGAAATTTTCCAAAATGCAATTCTAAAAATAGATTAAAGGCTGAACAGCATCATGCTGTGTGTGCACTTAAATTTGATTAAATTTTAATGCGCTAAAATGTTTTGTATATAAAATGTACAAAATCCACATATTTTGTCTAACAGTTCGATTAAATAAATTTAAAATATTGATAATAATAATTTTATTTTTGTTTTAAAATTGTAACGCAAGTGCTATATTTGCGTCGTTATCGCAGTGCAGTAGCTGAAATGTTTTCGTTTTTGTCCATCGAGTTTTGTCTGTTTTTCATTGCTTTTTTTTGTATTTATTGGTCATTTCGTTTTAGTCCGAAAATACAAAATTTGATTTTGATTCTGTTTAGCTACACAGTGATCTATCTGATGGCAGGTGAATTACCTGTCTTCATTTTATTTGGATTTACCTGTGCTGTTTTTCTAATAAGCGTTTTGATGGAGCGCTATGCACAACATAAAAAGACATTATTATTGATTGGTATTTTGCTGACCATTGCTCAATTATCTTTATTTAAGTTTTATGACTTTTTTAAAGCACAAATCAGCTTTGCATTGAATCATTTAAACTTAGACAGCTCAGGTTTGGTGGCAAACCTGATTCTACCTTTAGGGATTTCATATTATTCATTTCAAGCCATCAGTTATTTAGTCAGCCGTTATCGTGAAGAAGTGGATGTACCTCGTTTTAAATTGAACGAATTATTCATGCACTTTTCATTTTTTGCGACCATTACGGCAGGGCCCATTGCTCGTGCACAAAGTGCCAAAGGCTTAACAGATATTCAAGGACATGCTTGCGGGATGAGTGAACAAATTCGTTCATCGCAGCGTCGTCATATTTTATTTCCAAGTTTAGCTTTTTTATTCATCGCATTGGCATTGGTTAAAAAATGGTGGATTGCAGGGTGGTTGGCAGACAATTGGGTCAATCCTGTCTTTGCAAATCCGATGCAATATCATAGTTTAGAAGTACTTGCGGCGATTTATGGTTATACCTTACAGCTATTTTTAGACTTTTCTGGCTATAGTGAAATGATGATCGCTTTTGGTCTACTGCTCGGTTTTAAACTCCCTGTTAACTTTAGAGCACCTTTGCTTGCACACAATATCCGTGATTTTTGGGACAAATGGCATATCAGCCTGTCAACATGGATTCGTGATTATATCTATATTCCATTGGGTGGTAGCCGTGGCGGTTTTGTACGTACGCAGTTTAATTTACTTCTAGCGATGGTACTTTCAGGTGTATGGCATGGCTCAGGTTGGAATTTTTTCTTATGGGGATTATTTCACGGTTTGGCTTTAGTACTGCTTAATGTTGCCGATAAACTCTATGAAAAAACTTTTAAAGTTTCAGCGAAAGAAGCCCGTGATGCACTCTACAAATCGAGTTGGATCGGTAAGGTTTTAGGTGTATTTGTCACTATTCATTTTGTCTGTTTTTGTTTTGTATTTTTCCGAGCAAAAACTTTTGAAGAAGCAATGCAAGTATTTCAAGCCTTATTCACCAATTATGTTAATGTACAATGGTCGAATAATCCTTTGTATTTACTGACTTTATTGACCATTTCTTGGATTGCCTATCCATTTGTGAAGCGTTTGTTTTCAACGCAAAGAATGCGTTTTGAAGTCTTACCGAAATATGCTCTATTTGTGCCTTTACTCATTGTTTTTATTGTCATTGTGATTTGTGCCCCATCAGGCATTCCAGGATTTATTTATGCCAACTTCTAATCCAAGCGAAATGACACGCTTAAATTTTGACTACGATCACGCAACAACACAGGATCATATTGAAAATGATCATTGGCAAGGTGTGCTGTATACGGTTGTATTTTTAGTGGTCACTGCTGTTTTAGGTATTTGGATGATGCAAAATTCAGTGAATGCCTATTATCAACAGACCTATCATCAAGACAGTCCCCTCAAGGTTTTGGATAAATACCCAATGTGGCAAAAAGGGGGAGAACTAGGCACTTTGTTCTATGCTGAACATAATGCTGTAAAAAATTCAATTCAGCAGCATAATCAATATATTGTTGACACATTTAACCATGATTATGCGTATACCACAGAATATAAACAGCAATTGGCTGAAAAAGCCAAACAGGAAAAAATCCGTTTAGCCAAAGAAGCGGCTGCGCGTGAGCATCAAAATTTACTCAATCAATTTAGTTTAACAAAAAATGATCAAGTATTTTTTGCAGGAGATTCTTTAATGCAAGGGGTTGCACCGTTTGTACAAAAGTATTTACTGGAAAATTATGACATTAAAACCGTGAATTTGAGTAAACAAAGTACAGGTTTATCTTATCCAAGCTTTTTTGATTGGCCAAAAACCATTCAAGAAACCATTGCAAGTCATCCTGAAATTAAAATTTTAGTGGTTTTTTTAGGACCGAATGACCCTTGGGATATGCCCAACCCGAAAGGCGGAACATATTTAAAATTTAAATCGCCTGAATGGGAAGCGGTCTATCGTTCACGAATTAAGGAAATTATTGATACGGCTCAGCAACATAATGTACGTGTCATGTGGTTAACCCCACCAAACATGCGTAAACCACAATTAAATGAGCAGATGATCTACTTAAATCAAGTGGTTGCAGATCAGGTACAAAAAAGCAAAGCATTCTTCATAGATTCTCGCCCTATTTTGGGTAATAAGAACAATGTTTATAGTGATTATTTGGTCAAAGATGGTCAATCCATCAAAATGCGCAGTGCGGACGGGATTCATTTCTCTGCAGAAGGACAAAAAGCGATTGCCAATGTGATCAGTCAGCATTTAAACGTCATTCAGTAGTCGATATTTAATTAGAAATTCGGTTTAGGTACATTCATGACAATGATTAAAAAAGTTTTAAATGTCAGTATTTTAGCAACGCTTGCGATTGGACAAAGTTTTGCAAGCAATTTAAGCAATTTTAATGAACCCAATACGGCCAAGTTAAATGCAGCGATACAAAATCGTGATGTGCATGTTGTGCAATTGGGTGATTCACATACTGCCGCAGATGAAATGACGCATGTTTTACGTCAACAATTACAAAATGCTTTAGGTGATGGTGGCATGGGCTGGGGTATGCCGATGTATTTCTCAGGTCAACGTATGGCACGATTTGGTTATGACAATTCAGGTTGGCGACCTGTTTCAAGCCGCACCCAGCGCAATGATAATTATACTTTAGGTGGTTTAAATGCTGTACCTCAATATGCAGGTGCAACACTCACCATCAAAGCTAAGCAGGTTGAGCAAGTTCAAAAAATTTTAGTCAGTATTCGTCAAGCAGCAAATGATATGCCATTTACAGGGATAGATGCAGACGGAAAAACATTTACCCTCGAAGCACCTGTTAAAAATAACCATTGGCAAACCGTTACTTTTACCGCCAAACTACCGTTTACCATTACAGCACAAAATACTCAAAATTCAGCTTTAGGCGGATGGTGGGCAAAGAACCAAAATGGTTCAGGTGCTGTTGTGTCTGCATTGGGGATCAATGGTGCTGAGTTGTCTTATTGGAACCGTTGGAGTAATGATTGGCAAAATGAGCTGACAGCCGTTGCACCAAATTTAGTGATTTTGGCATACGGCACCAACGAAGCCTATAATGATAATCTGGATGTTGAACAAGCACGTTCTATTTTAGTGGATAAAATTCAAAAGATTAGAGCAAGTTCACCACAAACAGCCGTCATGATTGTGTCTGCACCTGAAAGTTTAAAACGTACAGCAGGTGAATGTGGTAGTCGACCGATCAAATTAAGCGCCGTACAAAGTATGCAGTTGCAAGTCGCTCAGTCGATGCATACTTTGTATTGGGATTGGCAAAAAGCGATGGGGGGAAGTTGCTCAATGAAATCTTGGATTAATCAAGGTTTAGGACGTGCAGACGGCGTACATTTTTCAGCGTCAGGTTATCAGCGTTTAGGACGCACTTTAGCTTCAGACTTGCTCAATCTTTCAGGTGTGAATATTGATACTCGTCCTGCATCAACGACTGAGCCAAATCAGACAAATTCGACACCGCTCACAAATTATGGACAACTTGGCTTTGCACAAATTTGTTTAGAAGGTTCGAGCGAATGTAAAAGCATTGGACGTTAAAATAGACACATAAACCTATAAAATAAACGTAATTGACACGATGTATAAGATTCAATTACGTTATTTTATTCAGGACAATGTCATGCTTACTTTACTTATTTGGAAAGAATAAATTCCCAAATAATATAGCCCAGTGCGAAGCCAAGCAATGAATATGCCGTAATAATAAAAAATACAAAACTTGCTGTATTATGTTTTCTCAAAAAATCCATAGCAACCAGCCTTGAAAAGTTGATCACTTATTGTGGCCGATTCTACTCAAAATAAAAGATATAGAAATACATTAAAAAACTATAACAGACGATGATTTTTGTATCTATTCTATGATTTTATTGATAAATTTTAAGGAAAATAATACATATGTTTAGATTTTTATGCATTAAAACACCTCAAGTTTCAATTTTTTGTCATTCAATAACTATAAAATTACAAATCAAGGGTTGAATAGATATAATAATAATATATTATAAAAACATATAATGTTTATTGAGTGATCAAGTATGCATCCCTATTTAAATGCCTTGCTTGGCGGTGCGCTGTTAGGTATTGCTGTGGTTGGCTATTTATATGTCAACGGTAGAATTGCTGGAATCAGTGGCTTAATTGGACAGCTTTTCAATAAAAAAGGCTTTTTTCAACGTCCTGCAACATGGTTCTTATTGGGTTTATTTGTGACGCCTTTTGTGTATGGTCTATTTTTTAGTCCTGAGATTCAAATCGACGCATCACCCTTAGCCATGATTGTTGCAGGTGTTTTGGTTGGTTTTGGGACACGCTTAGGCTCTGGATGTACCAGTGGGCATGGGATTTGCGGTATGAGTCGTCTGTCTACGCGTTCTATGGTTGCAACGAGTCTATTTATGCTCGCAGGTTTCATCACCGTCTACGTCATGCGTCATTTACTGGGGCTATAAACATGAAAAATATTCTCGCTTTTATTTTTGGTAGCTTATTTTCTATTGGTTTAATGTGGTCAGGCATGGCAAACCCCGAAAATGTGCTGAGCTTTTTAGACTTGTTCGGTGAATGGAATGCAAGCCTCATGTTTGTCATGATTGGTGCAATTTGTGTGGCATTTATTCCATTTCAAAAAGCGATCCGTAAACCTGTAACGCTCTTTCATGAAAAAATTGAATTGCCAACATCAACACAAATTGATAAACGTTTATGTATTGGCGCATTGATTTTTGGTACAGGTTGGGGAATTGCAGGAATTTGTCCAGCACCCGCATTTACTTTAATTGGTTTAGGGTATTATCAAGCCATTTATTTCATTGCCGCGATGTTCTTTGGTGTGTGGTTGTATCGTAAATTTGATGGAGCAAAATAATATGCAAAACATTGTGATACAAGATTTCTTTGATGAAAATACAAATACTTTCAGCTATGTTGTTTCTGATCCCATCACTTCACAATGTGCCATCATCGACAGTGTTCTAGATTATGACTCAGCTTCAGCGAGTACCACTACTACACATGCAGATTTCATTATTGCTTACGTTCAAGCCAATGATTTGAAAGTTCAATGGATTTTAGAGACCCATGTACATGCCGATCATCTGACTGCCTCGCAATATTTAAAAGAAAAATTAGGTGGGCAAGTTGCAATGAGTGAAAAAATCAGTGAAGTACAGAAAACTTTTGCTGACATTTATCATTTTGAAAATACTGCACATTTTAATGTTGCTTTTGATTATTTATTTGAAGCAGGCGAGAAATTTAAAATTGGGCAATTAGAGGCTTATAGCATTGCCACCCCCGGACACACACCTGCATGTTTAAGCTATGTGATTGAAGATTGTGTATTTGTTGGTGATACATTATTTATGCATGACTATGGTACAGCACGTTGTGATTTTCCTAAAGGAAGTGCATCACAACTTTATGATTCCATACAGAAAATATTTGCATTACCTGAACATTTCCGTATATTTTTATGTCATGATTATTTGCCTAAAACACGTACAGAATATCAATGTCAGAGTACGGTGAAAGCACAGAAATTAAAGAATATTCATGTGCATATTGGCATTGAAAAAGCAGATTTTGTGCAGATGCGTGAACAACGTGATGCAACCTTAAGTATGCCCAAGCTGATCTTACCTGCGATTCAAATCAATATGGTGGCAGGGCATTTTCCTAAAGCCGAAAGTAACGGAATCCGTTACTTGAAAATTCCCTTCAATTATTTTAAATCCTAGAATATTCTAGGATTTAGATTTATCTCTTGTGTATCCATGATTTTGTGATTTTTAATCTATTGAATTTTATCTTGGATACGCTCAATTAAACAATCTAAACCATGCTGAATGTCTGTTGTCCATGTAAAAGAACAATTTAAACGCAAATAATGTTGCTGAGAACTCAACATATTAAACAGTTGGCTGGGTGTGACATCTATATTTTGTTGAATAAGATCGTGATAAATATCCATGCTATTCACAAAAATAGGGAGTTTGATCCAAAGGAAAAATCCGCTCGCATAGGAAAAAATTTGACATTGCTCAGGTAAGTTTTTTTCAAGGTAATGAAACATTTGTTTCTTATTTCGTTCTAGGTTGCGTCTTAGTTGACGCAAATGTTTTTCATAATGGTGATGTTGTAAAAACTCAACTAAGGCATTTTGTAGAAGTGAATTGGTTGAAATGGTGCTCATGAGTTGTAAGTGTTGAATTTTATTTGAAAATTTACCTGCATGTACCCAACCTACTCGAAAGTTAGTCCCCAAAGTTTTAGAAAAAGAAGAACAATGTAAAACCCAATTATGCTGATCAAAATGTTTGACTGAAAGTGGCTTTTTTTGACCAAAATACAATTCTTCATAGACATCATCTTCGATCAAATACACTTGATATTGGTGTAAAAGTTCAGCAATTTTTTGCTTGGTTTCATTGTTTGCAGTAAACCCGATCGGGTTATGACTATTGAGCATTAACCAACATACTTTAATCGGGTAGTTTTTTAAAATATGTTCAAATGCATCTAAATCAATGCCCAGACGAGGGTGTTCAGGCACCGTAATGACTTTTAATCCCAATCTTTCAGCGGCTTGCCAAGCGCCGTAAAATATCGTTTCTTGTAAAACAATATAGTCACCGGCTTGTGCAACGGCAGCCAGCGCCAAATTGAGTGCCTCCAAACAACCTGACGTAATGACCAAATCATCGGCTTGAGTCGCAATGCCATGCAGGCTATAGCGCTGTGCAATGATATTTCTCAGCTCAATATTGCCTGGAGGAAAACTATCAACACGCAAATAACTCTGTTTAGCGCGAGAAAGTTGCCCCATAATTTGGGTTAATTTTTGTGAATAGACCAATTCTGATGATGGAAATGCTGAACCTAAACCTAAATTGGTCGAAGGTTGAATTGATTTCAGATATTTAAAAATCAGAGAGTTAATTTCAATTTGATGATTGATTGAGACAATAGTTTGAGAATTTTGTGATTTTTCATTTAAATAATCATTCACAAAATAACCAGATTTTGCTTTTGAATAAATTAACCCTTGTGCTTCTAAGGCTTGATAAGCATTCATCACGGTCATTAAGCTAAAACCCGAACGTTGTACCTGATCCCGTAAGGACGGCAGTTTTTCGTTGGGTTTTAACGTGCCATTTTCAATGAGCTGTCGAAGATGTTGTGCTAACTGGTCAGCTTTATACATAAATTCTCAAAATATTAATTTAAATATGCATGGTCTGCACCGACTGTCAAAATAACACCGATACAAAATAATGCGCAGTAAATAAAAAACCAAATAATCATACGCTTAAATACTTTATCTGAAATAGAGCTGTCTGCGTATTGTGGTACTTTTTTTGAATCATGATCTTGCTTCATCGGTGTGATCTCATTTCAATCTATAAATATAGTATGAAAAAGATGAAAACAAATCACTAGAAACAGAACTGTACTAAAAAAATATAACAGATGAGTCAAATAAAGCGTATCTGTTATATCTACATGTCATTTATACTGAATATTGTTCTACTGTACGATATACCATGTTGGCAAAATTAGAATTGCATTTTAAAGCGTTGAATCCGTGGTTTAATGTGTTCCCAACTCGTTGAAATCCAACAGATCAGTGAACCTAAGGTAACGAGACATACACCGTGCCAAAATTCGATGGATAATGCTGTTTGTAAAATAAGCATGGAAAATAAAGTTGAAAAAATAGGGCTAAAATAAGAAAGTGTGACCAAAAACGTGATATTTCCTTTGATAATACCAATATTCCATGCCGCATAGCCCAAAGCAGTTGCAAAACCAACAGCAAATAAATAGGGAAGCACTGTTAGATCAAGACTTGGCAATGTCTCAAATGGATGTGCCATGAGTAATTTTGTCCATAAAACTACAGTGATCATGATGAAATACAAGGAAATAGGATTATGTCCTTGGCTATATTTTCGGGTGATTACACAATAAATTGCCCATAAAGTCGCGCCGATGAAAGCTAAAATATAACTTAATGGATTTGACATGAAATGCGAGATGAGTAGAGATAACGAAAATTGGTTATTGCCTGTTTGAATCAAGATGATGCCACTCATACTCACCATTAAGCCCAGTACCACAAAAAGGCTAAATTTTAATTCTTTAAAAATGATCAGCATGACTACGGTGAGGCTTGGCCATAAATAATTCACCAAACTAATTTCAATGGCTTGCTGTGGCGTTTGCGCCAGTGCAATCGCATAAGAAAAGCACAACTCGTAGACTAAGAATAATAAAGATGCACAAATCAAATATTTTTTGGGAATGACTCTTAAATTTGGAATTCTAAATATCAGTAATAAGATGACCGCACTTAAACTATACATCAGGGTCACAGCATAATCGGCACCTAATAGACTACTCAGTTTTTTTAATAATCCAACCAAAGAAGACCAAAGCAAAATAGCACTAAAGCCAAGAAGCGTAGCAAGATTTTTTGACATGACAAGACTGCTTTGCCTAGGAAATAGGCTGTTTTAGGGTCAGAAGTGGATGTGCATAGTATAGTGTTTTTTGATTTAATTAGAGGACGGATTTTAAGATTGAAAACGGCTTTTAAATGGTTTATTTGAATGTTTGGTAAAAACTAAACCAAGCAAAATAAACTGACCATGTGATAGGAAAATACGAAAAATTTTAATGCTTGGAAAATAAAGAAAATTTTGGTGGTGTTTCAAAAAGTATGCTGACATTAAATGAAGCCATTATTGATGTAAAAAAAGGTTAAGTCGAAAGCTTTAAAATGGTTTTCAATCTTTTTTGAAAAATTACAACTCCTTCTAAAACCGCGCCTAATTCGATGCCTTATTTTGCAATTATTACCTTCAATACCTACAGTAAAAAATTTACCAATACTTTGCTTGCAGTTTTTAAAAGCAGTTATGAAACTGTCCCAATGATCACTTGCAATTCGGGTGTAGTGAATACCTAATTGTTTAAGCTTTGCCTTCAATCGTTGAACTGTAGCTAAGTCTCTTTTACCCCAAACATAAGCAACAATCTCACCTGTTTCTCGATGGTAGGCGTAAATAAGCCATTGTTTATTATTTTTATTTCCCACAAAAGTCCAAAACTCATCAACTTCAAGAGACTCATAATGACTTTGTTTAGGCTGAATTTGGTAGGTCGATTCGGTTAAAGTACGTAAAACTTTACCGATACTGATTCGCTCAACTTCAGCGATATCTCGTATACCACTACCTCTGACCATCAACTGTAATATTTTTCGAGTAATGCCTGAATGACATCCTAGATAGCTCAGAGCATGGTCACCAATAAACTGACGTTTACAGTCTTTGCACTGATAGTTTTGTTTCCCATCTACTTTGATGCCATTTTTCTTTATACTGTCACTGAGGCAGGTTGGACATTTGATTTCTAGAGTTATTCGCATTTCTCTATTTTATCAAAATTCAACCTGCTTTGTTTCAGCATACTTTTTGAAACACCACCGAAAATTTAACTGTAAAATCATATTTTTTAAATTGAAAGGTGTATATTCAAGCCTGTTTTGAATTTTATGTTTAAAGTTACCGCTTATGACATCATTTTGGATTTTTTTTACAGTTATGGCTGCCTTTATGCAGGCATGGCGCAATGCTTTTCAAAAGCAATTGAGCCTCACGGTTGATGTCTATGGCGTGACTTTAGCACGTTTTATTTTTGGTTTACCGTTTGCGATTGTCTATATTTTTATTTTATATCTACAACAACCTCTAAGCACACACGTTGAATTTACCTCTCGTTATTGGCTATATGTCATCATTGCAGGTATGAGCCAAATTGCTGCCACTGCATTGATGGTAAGGTTATTTAAGCAAAAAAATTATGCGATTGGGGTTGGTTTAGCCAAAAGCGAAGCCATTTTAGCAGCGATGATTGCTGTAGCAGTTTTACATGAAAAGTTAACTGTATTGGGCTGGTTTGGTGTTATGTTGGGGGGAATTGCTGTATTTTTACTGAGTAATGGCAAACAAAAACAAGCGATTTCATTACAAACTTTGACCATAGGTATAGGCAGTGGATTGTGTTTTGCCATTACTTCATTGCTCGTTCGTGAAGCCAGTTTGGAGTTGACGAATTTGCCATACTTACATCGGGCAGCATGGGTATTGCTCAGTATTATTGGTTTTCAGTGTTTGTCTATGTTGTTGTTTTTGATTGTCTTTAGTCGAAAAACATTGCTTGCGATGTGGCAAAAAATTGGACTCACATTTAAAGTGAGTGTCTGTAGTTTTTTAGCTTCTTTGGGGTGGTTTACGGCGATGAGCATGCAATCTGTCGCAATTGTGAAAACATTGGGACAGATTGAAATCTTATTTAGCCTGTTGATTTCAGTGTATTTCTTTAAAGAAAAATTAGCCAAAAAGGAGCATATAGGACTTTTTTTAGTGGTCATTGCTGCAATTTTGGTAATTTGGGCTTAAAATTTTATACTTGAAAATGGCAAATGCCGTCATCAATGATAAAATTTAAATCTTATCCCAAGATATATCCACAGAATTTGTGGATTTATTTTTAATTTAAGTATTTAAAATATAGTTATAAATTATATTTTTGATCAATTATTCATCTGCAATTATTTTGTTTATGATCTGCTGACGATACTGCCAAAATATGACATCTTAATTTTCAATTTTTGAAATCATGACTTTTAAGCCATGAGGTTGATGATGTTGAAAATGGATGGCATAGCCGTTTTTATTTAAAAGCACATTGACTAAAGCTAAGCCTAAGCCATAACCTGTATTTTGTGCAGATTTACGCCAAAAACGTTTGGTTAAGAGTTGTAGTTCTGTATCATTTAAACCGATACCATTATCTTGAATAATCAAGTGATTATTCTGCATGTAAATATCAATCACAGTATAGGATTGGGCATGTAAATAAATATTTTCAAGCAAATTTTTTAAGATAATATGCAAGCTAGAGGCAGGCAATTGTAAGCTTGTCAGTGTGTTCCATTGGATGTGTAAATAGGTGCTTTCAAGCGCATATTTTAGGCTTAATTCTTGAATGACCTGTTTAAGTATGTCTGCAATCAGCGTGTTTTCGTGCGATTGTGTAGGATGTAATTCAGTCTTACTCAGTAACAGTAATTGTTCTAAGAGCTGTTGATAACGTTGAATACTATGATCAGCCTGTTGTAAATTTTGTGCAAGTTTAGACTGCTGTTGACCAGATTGTTGCAGCATCAAGAGACTCAATTGCACGTTGGTTTTGATCGATGTTAAAGGACTACGTAGCTCATGGGCTGCAAAAGCGCTAAAACTTTTTTCATTTTCTAAACTTTCGTGTAAATTGTGAATCAGTTCAATCAGACTGTCGACAAAAGGCTGTATTTCAGTGGGAATATTTTGAGTTTTTAATGCCGATAAATAACTTGCTGCTTCAGATAAACTTTGCTTTTTTTGCGTGACATGTTGTGCAATTTGATCTAAAGGCTGAAATTCCACACGGATAATCCATAAAATTAGAAAAACACATAAAATTAAGGTAAAAATTAAAGGAATGAGCACGGACTTTAAGATTTGAGCTAATAGCGTCGAGCGTAATTGTAATTTTTCAGCAGAAACAACCTGAATCTGTCCCTTTTTCAATGTATAACTGCGCCATTCAGTGCCATGATGTGTCCATGTGCTAAAGCCTGAACTTTGGTTACTCAGGTTATCTGGTGCATCTTGGGTGCGTGCAATCACTTTTTGCGCTGTCGAAATATGTGAACTAAAAAATGAAACTTCACATGCAATTAAGTTGGGATTGGCATTTTCAGCATTTACAGATTCTAAAACATTGGGTAAATCATGCACAGGTAAATGACGAATTAAACGGGCAACCATGTGTGCAGATGCTGACAGACGTTCATCTAAGGTCAGTTGTAATTGTTTTTGTAAATCATAGTATAACCAGCAAAAAACCAGCGACCAAAGTAAAATAAACACCATTAATAAGGTCGACACTAAACGCCATTTTAAGCTATAACTTTTCATGGCTTTGCTTCTCATTGTTCAGTCGGTACTTTTAAAATATAGCCCACACCACGCACGGTCTGAATCAAATCGGGATGGGTTTTTTGTCTTAAATGATGGATATGTACATTAATGGCATTACTTTCAATGCTGTCTTGGAAGCCATAAGTTTTATCAATTAATTGTTCTGTTTTTAATACCTGATTTGGGTAGAGCATAAAAGTTTCAAGTAGGCTATATTCTCGACGTGATAGACTCAAAACTTGTTGTTGATAGTAAGCTTGCTGTGTATCTTGATTAATTTCTAAATCCGCAATACTTAAAACATTTGATGAATAACCACGATGACGCCGTGTTAATGCATGAATACGCGCAATTAGCTCGGTTAAATCAAAAGGCTTGGTCAAGTAATCATCGGCACCTGCATTTAATGCTTCAACACATTGTTGAGTTTGATTACGTGCGGTGAGGACAAGAACGGGGACATGCAATTGATCTGTACGCCAATTTGACAATAACTCAAGACCGTCTTGGTCGGGTAAACCCAAATCCAATAAACATAAATCTACCGCAGTTTTACGAATAAAATAGTCTGCTGCTTGAGCAGTACTGACATGTTCAATTGAAATATTTAAATAATCCAATGCCGCAACAATACTTTGTGCAATAAATGGATCATCCTCGACCAAGACAACAAACATGAAGGTTCCTTTTTATGTAGATAAAATGCCTATAGACCCTAGATTTTACAAAGAAAAACAAGTCTTAATGTTCTCTTAACCCATTTTCGATGATAATGCATTCAGTCACATTATTTAGATTGATAGATATGTTTATCAAAACCTTAACAGGTGTCGTACTGAGCTTAGCTTCGACAGCTATTTTTGCGAATGAGGATTTTTTACCCCCAGATCAAGCGTTTAAATTTCAGGCGCACTCGATTTCACAACAACAAGCTGAACTGAATTGGCAAGTTGCACCACATTATTATTTATATCATGACCAATTTAAAGTCAGTGTAGCGCAAAAAGAGCTTGCACTGAAATTACCACAGGGAAAAGAAAAAGATGACCCCACCTTTGGTAAAACCAATGTGCATTATCATCAAGTGACAACAACCCTTAATGTTAAGCCTAATCAAGAATATCGTGTGCAATGGCAAGGCTGTTCGGAGGATGGGTTATGTTATCCTTTGCAACATACAACAATTCAAACGGATGCATCGGGTTTATTGCCACAACAAAAATTAGCCAAAGTGGGTATAAATCCATCTGCGCCGTTGTTAGAAAATAATACCAGTGAAAATAATCGCTTACTAAAGAATACAGTTGCAGACGATGCTGTGCCGATCAAAGAACAAACAGCTGAATTAGATAAAACAAAAAATATCCCTCCTGAAACAACACTTGTGCAAGAAGATGACTCATCTGCAAGCCAAGTACAAACGATTCAAGCAACATCGAGCAATGCAGCAACACCAATACCTGAGCAACAAAATGAATCACTGCAAAATGAGTTAAACAACGATCAATTTTTCTTAAAACTATTGAATCAGCAAAATATTTTCTTAAATATTTTATTGTTTTTAGCATTAGGAATTTTACTGGCATTTCTGCCGTGTTCTTTACCATTGATTCCTATTTTATCAGGCATTTTAGTACAGCGTAGTAAGGGGTACAAAGCGGCAGCGATTGCCTCAACCTTTGTGATCTGTATGGCTTTGGTCTATGGCTTGATGGGAGTGGTGGTCTCACAGCTCGGTTTCGGTATTCAGCGTTGGTTTCAAAATCCAATATTTATCAGTGTTTTTGCGATTTTATTTGTAGTTTTTGCATTAAATTTATTTGGGCTGTATCAAATTTCTTTACCGCGTGGACTGTTACAACGTTTAGATCAGTTACAACAACGTCAAAAGGGCGGAACCTTAGTCGGTGCAGGTATGATGGGCGCAATTTCCGCACTGATCGTGGGTCCATGTATGAGTGCGCCTTTGGCTGGGGCATTATTGTATGTTTCGCATCTTGAACAGCCTGTCTGGGGGGGCTTTTATCTGTTCTTACTAGGCTTAGGTATTGGTATTCCATTGTTTGTTGCGAGTGTATTTGGTTCGAAATATTTACCTAAGCCTGGATTATGGATGGATCGTTTAAAGTTTAGCTTTGGTTTTGTCATGTTGTTGATGGCAGTTTACTTTGCACGTCCTTTATTACCGTCCATGATCTACTTTGTTTTACTGGCAATTTTACTGTTTGCGATGACGATTTATCTGTTTGCGATCATCCGTCATGTTGTTCAATTACCCTATAAAATCTTGGTGCTAGTGATTGCTTTAGCAACAGCCAGTGCAGGAATTTGGCAAACACGTCAAGCACTTCAACAAATGAATGCTGCGGAAAAATTAGCGCAATTACATCCTTGGATCAAAGTGAGCAATGCACAGCAACTTGAACAAGTATTGGCACAAAATACACAAAAATCCATCATTATAGATGTTTATGCAGATTGGTGTGTGGCATGCCAACCGATTGAAAAAGAAGTTTTTCCTCGTGCAGATGTACAAGCTGCTGTGCAAGATGTGGTACGGATTAAATTGGATTTAACTCATCCTGAAGCTTCACAAGATGCGTTGTTGAAAAAATGGCAAATTTTGGGTCCACCGACCATGATTTTCCTTAATGCACAGCAGCAAGAAATGCGTGATTTACGTTTAACAGGCACATTTACAGCACCACAATTTTTGCAAAAACTTGTTCAGTTAAAGCAAGAGAATACGCAATGATTTCTGCTGAAGCCATTCATTTAGGCCCTTTTATGTTGCCATTTCCACTGCTGTTGGTACTCTTAGGTTTAATTTTGGTCTACATTGTTGGCAAAATTTTACAGAAGAAACAACACTGGTCGGCTGAAACTTGGCAGACTTTTTCTGATTCTTTATGGACGACACTGTGGGTGGGGCTGATTGCAGCACGATTGGTTTTTGTGTTGTTCAATCTAGAGGTGTATTTGGCATCTCCCATCGACATGCTTAAGGTTCAAGACAAAGGCTTCCATTTATATGGTGGTGTAATTGTAGGTATTGTGTGGTTTTTATGGAAAAATCGTGCATTTAAACTTGAAAATAAAGTCATTTTTGTGACTATTTTCACTTTAATTTGTGCGTTCAGTTTGGGCTTAAAACAGTGGCAGAAGCCACACCGTTTTTACCCTAAAATGCAATTTTATAGCCTTGAACAGCAACAAATTCCGTTAAAACAATTTATAGGTAAGCCGACTGTTGTCAATCTTTGGGCGAGTTGGTGTCCACCATGTCATCGTGAGATGCCTGTTTTGGCACAAGCGCAAACTCAATTTAAAAATGTCAATTTTGTCATGCTGAATCAAGGTGAAAATGTGGTGACAATTCAGCAATATTTAAATAAACATCATTTTTCTTTTCAATATGTTTTGATGGATTCGCAAGGTCAACTTGCCAAAGAAATGAAGATGTTTGGTTTGCCAAGTACACTATTTTTTAACTCACAAGGACAATTGATGGATCGTCATATGGGCGAACTGAGTCCTGCCATGCTGCAACAGTATTTAAAGAAAATTTCGAATTCTGATCATTTAAAATAGGTAGAAATTATGCAAAATATTCGTTATTTATCACAAAAAATTGCTTTAACTTTATGTGTATTTGGTAGTGCAAGTACAAGTTTTGCGCTCACGCCATTGCAGCAACAAATTGCAAATGAAGGCTTTGAATTTGTGAAGGAAATTCCTGCACCTACAAATATGACAGGTTGGGCAGGACATAGAGATCAATATCCTGCGACAGTATTCATTTCAAATGATCAAAAATATTATATCGTGGGAGATTTATATAATGCCAAAGGGGAAAATTTATCTGTCGAAGCATTAGAAAAGCATGTCAAAGGCGCTGTTTTAGATGATGTATGGCAGTCATTGGAAAAATCAACGTATATTCAAGATGGTAAGAAAGATGCACCACGTATTGTTTATGTTTTTTCTGACCCGAATTGTCCTTATTGTCATCAGTTTTGGCAAAAGGCACGTCCTTGGGTAAATTCAGGAAAAGTTCAATTACGTCACATTCAAGTGGCTGTGATCCGCAAAGAAAGTCGTGGGCAAGTAGCAACTTTATTAACATCGAAAAATCCTGAGCAAGTTTTTAGCCAACTCAATTTAAAATCAGGTGATCAATCCTTAAAACCAATGCAAAATATTCCTGCTGAAATTGCCAAAAAAATTGATGCTAATCAGGAACTCATGGATAAATATGGTTTCTTTGCAACGCCTGCGGTGATTTGGAAAGACAGTAAAGGTGAATTTAAGTCTGCTCAAGGGATGCCGAAAGACTTAAAAGAAGTTTTTGAACAGTGATGTTAAAATCATCACTTTTTTTAAGTATTTGAAATATAAGACCCTAAGTTTAGGGTCTTATGGAAGTTGTTTAAAAAATAAAAAATTAGTCCATCAATAAATGTTGATATTCATCCGCTTGCGCTCTTAGAAAATCCCAGACCAATTTAATGCGTGGTTCATGTTGTAAATCGACCAAAGTCAGCATCCAAAAAGTATGTACAAAGCGCACTTCATCATGCAAAACTTGTTCAAGTTCAGGCTGATCATTGGCTAAAAATTTGGGCAATATTGCCAATCCTGCGCCTGCGCTGACTGCGATTTGCTGTGCCAAAATACTGCTACTTCTAAAGTTGGCAGCAAGTTGTAATGGTAGCCGTTCTAAACAATATAATTCTGGGCTGTAGACTAAATCATCAATATAATTAACAAAACGATGTTGTTTTAAATCTTCAAGTTTATGAATGGGTTGGGTTTTTGAAAGATAGTCTTTACTGCCATAAATTTTTAAGCAATAGTCGGTCAAACGAGTGATGATATAAGGTCCAGATTTAGGACGGTCAATCGAAATCACAATGTCAGCTTCACGATGTGACAACTTAATCATTTTTGGTACAGGGATTAAATCAATGGTGAGTAAGGGATATTTTTTGGACAATTCTGCCAATAATTTAGCTAAAAATGCAGTGCCAAAACCTTCTGGTGTGCCAATACGCACACGACCTTGTAAAGGTTGATGTGGTTTTTCAATTTGTAAAAAAGCGTGTTCCATTTGCTCTACACGTGGCACAAGTGCTAAACCCTCTATGGTCAGTTCATAACCCGTTGCTTCACGTTTAAATAATGGCGTTCCTAAAGCCAGCTCCAAAGCCTGTATTCTTCGAGAAACGGTACTATGTTCAACACCAATCATACGTGCTGCATTGGTCAGTGTTTTTGCACGTGCCAAGACTAAAAAATATTGTAAATGATCCCAATCCACTTTCATTGTTGCTGTTCTTCCATGTGCATTTTTGCACAACAATCGTGCGTGAATTTCTATTGGTCGTCAAATTTTTCTTTGTTAGTCTCAAATGAAACAGCAATACAGAAAATAAGCTGAATTGAGTTTCAAACTATTTTCAAACAATGAAACAACAAAAAATATTACCTATGGAGAGGTTATGAACAGCATCACAAATATTCAGTCAACGACGGCTAAATTATTAATTAACGGACAGTTTGTAGAATCACAAACTTCGGATTGGCAAGACATTGTTAACCCTGCAACACAGGAAGTGTTAGGTCGTGTGCCGATGGCAACACTGGATGAAGTTGATGCTGCCATTGCTGCTGCCCAAGATGCTTTTAAAACATGGCGTTTAACACCAATTCAAGCACGTATGCGTATCATGTTGAAGTTACAGGACTTGATCCGTGACAACATGAAAGACATTGCAAAAGTATTAACGGCTGAACAAGGCAAAACCTTGGCTGATGCTGAGGGCGATATCCAACGCGGTTTAGAAGTCGTTGAGCATGCATGTTCAATTGGTACGTTGCAAATGGGTGAATATGTCGAAGGTGTTGCACGTGGTGTAGACACGTATACGCTGCAGCAACCACTTGGCGTGTGTGCAGGCATTACACCATTTAATTTTCCTGCGATGATTCCTTTGTGGATGTTCCCAATGGCGATTGTCTGCGGAAATACTTTTGTATTGAAGCCTTCTGAACAAGATCCATTATCGACCATGATGTTGGTTGAGCTTGCCGTACAAGCGGGTGTACCTGCAGGCGTATTAAACGTTGTACACGGCGGTAAAGCAGTGGTTGATCGTTTATGTACCCATCAAGCTATTAAAGCGATTTCTTTTGTTGGTTCAACGGCTGTCGGAACGCATGTATATAACCTTGCAGGACAACATGGTAAACGTGTTCAGTCGATGATGGGCGCAAAAAACCATGTCGTGGTGATGCCTGATGCCAATAAAGAACAAACTTTAAACGCGCTTGTCGGGGCGGCATTTGGTGCGGCAGGTCAACGTTGTATGGCACTTTCTGTTGCAGTGATGGTCGGTGAAAGTAAAAACTGGGTAGATGAACTGGTCGAAAAAGCCAAAACTTTAAAAGTGAATGCAGGACATGAGCCAAATACCGACATTGGTCCAGTGATTTCTCCTCGTGCCAAAGCTCGTGTGATGGACTTAATCAATAGCGGTGTAGAGCAAGGTGCAGAGCTGTTACTCGATGGTCGTGATGTACAAGTTGTGGGCTATGAAAATGGCAACTTTGTTGGTGCGACCATTTTCAATGATGTCAAAACAGATATGCGCATTTATAAAGAAGAAATCTTTGGTCCTGTGCTTGCCATTATCAATGTAGACACTTTAGATGAGGCGATTGAACTGATTAATGCTAATCCATTTGGTAATGGTGTGGGCTTATTTACCCAAAGTGGTGCAACTGCACGTACATTCCAAAATACCATTGATATCGGTCAAGTCGGTATTAATATTCCAATTCCTGTACCTGTGCCATTTTTTAGCTTCACAGGTTCACGTGGTTCAAAACTTGGCGACTTAGGTCCTTATGGTAAGCAAGCGGTACAGTTCTATACACAAACCAAAACCATTACCAGCCGTTGGTTTGAAGACACTCAAGAAAAAGGTGAAGTCAACACCACCATTAACCTACGTTAAAACCTGCGTGTAAATACACAAAATTTAGGAGTTCAAGGATGAATATTGCTTTTATTGGTTTAGGGAATATGGGCGGTAAAATGGCTCAAAACCTCCTCAAATCAGGTTTAACGGTATACGGTTTTGACCTCAGTGAAGTGGCAATTCAGCACTTCACCGAAGCTGGTGGGATTGTGTGTGACAGTCCTCAGGCAGCGGCGCAACATGCTGATGTGGTGATCAGCATGTTACCTGCAGCAAAACATGTAAAAGAGGTGTATTTGGGTGAAAATGGCGTATTGTCCGTGCTTAAAGCAGGTAGCTTATGTATTGATAGTAGTACCATTGACCCACAAACGATCAAAGATATCGCAGAGGTTGGTGCTGAAAAAGGCATTAAAATCTGTGATGCACCTGTGTCAGGCGGTACGATTGGAGCGCAAGCAGGGACATTGACCTTTATGGTCGGTAGCGATGATGCGGTATTTGAACAAGCGAAAACAGTATTGCAGCACATGGGTAAAAACATTGTACATTGTGGTGATGTTGGCGCAGGGCAAATTGCTAAAATCTGTAATAATTTGATTTTAGGCATTTCAATGGCTGCGGTTGCTGAAGGAATGGCATTGGGTGCAAAACTCGGTATTGACCCACAAGCACTTGCAGGTGTCGTGAATAGTTCAAGTGGTCGCTGTTGGAGTTCGGAAGTGTGTAATCCTTGGCCTGATATTTCAGCCAATGCACCTGCGGGTCGTGGCTATACGGATGGTTTTGCTACGCAACTCATGCTGAAAGATTTAGGTTTAGCCATCGAAGCGGCAGGGCAAGTCAAACAACCGATTTTATTAGGTGGTTTGGTGCAACAAATGTATCAACAGTTGTGTTTGCAAGGTAATGCGCACTTAGATTTTTCCAGCATTATTCAGCAATATTTACCACCACAAGCTTAATAGTTGCATGCCAAAGGATGGCATAACGATAAATATTCACTCATGTCATGAATAACAACAAATCTAGACGGAGCTTAAACGATGTTGAATTATCAAGATGTAGCGGCAGCATTTGATTTAAATCAAGCTGCTCAAGAAATGCTTTCGGGTTCATTAGATCAAGTTAATGCTTGCTATGAATGCTGTGACCGTCATGCAGAAGCAGATGCGAATAAAGTCGCATTATATTGGCAAGGAAAAGATGGGCGCAAAGAACAATATACCTTTAGCCAATTGAAAACATGGTCAAGCCAATTTGCCAATTTTTTAAAATCGCAAGGTATACAAAAAGGTGATCGAGTTTCGGGATTATTACCCCGAACACCTGAACTTTTAGTGGTGATTTTAGGGACTTGGCGCATTGGGGCAGTGTATCAACCGTTATTCACCGCTTTTGGACCGAAGGCGATTGAGCATCGTGTGCAGTTAGCACAAAGTAAATTGGTAATTTCCGATGTGGGAAATCGTAGCAAACTGGATGAAATTGCTCATTGCCCACAAATCGTGACAGTGGCAGATCGTGACGGTCATGGGGTTGAACAAAGTGATTTAAACTTTTGGGATGTGGTCAATGCACAATCTGATCAATGTGAATTGGTCATGCAAACGATTCAAGACCCATTTTTACTCATGTTTACTTCGGGTACGACAGGTCCTGCAAAACCGTTAGAAGTACCATTAAAAGCTTTAATCGCTTTTGGCAACTACATGAAAGATGCGATTGGTTTAAAAGCAGATGATTCATTTTGGAATATTGCTGACCCCGGTTGGGCGTATGGTTTGTACTATGGCATCACAGGACCATTACTGTTAGGTCATGCGACTTTATTCTACGAAGGTGGTTTTAGTATCGACAGCTTGTGTCAGATTGTTGATGATTACCAAGTGACCAATTTGGCAGGTGCGCCAACAGCCTACCGTATGATGATGGCGGCTGATCCTCAGCAAATGGCAAAACTCAAAGGTAAATTCCGCGTGGTCAGTAGCGCAGGTGAGCCATTAAATCCAGAAGTGTTTAGATGGTTTAAACAAGTTCTAGATGCCCCAATTTTTGACCACTATGGGCAAACTGAAACAGGCATGGTGGTCTGTAATCATCATGCACTCAGTCATGATGTTCGAGCAGGTGTCGCAGGCTATGCAAGTCCAGGGTATCGGGTGGCGGTTGTAGATGAGCAAGGCAATGAGCTGCCGACAGATACACCGGGAATCCTTGCAGTGGATATCGAACAATCCCCAATGATGTGGTTTGGTGGCTATAAAGAAAGCCGTAAGTCTCCATTTTTAAAGCATTATTATTTAACTGGAGACACCGCAGAATTACATGCAGATGGCAGTATGAGTTTTGTTGGACGTAGTGATGATGTCATTACAACGTCAGGCTATCGTATTGGTCCTTTTGATGTAGAAAGCGCTTTGCTTGAGCATGATGCGGTGATTGAAGCTGCTGTGGTGGGTGTGCCTGATCCTGAGCGAACTGAAATTGTGAAAGCTTTCGTGATTTTGGCAGAAGGCAAAACAGCATGTGATGAACTTGCAGAACAACTTGGACAATTTGTCAAAAAACGTTTATCTGCACATGCTTATCCACGTCAAGTCGAATTTGTTCAGGAATTACCAAAAACCCCAAGTGGTAAAATTCAACGTTTTTTACTGCGTAATCAAGAGATTGCCAAACAAACGGCAAAGCAAGCAGGTTAATCAATATAAGACTTTCATCGAGTATTCAGCGTAAAAAATAATGTGTTAAAACTTGATGAAAGTTAAGGAATTTTTGTAAAGGAAAACAAGATGCAATTTACCGAAGAACAATTGTTAATTCAGGATATGGCGAGAAATTTCGCACAAGAGCAAATTAAGCCAAATGCAGCAGATTGGGATCGTCATGGCACATTTCCAAAAGATGCATTGTCACAAATGGGACAATTGGGCTTTTTAGGTATGTTGATCTCTGATGAATGGGGCGGCTCAGCAACTGGAAATTTAGCCTATGTTTTAGCGCTAGAAGAAATTGCCGCAGCAGATGGCGCAACCTCAACCATTATGAGCGTACATAACTCTGTCGGTTGTGTACCCATTGCCAAATTTGGCACAGATGAGCAAAAAGAAAAATATTTAAAACCTTTGGCACAAGGTGAAATGATCGGCGCTTTTGCTTTGACCGAACCGCATACTGGTTCAGATGCTGCTGCGATTAAAACCCGTGCAGTTAAAGACGGTGATCACTGGGTGATTAATGGCGCAAAACAATTTATTACTTCAGGTCATAACGCAGGCGTGATTATTGTTTTTGCTGTGACAGATCCAAGTGCAGGAAAAAAAGGCATCAGTGCTTTCATCGTCCCGCGTGAAACAGCAGGTTATGAGGTGATTCGCACGGAAGAAAAATTGGGCTTACATGCGTCTGATACCTGTCAAATTGCGCTGACCGATGTACGCGTTCATGAAAGTTTGATGTTAGGTAAAGAAGGTGAAGGTTTAAAAATCGCCTTGTCAAATCTTGAAGGTGGGCGCATCGGGATTGCAGCACAAGCGGTGGGTTTGGCACGTGCCGCACTTGAAGAAGCAACGCAATACGCCAAAGACCGAATCACTTTTGGAAAACCTATTTTTGAGCATCAAGCGGTGGCATTTCGTTTAGCTAGTATGGCAACGGAAATTGAAGCAGCACGTCAGTTGGTACATCATGCAGCACGCTTAAAAGAAGCAGGACAGCCATGCTTAAATGAAGCTTCGATGGCAAAGTTGTTTTCTTCGGAAATGGTGGAGCGTGTTTGCTCAGCAGCGCTGCAAATTCATGGTGGATATGGCTATCTCAAAGACTTCCCTATCGAGCGAATTTACCGTGATGCGCGTATTTGTCAGATTTATGAAGGTACGAGCGATATTCAACGTTTGGTGATTGCACGTAGTTTATAAAGTATTTAAAAAATAAGAGATTAGATTCAAAATCAAGGAATGAAAAATGCAGTTTGAAACGATTTTATTAGAAAAGAAAAATGGTGTAGGTTTAATCACGTTAAACCGTCCAAAAGCACTCAATGCGTTAAATACTGAACTCATTCGTGAAGTCAATTTAGCACTGGATGATCTAGAACAAGACCGTGAAATTGGGTGTATCGTCCTTGCAGGCTCAGAAAAAGCGTTTGCTGCGGGTGCAGATATTAAAGAAATGGCAAATTTAACATTCCCCAATATTTATTTTGATGATTTCTTTAATTTGGCTGATCGTATCGCACAACGTCGTAAGCCATTGATTGCTGCGGTGAGTGGCTATGCCTTAGGGGGTGGCTGTGAATTGGCATTGATGTGTGATTTTATTTACTGCGCAGATAATGCCAAGTTTGCCTTACCTGAAGTCACCTTGGGTGTTATTCCTGGGATCGGGGGGACACAACGTTTGACACTTGCAATTGGCAAAGCGAAAACTATGGAAATGTGCTTAACCGCACGTCAAATGGGCGCAATAGAAGCAGAGCAAAGTGGATTAGTGGCGCGTGTTTTTGCAAAAGAACAGTTATTGCAAGAAACTTTGCAAGCGGCTGAGAAAATTGCTGAAAAATCACTTGTAGCCACCATGATGATCAAAGAATCGATTAACCGTGCTTTTGAAGTTAGTTTGGCTGAAGGTTTACGTTTCGAACGCCGTACTTTCCATTCTATTTTCGCTACTCTCGACCAAAAAGAAGGCATGCAAGCCTTTGTTGAAAAACGTCAAGCGCAGTTTAAAAATCAATAAGAGAATGCTGACATGAATACAGAAAATCACTTAATTATTGAACAACAAGGTGCATTGGGCATGATCACTTTAGATCGTGTACCGAGTTTAAATGCTTTATCTTTAGAGATGATCAATGGCATTCGCAGCCAAGTTGAATATTGGCAAAATGAAGATAGTGTGCAAGCCATTTTAATTAAGTCAAATAGCCCTAAAGCCTTTTGTGCAGGTGGTGATATTCGCTATCTTTATGATAGTTATAAAAATGGTACTAAAGACCATAAAGCTTATTTTAGTGCCGAATATGACATGCTAAATAGCATTCGAGCATCAAAAAAGCCTGTTATTGTTTTACTTGATGGCTATGTTTTGGGTGGCGGTTTTGGTTTGGCTCAAGCATGTCATATCATTGTCAGTAGCGAAAAATCACGTTTTGCCATGCCTGAAACGGCAATAGGCTTTTTCCCTGATGTGGCGGCAACACACTTCTTATCTCGCTTAGATGATATTGGTGTTTATTTGGCAACGACGGGTGATCAAATTAGCAGTAGTGATGCCTTATATTTAGATTTGATTGATTATCATGTGCCAAGCGAGCAACTTGAAGCTTTACAACAAGCTTTAGTTCAAGCTGAACATTTAACGAAAGAAAATATTGGTCAAATGATTACGAAGTTTATTACCCATCCAACACAGAGCGAATTAAGCTTGTTGGCTGAAAATATTCGTAAGCATTTTGGTTTTGAAAGTCTAGCAGAAATTGAAAATAGTCTGGAAAATGAGACTGATACAGAATATCAAGCATGGGCAAGTAAAGTGCTGAATACTTTGCAGCAACGTTCCTTAATTGCTAAACAAGCGAGTTTAAAGTTGCAACATCTTGGACGGAGTTTGTCTCTACAGCAGTGTATGCAAATCGAGCGTGATTTACAGGATATTTGGTTCGAACATGGCGATATTGTTGAAGGTGTTCGTGCTTTGATTGTTGATAAAGACAAACAACCAAAATGGCAACAAAGTAATCCGACACTGGATAAAATTTTAGCTGAGCTGGGTTAATGTCTGTAAAACCGAGTTGATCTAACTCGGTTTTTTATTTTGAAAACGATTTAAAGTTTTTCTTGAAAGATGGAACAATAATCTGAGTCCTGAGGACAAGCAATATGTGCTTTTCCACCTAAAATAAAAGGTTTATTGATTTTTCCATGTCCAAAATAAGGATAATAATACACAGGAATTTGACTTTTTTCGGCAAATGTTCGAATCACTTCTTTGTAAATTAAACGTTCACCATCATTGGTTTTACTTGGATAAAACTGCCCAAACACGATGGCTTTAGGGTGAAAATCCTGCTTAAATAAAATTTGATGTAATAAGCGGTCAAGTTGTTTATAGGTGACGCTAATATCTTCAAGTAACAGAATTTTATTTTGCCAACGACGTTCATATTTGGTCGAAAATAACGTTTGTACGAGCGTTAAATTTCCCCCTGTTAAGGTACCTTGCTCAAAGTGGTTTTTTGCTGCGTGATTTAACGGTAAAAGCCCTTGATAATGCACACCATTTTGTAAGGTTGAAAAGATTTCATCAACTACATCTTTTTGATTTTCACTAGTATCATTTATATTTGTGATTGCTGCCGTTGTTTCAGTAGAAGCAGCAGTCGGTGCATTGATAATTTTACCTGTTGCGGCGGTGGTTCCATGAATACTTTTCCAGCCAATTTCATTGTTGATAAAATAATGAATGGCTGTTACATCACTAAAGCCAATGAGAACTTTCGGTGTGCTTTGCTTGATTGGGTTAATTTCTGCATGTAATTCAGGCAATAAATTTAAAGCCCCCGAGCCACCCCGTACAAACCAAAGATATTTCACGTGATCATTTTTTAAAGCAGCAATCAGATTTTTAGCGCGTTCATGGTCAGTGTTTACATAGCCAAAGTCTGAAAGCTGCTGGTTTAGATATTGTGTATTCACACTAAAGCCTTTACTTTCAAAAGCCTGAGTTATTTTAGGGATGTAACTTTCATCATAGGCAGATGAACTAGAAATGAGGTAGATCGTATCTTTCGCATGTGAAGAGATCGAAACGTAAAGTGAAATTGCCCATATAGATATAAATTTCAAACTTTTCATCATTTCGAGATCGACTTTATTTTCAAAGGTAGAATTGTATGCAAAGGATCAGTATTACAGCTAGATAAATTGCATAAATTAAACAATTTCACTGAGTTAAATATGTCTTTTGTCCACAGCAAAGATAGTGTAATCCTAATTTACCCTTAACCATGTTTGTGAACGTCCAAATGCAGATACACCGATAAAACCACGTCCTTTTAAAACTTGCCCATTTTCAGATAAATTGGCATTAAATTTATATGTTTTACCTGTTTGTGGATCTGTAATACTTCCCCCTGTATATTTCAGATGACCTGAGTTTTTTAAATTGGAAATGATCTTAAGTCCAATTAAAGGCTTATTTTGATATTTTCCGATACATTTTGTACATTTTTGTGCTTGGCTCGCTTCAAAAACTTTTTGAATGCTAGCAGACAATGTGCCATTAGCATTTTCTTTAAATTGGACAAGTGACATGGGTTTTTGTGTTCGATCATCGATGGTTTTCCATACCGTACCGTTTAAGGGGTCACTCGCATAACTGTGTACAGAAATCATAAATAAGGTCAACAAGCTGAAAAGAGGTTTCATTTTTAATCTCTTATAGGATAATAAGGACAGATTATTAAAAAAATATTGAGTTTTTTATTTAATGGCTGTTAATTTTTGAAAATTAATAGATGAATTTTGTATGTGTATAAAGCTTCGCTTTTTGTATAAATAGTAGGTTTAACTGCTGCGTATCAATAGATTGTTGATTAAATCTAAATTTTGAATATTCAAATCTTTGATTATTTCAAGATTGAATTGAATTTCTGTACTTAAGATTCATTTTTACTGAATAATTTTTTTTTATATCTAAAAATAGATTATTCTTTAATGTCAAATCAATATATCAACGATGCTTGATTCAGAAATTTTAAACAGGGATATATAGACATGGAGCTTAGACATTTAAAATATTTTGTGGCAGTGGTTGAGGAACAAAGTTTTACGAAAGCTGCTGAAAAATTATTTATTGCTCAGCCACCTTTAAGTCGACAAATCCAAAACTTAGAAGCAGAACTGGGTGTTCAGTTATTTGAAAGGGGCAGTCGACCCTTAATCACGACTGATGCCGGGGGATTTTTTTATAATCATGCTTTACACTTATTAAGTCAAGCCGATGAATTAAAAAGTATGACAAAAAAAATCGGTATGATTGATCGAACGATTACTTTGAGTTTTGTTGGATCATTATTATTTGGTTATTTATCTAAAATAATTTTTTTATTTAAACAAAGAAATGCTCATCTAAAAATTGAGTTGGTGGAACTGTCTTCAATTGAACAGGTGGAGGCATTAAAAAATCGAAAAATTGATATTGGTTTTGGTCGGATCAATTTTGATGATCCTGAGATTATTCGAACTAAATTACGAGATGAACCTTTAGTATTAGCGATACATGCTGGTCATCCATTAGCATGTAAGAAAGGTATTTTTTTAGAAGAATTGGTCGATGAAGATTTAATTTTTTATCCAAAAGATGATCAGCTTAATTATTCACATTATATAGCGACCTTATTTGAACAGCACAATTTAAAGCCTAGGCATGTGCGTTATGTACGAGAAATGGCTTTGGCATGTGGTTTTGCTGCTGCTGGTGATGGTATGGTAATTGTACCTGAAAGTGCTAAAAATATTTGTTTAACCAATTTGAAATTTATTCCTATTCTAGATTTGAATGCGATCACACATGTCGTTATGGCTGTTCGTAAAGAACAATATACAGAAGATATTAAATCTTTTTTTGATTGTATTTACCAAGTTTATGATTTAGAAGGGATTTCATATAATAAGCATCTCGGTTTTTGATCATTTTATGATGTAAAAAAGCCAAATTAGATGAACAGTTGGCTTTTTAATGAAGTGTAGCGAATTACTGAACTTTGGCAGGAAAACCATCTTCTGCTAAAGCCGCAGTTATTTGATCTGTACTCGCAGTTGTGTCAACAGTGACAATTTTACTTACCAAATCAACCTCAACTTTGGCATGGCTATCCACATCTTGAATGGTTGCAGTGACACCACGCGCGCAACCACCACAGGTCATATTCTCGATCAATAATTTCATGGTTATTCTCCAAGAGAAGTATCGTTTAAAGCAAGTCTAAACCTTAACACCATGGTAAGGTCAAGCTTTAAATCTATTTTTAAAATTCACTTGACCTTACCATGATGTCAATCTGTATGCTTAAAACAGAATTTTAAATGAGAGGTCAAATATGAGCTCACAACAGTATCAGGAAACTTTGTCAATTGAAGGCATGACTTGTGCCTCATGTGTGGGACGAGTCGAAAAAGCCTTGAAAAAAGTCGAGGGGGTAGACACTGCACATGTGAATCTAGCGACTGAAAAAGCCGTTATTCAATCATCTCATCCTTTAGACCGTGAATTGCTGATCAAAGCTGTGGAACGAGCAGGCTATGATGTGACAGCAAGCCCTGCCATTGAACTGACCATCGAAGGCATGACTTGTGCTTCTTGTGTAGCACGTGTGGAAAAGGCACTCAAAAAAGTGGAAGGTGTGCAACAAGCCAATGTTAATTTAGCCACTGAACAAGCTTGGATTCAGGCAGATGCCCATGTCAGCAGTGATCGTTTAATCCAAGCTGTGCAGAAAGCAGGCTATGATGCCAAACTTGTTTCAAGCAATAAAACTCAACAACAAGATAAAAAAAATAGTGAGTTACAGGAGTTAAAACGAGATCTCATTATTTCACTGGTTTTAGCCTTACCTGTTTTTATTTTAGAAATGGGTTCACATATGATTCCTGCATTTCATATGTGGGTGATGCATCATATCGGACAATATCAAAGTTGGCTGATTCAATGTGTACTGACGACCTTAGTGTTAATTTTTCCAGGGCGTAGATTTTATCAAAAAGGGATTCCTGCATTATTGCGCTTTGCACCAGATATGAATTCCTTAGTGGCAGTTGGAACATTGGCAGCCTATAGTTTTTCCTTGGTGGCTACATTTTTACCGCAGCTTTTACCGCAAGGTACAGTGCACGTTTATTATGAAGCCGCTGCGGTGATTGTGAGTTTAATTTTATTGGGGCGTTATTTTGAAGCCAAAGCCAAAGGACGAACATCTCAAGCTATTCAACATCTTATCGGTATGCAGCCAAAAACTGCCCGTATTCACCAAAATGGACAGATTCTAGAAGTACCCATTGCTAATGTAACGAGTGATCTTATTGTCGAAATTCGCCCAGGTGAGCGTGTACCTGTCGATGGTGAAGTTGTTGAAGGGCATAGTTATATTGATGAGTCGATGATTACAGGTGAACCCATCCCTGTTGAAAAATCTGTAGGTCAATCGGTTGTCGGTGGGACGATTAACCAAAATGGGACATTGAATATTCGTGCCACGGCGATTGGCGAAGCATCTGTTTTGGCACAAATCATTCATATGGTTGAGCAAGCACAAGGTTCAAAGTTGCCCATTCAAGCTGTAGTCGATAAAGTCACTATGTGGTTTGTTCCTGTGGTGATGGGTTTAGCACTGCTCACTTTCTTTGTTTGGTTAATCTTCGGTCCTGATCCTGCACTGACTTTCGCCTTGATCAACGCCGTTGCGGTACTGATTATTGCCTGTCCGTGTGCTATGGGCTTAGCAACACCAACGTCCATTATGGTAGGGACAGGTCGTGGTGCAGAAATGGGGATATTGTTCCGTAAAGGTGAAGCCTTACAACTTTTGCAAGATATAAACGTGGTTGCAGTCGATAAAACGGGGACATTGACCGAAGGAAAACCTACTTTAACTGATTTTCAAGTGATGGATAGTTTTGCTCGTGAGCAAGTTTTACAAATTGTCGCATCGGTTGAAGCCAAGTCTGAACATCCGATTGCGTTGGCAATTGTCGATGCGGCACAACAGGAGAATATCCATTTCTTGCCTGTAACCGCTTTTGACTCGGTGACAGGTTCAGGGATTCAAGCTGAAGTTGAGGGTCAAGCAGTCCAAATTGGTGCTGACCGTTATATGCATGAAATTGGAGTCAATGTCAGTGTATTTGCAGCCGAAGCTGCACGTTTAGGCAATGAAGGCAAAACTCCTATTTATGTGGCGATTGATCAAAAACTTGCCGCAATTGTTGCTGTTGCCGATCCGATTAAAGACTCGACCTATGCTGCGATTGATGCTTTACATCAACTTGGTTTGAAAGTTGCCATGATCACAGGCGATCACCGTCATACAGCTAACGCTATTGCCCAAAAGTTAAAAATAGATCAAGTCGAAGCTGAAGTTTTGCCTGATGGTAAAGTTGAAGTGGTGAAACAGTTACAGCAAAAATATGGTCGTGTGGCATTTGTTGGTGATGGCATCAATGATGCACCCGCATTGGCACAAGCAGATGTTGGTATTGCGATTGGCACGGGTACAGATGTTGCGATGGAAGCTGCTGAAGTGGTTCTTATGTCTGGTAATTTGCAAGGCGTACCCAATGCAATTGCGCTGAGTAAAGCGACTATTCGTAATATTCAGCAAAACTTATTTTGGGCATTTATTTACAACATTGCCTTGATTCCCATTGCCGCAGGGATTTTATATCCAAGTTTTGGTATTTTACTGTCACCAATTTTTGCCGCAGGGGCGATGGCGCTGTCTTCCGTATTTGTCTTGGCTAATGCATTACGTTTAAAATATTTTCATGCACTTAAATTTGACGCATAAAAAGTCTTATATTCAGAGTTTAAATGCTTGGATTTAAACTCTGAATATTTATTAGGAGTGGAAGATGAATATCGGTCAGGTGTCTAAACAGTCAGGCATTTCCAATAAAATGATTCGTTATTATGAGCAAATCGGCGTGTTGGATACAGCAAAGCGTGCGGCTTCAGGTTATCGTATCTATTCAGAACAAGATTTAAAAACCTTAAATTTTATTCGACATGCGCGTGATTTAGGTTTTTCCTCTGAGCAAATGAAAGAATTATTATCGCTGTGGAAAAATACCGAACGTCAAAGTGCTGAAGTGAAACAACTGACTTTACAGCATATTCAAGTGTTAAATGACAAAATTGCCCAATTGCAAGCGATGGTTGACTTACTACAACATTCTGCGAATTGTTGTTCTGGCAATGATCAGGCAGATTGTGCGATTTTAAAAAATATTGAGTTGGGTGCTGTTGAAACGTAAAAGCTGTATTGAGCTTGAGTGACACAATATTGATATTTTTTCATCTTAGCAGTATGGACATCCCCCGTTTTTACAATGATCATTGGTTTTTTTCACCCCAATTCAACATGATATTCATGTATCTATTTTAGAAAATGGCGCATTTGAATCGTTAATTTTTTACATAGCATAAATGTAAATACTCAAAATTTCATAAGATTGATCAGTAACAACGTATTTATTGCAAGAAGAATAGATTTTTTATTTGCCTATGGGTGAAAGTTTAATTTATAAAAATAATTAATTATTTCAATGTTTTATAATTGTATTTTTAGGTTTTGTTGTTTCATTTTTATCTTACATGAATTTTACTCAGCTTTACCTTAGATTAAATCATTTTTATTCATCTTGGCTTTGAAGTATAAATATCCTCATTGAAAACATTTAAATTTATTTTTGAAATTCGGTGGTATTTCCCATGAGTAACGCATTTGCATGTTCACTTAAACGTATTCGTTTTGATGAAAACTATAAACCAGCTGACAGCACACGTCTGACCACTAATTTTGCCAATTTGGCACGTGGCGAACACCGTGAAGAAAATCTGCGCCGTACCTTGGCAATGATTAATAACCGTTTTAATAGTTTGGCTAGCTGTGACAATCCGAATGCTGATCGTTATTCACTTGAAATCGATATTATTTCTGCCGAGATTGACATTGAGGGCAATGGTCAAACTTTCCCATTTATTGAAACTTTAAAAAGCACCATCATCGACCATAAAACCAATGAACGCATTGAAGGTATGATCGGCAACAGTTTTTCATCGTATGTACGTGACTATGACTTCAGCGTGGTATTGCCAACTCTCGGCTGCAAATTCAATGAAAAACCTGAAGATTTTGGCGATTTACATGGCAAGCTGTATCAGCACTTGATCAATTCAGAGGTATTCAAAGCTGAATTCAAAAAACAACCTGTCATTTGTTTAAGTGTTTCAACGACAAAAACCTATTATCGTACTGCAAATGTACATCCGATCTTAGGCGTGGAATATACCAATGATGACTATTCACGTACTGATGAGTATTTTGCAAAAATGGGCTTAAGCGTTCGTTATTTCAAACCTGAAAATGCGACTGCGCCATTGGCATTCTATTCTGCTGACAACTTACTGAGCGACTATACAGATTTTGAATTGATCAGTGCGATCAGCACCATGGAAAGCTTCCAAAAAATCTACCGTCCTGAAATTTACAACACCAATGCGACAGCAGGCTTAGTGTATCAACCAAGCTTAAGCTTTGGCGATTACTCATTAACCCGTATTGTGTATGACCGTGTTGAACGTGGTCAGTTGGCGGTTAAACAGGGCAAATGGACGGAAGAAAACTTTATTAAGCCATATCAAAACATTCTGAATGAGTGGGCTGCCAATTTTAATATTGAAAATGCAGACGCAGCTTAATTTTAAATCACGTAAATAGATGAAACACGGGTGAGTTAAACCACCCGTTTTAAAGAAAATAGAGATAGAAGATCGAATATGGCTCATTCAACACATCAAAAGTTACTCCCAACGTCAACTGCTGGCAGCTTACCTAAACCGTCTTGGCTGGCTGAACCAGAAAAACTGTGGTCAGCATGGAAACTTGAAGGCGAAGAATTATTAGATGCAAAACGTGATGCGTTGAAATTATCTTTGCATGAACAAATCCATGCAGGCATTGATATTGTGAGCGATGGTGAACAAACCCGTCAGCATTTTGTGACCACATTTATTGAACATCTTGAAGGGGTAGATTTCGAAAAGCGTGAAACGATGCGTATTCGTAATCGTTACGATGCAAGTGTACCGTCTGTGGTTGGTGAAGTATCTCGTAAGAAAGCAGTGTTTGTTGATGATGCAAAATTCCTACGCAGCCAAACCCATCAGCCGATCAAATGGGCTTTGCCTGGCCCGATGACGATGATTGATACTTTGTATGATGGTCATTACAAGAGCCGTGAAAAATTGGCTTGGGAATTTGCTAAAATCCTGAATCAAGAAGCTTTAGAGCTTGAAGCGGCAGGCGTGGATATTATTCAATTTGATGAACCTGCGTTTAACGTATTTTTTGATGAAGTCAATGACTGGGGGATTGCGACCTTAGAGCGTGCGCTTGAAGGTTTGAAATGCGAAACTGCAGTTCACATTTGCTATGGTTATGGCATTAAAGCCAATACCGATTGGAAACAAACTTTGGGTAATGAATGGCGCCAATACGAAGAATCATTCCCGAAACTGCAGCAATCGAAGCTCGATATCATCTCGCTTGAATGCCAAAACTCTCGTGTACCCATGGATTTAATCGAACTCATCCGCGGTAAAAAAGTGATGGTTGGTGCCATTGATGTCGCAACCAATGTGATTGAAACACCTGAACAGGTTGCAGATACCTTGCGTAAAGCTTTACAGTTTGTAGATGCAGATAAGCTATATCCTTCAACAAACTGCGGTATGGCGCCTTTACCTCGCCAAGTGGCGCAAGGCAAACTAAATGCGTTAAGCGCAGGTGCAGAGATTATTCGTCAGGAATTAGCTCGATAATTCAACATTTAACTTATATGTAAAGTTCCTTTTTCTAAAACGAAGAAGGAACTACAAAGCAATATTTACATCTGAACGGCACAGTATTTTTAACATTACAGTCAAATACAGCGTTTTAGGCGAACAGGAACACGGTCATGGTGAATGCAACAGACTTTAAAAATGCAATGTCTTCGTTAACAAGTGCGGTCAATGTGGTGACCACCGTTGGCGAATCTGGTTTTCATGGTTTTACAGCATCTGCTGTGTGCAGTGTGACGGATACACCACCGACATTATTGGTCTGTATGAATAAGTCATCACGTTCTCATACGCATTTTGTTGAAAATAAAGTGTTGACGGTAAATGTGCTCGGTGCCCAGCATGAAAAACTGTCTAATGCATTTGCTTCATCTAAACTCAATTCAGATGAGCGCTTTGCTTTGGGAAAATGGACTGAGCTTGAAACAGGATCACCTGTGTTAGCTGATGCTTTGGTTAGTTTTGATTGTGAAATTTCAGATATTCAGGAAGTGGGAACACATACGATTTTTATCTGTCCAATTGTCGCAATTCAAAAGAATCAAGAAGATCAGGCTTTGGTTTATTTTAATCGTGCTTATCATCAAGTGGGTCAAACACAGGTTGAAATTGCTTAACTGTGTATGAATGCAATTGGCTATAGAGGTTTCTTGTTATAGATATTTCTCACTTCATTTTTTAATCCCTTTTAAAAGTTAGTATCTTGTGGAACTCATTATATTTTTAGTCATCGGGGCTTTGGCTGGTTTTGCAGCAGGGCTGTTTGGCGTCGGTGGCGGCACCATCATTGTGCCATTGTTATACATTGTCTTTACGCAAATGGGCTATGACCCTAATGTCATCATGCATTTGGCTTTAGGCACGTCATTGGCGACGATTATTGTTACATCAATCAGTTCACTTATGGCACATCATAAAAATGGCGCTGTGATTTGGCCTGTATTTAAAAATTTAGCCCCGCCGATGGCGATTGGCTGTTTTGCAGGTGCTGGGATAGCAGGTTGGCTGTCAGGTGTACATTTACAATTTATTGTTGGTTTGTTTTTACTTTGGGTTGCCTACAATATGTTTATGGGCGCTAAAAAAGCGGTTGATTCCACCAAACAGTTACCCTCTACAGCAAAGCAAATGGGTGCTGGTGCAGGCATTGGGATTGCCTCGGCAATTTTTGGTATTGGTGGAGGAAGTTTAACGGTGCCATATCTGACACATTATGGTGTCGTCATGCAAAAAGCCGTAGGAACATCTGCAGCATGCGGTCTCCCGATTGCCATCGCTGGTGCTTTGGGCTTTATGGTCTTTGGTATGAATGCACAAGTGAACGTGCCAAATACCATTGGTTTTATTCATGTTTATGCTTTTTTAGGCATTAGTATCATGAGTTTCTTTACCGCAAAATACGGTGCAAAAGCAGCACATGCTTTATCACCAAGCGTATTAAAAAAATGTTTTGCTGTGTTATTACTGTGTGTTGGAAGCTTCTTTTTAGTCAAAGGTTTTTTTTAATATTTTGATGCTCAATGAACGTTTCATGTAATATCGTTTCAACAAATGATTCCTTCTCCTCTTAGGTTGCCTCGGGGCTTACGCTAAGAGGAGAAGGGGGGTTGTGATCAATTCAGTGTGGTCATCATCACTTGTTGAGCTTTTCATTAGGCTAATGATAAAATTTTAGAAACAAAAATTCAGTGACGATGACCGTGACCCATCCACTGATCATTAAGATTAAAATAATTTCAAATTTTAAATTCACATTTATGCCTTAAAAAAATCACGGATCGTATACGTGCTTGTAATCGTTTTTTACCTTTAGCCCAAATGATTTTTCTTTGTTCATTACGTGTGGGAAGTATCGTGCTGAGGGAATAGATCTCGACATGTGTCGTCTACTCTTTGAAAAAATGTGGTTCAAGGTCTCATGATTTAACCATCGAAAACGAATCATGTTGGTTTATTGTAATGATAATAAATATCATTTGCAAATAATAATGATTATATTTAATAATTTACATCAATGCTTCCGACACAAAAGTATTCATCATTTTTCTTCAATATATATCGTTCAAATTTTTATAGATCTTGATAAAAATTGTTTGATTTAGGCAATGACTCATGCAAAAAATGCAATCTCTCGTTCCCTTAACTCGTGCACAACACAGTATGTGGAAAGGGCATCATTATCACGGCAGTTATCCATTTCATACCGCAGAATGGTTGGTGATCGAAGGTCCGCTTGATCGGGAAATCTTTCACCAAGCCATTGCATCTACGTTCAAAGAAGCCAAAGCATTACATTGGCGTGCGCTTGACATAGACGGTAAAGCCTACCGCGTTGATGATGTCGCTGTACGAGCAGCACAATTTATTGATTTATCACATTTAGATGAGCAAGCTGTTTTAGCTTGGGCAGATCAAGCCGTTGAACCACCGTTCGATCTCAGCACAGGGCATCTCTACGATTATATTTTTGTACACTTGGATGATGAAAAATACGGTTTATTTTTTAGAGCACATCATGTGGCATTGGATGGTTATGCCTATGGGTTGATGATTCATCGTTTTTTAGATTATTACCAATCTTTAAAAAATTCCACGGCATTGAAGAATAAAGCTTTTGAGCATTTTGATCGCTTTTTGGCAGAGGAACAGCGTTATTTACAATCGCCAAAAGCGCAGCAAGATTTAGCATTTTGGCGTGAAAATTTTTCCAACGAACTTGCTCCAAAGAAACGCCTCAAACGAAAATTAAAACAGCCTTTTTATCAAGGTCCTCGCTATGAAGATGTGATTGATTGGGAAACACAGCAGCACATGAATGATTTAGCTGCACAACTAAAATTACCTAGTGCGATGGTGGTAATGGCAGTCATGATGCGCTATTTAACCAAACAGTCAGGAGATCTTCAGCAATGTTTTGGCGTGCCCATGATGTCACGTTTAGGTACGGCGGCGATGCGCATTCCATGTTTAGTAATGAATATTTTGCCTTTACGTTTGGCAGGTACAGGACAGGAAAATCTAGCGCAAACGGTACAACTATTAGCACAGCGTTTTAATGAAATTCGTCCACATCAGAACAGCTATTTTGAGCAAATGCGTTATGTGCTAGACGGTTTTGAACCAATGGAAAATATTTTATTTGGTCCGATTGTCAATTGGATTCCTTATCCTTTGCCTGAACAATTTGAAGGGTGTAAATTAACCAAAACGACCATTTCTGCAGGTCCAATTGAAGATTTTGATATTGCCATTACCAATAAATTTGTCGATGGTGTCGAGCGTCTATACCTTGCTGTAGATGGTCACAAAGAACTTTATGATGTCGAGGCTTTAGCTGAATACTGGCATGATTTTATGCGGATGTTACGCCTATGGTTACAGCAACCTGAGCTAAAAGCAGACGATTTAACAATTGAAAAAAAACTGCCAGAGTAAATCTGGCAGTGGTGCTGGAAACTCATCAAACCCCAAGTGTTGCACCACCATCTACGACGAGTTCATGCATGGTGATTTGTTTGGCTTGATCTGAAAGTAAGAACAAAACAGCGTTGGCAATATCTTCGGGTTCAGCCATTTTCCCGAGTGGAATACCATTACGGTATTGTTCAAGATTTCCTTCAACAATGCCACGTGGTGGTTGCTCATCTGTCCATAATTGTTTTTGCATTTGTGTTAGGGTTGAGCCAGGCAATACCAAATTACAGCGAATACCATGCGGTGCAAGTTCTAAGGCAAGATTTTTAAAATAATGACTGACTGTGGCTTTGGTGGTGGCATATAGTCCCATATTCATACGTGGAATCAATGCGGCATTGGAGCTGATACTGACGATAGCCCCTGTTTGATGTGGCATCATTTGTTTGGCAACCCACTGTGACAATAGCGCAGGGCCTAGAAAATTGATGGCTAAATTATGCTGCCATTGGGTGGCTGTAGTATCGAGCAAACTGCCCATTTCCAAGATACCCGCAGCATTGACCAAGCCTGTAATGGTTTGATCAGCCCAAGGTGACTGTTGAATCTGTTCAATCAAACCATTTGTTTGAGCAATGTCATGCGCAATCGCATAAAAATTTTGTTGTTGCGATGGCGTAATTTTCTGCATGATTTCCCATGCTGTAAGTTCAGGATTGAGATCAATTCCAATCACTTGATGGTTTTGTTGCAGTAATTTCGCTGCAACAACAGCACCAATACCTTGTGCGGCACCCGTCACAATAAAGACTGAAGACATATTTAAGTCCCTCTGATTTTTACAAAAGATAACAATAATCATTAATAAATGAGAATAATAATCATTATAGTAGTTGCGTTCAGCCCCTAGAGTCAAATGGCTTTAGGCTGAATTGTTAAAAACATAACTGAAAATGCGAGAGCAAATATGTTGCCAGTAGAACCATCAGTATTTAAAAACATGATTGGAATAACCAAGGAAGATTTAATTGAAACCGATGTCGCAGGGTTTGTATTTGCAACACCTACAGGGGCAATTTCAAGCCAAAAGTTACTTGAAAATATTCAATTTGACCGTAATACGGCACTTTCTTTCGAGCAGCAGCAACAGGCATGGTTGCAACATGCACAACAAAAACTTCAACAAAAAATTCAGCAAACAGGAAATGCTGAACTGATTTTGGTTGGGAGTTTACCTTTTGATCATCGTGACTTACCTGAGATGTCCGTTGCTGAAGCGAAAAACAGCTATGTCAGTGATGGTTTAGCGCATTTAGCCGAAAGTAAAGGGCATTCAAACGTTCAAGCCACGTTGGTACCGCCACAAGTAGATTATGTCAACGGCGTGGCTAAACTCGTGGAATTGATGAAAAAGACAGACTTAGAAAAAGCCGTGTTAGCGCGTGCGATCGATCTAAACAGTACGCATAAATTCTCAGTGGTTAAATTATTCTATCGTTTATTTCATAACAATCCCGAAGGCTATACCTTTGCTTTGGCGCAAGATCCGAAAAAATCAGGTTGGTTTATGGGAGCAAGTCCTGAATTACTGGTTGCCAAACAAAATCAATATGTCTTTAGCAATCCTGTTGCGGGTACCTTAGCAAGAAGTGCTGACCCTCATGAAGACCAAGCACAGGCACAGCGTTTACTCGCATCGAACAAAGATCAACATGAACATGCAGTGGTGATTGAAGCTATTGCAGATCAGCTTTCACCTTTATGTCAAAGTTTAACGATTCCAAAAACACCATCGCTGATTAAGACTCAAACGGTATGGCATTTAGCCACACAGATTAAGGGCACATTGAAAGATCCTGAAATGCATGTTTTTGATCTTATTTCTATTTTACATCCTACACCTGCGGTATGTGGTCAACCTGCACCTTTAGCACGTCAGTTAATTTCAGAACTAGAGCCCTTTCAAAGAAATTTATTTGCAGGAACCATGGGCTGGAGTGATGTCCAAGGCAATGGTGCGTGGGCAGTAAATGTACGTTGTGGTCGTATTTTTGAACATTCCGCGCGCTTATATGCGGGTGCAGGAATCGTGGAGGCATCGCAACCGACCAGTGAATTAAATGAAACTATTGCCAAGTTTAACACCATGCTGAATGGCTTAGGTTTAAACGCTGATCAACTCAGCTATCAATAAGGTGAAGCCATGTCTGAATCAAGCGTATTAGAACAAAAGCTGTGGGATGGCATTGTGCAATATCCACCTGAGTTTGTGGACAAATATATTGCAAAGGGGTATTGGCGTGGGCAAACCTTAACTGAGTTTTTCATCGAATGTGCAGATCAATATGCCGAGAATACCGCTTTAATTTGTGGTCAGCGTCATTTTAGTTATCGTCAATTACAAGAACGTATTGATGCGTTCGCCGTCTATTTAACACAAAAAAACTATCAAGTTGGCGACAGTGTGGTGATTCAACTGCCCAATATTGCAGAATTTTTTATTGCTTATTTTGCTGCGTTACGAATTGGTATGCGTCCTGTGATGAGTTTACCTGCGCACCGTCATGCAGAAGTCAGTCATTTTATTACCCAAACGCAAGCAAAATTGTATATCTGTGCCGATCAATTTATGGGTTTTGATTATCGTAAATTAGCGCGTGAATGCTTAAATCGTTGTGAAAGTTTAAAACAGGTTTTAGTGGTCGGTGATGTAATGGGTGATGAATCATGTTTTGAAGCATGGCCAAATACACAGGCATTTCAAACACCGTGTGTGATTGCACCTCAAGTGAGCGCGCGTCATGTCGCATTTTTTCAATTGTCGGGTGGTAGTACAGGCACACCAAAATTAATTCCACGTACACATGATGACTATTTATATAGCGTGCGTGCCAGTGCGGAAATTTGTGAACTGAATCCTCAGACCAAAATGTTAATGGTGCTGCCTGTAGCACATAATTTTAGTCTAAGTTCCCCAGGCTCATTGGGGCTGTTCTATGCAGGTGGCACGTTGGTTTTATCGCCAGATCCTTCAGTAAGCACGTGTTTTGCGCTGATTCAACAGCACAAGATCTCACATGTGGCATTGGTTCCTGCCTTGGCTGCAACATGGGCAGAAGCTGTGCAAAAAGGTGCAGACAATATCTTCGCTCAATTAAAAGTTTTACAAGTGGGCGGTGCCCGTTTGGCAGATGCTTTGGCACAACAACTGATAGAACAATATCAATGCCGTTTACAACAGGTTTTTGGTATGGCTGAAGGCTTGGTGAATTATACCCGCTATACAGATGATGTTGAGCAAATCATTGCTACACAAGGCAGTCGAATCAGTGCGGATGATGAAATCAAAGTGGTCGATGATGATGATCAAGAACTGGCTCAAGGTGAGTTAGGACATTTACTGACGCGAGGGCCTTATACCATTCGTGGTTATTTTAATGCACCAGAACATAATCGGAATGCATTTACTGTCGATGGTTTTTATCGCACAGGAGACTTAGTACGGATTAATGCGGCTGGCAACATCATTGTGGAAGGGCGTAGTAAAGAGCAAATTAATCGGGGCGGTGAAAAAATCGCGACCGAAGAAGTTGAACAAGTCTTAAATCAGCACCCTCAAGTGATTCAGTCGGCGTTGGTGTCGATGCCTGATGCAATGTTAGGTGAAAAAAGTTGCGCTTATATTCAATGGCGTAGCGATGCACAAGACCCGAGTACAACACGCTTAATGATGCAACTTCGACAGTACGTTCAAAACTATGGGTTGGCGATTTATAAGATTCCTGACCGTATCGAATTTGTTGCCGATATGCCTTATACCGCTTTGGGTAAAATCGATAAAAAAAGCGCTCAGACAACGTTTAGTGGCGTAAAAATATTTTTAAATTTTATAAATTACAAGGTAAATCACACATGGCTATTCCACGTATTGCAAGTTATCCGATGCCACAAGCACAAAATTTCCCAACAAACAAAGTCAACTGGACGCTTGATCCAAGTCGTGCCGTACTATTGGTGCATGATTTACAACAATATTTCTTAGATTTTTATGATCAAAGCCAAGCCCCTATTCCTGAGTTGATTCAACATTGCCGTCAGTTGATCGATCAATGTCATGCGCAAGGCATTCCTGTGTATTACACCGCTCAACCTGGCGATCAGAGTGTAGAACATCGTCAATTATTAACCGATTTTTGGGGCAAAGGCTTGGCTGCAGATCCGAATATTGTGCAGATTATTCCGAGTTTACAACCTACAGCACAGGATATTGTGTTGACCAAATGGCGTTATAGTGCATTTAAGAAAAGTGATTTTGAACAACGCATGAAAGATGCAGGGCGTGATCAACTGATGATTTGTGGGGTGTATGCACACATTGGTTGTTTACTAACTGCCGCTGAAGCCTTTATGTTGGATATACAAGCCTTTTTAGTGGGGGATGCGCTCGCAGATTTTAGTTTAGCAGAGCATGAAATGGCACTGAAATATGCGACAGGTCGCTGTGCCAAAGTCGTAGATACAGCAACGGTATTAACTGAATTGCAAACAGAAGCACTCACGATGGAGGCTGTATGATGCATGCAGATTTAACTTTGGAAGGACTGCGTCAAACCATTGCCAAACAACTCGAAATCGACGCAAGTGAAATTCAAAATGATGACAATTTATTCATGCTCGGTCTTGATTCGGTGAGCCTGATGACCTTGGTTGGCCAATGGCGTGAACTTGGTATCAGTGTCGAATTTCAAGATTTAGTTGAAGAACCTACGCTGCAAGATTGGCAGTGCCGTTTAAAACACAATCTCGCTTGATTCAAGCGCCACAAAAAAAGCGAGTAAATGTTTGATGAACTTAGAAAATTATTATTCTTCACAACAATGGCAAAAAATCCAAAATTTTGCTGCAAACAAACCGAGTCCATTTTTAGTGGTGGATTTAGAGCGAATTGAATTTAAATATCAGGAACTGCAAGATAGCTTTCCCAAAGCACATCTATTTTATGCAGTCAAAGCCAATCCAAGTTGTGAAATTATTCAACGTTTAGACCAACTGGGTTCATATTTTGATATTGCCTCCATTTATGAATTAGATCGCGTGATGGCATGTGGTATTGGCGCTGAACGTATTTCCTTTGGTAATACCATTAAAAAAGCAGCAGATGTGAAATATGCATATGACAAAGGTGTTCGCTTATTTGTGACCGATGCACAGGCCGATTTAGAACAAATCGCGCAATTTGCACCCAATGCTCGAGTATTTGTCCGTGTGCTAGTAGAGTCGGGTACGACTTCAGATTGGCCATTATCACGTAAATTTGGTTGTGACCCTGATATGGCGATTGATCTGATGGTGAAAGCCAAACGGATGGGGCTACAACCATATGGCGTATCTTTCCATGTTGGCAGTCAGCAAAATGATGTCACGGTATGGCGGACTGCACTGAAAACCGTAAAGCATGTGTTTGAGACCCTTGAGCAACAACATGGCATTCAGCTTGAATTGATCAACGCGGGTGGTGGTTTTCCTGCACAATATTTGGCAGATATTGATAGCATTCAAAGCTATGCACAGCGAATACAAAGCTATTTAGATGAATATTTTCAGCAAAAAATCACGCTGTTTTTAGAGCCAGGACGCTCACTTGTGGGGGATGCGGGTGTGATTGTCTCAGAGATTGTCCTCATTGCACATAAATCGGAGCAAGATGAAAAACGGTGGATTTATACCGATGTTGGGGTATTTAATGGCTTAATTGAAACATTAGGGGAAATGATTAAATATCCGATTTATACACCCAAAATGCAGAATAATATTGCAAAATCTAACGTCATTTTGGCAGGCCCAACCTGTGACTCGACGGATATTATGTATGAGAAAATCGCTTATCCTTTGCCGCAAAATTTGGTCATGGGAGATCGTTTATATTGGCTCAGTACGGGTGCCTATACCACATCTTATGCATCCGTTGAGTTTAATGGCTATCCACCATTAAAAACCTTTTATTTAGAGTAGCATGTTGATTTAGAACAAAATTAACCCAATCCGCTGATGATTGCATTATCGTATTGGGTTAATGCATTAACAAATTAACAATAGGCGATATTCATCTTCATTTTCCTGAGGCGCGCGATGCACACAAGGCAAAACATGTTGTGTTGGATGGTCTACAGCTAAACGCCAAAGATGTCCTAGACCTAAATTGATTGGTTTGGCATCTGCTTTAGGTTCATAATGTAGATCAAAGAAATATTCTTCAAGAAAGTTTTCAAATTCTGCATCTGTACCATCATGAAGTTCTTTCAGTTTTGCTCTAATTTCAGGGATCAAGATTTTTTGCTGAACCTGAGCATTGGGTAAAATATCACTCGCAGCACCATAATAAGTACATAAAAAAGTATCTGTTTCAATGGGCGAACGGTCTACATGATAGGAATAGACATCGGTTGAAATAAAATCAAGCTCATTGTCACGTTCATAATTTTTTAATAGATTGAGACACGGAGAAGCACCAAAATCGGTCAGTAGTTGTATATCATTGATGATGCGTTCTCGGGCAAGATGGGCATTTTCTGTGAGTTTTAAGGCACACAGATCATCCACAGAAACTTCGGTAATATTTTCAGTCAATTTAAGTTTGTTGACAATTTCTTTAAAATCACCAACTAAATTTCTTTGCCAACACATGGCGTTGACAGCGCCGTGAAACTTTAAGGTGGTGAGTTCAGAAAAAGTAGAAACCACATCAATTTGATGGTGATCAAAAAGTGTATTTTTCATATCAGAATTAAATGGATAAATAACGTTGCATCATACACGCAGCGTCTTATAAATGGAAAATGAGATACGGATATGATGTGTATATAGATTGGAATCAATAGGTTTGCTTTTTGACTATTGTTTATATATAAAAATCAACCAGTTTAGCATTCCACCTGAGAAGTGAACCGTACCGGGTTTGTCGGAGACCAAGCTTTCTGAGAGAATGTCCCGATGAAAAAAGTAAAATATACCCCTGAAATCAGAGAAAGAGCGGTTGAATTATTGATTGAATCCGAGAAAGATTATCCATCGAATTGGGCTGCGATCACCGCTATTGCTCCCAAGATAGGTTGTACTCCTGAAACTCTACGTGTTTGGTATCAAAAATATTTAGATAAACAAAACCCAATTAAAGTACAGCAACTTTCAGATCAAGAACGTATTAAACAACTCGAACGTGAAAATAAAGAACTGCAACGTGCTAACGAAATTCTACGTAAAGCAGCCGCTTTTTTCGCCCAGGCGGAGCTCGACCGCCCACACAAATAATGGTAGATTTCATCCATAACAATAAGGCGTTATATGGTGTTGAGGCGATTTGCAGGATTTTACCGATCGCGGCTTCTACCTATTATCGAACACTAGATTTCGTTGAAAACCCAGAACATCGAGCAAAGCGAGATCTACATGACTTGCATCATGCTGAACAAATTAAACGAATTTGGAAGGAAAGTTCAGGTCGATATGGTGTGCGTAAAGTTTGGCAAAAATTGAAACGTGAAGGCTATGTTATTGCTCGCTGTACAGTTGCTCGATTGATGCAAAAACTAGGTATACAAGGTGTTTGGCGTGGTAAGAATAAACAAACTACCCGTAGCCGAGAGGATCAAAAACGAGCAGATGACTTGGTGAAACGCAATTTTAGTGCTGATCATCCTGACCAGCTATGGGTCGCTGACTTCACGTATATTCAAACAAATTCAGGTTGGGTTTATACTGCATTTATTATTGATGTCTTCTCACGAGCAATTGTTGGATGGAAAGTATCGACACGGATGAATACAGATATGGTGCTCGATGCACTTGAGCAAGCGTTACATGCTCGAGACATGCCAAAGAATGTGATTCACCATAGTGACAGAGGGGTTCAATATCTTTCCATTCGCTATACCAATCGTTTAGAAGCAGCAAATTTACGAGCATCAGTCGGTACGACCGGTGATTCATACGATAACGCTTTGGCTGAAACAGTGAATGGCTTATACAAAACAGAGGTGATTGAATATTTAAAAGCAGACTGGCAAGGTTTAGCGGATGTACAACTTGCGACATTAAATTGGGTAGATTGGTTCAACAAAAAGCGTGTACACAGCGCATTGGGTTATGTATCGCCTTTTGAGTTTGAAGCAATGTACTATGATAAGATTAACCCGTTAGGTCACGTGGCCTAACTTAAATAAAAAGTCTCCGACAAACCCGGTACGGTTCAAAGTGATGTGTGCTGATAAAAATGGAGACTTTAACTTGGTAAACTAAACTTACTCAACAGGAGTTTACCATGAGTAAAAAGCAAAAAATTTATACAACAGAATTTAAAGCTGAAGCAATAAAAGCCATTGAAGAAAACAAAGGTAATGTTTCCGAAACAGCACGACAACTCGGTATTTCCATGCAAACGCTATCGAATTGGCATAAAAAAGCAAAGGCAGGAACATTAGCTGGCACACAACAATATTCGCCTGATCTCGTTGCTCTACTCGAAGAAAATAAGAAGCTGAAACAACAACTTAAAACTTCCGAAATGGAAAGAGAATTTCTAAAAAAAGCAGCGGCGTACTTTGCCAAGGAAAATCAGTGAAGTACGCTTATATGAAAGAGCATAAAAACACATATCCAACAATAATGATGGCTAGGTTGCTAAAAATTTCAATATCAAGGTTTTATGATTGGTTAAAGCGGGGCTTAAGTAAACGAGTTATTCAAAGAAACCAACAGACCATCTTGGTCAAAATTGCCCATCAAGAAACTAAAGAAAGTTATGGACATATTCGCTTAACAAGGTATTTACAGTCACAAGGCATTCAAATTAGCGAGTATGCAGTACGTTGCATTAAACAGCAGAATCATCTGTATTGTAAGCGTCATAAGCGTTTCAAAAGGACAACAAATAGCGATCACAATCGTTCTGTTTACAATAATTTGTTAGAGCAAAACTTTATAGAGACTACCCCAAACATTGCGTGGGTAAGTGACATTAGTGTGCCGCAGCAAGCGGCGTAAGAGATGAGGGTATGGCCCCTCGCTATCGGCTTGCAGGAGCAGGTAGCAAACCACCATAAGCGGCTTGGATCAAAAGTCCCGGTCGTGAGCGTTATGGAAAAGGCGTTGTATAGGCGTCAGGTAAGAATTAGGAAGGCGAACACCAGTGAACTGCCGTTCAAGTGTCGAAAGTACTCAAATGACATCAAAACCGGGGATGGATGTTGCCCCGCGATCAGTTTGGCCGTTACCTGCTTACGGGCCATTCGGTGTCCGGCGTAGAGGCAGCGCGATCCTAATTCAGGCTCTTACGTTGAACTGCGGGAACCTTCGGTGGCGATGTCAAGCGAAAGGCACAAGCTCAAAAGGCAAGGCTGATAATAGCAATGCGTCACCAAGGGGCGGAGCAACTCGTAGTAGTGTTGAAGTTACTGTAATGGTAATGGAGCGAAGGGGTTGCATTATCCAGGTCTACGGATTTGTCAACTGTGCAAGCAGGAGGAGCAAAACTTTATGACCAAACCATTTAACATTCCTAAAGCGTTAATCTGGGAGGCATTTAAGAAAGTCAAAGAGAATGGCGGTGCTGCAGGCATCGATCATGAATCTATTGAGCAATTCGAACACCACTTAAAAGGCAACCTGTATAAACTATGGAATCGACTTTGTTCAGGCAGTTATTTTCCATCGCCAGTCAAAGGTGTACCGATTCCAAAGAAATCAGGTGGGGTACGTATGTTAGGCATTCCAACAGTAGCGGATCGAGTAGCACAAACAGCTGTCAAGCTTATATTGGAGCCACGGATTGATCCTCTATTTCATCCAAACTCTTATGGCTATCGTCCAGGGCGTTCTGCCCATGATGCGATAGCTATGGTGAGGCGACGAAGTTGGGAGTATGACTGGGTTGTGGAATTTGATATCAAAGGTTTATTTGATAACATTGATCATAATCTACTCATGCGTGCACTTAAGAAACACTGCGAAATTCCATGGATTCTTCTCTATGTAGAACGCTGGTTAAAAGCACCTATGCAAAATGTAGATGGTCAAGTTTTAGAAAGGAATCGCGGCACACCGCAAGGTGGAGTTATCAGTCCTCTATTGGCTAATTTATTTATGCATTATGCTTTTGACATGTGGATTACCAAGAATCTTGCGAGTGTAAGATTCTGCCGCTATGCGGATGATGGAGTAATTCATTGCCGAAGTTTATCTCAAGCCAAACTTGTTTTACAAAAGATTGGTGCACGATTTCGTGAATGTGGACTCGAATTACATCCAGATAAGACAAAGATTGTTTATTGCCAAGATGTGAATCGTCGCCAAGCATATCCCGATGTTCAATTTACTTTTCTCGGGTACACGTTTAGGCCCCGTAAGGCTGTGGACAAGTATAAAAGAGTTTATGTAAATTTCTCTCCTGCAGTCAGTCGTGATGCACTTAAAGCAATGCGACAGACTATTCGGAAATGGCATCTACATCTGATGTGTAATCGCGAATTAAGTGATTTATCTGCAATATTCAATCCAATTCTTCAAGGTTGGCAGCAATACTATGGTCGATTCCATGGTTCAGCAATGTCAGCGATCTGGCAACACATGAATGCTTATCTTATACGCTGGATGAGGCGTAAGTATAAAAACTTGGCCCGTCATAAAAGACGGGCTAGATATGCCTTAGGGCGACTTGCGCGTGATTTTCCAAATGCCTTTGTGCACTGGAAAATGGGATGTTTACCAACGGTTGGATAATGGGAGCCGGATGAGCTGAGAGGTTCACGTCCGGTTCTGCGAGGGGCTAAGGGTGAGATTCCCTTGGTCTACTCACCCATATATATGGACAGCTGAAGGCTGGCTGTATTTAGCTGCGTTAAAAGACCTTTGCACTAAACAAGTAGTTGGGTATAGCTTGAGTGCAAGGATGACAACACAACTTGTTTGTAATGCACTGAGTATGGCTATTCGCAATCATAAACCACCTCGAAACTTAATTATTCATTCGGACAGAGGCAGTCAATATTGTAGTCATGAATATCGGAATATGCTTGAAAAATATAGTTTTCAAGGTTCGATGAGTAAAAAGGGTGACTGTTTTGATAATGCACCAATTGAAAGTTTCTCGGGTGAGGAACAACGTTCCGCAAGTAAGAACGAACTTGTACATCATCGGAACTATAAAACGAGGGAAGAAGCTAAGGCAGATATTACAAAATACATAGAGCTCTTCTATAATCAGCAGAGAATTCAGAAAGGACTGAATTTTAAGACACCAAATCAAATGGCAGAGGACTTTTACAAGTTAGTTGCCTAGAATCTCCCAAGTGGAAGTGTCCTGTTATTTCAGCACACATCAATATCATGTATGGTTAATCAATCTAAGCTAGGGGCGTTAGCCTTACAGACTTATCGTAGTATTGTAGAAACTAAAACTCCATCATAAAATGCTTATATCAATTCATTCTTTCAAGCTGATCTTTTAAAACGGATCGCTTCAACAATAAATTTCCAAAGGATTGAATCGATTTTGAGTTTTCTATGACCACGTCTACGTCTAGCGAAGGTGTTATCAGAAGCATATCGAGCTTGATAAACGTCATTGATACTATTTCTTTTAAGTTCACGATAGATCATACTAGGATGTCTTTTAATAAGTTCAGCAAATTTTCTGGGTGAAAAGCCTTCTTTTCTTGATTCAAGCATTAATGCAGTACGATCTTCAAAGTTAAGATGATGGTATGACAATTTTATATACTCCATAAACCTTTTAAATTAATTAGGTGGTTTATGTCGCACTTCAAGTTTTACTCTGCCCAGATACCATACTAATAAAATCAGTGGCCCAAAGTATTAAAGATGTATACGTCTCCTTTTCATCAGTTTTTGAATTATTTATGGCTGACCACATATTATTAAGAGAACTTACAGTATCACCTAAATCTGAAAGCTTTGCATCTCGGCTTTGTTGCACAAACCTATCTGTAAAGGCTTTTTCAGCGATATAATTTTCAAATGAAGAAGCCTACACACAAAATCTACCGTACAACCAATTGGCCCGCATATAACCGAGCACTCATGAGTCGCGGAAATATTGCCATTTGGTTTGATCCTGCTACGCAATGGTATGCTCCATCAAAAGGCAAACAAGGGCGAAATCAAACCTACTCCGACGCAGCTATCCAATGCTGCTTAATGATTAAATCCTTATTCCGTCTATCTTTACGTATGGTCACTGGCTTTGTGCAAAGTCTGATTAAACTTTGTGGATTAAATTGGACCGCACCAGATTACAGTACGCTTTGTAGAAGACAAAAGCATATTGATATTGCAATCAGCTACCAAAAAAGTAGCGATGGGCTGCATCTACTCATAGACTCTACAGGCATGAAGTTTCTAGGTGAGGGCGAATGGAAACGCAAGAAACATGGACCTGAATATCGTCGCCAATGGCGTAAACTTCATATTGGTATAGATGCTAAAACCCTTCAAATACGCGCTATTCAACTCACTACAAATAATGTGAGTGATTCACAAGTGCTTGGTGATTTACTCGATCAAATTCCACAAGATGAGCAGATTGACTCTGTTTATACCGATGGAGCTTATGACACCAAGCAATGCCGTCAGGTCATTGCAGATCGGCAAGCGCATGCAGTGATTCCACCTAGAAAAAATGCGAAACCATGGAAAGATACAAAGAGTAGCTCGCTAGCGCGAAATGAATTACTTCGAACAGTTAAACGTTTAGGCAGGACACTATGGAAAAAATGGTCAGGCTATCATCGCCGCAGTTTGGTGGAAACCAAGATGCATTGCATCAAATTATTAGGCGATAAATTAATGGCAAGAAGCTTTCCTAGTCAGGTGAATGAGATTCATGCACGTGTAGCAGTCCTCAACAGATTTACGGAATTAGGTCGACCACTTACCCAAGTTACGCCTTAAATTTGGCTCAATTAGGGGCGCTTTGCATTTCAAATCTTTGTGCAACAAAGCCGTTTGGATGCTTAAAATAATACTGACAAATCTCAAACTAGTGGCATTGCAGATCAACTTGCGCAACTAGAGCAAAATTTTAATGCGATAAAGGGAAATAGTCTTAAACAGGCTATTGAAAAAAGTAAAATCAAAAAACAAATTGATCAGCTTAAATCTCAGCAGCCTGAAATTACTACAGCACCATTTGGTTCTGAGCAAATTCAAAAACAATATGGTGATACAGCCGAAAGTGTAATGTCTGATGTTGAAATTTTGGGTGATGATTTCACAATTGATTTGCGTGATAAAAATAAAAAGACCAATGCATTAAATAATCCTAATTATAATGCTGTACAGAAAGCTGATGGTTCAGTAGAAATTGTAGGCATGAAACACCCAACTACAGGAGAATGGGTAGGTAAAAAGCCTAATGCTATGAGTATTGATGAAAATGCACATCAGGCTGCAACAAGTTCACAAAACAATACCCCTGAACCAACTCAAGCCCAGATTGAAGCTGGTAACTATAAGAAAGGTCATATAAAAGTTCATGGCTTAGATATATCTATTGAAAATCCAAAAGGTTCAGAACGTCGTGGTACTGATCCCAATGGGAAAGAATGGGCTCATACGATGAGCGATCATTATGGTTATATCAAACGTACCAAGGGTGCTGATAACGAGCATATTGATACCTATATCGGTAATAATCCAGATTCTAATCAGGTATTTATCGTAGATCAGGTTGATCAAGAATCAGGTAACTTTGATGAACATAAAGTTATGCTGGGCTTTGACAGTCAGGAAGAAGCGGCTACAGCATATAAATCAAACTTTGATAAAGGCTGGAAAGTAGGTCCTATTCGTAACATGGATATGGAACAATTCAAAGATTGGCTTAAAAATAAGGATACTTCCAAACCAGCAATACAGAAGAATGTAAAAGACAGTATTGAAAATATACGTGCCGAAAAAATCCGCCAAAAAGATTTAGCTGATATGCACAACAGTGTTTATGGTTTGGCTACAGATGAACAATTACAGGAATCACTGAAACATTTAAATAAAGAAATCAAAAAAGCACAAAAGCAAAGTGAGAATGAAGTTGTCAATGGAAAGCGTAGTACACGTAAAGCTGTTGCTGCAGGTGCTTTGGATCGTTTTTTAAAAAATCGTGTGGATTTGGAAACTTATATTAAGGCGCGTAAGAATGGGGAACTAAAGCAAAGAACAAAAAATATAAAAGATTTTAGCCGTAAAATAGCAGAACAAACACAGGTAAACGTTACAATTCAATCGGATTCTGAAATTGGGCAAGATGGGGTAAAACGACTAGATAACATATTTACTGAAATTTCTACCAACCAATTTAAAGAGAAAGAGAATGATCGATTTACCTCACGAAGTAAAAGTCAGCAGCAGAGTCGAGATCGCTCAGATCATTTACCAACAAGCGACACCAGAGCAAAAAATTCAAATGGAATCACTGCTGAAGCGAGTGATGGAACTTCAAGTGCTGGCCCAAACAGTGACCCAAGGACGCAAGAAGATTCAACACGAACTTCTCAATCTGATATTTCAGATGGGTCATATTTTCACCACAGACAGCGAAGTATTCTTCAAGATTCAGAAAGAGGTCGTGGACAAGCACTGGCAGGAGTATCAGAAAAAAATCAGCGATTAAATTCAACTTTTGGGGTTTTTAATCTGAGTCGTGCTGTTAAGCACATTATTTCGCTTTTTAATCATCTCAAAATGACCGCTACACAAGATGCGTCTTCTAGTGGACGTATCAATGTCAGTCTTCATGATAGGATCAGGGTCAGCAAAGTTGGGGATATGAATACCAATGGGTTTAGTGTTCAGGTTATTTCTAGTTTTATTGATCTTCCGAAAGTCATACAAGATAAGGCAATCTACCAAAATGAAAATGGCGAAACCCAAAATTATGATGTAAGCGGTGTTTGGCATGATGGCACGCTTTATGTGGTTGCTGATCAGGTTTACGGGGATAGCAATAAACAGCTTACTACATTTGATGCTTATGAGGAATTATTGGCACATGAAATTGTTGGGCATTTTGGTGTACAACAGATATTTGGTCGAGAATATAAAACCAAGTTACAACAATTGTTTAATGCACTTGGTGGGCTGGAGGGGATCCGCAAAATAGCCAAAGATAATGGCGTGAATATGCAGCAATTTGAAAGTGCATATATTGAACCATATATCCAAGGTGTAAAAGATGAAATTTATACTGAATATAATGTTCAGCAGGCTTTGGTCGGTGAGCTATTTGCATTTGTTGCACAGAATGCTGAAAAGAAACCCTTTGTGCGTCAGAAATTAAAAGAAGTGCTTGGTTATATCCGCCAATGGTTTCGTGATCGTGGTTTTGATAAATTCCTTTCACGTTATAATGATGCTGACCTCATGATGTTTTTGGCAGAAGCTCGTAAGGCTGTGGTCGATCAACGTTATTTTGGAAAGTATAAAGATCAAAAAATAGAAACAAAACAAGATTCTAATATTCCTCAATATAATCGAAATATCAAACCTACCACGCCTATAGCTATTCAATCTGATTCTGAAATTGGGCAAACGCATTTTATTCCAAGCCACCTAATGGACTCGGTGAATAAATTGGGTGATGTCGTTGATGATTTGGCATTGATGAGAACGGAAGGAGTTGAATATGATCACGACTATGCTGTTCAGTTGCTCAATAAAATTGCTACTTTAAATCCAAATATAGAGGTTATTTTTACACGTAATCCTAAGCTCGCAACAGGATTATCAGAAGGTGGCTATTATCCTTTTAGTCAAGATGGTACTGAAAAAATCTATATCTATCCACAGGGTAATTGGGAAAGTGATATTTTAAGCTTGGTAAATCATGAACTTGTACATGCTGTGACATATCAGGCAATCGCCCAAAATAAAGTTACCAAAGACGATCTAAATTTTTTAAAAAAAATGAGTGAGACGCTTAGAAATTGGATGTTTAAAAATCCAATGGCGTTAGATGAGTGGATAGAATATCGTTTTGATTATGGTATAAATGATCAATATCATAATGAATTAATAGCAGTATTTACCGCTGAATTTGATGTGCGTCAGTCATTTTCTTCATTACAGGAGCAACTTTTCAATGAGTCAAAAGAGCAAGCAACAAATTTTGCAGGAACACAAAAAAATGACCATGCAGAATTTCAACAGACTCCCTCAAGAGATCCAGCAAGTACTGAAAGATCTTCCTCAGCAAGTCGAGAAAGCGCAGAGAATAGGGCAAGTCAATCTGAACGACAGAATAATTCAAATAGAACTAGAGAAACTAGGACTCAAGTACACTTTTTAGATGAGTTTGACGATATTGTTCAAAGAATCATGGCGTTAAACCATGAGCAACACAAACAAAACAGAAGTGCTGAAAAGAATAAGGATAAACCTTTATACAGTCGTCAATCAGCGAGTAACTCAGGTTCTACAACCCAACAAGTACGTGATGTTCTTGTAGATCGTTTTGGTAAAGACACTATTAATGAGTTAGAGCGTCAAGGTAAACTTGAAATCATTCAAGACTATCAGGTTGAAGGTGTTGAGGGCTTTTATCACAATGGTAAAGCTGTACTCGTTGCATCAAATCTGACCGCTGAAAGCACAGTACCAACATTCTTACATGAGTTGGGTGGTCACGCTGGTTTTCAAAATATGATGAACCAGAAGCAATATAATGAGTTGATGCGTCAGTTTGATAAGTTGGTTGAACAGCGGCATCCTGTTGCTTTGGCTGCAAAATTACTTGCGGAGCGTGAACAAGGCTCTGAACGTCAGCAGCTTGAATATTTGCCCTATTTATTGACACTTTCAGCAACAATGCAACAACGCAATGTGATTCAACGAAATGCACTGCAAAAGTTGATAAATAATATCGTTTCGTTTGTCAAAGCATGGGTATTTGATCATTTTGGTATCAATCTTAATTTGAATCCTCGCGATATGCTGGCATTGTCAGAGCGCATGATTGGGCAAATTAAACATCAATCATCGTTGGATCTAGTTCGTCAAAAATATCATGGTACACATCAATGGATGAAAGCACCAAACGGTGCAGCTACCCATCTTTCAGAACAGCAATGGTTACAAGTCCGTACACCCGAGTTTAAAAAATGGTTTGGTGATTGGGAAAATGATGCTGCAAATGCTTCACAGGTATTAGATGAAAATGGAGAACCTAAAGTTGTATATCATGGCACAGCATCTGAGTTTAATGAATTTAAACAAGGCCATGGCATATTAGGTGATGGTATTTACTTAACCGATAGTTTTGATACAGCTGATGTGTATGCCAATATTCGTGGAAAAAATGGCTTTGTATTGCCTTTATTTGTCAATATTCGTAACGCATTTCAGACTACAGCAAATGTATCAAGAGATGAAATTATTAAGGCGACAAGTACTGGAAAATATCAAGGCGTTATTCATCATTTTGATGATCAAGAATATATTGTTGCATTAGAGCCTAATCAAGTAAAAATGGCTGAGGGCAACACTGGCACATTTAATAGTGAAAGTGCAGATATGCGATTTAGTCGATCTACTCAGGGTATGACAGATCGTCTAAGTGAAAATATTAAAAATTTGTACAGTGGCAACTTTAAACTACCAAGTATGGCTGATGCAATGAAATATGGTTTGATGTTTCTGAGTCGTATGCAGATCACAGATATTTATAAAAAAATTCTACCTCAGTTATCTGTATACAATGACTTGGTGCATCAGATGGATGCTGATAAAAATGATATAGCTGCTCATGCAGATAATATTGTGCGTGAATGGGCTAAGTTAAATAAAAGAATCGATAAGAATGACCCTAACTCTAAAACAGAAGAAGAAGCATTGGCTGACTTAATGCATGAAGCCACTTTGGCTCAGATCGACCCAGCCAAGCCACACCAGTCAGGTGATGATAAAGTTAAGTATCAGCAATTATATAAAGCTTACAACGCTTTATCTCCTGAAGCTCGAACAATGTATAAAAAAGCACGTGATGCTTATAGTGGGCATTATGCCAAAGTACGTGAGGCGGTCAGGGAGCGTATTCTACGATCAGCGTTAAGCAGTCAGAAAAAATCAGATTTGCTAAAAAATATAGAGGGTTCTTTTGGTCAAATTAAAGGTGTTTACTTCCCTTTAGCTCGTTTTGGTGAATATATTATTGTAATGCGTAATAAAAATGGTGATGTAGAAAGCGTCAGCCGCGCGGAAACTAACAATGAAGCTGAATCTATACGTTCTGAATTAATGAAAAAATATCCACAATTTAAAGTGGATCCTGTGAAATTAGACAAAGAGTACAATGCAAGTCGTGATGGTGTTGAGCGTGGCTTTATGTCTGAACTTTTTAATGAAGTTGAAAATTTAGGCTTAAGTACGGAAGCTCGGGCAGAATTTGAAGATACTTTAAGTCAATTATATCTATCATCTATGCCTGATTTATCCTGGGCAAAACATGGCATTCATCGAAAGGGTACTGCTGGGTTCAGTCAGGATGCTCGTCGTGCATTTGCTCAGCATATGTTTAGTGGTGCAAATTATTTGGGGAAACTGCGCTATGGAGATCAGTTAGCCCAACAACTTACTGATATGCAGAAACATGCAGACAATGAATTTAATAAAGACATTGGTTACGATCAGCGTTCTGCACAACGCGTTATTAGTGAAATGGAAAAAAGACATGAGCTTTTAATGAATCCTAAAGGGAATCCATTATCAAGTTTTCTCACAAGTGTTGGTTTCATGTATTACATGGGTTTATCTCCTGCTGCAGCTATGGTCAACCTATCTCAGACAGCTTTGATTGCTTATCCAATCATGGGTGCGAAATGGGGTTTTGATAAAGCTGGAAAGGAATTGTTAAAAGCATCACAAGACTTTGGAATTGGTTTAAAAAGTGGATATAAAACGCCAGACTTTTCAAACTTGGAGGGCTTTAAAAATAGTGTTGGTGATATTTATAACCCAGATATCGCATCGATATTAAAAGGTGATGAACTAGTTGCGTATGAAGAAGCTGTAAAGCGTGGTGTGATTGATGTTACGCAAGCTCATGATTTAGCAGGTATTGCTCAAGGTGAAGATAGTAAGGTAATGTGGTATTTCCGACCAGCTATGCGTTTGGCAAGTGGCATGTTTCATCATGCAGAACGGTTTAACCGTGAAGTAACTTTCATTGCAGCCTATCGTCTAGCACGTCAGCATGTTAGTACTAATGGTTCAAAAGCAACACACAGTGAAGCTTTTGAACAAGCAATCGATTCTGTATATAAAGGTCATTTTGATTATTCAACAGGAAACCGAGCACGTTTTATGCAAGGTAATATTGCAAAAGTGGTATTACTATTTAAACAATATGCTCAGAATATGATTTATACCTTGGTACGCAATGCCCATCAGTCAATTTATGCGCTCGACCCTAAGGAACAAAAAGAGGCTCGTCGTGCTTTGGCTGGTATTTTGGGTATGACGACTTTGGCAGCTGGTGCAATTGGATTACCAATTACAGGAATGCTTTTCACTGCCTCTGTTTTAATCGCAAAGAAAAGTAAACTCGGTTCTGCTGCATTTTTTGCGGCTTGGGCTGTGGGGTTCTTTGGTGCTGCGGATGGTGATGACGATGATCCCTATGAATTAGAAATTGTTATTCGAAATTGGTTGGCAGATATTCATCCTAAGTTTGCTGATTTAGTATTTAGTGGTTTGCCTCGTGCATTCAGCCCAGTAGATTTATCTGGTCGAGTTGGTTTAAATAACTTAATTTTCCCTGATGTTCAGGATGGGCTTGAAGGTGCTGATTGGGCTAAAGGAATGCAATCGGCATTACTGGGGCCAGTAGTAGGAATTGGAACAAATATTGCTAAAGGCTTTCAGGAAATCAATGATGGTGATTATGGTCGTGGCATAGAAACCATGTTACCCGTGGTACTAAAGAATGCAATGAAATCTATGCGTTTTGCAAATGAAGGTGTATTAACTAAAAATAAGGATGTGATTCATAATGAAGAAGTGACAGCGGTTGAGTTGTTTTCTCAAGCTATTGGTTTTTCTCCCTCCGATATTAAGACTTCAATGGAGGGGCGTTCAGCAATTTATAAATATAAAACCAAACTTTCAAAACATCGCAGCGAATTAATGCATAAGTGGGTTGTTGCTAGGCAGAATGATGATAGTGATGGAATGAATAAGGCATGGGCTGAAATTTTAAAATTTAATGAAAATGTCAGTGAGAAAAATCCAAAAATGCGGATTAATCGCATGAACCTTATGCAAAGCTATAAAGCTACTGAGCGTAAAGCAAAAGAAACTGGTGATGGAGGAGTATACCTTACTAAACGGCAGAAAGGTGCTGAGGAGCAAGGTGGGTTTGCGTTTAATCGTTAAAGGGAAAAGCCACCTAAAGGTGGCTTTTTTTATTCTTAATTTCTACTCAAATGATTAATTACACTGCATTTGCCCACCAACACTTTGGCATGAGCCACCTGTAGAAGGGAAATAAGTATCACCTGTACCACGATTATAACGTGCACCATCTGATCCCCAGCATCCCGCACTATCACAGTTTGTTATTGTGGATGGTTGACGTTGTGTCACGGGGACAGAGTAAGAGCTATTTGAGTTGGAGTAACTATCACTACTAGATACATTTACACCATTCATTGCTGCTAATGTATTACGTTGGTTGGAGGTTAAACCTCTAGCTCCTGTATATAGTGTGCTAGCTTCCTGAATAATTTTTTGGCGCAATGCTTCATTTTCAGGTGTCCGTTGTGGAGTCATGGCTTTATAAGTAGGTCGATAATATGTTTCACTTGCACTACGATAAGTTGTGGGAATAGATGAATTTGATTTAAATTCATACGGTTTATCTGTTGAATGGCTTTGTGTGGTGCCTAGGGATCGAATGGTTTCGATAGGCTGTTGTTTTACGCCATTTGGTGGTCGTTTACTTGAATATGTAACATTCCCTTTTGCATCGACCCATTTGTAAACTTCTGCATATAGATTTACTGGGATACACAGTAAAAGAAATATTGTAATTTTTAATAAACTCATGTGCATCTCAAAGATAATAATTCTATGAAATTACGATAGATTACTTTTAGAGTAGTATCAATACCTTGAAAGATTTACTAGCTTACTAAATCCTTAGTTTGGCATACACCGTATTGAACAAATAATTTATCACAGAATTTTCAAGATATAAGTGAAGGGAGTCACCTTACTTTTGTGGAATAAAAAGAAGCCACTACTAAGGTGGCTTTACTTCTTATACAGCTAGATCATCTACAAAAGTTTTTACTAAATCAGGATGCTGTTGTTTGAAGTCATTTAATTCTTCTGAACATAGATCACAAAAATTATTTGCCATACTCGACGTTATGCGAGCCAATGTTTGTGCTGTAGAAAAATCATCTGACTTTTCAGCAACAATACTCGCTAATACTTGAATTTCATTAAATTTATGATTTGATGCACTAATAAATGCTAGCAAATTTCGCAATTGCTGTTCACTGACCTGAACTTGCCGACCTTGAGTAAGTTGAGGTATATTACTCAGTGTTGGTATCTCTTTGTCAACTGCAACTAAGCCCCGATCCGCCAAGATATTGTGGGCTTTTTTGTGCAAAAAAATTAATGCTGAATATAAGCAAAAATTTCTTTTTAATGCATCCTTTATTTTGAATATCACATTTATTCCTCTACATGAAATTAAGATTATTAAATTTCTAAAACGTTATTTTGTCAATACGTAAATTTATTATTTTTCCAATGAATCTGTTTTTCTAATAATAAGTACATTATTTTAAATTTTTCCGTTTACTTATTTATTTGGTAATTTTGATGAAAAAGTAAGTCACCGCTGACTTACTTCCATGAAATCATAAATATGATTAACTATAAATATAGTTTTATAGTTTTATAGTTTTATAGTTTTATAGTTTTATAGTTTTATAGTTTTATAGTTTTATAGTTTTATAGTTTTATAGTTTTATAGTTTTATAGTTTTATAGTTTTATAGTTTTATAGTTTTATGATTAATCATAAAATACATTGGCTTAAGGTTTAATTGGTATTTTTTAATACAGCTTTATCTATTGTTTTATTATTAAGATAACGAATGTTTAATTTGTTTCTTTAATTATAAAAAAGCATTCTAATTAATAAAACAAAAATTAATTTTATTTTTTAAATAATAGATACTACATAACATTTATTAAATACAATTAGGAATCGCTTAATATGTTTTTAAAAATAATCAGGTATTAAATAATAATTTATTGAATGTAATTAAGGTATTATTTAATGGTTATTAATATATCTATATTTTAATATAGATTATGTACATATGGCTCCCCCTGTAAGCCTAACTCTATGTTTAAAAATGTTCCTAAGATAAATCACATTTTTTAAAAAAGTTTTGGGGCAAGTCATGCAAGAAAACACAATTCCTTGGATTATCAAAGTCGTACCAGCTGTTGTCGGTGCAATTCTTGCTCTAGTATTGAGTGGTGATATTGATAAAGATGGAAAAATTAAGGTTTCTTTCGGTGTAATTGGTAAGTTTTTAGCAAGTGTAACAGTGAGCTTATATGGTGGTTCAGCCTTTATTGAGCATTTTAATTTATTAACAAAATCGATTATGTACCAAGGTTTTGTAATGCTCATTTTTGCAGTTTTTGGACTATTAGCAATCGGCATTTTTTATCAATCAATTGCATTATTAAAAGGTAAAACAATAGCCGAAATCATTAGTGAAATTAAAGCTGCCTTTATTGCAATTTGGGGTAATGGTAAAGGAGGAAAAAGCGAATGAGCATTCATCAAGATAAGCAAATTGCACAAGCTTTTTCATGGTTACGTGCAATGTCAGGTGGCAAGCTTACCCAAGAACAAGTTATTGCTGGTGATCAAATTATTGCACAAAATGGTTTGAATGTATTTGCACAATTAATTGGCTTTAATGTTCCAAAAACTATGGTTTATGGACAACGAGATATTTCTGAGTGTGGTTATGCAATCATTAGAGATGCTGAGGGATTTCGTTCAAAAGCGTATTTGGACACGGGAGGCGTTTGGACAATTGGCTTTGGTACCATCAAGTACCCAAATGGTACATCTGTTCAAAAGGGTGATGTATGTACGACTCAACAGGCTGAACAGTGGTTAAAAAATGACTGTAAATGGGTCGATGCTTGTCTTGATAAAAATGTCAAAGTTAATCTTAATCAAAACCAATTTGATGCATTGGCTTCTTTTGTCTACAACATAGGCGAAACTGCATTTGTAAAAAGCACAATGCTTACGCTTATTAATCAAAACAGTTTGACCTTAGCTGCAAATCAATTTGATCGCTGGGTGTACGATAACGGTAAAAAGATTCAAGGATTGGTGAATCGTCGCAGTAAGGAAAAAGAATTGTTTAAAAAAGCCCTCTGATGAGGGCTTCCGTTAAGCGAGATCTATTAAAAAATATTTATAAAAATGACTATTTGTTCTTCGGGCATTTTGTCCCGTTTCCACCAGGCAGGCAATCACATGCTTGACCATCGCCATCACGGTCTAAACTTTTCCAACCTGTTTGTCCTGATTTTTTGCGTTGTTCATACCAAGCCTGTGCCTCTTTTTGTGTTTTAAAGTCAGCACATTTTTTGGCATAAGCTTGGATAGAGGTGAATCCCAAAACTAAAATAAGTAAAAATTTCATAAATTATTTTAAAGTCAAAATATTATGTGAAGTCTAGCATTTATTTTGATATGTGGTAAAAATGTAAGAATTTTATTGTGTTATGTAAAAAAATATAAACCTTAATATATGGGGTAAAACATGGGTTTTAATTTTAGAAAAAGTTTAAAGATCGCACCTGGTGTGCGTTTAAATATTACTAAAAAGGGTATTTCGAGTGTTTCACTTGGTGGAAAAGGCGCACGTGTAAATCTTGGGAAAAAGGGAACAAGAACAACCGTTGGTATACCAGGCACTGGGCTTTCATATAGCAGCTTTAGTCCCAAGCGAGCAAAAAAGGAAACTACGCGTAGTGAGTCTGTAAAATCTAGTATGCAAATGAATATGTCTCCAATACAGCAACAGGGGTCACCATTACCATTTATGCCAAAATTTGAGCGGAAAGTTTCGATTCTTTTAGGCATAGGTATTTTTATGATGCCTTATATCTTTGCTTGGTTTACTTTACGTGAGGGTCACTCCAGATCGGCAAGGTTTATCAGCTTTGGATGGCTTTTATTTTTAATATTTTTTAGTATGCAAAAAGATTAAATTATGTTTGAAATCCTTAAGAAAATATATTTCTTTAATAAACCAGAATTTAGAGAGTTACTAGTGTTAGATTTTATTTCAGAACCAAACAAGCATATTGAAGAATACTTAGATTATTATTGTGAAGATAAATTAAATGATTATGCAGTCTTGATCAACGGGAGTTGGGGGTCTGGAAAGACATGGTTTATCAGTAGAATAGAAAAAAAACTAAAAGCTAAACATAAAAATGTCATTTATATAAGTCTAAATGGCGTTGCAAAGAAAGAAGTAATTGATGATGAAATATTCAGATTTTTACATCCGTTTTGGACGGATAAAAAAGTTAAATTTCTTGGAAAGGTTGCTTCAGGATTGGTTAAAGCAACATTTAAATTTGACTTAAATAGTGATGGAAGTGATGATGAGAGAGTAAATCTTTCAATACCATCAGTTAATATAGATGATATTCTTAAAAAAGGAGAAAATTTGGTATTAATTTTTGATGATGTTGAAAGATGCCAAATACCAATATCAGAAGTACTTGGTTATATAAATTATTTTGTGGAACACTTAAATTCTAAAGTAATTTTAATTGGTAACGAAGATGAAATATCTAAAAAAGAAATAAATAAAAACTATTATAATGAAAAAGAAAAAATAATTGGAACAACATTCCTTTTTAATGGAGATATAAATAGTGCTTTTGATTCTATAATTGAAGAATTTTTAGATTCTAAATTTAAAGAAAAAATTTCACATTATAAAGAAAATATTATTGAAGTGTATAATTCTTCGAAATACAATAATATTAGAGTATTGAAGCAGTCTATTCATGAATTTAATAGACTTTTTCAGACGAAAACATTTCGAGATGATGATAAATTATTTCAAGAATTATTAAGACTGTTCTTAATTTTTTCAATTGAAAATAAAAAACATGGATTCAAAGATAGTATATTGAAATTTGAGGACAAGGATGATGAAAAAAAAATTTATGCAAAGTATAATTTAGATAGGTATTCAAAATATATTTTAGATATACCAATTTGGAGTGATATAATTATTAATAATGTTTTAGATAAGGATTTAATTAGTAATAATCTAGAAAGAAATTATTTTTCATATAAAAATGAAAAGCCTGAGTGGTATAAATTATGGCATTATTATGATTTAAATAATATAGAGTTTAATCAATTAATTAATTCTTCAATAAAAAAACTTGAAACAATGAAATATACAGAGTTTGGTGAGGTTTTTCATGTTGTTTGTGCTGTTATTTACTTCAATCAAAGTTTCATTACATCATTTGATTCAGATGAGGTGAAGATTAAAGGTTTAAAAAATATTGAAGTAATTTGTAGTACAATGAAAAGATCTGATTTAAATAACTATATAAAATTTCAGGACAAAACACATTGGGGGGGATATTCCTATTTAGGTTATGATTTAGAAGAAATTAAATCATTTATAAGAGAAGCTTTTGAAAAAATAAAAGAGTTTAAAAACTCTGGTATTCAAGAAGAAGCGGAAGAAATATTACAATTATTATATAAAAATAGTAGCCTTTTTCTACATAGAATTTGTTTAACTAATAGTGCAGACAACATCTACTTTAATGTACCAATATTAAAAGAAATTAAACCAGAAATCTTTTCAAAAGCTCTTTTAGACTTAGACTCGAATAATGTTAGAGTAGTTTTATCAGCGTTAGAGACACGTTATAACGTAGATAAGTATACTCTGAACGATATTCTTGTAGAGAAGGAATGGCTGAAAAGTGTTCTAGAAAATTTAAAATATATAGCAAATCAAAGAACTAGTATTGAAAAATATAGAATTGATAATATTCTTATCTCTCAAATAAATAGAATACTCACAGAATATCTAAATTAAAAGCACCTCACGGTGCTTTTTTACTTAACATTAATTTTTTTAATTGTTTAAAAAATTCTAATTGAATATTATTTAGCTTCTGAATAAGTAGTGCATCTTGAGTGTTAAAATTAGGAATACTGAATCCTGAGTTAATGACTAGAAGTTTCATATAGCTTTGCATAATTTCTTCCATTTCGCTAAAAATAATATCATCCTGAGCAATTTCAAAAAAAATTTCTAATTTTTGTTGGGAGTAGTAATACTTTGTAATTTTATTATTAGTAATATCAAAAAGTCGATATAAATCAGCACTGATATTGCTACTATTTTTATTTATTTCATCTACATTCTCTTTTAATGAAACTAAATTGATTTTTAAATCACAAAAGTTCTCCCATGTTTGATTTATAATTTCTTTGTCTAATTCATATCGAGCTTGATCTTTCCAATTATTGTATAAAAGTACAGCAGTACATGCAGCAGTAAATGTTGAAAAAGCGACAAATAAATTAGTTAGTGTAGATATTTGATTAGAATCTAAATTCACAAAATAAATAGCAAATATATAAATTAATATGAGAACGAAAATAATAGTAAAGCAAAGCCAACCTAGTTTATTAATCATTTTTAGCATCTCTATTACCATAATGATCTTCAATAACCAACCAACCTAAACCTTTCTTACCATTGTCCACAATATTTAGATGACTATTGCCTTGAGCGACAATTACATCTTTAGTGAGGAATTGTAGAGCTTTCCAAATAGAAGAACGGCTTAAAGTCTCAAGTGCCAATTCAATATCAACTTTAAGATCACTGAGTGATTGGGTGTAGTCTAAATCTAATGTGTTTAACAATTTCCCGTAGATAACACGCTTCTTCCCATTACTTAATGGAATAATTTTTATATCAGCTTGTGAATTAGCTGTATCAACTGTTGCTAAAAAACTATCCTCCAAACGAGCCACAATATCCGCATTCATAGAGCGGTTGTGTTCTTTTGCTGATTCAACGATCTTATCTTTAAGATCTTGAGTCATACGCATTTTGTATTCAACATCTGCTAGATTTTTACCCATATCTATTTCGCTTGCAAAAATTCGATTTATTAAATTAATAATAATATCCCTAGTAGGGATTGACAATAGGGTGTGATAAGAATAAATTGAAAAAATCCCTAGCAGGGATATAAAAACGCCCCGAAACTTTGGACGGCTACGGGGCGAGTTACCAATCATTTTCGAGAACAATTGATATGAACAGTCTAACATTTAATGCAACACAATTTCATCCAATTCAACGAAATGATGGTCAAATTTGGATTACATCGTCTGATCTTGCTCGTGCATTGGGTTATGCACGCGAAGATTCAGTTTCACGTATATATGATCGTAATTCTGATGAATTTGCTTCTGATATGACCTTGACCGTCAAATTGACGGTCAAGGGTTTTGGTAATGGTAACTCTGAAAAAGAAACTCGTATTTTTTCATTACGTGGTTGCCACTTAATCGCGATGTTTGCCCGAACCCCAATAGCCAAAGAATTCCGCAAATGGGTACTTGACGTACTAGAAAAAGAAGTCATGCAGCAGCAAATCGACACTCGAGTAAAAATTAACGCAGAACAGCAAGCTGAACTCAAAGAGATCGTAGATCGACGTGCCCAAGGTGAACGTAAACTTCATGCGGAAATATGGTCACGACATAACAAGCATTTCCGTATACCACGCTACAATGAACTTTTGGCAATACATTTCCAAGATGCTGTAGATTACCTAGAAACTTTAGAGATCAAGGCAAAAGGGCAGATTCATATAGATGACACTCAATCTATAGAAACACTGTGTATACATGCCAAACTATTTCAAGCATGGTGGAAAACACACAGTCCAACATTGGGTAAATTAAATCCAATCCTTGAGTCAATGTTACATAACAATATGTTTTATATGACGACTGCCATAAAAGATCTATGTAAAAAATATGATTTAAAACTGCCAGATTATGACTATGAACATATGTTTGAGCTGAATAAGTTACCGCATCAAAGGTACTTATTATTGAAGTAAAAATAGACCGCCTTAAGGCGGTTTTTTTATGATTTTATTTTAATAAAGCACTGTCATTTAAGCTAATGAAATCAATCTTTATAAAAAGCATTTTGTGAAAATATTGTGAAAATTTTGTGAATGACAAAATTAAGGAGCATTCTTAAAAAATAAAAACCGATGTTTATGCACTAAAAGTGCTATGATTTAAGCCATAAATATCAATTTTTGAATTTATTTAAATGTCTGATTTAACTATAGAAACCCATCCTTTAGAACCATTTTTACCTAAAAATGCCAAGCTTTTGATGTTAGGTAGTTTTCCACCACCCAAAACGCGTTGGAAAATGGATTTTTATTATCCGAACTATCAAAATGATATGTGGCGGATTTTTGGTTTAATTTTTTTTCAGGACAAAAACTACTTTTTAGATTTAGCCAATAAAAATTTCAAAGAACAAAAAATACGTGATTTTTTAAACGAAAATGGCATTGCAATTTTTGACACGGCGTATCAGGTCATCCGTTTACAAGGGAATGCTTCAGATAAATTTTTGCAGATCGAAACGCCAACCAATTTAAAATTATTGTTAGATCAGATGCCTGAATGTAGCAACATCATGACCACAGGTGATAAAGCCACAGATACTCTGATGTTGTCCATGCCTGAAGGTACTGACAAACCACAAATTGGTCAGGCGGTACACACGATTTTTGATCAACGACATCTCACTTTATATCGTATGCCGTCATCCTCTCGAGCTTATCCTTTGGCTTTAGATCTGAAAGCAGCAGCATACCGAAATTTATTTCAAGAAATCGGGCTGTTGTAATAGATGAAAACGTAGAGATTCAGATCTTCAACGCAGAACAAAAAAGGAAATGTCCTGACATTTCCTTTTTATTGACTGAATTGCTGATGTTTAGAAATTGACTAGATTTTTAATTGAAAAAATATCATCTAAAGATTGTTTACTCAGGAGTTTTTCATCTTCAATAATCGTAAAAATACTTTTACCTGTTTCATTGGCAGCTTTAGCAATGCGAGTGGTGGTTTCATAGCCCAAGTATGGATTCAGCGCGGTAATAATACCGATGGAATTATCCACGAAATTTTTACATTGCGATGCATTCGCCGTCACGCTATCAATACAATAATTTTTAAACATTTTGACGGTCTTTTCTAACAGATCAATAGATTCAAATAATTTGAGTGCAATTAACGGTTCCATCGCATTGAGTTGTAGTTGTCCTGACTCTGCCGCAAGGGTAATGGCTAAATCATTAGCAATAATTTGATAACATGCAATGTTCACGGCTTCAGGAATAACAGGATTCACTTTACCCGGCATAATTGAACTGCCCGGTTGACGAGGCTCCAAATTAATTTCGTTGATACCCGTGCGTGGTCCACTTGAAAGCAAACGTAAATCATTGGCAATTTTCGATAATTTGGTTGCTGTACGTTTGATTAAGCCTGACAGTAGAATAAAATCACCCATATCAGAACTTGCTTCGATTAAGTGTGGTGCCGTCATCATGGGGCGTTGGGTGATATTCGACAATGCTGCAAGTGCTTCTTTCTTATATTGTTCAGAAGCATTAATTCCTGTACCAATCGCAGTGCCGCCAAGATTTACATAGCAGAGGGTTTCAGATGAAATATCGATGATTTTATCAATGTCTTTCTTTAAAGTGACTGAAAAACCTGAAAATTCCTGTCCGAGTGTCATCGGTACAGCATCTTGTAATTGGGTACGCCCCATTTTAACCACATTTGCAAACTCAATTCCTTTTTGCGCTAGACTTTCTACTAAGGCATTGAAAGGTGGTGTTAATTTTTCCAAGCTTAACAACAACCCAAGTTTAATTGCGGTTGGATAGACGTCATTGGTCGACTGCGACATATTGACATCATTATTGGGATGCAAATATTGGTATTCACCTTTTGCATGCCCCATAAACTCTAAAGCAATATTTGCAATGACTTCATTGGCATTCATATTGGTCGAAGTCCCAGCACCCCCTTGTAACATGTCAATTTGAAATTGATCTTGGTATTTGTCTTGTATTAATTCATTGCATGCAAATTGAATTGCTTTTCGCTTATTTTCAGGGAGTAATTCGGTACGATGGTTGGCTTCTGCACATGCCGATTTTACCATGGCAAGTGCTTTGATAAATAAAGGAAAGTGATATAGTTTTGTTGCACTTAAATTAAAATTTTCGAGTGCTCTTAATGTTTGTACGCCATAATAGGCTTGCGCAGGAATTTCTTTTTGACCAAGTAAATCTGATTCTAAACGATGCTGAGACATGAAGATTGTCCAATGAAGATTTAATAAAAGCATAAAATTAAAAAATCAGCCTGACCAATGCAAAAAATGAAAAATGTATGCATTTTTTGCATACAATGAAGGTGTTTTAACCAAAGGAAAACGTAAAATGAGTTTAGATATTCGATGGATTGAAGATATTTTGGCACTGCATACAATGAAGTCGATTTCTAAAGCGGCAGAAATTCGTTTTGTCACGCAGTCGGCATTTACACGAAGAATCCAGCAAATTGAAATGGATTTAGGGCAAGAAATTCTGATAAGAAACGGCAAAAATATTGAATTTAATGAAGTTGGACAAGTGCTTTTATCCACGGCGAAAAATATCAAAGATCAACTCGATCTGACTTTAGGCTTGCTGAATAAACTCAATACACAAGATAAAATTATTAAATTTTCGGTATCTCATTCATTAATGTCGAATTATTTCTCACAAGTTGTGAAATTTTTACCCGAAAAATTAAAGGATTTTCATCTTGAAATCATTACCAATAACGTAGGTGAAGGATTAAAAAATTTAAAGGAGGGAGGTTGTCATTTTTTAATTTGTTATGCAGATGCCACCTTATTAAATGCTTTGGATGACAGTTTGATTAGTCATTGCAAATTAGGGGAAATGGATATTATTCCTGTATGTACGGTAGAACAAACTTATGATTTTGAGAAAGATAAGCACATCCCATTGTTGATGTATGGCGCTAAAGCTTATTTAAGGAAATATGTAGATCAGATTGTTCATGCCTTGGATTATAAAATTTTATATGAAACTGATAATGCATTAGATTTAAAAGAATTGGTTCTACAGGGCTTAGGAGTGGCTTGGCTGCCTAAAAATGTGGTGAATAATGAAATTAAGCAAAATAAATTAAAAATAGTGGGTAATGCATCTTATTATTCAAGACAAGAAATTCACATTTTAAAAAGTAAAATCAATGCCAATCCCAACTTGCAATTGGTGTGGGAGAGTTTGACGCAACATTAAACAGATCAGTGGAAAAAGTGCATCTGTTATAGGAAATTAGCCGAAATCTGTCTATAGATGAAAGACTATAGGCTTTTTATACTATAACAGTGCAAAATGAATACATTGGAATTATGTATGTTTAAAACAAAAATACTTCAGCAAATCAGCGAAGTTTTTGCAGGTGAAATCTGCTTTAAAACGATTTTAGACCAACAAGATTTCACTCAAGATCGTCTTGAGGCTCAATTATTGCATGCGGCTCAACTTAGAAATCAACAACCTTCTCATTTTAATGCAATTATTCAAAGTGCGATTCATCCTTTCAGTCATGATATTGCCTATTTATTTGCACCTTTTATTTTGTCAAATTTAAATCTAAAAACGCTTTATACCACCCCGAAAACCCCAACGGTATTGACGGTTTTTAATTCATATTTCAATACCAGTGAGATGCAACTGGCACAGCATACTGAAATTTTAAAAGATTTAAATTTTTCCATTCAATTGAGTGATGTAGCGCAAAATGAGGCTGAATTTTTATATCAATATTTACTCGCTGCGTTATGTAATGAAAAAATCAATCATATTTTTATCATTTCAGATGTTCAGCCCAATTTAACTCAATTAAAAACTTTAGAAATACAACTGGGAGTTAGAATTTTTACACTGGCTAAAGTCACTAAAAAATTAGACATTGCAGTGTTAGATATGCGTAAATTATTATTTAAAAACAAAGATACGCAGTATATGCAACTGTGTGCAGATTTTGCAGAAATCAATGCTCAAATTTTAGTTCCTTTGATGACGTTAACGCAGCATCAGGCACAACATTTGATTGATGATATGTTTTATTCAGAGCATATTTTTGAAAAATTATCTGTCTATAGCGAATATATGAGCACCTGTATTTTTAATGCCCAGCAATTGGCTCGGGCACCATAATGGACAGACAAGGAAGAACGATAGAATGTCTTTTTTTGATCGTTCTATCACTTTTCAACTCGCTTTGTTGGTTTTGCCTGCTCAGTAATCGATCTGATAGGGGGAAGCATAAATTTTATAAAATTTAAGCAAAATGATACGGAATTACAGACAAACATTATCAACTGCTTAAAATCCCTTTATAATAGTGCCCATTCTTTTTGAGTGATGGAAATTGAAATATTTCAATTTCATTCATTCGCTCATTTTTCTATTTTTAGTCAATTGCTAAAATTCGACTGATTTAAATATTTTGCAATTTATGTGCTTGTAAATACACATAAAAGCTTTAGGTGCTCACATGGAAATCAAAGTCAATTATCTCGACAATCTTCGACAAGAGGCGAAGTTTGATGACTTCACGGTGATTGCCGATCAGCCGATTCGCTACAAAGGCGATGGCTCTGCACCAGGACCGTTTGATTATTTCCTTGCATCTTCGGCTTTATGTGCAGCGTATTTTGTAAAAGTGTATTGTGCAGCACGTGACATTCCCACTGATAATATTCGCTTGTCGCAAAATAATATTGTTGATCCTGAAAATCGTTATAAGCAAATTTTTAAAATTCAGGTGGAATTGCCTGCCGATATTTCAGACAAAGACCGTCAGGGTATTTTACGTTCCATTGACCGTTGTACCGTCAAAAAAGTGATTCAGACGGGTCCAGAGTTTGTCATTGAAGAAGTGGAAAGCATTGATGCAGATGCTCAAGCTTTGCTCATGCCAGACCTCGCCAAAGAAAGTACCACCTTTATTGCGGGTAAAGACTTACCTTTAGAAGAAACCATTGCCAATATGTCAGCAATTTTGGCAGGTTTAGGTATGAAAATTGAGATTTCTTCATGGCGTAATATTGTCCCAAATGTATGGTCTTTGCATATCCGTGATGCACAATCGCCGATGTGTTTTACCAATGGTAAAGGCTCCACCAAAGAAAGTGCCTTGGCATCAGCTTTAGGCGAGTTTATTGAGCGTTTAAACTGTAATTTCTTCTATAACGATCAGTTTTGGGGAGAAGACATTGCCAATGCTGCATTTGTACATTATCCAGATGAAAAGTGGTTCCAACCGGGGCCAAATGGTGAATTACCGACTGAAATCTTAGATGACTATACCCGTGAAATTTATGACCCTGAAAATGAGTTATTAGGTACACATTTATATGACACTAACTCAGGCAATAAAGCCCGTGGTATTTGTTCATTGCCCTTTGTACGTCAGTCAGATGGTGAAACAGTCTACTTCCCATCGAATTTGATTGAAAATTTGTATCTTTCTAATGGTATGAGTGCAGGCAATACTTTGGCTGAAGCACAAGTACAATGTTTGTCTGAGATTTTTGAACGTGCCGTGAAACGTGACATTATTGCAGGTGAAATCGCATTACCTGATGTTCCTGAAGACGTTTTAGCGAAATATCCGCGTATTGTTGAAGGCATTAAGGGTTTAGAAGAGCAAGGTTTCCCTGTTTTAGTCAAAGATGCTTCACTTGGTGGAAAATATCCTGTGATGTGTGTCACTTTGATGAATCCACGTACTGGTGGTGTTTTTGCTTCGTTTGGTGCACATCCAAAACTTGAAGTTGCATTGGAACGTAGCTTAACAGAGTTGCTACAAGGACGTAGTTTCGAGGGTTTAAATGACTTACCAAAACCGACTTTTAGTCGCAATGCAGTGACTGAACCTAATAATTTTGTTGAACATTTTATTGATTCAAGCGGTGTGGTGTCTTGGAAATTCTTTAGTGCACAGTCAGATTATGAGTTTGTGGAATGGGATTTTACCGGCAAAGGTGATAATGAAGCCGAGGCTGCAATCTTGTTCAAAATTTTAGAAGATATGGGTAAAGATGCCTATATGGCGGTATATCAGCACCTTGGTGCAACAGCTTGTCGTATACTGGTGCCTGATTATTCTGAAATTTATTTGGTTGAAGATTTAATTTGGGACAACACCAACAAAGCCTTAGACTTCCGTGAAGATATTTTAAATATTCACCGTTTAGATGAAGAACAGCTTGAAGCTTTGGTGGAACGTTTAGAAGAAGTTGAAGTTGATGACTACACCGATATTGTCACCTTGATCGGGATTGAGTTTGATGACAATACCGTGTGGGGACAATTGACCGTTTTAGAACTTAAACTTCTAATTTATATTGCATTGCAAGAATTTGAAGCAGCTAAAGATTTGGTGGAACAATTCTTACAATACAATACCAATACGGTAGAGCGTGGTTTGTTCTATCAATGTATGAATGTGGTCTTAGAAGTTGAACTTGATGATGAGCTTGATCTCAATGATTACGAGCACAATTTCCGCCGTATGTTTGGGGATGAACGGATGGATGCAGTGATTGGTTCAATGGATGGCAGTATTCGTTTTTACGGATTAACTGAAACCAATATGCAACTTGAAGGTTTAGATCGTCATTTGCGTTTAATTGAAAGTTATAAAAAACTACACGCAGCACGTGCAAAATTTGTTGCCGCTTCTTAAAAATTAGTAGCGATTTATCTGTAAATAAAACGTCCTATGGGGCGTTTTATTTTTGTAATTTGAGCATCAAATGTTTCGCTTAAATCGGAAATCGTTCAGTCGTCATGATATGACTCATCATTTTAAAAATAAAACTGCTTGAGGCTAAATCCTGTTCAATACAATATTGCTCAACCCAATCATAATAATCTTCAGGTAAATCAGAAGAAACGCCTCGTTCCCAATAATTATTTGCATAAAAAAAGAAACATTATCCAATGATATTCATAATCATGGGAAATCATTGCAGCTCCTAACGCTCCACGAATAGGCTGTTGGCAAACACTTGATTCAGCGACGATTTTGTGCTTCTTGTAGGTTTTTTTGCGCATATTTCGCAATGGTTGCTTCTACAATTCTGACCTATGTATAAAAGTTGAAAATGATTTTTTCATTTGGATCATCTTCACCATTAAAAACCAAGTTATCTTTAATTTCTTGCTGCACTATTTTCCTTATCTTTGTTTTAATTAAATATTTTAAGTATAGAGAATTTTATTCCTGTTTTGAATGGATTAGACATTATCATGAAAAATAGCTAAGTGTACGGTCATAAAAATGTGGAAAATAATTATGGAAAAAATTGAGTGAATTTATTTGAGTTTGGATGTTATGAGTAACCGAATCACATTCTCTATTGACTCAGTTACTCATATATGTGAACTTAAAACTTATATTGATAGTTAATAAAGAAACGATTTTCCATAAAGTCATTGCCATGATCTTGATCATATTTAGCAAATAGATGCTGTATAGAAAGACCTTTTAACTTGGGGGTTTGAAAGTTGTAACTTGTAAATAAGTTAAATTCAGATTCTTCATTTTTCTGCCCATTGGCCATTTTGATATCGCGTCCTGAGGCGTATTTCGCAGTACTTATTAACCCTGGAATATAGTCTTTAAAGTCATAACTATAAATAAAATGCCAGGATTTTTCATTTTTCTTGAAAAAACCTGTAACATTCCAGTTAATAAAATACAGTTCGGGCAAAAAACCATCAGGTAACGGATAGGCATCACCAATAATTTGTTGATAACCCACGCTAACACTATGATTATTTAACTTAACTGTTTCTAATAGCCCAATATTCTGACTGTCAATATTCAAAGCACTGTTATTGTCCTGTGAATTAAAATAGCGCAATTTAGAATGTAGTGCGATATTTTTCGCAATCGGATACTGATATTCGATACCTAAATAATGTTTGTCATACAAATTATCCAAATGCCCATAGTAGTAATTCACATTCAAATCTCTATTTGCATCATAAACTAAGTTGATATAATCCAAACCATCTGAATAGTGTTTTACACCATTCTGCGTATAAGAAAATTTATAAAAATCTTCTTGGTTGCGTGGTGAGTTTTTCGTAACACGCCCAAGCTCAACTTTTAATTTATCCATTACGGGAAATTTTAAATTTGCACCCAAATAAGAAGTTAAAAGTTGGCGACTTGTGTCGACTGTAGTCATGGGAAGATTGAGCCATAGCTCACCCACTCGTAGTTCTGCCTGATCATATTTAAGCTTTAGCGTTCCGCCATATTTCAAATAATCATCTGCTTGTTCTTTTTTGATAGGATCAAAAGGCAATACGGTATCATCAACATGTTTGTCACTGCTGAGGCGTACAGCATATTGCACTGAACCATCAACCCCGATTTGAATAGGCTGATCTAAAATTTGTAACGGTGTATCATGAAATTTTGAATTGTAAAATAATGAGATACCTTGTGACCAACTGCCTGTGTCTTTGATATTTCCCTGATCAAAATTGCGGTCAATATAGGCATTTTTCAAGGTGATTTTCCATTCATCTTCGGCATGCAATTGCTGCATCAAGGCACAAGTGTTGATGAGGATGAGTGCTGAAAAAAGTGTTGAGAATGAGCGTTTTGTTAACATAAGACATCCTTGACTTAAGTTTATTTCCAAATAAAAGGAGATTGTTTTTGAATATCTTCAGCATCAGGCTCTAAAGCTATTCCCGAGCGGTCTTTGAAAATACAAATGGCAAGGAAGGCGATCACCGACATCACTGTTAAATAGGCACTGACCAAATAAATTCCATTTACTTTACCAATCAATGCGGCTGCAATGAGTGGTGCAAATGCGCCACCGATGATTGAACCAATGGCATAAGTAATCGAAATCCCTGAGAAACGGATGGAAGCAGGGAATAGCTCTGAGTAGAAAACCGCTTGTACACCATAAGTCATCCCAATTCCCATGGATAACAATGTCAAGCCCAGCATGATCAAACCGTAACTGCCTGTGCTGATCAGAGGAAATAAGGTAAGAGCAGTAATGACTTGAATGACTGAACCGATGATATAAATCGGTTTTCGTCCAAATTTGTCCGAAAGTACCGCAGATAACCACGTGAAAAATGTCCAGATCACGGCTGAAATACTCACCAAACCTAAAATGGTTGGGCGGTCTAAGTTTAAACCTTTGGGATTGGTGGTGAAGCTTTGAATAAAACCACCCGCCGTCATATAGCCCAATGCAGTCGTGCCTGCAATCAGTAAAGCTGAGCTGAAAATGACTTTTTTGTATTGAGCAAATAATTCACGGATCGGTTTTTGGGTAGTGCCTTTTTGCTTTAATTCCTCAAAAATAGGGCTTTCTTCAACTGAACGACGAATCCAATACCCCAAAGCAAACAGAAAAATGCTGAGTAAAAAGGGGATGCGCCAGCCCCAAGCCATAAACTCTTCACCCGGTGAGACATAGCCTGTCATTACTACAAGCACCAATGATGCAAGCAATAAACCCAATGGCACACCAAGCTGTGGAAATGCACTAAATAGTCCTCGTTTTTCAGTTGGTGCATGTTCAACCGCCATTAATACCGCACCTCCCCATTCACCACCTGCGGAAATGCCTTGTAAGATCCGCAGTAAAATTAACATGATCGGGGCAGCGATACCGATGTGATCATAAGTGGGTAATAAGCCTATCAAGGTAGTGGTACCGCCCATCATAATCAAAGTAATGGCAAGTACCGTTTTACGCCCAAATTTATCGCCAAAATAACCTGCGATAAATGCGCCAAAAGGACGAAAAATAAAACTAATTCCCACCGAAGCAAACACTAAAAGTGTGGCAAATATGGGACCTGCGGGTTTAAAGAACAGTTGATTAAAGACTAAGCCTGCGACTGCGGCATAAATAAAATAGTCATACCATTCGATGGTAGTGCCAACAATGGTCGCCATCGCAATTTTTCGGGTACGTGACGCATGGGGCTGTGCAAGCGTCGGGTTGTGCAGTTCTACGTGAGAATGTTCCATAGCATTTCCTTTTTTTGTACTGTGCGAGTGGTTTCAATCTATTTTTTAGTTTTTTGATTGAACCCAAGTCCTTATCGCCATGATTCGTCATGAATCAAGTGATTTAATTATGCTGAATATTTTTAAAAAAGATACACTATAAATAATATTTATTTTAAATAGTATCTTTTATTTGAATTTAAGAACTTTGTTTTATAGATATTTTTTAATAAATAAAACAATATATATAGATACTTATTGATTTTCATTAAATGAAAATTTTCATTTATTAAAAAATTATGATTTAAAAATAAATATAAATATTTAAATATGTATCATATATTTTTATTTTAACCACAAAAAATCCCCAGATAAAAGAACTTTATCTGGGAGAAAAATGAGAGTGTATTTTATATACATCACATGAAATGTATGCTGAAAGTCAAATCATGGTGATGTTGTTAAGCATAAGGCGTTAGATCCTGATTCCTTTGTCTATGACTATTCAGTAATATAAATAATCACGTCATTATGCAGCATCTTCAGCAATTTCTGCATGTATTAAAGTGGTTCCTGTGGCTTGAATGACCGCTTCAAGGCTGATGTCAGGGGCAAGTTCAACGATATGTACAGTATTTTCAATAATATCGAATACACCATAATTACTGATGATGCGACTGACCACACCTTGTCCTGTTAAGGGGAGTGTGCATTGCTCCAATATTTTGGCTTCGCCATGTTTATTGCAATGCTGCATCATCACTACAATTTTCTTAGCACCTGCGACCAAGTCCATGGCACCACCCATACCTTTGACTTTTTGCCCCGGAATCATCCAATTGGCAATATCACCATTTTTGGAAACCTGCATTGCGCCCAAAATCGCGACATCGACATGACCGCCACGGATCATGGCAAATGAGTCTGAACTTGAAAAAAATGATGCACCTGATTTGGTGGTGACGGTTTGTTTACCTGCATTGATCAAATCGGCATCCACTTCATGTTCTAGTGGAAATTCACCAATGCCCAATAAACCATTTTCTGATTGCAGCCAAATATGTAATTCAGGGTCAATATAATTTGCCACCAATGTGGGTAAACCGATGCCTAAATTGACATAATCACCATCGTTTAACTCTTGTGCAGCACGTTGTGCCATCTGTTCTTGTGTCCAAGCCATGAGCGTCTCCCTTATGCCGCACTTTTAACGGTTCGAATTTCAATATGTTTGGCTGGATTCGGATTGACGACAATACGATCCACATAAATACCGGGCAGGTGAATGTCATCCGGATCTAATTCACCAATTTCAACAAGTTCTTCCACTTCTACAATGGTGAGTTTGGCGGCCATAGCACAGTCGGGGTTAATATTGCGGGCTGTTTTGCGGAAGACCAAATTGCCTGCTTTGTCGGCTTTATAGGCTTTAACTAAGGCGAGGTCAGCATTTAAAGCCTCTTCAAGTAGGTAGTTTTGTCCTTTAAAATTACGCACTTCTTTGCTGTCTTGCACCGCCGTTCCCACGCCTGTTTTGGTATAAAAAGCGGGGATTCCTGCACCTGCAGCACGAAGTTTTTCAGCCAGCGTCCCTTGTGGAGTGAGTTCAACTTCAAGCTCGCCCGCTAAGTATTGGCGTTCAAATTCTTTATTGCCACCAATATAGGACGAAATCATTTTTTTAACCTGACGTGATTCAAGCAATAAACTTAAGCCGATACCATCAATGCCAGCATTATTACTGATACAAGTTAGTTGTTGGGCATTGGAGTCACGTAAGGTTTGAATAAGCAACTCAGGAATGCCACATAAACCAAAACCACCGACAGCAATCAGCATATTGTCCTGAACAATATCAAACAGTGCTGCCTGACTATTTGGGTAAACTTTATTCATTTTAAAATCCTTGTGTGATGCTCCAAAATCCATATTTGGAAGGGTATATTTTTATCCATATGACTCTGAATTCAATATTTTAAAATCTCCCCACTTGCACAGCGGAACACGCCTCCTTTTTAAAAGCTGAGGAACATGTTCGGCAAGAGGGGGATTAAAAACATGAAATCACATAACTTTAGTCACGATTAACGAGTGTTAAAATATCGTAAGTTGCGACCAATTCATTGCGTTGGTTTTTGACTTTAATATCCCAGACCACCACACCATGCGGTTTTTGTTCAGGATCACGCAAGGGTTTAGGGGTTTTTTGCTTACAGGTCAGTTCGACTTGAATGGTGTCACCAATTTTTACAGGTTCAACAAAGCGTAAATTGTCCATACCATAATTGGCAATGACAGGTCCCGGAGCTGCATCGACAAATAAACCTGCTGCTGCCGAAACGATAAAGTAGCCATGTGCAACCCGATCACCAAAGAGTGAGTCTGCTGCTGCAATTTTATCCATATGGGCGTAGAAATGATCACCACTTAAGCAGGCAAAATTGACAATATCTGCTTCAGTCACCGTACGGCGAGCCGTCAACAGGCGTTCACCCACACGCAACTCATCAAATGATTTTTTAAATGGATGTACACGATCTTCAAATACTTCTGAGCCAATGGTCCAACTGTGCCCAATTTGAGTCATTGCATTCGGTGAGCCTTGAATTGCAGTACGTTGCATATAATGTTTCACTGCACGTAAACCGCCCAATTCTTCGCCGCCGCCTGCACGACCCGGACCGCCGTGTACAAGGAGTGGAAGTGGTGAGCCATGACCTGTACTTTCTTTGGCATTTTCAGCATCAAGTACATGTACACGACCATGCCAAGGTGCGATTTTCGCAATGATGTGTTCAACATTTTCATCCGTATTGCGAACAACTGAAGCTACCAGGCTGCCTTCACCTTTAGCCACCAATTGCGCCAATTCTGTCAGGTCACTATAAGGCATTAAGGTGACCACAGGGCCAAATGCTTCAACTTGGTGAATGGCTTGAGCGGTATTGGGTGATTTGCAGACCAAAACCGTTGGTGGATAAAACGCACCTTTTTCAGGGTGTTCCGCAACAATATTAAAGTCTTGGCGTAAATGGCTACCAAAAACAATGTCAGCGTCTTGGCTTAATTGTTCAACCTTTTTAGCCACATCATGTTTTTGTTGAATACTTGCTAATGCACCCATCGTCACATTTTCAAGTTCAGGGTTTCCGACCACGACTTTTTGTAGTTTGGCAATCAGGCGACTTTGTACGGTATCCAATAAATTTTCAGGCACAAAGGCACGGCGAATTGCGGTACATTTTTGACCAGCTTTGGTGGTCATTTCACGGAAAACTTCACGTACAAACAGGTCAATGGTTTCATCATTAGCATGTTGCGTCAAAATTGCACTATTGACTGAATCTGCTTCCATGCTGAATGGAATTGAATATTGATTTAAATGTGGATGCGCACGTAATTTTTGCCCTGTAGCGGCTGAGCCTGTAAAAGTGACGGTATCTTGTGCATTTAAATGTTCAAACAAATCATAAGTCTGACCACAAATGAGTTGTAAAGCACCCTCAGGTAGGAAACCACTTGCCAAAATATCAGCAACCACTGCATGGGTCATTTCTGCACCTTCGGTGGCAGGTTTAACAATACATGGAACACCTGCCAAAAGGGTCGGTGCAATTTTTTCCAGCATGCCCCAAATTGGGAAATTAAAGGCATCAATATGTACTGCAACACCTGCTTTGGGGGTCAGAATATGCTTTGCACCAAAGCTGCCATGCTTAGACAATGGAATCCATGCATCTTCAACCCATGCGGTTTCATCGCTCAGTTCACGACGGACTAAACTTGAGTAGGCAAATAGGGTGCCAATGCCGCCTTCTATATCAATCCAAGCGTCTTTGCGGGTACAGCCTGTTGCTTTGGCAAGCTCATAATAATTTTCTTTGCGTTCAAGTAGATACTGTGCAACTTGCTTTAAGGCATGGGCACGTTCATGAAACGTCATCTGAGCAATTGCAGAACCTTTGCTTTTTGCAAATTCGACAATGGCTTTGTTGTCAATGCCTTGGCTACTGACTTGATAAATTGCATCACCTGTAATGGCATGATGAACCATACGGAAATCTTGCTGTGCAATAAAGCTTTGACCACAGACCAAAGAACTTAATTTTTTCAGCTGAGATGTTGGTGTAGAAACAGTGTCATCTGTCGTGTGCTCGGTTGGATTTGATCCTGCATCTAGCTCAAGCATGGCTAACTCCTTTTATGATACGTGTTACATAATTTTTTAATTTTGATGATTCATAATTTGTTCTTTTATTTTTAAATTGTCAAATATTTTTCCAAAAAAATGCTGTAACAGCAAATAATTAAAAATAAATAATGTTAAAATACAATATCTTAAGTTATTTTAATTAAAAATTAAATATGATACAAATAAAATAGTATTGATTTTTTACACGTATCGTTTTAACTTAAGATGCATAAGCACTTGGGATAAGTGAGGACACAATGAAAAATTATCAGCAAGATTTTGATCAAGCCATGGAAAAGGATATTTCAATTGAACCTAAAGATTGGATGCCTGATGCTTACCGTAAAACTTTAATTCGCCAAATTGGACAACATGCACATTCAGAAGTGATTGGTATGTTGCCTGAAGAGAATTGGATTACCCGTGCACCAAGTTTAAAACGTAAAGCGGTATTGTTGGCTAAAGTGCAAGATGAGGCAGGACATGCACTGTACTTATATAGTGCGGCAGAAACCTTGGGTGCAGATCGTGACGACATGATGGATAAACTCATCGCAGGTCGTATGAAATATTCGTCTATTTTTAACTATCCAACTTTAACTTGGGCTGATGTTGCCGCAATAGGCTGGTTGGTCGATGGTGCAGCAATTGTCAATCAGGTGGCGTTATGTCGTACTTCTTATGGTCCTTATGCCCGTGCCATGGTACGTGTTTGTAAAGAAGAAAGTTTCCATCAACGTCAAGGTTTTGAAGCGATGATGCAACTTGCAAATGGCACACCTGAACAAAAACAGATGGCGCAAGACGCAGTTAATCGTTTTTGGTGGCCTGCGCAAATGATGTTTGGTCCAAGTGATGATAATTCACCAAACAGTGCACAAAGCATGCAATGGAAAATTAAATTATTTAGCAACGATGCCTTACGTCAAAAATTCGTAGATAACACTGTGCCACAAGTACACATGTTGGGTTTGACTGTGCCTGATCCTGACTTACGTTTTAATGAAGAAACAGGACATTACGAGTCAGGAGCAATCAATTGGGCTGAATTCAATGACATCCTTGCAGGCAAAGGTCCATGTAACCACGAGCGTATTGAGGCACGTCGTAAAGCGTGGGAAGGCGGTAAATGGGTGCGTGATTCAGCTGCGGTATATGCACAAAAACAGCATGTAGAAGAAGCTGCAAAAGTCGCTTAATTCACAGCATATTAGATTAGTTCATTATCGTTTTAAATTTCAGGAAGGATTCTCTCATGAACAATAAAAACAACTGGTCATTATTTGAAGTCTTTGTACGAAGTAAACAAGGTTTAAGTCATCGTCATGTGGGCAGCTTACGTGCCCCTGATGCGGAAATTGCTTTGCAAAATGCCCGTGATGTATATACCCGTCGTAATGAAGGGATCAGCATTTGGGTGGTGAAATCTGAACTGATTACCTGTTCACAACCTGAGGAAAAAGAAGAATTTTTCGATCCTGCTTTGGATAAGGTTTATCGTCATCCGACCTTTTACCATATCCCTGATGGCATTGAGCATATGTAAGGAGTAAGCAGATGAATCATTCCGTATTTTCTCAGTATCTTTTGCATTTGGCAGACAGCCAACTGATTTTATCGCACCGTTTGTCTGAGTGGTGTGGTCATGCACCTGAATTAGAACTTGATATTGCACTTGCCAATATTGGTCTGGATTTATTGGGTCAGGCTCGTACTTTACTGAGCCTTGCTGGTGAAGTGGAAGGACTTGGACGTGATGAAGACCAATTGGCATTTTTTCGTACTGAACGTGAATATCGCAATTTATTGTTGTGTGAACAGCCGAACGGTGACTTTGCACAAACCATCGTACGCCAATGGTTGATGGATCATTATCACCATTTACTCTTCGGCGCTTTGACCAATAGCAACCATGCAGAATTACGTGCCTTTGCCGTTAAGTCTTTACGTGAAGTGAAATATCACTTGCGTTTTTCAACAGCTTGGATGGCGCGTTTAAGTTTGGGTACAGCTGAAGCGCATGACAGAACTCAAAATGGTTTAAATGAATTATGGCGTTTTACTGAAGAACTTTTTGATTTAAGCGCAGATGAACAACAATTGGTGAAAGAGGGTGTGATTCCCAATATCACCTTGTTAAAAGCCGAGTGGCAAAATGTGGTGAATGCTGAGGCTGCACATTATGGCTTGATGATTCCTGAACTGGGTGCGTATCGCCGTGGTGCAAAACAAGGTTTACATACCGAACATTTGGGCTATGTTTTGGCTGAAATGCAATATATGCAACGCAGTTATCCAAATATGAATTGGTAATTTGAGTCAGAACAAGGAGCGAGTTCCATGAATTTAATTCGACAATGTACTGATCAATGTTGGGATATATTGGCACAAATTTCCGATCCTGAAATCCCGGTATTGTCTGTGGTGGATCTGGGCATGATTCGTGGTGTGGAATTGAATCAAAACAATGAACTTGTGGTTCGCCTGACACCGACCTATAGCGGATGCCCTGCAACAGATGTGTTAAAAGCTGAGATTGAACAGGCATTTATCCAACATGATTTAACGCCTGTCAATGTCGTGGTGGATTTATCTGAGGCATGGACAACCGATTGGATGAGCCAAAATGGCAAAGAAAAATTGAAAAAATACGGTATCGCACCACCCAAAGGTGAAGCGCATAGCTGTGGTACACATGTCGCATTGACTGATGGCATCGAATGTCCGCATTGCCACAGTGTACAGACCAAATTATTAAGTGAATTTAGTTCGACTGCATGTAAAGCCTTATATCAATGCAAAGACTGCTTAGAACCATTTGACTATTTTAAATGTATTTAATGACGCATTTTTAGAGTCAAACAGAAAGAGGGATTTTCAAATGAGTCAATTTATACCATTAACCATAAAATCAATTACGCCTCAAACTGAGCAGGCCATTTGTATTGCATTTGATGTCAGTCCTGAGCTACAAGCTGATTTTCAATATCAGCCAGGGCAGCATTTAACCATTCGTCATTTAACTGAGGCAGGTGAAATTCGCCGTTGTTACTCAATTTGCAGTGACCGCAATGAAGACATGAGTATTGCCATTAAAAAAATAGATCAAGGGCAATTTTCAACCTGGGCAAATGAGCATTTAAAAGCAGGCGATCAGCTTGAAGTGATGCCACCACAAGGCGTATTTTTCCAAAAAGCAGCCAAAGTCGGTGGAAAAAATTATCTTGGTTTTGCGGCAGGCAGTGGTATTACCCCAATTTTATCCATTGTGAAAACGGTGTTGTTACAACAACCAGATGCCAATTTCACGCTAATTTATGGCAACCGTTCATGGAAACAAACCATGTTTGCAGAGCAAATTATGGATTTGAAAGACCGTTTTCAGTCACGTTTTCAATTGGTGAATATTTTCTCACGTGAAATGAATGACAGTGCTTTGTTTAATGGTCGTATTGATGCTGAAAAATTGCAGTTGTTATTTAAAGCCGATCTGATCAATGCGGACTTTGATCACTGTTTTGCTTGTGGTCCTGACGAGATGATGGATGCAATTGAAACTGTATTGCCTGAACTTGGGATCGGACGTCATAAAATTCACACTGAACGTTTTAATACGGGTTCAAGCAAGAAAGCTTCGGCAGAGCAGATCGAAAGCCGTAACGAAGAAAAGGTCAATATTGTGCTAGATGGTCGTGAGTTAATCATTGAAGTGTCGAAAGAGGATGACAGTATTTTAGATGCAGCATTGCGTGCAGGTGCAGATTTACCTTATGCATGTAAAGGCGGTGTTTGCGCTACCTGTAAATGTAAGGTTTTACAAGGTCAGGTTGAAATGGCAATTAACTACAGCTTAGAGCCTGAAGAAGTTGAAAAAGGTTATGTTTTAAGTTGTCAGGCACGTCCAACAACACCCAATGTACGTTTAAGTTTTGACGAGTAATTTTTAAATACCAACAGAAATACAAGCAAACTTGGAGCGCTGAGATGGAATTCTTAAAAAGCCAACAGGTCAAATCAGGCGTGATGCTGATTGAACTGAATCGCCCTGAAAAGCGTAATGCCTTAAATAATGCCACATTACAAGAATTAGTGACTTTACTTAAACACATCGATGCAGATATCAGTATTAAAACCGTGGTGATTACGGGCAATGAACAGTGTTTTGCGGCGGGTGCGGATTTAAATGAACTGGCAGCTTTGGATGTGGTGTCGATTCAACAAGATCAACGTCCATTGTTATGGAAACAAATTGATGAGTTTTCCAAGCCGATCATTGTGGCGGTCAATGGTTTTGCTTTTGGCGCAGGTTTTGAGTTGGCTTTGCATGGTGACATCGTGCTTACAGGTGAAAATGCACAATTTGCCTTACCTGAAATTGGTTTGGGCATGTTGCCAGGTGCAGGGGGAACACAGCGTTTAGCCCGTTTGGTTGGACAGCAACTGACCATGCGTTGGGCAATGACTGGTGAACGCATTTCAGCGCAAACCGCTTTGCAACACGGCATTAGCAGTCAAATTTGTCCCACCCCGTTGACTGTGCAATATGCGATTGAACTTGCAGAAAAAATTGCCAAGCAGGCACCGCTTGCCATCCGAGTGATTAAACAATCTTTGAAATCCATTCATGAAGTAACTTTAAGCCAAGGCTTGAAGCAAGAACGTCAGCATTTTGTCTGGCTTGCAGCGACTCAAGATCGTCAAGAAGGCATCAATGCATTTTTAGAAAAAAGACAACCAAAATTTAGAGGTGTGTAATGGATTACCAAACAATTCTTGCAGAAGAAAAAAATGCAGTCGGTTATTTAACGTTTAACCGCCCAAAACAACTGAATAGCTTTAATGAAAGCATGCATCAGGAAGTTTCACAGACTTTAAAAGCATGGGCAAAAGATCCAAACATTCGTGCCGTGGTGATTTCGGCAGAAGGTCGTGGTTTTTGTGCAGGGCAGGATTTAGGTGATCGTGTGGTCGATCCAAATGCCGATGCACCTGACTTGGGTTTATCGATTGAAAAATATTATAACCCCTTGATTAAGCTGATTACTGAAATGCCAAAACCTGTCATTTGTGCGGTGAATGGTGTTGCAGCAGGCGCAGGTGCCAATATTGCCTTGGCATGTGATGTAGTGATTGCCGCACAATCTGCTTCTTTTATTCAGGCATTTTGTCGCTTAGGCTTGGTGCCTGACTCTGGTGGCACATGGTTCTTGCCTCGCTTGGTAGGGCGTGCTCAAGCCATGGGGCTTGCCATGTTGGGCGATAAAATCCCTGCTGAAAAAGCGGTGCAATTGGGCATGATTTGGCAATGTGTTGCAGATGATCAATTAAAAGCTGAAGCTGCAAAAATGGCGGAACATCTAGCAACTCAACCGACCTATGGTTTGTCATTGATCAAAAAAGCCATCAATGCCGCAGCAGGCAATAATTTAGATGAGCAACTGCTTTTAGAACGTGATTTACAACGTTTGGCAGGGCGTTCAAGTGACTATAAAGAAGGTGTACAAGCATTTATGCAAAAACGTACTCCTGAATTTAGAGGATGCTGATCATGCAAAGACTGAATTTACAGCAAGCAAGAGTCGCTGTGATTGGTGCAGGGACAATGGGCATGGGTATTGCCCAACTTGCAGCCATGCATGGTCACGACACCTATGTTTTTGATTTGGATGTTGAAAAATCCAATGCTGCATGTGTGCAACTAAAAACACAACTCGAAAAACGGGTGCAGCTGGGTAAAATGACTCAAGCGCTTGTGGATGCAACACTTGCCAATATTCACATTGTTGCAGATTTACAGCAGTTATCAAATGCAGACTTAATTGTTGAAGCAGTGGTAGAAAAGAAAGAAGTCAAACAAAGTTTATTTCAACAACTTGCTGAAATTTGTTCGGAACATACTATTTTTGCTTCAAATACCTCTTCAATTTCAATCACAGCAATTGCCTCCGTGATTCCACATCCTGAGCGCGTGGTTGGGCTACACTTTTTTAACCCTGCACCTGTGATGAAATTAGTGGAAATCATTCGGGGTTTAAAAACCTCGGAACAGGTTGCACAGGCATTATTTGAGTTGATGCACGCATGGAAAAAAGTCCCTGTGACTGCAAAATCCACGCCAGGTTTTATTGTGAACCGTGTTGCACGTCCTTATTATGCTGAAGCATTTCGGGCATTACAGGAAAATGTCACCACGCCTGAACAGCTGGATTTTATCCTGCGCGAATGTGGTCACTTTGCCATGGGGCCATGTGAACTTACCGATTTAATTGGACAGGATGTCAACTTTTCTGTGACACAAAGTGTCTATCAGGAATTCTTTTATGAGCCACGCTATCGTCCATCGTTGATCCAGAAGGAATTGGTTGATGCAGGCTGTTATGGTCGTAAAAGCGGACAAGGTTTTTATGACTATCGCCAAGCGCAACGAAGTCCTGAATATATTTTGCCTGCATTACAACCTGAACTCAGCACGAGCTTTAAAGTGCAACTTTCAGGACAATGGTTACACGATACAGGACTGATTCAACGACTCAAAAATACTTCAAGTGTCAATTCTGTGCAGATCCAATCAGAAATAGACAAAATTCTGATTGATGACATAGAAGTGATGTTGACGCAAGGTCAGTCTGTAGACATTGATCATAGCCATGAAAAAGTGGTGTTGATGGATTGGCATGCAGATTGGGCGACAGCCACAGCAGTGGTTTTAAGTGCTTCGCCATTATGTACACGTTCTGATTGTGACAAGGTTAGTCAATTATTTGCAGCATTGGGTGTGAGCAGTATTTGGGTGAAAGATCATCCTGCATTATTTGTCATGCGTAGTATTGCCATGTTAGTCAATGAAGGCTGTGAAGCGGTATTACATGGTATTGCTACAGAGCAAGACATTGATGCAGCAATGAAATACGGTGTGAATTATCCGCAAGGTCCATTTCAGTGGGCAGCACAAATCGGAACGACCCAGATTTTAACCACGCTTGAAAATTTATACCGTCTTTATGGTGAAGAGCGTTATCGCCCAAGTTTGTATTTACGTCAAAAAGTCGCGCTTGAATCTGTGAAAAATGCACAGCATATGGCAACACAAGCACACACACTGAAACAGGCAGGCTAAGGGAGAACAATAATGGAACAGGTTTTTATTTGTGATGCAATTCGGACGCCAATTGGCCGTTATGCCGGTGCTTTAAGCAGTATCCGTGCCGATGATCTAGCAGCCTTGCCCATCGAATATTTAAAACAGCAACATCCTGACTTGCCTTGGGAACAGTTAGATGAAGTGATCTTGGGTTGTGCCAATCAGGCAGGTGAAGATAATCGTAATGTGGCACGTATGGCAGCATTATTGGCTGGTTTGCCTGATACTGTCCCTGCAATTACAGTCAATCGTTTATGTGCTTCGGGTTTGGATGCGGTCGGTTTAGCAGCCCGTGCGATCAAATCAGGTGAGGCACAATTTGTTTTGGCGGGTGGTGTCGAGTCAATGAGCCGTGCACCCTTTGTACAGTCCAAACCTGAAGCTGCTTTTAGCCGCACCCCAAGTATTTACGATACAACCATTGGCTGGCGTTTTATCAATCCTAAATTCAAAGCCAACTTTGGTGTCGATAGCATGCCTGAAACGGCTGAAAACGTGGCTGAAAAATATCAAATCAGTCGCGAGGATCAAGATTTATTTGCATTGAACAGCCAACAAAAAACCGCAAAAGCTCAGCAAAATGGTATTTTTAAAGCGGAGATTCTGCCTGTAAACATCACAGATCGTAAGAAAAATACCCTTCAGGTGACTGAAGATGAACATCCCCGTGCGGATACCACGCTTGAAGCATTGGCCAAGTTAAAAGCGCCATTTCGTAAAGAAGGTGGTTCTGTGACGGCGGGTAATGCATCAGGTGTGAATGATGGTGCAGCATGTGTGCTTTTAACAAGTGAACAATTTGCCCAAGACTATGCTTTACAACCGCTTGCCAAAGTAATCGCAATCGCAAGTGCAGGGGTAGAAGCGAAATATATGGGCATTGGCCCTGTGCCTGCGGTGCACAAAGTACTGAAATTAGCAGGATTAAGTTTAGCGCAAATGGATGTGATTGAGCTGAATGAAGCTTTTGCCGCACAGTCTTTGGCGGTGATGCGTGAGCTAGGTTTAGATGATGAAGATCCACGCGTTAACCCTAACGGTGGTGCAATTGCACTTGGGCATCCTCTTGGTATGAGTGGTACACGGCTGGTGATCACGGCAATGCATGAGTTAAAACGCCGTCAAGGCAAATACGCACTGTGCACCATGTGTGTGGGTGTAGGACAAGGTGTTGCGCTCATTTTGGAAAATGTTGCGTAAAACAGATTTAAGGACAAAACAGGATTGTAAATGACAGCCAAAGGATGGCTGTTCAAGGAGAAATAAGATGAATAATAATGCTTTGGAACACATCGAAACCGCATCTATAGATGAATTACGCAGTCTGCAATTACAACGTCTAAAAAAGACCTTGCAGCATGCTTATGCTAACAGTAGCGTGTATAAAAAGAAATTTGATGATGCAGGCGTGCATCCTGATGATTTAAAAAGTCTAGCAGATTTAGCGAAATTCCCATTTACCACCAAAAAAGATTTACGTGACAATTATCCGTTTGGCATGTTTGCTGTCCCACAGGAACAAATTGTACGTGTCCATGCCTCTTCAGGGACTACAGGTCAGCCTACAGTCGTGGGTTATACCCAAAATGATATTCAAATTTGGTCAGATGTGGTGGCACGTTCATTACGTGCTGCGGGTCTCAGTCATAAAGACATCATTCAGGTTTCCTATGGTTATGGTTTATTTACGGGTGGTTTAGGCGCGCATTATGGTGTTGAGCGCTTGGGCGCAACGGTCATTCCAATGTCAGGTGGACAAACCGATAAACAAGCGCAATTAATCAATGACTTTAAACCTACAGCGCTGATGGTCACACCTTCATATTGTTTAAATATCATTGAAGCTTTAGAGAAAAAATTTGGAACGGCAAAATGCTCTATTAAAACAGGCGTATTTGGTGCCGAGCCATGGACCAATGAAATGCGTAAAGAAATCGAGGATCGCTTTGGCATTGATGCATTAGATATTTATGGATTATCTGAAGTGATGGGACCTGGGGTGGCGATGGAATGTCTTGAAAGTAAAGATGGCCCGACCATTTGGGAAGACCATTTCTATCCTGAAATTATCAACCCGGAAACAGGTGAAGTATTGCCTGATGGTGAATTAGGCGAATTGGTCTTTACCACTATTACCAAAGAAGGGATGCCTGTCATTCGCTACCGCACCCGTGATTTGACTCGACTTTTAGCAGGCACGGCACGTTCAATGCGCCGTATGGATAAAATTGTGGGGCGTAGTGATGATATGATGATTATTCGTGGGGTGAATGTATTCCCTACACAGATTGAGGAGCAAATTTTACATATCCCACAGCTTTTACCTAATTATGAAATTCAAATTTGTAAACAAGGTCATTTAGATACATTGCATATTCGTACGGAAATGCGTCAGGATATTCATCCTGATTTAACACAACAACTGGCAGCACAGTTAAAAAGTCAGATTAAAACCATGGTAGGAATTTCAGTCAGTGTAGAAATCTTACAGGAAGGAACTTTGCCGCGTTCGGAAGGTAAAGCACAACGTGTATTTGACATTCGACATCTAGTTCAGGAACACTACAAGTCAGCGTAGTGGGTGTATATGCAAATGATGCACTGAATGGGTTGAAAAATATAAGGTAATAGTGAAACAATATGAATCCAAAACTCAAACAAGCAATTGATGATTTTATTGCCAAAGAAGTGCTCAGTGGGACGTCTTTGATCATGACGGTATTTGGTGATTGTGTGTATCACCATGGTGGTATTATCAGTCTTGCCAGTCTGATTCAATTGATGGATGTATTTGGATTCAATGAACGTTCAGTACGCACTGCTGTATTTCGCTTGGTGCAAAATGGCTGGCTAGTGTCCGAAAAAATTGGACGCACCAGCTACTATCGAGTGACTGAAACGAGTCGACAACGGTTTGTGCAGGCCGATGCCAAAATCTATAATTTCACCCATATTGAATGGGATCAGAAATGGGACTTGGTTTTACTAAGTTCGGTTGAGCTTGAAAATAAACTGGTATTGAAGAAAGAATTGGAGTGGTTAGGATTTGCCAATATTGCCAGTAATGTAATGGCGTATCCGGGATGTGATCATTTAAAACTGCAAAATTTATTGCTCAATCTAAAAATGACTGACCAAGTGGTGATTTTCAAAGCGGAAACATTACAACTTTGGCAGGAGTCTTATCCTACTGTGAAACGCATGGTGGAAACCAATTGGCCTGTGGCAGAGTTACATGCGCGCTATGATAAATTTATCAAAGACTTTCGAGAATTTATGAATTTAGTTGAAAATGCCGATGATTTAGATGCCATTCAAGCCTTTCAAATTCGGATTTTATTAATTCATCAATATCGCCGTATTTTACTTAAAGACCCTGATTTACCATCAGAATTATTGCCATCTCATTGGTTGTCTTTAAATGCTCGTAATTTGAGTAGTAATTTATATCAATTGGTGGTCGCAACAGGTGAAGAGTTTTTTATGCAATATGCCCGTACTTCAGAAGGGGCTATGCCACCGCTGCACCCGCAATTTTATAAACGCTTTGGTGGCATTAAGCAAGAAGAGTTAACTGACTGATTTTTAGATATTCTATCTAAAAGATAAAAAAAGATAAAATCGATTTAATGGACTAAAATATGACCTGTTATGCAATTGATGGTGTAATTCCTGTAGTGAGCCCTAAAGCTTATGTGCATCCCACAGCAGTATTGATTGGTGATGTCATTATTGAAGAAGGTGTCTATATTGGTCCTTTTGCATCTTTACGTGCAGATTTTGGCGGCATTCACATCAAAAAAAATGCCAATGTGCAAGATAATTGCGTGATTCATGGCTTCCCCAATAAGGTGACGGTGGTGGAAGAATATGGACATATTGGACATGCGACGATTTTACATGGCTGTCATATTGGTAAAAATGTTTTGGTTGGCATGAACAGTGTCATTTTGGATGATGCAGATATTGGCGAAAATACCATCATTGGCGCCAACAGTACCGTCAAAGCAAAAGCTGTAATTCCAGCGCATGTTTTGGCTTTAGGTAGTCCTGCCAAAGTTATTCGTGATTTGGAGGAAAAAGAAATTGAGTGGAAAAGAAAAGGGACGCAAGAATATATTGTATTGGTACAGCGTTGTTTGAATACATTGCAAGAAGTGATGCCCGATCCACAGGTGAAAACAGGGCGCTTAACACATGAAGTATTTGGTGCAAAGCATGTCTATAAATCATAAATTTTGGCGTAATGAATAGGATATGAGTTGGACCTCAATCACCAAATATAAAAACCCCTACAGAATATTGGGGTTTTTAACTGACTAAAATATCTATAATTGAGTGTTAATCTGATAGCGTGTATTACGGCCACCACCTTCTAATTTTACAATGCATTCCTTTTCTAGTAAGTCTGATAAGTGGCGCGTAGCTGTTGCCTTACTGACTTTCGCAACCTTTTGGTATTGTGAAGCACTGATCCCATGCTCAAATCCATTTTCTCCGCCGTCTAATAAACGGTTTATCACTTTACGTTGTTCTGCACTTAAAGTTAAATTTGAATGTTTATGCCAAAACTGACTTTTAAAGAGTGTTCGATTGATCTGAGCTAAAGTATTTTCAAGGCTATCATCTAAGGTATCTAAGAACCAAACCAACCAATCTGTAATATCAGAATCATTTTTTTGCGTTTTTTCTAATATCTCATAATAACTTTTGCGCTTATTTAATATTGCGGTAGACATTGCATATAAACGAATGCTCTGTTCATCCATTTGAGCCAGAGCAAGGTCGGTAAGTGTACGGGTAATACGTCCATTACCATCATCAAAAGGGTGTAATGTCACAAACCATAAGTGGGTAATACCTGCACGTAATAAAGGATCAAGTAATGAATCATTCAAACTCTGATTAAACCATACGATGAAATGATTTAAACGATGTTCTAAGCCTTCTCTTGGAGGGGCTTCAAAATGTACAGTAGGGTAATCCAATCGACCTGAAACGACTTGCATGGGCTCTGATCCTCTCAATTGACCGATCCTTAAGCGTTGCATTGTCCAATCAGGATCATTGAAAAGCCAATGATGCCATTGTATGAGACGTTCAAATGTGAGGGGTTGCTGAACGTCATTTAGTGCATCCAACATAATATTTGCTAGACCTTCTGAGCGATCTGAGCTGGGATAAGGTTGTTCTAATGTCACTCCTAAACGTTGAGCTAAAGAAGATCGCAACGAGAAAACATTGAGCGTTTCATTTTCAATTGCTGATGAGGCAATAAGATTAGCAAGTAGAGTATCTAGAGTGAATCGCTCTTTGGCTAAATTATGCTGACTTTGTCCAAGAAGAATGCCTATTTTTTGATGTATCTGTCTAGTTTTAGGTAAGATTACTGAATCTTGCCATGTGAAATTGGTCCAATTTTCTGCCTGCCAAATCCATTGCTGCATTTCAATTTCTCTCATCTAAAATCTATGATGAGCTGAATATAACACATATTTGGCTCATTATTTGATTCGAATGTGTTATTGAATTGGCTCGCATCTTTGTCTAAGACTTTTTACTTGGGAATAACATAGTTGTAAGAATTAATTATCTTGATCAAAAAGTACTTAAAAGTACTACATAGTAGTATTTGTACAAACAATAGAGGTAAGAAGAGAGACTTCATATATTTCTAGTCTTATTAGAGATAAATTTGCTAAATAATAACTGAGAAAAAGTGGTATCTATATCATCAGTTCCTCAAAATTCCAACTGGTGTATACGTGAGTTTAAAAACAAGTTAGTAAAACAATTTTATTTTATGTTGTAGAACATGTATTTAATAAAAGGATTATTAGTAATGAAACTATCTAAGCTTTTGGCGATTAAGGCTTAAATATATAATTTCGCATAATGTATATTATGTTAAATACGATACACCTAATAATAACTTCATATCCTTCTTACTTAAACCAAAATTCAATAACTTAAGTGATTTCTATTTCACTTATAAAATATGATATGTTGACCTTAAGAATACTTCATAAACTTTACTATCTTTGCTTTAAAAATAATTCATTTAGAAAAGAAAGTCTCAAACGAAAATCAAATTATTCTTTTATTTGATCTGGATTCATCTTGTTCATGTTTGTACCCTATGCTGTACACAACGAAGTTTCTTAGATTTCAAAGCCTATCTACACAACATGCAGATTTAATAGCACTAAAATTTTGGTATCAGAAATATATTCCACTTTGTTCTGTGAGTCATTTAAAATAATAAGAAGTTAGGAACAAATCTGATTAGGCTTAGATCAAATATAGATGCTAACTATATGACTATTACCTAGCGTTTCAAAATCGAGCCTTGATTTTCCCAATCAATTCACTTGCCCAAAGCTGATAAATTTCTGCACTTGGGTGAAAACCATCTTTTGCCATCTCTAAATTTAATGCTCTAAAATGTGCTAAATCAAATTGAACCAATTGATAGTTCTTTTTTTGTAAAATAAATTTCGTTAGTTTTTGATTCATCGCCGTGGAATATTGTCCAAATAACCATGCCAATGGATTGGGTAATGAAGGAAATAAATGCATGGGCGGTACAGCAGTGACAAGGACTAAATCAGGAGAAAATTTTTGTTCTATCTCTTGATAAAAAAGATGTTGCTGTTGAATCCATTTTTTGGGTGAAATTAATTTGGTGACATCATTCACGCCCACAGAAGTCATCACTATATCAAAATGCTGGTTATTCAATAACTTTGTTCTTTGCAATACCTGTAAAGTGGTATCACCTGTTTTTGCTTCTAGTTGGTAGCGAACCGTAAAGTGATTTTTTAACTCAGATAATAGCGCACCTAATAATGCATCTTCTTGTTTTTGTACTCCCACACCTGCTGCTGCAGAATCTCCCAAGATTAAAATCGACAATGTTTGCCCCTGCCCAATTAAACCTTTGCGCTCCCCGGATGCTTCAGCTAAACGAGGGGTATTTTTTTTGACTTGATAACCTTGCCATAAAAGTGAAGGAAGTAAGCCAAAGGTCAGCATTTTAAGTCGTAGCATAGTGTTGTTTGAAATAAAATTATTGCAGGAGTATTGTTAATTATATGGTAAAAGCTTAGAATATTTGCGTATTTTATCTTGATAATTAAAAACCTACACTCTCTCCGCTATGTTCAAGGAGCACGATCTTGGCTAAAAAACTTGAGCATCATGCAATAGAAGATGAAGTCAATAGCTTTATTCATACGATTGATCGAGCGGATTTAAAACCATTTATTGAAAAATTAAAACAATTTATTCGTCATACCGAAGCAATACCAAGTATTCAGCTACAAGTTGATGATATTTTAAAAAATATTAATGAAATTAAGGCACAGCCTTTTATTTCCATACAATTACAACGTTTGTGTGATGCTGAAAAGCTATCTTCTGATGTACAAAAACATGAGGCGCAATTTAAAGAGATTTTAGCAGACTATGACATTCAAATGAGTGTAGCGTCCAAACTCAGTTTAGATCCTCATTTTAAAACGGATTTATATAATTCTGCTGTCGCAAAATATCAACAGTGGTTATTGGATTTACTCTTTTTATTGTATTGTTTTAATTTTAGTCAGTCTGTATTCAATACATATTTTATTGAATCTTATCTGATTTTTATGCATGAAATTTATCCGGCATCTGTGACGACCAAAATATCCTTACGTGATCAAGCATCTGTGAATGGGACAGTGTTAATTGAGATTCCCCGCAATAGCTTGGTTCATGTTTATGGCAATATCATCAATGACTATTGGTTAAAAATTTCTATTCATATCAATAATTTAGAAATAGAAGGCTATGTGCAAGCGATTTATTTAAAGAAAAAATAATTTTTAGATAAAGGAAAGTGCAAGACTCTCCTTTATATAAATTTTTTGATCTTAAAATTTGAAATCATCAACCAAGTTTATTGACAATTTTCAAGGGTAAAACTTTCATTGCCAAACCAAGTGGTAACCATGGCCATTGAGGGACATAGGCTTTAATGGGCTGTTTTTCAATGGCTTTAACCAATAAATGCGAACCTGTTTCGACATCCACTTCAAAAGGTAATTTTTTTGCACCTTCATTAATTTCGGTACGGATATATCCTGGGAAAATCGTGGAAACTTTGATTTTGGTATCAATCAGTTCCGCACGAATGCCTTCAGCCAATGCAGCAACTCCTGCTTTACTTGCACCATAAGCGGTTAAATGTTTTGGCATACCACGAATGGCACTCATAGAAGAAATTACCACCAAATGTCCAAATTTTTGTTCACGGAAAATTTCAACTGCCGCTTCACATTGTGCCAAAGCAGAAATGAAATTGGTTTCAACGGTCGCACGGTTAATTTCAAATTTGCCATTGCCAATACGACGTCCATCGCCTACACCTGCATTGACAATAATACGGTCAATGGTGCCAAAGTCTTGTTTAAACTCACGGAATACTTGAAATACTTGTTCGTAATCCGTCACATCCAAAACTTTAGCAATGACTTTTACGCCGTATTTAGATTCGAGTTCTTGCTTTAAATCTTGTAAGCGTTCTAAACGACGTGCGCACACTGCCAAATTATAGCCTTTTTGGGCAAATTCACGTGCCATTCCTGCACCAATTCCTGAACTTGCGCCTGTAATTAAAATTGTTTTTGCCATGATATTTTCCTGAATATTTTCTGTTAATTTTTTCAATCTGTTTTAATAAATGAATATCAGATCCAAGTCAGCAACTGAAAATCTTCTGCCTTGATAAAATGATGTTCGTTTAAGCTCAAGAGCTGCGGTTCATTACCCACTAAACGTAAGGTCGTTAAACTTGTATTGGCAATTGCCCAATTGAGAGCAAAGGTTTTATTTGGGCTGAGTTCCAGTAATTTTCCTGCGGCAACCGAAATGACCCCGCCTGAAGTAAACACCACAGCATAACGTGGCTTGCTTTGAGCGAGTTCATTACATAGATTTTGTAAGGCTGTTTCGACACGGTTTTTAAAATTCGGCCATGATTCATCATATTCATGATGATAGTCATCCCCTGTCCAACGTCCAATTGCACCTTCAAAAATTTTGGCTAAATATGCGCGAGGGCTTTCTTCTTTCGCCACTTCTTCACGCAATAAATGCGGCTCATTAAAACGTGGGTCATATTGGGCAAAAACTTGCTGATGATTAAACTCATTCCAAGCGCTGTCTGTGACAATATTGGCTTCAGGAAAACATTCAGCCAATGCAAAATTCGCCGTTTGTTGATGGCGTTGCATAGAACCTGCCACCACATAAGGTTCTTCTTTCAAAATTTTATTGAAATATTGACCCAATACTTTTGCTTGTCGCTCGCCATTGGGTGAAAGTTTGTCATAACTTTCTGCACCGAATGATGCTTGTCCGTGACGAACCAAATAAATCGTGGTCATTTTGCTAAAAGTTCCTTCATTTTTTCCATATATTTGTGTGCAATTTCATTGGCTTCGAGTTTTTGCAAGCCGATTAGTTTCAGCGCACGAATATGTAAGGCATGAATCACAATCCAAAAATCTTTAAATGCAGGATTATTGGTTTGTTTATGATAGTAACGATAATAAATTTGTTGTGCGATTACTGCTAAACGGAAAATACCGAACACTTCATAGAATGTCCAATTTTCAGGCTGTAAACCTGTTTTCTGCAAATAGTAGTCCACCACTTCTTTACGGGTAAACATCCCTTTTAAATGAGTCGGTTGGCGACGGGTCGATTTAAAAATTTGATTGTCAGTGTCTTCGACCCAATAGGCTAAAGCTGCACCTAAATCCATGAGTGGATCGCCAATGGTTGCCATTTCCCAATCCAATACACCAATAACTTGTGTCGGATTTTTCGGATCAAGAATGACATTATCAAAACGCCAATCATTGTGAATTAAACAGCTTGTTGAATCAGCAGGAATATTTTCATTGAGCCATTTACGCACAAACTTAAAACTTGGCACATTGAGGGTATGGGCTTTTTCATAGCGAGAGTCCCAACCCTCAACTTGACGACGACAATATCCATCCCCTTTGCCTAATTGTTCAAGTGGTGTACCTTGATATGGAACTTGATGTAATTCAATCAGTTTGTCCAAAACATTGATGCAGAGTTCACGGACTTCGGTTTCACCAAATTTTAATTCAGATGGCAGTTTGGCACGTGGAATAATGCCTTCAATGCGTTTCATGACATAGAAATCACAGCCAATCACGGATTCATCCTGACATAGTGCCACCATTTCAGGCAAAACAGGATAATATGGTGCAAGCCAAGTCTGAACGTTATATTCACGTGCCATATCATGTGCAGATTTGGCTTTAGTGCCTTTGGGTGGACGACGTAAAATTAAATCGGCATTTTCGTATTTTAAGCGATACGTCCAATTAGAAGCGCCACCTGAATATTGAGTGACTTCTACAGGTCCTGAAATTTCAGAACCATTTTCAATGAGCCAATTACCCACTGCACGAATATCGAGTTCTTCGCCTTCACGGACATTTCCACCAACATCAATCACTGACATGCTTTTTCCCTAATTTTGTAAATTTTGAATGGTGTGTATTTTCCTATGTCTATATTTACATAGGAAAATGACATTTCAAATCATTTAAATAGCTTACTTTTTACTTGAACCATAACCACGTTTTTTAAGTTCGAGTTTGGCAATCATACCTTTATGCACTTCGTCAGGACCATCGGCTAAACGTAACGCACGAGCCTGTGCAAAAAATCCTGTCAATGGTGTATCACGCGATACACCTGCACCGCCGTGAATTTGAATTGCCATATCCACCACTTTTTCAAGGACTGATGGCGCAACGACTTTAATCGCAGAAATTTCAGTCAATGCTGCCATGTTTCCTAAAGTATCCATTTTATATGCAGCATACAAGGTTAATAAACGTGCCTGGTCAATGGCTACCCGTGCTTCAGCAACGCGTTCGAGATTGCCACCGAGTTTTAAAATTTCTTTACCAAAAGCATGACGACTCATGCCACGATCAATCATGAGTTCCAGCGATTTTTCAGCCGCACCGATACAACGCATACAATGGTGAATACGTCCTGGTCCTAAGCGACCTTGTGCAATAGCGAAACCTTGTCCCGCACCGCCAATAAAGTTGGCTACAGGTACACGAACATTGTCAAAACTGACTTCGCCGTGACCATGTGGTGCATCATAATCTCCAAAGACAGGCAACATACGTTCAATGGTCACGCCTTGCGTATCTACAGGAACCAATACCATCGAGTGTTGTTGATGGCGACTTTTTGTTTCGTCAGGTGTATGCGCCATAAAAATAATGATTTTGGCATTGGGATCGCCCAAACCTGAAGACCACCATTTTCGACCATTTAGAACAATTTCATCACCATCTACCACAGCAGTTGCTTGCATATTGGTTGCATCAGATGAGGCAACATCAGGTTCAGTCATACAAAAGACAGAACGGATTTTTCCATCAAGTAATGGTTTCAGCCATTGTTCTTTTTGTGCATCTGAACCATAACGCCACAAGACTTCCATATTGCCACTGTCAGGCGCGTTACAGTTAAACACCGTGGGTGCAATTAAACTGCGTCCTGAAAGTTCTGCAATATGGGCATATTCTTGTACAGATAACCCCTGACCCAGTTCAGGACAAGGCAGAAACATATTCCAAAGCCCTGCTTGTTTGGCTTTATTTTTTAAAATTTCAAGTTGTGTAGGCCATTGCCATTTGGTCCAATCCCCGCCTTGATTAAGATGATGAACTTCATTCCAGAACTCAGTTTCTACAGGTTCGATTTCATTTTTTATAAATACTTTGGTGCGTTCGACAAAATCCTGTGCACGTGCTGAAAGTTCAAACATTTTTGATATATCCTTAAAAGTGCATATGTTGCTTTACAACAGCATACGATCAACTTTACTATGAATAAAATGATTTTATTAGATATACATCTATGAATACAATTCATAATAAAAGTGAGTTAGATTTATCCCTCTTTCATCGTATTGATATTAATTTATATCCACTTTTTGTTGCGATTTATGAACATAGTAGTATTACACAAGCAGCAACAATGTTATGTGTTAGCCAATCTGCAGTTAGCCATGCGCTGCAACGCTTACGTTTACTTTTAAAAGATGATTTATTTGTGCGTCATCAACAAAAAATGCGCCCCACTCCATTTGCTGAACAAATCTATCCGCAAATTGTGCAAGCTTTGGCTTTACTACAACAGCTTTCCAATACACAGCAAGAATTTAATCCCAGCATGGTAAAAACTTTAAAAATAGCCATCCATGATGAAATTGAACCATTAATTTTTCCCAAACTTTTTCAACATTTCCAAAATTTAAATTTGGATATTCAATTTTTGAGTAGCAAACTCGATCGTAAAAATATCCAAACAGAACTTGCTACGCAGCAAATTGATTTTGCAATTGATCTACAACAAAACTATGGGACACATATTGCCTTTAAAAATTTGATTCAGGATCAATTTGTGGTTTGTACACAGCAAAAAACGATGGGTAAGGCACAATATTTTTCGGCAAAGCATATTGGTGTTTCATCGAGACGGACAGGAATTTTATTAGAAGATTTTTTTATTCAACAGCATAATTTCTCACGGCAGATCTTATTGCGTTGTCAGCACTATTCTACAGCTTTACAAATTTTAGCTAGTGATTCTCATGCTGTGCTTACTATTCCAGAACAAGTTTTACAGCATTTATCAATTTCAGAAAATATTCAAATTTTTAAACATCCATTGGATTTACCTTCTGTGAATATTGGTATGTTTTGGTTGAGGGATTTAGATTTAAATTTGAGGCATCAATTTTTGAGAAATGAATTAAGTTCTATTTTTGCTTAGGCTATTTTAAAAGAAAATTTTTTCAGTTTGATAAATCTGCTTATTTTTATATCATTTAACTTTAAAGAATGACTCGCCAAATTTTGAGGATTTAAATGCCATCAAGCATGTAGTCAGTCATCATACTTGATGACAACTTATATGTTGAGTTGAAGTCGATACAGATTGTTTGTCTCTATAAAATTGATGTTTTAATGGAAGCTTATATCCATAATAGCGGTACTCATGCAGAGATACCTGCTCTTTAGACAGCGTGACTGGTGGTTCACATACGATGATGTTCTACATATCTCCTTTTTCGACCCTTGATTAAAATCAAAAATATCGCAGCACAAAAGAGAAAAAGATGAAAATAATCAATTTTTTATCCATGAAACATCAATGATCATACGGCGTTAAAAATAAAAATAAAAAGAAGGACATGATTATTGCTCTTTAGTCGATCTAATGTTTTGATTTTTAAAAATAGCTTAGGCTATTTGTCTTAAAATAAAAGAGCAAACATGCCATATGTCTGCCCTTTCATTTTTAATATGCCAACTGAATCAGCATTCTAAAAAATCCTGCAATGATTAATAAAGTCAGAAAACCACCGATCCAAAGCACAATAAACCATTGAGTCTGAGATAATTTCAATTTTCATCTCCTTTGCGTTTATTTAAGGTGAATGTCTTTGTTTTTAGTCAATCAGACATTCACCCAATTTAAAATAACAACATCTGATTAATGATAACCTTCATCACCGACACGAACTTTGTCACGGAATACCCAATACGACAGTCCTGTATAAATCAAGATGATTGGAATCAAGATTAATGCACCAATCAAGGCGAATAATTGGCTACTTTGCGGTGCTGCTGCTTCCCAAATGGTAATTGACGGCGGAATAATGTATGGCCATAGACTGATCATAAAGCCTGTATAGGCTAAGAATACCAATGCCAAGGTATAAATAAACGGGCTTAATTCAGCACGTTGTTTACATGCACGTAATACCAGCCATGTAAAAATGATCACTAAAATCGGGACAGGACTGAAATACATCAATTGTGGCTGACTAAACCAACGCGCAGCAATTTCAGGATGTGCCATTGGTGTATATATACTGACTGCACCAAAAATGATAAATAATGCGATGATCATCTTTGGCATAAGTTTATACATACGATCTTGCAAATCATGATCTGTTTTAAAAATTAACCATGCACAACCCAATGCAGCATAAAGCACCACCACGCCAATGCCAGTAAAGATGGTAAATGGTGTTAACCAATCTAAACCACCACCCGCATACATCTGATTTTCGACTTTAATACCTTGAATATAAGCTCCTAAAATCATACCTTGAAAAAAACTTGCCAAGACTGAACCACCAATAAATGACTTGTCCCAGAAATGCTTAGTTCGATTGGCTTTAAAACGAAATTCAAATGCCACACCACGGAAAATCAAAGCAATCACCATCAAAATGATGGGCATATACAGCGCAGACAATACCGTTGCATAGACCAATGGAAATGCCGCATATAAGGCTGCACCACCGAGCACCATCCACGTTTCATTGCCATCCCATACAGGCGCAACAGTATTCATCATCACATCGCGTTCATGTTGGTCTTTGAAGAATGGGAATAAAATCCCGATACCTAGATCAAAACCATCCAACACCACATAGATAAACACGCCAATGGCAATAATCACAATCCAAATCAGAGATAAATCAATCATTATTTACGCTCCTGTTCATTGCTATTGCCAGCATTCAAATCTGAGTCAACGCTTTCTTCTACACTGGTCAATGGACGTTTTGAGGCAAGAATCACCGCTTCTTCGCTATGAATTGCGCCTTCAGGCGTTGCATGAATAAATTGCGGACCTTTATGCATTAGTTTCAACATGTAATAAATCCCGATGCCAAATACCACGCAATACACCACCACAAAAATGATCAGCGTTAGTCCCACTTGCTCTGCCGATACAGGCGATAATGCATCTTTGGTGCGCATTACCCCATAAACCACCCATGGTTGACGACCAACTTCAGTGGTAAACCAACCTGCAAGTAGTGCAATAAATCCTGATGGACCCATCACAAAAGCAAAACGATGCAACCATTTATTTTCATACAGCTTGTTACCTTTACGCAAAATCAAAGCAAAGAATGCCAATGCAATCATCAACATGCCAAGCCCGACCATGATGCGGAAACTCCAGAACACCACCAATGAATTTGGACGATCTTCTTTGGCAAATTCTTTTAAGCCTTTGACTTCACCATCCATCGTATGTGTCATGATCAGGCTTCCAAGATTAGGAATACCAATCGCATATTTGGTTTCTTCCGCTTCCATATCAGGAATACCGAATAAATATAACGGCATGCCCTCGCCTTTATTGGTTTCCCAATGCCCTTCAATCGCAGCCAATTTTGCAGGTTGATGTTTCAAGGTATTTAAACCGTGGTTATCGCCAATCACCACTTGTAATGGAGCAAGGATTAAAATCATCCACATTGCCATAGAAAAAGATTTTTTCACCAAAGCATCACGGCGACCTTTGAGTAAATGCCATGCCGCAGTTGAAGCGACCAATAAGGCAGATACCAAGAATGCAGCCGCAGCCATGTGTGCTAAACGGTATGGAAATGATGGGTTGAATACAATTGCAAACCAATCCGTTGGAACAATAATGCCATTTTCAATACTAAAGCCTTGCGGTGTCTGCATCCAACTGTTGGACGATAAAATCCAAAACATGGAAATACAGGTACCTACTGCGACCATCGTGGTTGCAAAAAAGTGAGCACGTGGTCCAACACGCCCCCATCCAAACAGCATAATGCCGAGAAAACCCGCCTCTAAGAAAAAGGCACTCAACACTTCATAAGTGAGTAATGGACCTGTTACAGAGCCCGCAACACGGGAAAATTCACTCCAGTTGGTACCAAACTGATAACTCATCACTACACCTGATACGACACCCATACCAAATGCCACGGCGAATATTTTGACCCAAAATTTAAACAAATCTTGATAAACAGGGTCTTTGGTTTTCAGCCAACGCCATTCTAAAACAGCCAAAAAGCTCGCTAAACCAATCGAGATTGCAGGAAAAATAATATGAAAAGACACGGTAAACGCAAACTGAATACGTGCCAATTCAAGTGCTGTAAGTCCTAAAGTCATAACACCACCTCAACCTTTTGCAGCCATTTATTCTTTGCTACGACATTGTGCAATTTTTGTTTTACTTCTTTAGCATAAACATTCAAATAGACAGGCGTCTGTTGATTTATGATTAACGTTTTTTTAATCCATTTTAAAAACAACGCATAAAATGAACCAAACAATAGGCGAAGCGAGTTCCTTCCCATTGCTTTTGGGAATAATAAAGCTTGCATAATCAATCTCTACATAAAATTCGGAAATTAAGTTGTTGTTTTCAGCGCCACAAAGACGTAGATAAAACACAACTCACGACATCAAGTTATGTAAATAAGGTAGGTGGAGCTCGACCTTGTGGTAGGAGATATAATCGCTGTAAAGCGAAATAAACATGTTGATGGTTTTTGCTATACGCAATCAAACGAATTTGTATTCGATCTAAAATTTCTTTTACACCGAGCTCGGGCGGTAAAACCAAATTGCCATAAACCACGCAATACTGACATTGATGGTTACTGTCATGATGATGACTCGAATGTGGCTGCTTTTGATGATTTTCGGCTTGTTGCTCAGCATCAAACTGATCAAGATGGAGAAAATGATGAATAAAGCTGCTTTGATGTATATTTGAAGTCGCTTGGTCAGGATGCAAAAGCGAATGAGTAATGTGCTCACAAACCGGAGCAATCTGATATTGCTCAGGAAGTAACGGCTGTAAAAAAACCGCAAGCTGTAACAATACTGTCGCACATGCAAGCAACAGCCCACTACGTCTTAACACAATCGATTGCCCATTTATTGGATCAAAGGTAAGAGCGACATCTTCAGTTGATCTTTAAATCACGGTGAGGCTAAACATCATAGCTTTCTCATTGATTAAAAACCAAGCATATCACTCGACTTTACATTTCTACTATAGTCTATATTTGCATGTTTTCAAAGTATCTTTATTCTTTTTTTAGCAATAGATATATATTTTTATGCTAAAGAAAAATGCTTGAAGATTCATTCTATAAAATCCAAGACATTCATCTTTTCTCTAGCAAAAGATATAAATCACGACGAATTATAGAAGATGCTGATAAGCAGGATAAAAAATCACAGCAAATGTCATGACAACAAATACAAGCCAAAATAAGATATTTGACCATTTCAAGAACAATAAACGCCTTTCATTGAGCTGAAAGTTCTCCATATTTAAATAAGACTTATACCAAGACCCTGTATAAATACGTGCACTTGGATTTTTAATTTGTAGTTGTTGTAAAAAAGCACTATACATTTGATATTTATTTTTGAGAAAAAATACTTTCTTGAACGTAAAATCCAATTCAAACATTCGAGGATAATCTTGTAATTCCTTCTTATGTGCTAAGGTATAGCGTATTTCCATCTGATGTGTTTTTCCTACTGAGACCATATGAACAGAATCAATATCACAATAATGGATCTGCTCAGTTGAACCATCTGTAAAAAGAATCGCGACAGTATCAGGGTAAATCTGAAAGTTTTGGATGATTGCTTTGGATTGAGATGTAGATATATTTCTATAAAACAAAATAAAAATCGGTAAAACCAACAACAGACTCAAAAAGATGGTGGTATGTACCTCCATAAATACCTCAGGATCAAGGAATTTGATAAACTCAAATACATCTTCAAAAATTGTGTAAAAAACAATCCACACAAAAAAGATTAATTGCAAAATAAAAACCAAAATAAAATATTTAATGATCATACTCACAACATAAGCAGGCTTACCCTTGAGTGGTAAATCAAACTGCTGTTTATAATACTTAGTTTTAAAAGTTTGATCTTTGCGTAATTGGCTTTCTATAACCTGTTGTTCCATCCACTGCTGTCTTAAATGATGTAAATGAATTTTATTGGGATCAAATTTTTTGTGATGTTTACGATGTCGTAGCTTAGTCATTTATATAATTTTGCAAAAACAATAGTATGATATAACAATCATAAATCAGCAGTAATATCATGTATACAAAAGCGAGTGATCAATCACTCGTTTTACTGACAATATAAAAATCAATGAAAACTATTTAAAAACTTTAAAACGTACTTGATCTTCAATATATGTTTTTTCTGTTGCAGGTGCTTCAATAGAACCAAAGACGAATTGTGCGCGCAATTTCCAACTCGCAGGAATATCCCACTCAGCATGAACTTGCTCATCTACAATCGGATTATAATGTTGTAATGATGCACCTAGACCTTCCGTGTTTAAAGCCGTCCATGTAGCAAACTGTGCAATCGCTGTTGAATGTTCCGCCCAAATTGGGAAATTATCCGCATAGGATGGAAACTGAGCTTGCAAACTTTTTACAACATCTAAATCTTCAAAAAATAAAACTGTGCCAAAACCTGCTTTAAAGCTGTCAATACGAGCATTGGTTTTTGCAGCACTGGCTTCATCTTTACTGTAGGCTTGTAGTTTTTCTTTGACAAATTCCCAAAACTTTTCATGCTCTGCATTAAATAAAATCACAGCACGAGAAGACTGGGAGTTAAACGAAGATGGACTTTGCTTGATTGCATTTTGAATTAAGGCAGTTAACTGCTCAGGTGTTTGCTCAACACGGCGTCCAATCGCATAAATTGTTCGTCCATTTTTAATTAAATCTAAAAAATGATTCGACATTATTGAAATTCCTTTGGTATTTCCTCGGGGAAATACGAGACCAAGCGCTACAATTATTTATAAAAATTAAACAATCAATATCATCATCATTTGCCTTTTCTAAGGCATTATTAAAACAAAAAATATCTCGAAATACATGGTTAAGCTTATAAAAAATAAGCATATAAATTGCATTTAAAGTATAAAAGCACATAAAAAATGCCAATGCAGTACACAGACTCATTGGCATTTTAAATATTCATCAAACAACAAACGTATATTAAAAATAAGCACACATATTCAGTTAAAATTTAGCATTTAACACATTGGCTTTCACTTGATCCTTCCACAAATCACGCAAAGTCGGTAAATAGAATTTTTCACCAAGCTCAACTAATTCGGCATCAATCAAAGCATGAATCTCATGCATAAATAAATAATCTAACTCAACCGTTGAAAGCTGCTTTTGCGCTTTGGCAAATTCTTTACGTTTAGCTTGGGCTTTTTTCACCAATTGGTCAGCATAGTTTTTATCTTTAAATTGACCAATTGCATTTAAACGCAATTCAATCACACCCCAACCACTGAGGAGCAGCTTAAATGTTGCAAAATCTTGCGTAGTCGATTCCCATGTCATTTTTTCCAAGTCTTCATCTGAAGGAAGCACAGGCAATAACAACTCCATGACACTTGGAAAAATCTTTTTAAAATTCAAAATAAATTTAACAGGATGTTCACCCGGATAATCCTTAAATTGAACATTTTTTTGAACATCCGTCAAATATATATCTAGCATAACCAATCATCAGCAATAAAATTCTAATGCGTATTGTACGCACTTCATTTCTAGATAGAAACTATTGCTGATGATTTCTGTACAGATTGTGATTAGTTATGCTGCTTACTTGGCATTTGGATGCACCATTTTTTCAGGTTGTACCACATCATCAAACTGCTCAGCCGTGACAAGACCTAATTCAACTGCAACCTCTTTTAAAGTTTTACCTTGTTTATAAGCAGTTTTTGCGACTTTCGCTGCATTTTCATAACCAATCACAGGGTTTAATGCGGTGACGAGCATCAATGAGTTATGTAGGAAATAGTCTATCTTTTCACGATTTGGCTCAATACCGATTGCACAATGCTCATCAAAACTATTACATGCATCACCTAATAGCTGAATCGATTGAATTAAATTAAACGCAATCACAGGCATATAAACATTTAACTCAAAGTTACCTGAGGCACCTGCAAAGTTAATGGTCGTGTCATTCCCCATGACTTGGGCAACCACCATAGTCATGGCTTCACATTGGGTTGGATTAACCTTGCCTGGCATGATACTTGAACCAGGCTCATTTTCAGGAATATGGATTTCACCCAGACCGCAACGTGGACCACTCGCCAACCAACGAATATCATTGGCAATTTTATTTAAACTTGCTGCCAATGTTTTCAGTGCACCTGAGGCAAATACAGCAGCATCTCGCCCAGCCAATGCTTCAAATTTATTTGGATTGGTAACAAACGGTAAACCTGTTAATAGTGCCAATTGTGCTGCGGCTTTCTCTGCATAATCTGGGTGTGCGTTGAGCCCTGTCCCCACAGCCGTACCACCCAGTGGCAACTCATACAACCAAACCAAGGCTTGTTCTAAACGTTTGATACCATTGTCGAGTTGTTGTACATAGCCGCTAAATTCTTGTCCTAAAGTCAACGGCGTTGCATCTTGTAAATGGGTACGTCCAATTTTAACAATATCTTGAAATTCTTGTGATTTTAAGTTGAGTGTATCACGCAAACGCTTAACCGCAGGAATCAATAACTCATTAATGTGTAACGCAGCTGCGACATGAATCGCGGTTGGAAATGAATCATTGGTCGATTGCGCACGGTTGACATGATCATTCGGATGGACAGGTTTTTGTGAGCCTAATGGATTACCTAATTTTTGGTTGGCAATATTGGCAATGACTTCATTACAGTTCATATTACTTTGCGTACCAGAACCTGTTTGCCACACCACTAAAGGAAATTGACTGTCCCATTGTCCAGAAATGACTTCATTTGCAGCATCCACAATATAATTTGCAAGCTCAGCTGGAATTTGCTTCAGTTCAGCATTGGTCATTGCTGCCGCTTTTTTGACTAAACCCATTGCTTGAATCATAGGGCGAGGTAAATGTTCATGCCCAATTTTAAAGTTTTGTATACTGCGCTGAGTTTGTGCGCCCCATAGTGCTTCACTTGGGACTTCTACATCGCCCATGGTGTCATGTTCAATACGTGTCTGCATACTCACCTCTTGTCAAACTGAAATAATGGGCATTGACCGATCAAAGCGTCAATGTCTTGATTTATCTATAATAAGCGGCAAAACCAAAAATGTAAATAATAATCATTATCAAGTAATCAATTCTCTATTTACCCTTTGTACTAACAGCCTAGCCATTGTTCAAGGTATTTTGATAAAACTTCCATTCGTCCTGAATCATGTTTTGCAATGAACGTTTTGCTGCCCATTTTAAAATACTTTCTGCTTTGGTGCTGTTTGAACCTATTTGTGCGAGTTCTTCATATTTATATGCAGCGTCAATCGTTGTAATCTCAGCAGCAGTGACTTCTTGCACACAAGTAATTAAATTTCGAATCGAACTTTGCTCACCCGCAATATCAAAAGCTTCACAAATATTCAATTGGTTTTGCAACCAAAATAAACTGGCATGCACAGCTTCACAAACATCCAACACATGCACAAAACTACGCTCTACAGTACCATCTGTGGTGTTTGCTTGGTCTTGGAGTTCTATAACATCTCGTTGCCCCGCAGCAACTTGCAACAGCATTGGGACAATGTTTTTAGGCAATGGGTTAACAAACTCACCTAACACACCATGTTCAAATGCACCGACAATATTCCCTAAACGTAAAATTGCAATACACCATTCATTGTCAGTCTTACAGGTATCTTGAATAATCTCTTCAATCATTTGTTGTGATTTGATATAAGGATTTGGATACGAATAGTTAAAATCAAGTTGTTCATTCAATGCTAAGCTGGATTTTCCATACACCGCTAAGCTAGATAAATGCACCAAACTTCGTACCCCTGTACGCTGCATAGAACGTAATAAACTCATGATACAACTTACATTATCATTATAATATTCAAGTGGTTTTAGTTTGGATTCTTCAAGTGATTTAAAACCTGCGGTATGTACTACAGCATCAATTGAATATTGTTCAAATACTTTATTTAATGCGGGCGTGTTTCGAACATCGATTTTTACAAATGGAATATATACATTCCTGCAATATATTCAAGGCGTTCTAATGTTTGTAAATTTGCATTGGCTAAGTTATCCACAATGACGACCTCTTGCCCCTGAGCAAGCAAGCTAATCACCACATGCGAGCCTATAAAGCCTAAACCACCAGTCACTAAAATCATTGTATACTACCTATTGTTATCAAGTGTAAATGATGCTGTCTTTATCATCTAATCTTCAAGTGAAGTTTCAATGAGTACTTTATTACTAATTACCTCTGCACCTACCTCTATTCATGCTTGGCATGCCTTAGGTTTAGCACAAGCACTACATGCAAAAAAGCAAGAATTTCGTGTCTTCTTTTATCAAGATGGTGTATCCGTTGCGAATCAATTGCAATGGTTCCCCGATGATCAACGAAATGTGTGCAGTGAATGGCAGAAATTAGCAATCCGTTTACCTGTCTGCGTGAGTGCTGCACTAGCACGTGGCATCACAGATCTAGAAAATGCCAAGCGACATCAAATCTCAACACATAATCTTGCTGAAGGCTTTGAGTTGGTCGGTCTAGGTGAACTTGCTGATGCAGTTGAGTCCTGTGACCGTCTACTTCAATTCTAGGATGTTATTATTATTTAAGTGTTGCAATTCAAAGGTAAATTGTGTGAAAACTGTACTTGTTATTTTAACCCAAACCAACCTCACCTCCTTGCAGGTCAATGAAAGTATTGCTGCGACCATGGTGCTCGCAACTTTTGGCAGCAAAGTCAAAGTCTTACTACAAAATGGTGCACTCAGTTTACTAAAATCTGAACAGGTCTTTGATCAAGTGAAACATGCGTTTAAACTTGCTTCTAACATGTTGGATAGTTTTGAGTTTTACGATTTAACTCCTATTTTAGTAGAAAATAAGGATAAAAACTCAATTTTTGTTACGCAATCACAACAGGAAATTGAATTTATTGATTTAAATCCCCAATTTATTCAAGATTTTGATCATGTGTTGTATTGGTAATAAACGCTACTATTCAGTTTAAAAATGAGAAATTAAACATGTCACAACACACTTTATTTTTAATCCAATCGGAATTTGGCAAAACTTCTGCCTGTTTAGAACAGTGGGCAAGCATGTCAAACGCAAACGATGCAGTGGTACTGATGGGGGATGCGATTTTGTTCGTTCAAGATGCACGTATACAACAACACACTACCGTATATGTACTTGAAACAGATTTGGATTTGCTTGCAACACCATTGAGTCAAAATGTGCAAACTCTTACTTATGCTACTTTTGCTGACTTAGTTTTAGACTTTAAACGTTGCATCAGTTTAAAATAATCTATTTCTCCCAATCAAAATGAGTGAACTCATTTTCGCTTAGACAGTTAGGCTATTTTATGAATTTAGAACTCGATCAAGATGGTCACTTAGTCGATTATACAATTTGGAATGAAGATGTTGCACAACAACTGGCACAAAGTCTAAATTTAGAATTAACCGCTTGGCATTTTGAAGTTTTACAAGCAGTGCGTCAGTTTTATCACCAATTTGGACATTCTCCTGCGACACGCCCTTTAATTAAATTTTTAATGAAAAGTGTCAGCGCTGACATCAACAATGCTCTACTACAAGACAAATTTCAAACGGGTTTGGTTGCACGCCATTTAAGTCGTTTGGCAGGTATTCCTAAACCTGCAAATTGTTTGTAATCATGATTTACTCGTCACTTTAAGCCTGTTTCTTGATCATTTTTTGCATAAAATCCAGATTAAAAACAGGTTTAATCTGCTGTGCGTCTAATAACACACCACAATCTGAACAAACCAAAACAGGTTTAAGCACATGCTGACATGGACGATGTACAAAATGCACGATCGGTTCATGTGCGATATCCATCCATTGATTTGACCAATCCGCCATCGTCAACAAGACTGGATAAAGTGCTCGCCCTTTTTCAGTCAAACAATATTCAAAACGCTGCTGGCGATCCTTATAAGGCGTTTTTACCAATACCTGATGCTCGACCAAACGCTTTAAACGTGCTGATAAGATATGGCGTGTAAGCCCCAAGTTTTGCTGAAAATCATCAAAACGGCGCATTCCCATAAATGCATTACGAATAATCAAAAAAGTCCAACGATCACCAATCACCGATAAAGTACGTGCAATTGGGCAAGGTTGCTCACCAATTTCATCCCATTTCATGAATGACTCAATTTTTTAGCTAAGTATTTACTGTAATGATCTCATGCTCTTTTTAAAAGTAAAATTTTAGCTTGAACAGGGTTATTTCAGTACCATCTGCTTTATTTTTATTACTCATTTGTACTCTAAGCACTCCATCTCAACATAATCAAACATGAGTTTCACATTGATTTTTATCATAAAAAAATAAAGTAAAATATAATGTAATGACATTGTATGACATATATCTGTACAAAATTATGAAAAATTCATTTTAAATGTTTTTTTACATATCTTATTGAAAATCAATATTTTTTAAATTTGATATTCAGAATTGATCAAGATAGACTTTGGCAAGACTGAGTTAATTAAGAATAAAGACATGACGAATTTAAGTAATTTGAGTACGACGAGTGAAGTAAAAAATGCACAAACTTCTACAGAAGAAACTGAAATTGTTCATGTGCCAAAATCTCAGGTCAATGAAGTAAAACAATATTTAACGAACAAAGCACAAAAACAAAAAGTACGTGAAGTCGCATCTATTGCTATTTTTGAATGTAAAAGCACAGCATCTATTCCACTAGCACAAAGCAAAATTGCAGCTGGCTTACCTTCTCCTGTGCAGGACTACACAGAGCAATCGATTGACTTTAACGAATATTTAATCAGAAACCCCAATACAACCTTTGTGGTCAAAGTGGCTTCTTTATCCATGCTAGGCGCAGGCATCGATGTTGATGATGATTTGATTGTAGACCGCAGTATCGAAGCAAAAAATCGTAATATTGTTGTGGCTTTGGTCGATAATGATTTTACTGTAAAGCGCCTGATGATCGAGGGTGATCGTAGATGGTTACAAGCAGAAAATCCTGAATTTCCTGATATTCATTTTCAAGATGGTCAAGAAATGGTAATTTGGGGCGTGGTGACGCGAGTCATTAAGAATCTAAAATAAAATGCAGTTAATCCAGTCGTTATGTCGTTATATAAACACATACGTGGCATTATAAAAACTTACGCATTTGTCGGTCTCTTTGATTCAGTCCTAAAATCTTTTTACGATTTTGAATGTCTACTTCCGAGTATGGCAAATGCTGACGCAATTCTTGCATGGACAATGCATTGTGTTCAATCAAGAAGCAATCTTGCTCTGTTGTCCATGAATTCCGCTGTGTTTGAATGTTCGATTTCTTCATAGCATGATATTTAAAGATCTTTATTCAGAAATTAGATTGTTCTGCTATATTTTCTGCTTAAATCATCATCAAAGCAACTATTGTATTCTGCATTTACATAACATGCCCCGAGATAAAGACATTTTTATCTCACATTTTTTTGCATCGCTTCTGATATTATTTTTTTTATAGTGTAAATTTTCAAAAGCCTTTATCATTGATTTAAAATTGCAATCTACACATGTTACTCTCATGATGTTTACACAAAAACTTATCGTATTTTGATCTCCCTATGCATATAAATATATGTATTTATACAACAAACTCAATTTCCTACAGACTTATGGACGCCACTTTTTTGTATGAATAGCTTCTTAAAATGGTTTGAAACACGTGTTGACCCTTATCCGAATGAAGGGCTAAATGAACCGTTACCCAAAACTTTTTTTGCCTTTGTTTGGCAGTCCGCTTATGGTGTCAAAAAGTATTTGGTTTTATTGATTTTATTCACTGCTGCGACAGCCAGTTTTGAAGCTATTTTTTTCTCGCAAATTGGGCATCTTGTGGATTGGTTAACACAGTCTACACCTAAAAATTTTATTCAAAATCATAAGAATAATCTGATTATTTTATCCTTGATCTTATTTGCCAATATTTTCTTTGCTAATATGCAGTCGATTATTCGACATCAAGTTCTATATAGCAGCTTTCCAATGCGATTGCGTTGGCGCTTTCATAACTTATTGTTACGTCAGGGTTTAGACTTTTTCCACAATGATTTTGCGGGTCGCTTATCTGCTAAAGTCATGCAAACAGCATTGGCTGTGCGTGAGTTCTGGGTCATTTTGGGTGATATGGTGACCTATGTCATTATTTACTTCATTACCATCAGTATTGTGTTAGGCGCAATCTCCCCCATTTTATTGATTCCACTCTTGATTTGGTTAGGTTTGTTTATTACTGCCGCATGCTATTTTATTCCACGTTTAGGGGCAATTTCTAAAGCCCAAGCCGACGCACGTGCAGAAATGACTGGACGTGTAACCGATGCCTATACCAATATTCAAACAGTGAAACTGTTCGCGCATGCAGGTCGTGAAAGTGAATATGCCAAAGCCTCGATGCAAAAATTTATGGTTACCGTATTTCACCAAATGCGCTTAGGTTCAATGTATGAGATCTGCATTAACTTACTGACTTTTGTACTGTTCTTTGGGGTATTGGGTACTGCTATTTGGTTGTGGTTAGAAGGCTTAGCTGCAATTGGGGTCATTGCTGCGACCACAGCAATGATTTTAAAACTCAACAGTATGGCTGAGTTTATGATGTGGCAAACTTCGATGTTGTTTGAAAATATCGGCACCATCCAAGATGGTATGAATACATTAGGTAAGCCGATTCATATCCAAGATAAAGCAGATGCCAAAGCGCTAAACATTCAACGAGGTCAAATCAAGTTTGAAGATGTGAGCTTTGCATATAATAATAAAAACGTGATTGATCATTTTAATTTAGACATTAAACCAGGTGAAAAGATTGGTATTGTTGGGCGTTCTGGTGCAGGAAAATCTACACTGATTCAGCTCCTTTTACACTTTTATAGCCTCAACCATGGTCGAATTTCCATTGATGGACAAGACATTGAAGATGTCACACAAGATAGCCTGAGAAAAAGCATTGCTTTGGTGACCCAAGATACTTCCCTTTTACATCGTACTGTGGCTGAAAATATTAAATATGGTCGCCCTGATGCGACTGATGAGGAAATGTTTGAAGCGGTCAGAAAAGCCAAAGCCGCAGAATTTATTCCTCAACTATCAGACCTTCGTGGACGTACAGGTTACGACGCTTATGTCGGTGAACGAGGTGTTAAATTATCTGGTGGTCAACGCCAACGTATTGCTATTGCACGGGTATTTTTAAAAGATGCTCCGATTTTAATTTTAGATGAAGCAACCAGTGCTTTAGACTCTGAAGTTGAAGCAGCAATTCAGTCCAGTTTAGATGATTTGATGCAAAATAAAACCGTGATCGCTATTGCCCATCGTTTATCAACGATTGCGCAAATGGACAGATTAATCGTTTTAGATCAAGGTAAAATCGTTGAACAAGGCACACATGAAGATTTAATTCGCCAAAATGGCATTTATGCCAATTTATGGCAAAGACAAACAGGCGGTTTTTTGGTAGAACAACAAGGTATGAAAGAAAAGGATGATGAATAAATGTTGTATTTAGAAGATCTGAATGTAGGGGATCAATTTAAAAGCCGAGAATATGAAGTTAGCTTGGATGAAGTTTTAGATTTTGCCCATAAATATGATCCTCAAGTTTTTCATACAGATCCAGAAAAAGCGGTTGAACACCCAATTTTTAAAGGCTTAGCAGCAAGCGGCTGGCATACTTCTGCGATCGTCATGCGACTTTGGACAGAATGTTTTCCTGTCGCTTATGGCTTGATCGGCTCAGACTCTAATTTACGTTGGCCACGCCCAACGCGCGTAGGTGATAAAATATCAGTTGAAGTGGAAATTGTTTCTATCACTCCATCAAAAACTAAACCTGATCGTGGTATTGTGAGTTACATCACTCAAGCAAAAAATCAAAATGGCGATGTTTTACTGATTTCGACAACTAAAATTGTTGTTTTTAATCGAGATTTTCAAAACAATTAAAAGCTATTTTTTGTCTTACAATTTTTATGGTTTTTGATTAGAATCATGACAATATGCAACTTAAACACATATGTTGAGAGCAACGGATAGCATATGAAGAACACTTCAGCTCGCCAAGATCAGGGAATTCCTGGTGTTTATGGACTTTTATTACTCGATATTGTTTCGAGATGGGGCTACAGTGCCGAAACTTTTTTTGCGCCATTCCCTTTTAATAGCGAACAATTGGCTGAACCAGACTTTCGTATTCCAACGACAATTGCGAATGAATTGGTTAAACATGCTTTAAAACTCACGGGTGAAAGTACGCTTGGCTATCAAATTGGTACACAAATGCGTATTTCCATTCATGGTTTTATTGGTTATGCGATCATGACTGCCAATGATATTACTGACGCATTGGTCTTAGCCAATCGTTTTATTCAACTGCGTATGCCATTTTTACAATTGTATTTTTCTACTTTTGGCGAAAAAGCCACCTTACAATTGCAATGTGATATTGATATTGAACCATTAAGAACCGAAATTTTAATGGGTTTAACCTTTGGGATTATGACGATGGCACGTGCCTTAACGGGTATAGATGATCTCAAAGGCGATATCGACTTCGATTTTTCTAAACCTGAAGGTTTTGATAAATATATCGATAAACTCCAAGGTCGTTATCAAATGCGTTTTGAGCAGCCTCACTTGATTGCCAGCTTTGATAAATCTTATCTTGGTTTGAAAATGGTCAATGCAGATCCGATTGCCAGTCAAATTGCGATTAACCAATGTGAAGCTGAACTGTCTGCCATTGGCGAACGCCGTCGTTTGTCGATGCGTGTACGTGATATTTTGACGCATTCTGAACAGCATTATTTAAGTATTGAAAATGTTGCTGAACGCTTACATATGTCCGATCGAACATTAAAACGTCAACTCGCTGCAGAAGGGACATCCTTTTCAACGCTAGTGGATGAAGTGCGTTATCGACATGCAACCTCGTTACTGTCAAGAACAGACTATACGCTTGAACAAATTGCAGATGAGCTAGGTTATAGTGATGTCGCCAATTTTAGTCGTGCTTTTAAACGTTGGAGTGGACGTAGCCCAAGCAATTGGCGCAAAGACCCATATCTATAGCACTTTTAAATCTTTTGTTTTGTAACAAAAACCTGTATAACACGTAGAAAAATAAAGTGAAACTTTTAAGGAGTGAGCATGAATCATCCTGCTGAATTAAAGTACGCAGCAACACATGAATGGGTACGAATCGAAGGTGATCTCGTTGTTACAGGTATTTCTGATCATGCACAAGATGCGCTTGGCGATTTGGTCTATGTTGAAATTCCTGAGGTTGGTCGTCCAGTCACTGCAGGTGAAGCAGTCGGTGTGGTTGAATCAGTGAAAACTGCATCTGATATTCATGCACCCATTTCAGGCACTGTGGTTGAAATCAATCCTGCACTTGAAGATGATCCTGATTTTGTTAATGACGACCCTTATGGTAAAGGTTGGATTTATAAAATTAAAGCAGATCATCTGAGCGATGTTGAAAAACTGCTTAGCAATTCAGATTATGAAGCAGGTTTATAAAATAAACTCTGCCATACAATGAAATACTATTGCTTAAATAAAAAAGGAATCGTCTACGATTCCTTTTTTATTTAATACGATCTTTACACTATACTCTGTTGCCTAATTGTATTAAAATTAACCATATTTTTCTCCATAAAAGACTTTTTAGCTCTTTTACGCCTCTCCCAACATTCAGGTTATTTATGTCAACTGTAAATGCACAACATTTATGGAATAAATCCTTTATTCTTTGTTTAGCCAATAATTTATTTTTATTTATCTTTTATTTTGCCCAAACCACCATTTTACCCATTTATATTTTAAATGATTTAGGTGGCAGCTTGACTCAAGCAGGTTTGGCAATCACTTTATTTATGGTCTCCTCCATCGCCGTCCGACCATTTAGTGGACTGATTATTGAAAAATTAGGACGTAAAAAAACATTATATATTTCTGAAACTTTATTTTGTTTATTTGCAGTCTCTTATTTACTTGCTGACAATTTCACTATCTTGATGATTATTCGCTTTTTACATGGAATTTGGTTCAGTATATTAACGACTGTCACAGTTCCGATTGTGAATGATTTTATTCCAGAAAAACGAAAAGGCGAAGGCATGGGATATTTTGTCACGTCAGTCAATTTGGGAATTGTACTTGGCCCCCTGATTGGCTTAACTTTGATCCAATCAATTTCCTATTTAACCATAACTGCCATTTTAGCGGTAATTATTTGTCTAGGTTTTGCCTTATGCTTTTTTATTCCAATTCAGCAAAACCAAACTGTAGCGCTTAAAGTTGAAAATAAAAAACTCAATATTAACCATTTTGTTGAAAAAAAGGCAATTTCTGTGTCTGTGATGGCAATGATCACTTCATTTTCCTACGCAAGCATTATGTCGTTTATTTCCACCTTTGCCGAAGCAAAACATCTACTCGCTTATGCCAGTGCATTTTTTGTGGTTTTTGCAATTTCGATGATGAGCCTACGCCCAATCACAGGAAAAATTTACGACCGTAAAGGTGCAAGTTATGTGATTTATCCTGCGATTGCATTATTTGCAGTCGGTTTAGCCATGTTAAGCCAAGTTGAAAATGTCACAGGCTTTCTTTTTGCCGCAGTACTGATTGGAATGGGCTTTGGTTCCGCCCAACCTTGCTTACAAACACTCGCGATTCAACGCTCGCCAAGAGATCGAATTGGGCATGCGACCTCAACCTTTTTTACCTGCTATGACATTGGTATTGCTGTCGGTTCAATCTTACTCGGCATGATTATTGCGCATTTTGATTATAGTTTTGCTTATTTACTGTGTGCCATAATCACAGCGTGTAGCTTGCTATTTTATAAGTTCGTGGTCAATCGAAAAACGGCTTAAATTAATATACAATCTATAATTTTCAGTCACTTAAAGCCGCACCATGCGGCTTTTGAGCCTAATCTTAATCTCAACTAAAATTTCAGATCAATATGATCAAAAAATAGTCCTAAATATAAATAAAGATATTCAATAAAAGTTTTATTCATCCACAATATCTGCAAAATGAGCAGCCAAAACCTGTGCCAAATCATTGGGATTCACACCGATATCTAACCCTCTTTTCCCCCCACTGACATATATTTTTTTTAATGTTTTTGCACTTTCACAAATTACTGTTTTTAATCGCTTTTTCTGACCAACAGGACTAATTCCTCCGACCAAATATCCTGTTAAACGCTCTGCATCTTTTGGATCTGCCATATGCAGTTTTTTCGCACCAAACGCAGTTGCAACTTTTTTTAAGTTCAGTTGGTGACTTACAGGTAACACAGCAACAAAATAGTTTTTATCATCTGTTACCATCAGTGTTTTGAATACTTCTTCAACATTTAAAGCTAATTTTTCTGCCGCTTCTAATCCAAAACTTTTCGCATTCACATCATGTTCATATTCATGAATTGAAAATTCGATTTTATTTGATTTTAAAACTTTACATGCGGGTGTCATGATCAAATATTCTATAAAAAATAATAAAGTATTATATGACATCTACATAAAGATGTTAAATTTGCTTAGGCTATTTATCTCATAACAACGCTCATCTATTTCTTATTATGGATGATTTCCAATCTGCTCATAACATTTATAAAAAATGAATATCAATTTAAATGACAAATAACTTTACTCACCATATGATCTCTTGTTTTAATAGATTTCATATTTAACTTATTTTTTACAATAACAATTTTGGTTTTTTTATGACGCAAATTACACCGCAGGATAATAATCAAAGATCTTTGCCCACAACACCAAGTGCTTCAAACTATCTTGCTCGCTTCATCTCTTTTTTAACACGGCGTGGTGCTCGATTACTCACAGGTGCTCGTAGCTTATGGATAGGTTGCCAACCCGAAGAATCCAAACAACGTATTTATTATGCCAATCATAATAGTCATATTGACTTTATTTTATTGTGGTCATCCTTACCTACCCCCATACGCAGAAAGACTAAACCTGTAGCAGCCTCTGACTATTGGTTAAAAGATGGGATCCGCCGTTTTCTCATTCATAATACTTTCAACGGCGTCACCATTCAGCGAAATCGTGAAAATAATCAAGACCCATTACAGCCCATTAAGGATGCTTTAGAACAAGGCTATTCTATTATTTTCTTTCCTGAAGGCACGCGTAACCTCAATGATGATGTTGAGTTATTGACATTTAAAAGTGGTCTATACAATTTACATCATGCTTTTCCTGAGGTTGAAATCGTTCCTGTATGGATTTCAAATCTAAGACGTGTCATGCCCAAAGGTGCATTTGTGCCTTTGCCTTTATTATCTACAGTATGTTTTGGCTGTCCGCTTAATGAGCATATTGAAATGAATAAAGCCGAATTTTTAGCATATGCACAACAAGAACTCCTAAAATTAAAAGAGGTTGAAAACCAATGACCTTAGATAACTTAGAGCAAACTTATGTATTATTTGGTATTTTTGCAGCCATTTTAATTTTCGCATCCACTGTGGGTTTTATTTTAAAACAACGTGCAGGAACTACAGCCTCTCCTGTAATTGACAATTTAAATGCACGAATCAATGCATGGTGGGTCATGCTGATCGTCATTGGAGCTGCTATTCTGCTCGGAAAAACAGCCTTTATTATTCTTTTTGGCATTATTTCTTTATTTGCATTACGTGAATTTATCAGTTTATTACCCACGCGGCGTGGTGATTACCTCCCCTTACTGATCGCTTTTTATTTTGTCATTCCTTATCAATACTATTTAATTTATACCGATTGGTACGGCTTGTATTCAATTTTCATTCCCCTTTATGTCTTTTTACTGATTCCAATTGCCAGTTTAAAACAGGAAGATACCACGCATTTTTTAGAACGAAGTGCAAAAATTCAGTGGGGTTTGATGGTCAGTGTGTTTTGTATTTCCCATGTACCTGCTTTACTCAACCTAAAACTGCCTGGCTTTGATGGGGAGAAAATTTGGCTTGCAATTTGGCTGATCATGGTGGTGCAAGCCTCTGATGTTTTACAATATGTTTGTGGAAAATTATTTGGAAAACACAAAGTTGCACCGATCCTCTCACCATCTAAAACCATTGAAGGTTTAGTCGGAGGCATTGTACTGGCAACAGGTTTAGGTGTTTTAATGAATTGGCTTACACCTTTCACTTATTTACAAGCTGCTTTGATCGGTTTGATTGTCTGTATTTTTGGCTTCTTTGGTGGTTTGGTGATGTCTGCAATCAAGCGTGATCGTGGGGTCAAAGACTGGGGACAATTGATTCATGGGCATGGTGGTATGTTAGACCGCATTGATTCAATCTGTTTTTCAGCACCTATTTTCTTTCATATTTTACGCTATTGGTGGAGCTAAGAATTTAGGTTTTACATCACATAATGTAGTAATCACATAAAAAAGGATGGAGAAATATCGCTATTTCCCCTCCTTTTTTCATGTCGTATAGGTTGTTGACCTATTATTGTTCAGCTACCCAACTCATAAAACGTTGACGTTCTGCTTTTGATGCTCTTTGCCAGATCTGAATCATTTGTTGATCTGCACCGTTGGCTGTATTTAAATCAACTGATGTATTGGGTGTTGCGGTTGTATTGACCCCAGCGGCAGACTGCTGTGTATTGGCATAAACAGGAGCTGGTTGATTTTCAGATTTTTTTGAGGTTGTTAAATCAAATACTCGACCAAAAACACCACCCGATAACCAAGGTTTCGCTTCATTATTTGCACCTGTTTGCTGCACAATCATTTGATTATTTTGATCATACAAAGCAATTGTAGGTTGTTCAGCATATTTCTTGGCTGCATCAAAATCTTTGGGCGCATTCACTAAATTTAATTTATAGCTCTGACCCTCTTGTAAATTAGGCGCCGTAATCGTAACAACACCCGATTTTAAAATATCATGTTCATTATTTAAATGTTCAAAATACTGCTGATAACGCACACTGATTGCGGTTTGACCTGCATTGACTTTATATTCATTTTTTTTAGTTCTAAAAATACCTGCTTTGACTTCTTGATCATTTACAGCCAAAACAACAATTTCTTCAGGTACGGTAATGGTGACTGCTGCAAATGCTGACGCATTCATGATAAGACCTAAACCCATTACACTTGCTGCCAATTTAAATCGCATAGGTATTTCTCAAATATCAATAAACTTTAAAATTGAATGCACTATGCTATGTGTGCATGACATTTTTATGACAATTTGTTTTTAAACCCAAAATTTACAAGTAATTTAAAGAAATTTATCACTTTTTATAAGCTTCAAAAAATTAAAAAAAGCTCAATATTGTTATTTTTACATCAAATAATGTGTATATCTACGGTACTTTATACAAGCTAAAAACAAAAGAGCGCCTAAGCGCCCTTGTATTTAATAAACTGATTAGTTAAATGTTTTAAAACGTTCAGCATCATCCATAAATGCTTTTTCGCCAGCAGGTGCTTCTACCGAACCAAAGACCAATTGAGCACGAAGTTTCCAGTTGCTTGGAACATTAAAGGTTTGTGCCACTTCTTCATCTACAATTGGGTTGTAATGTTGTAATGATGCACCTAAACCAGCTTCTGAAAGCGCAGTCCATGTTGCAAATTGTGCAATTCCTGTTGAATGCTCTGACCAAATTGGAAAATTATCTGCATACAGTGCAAATTGTTCTTGCAGGCTTTTTACCACATCTTGATCTTCATAAAACAAGACTGTGCCATAACCAGCGATAAAGCTATTAATTTTCTGGCTTGTCCCTTCATATGCTTCTGCAGGTACAATTTTACGTAACGTTTCTAACACAATTGTCCAAAATTTTACGTGTGAATCACCAAATAATGTCACTGCACGTGAAGTTTGTGAGTTAAATGCAGATGGGCTAAGTTTAATGGCTTGCTTAATGATATCTTCAATTTTTGAATTATCCAAAGTCACATTTTTGCCAATTGCATAAATACTACGGCGTTGTTTGATTTGATCTAAAAATGACATTATCGTAATCCTCAATATTTCTTTGACCCTATGGTCGTGTTCTTAAGATAAGCTAAGTGTATTACATTCAAAAAATCTTCGTTAGTGGTATCTATATGACATACTGTTGCATAAATAGAACAATATCTAAAAATCAATGCTTTAAATATGTCAACATCCTAGCTAAGACACAGACTGATCCATTCAATCATCAATCAGTGTAATTATTATGACCTAGCTTCCATGCGCATGATGAATATCGAATAAAAATAGCCTTTCTTTACGCTTTAATCCTATAAAATTTCAAATTTTTTATAAAAGCTTATATACATTTATGAAAATACTCGAAAAATCACTTGATCATCTTCATAGCTTTTAGCATCTGCTGGCGTCATGATTGAGCCAAAAGTCATTTGTGCTTTTAATTGCCAATGTGAGGGTAAGTCATAATATTGCAAAATTTCATCATTTATATTGGCATTATAATGATGTAAAGCCGCCCCTAAATTTAAACTTGCCAATAATCCCCACACTGCAAACTGCACCATACCTAAACTTTGTTCTGACCATACTTCAAAGTCATTTGCTTGTAGTGGTCTTAATTTTTGTAGTTTTTGTATGACATCAAGATCTTGAAAATACAAAATCGTCCCATATGCAGCCATGCTTTCGTCTATTTTTAATGCCATGCCCTCATAAGCTTTTTCATGCATGTATTTTTTTTGGATTTCTTTGACCATTGCCCAAAACTGTGCATGTGATTTTTGCAGCAAAATAACCACACGTGTACTTTGACAATTCAACACTGAAGGACAGCAATATACTGTTTCTTTAATTAAAGACACTAACTCATCTTGTGGATAAGCGACCTTTTTACCTAAATGATAAATACTACGTCGCTTACGTAGTTCTTCTAGAAAATTGCATTCATCCTTTTGATTTTCCTTTCGTTTAAAAAGTATATCTTTGGATAAATCCGTTGCTAACACCTGACCGATTTTAGACAAAATTGTCAATTTGTATTCCCCCTAAAAAATGAATAAAAAACCATATTTTTTTTAGGTATTTTAGCTTTAATTGCATGTATTTGTATATTTAAGCAAGGTTCTAACGCCTATTTTTACAGCATAAAATCATTTAAAAACAAAAAACTCCGTGGATAACGGAGTTTTTTGTTTATTTATTCCACATTGTAGCTAGATTCATTATTTTTCAGTTTCAAATAATGCTGCCACAAATGATTTTGCAGAGAATGGGCGTAAGTCATCAATTTTTTCACCGACACCAATAAAACGAATCGGTACATGTGTACGGCTTGCGATATTAAACAACACACCACCTTTGGCAGTACCATCGAGTTTGGTAATGGTTAAGCCTGTTAAGCCCACGGCTTCATCAAACATTTCCACTTGATTAATGGCATTTTGTCCCGTACCCGCATCGACAACCAACATGACTTCATGTGGCGCAGTTGCATCAATTTTTTGCATCACACGTTTCACTTTGGTTAACTCAGTCATCAAGTTACTTTTGTTATGTAAACGTCCTGCTGTATCTGCAATCAATACATCCACACCTTTAGCACGAGCGCTTTCAAAAGCATCGAAAATCACAGATGCACTGTCTGCTCCATGCCCTTGTGCAACCACTTGGATATTGTTACGCTCACCCCAAATTTGTAATTGCTCTGTCGCTGCCGCACGGAAAGTATCACCCGCAGCCAACATCACTTTCTTACCTTCACCCTGCAAACGTTTAGCCAGTTTACCAATAGTAGTGGTTTTACCTACCCCATTTACCCCAACCACTAAAATCACAAATGGATTTTTATTCGGGTCAATATGTAAAGGTTTGACACGCGGTGCAAGTAATGCCACCAACTCTTCTTGTAAAGCCTTATATAATGAATGTGAATAAATTAAATCACCACGTTCTGTACGCTCAGTCAGATTAGCAATAATCGTCTTGGTTGCTTCAACACCAATATCTGAAACTAAAAGCTGTTCTTCAACTTCTTCAAGCAATTCATCATCAATTTCTTTACCACCGATGAGAATATTCACCATACCGTCTGCAAGGTTTTTACGGGTTTTAGTTAAACCCTCCTTCATACGGCTAAAAAAACCACCTTTCGTTTGCTGTTCTGACTGTTGTTCATCTGTCACAGCCGTATCTGCTACTGACGCTTGTACAACCGGTGTTTCTATAATTTTATTTTCAACGATGGGCACATCAACGGTGGGTAAACTCGGTAATGTGACATCATCATCACCAATTTCCGCATCAATCAAGAATTTATTGTGCTGTTCTTGCATGCCGATTCCTTGAAAAGCATCATGTTAAAAAAGAAAGAGTTTAGCACAGATTGTCCTATTGATAAGCGTTTAAGACACTTTTAAATATATGCTTAAGGTATTTGTGCTGATGCTGATGCAAATCAACTAAAATGCAACATTTCAATATTGATTTAAAACATATTTTTCTAAAGAATGGTTTATGTATTTAACACGTTTGGGGTAGGTAGTGCTGAAAATCAAAAAAAATCCTTACTCTATTTTTTCAACTTTATCTCATGTCGTACTTTTAAGTGGATTTTTCTTGACGACTTGTCACATTCCCACAGCATTTGCTGAAACACAAAGTCAATTAGCACGTACAACCGTGGAAACAACTTTAAATAATGGTCTAAAAGTCATTATTCGAGAAGACCATCGTGCGCCGATTGTGATGACACAGATTTGGTATGCAGTAGGCAGTAGTGATGAATCTGGCAATGTACTCGGCATATCACATGTCTTAGAACACATGATGTTTAAGGGCACACAAAAAGTCCCAGATGATGAATTTACACGTCTCAGCCGCATCTATGGTGGGCGTATCAATGCTGCAACATTTACCAATTATACCAATTATTATCAGCTTTACCCTAAAAAGTATTTTCCATTGGCTTTAGAACTTGAAGCCGATCGCATGCAAAATCTCGTCCTACGTCAACACGATTTTGAACCTGAAATCAAAGTCGTTATGGAGGAACGCCGTCAACGCACCGATGATAATCCGCGTAATTTAGCATACGAACGTTTTAAATGGATTGCCTACCCTACGAGTCACCACCGCCAACCTGTAATTGGCTATATGAAAAATCTACAGAATATTCAACTTGATGATTTAAAAAAATGGTACAAAACGTGGTATACGCCTAACAATGCGACCTTGGTGATTGTTGGCGATGTCAACGCAGAACAAGCACTCAAACAAGTCGAAAAATATTTTTCCGCCATTAGTCAAAAAACAACACCTGACCGCAATGATGTGCTTGAATTTGATCGTTTAGGGTATCGTCATATGGAGTTGTCACTCCCTGTACAGGTTCCAAACTTATTTATGGCATGGAATGTTCGCTCCCTTGCCACCGCCAAAAATCCACAAGATGCTTATGCACTCACGATTATTCAATCTTTACTCGATGGCGGAATCTCTGCCCGTCTGCAAGACCGATTGATTCGTGATAAAAAATTATTGACTGCCATTAGTGTAAGTTACGACCCCTACAATCGTGGGGATAGCTTATTTATTATTTCCGCCTTACCCTCTGAAAATGTTTCACTGACCGAAGCACAAGCTGCTATCGAAAAAGAAATGAATTTATTTAAAACCGAATTGGTCAATCAAACCGAGTTAGCACGTGTGAAAAACAATTTCGTCTCTAATTTAATCTATAGCCAAGATGATATTATTGGGCAAGCAAATATGATTGGCAATTTAGAGGTAAATGGCTTGAGTTACCGCCTGATGGATGAGTTAGCCCAACATTATGAAAAAGTGACTCCACAAGATTTACAACGTATTGCCAATATTTATTTTGTTCGCGATAATTTAAGTACCTTGTACTTAAGCCCCGAATCAAATAACAAAAAATAGAGAATCAGGAGCTTTCAGTGCAAATATCGCAATTTATTGTATTACTAAGCACACTACTTTGTTCTAACCTGAGCTTAGCTGAGTTTGATCATGACGCCTCGCAAAACATCGAAGAATTACCCAATGCCACCCCTTTAAAATCACTCAGCTCTTTGCAAAGCTTAAAAAATTTAAGTCAGCAAAAAAGCTATGAAGCACCTTTTGTACAACAACTCAATAACGCTCATAAGGTCCGCACACTCTTTGTTGCTGTGCAAGATCTTCCGATTGTAGACATCCAACTGACCTTCAATGCAGGCTCTGCCCAAGACGAAAATATTGCCAAAGGCTTGAATGGACTGTCCAATATGGCAGCACGGCTGATGACTGAGGGTACAGATCAATATACTGCAAAACAAATCGCCAGTATTTTCGACGGTTTAGGTGCAAAATTTAGTGTCAACGCATACCGTGATATGTTTACAGTTCGAATGCGTGTATTGTCTGATCCGCAAAAACTCAACCCCGCAATCGAGATGATGTTACATGTTCTCAATCATGCGACTTTTAATAATAGTGGACTCAATTTAGTTTTAAATAATACAAAAATTGGACAAAAACAAATCCAAGAAAATCCAAATCGGCTAATGAATATCCGTTTCTATCGTGCAATCTATGGGAAGCATCCATACGCAGAACCGAGTGTAGGAACAAATGGCAGTATTCAAAAAATTACGCCTGAATTATTGGTTCAATTTCGTAAACAACTTTTAGTCGCACAAAATATGAATATTGCAATCACAGGCAATCTAAGCACAGAACAAGCGACCCAATTAGGCAACCTAATCACACAAAATTTAGCACAGGGTGAAAAAGCAGCCGAACTGCCCGAACCTCTAGATCAAACTGATTTTAATATTCAATATATTCCCTATCAATCGACACAAGCCCATATTATGATGGGGCATCTTGGCATTAGGCGTGAAGATCCTGATCGTATTGCACTCGAAGTTGCCAATCAAATGTTTGGTGGAAATGGCTTTAACTCGGTTTTGATGAAAGAATTACGTGTAAAGCGCGGTTATACTTATGGTGCATATAGCACATTGTCTTCTACTCAAGCGCGTGGATTATTTAGTTTGAGTTATAGCACACAACAAGACCAAATAATGGAAAGTATTCGTGTCACACATCAAGCACTCATCGATTTTGTACGACAACCGATTCAGCGCAAAGTACTAGAAGAAACCAAAGAAGGAATGCTACGTTCATTTCCAATGACTTTTAGCAGCAATGCCAATATCAATGCACAATTGGCAGCGATTGCTTTTTACCATTTACCAAGCAATTACCTGTCAGACTATCAACAACAACTGAGTCAAATAACGGCCAAACAAGTCCAAACTGCATTACAAAAACATATTCGGGCAGATCGTTTAACGCTTGTTATTGTTGCCAATCAGCTTGATGCAGTGGCGCTAAAGACCATGCTCAATGCAAATTTAGGTATTCATACAGCGTTAATATCTGAAAAAAGCACAGCACCTGTGAGTAAATAACCATTTATCTTCCATAACCGTCTATTTAAGACATCATTCATCCTCAATGGCCATTGCAGGATATTCTTTTACACGATGCGATTCATAAGCATATGCACGCATGAGCCTAAAATATTCATGCGTAGCAATTTGTGGTTGAAGCCGTAAATGCTGAGCAAGAGCTTGTGTGTGAGGATAACCTTCTTGTAGAGAAAGCTGGGCAACCTGTTGATATTTTTCAACATTAATTGGTCGAAATAAAGCGTAAGTTGAAATCATTAAAATAAAGACCACAACTGCCATAATTGCCATTTTCAAAAAAAACTCTAAGTTTATATGGGATTTAAAATGTAAAATTTGATCTTTTGATATGAGCATGTACTACCTCGAATGTAGAAGTAGTTTAATCCTGAGGCAATAAAAAATACAGTGTTTCAATAAAATACACACAAAATTAAGGGTTATTCAACAAGCTAGTGTAAAATAACCCTGATGATCATATGGCTCAATATTACACCGCAAAAGCGATACTCCATTTGCCCAAATAATTTAGTTTAAGACTGAGCGAATCACTGCAAAATATAAAATAAGTGCAATAATTCCTAAGGCTAAAAACACTGTAAATACACTGACACCACCTTCTGCATCAGCTGGATGCAGATCATCATCATCTGCTAAACGATGTAATTCACCATCGTAAACCCGATAAAATCCTAATTTTTGCAAAGGTTCAAGATTTCGTGTATAATCATGCACACGCTTTCTTTGCGCTAAGCAAAAATTACCTAAATGAATTTCTTGGTGAAATATTGCTTCGTCCAATTGTTTGCGGTGATACTGAGCAAGTGCAACAATTTGAGACTCAGTCGGAGGTACATCAAAATTAAAACCATCTATGATATGTGTCATATTTGTTCTCCTTTTTAGTCGTCTTCCTTATATAGATTTTAATAAAAATTGTTTTTGATTATTGTTTAATCATGTAATCATAAACCATACGATCTAGTGTCTCAAAATAGTTGACAAGTTAAGTAAAATGTAATATTAGTTTAATAAAGAGAAGTTAAATTAGTAGTGTTAGTAAAAGACCTCATGGGAGGTCTTAATGATCATAATTACAATAAGGAGTTATATATGATTCATCAACTTTCTCAACATGACTTAGAACATGTTTATGCAAATGCGGTAAATACGATCCATTCAGAAATGAACTTTGTAGATGCAGTAAAACAGTTAGAAGACGCAGCAAAAGCTGGTCATGGTAAAGCAGCAATGTTCTTAGCAGAACTTTATTTCCAAGGTTTCCGTGTAGAACGTGATTCTTTAAAAGCACAATATTGGCAAAAATTAGCCACAATGCAAGCATAACAAAACGTCACTTAGGTGGCGTTTTTTAATGCCACCCCTTTTTATTTATATTTGTTTACGAATTAACAGCAAGCTTACATCAAAAGAACAGCCGAATCACTTACAATAGTCTTGTATCAAACTCGATTGTTTATCATGAAAAAATACATCCTTCTTCAACCAATTTCTAAAGAACTGACAATTAAACTTTCTATTCTTAAATCTCTGATGTACTGTGGTGTTTTATGGGGCTTATATCATCAAGGTTGGGCAATGAAGACCGACAAAAATGATATATTCTTTCCATTTTGGTTAAATTCTTTGCAAGCATATCAATATGCTAGCTTACATTGGCCACAATACACCCCAAAGAAAATCACACCGAAAGACTTTCAAGAAGCATTACTACCAACCCTAACACGATTGAATGTCAAACCTGCTTTATTCAATTCATCAGGTCGCAAATTCAAACTTTCAACGCTACAAATGCACCATTTTTTCTTTCATAATTCCATGCAATTTCATGCAATTTAATTTTAAATTGCATGAATATTTTCTTTCCCCTCGCACTCAAAATTTTTATTTTGCGCCCATCATCTGTAATTTAAGCTTTTCCTGACGAAAGATTAAACAAACTATTGTTTTTTTCTGCAATTGTCATAAGAAAGTATTTGCATTCTTTTAAAATAAAGCTAAGTTAAAAGAGTGCAATAAAAACGAAAAGGAAAATAATGATGACCACAGTTGCTCAAGTGATTCATAATAAAATAGGTCAAGAAATTTTTACAATTTCGCCTGAACATACCGTCTTGCAAGCCATTACCATTATGGCAAATAAAGGCATTGGCGCATTAGTGGTTACCGAAAACACAAAGGTGGTGGGCATCTTATCTGAACGTGATTACACGCGTAAAATTGCTTTGATGCAACGTACTTCTGACCATACCACTGTGGCAGAGATTATGACACCAAAAGTGATTTCTGTAACACGTAATAACACGGTAGAAGAATGTCTAGGTCTAATGACCGATCGCCATTTACGTCATTTGCCTGTGATTGAAAATGATGAATTAATCGGTTTTGTTTCTATTGGTGACCTTGTAAAAGCAACGATGGAAGATCAACGACAACTGATCGAACAATTAAGACAATATATTTCAGGTTAATTTTTAAATCGTAATAAAAAACCTAGCTTAAGCTAGGTTTTTTATGGCATCAACTGTAAAAATTAGTGTAAACCTAATTTCCCTGCAACAAAGTCTGCGTCTTTATCGCCACGACCTGATAAATTGACAACAATTTTTACATCTTTTGGCATTTTTGCAGCTTCACGTATTGCCCAAGCGACTGCATGTGAGCTTTCTAAAGCAGGCACAATCCCTTCAACACGAGACAAAGTCATAAATGCATCTAAACATTCTTGATCTGTTGCTGTGGAATATTCCACACGCCCTAAATCTTTTAAAAAGCTGTGCTGTGGACCTACGCCAGGATAGTCCAAACCTGAAGCAATTGAATGTACAGGTAAAGGCTCACCCTGTTCATCCTCTAACACATAACATGCCATACCATGCAACTGGCTTGGTTTACCTAAAGTTAATGTTGCCGAATGCATATCTGTATCTAAGCCATGACCTGCTGGCTCAACTCCGACCAATTTAACATTTTCTTCATTTAAAAATGCAGTGAATGCGCCCATTGCATTTGAACCACCACCAACACAAGCCACGACATAGTCAGGATTTGTACCAAAACGTGCATTGGTTTGAACTTTAATTTCATCACCAATAATCGCTTGGAAATCACGTACCATTTTTGGAAATGGATGTGGACCAACTACTGAACCAATGGCATAAATGAAATTTTTCGGATCTTTTAAATATTCTTCAAAAGCACTATCTACCGCATCTTTTAACGTTGCTGTACCACGAGTTACCGAAATCAGGTTTGCGCCTAAAATTTTCATTTTAACAACGTTTGGATGCTCTTTTTCAATATCCACTTGTCCCATATGAATTTCACATGGAATCCCGACTAAAGCACACGCAGTTGCCAAAGCCACACCATGCTGTCCTGCACCTGTTTCAGCAATCACTTTGCTTTTACCCATATATTTAGCAAGCAAAGCCTCACCTAAACAATGGTTAATTTTGTGTGCGCCTGTATGGTTTAAATCCTCACGCTTTAAGTAAATCTGTGCGCCGCCAATTTGATCAGACAAACGCTTCGCGTGAAATAAAGGGCTTGGGCGACCTACATAATTCGCAAATAAATCAGCAAGTTCATTTTGAAATTCAGCCGTGTGACGAATTTCTTCATACGCCACATTAATTTCATCCATCGCTTGTTTTAAATGGGGTGGAATAAATTGACCGCCGTATTCACCAAAAAAGCCATCTTCATTGGGTAAAGCAATGCCATTTATTTGATGTGTCATTTCATTCCTCAGATCATCAATCAGTTTCAATTCAAACAGAAATTATAAATATTTTTTATAACTAACGGGATAAGTATTTCGTCAAATCTTCAATACCCTTCAAAGTCATTGGATACATATGATCATCAAAGATTTGCTTAATCCAACCAATCGTTTGCGTATAATGCCAATAATTTTCTTGTTCTGGATTGAGCCACGCCGTTTTTTCAAAATGATTACGTAAGCGGCGTAACCATACATCGCCTGCCTCATCATTCATATACTCAACCGAACCACCTACTGACTTCAACTCATAAGGTGCCATACTGGCATCACCTACCACGATGACACGATAATCCTTGCCATAGGTATTCAATAAATCCCATGTATTCATTTTAGTAGATGAACGGCGAAAATTATCTTTCCATACATAATCATATAAACAGTTATGGAAATAAAAATATTCCAGCGTTTTAAACTCAGTTTTAGCAGCACTAAATAGTTTTTCACACTGTGCAATATGAGAATCCATCGATCCACCGACATCAAACAGCATTAACACTTTGATGCGATTACGGCGCTCAGGGATCATTTGCACATCTAAAATCCCCTGTTTAGCAGTTTCATAAATGGTACTGTTAATATCCAGTTCTTCAGCTGCACCTTGACGAGCAAATTTCCGTAGACGACGCAAAGCCATTTGCATTTGACGTGTACCTAAGATTTGTTCATCATCCAAATTTTGATATTTACGCTGCTCCCATACCTTAACGGCTGAGTTTTTCCGACTTGGACCACCAATCCGCACACCTTCGGGATGATCCCCAAATGCACCAAACGGTGATGTACCGCCTGTACCCACCATGCGGTTACCACCTTGATGTTTTTTATGCTGTTCGCGTAAACGCTCTTCTAGCATTTTCATCAATTCTTCTAATGAACCCGCTTTCATCAACTCCGCACGTTGTTCAGGTGTTAAATGCTTTTCAAGCAGTTCTAAATCAAACCAATCTTTCGGTAAATTTTGAACTTTACTCAGCAAATCATCGATATCAAAGGTTTGAATCCCCTCGAAATAATCCTTCATTGCACGATCAAACTTATCAAAGAATCGCTCATCTTTGACCATGACTGTTTTCACGAGTTGATAAAAATCATCTTGATTGGCAAAGACGAGACCTGCCGCAATGGCTTGATTGAGATCAATCAATTCACGTGTTGAGACAGGAACACCATATTTTCGTAGGGTATAAAATAATCGCACAAACATTTGGCGATCCCCCTATTAACGACGCGACATAAAGGCTAAACGTTCAAGCAATTGCACATCTTGTTCGTTTTTAATCAGCGCACCATATAAAGGTGGAATGGCTTTCGATTTATCATGATTACGCAATACATCTTCTGGCATATCATCTGCCATGAGCAAACTTAACCAATCAATCAACTCAGACGTTGAAGGTGGTTTTTTCAAACCAGGCACTTGACGTAATTTAAAGAAAACTTGTAAAGCTTCAGTCACCAAAGTCGATGAAATTTTCGGGAAATGCACTGCAATAATTTCACGCATGGTTGCTTCATCAGGGAATTCAATATAATGGAAGAAACAACGACGCAAGAATGCATCTGGAAGTTCTTTTTCATTATTTGAAGTAATGATTACAATCGGACGTTGAGTTGCTGTAATCGTTTCCCCTGTTTCATAAACAAAGAACGACATTTTGTCGAGTTCATGCAACAAGTCATTTGGAAATTCGATATCTGCTTTATCAATTTCATCAATCAATAAAACACAGCGTTCTTCACTGGTAAAAGCTTCCCACAACTTACCGGGTTTAATATAGTTTTTGATGTCATAAACACGGTCATCCCCGAGTTGACTATCACGCAGACGTGATACAGCATCATATTCATATAAACCTTGCTGCGCTTTGGTGGTCGACTTAATATGCCAAGTAATGAGTTTAAGACCTAAACTCTCAGCCACTTGCTCAGCCAATAAGGTTTTCCCTGTACCCGGTTCACCTTTCACCAAAAGTGGTTTTTGCAACGCACGTGCTGCTTTGACTGCAAGTTTCAAACTATCAGTCGCAATATATTGCGCTGTCCCTGTAAATTGTTGTGCTTCCACAGACATAATGAACCTTTATTTTTTATTTAAAGTGGTGAGGTGTTTTTCGCTGACGTTGTTTTTTGCATTGAATTTTTATTTGCTTGGTATTTCGACCAAAAAAAGCCGAGCACTAAGCCGATACCGATGACAAAAACAATCAGTGCAACATTTGACCAAATTAATGGAGAATCTTTAGTGAGTATCCCAAAAAGCAATCCAAAAAATGCAGGTGCAATTGCAGAATTAGGTCCTTCTGAAATGGTAGGCGTTGCAATAACAGCAAATACAATAATCCATGTAATCCCACCCAGGGGTGAAGGTAGACGTTTTGCAATCGAATACCAACACCTTAAAATAATCAGTGTCCCAAGAATATAGACGGTGATCGCAATATTGTCTTCTGGTATAGAATCAAATAGGTTGAGGAAGTTTGCCCATATTCCTGATAACTGCTCAAGCACCGCGTAATCCCTCTGGTTCAACCGCATTTGGGTTAATTAAACCTTCTGGCGGCATTTGAATAAAGAAACCTTTTGTTTGTAATGAATCTAACACATGTAAAACATTCACACGCGCTAACTTACGAGATTCACTTAATTCCAAATGCATCACATGCGTTGCACGACCAAATGCAACACGCAAAGGTTCAGCTAAAATGTCAAGTGGATCAGCATTTTCAGCTTCATTTGGATGATTGGGGCGAGCCACATAAAGATACATTTCATCTTTTTTGCTCGACTTATAAATATCACAATGCATTTTATTCAACAGCGTAACTAAAACTCAAACACAGCATACATGAAAAAAACAACCGATACATTAGTGTTTGTTAACGCATCAGTCGTTATTTTATGCTGTTTGTAAATTCTTTAACCAATTTATTTTAACTCAATCCACATATGCTTATGGGAAAACTTCCATTTGCATAGAAAGATACTGTTTGTCATTCATCAAGATTTTAAGCAATGGTTGTGTTAATGCCTCATAGCGCCAACCCAATAAATAACGGGGCAAATCCTGCTCATCACGTTGAAAAACCACGTGCTGATACAATGCATTCATCCATTTTTTACGCATTAGGACTTCTTTCGGAATTTGCTTTTCCGTAGAGACATTTAAAATTAAATTCTCCACAGTCTGTGCAACCTCCTGTGAGGAATGTTTGATTGGACGTGCTATACGTAATGGCCATTCATCCATATCAGGTAAAAATTTGGTGGTGTTTCAAAAAGTATGCTGAAACAAAGCAGGTTGAATTTTGATAAAATAGAGAAATGCGAATAACTCTAGAAATCAAATGTCCAACCTGCCTCAGTGACAGTATAAAGAAAAATGGCATCAAAGTAGATGGGAAACAAAACTATCAGTGCAAAGACTGTAAACGTCAGTTTATTGGTGACCATGCTCTGAGCTATCTAGGATGTCATTCAGGCATTACTCGAAAAATATTACAGTTGATGGTCAGAGGTAGTGGTATACGAGATATCGCTGAAGTTGAGCGAATCAGTATCGGTAAAGTTTTACGTACTTTAACCGAATCGACCTACCAAATTCAGCCTAAACAAAGTCATTATGAGTCTCTTGAAGTTGATGAGTTTTGGACTTTTGTGGGAAATAAAAATAATAAACAATGGCTTATTTACGCCTACCATCGAGAAACAGGTGAGATTGTTGCTTATGTTTGGGGTAAAAGAGACTTAGCTACAGTTCAACGATTGAAGGCAAAGCTTAAACAATTAGGTATTCACTACACCCGAATTGCAAGTGATCATTGGGACAGTTTCATAACTGCTTTTAAAAACTGCAAGCAAAGTATTGGTAAATTTTTTACTGTAGGTATTGAAGGTAATAATTGCAAAATAAGGCATCGAATTAGGCGCGGTTTTAGAAGGAGTTGTAATTTTTCAAAAAAGATTGAAAACCATTTTAAAGCTTTCGACTTAACCTTTTTTTACATCAATAATGGCTTCATTTAATGTCAGCATACTTTTTGAAACACCACCAAAAATTTTAATAAATCTAAAATCGTTTTTCCATGTTCACGCACAATATGTGGACGAATATCTTTGCTTTGAGACAACTGGAAATTGTTTTTCGGATTTTTTTCTACCAAATCATGCATGGTCGAATTTTTTAAAATAAAGCTTCTTGGTTGATTTAAAGCTTTCGCCAATTCCTCACGCCACAAACTTAATTGTTGTAATTGCATCAATTGTTTACGTGAATGACGATAGTTACCAATGTCTGTATATAATTTATCTTTTGGTGTTTCTTGTGCAATTTCATAAGTGAGATTTTTACAATCTTCAACCACGCAATTATAGATATTTTTACGGTTCAATTGCTGCTTTAAATCATCTGCTAATTGCATAATATATAATACATCATTTGCAGCATAATCCATTTGCTTGCCCGTTAAAGGACGTGCTAGCCAGTCTGAACGCGTTTGATCTTTATCAATTTCAATATCCAAAACTGTTTTCAATGCAGACTGATAACTGACTTGCAAACCATGTCCTAAAAATGACATGGCCACTTGTGTATCAAAGACATTTTCTAAACAATTTTTTTGAGAATAATGATAAATCAGATCAATATCTTCACTGCATGCATGAAATACATTCTGCTCTGCCTGATAAATAGATGCCCAAAAACCTGATAAATCTAAAGTTGTTCCATCAAGTAAAAACACTTGATCACAGACATTAATTTGGAACACGCCTAGTTTTGGCCATAATGTATCGACTTTAATAAATTCAGTGTCGAGACCATAAATAGAGCTCTGACGCATTAATTGGATCACATGGTCGAGTTCGTTTTGCTGATGAATAAATTGAAACATGTCTGTTTTGCGTCAAGATGTTACATTTAAATAAAATGTTGATTCTACCTTAATATATAAAATATAAATATAATATTTTTAAAGTAATTTACAACAAAAGCTATATTTTTCAGCAATATCAATACACTAAATGTATTTGAAAAATAGTTTTTAACACTTAATTCCTATATAAATCCATTTATATCTGAATATCACTTGAAAACAATCATTATCATGATTGAATTGCATCGTGGCATAAATTTACATTTTCTGAGTAGCTATTCTGCATCGTAATTGTAAATATTTATATTTAAAGCATAACCTGATGAAAAATGGATTAATTATTCGCTTGACCTATACATATTTGCACAAGATTCAAACCAAACAAAATAAACCCTAAATCAAGTTTAAAAAAATAAGCACATGATGTGCTTATTTCATTTGCATCCGATTATGGACAGCTTGACTCAGTGTATGACTGTCGACATATTCAAGCTCACCACCTTGAGGTACACCCTGTGCAATACGGGTCATTTGTATCCCTAAATGCTTGGTTGCTTCTACCAAATAGTGTGCTGTTGCTTGTCCTTCAACAGTTGCATTGGTCGCTAGAATCACTTCTTGGATTGGGTTATTTGCCAATCTTTGTACCAAATAAGAAATGCCTATTTCTTCAGGTCCAATCCCATCTAAAGGTGATAAATGCCCACCTAAAACGTGATATTTCCCTTTAAAACTGCCACTTTGCTCTATTGCCATAACATCCGCAGGTGACTCAACCACACAAAGGATTTGATCGTTGCGTTCTGTAGACTGACAAATATCACAAATTTCATGTTCAGTTAAAGAATGACAAATACTACACTCATGAATATAAGACGTCGCTTCATTTAAAGCAGATGCCAAAGCCACAGCACCTTCTTTATTTTTCATAATCAAATGCAATGCCATACGCTGTGCCGACTTTGGTCCAACACTGGGCAATATTCTTAATGCTTGTACCAATTGATCAAAACGGTTACTAAACACCTAAGTGACCCTTAAAACATGCCTGCAAGACCTGGTGGTAAACCCATGCCTGCATTTGCTTCTTTCATTTTTGCTTCAGATACGACTTCTGCTTGACGTGCAGCATCATTCATTGCTGCAGCGATCAAATCTTCAATCATGTCAGCATCGTCTTGTAAAAGTTCAGGACTAATTTCAATACGTTTTACCACATTGCGACAAGTCATTGTCACTTTGACTAAACCACCACCCGCTTCGGCATGAACCTCAGTTTGAGCAAGTTCTTCTTTTGCCTTTTTGACATTGTTTTCCATATCTTTTTGCATGCGTTGAGCTTGCTGCATGAGCATATTAATGTTCATAAAATTCTCCGAACATAAAGTGGTTTAAATTTTCATGACTCAAGTCCCCAACGAACATGTAGACTTGAGTATTTTTTCATTCAAGTAGATTCTAAATTAAATCTAAGCCACGAGAAAGGTCACCGATAATATCATCAATGTTTTCCAAACCTACAGATACACGGATTAAACCTTCTACAATGCCTGCGGCTTGTTTCGCTTCAGCTGACATTCTGCCATGTGAGGTGGTTGCTGGATGGGTAATGGTCGACTTTACATCGCCCAAATTACTGGTGATCGACAAGAAACGTGTATTATCAATCACTGTCCAAGCCCCCTGACGCTCACCCTTCACCACAAATGAGACTACACCACCAAAGCCTGATTGTTGTTTTTTAGCCAAATCATGACCTGCATGGTTAGGTAAACCTGCGTAATAAACTTTTTCAACTTTTGGATGTGCATCGAGCCATTCTGCAAGTTTTTGTGCACTTTCACAATGTGCTTTCATACGTAAACTGAGGGTTTCTAAACCTTTTAAGAAAATCCACGCATTAAATGGACTCATTGAATTACCTAATGTACGAATTACGCCATTAATTTCTTCAACAAGTTTATCTTTACCAACAACTGCACCACCTAGCGCACGACCTTGCCCATCAATATATTTTGTTGATGAATAGACGATCAAGTCTGCACCAAATTTAATCGGTTGTTGTAATACAGGTGTACAGAACGTATTGTCCACGGCAAATAAAGCACCATGTTCATGAGCAATATCCGCAATCGCTTGCATATCACCCACTTGTGCCAATGGGTTAGATGGCGTTTCGATAAAAAGTAACCGTGTATTTGGACGAACAGCTTGTTTCCAACCTTCTAAATCTTCTAAGTCTACAAATGTCACGTCTACAGCAAATTTAACAACGTATTTTTCAAATAAAGAAATAATTGAGCCAAACACAGCACGTGAACAAATCACATGATCGCCTGCCTTAAGATACGCCATACAAACTGCATGTACCGCAGCCATACCTGAACTTGTTGCCACTGCACGTTCCGCACCATCTAAAACGGCTAAACGCTTTTCAAATGCTTGTACCGTTGGATTGGTATAACGAGAATAGGTATTTCCTTCAATTTGTCCAGAAAATTTAGCCGCAGCATCAGCCGCATTTTCACATACAAAAGACGATGTAAGGAAAATTGGCTCGCTATGCTCACCTTCAAAACTACGTGTATGTCCTGTACGAATTGCTAATGTATCCAGTTGGTATTCTATCTCGTCTTGTTGGCTCATGTTAAATTCAGTGATCCACTGCCTTTGTAAAGTATTGCTAATATTTTGAGCGCCTAGTGTATTTAAGGTCAAGGTATAATGTGAAATTATCGCTTAGACTTCAATCAAACTTTTATGATTTCTGGACTAAACCGCCTTATGGAACAATTAACGAGTGATTCTCAAGTCCGTTCGAACAAAATTAAAAATTTATCTAGACGCATTTTCAAAGGTAAATCACTAGTTTTATCGCAAACCACGCCTTATGAAATCATTGGTCACCACAAGCAGGCTAAAATTCGCTTTTATGCCGCAACTGAACGCAAATACTTAGAACCCTTAGTATTTGTTGCACCACTTGCAATCAACATGTCTATTTATGACCTTTATCCTTATCGTTCTTTAATTAAATACTTTACCGAACAAGGTTTTGATGTCTATTTATTAGATTGGGGTAAACTTAACTATAAACATCGCAATCTCAATTTTTTAAATTTTATCGATGAAGCAATTCCGTATTGTATTGACCAAATTCGCACGCATTCTAAAAGTGAACAAATTTCTTTGCATGGTTGGAGTATGGCAGGGATTTTTGTCTTGTTATATACGGCGTTAAGACAGCCCAATTATGTCAAAAATCTGATTGTTTTAGGCAGTCCGATTGACAGTTACTCCTCAGGTGGCATTGGCAAACTTTATAAAAAAATCAATATACTTTTATCTAAAAATCATAAAATTCAACAATCGATTTATCATGGCATCATTCCAAAAAGAATCTTACACACACCGGGTATTTTAAATGCAATCGGTTTTAAAATTTTAGATCCCAAAGGTTGGTACGAAGGTCATAAACAACTGTTACTCAACCTAGACGATGAAAAATTACTATACGAGCATGCAACTTTGGGCAATTTTTTAAACCATATGATTGATTATCCAGGGGGAGTTAATCAAGACATGTTGTTTAATATTTGGCTGCAAAATCCGTTAAAAACAGGTGCAATCCGTTTAAAGCAACACACCATTGAGCTAAAGAACATTGATTGTTCACTTTTAATTGGTGCTGGAAAAAATGACCAAATGGTCACTGCAGCCTCCGTTAAGCCTTTGAGCGAATTGACAAACAGCAATGATGTCACGTTTACTCTAATTCCGGGTGGGCATTTAGGCTTAATGTCGAGTCAAAAAAGTGCGGAAGAATTTTGGCCGATGCTTGCCCAATGGTTAGATAAACGTTCAACACAATATAAGGACTAAAACAATGATCCAATCAGTTGCATTTATTGGCTTAGGTGCAATGGGCTATCGTATGGCAGCACATTTACCAAAACATTTTAATGAGGTCTATGTTTGGAATAGAAATCATGACAAAGCTAAGCAACATGCAGCTGAATATGGCACACAAGCGGTTGATTTACGCCAAGCGAGTCAAGCCGATGTCATTTTTTCTTGCTTACCGACCAGTCAGGAAGTAGATGCTATTTTGGCGCAAGTACAACTCAAAAAAGGCTGCATTTGGGTAGACTGTACCAGTGGTGTACCTGAAGCAGCCAAAGCACAAGCTTTACACTTGGCTGCACAAGGTGTTCATTTCCTAGATGCGCCTGTGAGTGGGCAAACCATTGGTGCAGAAAATGCAACTTTAACTTTTATGGTCGGTGGCGACTCAGATGCTTTTCAACAGGCACGACCTGCCATGCAAGCTATGGGGCAATTGATCAAACACGTGGGTGGATCAGGTGCAGGCTTTGCCGTTAAAGCTATTAACAACATGATGATGGCTGTTCATCTCTGTGCTGCAGCAGAAGGGTTTACCACCCTTAAAGCACATGGGGTAAATTTAAATGAAGCATTAGCCTGTATTAATGCCTCGAGTGGTAAAAGTGGTGTTACTGAAACAGCTTTACCTCAACGGATTTTAAACCGTGAGTTTCCACTGACGTTTGCCCTACCACTTTTAGCTAAAGATACTGGTATTGCAATCGATTTAGTGCGAGAAGCAAAACTTTCAGCCCCTGTGATTGGCTTAACCCAAAGTTTGATCCAAGCTGCAAATGCTTTAGCTGAACCGAATAGTGACTTTTCAACTGCGATTAAACTCTATGAATCATGGAGTAACATCACTTTAGAATAATTAAGCGATTAATTAAAGATTCAACACAAATAATTTTAAAGAGCATGCGCGCACTAACGCATGCTTTTTTCATATTGAAAATTCCATGACTAAAATCGTGAGATGAACATCAATAATGCTTTACTGAGTCAAAATGATTCGTCTTTAAACCCTGATATTAAATATATGAATGAAATATGAATTAAAATTACACATGAATAATTTTTCGCCATTGAAAAACAAAGATTGTCCCCTATAATCTAAATGATACAAGTGACAATCCAATATGTCCAATTGAGGTAAACTCATGAAAAAGTTGTTCGTTACAGCCTTTACATTTATTAGTATGTTAATCGGTTCTTATGCTTTTGCAGCAGATAACGCACAAGAGTGTAAAAAATTGCAAGATGACTATAATGTCATTTATGCATCAAAAGGTTTCTGCTTCAAAGATCCTGAAGCAAAAGCAAAATTTGGCAATGAAAATTGTTTTACGTCAAAACCTAAGTTTTCTGACAAAGAACAACAAAAGTTAGATCAAATTGCTGCGCGTCAAAAAGAATTAAACTGTAAATAACGCTATGATAGACACATTCACAGTTTAAACCGCATAAGCAAGGAATTTAAAATGGCTTACGATGATCAAAATATTTTTGCACGAATTTTACGTGGTGAACTTCCTGCTATCAAAGTCTACGAAGACGAACAAGTGCTGGCATTTATGGATATTATGCCACAAGCCGATGGTCATACTTTAGTCATTCCTAAAACCCCAGCCGTGACATTACTTGATCTACCACCTGATGCAGCAGCATATACTATTCAAGTGGTACAAAAAGTTGCCAACGCCATGAAAAAGGCATTAGACCTCAAAGGAATTGTACTCATGCAGCTTTCAGGAGAGGCCGCTGGTCAGACCGTGCCACATGTGCACTTCCACCTCATTCCAAGCTCAGTACATGAACTTGGCAAGCATGCAGCACAAATGGGCGATAAAGAAAAAATCAAAGCCTTTGCAGAAAAAATCAAAGCTGCGCTTTAAAAAATTTAAAAATAAAGACTAAATCGCAACATCTCAATGAGGCTTTTAAAGCCTCATTTTTTTATTGTGACCCAAATAACTTCCATTCATTCAGCTCTTTTTCATTCTGTTCTTAGCATCGTCATCAAAATGTCATCTCCTCTTCACCCATTTGTAACAAAGTTTGCAGATACTGCACCCAAGTTAGTAAGTATCGTAAAGATTTGTTTCTTACTTACTCAATATAAAAAGTGACAGGGCCATGCCCGACAGAACTGATTTGGAGAAATCTCAATGAAAAAAGTGCTACTCGCTGCCGCAGTTGCATCATTCGGCTTAAGCGCAGCGCAAGCAGCGCCAACATTGTACGGTAAGCTCAATGTTTCGTTAAACCAAGTTCAAAATTATGATTTTGCTGATAATGATGAAACCCAATTAAATTCAAATGCTTCACGTATCGGGGTTAAAGGCGAAGAAGCATTAACAGATCGTATTGCAGCAGTATACCAAGCAGAATGGGCTGTCTCTACAGATGGTTCAGGTTCGGATACAGATTGGAGCGCACGTAACCGTTTTTTAGGTCTTAAATTTAAAGACATCGGTACAGTAAAAGCAGGTAACTACGATTCTTATTTCAAAACTGCTGCGGGCAAGTACCAAGATATCTTTAATGATGACACAAACTTAGACATTACCAAAACCATGCATGGTGAAGAGCGTCTTAAAAATGTAGTAGGCTTTGAAACGGATAAAAACTTAATCGTTCCAGGCTTACAGTTCAATCTAATGGCACAAGTTGGCGAACACAATTCTACTGAATACACAACAAAAGAAAATGATAGTTTCAGTGGCATTTCTACTTCGATTTCTTACGAAAATAAAGAGATCGGTTTAGCTGCTGCAATTGCAGGTAACTTTGCTGTACCAGGTGATTATGCTGCACTTAGTTTAAAAGATGTTGAATCTGATGCTTACCGTGTAACAGGATCATTAGACCTCGGTGCTTTAGGTGCAAAAGGTCTAGTGTTTGGCGCTTTATGGCAACACGCTGAACTCTCTGATTCACCTTCTGCTGCTGCATTGACTGCTGCTAAACTTAAACCTGAAGCTGCATCTGCTGAAGAAAAAGCGTGGGCAATTACTGCTGGTTATACAATTCCTGAAACACCTGTCACATTGAAAGCACAGTATCAATCTGCTGAAACCACAGCAGATGGCATGACTGACCGCACCATTGATCAATATGGTGTTGGCGTAGACTATAACTTCAACAAACAAACTCGTTTTTATGGTGTTTTAGCACAGCAAAAACACGACTGGAAAGCCGAAGACAAGAAAACTGTAGTTGGTGTGGGAATGGAATATAATTTCTAATATCGCCACAACAGCAACAGATAAAAGGAATGTGAGCAATCATATTCCTTTTTTATATGTTCATTTTAAATCCGATGGCTATGTCTCAATACCTATTTTTCTATCATTATTTCAATTAAAACAACAATCTAAGTCATTCCGATATGATGCGTGCTATATTTATTCTTTAGATCATTTTTGTAGTTCATCGCACTATGATATCGAAAGAGATTTAAAACTTAAATCTCTTTAACATGATATTACTTCTATTTTAACACACTGATTTTTCCATACACTTCTTTTGGCATTTCAGCGATTTCCACACATAATTGAATTTCTAAGCCTGATGCTTGATATTGGTCAAAATCTTTTAAACATGCCAATAATTGTGCAGACATCCGTTGACGTTGTTCTAAGGTACGCCCTGTCAGAATGCCTAAACGCACATGAATATACGCTTGATGATTGTCACCAAAACCAATTAAAAAATCTTGATTGGCACGAATACGTGTCTTGATATTAAAAGGATGATCAATTAAACCTGTATCAAACAAAGCATGGTTTAAATTTAACATCAAATCTTGCTGATTCAGCGCTTTAATATTGTCTGAATATTCAACGACCATTTGTGGCACGATACACTTCCTTTTTTGACATTTTGCCAAATTAACGCAAATAACTTAAATCTAAAACACAATATTTTGTTCAATATTGCATCGTACATTATTCAATAAATAACAATGCTAAACGTACTTGATCGTAGCCCATTTTTGGATTCGTCAATTCAACAATTGGACGCAATTTGATTGCACCTTCTTCACTAAAATGGCTTGGATCTTGACGTTTTTGCAATTTTTTATAGATTTTACGGACTTGCTCAAGCACATTTTCATCGGGGCTTGCCACTGAAATATCCAAGCCTTGTTCGCGGTGTAATTTTGCTAAATGGTTAATAATGGTTGCAGGCGTCAAACCACGCTCATTGGCAATATCCTGAATTTCATAACCATTTTCAAATAACTCACGAGTTTCGTCCAATGTTGCTGTCGCGTAATTGGTTTTACCGGCATTTTTCGCTAACTTTTTCTCATTGCGTTGAATTTCAGATGCATTCAATGTCCCCCCACAATGTCGAATAAATGCATTGTGTTGAATAGTTAAATCTTCCTCAGCAAAGTGCTGTTCTGCCTCAGTTGAAAGCTCTTGGAAACGGCGATCCGCTTTAATGGCTAAACTGTCTAATTCTAAGGCTTGTTCATTAAAACCCAGTAAACGCAGACCTTCGATGGATTTCAAACGTGATAATGCGACATAACCTTGCCCTTTTTCAAACGTATGAGACAAGTTAATTTCAGCAGCTTCTAAGGTCATGCCTTGCGATTTATGAATGGTAATTGCCCATGCCAAACGCAGTGGAACTTGTTGTAAACTCGCAATGGTTTTGCCTGCATCGTTGTCTACAGACCAAGTTTCAGGTTCGACCAATAGCGTTGTACCATCTGTAAGTTTTACCTTAGGCAACAATCCCAGTTCATCATCTTCTTCAAAACCGACCACTTCCCCTAAGCTGCCATTGATATAACCCATGTCAAAGTTGTTTTTCACAAACATGACTTTGGCATGTTTTTTCAGGGTTAATTCATCAGGTGCACGAACTGAAGACTTCAGTGTTTCGATCAGTTTTTCATTACCATCCGCCACCGCAACAAATTGGTGTTCTTTGCCTGAAATTTCATTTAAATGTTTATAATTAATATTATCCACATCCATATTGTGGGTATATAGACGTGTATAAGTGTCACCAATATTTTGATTGCGTGTGTTGTGTAAAGCTTGCAAGTGTTGTGGTTGAATGTTTTGCGCGCGAATGGCATTAAGAACATCATTTAATGCCGAATCATCTTGACGATGTTGCTCAGTCAAATAGCAAACACGAAATTTTGCTTCCACCCAAGCATTTGACATAAAACAAAACTTATCACGATTTTTTTCATCATTTTTTCCTACGGGGGGTAACTGGAAAAAATCCCCCGCTGCGATGACTTGAATACCACCAAAAGCTTCATCTGATTCTTTGAAGTATTTTAAGACTTGATTAACCAAATTCAGTTGTTTGGCATGTAACATTGAAATTTCATCAATAATCAAGACTTGGGCATTTTCCAAATGCTCTTTTAAATATTTACGTTCTTTCATACGTTTCAGATCTTCATCTGAAAGTACATCTTTAATACCGATGCCTGCCCATGTATGAATGGTCATCCCATTCATATGCGTTGCAGCAATCCCTGTAGATGCTGTAATCGCCACAGGTACTTTACGCACTTTTAGGTAGTTTATATATTGATTTAAGGTATACGTTTTTCCTGCACCTGCGGAACCTGTCAAAAAGACATTTTCACCTGTTTTCATGAGTTTCAGCGCAGTTTCTTGTTTCATAACAACCTAGACCTTATCAGACCGCTATAGCCTAACGATTTTTGACAAAAAAGTTAAGTTTTTATGCCAAAATCCGCTCATCAACCCGCCGTTTACGTAGCATCAAATTAAATTCAGCAATAAAAGCATAGACTTTATTCAGACAACTTTCATCTGCTGCACGATTGCTTGGGTATTTTAACTGATCAAAATACAATTGATCATCTTTGTACACACAGCCCAACGTCAAACATTGTGCAGGATATTGCTCTGGATAAATGTGAAAAGCGACATATTCTTGTGCCAACATACGCTCAGTATATGAATGTGCTAAACAATGTTTATAGTCGACAGACTCTTGAATGACGCGCTCTAATTCATGTAATTCTTCAAAGCACCAACCTTCAAAATAAATGATCGGCTCAGGTGAAATCGCTTGCCAACTTTCAGTTTCAATTCTACTTTTTAGATAATTTAAAGTGCTATCAAATTCAAATTGCTGATGCCATTCATATGCTTGCTGAAATAAACCTTGCCAAGTCAAATTCTTATTTACAAAACGCTGCTGTGCAAAATGATCCAGTAAATAGTCTGCTACATAAGAATCAAACACACTGATCGAACGCTGCTGCTGTGTAAAATGATATTTAAAATATTGTCGGAACGCGATGACTTCTGTTTTAGACTGTTTTAAAGCCTTAAAAAAATCATGTTGTTGATGCGTTTTAGGATCAATAAAATCCCATAATTCTGTCGGTAAAGTCGAAATAATATGTTGTAAAAACAACATATAGGCTTGCATCACTCGGCTGAGTTTTACATAACATTTTTTCAATAATTTGGGATTATTTTTTGAAAGAATATGCACTAATTCTAGCCACTCTTCGATATATAACATCGAAGCACTAATAGCATTTTTTTGATCTAAATGTTCCCGACTTTCATTTAAACGATATTTTTGATTTTCAGGATTTAAGAACCACTGTTGCTCAAGCGATAAATGACGGCAGTCGGACAAAAATAAACGTCCTGCAATATTTTCAAAATATTTTAAGGTCAGTAAAATGACTTGTGGATGTATATGACTACAATCTAAAAAGCTCAATGCCGTAACTGCAACACGTACATTTGGGCTTTGAATCACTTGGCTGAGCCATAAATTCAACTCAAGCTTTTGTTTGAAAATCCAATTGACTGCTTTGCTTTGATAAAACACAGGTAACCGTGCGAGTTGTGAATCATCCCAATACAGACTTTTTGCATCTAAAAAGTGTTTTTTATCCAGTAAATCCTGATATTGCCAATAGCCTCGATGCATCAATTTTGCATAAGCAAGCACATGCGGTTTTTCAATGGCATGTTGTCGTAATAACTGAAAATCTTGTTGATGATCAATCAGATTCATCAAACTAAATTGTTCAGGATAAAAACATTGCACTAAACAATAAATGTCTTGAGGTAAAAATTGTTGTGCAGAAAAGCATAACTCCTCATAGCTTGAAATGAGCTCATTTACAGCAATAAATTGTTCACCTTTTATGGAGTTTACCAAACATAAATGTTTGATATTTAACTCAACCTCTAAAGGGACTTGTACCCCATGTTCTGCAAATGCAGTTAAATGTGGCTGATCATAATAATGTTGCTGTATCAATAACTGATCAATCAATACTGCATCTGGTACTGAAATATTGTAAATAAATTGTTCTATACGATTTTCAGCATCGACCCATTGAAAAGCTTGCTCCATCAAGATTTGACGCAACACTTGCACATTGGTTTTTACTGTTGTCGGATGCTGTGCTAAACGATTGCCTGTAAAAAATATCATGTCTTGTAAAATAAATTTTGAAATTTTTTCTACAGCAAGTGCATCTTGTACATGTAACTGCAACATTTCACTTTCTTGATTAAAATCAATTATCAACAAACCATTTGCTATAGAGATCCGCTTATTTTTCTCATCAATTTGCAGCATATTCTGTGCATGAATATGTTGTAAATAACGCCATTGTTCTTGAAAAATAGAGAACAATGCTGGAGCAATTTTTAATAATTGTTGTGCTGTCCACTGATGTGGAGGTATATGCTGTTGATCATCAAATGGCAACATATGGATCTGTTTCTCAACTCAAGTATTCCCCTATACAAACCCATTATAAGCCTTCTATTTTAAAGATTTGTTCTATTTTCAATTTTATTTTTTATGAAAAACTTTTCATTATTTCATCTAAACACTTCGTAAATTAAAACTAAATCATTAATTCTATTTATTTTTATTTGGTAGGTGTTTCGTAGGTATAAAAAAACCTGTGCTTAGACAATACTCATTCTTAAGGTGATCATCACCTGTTGGATGATTAATAACAAAATGGTAGAAGGAATCGCACCATGGCTTTTAAAAATATTGCAGATCAAACAAACGGCTTTTATATTCCTTGTGTTTCATTATTTGGACCCGGCTGTGCCAAAGAAGTCGGTATAAAAGCACAAAATTTAGGTGCTAAAAAAGCACTTATCGTGACCGATGCCGGTTTATTTAAATTTGGCGTTGCCGACATTATTGTTAATTACTTAAAAGATGCTGGCGTAGACAGCCATGTTTTCCCAGGCGCAGAACCCAATCCAACAGATGTTAACGTTCACAATGGTGTGAATGAATATAATGAAAACGGCTGTGACTTTATTGTTTCTTTAGGTGGCGGCTCATCGCATGACTGCGCGAAAGGGATTGGCTTAGTCACAGCAGGTGGTGGACATATCCGTGATTATGAAGGGATTGACCAAAGTAAAGTACCTATGACGCCGTTAGTGGCCATTAATACAACCGCAGGTACAGCATCTGAAATGACCCGTTTCTGTATTATTACCAATACAGATACCCATGTTAAAATGGCAATTGTCGACTGGCGTTGTACACCACTCGTTGCTATTGATGATCCTAAACTGATGATTGCAAAACCTGCGGCTTTGACTGCTGCAACAGGGATGGATGCATTAACACACGCCGTTGAAGCCTATGTATCTACAGCAGCAAATCCAATTACAGACGCATGTGCTGAAAAAGCCATTACCATGATCAGTGAATGGTTACGTCCTGCGGTTGCAAACGGTGAAAATATTGAAGCACGTGATGCTATGGCGTATGCACAATATCTCGCAGGCATGGCCTTTAATAACGCCTCTCTTGGCTATGTGCATGCCATGGCGCATCAATTGGGCGGTTTCTACAACCTTCCACATGGCGTTTGTAATGCAATCTTACTGCCTCATGTCTGTGAATTTAACTTAATTGCTTGCCCAGATCGCTACGCAAAAATTGCACAACTAATGGGTATCAATACGCATGGTTTAACACAAACTGAAGCCGCGAATGCTGCAATTACGGCAATTCGTGAATTATCAGCATCAATTGGTATTCCATCTGGTTTAGCAGAACTTGGGGTCAAAGCCGAAGATCATGCCGTGATGACAGCAAATGCACAAAAAGACGCATGTATGTTGACCAACCCACGTAAAGCAACAGATGCACAGGTTATTGGTATTTTTGAAGCGGCAATGTAACACTCTCCCTTTTTGCTTTATTTTGGCTAGCCTTGGGAATATCTTGATAGATATTCCCTTTTTTTTATTGCGATGAATATTCAATAAAAACAGTAAACTCAAAAATGAATCATATTCAACTTGTAAAAACTTCACCATTCAACCAAAACGTTTTATGATCATTCATAGCTCACAAATTGGATGTCAGTAAAAATGTTGAACTCACAAACTTTAAATTATATGCCTGACATTCTCGGTACAGGCTTTGAACAAGTCACTTTAGATTTTCCTGATGATGATCAAGGCAAAGTGGTTGCAACGCTGATTCGTAAGAAAGCTGCTCAACAGACCAACAAAGCTGTTTTATATATTCATGGTTTTATTGACTATTTTTTTCAAAAGGAAATGGCTGAGCAGTTTAATCAACATGGCTATGATTTTTATGCGCTTGATCTTAGAAAATATGGGCGCTCATATCGTCCGCATCAGAAATATTATTATGTAAAAAACTTAAATGAATACGATGCCGAAATCCATCAAGCCCTCGATATTATTGCATCGGAACAGCATGAAAGTGTAGTCTTGGCAGGACATTCCACAGGTGGGCTGATTGCCACGCTTTTTGCTGCACACCACTTAGACCATCCAACGATTAAAGCTTTATGGTGTAACAGTCCATTTTATGACTTTAATATGAATATTTTAAAGAAAAAATTAGCACTGCCTCGTTTAAGTAAGCTAGGACAAAAATTCCCAAATTTGAAATTCCCAAGTGAATTAAATAAAAATTATGTCCCGAGTTTACACAAAGACTTGTCTGGAGAATGGGACTTCAACCTGACATGGAAACCGACAAAATATCCAAAAGTGTATTTAAGTTTTGTACATGCCATTTTTGAAGCACAAAAAGAAATTCATGCAGGTGCAAAAATCGATATTCCAACACTTGTGATGCATTCGCACCAAACCAAAAATCCTAAACGTATGAATCGAGCTGCTAAAACCAGTGACATTATTTTAGACGTAAAAGACATTGAAAAATACGCAAATAAATTACAAGGTGATGTCACTGTCATTACAATTAAGAATGGATTACATGATTTAGTGCTGTCAGCATCACCGGTACGCATTCAAGTCTATGAAAGCTTATTTCAATGGCTGAAACAAAAAATAGGATGAGATTCAAGCTTGAGTGTGACTAAATCAATGCTGAAAGAAGCTGTGTAAAACAGCTTCTTCATTTTGCATTATTTTTAAAAGATCTTAAATTTAAATGATCTAAAAATAATCATGGTTAATGTTCTTCTCTATATTTTAATAACATCTGATGTGCTGGATGCCCCAATGGTGTAAGTTCAATTAAACGTTCTACTGCATCAATCGCTTCAGGAAAATGTGCCAAATGTTTTAATAAAACATCAGCCTCGTTGGCTTTAAAAATGGCTTCACTCAAACGTGACTCTAAACAATCACGCCACGCACATAAAAAAGGACTTTCGGTTTTTGCTAAAAAAACGCCTCGACATAACTTTAATGCTGACTCAGTATAGCCTGCATCTAAAGCACGCTCGACTTGTAAAAAATCTGCCTCAACTTGCGCCAATAAACGATAAGGACGTGAACCCAACATTCCCGCTAAAATTTCACGTAGCTGTGACATCTCTGCTTTTAAAGTCCCCATACTGACTTTACGTTCGCCATACAATGCTTGATGCAAACCTTCTAAGTTTAATCCTTGTGGGCATAGTGCCAAGATCGTTAAGATTTCAATCTGACGAGGTGTTAAGACCACAATTTTACCGTTAAACAACACTTGAGGAATGGTAAAAGCACGGATAAATAAATGTTGTTGCTGATAATTTAATAGTGCAGATTGCAAAATAGAGGCACAACGTTCAGCTGCCAACAAACCCAAACTATTATGATTACTCCATGTTGTAGAAAGGTCGATAACACCCAAAACATTTTTCGAATAGGGGTCGATCACGGGCGCTGCATAACAAACCCAATCATGGATAGAGCTCATATAATGTTCATTGGAAAATACGCAACTCGACTGTTGTGTTTTTAACGATAAAGCCAAAGCATTGGTGCCAACCAAATCTTCACGCCACTGCCCACCTTCTACAAAATGAACTTTTTCGGCAGCATTGCGCATCTTACCACTGGCTGCTGACCATACAATGGTGCTACCAATATCCCCCACTGCAATCACCATAGACGATTGTTCAGCAATATGTTTCAATTCTTCACTACACGCTGCAAGTGCAACATCTAAACTGCTTTTATTTGTTTCATTTTTCTGTTTTTGAATTTGTAACGGCGCAGCTTCTCGATCAACAGGAATTGCTGCCTGCTTAGAACGCTGCCAAGAACTTGCAATACTTTGCCCTAATTGATCAGCTTGATACAAAGATAAACTACTACTTTGTCTAAATTTTTCAATTTGTTGACGCTTTTGCATTAAACTTTGCATATTCAACACCCTTTTACATCCATGTGATGATTAACGTATAACGTGCCATTTTACTTTTGTTGAACCTTCACTCCATTGTTCGCAAAATACTCAGTCATGGTCAAGACATTTAATACCAAAGCGTAAATCAATTTAACACCGATCTTATTTTTAAATGTCCTGATTAAAAATAAAATACGACCAAAATTTAAAGCATAAGCCAAATATCATTTTTTTAATGCCAACCTTTTTCCAACCTTATATTTCTTAATCTCAAATCAACCAAAAGAACGGATGAAAAAAATCGTCATCCATGCAATGTTAAAATAAGTAAAGGGAAATTCTTATGCGCTATGCAAATCCAAATACTGAAGGTTCAAAAGTTCACTTTAAAGCTCAATATGAAAACTTTATTGGCGGCAAATGGGTTGCACCAGTAAAAGGTGAATATTTTGAAAATATTTCACCTGTCGATGGTCAAGCTTTTACCAAAGTCCCGCGTTCTTCTGCTGAAGATATTGAACTCGCACTTGATGCTGCACATGCAGCCAAAGCACAATGGAACAGCAGCTCACCAACGACACGTTCAAATATTCTATTAAAAATTGCAGATCGTTTAGAAGAAAATTTAGAACTTCTTGCTGTTGCTGAAACTTGGGAAAATGGCAAACCGATTCGTGAAACACTGGCAGCAGATATTCCACTGTGTATTGACCATTTCCGTTATTTTGCGGGTTGCCTACGCGCACAAGAAGGCGGTATTTCTGAAATTGACGAAGATACGATTGCTTATCACTTCCATGAGCCTTTAGGTGTTGTTGGGCAAATTATTCCATGGAACTTCCCTATTTTAATGGCAGCATGGAAACTTGCACCTGCTTTAGCTGCGGGAAATTGTATTGTACTCAAGCCTGCTGAACAAACTCCTGCAAGTATCTTAGTTTTAGCTGAACTGATTCAGGATATCTTACCTGCTGGTGTCTTAAACATTGTTAATGGTTATGGTGTTGAAGTTGGTCGCCCACTTGCAACCAATCCACGTATTGCAAAAATTGCATTTACAGGTTCAACAGCAGTGGGGCAAATGATCATGCAATATGCCACTGAGAATATCATTCCAGTGACACTTGAACTGGGTGGTAAATCACCAAATATCTTCTTTGAAGACGTCATGGATAAAGAAGATGATTATCTTGATAAAGCTTTAGAAGGTTTTGCCATGTTTGCCTTGAACCAAGGTGAAGTCTGTACTTGCCCTTCACGTGCATTAATTCAAGAAAGCATCGCAGATCAATTCTTAGAAATGGCAGTTGAGCGTGTTAAACGTATTAAAACTGGTCATCCTTTAGATACCGATACCATGATTGGTGCGCAAGCATCGCAAGAGCAACAAGACAAGATCTTGGGTTGCATTGCAACAGGTCGTGCTGAAGGCGCGAAAATCCTCACAGGTGGTGGCGATCGTCAAGAAGTGGGTCAAGGTTTCTATATTGAACCGACTATTTTTAAAGGCGACAACAGCATGAAAATTTTCCAAGAAGAAATTTTTGGACCCGTTTTGTCTGTAACCACATTTAAAGATTATGACGATGCAATTCGTATCGCCAATGACACGATGTATGGTTTAGGTGCGGGTGTTTGGTCTCGTTCAGCACATACGTCTTATCGTGCAGGTCGTGCGATTCAAGCTGGTCGCGTTTGGACAAACTGCTATCACATCTACCCTGCACATGCAGCATTTGGCGGTTATAAGAAGTCTGGTATTGGGCGTGAAAACCATAAAATGATGCTTGATCATTATCAACAAACCAAGAACTTACTTGTAAGCTATTCAACCAAAGCAATGGGCTTCTTCTAAGTTAAAATATAGATTTCAAGTAATTAAAGCGGACTTTGGTTCGCTTTAATTGTTTTTAGCTGCTATGAAATCAAAACAAATAACGATTATGACTCAACAGGTGCTAAATGACTTTCCACAAAGTGCAAATGATCAACTCCCCAATACATTTCATCATTCACAAACCATGTCGGTGCACCAAATACACCACGATTCACCGCTTCTTCTGTTAAAAATTTCAGCTCATTTTTAACTTTTTCATCACTTAACCAAGCTTCAATCTGTTCAATATCTAAACCTGCCTCTTGAGCGACTTGAAATAACTCACTTAACTCATTTAAATTACGAGGTTCACCAAACATTGCTTTAAAAACAGCTTCTAAAACAGTCAAAAACCGTTCTGGTGCAAAAAGCTGCGTTGCTGTAATTAAACGCATAGCATTTAAGGTGTTAATGGGAAAATTTGGATTCATTTTGACAGGAATATTCCAAAGTTTTGCCCAGCGTTTTAAATCTAACAATGAATAGCGTGCTTTGGCGGGTACAGCCATTGGGCTATTATTACCTGTCGCTTTAAAAACAGCACCTAACAAAATAGGCTTCCAAATGATTTTCGCTTGATATTGCTCAGCAATTTTTTGAATTTGGTGAAAGCCCACATAACTATATGGACTCCCAACATCAAAATAAAATTCAATCATTTTCATTCTTTGCTCATCCTTCAACGATTAACTTACTTTTTATTAGTCACTATATAAATAATAGGATATTGTATTCAACTTACCACTGTTCAATCCAAGGGCGTAAATCCAACTCATGCGTCCAAGCATCTCTCGGTTGCTGGGCAATATACCAATAATTTTCAGCAATATGTTTAGGATTTAAAATACCATCTTGGTCTTTTTTGGCATACATTTCAGGAAAATTATTTTTTATGAAATCAGTATCAATCGCACCATCCACCACGACATGCGCGACATGAATATTTTGTGGTCCTAACTCTCGTGCCATACTTTGTGCCAAAGCACGTAAAGCATGTTTTGCCCCCGCAAAAGCTGCAAAATAAGCAGAACCGCGCATTCCTGCGGTTGCACCCGTAAAAATAATGGTTCCTTGTTGTCGCGTCACCATGCGTTTAGCCACTTCTCTGCCGACTAAAAATGCAGCAAAACACGCCATTTCCCAAATTTTAAAATATTTACGGGCAGTTTCTTCCAATATACTACACGGAACATTTGCCCCAATATTGAAGACCATCACATCAATTGCACCAATCTCAGTCTCTATTTTTTCAATGAGTTGAATAACCTCTTCTTCTTTGCGTGCGTCTGATCCAAAACCGTAAGCTATACCACCTTGTGCTTCAATTTCTTCAATCAATGGTTTTAGTTTATCGGCATTACGGCGTGTCATACATGCAATATAACCACCTAGAGCAAAGCGTTTGGCAATTTCACCACCTGTAGCATCGCCAGCACCGATCACCAATGCCACTTTTTTTCCCTGTGTTTTCCAACTAGACATTTATTTTCCCTTATGCATATTTTTATAAAATAACGATCGTTACTATAACGATCACTATGTTATAGTTTTTCGACAGCGTCAAGAAAAAGATTGATGGAGCTTTATGCGTTATAAAACAGGCTATAAACAAGAAAAACGTCAGGAACTTTTAGCAAAAAGTGGACAATTGGCTAAAAAAAATGGCTTTAATGCTACAGGTGTCGACAGCTTTATGAAAGCGTCAGGTGCCACCAGTGGTGCTTTTTATTCTCATTTTTCCTCAAAAAATGAATTATTTAAAGCTTTGGTGGAAAATGAATTACAACGCAGTATTCACCTGTGGCAAAAAAATCCACATCATGAAGTTGGAGCATGGGTTGATTTTGAACTTGAGCGCTATTTATCACAACACCATGTAGACCAACCTGCGCAAGGTTGTATTTTACCTGCACTTGCCGCAGAAGTTGCTCGTGCTGAAACGGATATCAAACTGGTCTATCAACAAGAACTTATGCGTGGCTATCAACTTTTTGTTGAACACTTGGGCGATGAACAGCTGGCTTGGGGCTTTATGTCTCAATTGGTTGGTGCAATTTTATTGGCGCGAAGTATAATAGATCTTGAGACCAAAGAAGCCATCTTAGCATCGAGTAAGCATATGATTCATTTAGCATTAAAACAGCAAATAAATCATAAAAATTAAACACCTAGACCTATATGAGCAAATAAAATATAACCGAATTTTGCTTTTTTATTTCGATCAATGTAACTCAAAGACTACTTTCAATCTGGGAAATTACTTTTATTTTTATAAAGTCTTTTGCTACAGTATTTCAAAATTGAATTCGATTACAGATTATGACGCACAATAATTTTCCTAATAAAACGATTTATGCCATCCAACATTTAGCTTTTGAGGATTTAGGTATTCTTGAAGATACGTTTTATGAATTGGGCTATCGTATTCGTTATTTTGAAGCGGGTGTAGATGACCTCAAGCAAGCACTCGAATTTGAAGGCCTGACCATTATTTTAGGTGGTCCAATCGGTGTGTATGAAACTGAAGACTACCCTTTTTTAAAAGATGAAATTGAATATTTAAAACAACGCTTAAGTAAAAACCTCCCTACGCTCGGCATTTGTTTAGGCGCTCAACTCATTGCACATGCTTTGGGGGCTAAGGTCTATGCTGGACCTCAAAAAGAGATTGGTTGGAGTTCATTACAGATCAATGATGTAAAAAATAATCCACTCTATGTTTTAGGTGAAACTAAAGTCCTCCATTGGCATGGTGATACATTTGACTTACCTGAGCATGCAGAATTATTAGCAAGCTCTGAAATATATCCAAATCAGGCATTTAGAATAGGTACTAATATTTTAGCACTACAGTTTCATGTCGAAGTGGCTGCTGACAGCATGGAGAAATGGCTGATTGGGCATACGTGTGAACTACGGAAAGCAGGATTTGATATCCCACATTTACGTTTTGACAATGAACAATATGCGCCAGAACTTGAACAAAAATCTCCACAAGTATTGACAAATTTTTATAATCAGTTGACTTAATTACAGTTAAAAGAGCCCATTTTTATTAAAAAACGGGCTCTTTCATATCGCTTATAATCGAATAGTTACTTTGGTTGCAGATGCTGTGTTGGCAGATGCACAATATCTACAAAAGTCCCATCTTGTGCTTTAACACGGTAGGTAAATTCTTTTGCATTTAGAGTCACAATATCGACGACACGGGTAAATAACACTTTCCCTTCCGCATTCATCGCAGTAATGGTACGGGTTTTTACCATCTTCAGATACTGACCATGTCCCTTGCATTTTTGGTGTATCATCTAAATTATACATTTTAAAAGTACCATCATTTTTAAAATACGCATAACCGACAAAGTTTTTAGCACGGGCATCTGTTAATGCAACATTCTGGGTATTCTGATCTTTTGCAGCTGTGGTTAGCCAAGCCTGAGCAGATAATCGTTGACTTGGTGTTAATTGCTCCTTGGCAGTCACCATTTGATTTGCAACACAACCATCTAATAATGGCATAAGCAAAAATATACCGCCAACGCAGTAACTTTTAACTTCATACAAACCATCCCTGAATATATTTAATGCTTATTAAATACTAAATAAAAGTATTTAAAAGCTGACTCTTCCATACAATCTAAAAAAATAAAACAGTCAAAAATCATTGTCTAGCATATTTTACACCGATACAAAAAAAGCACTCAAAATTGAATGCTTTAATTTACAACAAAAATAAGGCTTTATCTTATTTAGCAACTGCCGCAGGTACAGAGGCTTCAGTAGTGATATTTACAGTAATTTTATCGCCAACATTTGGCATGTTAATTTTAACAATAAAATACAATAACTTAAAATAATTTGGCGAACTATTGGCGTAAATCAAAAGTTATCCACAGTTATAAATAGCAGAAAACCGACTTAGAGTTACTTCTAAATCGGTCTGATAGCCCAATAAATATAGCACAATTATCTACCACTTTGACCATAGAAAATTTTGATCTGGGATCTATAAAATTCTAAAATGCAAAAAGCATGAATAGATTAGATCTATGTAGCAATTTTATTATTGATGATAAATAAAATCTCGTTGACTCAAATTTGCAATAGTTTTTTTAATGTTTTTATGGGAAGAAGTTAGGCTGGAGTTGATCTTTTCTAATTATCAGCTTTGATTATAAAACTGATAAAGAAATTATACTCCCAATTAGAGTAAACTATAGTTATTTATATAAGAATTTTAATAATGGAACTGTTTAGAATTTTTATTCACGATTCATCATTTAGCTTTATTCTTGAAATCATTTTAAGATGTATCATCATGTATCTGATGATTATTATCTTTTTAAGGTTTTCTGGTAAGCGTGGCGTAAGACAACTTTCGATTTTCGAAATTGCTATTATCTTATGTTTAGGATCAATTGCTGGTGATCCAATGTTTACAGAAGATCTTCCTCTTATACAAGCTCTTACTGTTTTTGTTAGTATTCTAGTACTCTACCGATGTACAACTTATTTAACTATGAAATCAAAAAAAATAGAAAGTTTGCTAGAAGGCAAGCCTATGTATATTGTTCAAGATGGTATGTTGGTTTTAGAGGGTATTAAAAATGAAAAATATTCTTATGATGAGTTTTTTTCTGAAATGCGCCAACAGCAAATTGAACATCTAGGGCAGATAAAAATTGCATTATTAGAAACCGAGGGTTGCTTAAGCTTGATTCCATTTCATGATAGTGAAGTAAAATGGGGGCTTCCAATTTTTCCAGATGAATATAAACAAACTATTGATTATTACCCAGAAAGGTTTTATTCCTGTATGTTCTGTGGAAATACTCGTTTAATTAAAAAAATTAATGAAATATGTGAGCGTTGCCAAAAACAGCATTGGGTTTTATCTATTAATACTAAAAGAAGTAAATAATATCAAAGTGTTCAACTTATAAAACAAGTTATACAGAACAAACATAGATATTTTAATTTCAAATCTCACTCACCTTCATTGCACTCACTTTAAGATATCTGATTACATGTTTCTAAGCTGCTTATACGGCAGTGAACATACGGCACACCCGTATTTAATGCATCTTGCACTTTCTAAGCTGCCTACATGGCAGTGAACCGAGCACTATAATCCCCGCTTTGACTTGGCTTTTTCTAAGCTGCCTACATGGCAGTGAACAAAAGCAAACGGAGGCTTAGCTTTAAATAAATTTTCTAAGCTGCCTACATGGCAGTGAACGAAAAGCGATGCAGATGTTAGCAGATGACAGATTTCTAAGCTACCTACATGGCAGTGAACGTACCTGAACCCCCAAAGAACTTTCTGATTGATTTCTAAGCTGCCTACATGGCAGTGAACGGCTCAATCGGTTTTGTTTATTGGGTTAAGTTTTTCTAAGCTGCCTACATGGCAGTGAACATTTAAGAAATGCCAAAGGTTTGTGATTTCGTTTTCTAAGCTGCCTACATGGCAGTGAACATGTATCATTCATTGCCTGCGTTAATTGTTCTTTTTCTAAGCTGCCTACATGGCAGTGAACTAACTTCCCCGATTATCCAAGTTTTGCAAATTTTTCTAAGCTGCCTACATGGCAGTGAACCACGGTTCAGTGCAGAGAGCAAAAGACTATGCTTTCTAAGCTGCCTACATGGCAGTGAACATCACTCATTTCTAATTTAGATATATATTCTATTTCTAAGCTGCCTACATGGCAGTGAACAGCATTGACCCTACTTGTGTACCTCAAGAAGTTTTCTAAGCTGCCTACATGGCAGTGAACGTTACTTCATACTCAATGCTTAAATCAGACGATTTCTAAGCTGCCTACATGGCAGTGAACGTACTGCTATCTCAAAAATGGACACCTACACATTTCTAAGCTGCCTACATGGCAGTGAACTGGTCGTGGCTGTTCAATGGCAAAAGAGGGTTTTTCTAAGCTGCCTACATGGCAGTGAACTATGCCCACACCTGACAAACTTTTAAGCAAATTTTCTAAGCTGCCTACATGGCAGTGAACTTGATTTCGTTCAACTGTGAGCGTTTTAGGTCTTTCTAAGCTGCCTACATGGCAGTGAACAATTGTGAATCGCTGAAACGCTCTGATAGTGTTTTCTAAGCTGCCTACATGGCAGTGAACTGGCAATCTATCATTTTTCAATTAAGAACATATTTCTAAGCTGCCTACATGGCAGTGAACAAGAAGTAATCCGCAAACAAAATGAAGCTGTTTTTCTAAGCTGCCTACATGGCAGTGAACCGCCTTTTCAATGCCGCCGACTTGATCAATTATTTCTAAGCTGCCTACATGGCAGTGAACGTGATAAAAAGACAAATAAGCTCGTATGTCTATTTCTAAGCTGCCTACATGGCAGTGAACGCAGCTACCATCGGATCAGTAAAAATATTTAATTTCTAAGCTGCCTACATGGCAGTGAACCAAAACTATATAAAATATAATGCGATTTTTGATTTCTAAGCTGCCTACATGGCAGTGAACCACCTTTAGGCATCTAATAGCTCCTTGTAATTTTTCTAAGCTGCCTACATGGCAGTGAACAACTTGATCAACACTAGACCCAAATATTTGCATTTCTAAGCTGCCTACATGGCAGTGAACTTTTACGCTTTATTAGTGGATTTAGCTTTGGTTTTCTAAGCTGCCTACATGGCAGTGAACGCATCTTATGTTTCGGAATGCTCGCTATGATTTTTCTAAGCTGCCTACATGGCAGTGAACTGTCAAAAGGTGGGCGTGGTTCAGGAAAGACTATTTCTAAGCTGCCTACATGGCAGTGAACGATAAGTTGAACGGATCTATTCCTTTGCTAGATTTCTAAGCTGCCTACATGGCAGTGAACTTCTCATTGATGACTTCATGACTTATTTGGATTTTCTAAGCTGCCTACATGGCAGTGAACGAAATTGGTGATGTGTCATATACTTTTGTTGATTTCTAAGCTGCCTACATGGCAGTGAACTCAGGAAATTCATTTGCTAGTTCATTCGGAAATTTCTAAGCTGCCTACATGGCAGTGAACGGCTCAAAAAAGAGCAAAAGCGGTTTTTCAGAGTTTCTAAGCTGCCTACATGGCAGTGAACAGTAATAATATAGTAAAAATTAAAGATATAACAGTGAGTTAAAACTTAAAATATCAAAATACCCAAGTTTTAAACCATGTTTATAACCTATTGATTTTATAAATATGTTAAAGAGTCAAAAAATATTGGGTAAAATCATCTCTTACCCAATAACTTAATTTAACATCTACTTCTATTTAAGGCTATATATCTATCATTTAGTATAATGAATTAAAACTTTAGTAACTTATGATTCACTCAACTTCGTTGCACTCACTCCATCTAGCAATGCTAATTTGTAACGAGACTCTGCAGGTCGACTAGTTTTCCCATACCAACGAAATTCTTGAAAATCTGAATCACTATATAAGGCATAAGAAACAGCATTGCCTTGGTTTCCACCTAAGCAGACTAATTTTTTAGTTTTTTGATCACGACCAACTACGAAACACACATGACCACCACCCTTGCGGGTTTTAATTGCAACACACCCATATGCAGGCTTTGCGAGTTTAGATCCGTAGTTCACATAATCTAAGGCGCGGTACCAATGCTTTGGATATTTCACACCTGCCACTTTCAAACAGTGCGCCACAAAGGTCCCACACCATGGCGTTTCATCATCAGTGAACCAACCGCCAAGTCCTTTGATCCAAGACAGGATTGTTTGGTTATGTTTTTTACCTACAATCTCACGTAAACCAATATGTTTTTTCGCTTCAACCATCCATGCTAAATCATTTGAATTTTGCGGTGTGGCCAAAAGACTATTGATACCATTTAGCTGCGGTGCATGTAACTCTGGTTGATAGATCTTCTTGCCGATCAAGCCGAGTAGTGGAATTACAATTCCAATAATGATGCCTTCATGTTCTTTTGGAATGAGTTGGAAATCTAATGCCCATTGCAAAAGTGGAATTAATACAAGCATAAAAAAAGCTCCCAACATCGGGAGCTTGACTGACAAATATTGCCATGGGTTTTCATTGATTAATTTCATTTATTATCCTCTCGATGGCTTTGCATAATCGCCATATCTTGTTTAAGTTGATTAATTGAATTGATGGTCCATGTGCCACCAGACAATGCAACAGTCAGCACCACACCAAGCCCCCACTTCAACATCGCAATCGCACCCTGTGCTTTATGGTTTTGCTGCTCAAGCAGTTCCACTTTTACTCGTTGCTGATCAAGTGCCTGGTGATACCCTTTATTAATTGCATTAGTTTCCACCAACTGCTCTGATACTCTCTGCAGTCGATCTGATACTTCATTTAACTTTTTCCAAAGTGATGCGCTTGGCTCATTCACGTATGCCCCCTAATTTTTGGCAATAAAAAACCACCCGAAGGTGGTGTGTTTCAATTTTTTACTTAGGTTCAAGCTCATCTACATTGATTAAGTAATGCTTTTTTGAGTGAGCCATCCCCATCAATAATATCTGAGATTTTGCATCTATTTCCCTGACAATCAACTTTATAAGTCACTTTCTTCTCTTTATAGAATTCACCATAAGGAGCTAGTGTTACTTTTACAAGGTTTTGTCCTACTTTTTGAAAAGAGGGTTTTTGACGATATTCTGGATCTTGGCTTTGCCACATTTGATCCTGCCAAGCTTGACCACAATCTTGCCATCTACCTTCTCTTAAATTGTTTTGAGCCTGCTCTAAACTCTTATCATAATACAAAGCTAATAACTCATCTCCTTTTTCCAATTTTTTACCTTGCTGATAAATTTCTTTCAATAACTGAATCTGAGGATCTGTATTTGCAAAAACACTTCCACTCAACATGAATGATGATAATAAGTAAATAATTTTATTTTTCAAAATACACCCCATATTTAAAAATCATATTGAAAATAAAAACATGATTATAAATAATATTTTAAAAAATCAAACATCTATTTGAACAACTTCACCATTTGGTGCAAGTCGTTTAATCTCTTGATTTGATACAAAAACCCGATCATTTAGTTTGTACACTGTGCTACTTGTGCACATCACAAGGCCCGAATCATCTGCAACTAAAACCTTATAATTCGGATGATTCACACTTGTAATTGTGCCAACGAATTCAGGTGCTTTCGGCATCAAATCAATTAAACGCTGTAAAACATTACTCATTGAGAACACGCTCCACTGTTAGATTTTGATTGACTATAGCGTGCGTAAATGACACTGAAACACTTTCTACAATACCCCACCACTCAGCATTGAAAGCAATCACATCACCCGGTTCACATTCACCTACATCTTTTTGAATTGGGATTTCCAAACTATGGGTTTCGATCATTCCTGCTTTAGCGAGTAACGCTTTACCATAGCTGCCCATAGATACTGCTGTAAACAATGGATTACTGACTGTTTCTTGCAGTACATCACCTGCAGTGCCTGTACGCTTCACTTGCCCTGTAAAACCTGTGCGGTCATTTGTCAGGGTGACACCGTTATAGTCAGGATAAGGCTCATAATCAGTGGATTGGCTTGTCACTAAGCTTTCGGGAAGTAGTCGATCATAGTCATCAAATTGCATTGCATCCCAAAATGTCTTTTTGTATTTGGGTCGAATGCTTAATGTGTTAGAACCCTTTTCACTATAAACAAAGCCCCCACCTGCTTCAGCAATTTGTTTAATAATTGTGATTGGTGTTTGATTGGCATAGCTCAGGCTGTTTGTTGGCACGATCCAACCAAGCTCATCAATTAGTTGCCAATTTAATTGTGTATCACTATTCACTCGATCCAATTCAGCCTGTACTAACTGTACTGAAGTGCGTTCATTTTCTTGTAAAAATGAACGTGTGGGCGAGTAAGGTGCATCAAGTAGTGCGGTTTGACTACGCCCTGTCAGTGTCCAAACGTCTTCAGCAAAACGTCTTGAGCGGCTGCGATTCTCAAGCAACATGTGATGAATATTGTCATTCACTTGAATTTTCAGAATGACAGGTTGTGCATTGATTGGCTCAAGTTTAGCAATCTCGGATGCAGGTACAGTTAAGTTGTAAGACCAGCACCACTGGCTGCGGCTTGTATTGTAGCTGCCATCAATGACCTTTATTTGCTCACCATTGTCTAGACGGCTAACTTCTACTTTATTCACGATATACCACCAATTTCGAGGCGCAAGTCTCGGTATGCAGTCCTCATCACCAAAATTCAAAACAACATTGTGCGAATCCACTTCATGTAGTAAGCAGATAAAATTAAGATCGGTTGACCCACTATATTGAGGGATTTCAGGTTGTGGCCAAGGTAGAACTGGATGCTTGCGATAATAAATTGAATGCGCTTGCTGCCAAGGAATATCGGATTTGGTGATGAGCTCTAAGCCTTTATCCCAGCTAAAACCAATCCTTTTTTCAAAAATATGAGCAACTTCATGCGAGAAAGTAAACTGCTTACGTTTTCTTACCAACTCATCCCAATGATTGTCGCGTTGAACTCTCAATTTTTTACTTTCATCAAACAATACATTGCGAGCAATAACGCATTTTTCAGCATGATCCCAAGACACACTTTTTGCAGTATTTAAACCTGTACTTTCTTCAAAAACAGCTTGAATGTCACGCTGTAAAACCCGTGTTCGCTCATACTGATTTGAAATATAGCGACTTAAACTTTGCGCTTGCTCAAAATAAAAAGCGCTATTTTGTGCTCTAAAAATTGGCTTTGACCAAGATGCCCTTACAGCACTTAGATTTGTAAAAGCGCTTTGAAATCCTAAATCACTATTTAGTGTCACACCCACGATATGGTTAATATCAAAAGTACCCACAGCATCAAAAGCAAATGAAGTGTCAATATGGATATTTGCTGAACCATGTACATCAATTGGTGGCTCAACTATTCCAATCGCTCTAAATCTAAATGATGTATCAATGCTGATGTTTGCGTAATTAAACCCATCTTCAGCACCGAAATTTAAAACCAAATTGTGAGAATCAATTGGTTTTAATTCTTGGGTAAAATTTAGAGTGACATTTAAAGCATCGGGTGGTGTGTAGTCAGACATTTACCACCTCATTTTTAAAGCTGTGGGCTTAAATAAATCACATCAAGTTTTGTACTTGATCCTATGACAATGTCATGATTATCTAAAACAATATCCATTCCAACACCTACATCAATATCAACAACAGCAATTCCTTCACCATTAAATAATCTTGCCCATTGTGCAGTACCAGATTTTGTTGCAATACCCGCATTGGTTGGATGTAACTCAATATTGCTTTCATTTACTGCTTTAGTACATGGTTTTTGAAGATCAAGTACTAAAAGTTTTGCTGAGCTGTTTGCATTAACACTCACTGATGCAGGTTTAGCATCATCGTAAAAAACAAGGGTAGCATTTGCGCTACCCTGATCTAAGAAATTTGCTGTTGCTTGAAGCATAACTAAGCTGGTTTTTAGCGATGGCTTGCTCATTTCGGCACCACATTATCTTGAATGACTGCGTTGTATTGTTTTGCTGAATCAAAAGCAACAAGAAAACAATCAAGTGAATTATTTAACCCGTGGATTTGGTAATCTCCATTTGAATCAGGCTTTCTAACTGCAAGTGGTTGTAAGTTTGCTTTGTTGTATAAAACCACCAAACAATTTTTATACTTTTCACCTAGTTTTTTGGTTGAGCCCTTAATGCTTGCAACCGTATTTTTTGCTCCAAAACCAACATTTTGCAATAAATTTCCACTTGGCATGGCTTTTCGAGAAATCGGCTTCATTCAAGTTCTCCAAGATAATAAACTAAAGATCCTACAGTGCTAGAACCTGATACCCAAGCAGAATCATAGATATACATTGATGCATCATCTATATAAGAAACTGTTGCATTTGTAGAGCCAAAATTCTTCCCATTATAAGATATGTGTTTTAGATTTCCTCGCAAAATTTTTGAGCTATCATAAAATGGGATTTGCAATACAGCAGAACTCCCACCACCATATAAGTCACTATTGCCCGAAGTAAAGTCGGGTAAAATAGGAAATGCGGAAGAGTGGGCTTGCTTTGGTTGCGCTTTATTAAGAAAAGGTGTTATGAAGCGTGCGTAACTCTCTCCATGAACAAGAGGACTCCCAAACACTTCAGTAGACAAGTAGTTTGTGCTGGCATTAGCAAGAGAGATTCTTGACATTAAGAACCAACTTGGATCAATGCTATTTTTAATACTACCATCATACAGTCCTGCACCATAAACCCGTTTATTCCATGCAGCAGTTCCAACAGGCATTTGTAAGTAGAATGCATTACTGTCACCAGTCAATGTAAAATTTCTATCTCCATTTGTAATTCCACTAGAATCAGGCCAACTTTGGTAAAGATTTCCTGATCTAGCCCAAATCCATCGACTCCAACCTCTTACAACATTTGCACCCGTACCTGTGATTTTCCAATTCTTTGCAGGATCGGCTGGATCGAAAGGAAGCTGTAAGACTTCAGGGTTCTCATAATCATCAATATGAGTCATATTTTCAAGCAAACCCACCATTGCGTATTTCGCATAACTTGAATTGTAAACACCACTTGTGCCATCTGGACTTGTGAGTGATTCATCTACACGAATAAATGGATGCTCAGCACGCGGATTTTTAGCACGATACACACGCTTTACATCATTCTGATCACGAAAAACAATCTCATAGCCAAGTGATGCAAGTTTTCCTGTACCTTTGGTGGTAACGCTCTTCTCGGCAATCGCTGTGCTTGGCTTTAAAATCAATTCAGTTGCGCTTGGTGTGCCTTTGATTCGATATTTTTGATTTAAAGAATTTGGTGTAAAACCTGATAATTCTACAATTTGAAATAATAGTGCATTGTGCGCAGAGTACAGCGTGATATGTACATCACCCTGAGCATCAATTGAAGCTGCTGTGATTTCTGTAAATGCAATCCCTGTAACCAGTGTCTTATCTAATAAACGTATCAAGTCCCCCCAATTATTACCCAATACCAAACCATTTAAGTGGCTGAAATACTGAACATCTACATCTGTCGCCATATTCTTTTACTCATAAAAAAGACCGCACTAAGCGGTCATAAAATTAACTTAATCTTTAAACAACGCGATCAATATCACCACGTAACATGATCTGAAATTGATCTGAAATTTGAGTGGGTTCTGATTGCTTCACAGTACGAATACACCAGATCGGAAACGTTGCAGCAATCGTATTGAAGCGTAAAACATTACCACTTGCCCAACCTGCACCCCAGCCTTCCTTTTTAACGCTGAAATATGGTGCGCCTGTCACCGGGTTGATGGGTTCACAATCTGTATTCACAGTGCCTGTGCCAATTTGTCCCGATGTTTCACCAATAATTCTAAAATTCGTATTGTCGGTGAACACCAGTGCCCAACGCTCCTGTGCTGCACCGTTATTTGTGACAGCAATCGGATATAAAGCATCATTATACTGTGCTGAAATTGCACCACCTGATGCTTCATCTTTCCAGTCATTATTCCATGTCTGTTGTACAAACTTGCGTGTATAACGTGCTTGCATATCACCAATGACTAACGCAGATCCAACAATCGAGTCGGCAGCACTGTAGTTGTGTGTTACAGGCTTAGTAAATGTCACTTGCCCATTGATCTGCACATCTTTAATCAAACCCATATCTTGATAACGATATTTTGCAGACAACGGTGGAACCAAAGCATTTAAAGCAAAGTCACCGCTTAGTGTGAACTTACCGTAATCATAATCTACAACATACATGTCATAAGGCACTTTGGTGCCAGCACTATCTTGTAACTCGCAATACGCAATCCGCTGGTCATCCAATGCATAGGTTTTACCCGCAACATGATCGGCCATTTGATACATTTTTGTCGCACTAATAATACCAATACCGCCTGCGCGGAAAATCGGAACACGCCCATCAAGCGGTAAGCGTGTTGCACTCAGTCCAAGGATCTCAGAATCAAGCGGAATATAACTGTACGCCACAGCATTGTAACGCACAGATTCAGGTGCAACCCACACTGGATAATTGATATATTGTTTACCATTTTCAGCGTATTCAAGCTCTACGCTATACCAATTTTTTGCTTCAATTTCTGCGCGATTTTCAGCTGTGATTTCCGTCTTTTTATAGAAATATAGATCGACAAAACCTGTATCGTAATTAATCCCACCATGCGCCTCAGCAGTTTCAATCACACCATTGTCATCAGCTCGTAAAGTGAGTTGACCAAATTCCAAAGTGCCCACGACCACAGTTAAAGAGCTTGGGCGAATCGGAATAGCCGGTGTTCTAAAACTCACTTGGTTAATCGGTGGGATATCTGTTGTTGTCGCTAGACTCTGTAAGACAAGATTATTATCAATGTTTGGTGTCCAGCTACTTAGCTCGACTTTGCCTGTACCGTACTGAACTGTACCCGACAATGTTCCGCTGTTGTTCGATGGATCTACATCACGATACAACGTGCCAACACGATCAATAAACGTATTATTACCTAGTTTGAAGCGCACTGATCCTGTAATAATTTGCTCATCAAAACCATTCGTTAAATCAAACTGTAGTTTCTCAGCAGTGATTTGCTTCACATCAGCATTGGTTCCTGAGCTATCACGATATTTAATCTTAATATCAGGGCTACCACTATATGCAATGTGGCGCGAATTAACTTTTTCAATTTCAGTTGTTTGCGGTAGAAAAAAAGACATTAGGCAGTCCTCACTCCAGACGACATATATCGCACACCCTTAAAGTGCATTTTCTCTGTCGTTTTGTCTAAAAATGGGGTAACACTCACCAACCCCGAAGCATAAGTAATAGTGCCTTGCACATTACCAAATAGATCGACCATGTTGCCTGTAGTGGCATTGATTGGCTGATCGACCAAGGTGACTTCTGCGAGTGTAGAACCGCGCACAGGCACCACAATTTCCACACTATTTGGCTGAATTGCTGCACCACTACCAATGTTAAGCACTAATTTTCCATCCGCATCAGGACTACTGACTTTGCTTTGTTCAAGCGCAGTGCCGTAGTTGTAATTCACCGTAAATACCGTACCTTTTTGCGGTAGCTTATTCGGGACCAGTCGCCCTGTACCTTTGGCGTAGTTTATTGTGCCTGTGGCATCACCAGTGAATTTTCCCTGTGCATTTGATGTTGCTGTTTTGCTTTGCCCCTCAAGCATCCAAGTGACCGTCACACTATTTGCAGCAATACCCTGTTGTGCCAAATCAAATTCAAATGCTGCAGGTTGCACTGCGAGATTTGATCGAATAAAGGTGGTGATGGGTGTGCCCCAAAGTAGCAAAATTGGTGTATCCACATCGGGTAAAGCGCCTGTAGTGAGTAGCCAAGAGCCTGTTTCATAGCTAATGGTACCTGAGCCAAAAGACGAACTCGCACCTTTTAACATCCCTGAACCGTCGTCTTTCAACACATAGAACTTACCTTGTGCCATGTATGAAATGGTGAGAGATCCAGGTGCAGGAATCGGAGTGATGACTCCCGTCCAATTGGTACTTTGATTGTTCTGCGTCACGGGTAAAGCATAAGAGTGATATGGCTGTACAGGTGCGGAAGCAGGCTTAAATGTGATATTTAAAGTTGTATTGCCTGTACCTGCGGATTGTGTCCATCGAATCAAGCCACGTTGATAATCAATCGCACCCACCTGAACGCCATTACTATTTTTTAAAATACCGCCCTGGTCTGTGATTGACTGATTAAATAAGATAAAAGCAACAGTACCTGGCATCACGCTTGATGCTAAATACAGATTTTGATTTTCGCCAATCGTGGTTGGATAACTCGCTGAGATGGTCCCATTATTCCCTGCAATTAATGTCATATTTTCAGAGTTGGCATTCACATCAATAATCGGAGTTTCAGACTGAGCAGCAGGAATAAGTTGAGTAAACATACTTTTTGCATTGACTGTATATGTACCTACATTCACATCATCTGCAACACCTGTGCTTGAATAATAATTTCCTGTGTCTGCGACAAGCGTTTCACGTAAAATCGAAGTAGATTTTTCACCGTTGTACCACTGACGAACAGACACTCCGACAAAATCCATAAGTAGAGGATCATTCAAAGTATAGGTAGCAACTTTATATTCGACCTCCTTATTATCAATGATCATTTTGCCAATGCGCGTTTCAACTTTTGTGATACGCACGTATTGCTCAAACTCTAAAGCACCACCTTCATTTGAAATAATCACGAAAGAATTCCCCGCACTGAGTTCCGTTTCACTTGGAAACATCACAGTTTGCAGAATCTTCATACCTTTCCAGTGTGTATCGAGAGGCAAGCCGACTGCTTGACCACCTTTTGCCAGATAGCTTTCAACACGGTTTTGCGCACTTTGACGCTCGTCTGTCCAATCTTTAGTACTGAACAGTGTTGCCGAAACGTTTGGATCTTCAGGTAGTTCAGAAATAAATACCGTAGCACCCATTAAAACATCGGTGTCATTTGTCGTCACAGCAGGAAATATCTTCCGCATCGACACATCACCCATGGTGCGGTCGAGTTCTGAGATGTCGTTAAATAAATTATTACTTTGGCCATCAATAAGCTGTTGACCTGAGTACTTGCCGCCACCATCAGTGGTATCACTCAACCGTTCAGACTTATAAATGACAAGGTTATTGGTTTCAATTGGCATGTTATAACTCCAAGAATTTCAGTGTTGCTGAGTAATAGTCATCTTCAGAAACAGTTGGAATATCCTTGACTGTTTTAGGGTTTGAAATTGCACCTTCTTGGTGATTAAACATCACATTAAAGCGACGATTGTCGTGTGGGTAATCAAACTCAAGTGTGAATTGTTCGTCTTGCAGTGCTGACCAATCTTGTAGTTTTGACAACTCGCGACGCTTGATCCACCCCATGCCTTCATTGGCTGGCACTAAAGTAATAGGTCGCCCTGCCTTCTTTTTGCCTTCTTGAATAATCAAAGAGCCATCAATTGCAAACTGCTGTTTCTGCTCAATCGGCTTGTAATCAAATTCATCAGACCAAAAAAAACCGTTCTCAATTTGAACGGCTTCACTGGTTGCTACACGTATTAGTTTCATTTAACTACTCTTTTTAATTGCTTCGAGTTCTGAGAGCATTGACTCAAGATCTTTTCCTGTTGATGGATTTCCGTAAACAGCAGCTGACTTGTTGCCTGCTGCAATTTCATATTTCACTGTTTTACTTGGCTCGCTCAAATTTGCAACATTGGAGTTTGGTACATAGTTTTGGTACTTCTCCAGGGCTTCTTTGACAAAATAAGTGTTAGAAATCCCACCACCACCGCCTGCAAATGCACCAATTGGATCATACCCATTTTTAGCAAGCCATGTTGTAGATGCACTCTTGTATCCATCCATTGGATTTTTAGAACTATTGTAAATGCCTTGGGCAATTTGCTTCGCTTTCTTTGAGTCATACCCCATTGCTTCGAGTTCTGCTGCAATTTCTTGAGCATTATACGCCATACGGGTTTTTGAACCTTTAACACCTCTATTGGCTGTGCTTTTTGCATCAAGTGCTTTTGCCCACGCTTCGGTTGTTGATAATGCCTCTTCACGTGCTGTGGCACCAAGGTCACGAAAACCTTGTTGCGCACCATGAGCTGCATCACGGACACGGTGCATGGAGTGTTCCATTTGAGTTCCAGCATCCACTGTAACTTTCCCCGCCTCGTTTACTGAAGAAGATAATCCAACAGATGCAAGCTTTGCTTCATACCAAGCGATTTTTGCAGCATCACCTGAAGCATAAATTTTATCCGCCATGTTAATGAGTGCTTCTCTTACTTGTTCTGTTGATGCAGTGCCTGACTGCTGCATTACATTAAAAGCATTCATTTGTGCGGATGCCATTTTGCTTGCTTCAGCACTCGAAGTCACACCAAGCAATTTGTAGGCTTTTTCGATTTCAGAGATATTTTCAGGTATCTTTCCATTTACTTGGTCAAGATACTCCATTCCCATTTGAACTTGTTTTGCTGAAAATACGCCTTGTTTTTCAAACTCAACTAACTTGGCTTTTGCAGCATCGATTTCAGATTGATTCTTGGCTGCTGAAGCCCATTTTTCCCAGCCCTGATACAAAGCTTCTGTTGCTTGAACTCCTTTACCGCCTAGTTGCTCTATACCAGTTGCGTAGTTATCTAAATGAACTCTATTTGCTGCAAACTTTTCTGAAACCCTATTTAAAGCAACGTCAAGATCAAGCCCTAACGCTTCTGCTCCTTTCCTTGCTTTCGTCAAGGTATCAGTTTGAGTGTTAATAGCATCAGTTCCAGTTGTCATTGCTGACACAATGCCTTTCCCTGCACTATCAAATTCAACCTTCAAGCCCTGTGCTGCCATTGCGGTTTGCAAGGTTTTTTGTGTTGCAGCATCAGCAGCTTTTTGCGTACCATCAGCAGCCGTTAACTGTGCATTTACCCAGTCTTGAGCTGCTTTGATTTTCGCATCCTGAATCTTTTTACTTTCACCCTGATAGGCTTTTTCTTTGGCATCTAGGTCAGCCAACCCTTTCATTGCTAAATCTATAGATGCTTGATTTCCAGTCTTTCGTGCTTCAAATAATTGCTGTTCTAAAGCAAGCCTCTGATCACTAATAGCCTTATAGTCAGCAGCATGTTTTGATTCTTGTGCCTTTAATTCATCTAATTTTTTTTGATTATTAGCAATTGATTCTTGATTTTTCTGCTCCTCAGTTTTTCCAATATCCTCATAGGTTTTTACTACAGCCCATTTATGGTTTTCTGCGAGTTTGACCGCTTCGCTACCGTTCTTTTCGGCTTGAGCAAACATTCGGTCTGATGCATTTAAGGCTTGTTGCGCTAAAGTATCGAAACCCAAGAAACCTAAGACTTGCGAACTAAGTGCATACAAACCACCCGAAAGAAATTGAATGCCTGATAAAAGCAACTTTAAGCCAATATTAAAACCTGTAGCTACGTCTGAGATTGTCGCAAATGCCATTCGCAACATGTTTAAAGCAACCTCTAACCCATTAACCTCATCTTTGCCACTTAGTAAGGCTGCAAAAAGTGGGGAGACTGCATCTAGAGCAGTTGTAAATGCACTCCAAATGGTTTCACCTAGAGTGGCCACATTTGAGATTAGAGATTTTACAGTTTCGTAAGCATCACTAAGCGTTGATTTAAGTGTGTTTATTGTGGAGGAATCGATGCTTTGTAATTTATCCCCGATCCAAACAAAACCCTCCCCAATATCATCAATAAATATTTTTAGGTTTTGAATATTGTCTGCGAGCATCGTTAGCCATTGCGCTACTTGCGATGATGTTCCACTCGCTTGATCCATCTGCCCAATCAAAATTTCCCAACTTGTTGAGATACGTTGCAAGGCATTACCAATGGTTGTTGGGAATTGATCATAAGTTTTTTGGACTGACTCAGCTTGACTACTAATCGCTGTAACTACACGTTCAGATGAAAGCTCCCCTGCTTCTGCCATCTTGCGCAGTTCGCCTGTAGTTACACCCAAGCCTTTTGCTAGTGCTTCAGCTAAACCGTAACCACCTTCCATGATTGAGTTAAATTCTTCACCGCGCAGCACACCGCCTTGCATCGCTTGGATAAACTGAGTTACGGCTGCATCAGCTGCTTCGGCAGAGCCACCGCCGATCTGAATCGCTTGTGTGACTGTTTTAGTCAGGTCTAATGCTTGTTGTTGAGACATCCCCATGTCTTTTGTGACAGTGTTTAAGCGTGTAAATAAGTCAGCAGTCGTAGTTAGATTTGAGTTTGTGCTGAGCGCAATTTGATGTACACCTGAAATCGCTTGCTCAAAATTGCCGCTTTCTTTTGTTGCGATATTGATGCGCGTTGAAAGATTGGTGTATGAATCGGCTGCTTGCGCTAAACCTTGTACACTTAGACCAACACCCACCGCAGCCATAGCAGCAACCAGAGCATTTACAGCAAATTTGGCATTATTCATGCCTTCCTGTAGCCCCTTAGTGACTGCATTTAAGGTTAAGTTGAAATCCATTGATCCTGCAGCCATTTTGTATCCTCAACTTTTCTATAGGCAATAAAAAACCCCGAACTAAAAGTTCAGGGTTTAGAAAAAGGTTAAATTTAGGTGTTAAAAAAGCACCCTAGGGTGCTTTCATTAATTTCCACACTGAGAACACACCCAGCGATTTACAGCAGCTGAGGCGGGCTTTGCAATTGCATGCCACATTAAAATTAACACCCAGACAATCAACCACAAACCACCTGTAAAAATAGTTAATACCAAATGCATTAACCAACTTATTTCTTTTGTATTTTTTTGATGCAATGTTTTTCTACCGCAAGAATTGCACATCATCATTTGTTGAGCTACTTTTTTAGCCATTCCCCCACCCTTTTTGAATAAACATTTAAAGCTATTTTAAAGTGTAAATATAGCATGCACTTAGGTAAAAGCCTTTGGATTACCTAAGTTTATTAAAATAAGACTCACGTGCTATTCTAGAATTCTCCATCTCCAATTCCCTTATCTCTATATTATTTTTTAATAATTTTTGAACAATTTCAGATGCTTTTAATTGATCCATATCAATATTTAATTTTTTACATAAATTACTTATTTTTCTTTTCACTGTAATTTTATTATTCAAGAATTTAGCATTAAAATAACTCTGTAAAGCTTCTTCATAATGTTCATTTCTCTCCATTAACTCGGCTCTAATTTTAAAGACCTCAGCTCCACTATAAGCACCATGAAAAGTATCAAATAATAATGGAATAGTTTTATCTATCGAGCTTATTACACGCTTACAAGCATCTTGAGAGAAATTTTGCCTTTCAAGGTATCTTTTTAAAAGATAAATTGAACATTCACCACCTGCATTCAAACAATTTCGATAATAACTCTCAATATTAGGAATTTCTCCATTTTGATTTATCTCGAACTCCCCATATTCAGTAGAAATAAATAGCCTATCGCAATTATCAAAATAAAATTTCCCCCTTATTCCACACTCTAAGATTCGACCAAATAGTACATTACCGGCAACTAAATCAAAAAGAAAACTTTTATTACTATCCTCATGATCACTTCTAAACAATTGAATAAAAAAATATTTACCAGTCAGAGATAAAATTCCATCATTAGATAATGCATTAAGCACTCTAGAGAAAATTATTTTTTTATCTTTATAAATCGTAATACTTGTTTTTAACTGATCACAATTACTTACTACTTTCACATCATAATTATTCTTCACTTTCCAACTCCAACATTTGATCAGCCTGTGAACTCGGCAATTCCTGTACTTCTTTTAATTTACGCCCTACAGCTCTAGTTCGCGTCTGTGCAGCATCGATACTATTTGAGGCTTCTTCGAGTTTCTTCTTCACTTTATCAAGAGCGTCACCATATTTAGTCCACTCAGTTTTAACAGCACCAAGTGTGTTCCATACTTCACTAGATCTTTTTTCAATAGCTAATGTTCTAAATCCCATCTGTAAGCTATTTAAAATTGACCATAGTGTGGTTGGACCTGCAAAAACCACCCGATAATTACGCTGCACCACATCAACTAAATTTGCTCGCTTAGTAACTTCAGCAAATAAACCTTCAGTTGGTAAATACAATATCGCAAAATCTGTTGTAGCAGGTGGATTGATATACTTTTTAGAAATATCACTGGCACACTGCTTAATACGCAATTCCAATTCTTTAAGAGCAGACTCTACACCAGAAAGATCTGTATTCTCCTGTGATTCCACCAAACGTGCATAAGATTCCATAGGAAATTTTGCATCAATTGGAAGCCAAACAATTTCTTGATCCTTATTTTTACTCGGAATCTTTACCGCGTATTCAACACGCTCAGAATTGTTTTTCGTTGAAACATTAGCAGCGTACTGATCAATCGTTAAAACCTGCTCAAGCATTGCACCGAGTTGAACCTCACCCCATGTACCACGAGTTTTCACATTGGTTAATACTTTTTTGAGATCACCAACACCATTCGCTAAAACTTGCATCTCTCCCAAACCTTTATGTACAGATTCAAGGCGTTCACTGATTAATTGAAATGATTCAGATAAGCGTTTTTCTAATGTGCCCTGTAATTTCTCATCTACAGTTTGACGCATTTTCTCCAATTGCTCAGAGTTATCCTTTTGCAAACCAATCAATCTCTCTTCAATCTTATTTCTTAATTGTTCAGCTTGTAGATTATGTGATTGATTTAAAGTACTGATTTGTTCGACAAACGAGTTCAAGTGTTTAGTCTGCTCTTCAGAAATCAACTTTAAGCTTTGATGCATAGTTTGTGCATACGATTGAAGTTCTGCTTTTACAGCACCTCCAAGCTCTTCACGTGTTTGACGAGATTGTTGGTTTGATTCTTCTCTATTACGACCAAACTCATGCCCTGTAAAACGTTCAATTTTTTCAAAAGCTTGCTGGATAGGATTAAGAATTTCATCCTTATCACTTGATGATGAATTGCTTTTTAATAAAAGTAAGATTTGTAATATTGCTATTATTAAAATCCCCACAACCATAATTATCTCTACCAGTTCCACAAACTCCCCCATAAATTAAAATATTTTATGAAGTGATCTTAGCTTATTGTTTTAAATCATTATAGCTATTCCTTATTAATCTCTTTTGTATAACTCGTATAACCTTTTTTATCAGCATAATAAGCAACGCGCATTGTAGTGCTTTGGCTTAAAATATAGTTTCTCTCATGACGTTGAGCTGCTTTTAAATATTCTAAAAACGCACCAAAGCTATAATTTAAAATATCTTTATGTTTATGCCCCTTACTAATTAGTAATTGAAACGAATCAAACCATGTTGTTTTATCATTTTTAATTTTTTTGGTTTTAATATCTTCTTGATCAAAGAATGCTTTATTCACATTGATCACATCTTTAAATAATTCAATAAATCTATCTGCATCATTTTGAATTGTTTCATCAATTTGCGCACCTGTTACATCTGTTACAAGCAAGCACATCGATATTGCTTTAAACTTATTAGCTTTAATTGCAGCTTCAATACTTTCATCTGAATAATTTCTTTTAAGTGCTATTCGAATAGGCTCAGCAACTAAAGCCCAGCTTTCCATTTCTTTAACTTTAAATTGCCTAATTTCTTGATTATATTGGTTGATATGTACATCATTATTTGCAAGAAAAAAATCATTCATGATGAAATCCTTAAAAACAGGCACAAAAAAAGACGCTAAATGCGCCATCGTTTGTGCCTATGTTATTTTAGATACGGAAACGGTCAATATGTCCGAAAATACCGACTTCATTATCTTTTGCTTTACTAATGTCTGCTAAACATTCACCTGAGATATCGCAACTATTCCATTCTTCATTAATCAAATCGAGTTCTGTTTCTGGAGAAAACTCAACTCGCCAAAGCGTCACAGCAACCTTATCGCCAGAGTAAGTATCAATACCTTTAAAAAAGAAACGATATTCACCGCCTAAGTTATCAGCAACAGTAACGCGATCAACAACACCCGCTGTACCTGACCACTTCACATCACCTGTTACTGCTTCATTAAACACTACAGTACCAAAAGCTTCATCAACTTCATATTTCGTGTTTGGGATTGCAACATCAGAACCATCTTTAAAAGTCATATTACTTAAGTTGCGATAACCAAGATCAATGATTGAATCCTTTTCAATGCTTCCAAGAGATGCATCCGCAATTGGACTGCTTGCCACCTCAATTGATTTACCACTTAAAATCAAAGCAACATTTTCTTTATTCAGCTCTTCAAGTGTGCCGCTAATTTCAACACCTGTTTGCTTACGAAGTACTGCATCTTTGGCGCGATTACCTGTTTTACTTTCAAAATGATCAACCGATTCTGATTTGATTGCTAACTTTAAATCAGGCATATTTCCCACAGAACGCAAACCTGCAGGTGCACCATTCATCATTTTTGCTAAAAATAACTCGCCTTGCAGGGAGATTAAATCAGGTTTGTTCGACATTTTTTACTTCTCCTGCTTTTTTAGATGCTGGCTTAGCTTCTACTTCTTCAATATTGCCTTGCACCAAATGATGTTTAATTTCAGCTTCAGTGAAGCCGCCAACATAGTCACCTTCTTTAAAGCGACCGATTGGCTTTAGAGCCTTATATTGTTTAGTCATAAGTTTCCTTAGGTTTTAAATGATGATTCAAAAAGAAATGGGAAATAAACTCGACCCGCCTTGCCTGCAAAGTTCACGCCCGCAGAAACACGTACAAACGGCGTTACACCTACAAGGTTTGGTCTAAACCCTTGCATTGCTTTTAAGATATTGCGAATGTGTGGATCTGCGAGTTTTCGGATATTCGTTGTTTGACCTGATTGAGCCGTTGGGTCATAGATCATTAACACCACCAACCATTGTTGATGTACTGTTGTTCCTCGTCCATTCGCTGCACTTTCTCCCACCCGATCACCTACATAAATAATGGCTACTGCGGTATTTTGTGGGCTCATTGAAAATAAGCTTTCTACAAAAAATGGGGTAAGTACTTCGCCAATGTCTGGCACTTCAGTTTCAATTCGCTTTTTAATCTCATCTTCTAATGCGAAATAATCATTTAGCATTGTTTAATGCCTCCCTTAAATATTCCTCTATTTCAAATAAGATCTCTTGTGAATCATCTACTGAGATACCCAAAAATGGACGTGCTGGAATCGTGACAGATTTAAGTTGAACCCAACCACCGAGTGGCGTTTTAAACTTTAGATACTCCCCTTTCTTAGGTTTAACTACACCACCAAAATGCATCAATGGTGCATATATCAAGTTTGTTCCGACATTTATTTTATTTCTCTGAACTCTTGCGATAATAGATTTGATTAAATGCCCATCTTTTCGCAAAGTCTGACCACCTTTCTCTTGAGCACGCCACGACTTTTGCCATGGTTTGTCATCAGTACCTATTCCTGTATAAAATCTCTCTTCTGTGTTATGAACTAGAATATCGCCAATATCACGCCAAAGGTCAGACGGATCAGCAACTTGTTGCTCAACACGGCGCATGAATTCAATAAGCTTATCTTGCCCATGCATCTGGATGGAGTTAGCCATAGATACCTACTCGATGCTTGGCATCATATCTAACACCACATCACCAAATACACCACCTCGATACGTCGTACCAATCGGCATTGTTTGAGGTGATGTATCTGCTTTTACAACTTCTTCCTGACCTGCAGTATCAGTGATCTTGATTGTTAAAATTGCCTTACCATCTGCAACGCGCTTTAAAAATGCGATTGCATCTTCATAGCGTTTACGGATTTCCTCACTCGCTTCATTTTTCCAAAGAAAGTAACGAGCGATATCACAAATGATAATTTTCAGATTCTTAGGAACTTCAGGTAATGGGATGGGGTATTTCACCCCCACATAACCATCAGCAATATCTGAGGCATCTTGAATAGCGGAATTGATTGATTCAACTCCATTTAGCGTGTTCTCAAGATTGACAATTTCATATTCACTGAAACGCAGGACCATATCACTACGATCCGCGTACATAGATCACCTATTTTTCAGGCGCTGCTGTCTTTTTAATTTCAGCAGCAAGTTTCTTTTCAGATGCAGCAAGCGACTTTTCAAGCTCTGTCACTTTGGCTTTTAAGTTAGCATTTTCAGCAGTCAAGCTCGCTAACTGAGCTGCTGTACCATCATCCTTTTCAAGCTCTGGCTCTTTCGGCTCTGCGATAGCACCAGATACTAAAAGGGCTTGAATGCGTTCATCACTCAAGCCCTTAATTTCATCACCTGGCATAAAATGCCCGATGGATTGTTGCGCAATATACTTTGGCATTTTTTACTCCCTACACAATAAAGCCTGTACCACCGCACACACCATTTTTATTTGATGGCACAGCCAATGGAGCAGATTCGGTCATTAAGAAAATACCGCTTGGATCTTCGTTATACCACTGACGGTCAAAATATTTCTGTACAGCGCCATTTGCTAATGTGTTTTTAATTTTGCACTGAGCAATAGAACCATTTAGATCAGAGATAGCACCAAAATAATCATCAGGAATAAAGCGTTTAACACCAGATTTCAAGCGATAGGTGCCGTCATAAACCCAAAGCTCCTTATCATCCAAGTAACCTTTAAAAGAGGCATCTTCTTGAACATTTAGGCTTGGTTTATATGGCACAGCAATACCTGCATAAGGCTTAATGAAGCGCTCTTTAAACTCTTCATTTGCAGATAATGCAGCCCAAACCTTGCCTGACATTAAATAAGCTTTCGAGCTTCCACCATTTGCGTCAAGTAGTCGCTTTTCAATCAATTCCAAATCTGAAACTGGTTTTGCACCTGCTTGATTCCACGGAGTTGCAGGTGTAAATGTTAAGGATGCATCACGATCGTAATCAACCATGTTGTATTCATAGTCATCTGACTGGAGCAGATATTTACCATTCAATAATAACTCGGTTGCCATCAGTAAAATCGAGTTATCAATCGCATCATGATTACGCTTCATTACTGCAATTTGAGCAATGATCATTTTCTCTTGATCAGATAGCTTTTGACTACCTGTTGAGATAATACCTGCGGTACGCAAACGCTCCATTAAAGCTTCATCAAATGACGTTGCAGCAGTGACCATATTTTTAGGTTTGTAATACGCAGGCTTAACAAAATCAACTTTTGCAGCGCGTTTAGTGTCAAATGGTTTACCAGGTTGATGTGGTGAAACCAATGGAGCAAGATCATGAACCGTATTAAGTTCAGCCAGTGGAACTTCATCGCGATCAAACGCAGGGCGATTTGGATAAAACTTTTCTAAAATCCAAGTGCTCATTGGTTTGTAGTTTGAGTGGATCAGCGCCAACTCGCCTACATCAAGTAATTCGAGTGGTGCACCATCAATAATAAATGATTGAGCCATTAATTTAGATCCTTATACTTTTGAGAATTCAATATGGTTTAGGGTTGCTTTGGCGCGTGCTGCATCATATTTGGTAGGATCTAAATACACACCAGCCAAACAGATCGCTTCAATATTAAATACACCACCAAAATAAATCGGGATTTCTACCCCGTCTGATGCCATTTTTGTTGCCTGAGCAGCTGTGACATCTTGGCCACAAACAACGGTCCATGTTTTTTCATCAAGTGCATGATCAACCACATTGGCTTCAGATAGTGTTAATAGATCACCTGCTTTATATGCCTTCGCGGTTGTAACCTTGGCATTCGCACGGCGCAATTTAGAAACATCTAAATTAAATGGGCGCGTTTCGCGAGTTACCGTACCTAAATATGTTGTATTACTCATGGATTAAGCTCCCTTGTTTTGCGCTGCAAATGCTTGAGCACCTGTAGTAAATTGGTGCTTCTCTTCACCACCCTGCTGCAAAACACTTTGCCCGCCTATTGCTTGATGGCTAAACAAATGTGCAAGCTGTGGTGGTACCGTGTTGTTTGGCTGTGGTGCTGGTGTAGGCTGCCCGCCTGCAAACTGCTTCATTTGTTGTGACATGAATGCAAAAGATGAATCATCCATATTGGTATAAGATGTTTTTTCTTCTGCGCTAAATTGCTTATTCAATACAGTTTCAAGTGATTTGATATCTTCTTCACGCTTATCTGCTTTAAACTTTTGGATATCTTTTTCAAGATTTGTATTTTTCTCTTCCAGCTCTGCAATACGAGCTTTCGCTTGTTCGAGTTCGGTCACGTCTGTGTCCTCTTTGCTATTAAATTGTTTAGGTTGATGGCTTGCTGCTACGGCGTTGGTATTATCATCTGCGCCCAATGCACAGAAAGACACTTCACGAATACGTCCACCACGAAACACAGTGATTGGGCCTTGATGGATCTTTCCATTGACTGATACGGATGCACCTGCCTGAATTTCTTCAATGGCTGATGGTTCAATTCGCACAGACATCTGCCACGGAAATCCATCGTCCGAGTCTTGGGCGACCTGAGTGCCAAACTCATTACTCATCAGATCACCTGAAACAGTTAAACCTGTTTGATGGTCAATAGAGTGTGTATTAATTGCCCCTGCACGTTGCCGTGGTGAATGTTCTAACAAGGCAGGAATACGCCCTTTCACTTCCATAGAATCCAAATCAAAAACGACTCGATCCCAATACCAATGGTCAGTGATGGGTTCTCCACTATAAGCAACACCCGAGAAGGTACGTTTTTTCTTGCCCTCTTCGGCTTGATTGACATTCAACTGCCCAAGCTGAAAGCAATATTCACTTTGTTTGTTTACCTCTGGCATTTTCATGCTCCATAAAAAAACCACCTGATAAGGTGGCTTTAAATTTGATTTCTTTATCTGCTTGGATGTATTTAATAGCGTATGTCATTAACAACATGTAATACCGAAGATCATCCCATTTGCTTGGGTATATCTCGTTATCCTGATATCCGCTTTGCATCACGTCCCAATCATTCATACATCACCCATAGAAAGCTATAAGCTCACCATTGGCCACAAACAACCGCTTTGCAACTTCATCTGTGCGCTTCAACACAATATCTGTATCAGTCACACTCACAACTTCAAGATTTAAATCAGGCGCAAGCAATGAGCCATTTAGACCATTGATTTTAGACAGATCAATCGCATGACCTTTCATGTCTAAAATCGTGATGTTCTTCCCTGCTTGTTCCGCTGTCTTAAACAATGTTGGTGTAACAATTCCAATCACATTGCCTTTTTTCAAATTGAATGAATCAAAACCCTTTAGATTATTGCCTGTAAGCTTGCTTTTCAGATTCTTTGCAAAACCAAACACCGACTTAAAAGAATCCATCATCCAATTGACAATAGATTTTGACTTTAAATCAATATCTTTCTTCTGCACTGAATCTCGCAGCAGATCTGTAAGCTTCTCATTCTCAGTCGTTAACTCAACTACAAAACGAGGCGCAGACGGCGCAATATCTTTGCCTTTGCTCGCCACATCTTCCATGAAATCATCCAACACTTTACGATTTGCTTGATCAAGCGGCTTTATTGAATCAACAATCGCTTGTTCAACTTCCTGTTCAATTAAAGCCTTACTCTTGATCTCAAGAATTTCTACTGAATAAGGAATATCAAGCAAGTTATTCGCTATCTTTTGATCAAGCACTTCATTCAAGTGCTTTCCGTAAGTTGCTGGATTAAAGCTCCATCCTAAATTGCGGGCCACATTTGGCAAATCATCATCCGAAGTAATACCGTATTTTTTCGCTTGCTTCTCGGTCAGTGCTGTCACATGGCATCGACACATAAAATCCCACGGCGGGTAATACAGTGTCCAAAACGTATCATCAATATGCCGAATGATTCGATCTAAAGCTAAATGAGTTGGGCGAACTCGACCATCATTGATTGCGCTATACATCAAATAGGGTCGAGTTTCTTTGTTTGCTTGCTGTTGCTCCCATCGACCATGCGCATAAGCCATTTGCATATTGGTACGATAGATATTCGCTAAATGATGCTCTGAAAGACTAATACCCTCAGCTTCAACTTGTTTTTTAAAGTCATTGAAAGTACTGCCATTTTCAAGTGATTTGTTGACAAGCTCAAGCACAGTCTTAATTTGATCAATTGAAGCCAATCGACTCACTGTAGCTGCATAATGACGAGACTTTAAATCCAACAAATAGAATTCTTCAGGCAATACAACATTACGACCACGTGCATAGCGTAGTGCTTCAACATAATCAACCATGTTCACTTCCCTTGCTGTGCATGCACATACCCCATAACATCAGCCATATATAGTGCCTTAGCCATGATCACTTCAAACTCATCAACAGATGCGCCTTTAGTCACAGAATAAAGCTTGTTCACCAATTCATCTGAGTCTTTTGAATCTGCAATAATTTGTTCTAGATCCGATTCATTCAGTAAAACCTTAGGTTGATTATTTGCAACCTTCTCAAGCTCTACTTGTTCAGGCTTAAGGTTTTGGACTTGCGATTTAAAACTAAAAGCATGTCTTGGTAATGCATGAAATTGGGTCTGTGGCATCGATACAGGCTCAGCCACATCCCCATCTTGCAAACCATATTCACGTTGGAAGTATTGTGGTGTGAGGTTAGCACCAGCGTTTTTTAACTTCACATCACGATCTGCTTTTTTCTCATCAAGTGACTTTTCTTCACCAATGATGATGCGATGTGATTTCCATCCATTAATGTCACATAATGCATTAATGATGTTTTGAATGGTTGGCACGATCATTCGAATATCAGCGCCCAGTTTATTTCTCTCAACCTCTAAATGCACATCTCCTAATGCGCGAGATCCACCACCATCTGTACCACTGGTGAGTGTTCCACCCAAAATTACTTTTTGAATGCGTTTTTCAAGCGTTCGATCAAAAGCTTCAAATGCTGCGCTACCACCTTGATTGCCTGATGCAGAAACCATCTCTACTTCATCTAGGCGATCAATCGCAATTACAGATAAAGCGTGCGCATCTAATAATGCTTGCTTCATCTTTTTATTATCGATGGATTTACCTTTGAGCAAAGGGTTACCAAATCGCTCAACAAATTTAGCCCAAAACTTAAATGCTTTTGTCTTAAAAAACCACACCCAATATAAGCGGCTTAGAAGTGCTTCACCATATGGCTGTTCATAGGTTGCTTTGCATTGAGTTAGAAAGAACTTTAAGCGCTGATCAACCTCAATAGGTTGAGCCATTCCATCCTGACGATACAATAAACGTCCGTCATTTTTAGGCTCAAACCACTGCATTGGCTTTTCACCTAACCACTCCCACCCCAAATAAGTTGTATTTGTGTCTGCGTGATACATGGGAATTTTTGAATAGACAGCCTCAAACACTGAATAACCAAACCAACGCGCGTTCTGAGTACCAATAACGATCTTGGACCACCATTTCCGAATCTGTTCATTAATAATGATTGACTCTGTTGTGTCAGCAGGTTCAATCCGAAACGGCGCTGCCTCAAGCTTATCTTGTCTCTTTTCGACACACTGATAAATATCATCATCTGAAAGTAGAACACGCAACTTGTAACGCGGCACACCTGCTTTGCGCAACACATCATCAATATCGGGCGCTTTATTACTCATTAAGTATGAAATTAAAGCACTCTCAGCTTCATGTGAATACAATCCGCCAGCTTCAGGATTATTACTAATCACTGTTTTTTGTTTCTTAGCCATATTTAACCTGTCTCTGGTTCATTGTAGTTTTGCAATACCACAGCCTCATCAACCGCATCCATCAATGTGTCCACTTGGTCATCATGGTCGTGCGTCATATTTGCCACAAGTGCTTCACATTCTTCTAAAAATGGCGCAACCCACGGCGTATTAATTGGCAGCATGACAAAGCGATCTTCAGGACGCATTTCATAACCATTTTCAATATGCGGCTGCACATCCATTAAATGCGTTAATTTGTCGATATTTCGCTGAACTGGCACAACCTGAATTCCACTATATGTGCCTAGTGTTTGAATAAGCTGAGTACCTGCTGCCTTGTCCTCTACTTTCATATAGCGAATAGGCTTTAATTCCCATGTGTACTCTTTATGCTTATCTAAAAAGTTCTTTGCTTGTTGATTAAGCTCAGGTGCAGTCCACTTTCCTCGCAAAACATCAATAATGTAGAGCTTCCCATCTACACCCAGACCAGCCAACATAAACACAGACCAGTCGTTATGCTCTTTAGTCTTTTGTGCCGTGTCGACAAATACTGCTCGCCATTGCAACTCAGGTAAGTCTTTATATCGACCAAACCATTCGCCTTTAATCAGATCCCCACCAAGTTTCTTTGGTTTTTGTTGATACTGACTGTTGAACGTATAACGCGAGACTGTTGCACCATCTTTATCCTTGCCACCTTTTTCAAGTTGCAATAATGATTTTAAGGATTCTTTCTTTGGCCAATAGCTTTGCCGCCCTTGCTCATCACGCTCCACATTAAGAGGTACAAGCTTTTTGATCTCTTCTGGCAAGGTTTCAATAAAAGCATCATCAATTAGTGCAGGGATTGAAACATGCTCCCATTCACCCGGCACATTTCCAGTAATAACAAAGTTGGTTGGATCCTCAACATGCAAACGCTGCATAATCATGATAATCGGGGTATCTGATTTAGCTTTACGCGAGTTCACGGTGTTTAAAATCTTACGATTCGCCTTATCACGCGCAGGCTTACTAAACGCATCCTCGGGCTTTAAAGGGTCATCAAGGATAATGCATCCTGTGAAACCATCATCAGCTAAAGTACCCGCACGGCGACCTGTAACCTGACCACCCATAGAAGCTGCATATACATGCCCTGCTTCATAACCATCCACCGTGGTCTTCCAGCTCGCTTTTGCATCTGTACTTGTAGAAATATCAGTCGACCAAAGATTTTGGAAATCCTCAGATTTCACAATATTTCGTGCAGTTGCAGACACATCCTCTACGAGTGACTGAGAAAAAGATAAGTATAAAAATCGAGAACGTGGATTTAAACCTATACCACGTGCAATTAAATTTGTTGTTAGTTCTGTTTTACCCGCACCTGGTGGGACATTAATCACAATATTGGCAATATTACCTTTAACAACTTCATCGATAAGCCATGCCACATAAGCATGATGCCAATTCACTGTAAATTTAAAACCCATACGAGGTTTAAAGAAACGGCGTGTGAAGAACAGGTGTTCATCTTCACACTTGGTACGCTCAACTTCTAATTTTACGGGATCAGTATTCACTCTCGAGTTCATCAATCGCCCGCCTTACATCTTCTTTGGTTGCAGTCACATAGGTCACGTTCTCATTTTGAATAGGTCCGCCATTTTCACCCGTCACTTCTGTTCGGTTGGTGTATTGACCACCGATGTCTTTAGCTGCTTGTTCTTGAATTTTTAATCGAAGAACATTGTTCTTTGTAGCTAAAAACATATTTTCGTAACGCTGCAGTCGAACAACTAGATTTGCGATTGGAATATGTTCGGGTTTACCTAAAAACTCCGAACGCGTTATTTCAAATTCTTTTTTAAACTCTTCGCTTAAATCTTTACCTGCTCTTTTGGTTGGATCGTAACGCTCACACTGTTGTCGAGAAACATTTAAGTTTTTATATTCTTCGTTGACGAGCTTTGCTGTTTCTTCAGGGGTATTAAACTGCGCAAGTGACCGAACAATAAAGAGTTTCACCTCTTTTCTGAGGGCTGCCATAAATATCCACCTGTCAACGTACGTCAACGTAAATAACCAAAAAAAGAGCCCTTAGGCTCAAATCACACACGTCCCACAACACTTAGAAATATCAACATCAGGAACAAACGGCGTATTCTTTGTGATTTCGACCAAACGCTTAACTGATTCATTCGCTCCCCAACGTTTGACCACGCCAAAGAACTCTTCAACATCATGACCTGCCAAATAATGTTTAGGTAAACCTGTCATATCGCTATACAGCATTTCACCATCTTCATCGCGTTCTACACCAATGTGATAAAGCTCATGATCTAATAACGCGCAAAAATTACGGTCATTGGTGTTTTCACAATAACTCGCATCGATCGTAATTAAATACGTCGGTACAAAGCCAAACCAATCCCGCATCTGTTGTTCTTGTCGTGCTTTCTTCCAACCGCCAACGTTGAACATCACCTTTTCACATTGACCTAACACCATACGTTTTTTAGATTGAGCCGCAGATGATGCCCAAGCAAATGCTAGAAACTCGTCATTGTCATGAAGTAGCTCAGCAATGTGGTCATGGTCAGGATTATGTAACGCACCACCAATAGTCAGGAAATTTGCCACAACCCAAGCTTTTAGATCTACAGCGGGTGCTATACGAATGCTTTCTTCTCCCTCAGCCTGATCAATCAATTCAGCTGGTGGGAATGGTCTGATTTGTTGCATATTTCACCCAATAAAAAACCCACATACAATGTGGGTTTTAATCAATCACTTCACTTTTTAAACCAAGGCACTTGCCACTTCATAATGTGCTTTATCTAATTTCCCTTGATTAAATAACCAAGTTGCCACTTCTGGCCATGAATACATCGCTGACTTTGAAGATAGTCCATACATTGGTTTTGGGAAATTCCCATCCCCACGCTTATTTAATGCATACAGTGATAATACTTGGCGACTTAAGCTCGCACGTTCTGCCATTTCCGATAAGGTAGAAAAACCTTGCTCTTCAACAATTAAATCTTGATAGCCTAATTTACGAATATCATTTAATGCTGAGCGTATTGCTGTTACTGCATCAGCAGCTTCACGATCAAATTCTAAATAAACTGTATCATTGTAGCTACATAGCAATGCGTCATCACAGCCTGCTTCAAAAAAGCGATCTTCTAAATCTGCAAGATCTGAACGAGCATCACGTACCACAATGGTAAAATGATAAGTATTCATTGTTCATCTCCATTACATTGCTTCACTTTACGCAGGATTTGTTTAGCATGCGTTTCAGGATCTTTCGGCGTACTCCAAACACTCATTTGATGTTCAGTATGCCCCAATATGCATTTTAATCTACAAAATGCATGTCCTGATTTACCCGTTTCAACAATATCCCATCCATTCTCAACTGCATATTCAATCGCTTCTCGGATATGCTTATTTGGATGTTTTTTCATGTCTTATCCTTAGAGAATGCTTATTATTATACGCTAGTGTTGTCAAGTGTCAACAAAGTAGATTATTTAAGCTGCTGAAAATGAGTTCCCTCTTCTTCAAATCTCTCCAATTTCCCTTTAATCCAACGAATTACAGAACCTGACTCAACTGCATGTGGTTCAAATCGTTCAATCGTATAACCCATGTTTTCAGCGAGTTCATATTTATTAAATGCGTTTGCAATCTTCTTACCACCACGGCCCACTGACCATGAGCTACCCACAATTTCAATAAGAAGATTGAGCTTCACAATATAGAAATCAAATCGCCAATTTTTCGTGGGCTCAAATTGAAATTTTCTTCGATAACCAATGTTATTTTCTTCTAGTTCTTGGAATAGGGTTTCTTCAGCTTCTAAATATTTTTGTGTTGCTTTGGGTAATGGGCGAGTTTTGGATTTAGGCTTTAATGGTTGCTTCTTGGTAAGTGCGGTGTATTCGGAAGTCTCCATACTTTTACCCCATAAAATAAACCACCCGAAGGTGGTTTACTTGATATCTTCTGATTTAAGAGGATTTGCTTTCCAGCGATTAGCTAAACACTCGAATTCTTTAAATAAAGTATCCTTTTTCGCAGCCTCTCTTAATTCAGAAACAGCTCCATTGCAAATACCCCAAAATTTAAGCATTGTTGAGCAATACATTCTTTTAAACATTTCCTCGTCTAAAAGATTTTTATTTATGCCAATAGCATAAAATTCATAACGATTTAGTACTTTCAACAAGTGCATCCTAACTTCTGCTTCATTTTTAGTTAAGGCACTTTCCTTAACACTCAGGAGTGAAGCTAGATGCTCTCTAGTACTCTCACTATCGCTCAATAAAGCATAATATTGTTTAGGATTCTCATTAAACCTAAGAACAACCATCTTTGAATGAAAAATAGTCTCATCTTTATTATCATCCAAAATAGTATCTAAAGTAGCTCTTTCTCTTGATGTTTCTTTTGAAGAATGGATTGTTGTGTATGCTATATAAGCCGAAATGGCAAACACTATTAGTTGCGAAAAAACTAGCCAATCACTAATTTTCCACCCACCCAAATCTAAGTAAGATAAAACATCATCCGAGATTAAGAACATAGATATTAAAAAAGCAGATAACGCTAAAAAAAACGTTATTCTGCTTTTGGTATTCTGTGAAGTTAGGGTGTTACCCATCCCAACCCTCGAAAGCACAAGTATTTGATGCAATAGCTTTATCTTTATTAATATAATTCATGAACATAGCCATAAATACCTCCAAATAATAGTGATAAAAAAGCCCAATTGATCATTTGATATTAGGCTTATTCACAACTATATGCACTATGACCATTCCTGTCAATGCCTAACTGTAATGAATTGTCAAGCCCTACAGCCTGCTTGGATGTTAAATACTGTCGTGCTACATCACCCGTACATGATGTCACCTTGATGTGGGCAAAAAGAAACCCTCCAAAGAGGGTTGATATATTTAACTAAAGCACATCTTGTAATCCAATATCTGAAACACTATAAAAAAGTATTTCAGTTCCAATTGGGTGTTTATCTAAAAGGATTTGAGTAACCTCATCCTTGTCTATAGCACCATCCCTATTGGTAATTTGACTAGATTTCACATAAGTCGTAAAAGCAACATTATCTGCAAAATAACTTATCAAGTGCGCAGGCTGCTTTCCTAGTGGTGGATTCATTTTTACTTCAGTTTGAAATCCCATATCTTAATCCTAATTAAAAATTAGATTAAACGATAAGCTATTCACAAACATTATTCAAGCCAGAATGTAGTTACAAGTATATGTTTTTTATAAAAAAATACACTATTCAAAACTATTACATTATCCAAAACTACTTATCTTATTTATGTTGAGTAAAAATATGGCACGCCATACAGGATTCGAACCTGTGACCATCCACTTAGAAGGCGGATGCTCTATCCACTGAGCTAATGGCGTATTAAAAAGGACATGGCAATCTGCCACATCCTGCCTTTAATTTCGATACTGATCAGCTCGGCAACTGATCTACCGCTACTCAACACTACTGCTTCTCAAAGTTAGCTATTGATACGCTTTGTGTCTTTCAGTCTCTTTTGGTCGGGGAGTCACCCACAATTTAAGGCTCTGAGGCTAACTCAATGTGTGACGAAATCACATTGGATTCAAACCGATTTATACGACTAGTTTCGCATCACACCCTTTGCGCTTATAGCTATGTAATTAGATTACACAGCGTCACAAATCCATGTTGCCGAAGCTAACTTTTTCATGAGTCAATCCTCAATTATTCACACATGAATAGCACATGCACCTTTTAAAATATAGGCGTAAAAAAGACGCCTAAGCGCCTTAAAACTATGTTTCTACAAGTTTATTCAGGATTATCAACCAAACAAGTCGCTAATAAAACTGCATATTCATAAGTCATATTAGACGTATATTGTGAAATATCCTGTTCATTACTTTTATAATAATCATCATTATATGTATCTTCCACTATTTCAGTGAACTCTTTCGTTAGGTTTTTATCCGTCTTTATATCCGTATATAAAACTTCTAAACCTTTTACTCTTTTTAGCGCTATTTCTTTTGACACGCCATCAATTTTCCAAAATCCCGTAAGTACATGTAGTTGAGCAATTTTTTCACAATAATCTGCATGAGCAAATGAAGGAATAAGCATTAAAAGAAAGATTATTTTTTTCATATAATTTTATACTCAAAACAAAACCCCGCAAATGCGAGGCTCTAAAACTTCAGTGGTTTGCTTAAAACTTCGTCCACTATAACAGAAATATGCCATATCTCGTGCGCACACTCAAGAAGTTTCTTTAAAATCTTCAAATTTAAAATGGCTGAATCGACTTCTAATAAATGCCTTACCGCACTTTATGTCTTGCCGAATTTGATTAACAGTAGTGTCAGAACTTACAGCAATTTCACGTAATGAATTACCTAAGACATGATGTGACCAAATAGATGATAGCCAATCTTGCAAAATCTCATCATTAATAGATTGAATATCTAAAAACAAACGTTGAATCGCACGCGCCTCATTACTATCTAACTCGCAACACGTACCCTTACGGCGTACACATAAACGATCCTTTAGCTCTACATCATTCATATACATGGCGAGTAGCTTTTCACGCTGCTGCTGCGTAATACGTTTTGTTGGCATAGTCTTTACAACTCGCACCATCGTTTCATTATCACCATTGATCCAAGCACCAAGCTGACGACACCATTCTTCGAAACTATACTTCTTCCAATCCGTTGCTTGCATAATCGTAACCGCTGCATTCATACCCATCACTCCACCAACCGTCTAATCTCATCAATCGCCTTACCGCTTTTCACCTGCTCAGTGCTATACCGATACACTGAATAACCCAACGCTGTAGCTGAGTTGTATTTCTCCATATCTGCTATGTAGCCTTTCCCTCTTGTGTGCCTCCCACTACTCCAAATCCCACCTTCAACCTCGATCAAAACATTGCTACCCACAATATAAAAATCCGCCCTCCACTTGCGTTCAGGATTAAATTGAAACTCTGCCTGAAACTCGATGTTGTACGACTTTAAATGCTGTGCGAGCGTAGCCTCACCCTCACTGACTACTCGTTCTTTTTTCACTGTCATGCGGCGCTTGCTACGGCGTGGTTTTGCATACTTGGCTTTGTATTCAGCGGTTGATATGCTGCTCAAATCACTCGCTCCAACATTGTCAAACATGAACGATATGCAAACGCATATTCTGAGTTGTTATTCTTTACAGCATCACTCACAGCAAGCTTTAAGCATGAGATTAAATGCAAATGCTGACTATTCAGCTTTGACCATTTACTCTTGTAATGCTCAAGCTCTTTTTCAATAACCTCTAAACGCTCAACCGATTCAACATAAGAGAGTTGGTTAAAGCATTCGCCATATTTGCAATATCCCGCCTCTGGACAATCCTGTGCAGCATTTTGGCAACGACTTATTGCATTGCCATAAATTTCATGATCAGTGCTTAGTAGATCAGCTTCACACGGGATGCGCTTAATCATACTCACCTCGCAAAATCTCTCCCGATTCATCTTTTGGATTAACTAAATGATTTAAGTGACTAAGCAACTTTGGTAAGACTTCCTTATGCGAAGCATGAGTAGATGCTAATACGTCTAAAAATTGACGAACATAAAACTCCAAGTCTTCAATCCGTTTGTCTTTCTTCTTTAGCTCCCTATACAGACAACACTGACCTCCCGCCAAGTCATCGTTATATTGTTGAAGCAGCTCAACCTCAGCCTGTTTTAATTGCCACACATCTGACATTAATTGAACTTCTGGCACCATAAATCTGTAGTCAGAATGATTTATTCTCTCCTGTTGAAATAAGATTTTTGGCGATCTATTAGGGAACTTTGTAACAACGTATGCCTTGAACTCTTCGGAATTACCTAATAGTTGGTCTACCTTTTTTCTAGCCTCACTAAAATCACCAACCAACATTGCGCCACCTTCAATTTTCTCATGGCTTAACTCTGCATAAGCTGCAAGTTCTTCCGCCTCAGATCGTCCGTAATAGTGGTGTTCAATAGCAGTGCTTAATGTTTCCAAATCAACCCAATCACTATCCGAATAACGTGTTTGCCATTTACTTTCAAACTATTGCTCCACAAAGTATCCAACTTGTCGAAAGTATGTCTTAAAGCTCAATCCCCACTTAACTGGAAAATTAGATTCAGGCGCACCTGCAACAATCGCCTTCGCTTTTTCAATACCACCCACTTTTTCGATCAAGCTTTCATGGTTGTTTATAGTTGTCATGCCGCACCTCCAAACACCTTAGGGCCATCCCAAGCCTTACAATCCTCAGCTTTAACCCAACCAATTGTGTTTGAGCCAAATCCTAACCATCTCACACCCTTGCTAATACGGATTTGCTTGATCTTATTAGGGCGACCTGTACTCGGGTGTGTGACGTAATTGCCTATTTGAAAATTCATACCGCACCACTCTTTTGCACACGCTGATCTGCCCAATTACACTCAACCACCGTCAAACCATCATGTTGAAAGCGAGACCAAAGACGATCTCCTAAGTCTTTTTGCAATTCAGCTAAAGTGAGATTTGAAATCAGCATGGTCGGCTTACCTGCGTCATAACGTGCATATAAAACTTTATGGACCAGTTCCAAGCGCTTTTCGCGATCGTGTAAACCGTATTCATCCAAGATCAATAAGTGGTATTGAGTAAAATCATGAATTACAGATTCTTCAGATTGACCTTTGCTGTCCTTATCCCAAGCATTCATGATTTTTTGAGTAAGTTCTTCGCTGGTGATATAGCGAACATACAGTCCTTTGCTGAGTAGAGTTCTTGCTGCTGCACACGCTAAATGTGTTTTACCAACGCCAGTACTACCCACCATGATTAAATTTGATTTAACGCCCATTGCGATTGATTTGGTGTAACTCACACACTGACTTCTCGCATTTGCTTGACCAGGATTGTTTGAATCCAACATGTAATTTCTAAATCCTGAATTTGCATGACGAGCTGGAAGCATTGCGCTTGAGAAATGTTTATCACGAACCATACGATCTACTTCAGCTTGGCGATCTTGATTGGTTGTTTCAACGTGATTCACGGCGCACTTAGGGCAAGTTTGAAATGGACCAGACTGAACCTTAGCAATACGGTGTATGGTGCAATATGCTTCCACTTGTTGAAAACCGTGGTTGATTAGAGAAATTGCATTCATCAGTAAAAATCCTCTGGTATGTCAACATGATCAACAGGTCCTTCGTACTGTGGTTGATTTGCCCATGCTTCGTTGACATTGCGATTTGCAGGTTGAGTTTTTTTGTTTTCAGCGCGTGGTGGTTTTTTCGCTGTTGATTTATTGCGCTTAATCCACTTCACAAAATTTGAATACATTTGAGTGTCTGTGATTTTTCCTAGTTTTAAACTTGGCGAATAATGCGAGTTCACCTCAATCAAAACTTGCTCAGCTTGATCTTGAGTCATTGCTTGTTCACCAGAGCGCTGTAACCAAGAATTCAAAGAATGCAAATCAGGTACCCAAAGATTTAAAACTTCATCGACAGAATTTTTAGGCGAATTCTCTTGTGTGTTTATATCTGTAGTAATCTCTGAAGTAATCTTGTGTATAACGGATTGATGATCTGACGACCCCGAATTAATGTTTTGCTTATCCCCGAACGCTAAATCTTCATTTCGGGAATTTGCAATTTGAATTTCGCTGATTTCAGCTTTGATTACGTTGGTTTGATACCAATGATCGAATACAGCAATATCTAATTTATAGAAAATCTTATGCTCTAATCGTTTTTCAGTCTCAACTAGAATACCTAGTGAACATAGTAATTTTCGAGCTGTACGCTGTTGGCTATATGTTAGCCCTGTTTCTGCCGTCCACTCTTCAGCAGTCTTATAAACGCCAAGCTTATTATCAGTTTTATCACTCCAATAGATCAACTGAGATAGCATGATGCCAGCAAGTGGATTACCTAATGCAATACCAATAGCGGGATAATAAGCAACTGCTCGACCTAGACCTTTTAGTGTTGAATAGTGACTCACGCTACACCTTCCTTGATCTGTAAAAATCGACCGTAACGTGCCACTCTTCCAGCACGTACCAAGCTTGCAGCGATTTCACTCGCTTGCCACAAAGAGATCCTGTGGTAGTTCATCAATGATTCAATGAATTCTTGCTGTAACACCATGGCATTATTTTCATCACGATTGATCTTGCGTAAATTGGCTTTGCGCACTGAGAGCAATGAACCAAGCGTGTGTAACGCAGGTTCATGCCAAGATTGAATGATTTGCTCAGTGTTCATGACACCTCCGCTAAAGCATGTTCAGCTTCGGTTAAACGGCGGTTGGCGTGGAGTTCAGCGACGGTGGCTTGGCGTATATTTCTAACGCTCACGCAAAATCCAGCGGCAATTGCCATAGTTTTGCTAATGCCAGATTTAAATAAACTAACTTGTGCTGTATCACCTACGGCATTCTCAAATACATAGAGATTGTTGGTATTAGGTCGCCAAGCCTCTGTTATACACACCACATCACCGACCAAGAAATCACTTTCAGTCGATTCTAATTCCAGCGAATTCGAGGGAATTAAACAGTGATTACACGGCTCGTTTTTAAACTCGGTACACTTGTTAGTGCATGGGTGTTTTGGTATATTTGATTTCATATTCATTGGTTTCCTACTTGTGAATTGAGACCGCTTTCCTGTTCGCGCAAGAAAGCGGTTTTTATTTAAATAAAATCCGCATGTAGTCAGGAGAATTAAAACAATTTCTCAATAGTTCTCGTGTCGCCTCTGCTGTTTCAACAGAACAATAAACATCGTCTGCAGCGACTATCTTTAAGCCAATAAGCTGCAACAGTTCGCAAAAAACATCTAACTCGGACAAACCATTGTTTTTCTTTTCATTTTTCATCTTTGAAAGTGTTGTCGGATCGAGACCTAATTTGCTCGCAATCTCTCCATTGTTTACAACTGCAAGAGATTGCAAAATCATCGATCTTGCATTTCTAGCACTTTCTGATAATTCGATTAATACTTTGCTCATGAGTTCTCCTAAGCAACAGCCTGATTTGTAGCTTCTTTATTTGTGTTTGAAATTTCATTTACCAAAGCATCTAGAGCAGCACCTTTTTCATACTGAACGCTTTTTTGAATTGAACTGAGAATGCGGGAAACGGAACTTTGCTTAATGCCCGTCTTAAGCTGAATAGTTTGTTGCGTATATCCCTTAGATTTTAGAAATAAAATCTTCTCTTTTAGTGTCATGGTTAAAATCCTCACAACGTGACTAATTCTTATTTTATGCATATTTGCATAATAGTCAATGCAAATGTGAGTTATTTTAGTCTAAATATGCTTTTTCGCATAATATAGTTAATGCGATTTTTTATAGGTATCGTGATAAATGAGTTATCTCAAAAGCAATATTGATTATTTGCTAAAGAAAAATAAAACGAATCCAAATGATTTAGAGCAGAAGCATCCACAAATTAAGCAATCAACTCTATTTCGTATTCAGAATGGAATTACCAAGGATCCACGTAGATCTACGCTTGAACCTTTTGCTAAATGGGCTGGTGTAACCGTTTCTCAACTGATTGAAACCGACTTATCTCAAGTGCCAGCAGATGAAACGGCGCAAAGTAAAGTTTCTTTAGCAAAAGACAAAGATGTTGAATTTGCCCCTGTTAGATTTCGTGAGGCTGATATTCCTGTTAATCCTAATCATGTACGAATACCTATTTACAAAAACATCAAAGCTGCTTGCGGTGCGGGAATTGAGAACTTTTTAGAAGACATTAGTGATTATCTGCAGGTTGACCCACTTTTCTTAAAAATGATGGGTGTTGAATCAAATCCCCAAAACTTAAGAATTATTTATGCAGCTGAATACAGCATGTACCCAACAGTGGCACCGAATAGTCCATTGTTTGTAGATATTTCAGATAAAGATCCGAGTACATTAAAAAGTGGCAATGTATATGTCTTCATGCATAACTACGAATTAAGAATGAAGCGTATTTTTGTTAGCTATGGATCTAATACTGTAAGGCTTGCTAGTGACAATCCTGATAAGAATAGATATCCAGATGAATTTATAACGAATGAACAGCTTAATGAGATTAATTTTGTGGGACGTTTAGAGTTGGCTTTGGTTAAGCCATAAAAATTAAAAACTGCGAACCCGACGCAGGCCTTTGGATCGGGTGGAGAAAATAATGGGGATACTTGATAATATTATTTACATGCCATCGGTAAGAACTAGTAAGTATAATTTAGGGGCTTTAAAAGAATTAAGTTCTGCCGTTAAAGCACAAATAATACCTAGGGTCATATATCACTAAAATATCAATTGAGCACAGCCACATCCCCCATCCCTATGATGGCTTTTCTTTTTCAGTATAATTGTATCTTTGACATTTAATATAAAGGGTAAAAACTTGAAATACTTAATCGGTTCTTCACTAATTGCTATCGCATTGACACTAACAGGTTGTAACTCGTCTCCTATACAATCAACCAAACCCGTGGAAAGCACACCAAGTATTCCTGCAGAAACCCAAGTAATTAACTTTGTAGGACCAATGGATCTTACCATCCAACTAAAATCATCAGACAACTTTGAAACGGCAGAAATGACTGATAACTCTGGACGAGTAATTCACTTAAAAGCTGCAGTATCAGGAAGTGGTGTCCGTTTGGCAAATGATGATGGTGTATCTATTCATTTTAAGAATGGTGAAGGAGTGGTTGAGTTCGTAAAAGGCAGACCAGTTAACATTACTGAATACAAAAAATAATCTTTAAAATAAAACCCACATGATGTGGGTTTTATTTCATATGAGCCAAATAAAATCAGAGGGCAACTAAAAGGTGCATTTTATGCATCAAAAAATAGTTCTTCTACAAATCTTGTGCAATATCAAATATAAAATAATAATATTCGATAAAATACCGATAACTATGTCTCACTCTCACCCCAGAATTTGAGTGTATTTCTTAAATATTAAATTGGCATCGAATTTGCAACTAGAAAACTACAAATCTTAAAATTTACTTAAGAACGGAGTTTTTATTTTGAAAAAGTCACTTTTATCACTATTCGTTGTGGGTTGCTCAATCTTTAGTTCTGCTTATGCTGATGATTTTGTTGTACTAAAACAAATCTCTGATAAACCTACAATTCTTAAAAGTGGACCTTATGCTGGTAACTATTATGTTCCATCTACACTTTCAACAATTCAATGGGGCTACTTGCCAAACAAAGACTCTAAATCTGTATTAACTATCCCATCTGGCAGTACAGTAACATTTGATACAGTTTCTCATGAAGGTTTACTTGAGGATCAAGGGCGTGATGCAGAAAAGTATTTTAAATCTAAAGGTGTAAAATCAGATTCTATTTTGGATGAAGCTAAATTAATTACCAAATCAAAACTAAAACATGACTTCTTTAAAGATGGTCCACACATTATTACAGGTCCTGTAGCGATTGAAGGTGCCATGCCTGGTGATGTACTAAAAGTAGAGATTCTTAAAGTTGAGCCTCGCGTTCCTTATGGGGTAGTTTCAAACCGACACGGTAAAGGTACACTGGTTGGTGAATTTCCTAAAACACCAGCAAGTCCAAACCCTTCAGTTGATAACCCTGCATCATTCGGTAATGTTTCTATCTTTACCCCTATCGAAAAAAATGAAAAAGGTGAATATGAAGGTGTTATGAAAACAGCCTCAGGGAAGTCTATTCGCTTTCCGTTATATCCATTTATGGGAACCATGGGAGTTGCGCCAAATACAAGTGAACCTGTGAATTCAGTACCACCATCATTCTTTGGAGGTAATATTGATATTAATGAACTCGGTGCTGGCGCAACAGCCTACTACCCTGTCCAAGTACCTGGTGCTATGTTTTACACTGGGGATGGTCACTTTGTTCAAGGGGATGGTGAGGTTTCTTTAACGGCTCTTGAAGGATCAACTCGCGCTACATTTAAAATTACTCTACTCAAATCAGGTCGAGACAAAATACTTGGTAAAGAGATTAAGCAACCCTTAGCAGAAAATGCAGAATTCTGGATCACCCCGGGTTTAGATGCTGACCTTGACGAAGCAATGAAGAAGTCTACTCGTGAAGCTATTGCATTCCTTAAAAATGAGTTTGGTATAGAAGAGGAAATTGCTTACGCTTATTTAAGTGCAGCAACTGATTTTCAAGTTTCTCAAGTTGTAGACAAAACTAAAGGAATTCATGCCATGATTCGTAAAGCAGACTTTGAAGAATTTAAAGAAGAAAATAAAAAATAATTAAATATTGAAACAAGAAACCCTGCAATTGCGGGGTTTTCTTTTGTCTATTAAATCACAAATGCATAAATAATGCATTTATGCATAAATTCATATTGCATTTAATAATGCATATATGCATAATTGAATCACAGGCAACAAAAAAACGCATTGACCTCTTAACTCCAATGCGCTTTTTACAACTTAATGCGAGATCAATTATGAATGCAAAACTAAATTCCATCAACCCCACTGTTACACACAGTGTACAGCCAAAGCGCTTTTTCCAAGTATTCGCGCTCAGTGCTCTAATCACTACGGGTGTAGCTGCTTTCATTCATGAGCCTAAGGCCACTGAATACAAACCGCCTTTAGCATCTGAATACATCCCTTCCACTTATGCTGTGCAAACCGTTGAAATCACATCAATGAGCACAGGCTATGCGGTTATCCAACTTGATGACTTTACTGTGAAGTTCCCTTTTAGCTATGAAGCACATAAAGACAGCAACGGCGTACCAGGTTATGACTTCACAGCTGTAGAAATTAAAGAACTCGGCGAAATCAAAGTCTTTGATGAAAAAGGCAACCCATATCGCGACTTCACCGACCAGATCGACCACCGCAACTTTAATAACGTGCTCGTGGGTTTTATTGAAAAAAATCATTTGGTGGAGGCGATCTGATGACAACTTCTACTCAAAAACAACAAGTGATTCACTTCGGGAAATACCGTGGCACTGCCCTTGCAGATCTAAAGCATAGCTATGTGCGTTGGTTGCTTACATTAGAAAATCTTAATGCTGCTTTACGTGAAAAACTCAATCAATTGCCTTGGGTTCAAGAAGAATTAGCACGTGAGCGTGACTTTCAAAGACGTAAAGCTTTGGCAATCATGTTAAGTAAGCCTTGCTTCCAACGTGATACACGCTACTCAGTGAATCAACGCATTGCCTATAACAATGCTAAATACAATAACTAAGGGGGCTGGTCATGACAACAAATAATCTTAAGATTTGGAATGATGTTAAACAAACTCCTAGCAACTTCCTGAAAAAAATTGAATTTGGTTATCTTAAAGGTAAATCTGATATTAACCCACAATGGCGATTAATGGCCATGACTCAAGCATTTGGTCCTGTAGGTCATGGTTGGACATATCGAATTGTGCGTACCTGGTCTGAAGCTGCACCCAATGGATCTATTATGTGTTTTGCAGAAGTTGCTGTTAAAACTAAATTCGAAGGTGCATGGGGTGAAGAATTCTCGGGTATTGGTGGTTCTGAAATTGTTGAGATAGCTAAAGGTCAATTAAAAGCTAGTGATGAAGGTTACAAGAAAGCAGTCACTGATGCATTGGGTGTAGCATTTAAAGCCGTGGGTGTAGCCGCCGATGTATATCTTGGAAATTACGATGGTAGTAAATATTTATATGAGTATGACCATGCTTATCAAGCAGACAAAATACTTACTCAGTCGCAAAATCAAGGCTCACACCAATCTAATCAACAACAAAACCAGAACATGCAACAGCCTGTTCAACAACAAACTACCCCACTAAAACCCAAGGATACTCGAACACAGCAACAGATCTATAACTCTGCCTTAGCTGCAATTCAAAAGACTGAAGATAAAAGTGTTTTGCTCACTGCTGCTAAGACATTTAAAGGCACAAAATATGAAACACATATTAATAATGCCTGTCGTGCTCGAGCAGATCAAATGGGTTGGCCAACAAAACAAACCCAACAAAATCAAAACTCACCACAACAAGCAATGCACCACTGAGGGATAACAAATGGATATTTTAAACGCTAAACAAGCTTTTGAAGCAATGTCATCTGGTCAAGCAGTGTTGTGTCGTGCAGTCGGGCAACTGCTCGACTTTGGCGAGTTGAGTCAGTTCCCTGCTACTGTGTTCTTTGGTGCTGATTACGAGTTTTGCCTTGCACCTCGTTTTATGACGATTGGTCAATTAGATCTAGAAGTGCCTGAGTGTATCCAAGGTGCAGATGATTTAATCAATTCTGCCATGTATTACGCACCTAATCTTTTAGATTTAAATCGTCCTATTGAAATTTTAAGTACTGCCGACAATGTTACTTATTTAAAACGTTTGATCGCATCAAAGCTTTTACACAAGACTGCAGATGACGCAATTGCGCATGCACGTGCATTCATTACTTTAAACGGCGGTTCATTAGATCCTATCGAAGTTGAAGCTCCAGCTGCGATTGAAAGCACTATCGCAGAAGTTAATAAATCAATTCCTGTTGAGACTGCAGAAGAAAAGCCTATTAAAAAGCGTACACGTAAAGCCAAAGAACCTGTGGTTGAAGCGGAACCGGCACCAAAAAGTAACCCTGCTTTCACCGTTGAAGATGTTGATGCAATAGAGACGGATGCAAACGCAATAATTGAAAAGTTCACCACTCAAATTGCCAATTGCACCACGACAGATGCAGTGCTTTCATTGCGCCCAATATTTCTCGCCAATGGTCATTTGGGGCGTGAACAGCATCAATACTTGTGCAAACTAACTGAAGACAAATTACTTGAGTTAGATCCCAAAACGTATACACCTCAGTCTAATATTGAGATTGCAAGCCAAGAAAATGTAACCGTTTCAGAAGACAAACCAAATGAGGATTTTTCTCTAAATAGTGATGAGGAAAAATCTCACATAAGCGCTGAAATCAAACAGGACCTAACGTACAAAATTTTTCAAATGAGCGCTGAGGAATTGGATGCCATTACGACTGAGATTCACAACAATCCTAAGTTGATATTTACACACAAAAATCATCTGGATGGGCATATTGAACTTCGTAGAAAAGCTTTGGCCAAAGAAGCAAATGCAGAAGCTGAACGTGAATATCAAACAAAACTTACAGATTTAATCAATAGAGCGAGTCAAGCACAAAGTCCTGCTGAAGCCAATGCTTTGGTTCGATATACAAATAAATGGTCAGCTGAACAACGCCAACCTTTATTACAGGCAATTCATAAACGCTTAAGCGAGTTGAGTGTTGATGCTCAACCTATTGAACAACCACCATCATTGATGGTGCAGATCTAAAATGCACCCGACCTTACCACGTTAGATGCACTAGAAATTGATGTTAGTGGTCGTCATCCAGACATTCAGCCGAAACTCATGGGCTACATTCGTGCACGTCGATTTGAGTTAGAGAATGGACCTAATGGAGATGCTCAATGAAACAGGTAGTTAAATCAAAGAACCTCGATGCGTTTCGCATCTGGTTCGCAAAACTCGGATATCAAGTTACACGCTTAAAAGGTAAAGGTTTTACAGCTCGCACCAATAATCGATATATCAGAAAACGTCATCACTATGTTCTTGTGACTGATTCACTAAGTGGAAATCAGGCAGCTTATGAACTCGGTCAAGAATTTGAAGACCACCTTCGTGCACCTGAACAGACTTGTACAGAAAAGGCAGGAACAGAAATCCTGCAACTAGTCAAAGGAGATAAAAATGGAGTTTTGTCTTTTGTTGCTTGAAATTATGTTGCTCGTGAATGGATTTGTATTTATTAACTTTGAATTGGAGAAAGATTAATGGGGGCACTTAAAAAATATGTTGTCACTTTTGAAAGTACAACTCCGCCTCAAATCGTATTAGGACAAAACATTGGTGGTGCTGTTGTTAAAGAATTAAAAGAAGTTGAGATTAAATTGGTCTCAGCAGCTCAACTCGCTAAAATTTACAACCTAAGTGTAAATACAATTCGAGATAAGTTGGCCAGTATTAATCAAGGTACGGCAGGAAAATTCCTTTATAACCCAACTCATGCACACACATTGTTAACACAAAAAACCAAAAGAGGCAGACCGAGAGCTAATTAGCTCTCGGTTTCATTAAACATCTCAACTAGATCCTGCGCGTCTGGGTTGTAATAAGTATTGATTAATATCCCAATAGTCTTATGCCCAGTAATTTTCGCCAAAACTTCCACAGGTAACTTCCTAACTTTCACCATTCGTGTAATCGCTTCATGCCGTGTATCATGAAAATTAATATGTGGTAGCCCTGCTTCACCTCTTACTCTAATCCAAGTTCTACCCAATGACTTCTGCTTTACAGGAACAATATAATCTTGATCCAAAGGAATGAGATCTAAAAGCCTTTTAGCTTCTTTAGATAATGGTACATTTCGAGATTCACCGTTTTTTGTCATGGGTAGAAAGATAAAACCGTCTTTTATATGTTCACGCCTCATTGCTAAAATCTCGCCTTGGCGCATTGCAGTTTCAAGTGCAAATAACATAGCCCAGCATGTGTAATGCATCACTCTAGTTGGTTTTTTTGTTATATCCCATTTAAAAAACTGAATTAATCTTTCTTGATCTTCAATACTGATCCGCTGATTACGCCCCTTGCCTTTATCTGGCTTAACAACGGTTTGCCAAACATTACGGTCAATTAAAAATAATTCTTTTTGTGCATAGGTGATAATGGATGAAAACATTGCAAATTCTCGCAATGCCGTACTGCTTTTAACTTCCTCAAGGCGCTTGTTACGCCATCTAACAACATCATTGGGTGTAACGTCATGAATAGACTTTGTGGCCAGATCACCCAAAATTCTGTCGATATTATCTAACTTATTTCGAATCACATATGCAGACTTTAATTTACTGCCTTTCTCGAGATAATATTTTTCACAAAGTTGCTTAAATGGGAAGCTAGGTTTAATACCTTGATCAACTTGCGCTTTACCAGTCTTAAGTTCTAATAATTTCAAAGCAGCCCATTGTTCACATTCTTTTTCAGTGTCTCTTGTGGCACTGATTCTCTGCCCATTAAACATTAATTCAATACGGAATGAGTTGCCTCTTTTGCGTGGCTTTGGGATCTTCATTTCTGGCGTAATCTTGGCGTAATAAACTTACAATTATTCTTATTTTATAGTAAAAATAGGTAAAATACTCATCTTTTAGCGCAACATAAACGACAAAATAGCTTGTGCTAAAAAATAATTTTTCAACACAAGCTATTGATAATGTTACTTATCTGTAGCAACCGAAGCTTCAGTAGTGATATTTACAGTGATTTTATCGCCAACATTTGGCACATAACCACCAACACCAAATGCAGAACGGTTAAATGACGTTGTTGCATTAAAACCAATTGCCTGTGCTTTAGTCATCGGATGCACGCCTTGTTTGTTTAGCACTGCATCTAATACCACAGGTTTAGTCACATCTTTCACAGTTAAGTTACCTGTAATTTTGTATTTGTTTTTACCTAGAGCTTGTACTTTTGTACTTTTAAACGTGATGTTTGGATATTTTTCAGCATCAAAAAAGTCAGCAGTTTTTAAATGCTCATCCAAAGCTTTTACATTGGTATTTAAGCTTGCTAATGGAATGGTTACATTCACTGAAGAATTTGCAGGTTTTGCATTATCTACAGAGATTGTTCCCTGAATGTCACTGAAATTTGCTGATGGTGTAGAAAAACCAAAGTGATTCCAATTAAATACTGTCGCCGTATGCGTTGGATCAATTTTATAATCCACAGGTTTTGCAACCGAAGCTACAGCAACTGATGCAACAACTAAACCGAATGTAAATGCTTTAATGTTCATGTTTTTAATCTCACTTCTGAATGTTTTCAGTTTAAACTTTTTTAATCTTAAATCAGCGTTACTTGTAAAACGATATGTTGCATGAATAGAACAATCAATCCAAATAATGGTGATTTCTCAACCAATCAAAATATCACTGTTAAAAATTATCTTAAAAACTAACTGAAGTGAAAATCAAGATAAATATATGTAAAAAGTTACCTGCTATATCCATGCTTAAGCTTAAATCTTTCCATTAAAGCTGAACAAAAAATACGATACTGATTGCTTATGTTGGCTTAAAACAACCAAACAGCATTTTGCAGATAGATCATTTCTGTGCAAACAATGTAGCAAAATCGTTATTAATCAGGATATTGTCATTACAAATCAATAGAATTGCCTTAATCAAATATATGAGAGGTTTTTACTTTTGGAAAAGTTTGCTTTTATCCAAAATATTCAAGATTGGTCAGATCAATATCCTTGGTTAGAGATGCTAACTTCACTCAGTATTTTGATTTTTTTCGCTTTATTGGCAAATTTTATTGCTAAACAAATTGTGGTACGTGGCATCCGCAAATTGATTGAAAAATTAAAATTCGCAAATCGTGATATTTTGTCACAGCATAGTGTTATTCGCCGAGTTGCGAATATTGTTCCTGCAATTGTCATCATTAATGGTATTGTCACAGTTCCACATTTATCAGCAAAAGTGATTTCTATAGTACAAATGTTGGGACAAGCTTTTATTTTTGTCACGATTGCCTTAGCGATCAGTGAATGTCTCAGTATTTTTAATTTAGTCTATCAAAAAAATCCGAAGTCAAGAAACAAGCCAATCAAAGGCTATTTACAGTTAATTAAACTGATTATTTACATTGTCTGTGCTTTGCTGATTTTAGGTACATTCCTGAAAAAAGATGTGTTTAGTTTACTTGCTGGCTTTGGTGCAATGGCTGCTGTGTTAATGCTGGTGTTCCAAAATACCATTTTATCCTTAGTTGCTTCCGTTCAAATTTCATCTTATGACATGGTACGGATCGGTGATTGGATCGAAATGCCATCGTTAAATGCGGATGGTGATGTCATTGATATGTCATTACATACCATTACGGTACAAAATTTTGATAAGACCTTTACCACCATTCCTACCAACAAATTGGTCACAGATACCTTTAAAAACTGGCGCGGAATGAAGCAGTTAGGTGCTAGGCGTATTAAGCGTTCTATTTTTATAGATCAAAATAGTGTGCATTTTCTCAGTGCGCAGGAGCAGAAAAAATTAAAAGCTTTTTTATTATTAGATACATATTTGGATGAAAAACAAAGTGAGTTAAAAGAGTTTAATCAACAATTTTTAAATGATGCTACATTTAATCAACGTCGCTTAACCAATCTTGGGACGTTTCGTGCTTATGTCACTGCTTATTTAAAACAGCATTCGGGTATTTCTCAAACTCAAACGGTTATGGTTCGACAAATGCAACCAACCAGTGAAGGTTTACCATTGGAAATTTACGCTTTTGCCAATACTACAATTTGGGGAGATTACGAGATGATTCAATCTGATATTTTTGATCATCTAATCGCAATCTTACCTGAGTTTGGTTTGAAGATTTATCAGGCCCCTTCTGGCTCAGATCTACAAGCTATGTTTCAGCAAAATCATATGGTAAATCACGATCAGCATGTTTCATCTTAAAGATGAATATTTCATTGCACTCAGTTGCGGGTGCAATGGAGATTATTTTAAAAAATACAATTGATCTCTTGCGAAAGTAAAAATCATCTCAATATAAATTTCATGAGATATCAGAAATTAAACCTTTTTTCAGATTCTGAATTCAAACCTTTGGTTGACGTACCTCGTCAGGTTTTTGCTGAGATGGTAGAGTTCCTAAAAAATCAAAATCAGTTAAAAAGAAATCAGGTCGTCCTCATACTTTAAGTATAGAGGATCAATTGTTATTAGCCCTCAATTAATTACCTAACCACAACACTCAATTGGAATGAGCAGCAAATTAACATGTCGCTGAAAGTAATGTGAATCGAACCATTAAAAAAGTTGAAGATGCATTGATGAAATCAAGATGTTTACCCTACCAAAACGAAGTATTACCACAGCAGATGAACACTTTAACTGGGTTATAATTGACGCAATAGAATGTTCAATAGAACGCCCGAAAAAAAATCAGAGTAAATTCTACAGTGGTAAAAAGAAGAAATTTATACTAAAAGCGCAAGTAATTTATCATCCGAAGAGCAAACAAATCATAAGCATAGATCTATCGAATAGCAGTCAGCATGACATTAAGCTAGCAAGAAAAACAATGAATAAATTCAAACATTGTAAATATGTTATGATTGATTTAGGATATTAAGTGAAAGCTATGGAAATAGAAGGAAAAGATTCGGTTCACGCATTAACTTAATCGCTGTACTAGTCAACTGCATAAACTCGCAATGAGTACTTTCGCAAGAGCTTTATTAGATGATAAATGGATTTATACTAGTAACAGTTATAAGGGAAATGGTTATAATAGTTTCAAGAAAATAGCTAAAGATGAGAGATCATGGTGTGATTTAATTCACTCTTTTATCTAAATAATTTTGAAACCCAAATTAGTCATAATTAAATAACATAAATCCAAGTGTTATAATATCGGTAAACACAGAAGGCTCAAAAACAAACTACAGCTTAATTATAAGATTATAACTGTACTCAGCACATTCAAATTCATCTAAAACGTGTTGTATTTCTATCGGAATGAGGGATTTAGCATTCGGTAATGTAACAATATAGACGAGATCATACCACTCAACTTTTTGCATATTATCAGTACAATAAAAATCATTTCGATCATGAAAATACTTTGTGTATTGCCCCTCGATATCTCTAAGTTCATATCCACATTTATGCTTTAAAAGTAAGTCAATCAAATTAACGATAGATTGTTTCTTCTGAGGAAACAAATCTGGTTTTTCAAACTGAGTAAGCATCAATTTACTTGCTTGTTTTAAATATTGGGTATCAAAATTATCTGACCAATCTAAGCCCATATAAGCCCATGCAGATAAGTTCTCTACAGCTTCCATATTTTGAATTAATATATCCGTACTTTTAAAACATCGATATTTAAATATTTTTTGTTCGGGTACTGTTGTATAAAGAATTTCCGTGTCAAATCCCAATCCACAAGAGGCAATTTCACTCTCCCTAAATAGCTCATCTCTCAATTTTAAACACCATTCATTTTCATAAGAAGGAATATGATTGGCAGTGATTCTACAAATTGCTGCAAATAAATCAGGATGGATATCTAAATCTGACATCTTATTCTCTTTTTTTCAAATGATTTTAAAAGCTTACATTTTCAATTAACAAAATTAAAGCCCCATTTAGGAGCTTTATATTTATCAATTTCAACTTACAACTTTTCTACCAAAATTCGATCGATTTGCTTTAAACCTGTTTGCTTTTCATGGTTTTTACGGCGGATTTTGATTTGCTTATCTTCAGCCATATCCTGAAGTAACAACTCTACAGCAACCATTGATTCAAGCGGTAAATCTTGACCAATCCATTTTTGCTCACCCGCATCCATCAGCACAATTTCATCGCTAATTTGCTCATAAAGACTCATACTTTCCTCACTTATGGTATCTAATTCACCATATTTCATGAAAACGAAATGACGTTGCTCACTATATACCTTTTAATAAAAACTGCTAGTAGAATTTGATCATTTTACGCACAATTTTAAAAAGATATCACCAAAATAAAAACGCCTCACGAGGAGGCGTTTCCATCTATAACAATTTATAAATTAAGCTGTTAATTCTTTTACAGCAGCAACAACAGCTTCAGTGGTAATACCAAAGTGTTGATACAAATCTTTCGCAGGTGCTGATTCACCATAAGTCGTCATACCAATCACTTTGCCGTCTAAACCAACAAACTTCCACCAGTAATCCACATGAGCAGCTTCTACAGCAACACGCGCACGAATATTTGCAGGAAGAACCGCTTCACGGTAAGCAGCATCTTGTTTTACAAATTCCTCAGCACATGGCATAGACACGACACGCACACCATCAAGCTGTGCATATGCTTCCATAGCCAATGAAACTTCAGAACCTGTTGCAATGATGATTGCTTTTAATTCACCTTTTTCTTTCGCAAGGATATAACCACCTTTTGCCACGTCAGCGATTTGCTCAGCTGTACGCGTTTGGAATGGTAGGTTTTGACGAGAGAAAATTAAAGCTGTAGGACCTTCACTACGTGTTAAAGCAGATTTCCAAGAAATAGATGCTTCAACTGTGTCGCATGGACGCCAAGTATTTAAGTTAGGTGTACCACGCAAAGATGCGATTTGTTCTACAGGTTGGTGTGTAGGACCATCTTCACCTAAACCGATCGAATCATGTGTATAAACATGAATCACACGTTGTTTCATCAATGCAGACATACGTACTGCATTACGTGCATATTCCATAAACATCAAGAATGTTGCTACATAAGGAATGAAACCACCATGAAGTGCAACACCGTTTGCAATCGCAGTCATACCAAACTCACGTACACCATAATGCACATAGTTACCAGCAGCATCTGATTCTACACCTTTTGCACCTTTCCAAAGGGTAAGGTTTGAACCTGCCAGGTCAGCAGAACCACCTAAAATTTCAGGAAGTAATGGTGCAAACGCTTGGATAGCATTTTGGCTTGCTTTACGTGTTGCAATTGTTTCACCTTTTGCATTCACTTCTGCGATATAAGCATCTGCTTGAGCTAAGAATTCATCTGGCAAATCACCATTTAAACGACGTTTAAGTTCTGCCGCTTCAGTTGGATATTTTGCAGCATAAGCAGCAAAGGTTTCATTCCAAGCCGCTTCAGATGCAGTACCTTTTGCCTTTGCATCCCATGAGGTATAAACATCTTCAGGAATCACAAATGGTTCGTCTGTCCAACCTAAAGCTTCTCGGGTTAATGCAATTTCATCATTCCCTAGAGGAGCGCCGTGGCAATCTTCTTTACCTTGTTTATTTGGTGAACCTAAACCAATAATTGTCTTACAAATAATTAAAGTTGGCTTATTTGTTTCTGCACGTGCTTCAACAGTTGCAGCACGAATCGCATCACTGTCATGACCATCTACACGAAGTACTTGCCAGCCGTAAGCAAGGAAACGTTGTTCTGTATCATCAGAGAACCAACCTTCCACTTCACCATCAATCGAAATACCGTTGTCATCATAATAAACAACAAGTTTACCTAGACCCAAAGTCCCTGCCAATGAACATGCTTCATGGGAAATACCTTCCATTAAACAACCATCACCCAAGAAACAGTAAGTGAAGTGATCAACAACTTTAATATCTTCTTTGTTGAATTGTGCTGCTAACGTTTTTTCAGCAAGCGCAAAACCCACTGCATTGGCAATACCTTGACCCAATGGACCTGTGGTTGTTTCAATACCCGGCGCATAACCCAACTCAGGGTGACCTGGTGTTTTTGAATGCAATTGACGGAATGATTTTAAATCTTCAATTGAAAGATCATAACCAGTTAAATGTAATAATGCATATTGAAGCATTGAGCCATGACCATTTGACAATACAAAGCGGTCACGGTTCGCCCATTGTGGATTTGTTGGATTGTGATTTAAAAACTCACGCCATACCACATCAGCGATATCTGCCATCCCCATTGGTGCACCTGGATGTCCAGAGTTTGCTTTTTGCACAGCATCCATTGCGAGTACACGAATTGCATTGGCAATACGACGTTCATTCAGTGGGGTTGTCATAGATCAGAGTCCAATAAATTTGAAAAAATAACAATATGAATAGAGATTCAAAAACCCCTATATTGTCGTAAAAAAACAAGCAAGCGTAAAGCCTACAACAGCATATTTATCTATTCCTCACGTAACAGAACAAAAAATATGCAATACCACAGCATTATAAAGCAATTGGTTTAATTTCTTAGAAATTAAACCAATAAATATAAACTTTCATATCTTTTAAACTGATAAATAAGAAGCATGCTGTTCTCATCAATCAAAATGATTGTGCTACATTTAACCCTCACGCAGACCATTCAACACGTCAGCTTTTATCAACCATAAAATTAAGTACAAATCACTTTGAAATAAAATTAACGTAGCGTGCCATTAGGCTGAAGAATGATTAAAGCCGCGCCGCACACAACTACAATTCCACCCATCACATCCCAACGGCTCAGACTCACTTGGTCAACATATTTTAGCCACAGCAATGCCGTAAAAATATAAATCCCACCATAAGCTGCATAAATACGCCCAGATGCAGCAGGATGTAAAGTGAGTAACCATACAAACACAGCTAAACTCAGTACAGTCGGGAGCCACAACCAATGACTTTTACCTTGATTTAAAATCAAGTATGGGAAATAACATCCTAAGATTTCAGCAATTGCGGTCATGAAAAATAAAAAAAATGTCATGGTGATTTTAGAAAGCTGTACATCCATAAATGGGATCCCAAAGTAAAAATGTTAAAATAAAAAACCCGTGCTTATGACACGGGTTTTTATTTCAAATAAAATTAGGCAGGTTCTGCAGTTTGATCTTCAAACACTTCAAGGGTCAGGCCAACTGCTTTGCCATTTTCTTTTTTCACAGAAACGGCAACATTACCACCGTGATCAGCAAGTTCACCAAATAAAATCATTTCAGCCAACGGTTTTTTCAAATGCTCTTGAATCAAACGTTGCATTGGACGTGCACCCATTTGACGATCATAACCATTTTCAGCCATCCAATCCCGTGCAGATTGATCCACCTCAAGCACTACTTTCTTCTCATCCAATTGTGCTTGAAGCTCCGTTAAGAATTTATCCACAACAGAATCAATCACCGTGGTTGGCAATGCTTTAAATTGAATCACACCATCTAAACGGTTACGGAATTCAGGTGAGAATGCTCGCTTCATTGCATCTTGATTATCATTACTGTTGTCTTGCTCAGTGAAACCAATACTTGTACGAGAAATACTTTCTGCACCGATATTGGTCGTCAATACAATAATTACATTACGGAAATCAGATTTACGTCCATTATTATCTGTTAAAGCACCATGATCCATCACTTGCAGTAACAAGTTAAAGACATCAGGATGTGCTTTTTCGATCTCATCCAATAACAATACGCAATGCGGATTTTTATGAATCGCATCGGTGAGCAAACCACCTTGATCATAGCCCACATAACCCGGAGGTGCACCAATCAAACGTGAAACCGCATGACGCTCCATATATTCAGACATGTCAAAGCGGACAAATTCAACACCTAACAATTTCGCTAATTGTTTTGTAACCTCAGTTTTACCCACACCTGTTGGACCTGCGAATACAAAACTACCCACGGGTTTATCTGGTGATTTTAAACCTGCTCGCGATAATTTAATTGCAGATGCTAATGCAGTAATCGCTTCATCTTGACCAAATACCACCCGTTTAAGATCACGCTCAAGATGTTCAAGTACTGATTTATCATCTTTAGACACCGTTTTTGGTGGAATACGTGCAATCTTAGAGACAATATCTTCGATATTTTCAACAGTGATCTGGGTATCATCTTGCTCAGCTTTTAAACGGCGTTGTGCACCCGCTTCATCAATCACATCAATGGCTTTATCAGGCAAGAAACGATCGTTAATGAATTTTGCAGAAAGTTCAACAGCCGAGACTAAAGCTTGATCATCATATTTCACATGATGGAATTCTTCAAACTTGGTTTTTAAACCACGTAAAATATCAATGGTTTCTGAAATAGACGGCTCATTTACATCAATTTTTTGGAAACGGCGTGATAAAGCATGATCTTTTTCAAAGACTTGGCGATATTCTTGGAATGTCGTTGAACCAATGCAACGTAAAGTACCATTTGCTAAAGCGGGTTTGATCAAATTCGAAGCATCCATTGTGCTGCCCATACTTGAGCCTGCACCAATGATCATGTGAATTTCATCAATAAATAAAATCGCTTCTGGTTTTTTCTTCAACGCATTTAAAAGTTGTTTTAAACGTTTCTCAAAGTCACCACGATACTTTGTACCTGCAACCAATGCACCAATATCCAAACTAAACACTTCTGCATTGGCAAGTGGTTTTGGCGCTTTGCCATTCACAATAAGCCAAGCCAAACCTTCTGCAATAGAAGTTTTACCCACACCTGGATCACCCACTAACAATGGGTTGTTTTTACGGCGACGGCATAGAATTTGCGCAGTACGCTCAATTTCTTTTTCACGACCAATGAGAGGATCTGTTTTACCTTTTTGCGCTTCAGCATTTAGATTGAGCGTATAAAGTTCTAAAGGTCCTGCGTTTGCAGTCGATGCTGATTCTCCATCTAGATCATCAGACTCTTCTTCAACTTGAATTTCTTCTTTACGCCCACCATGTGACAAATATTGTGTCAAGGTTAAACGATTAATTTGATGGCGCTTCAATAAATATACTGCAAATGAATCACGTTCAGAATACATTGCAACGAGGACATCTGCACCCTCTACCGTACGATCGCCGCCACTCGATTGCACATGGAATATTGCACGTTGCAAAATACGGTCAAAGCTTTCTGTAGGATGCGGTGCTTGATCACTATTTTCACCCAATTTTGGCGTATGTTGCTCTACATATTCTTCTAATTCTTTACGTAGACTCACAATTTCTGCGCCGCACGCCTTTAATGCATTTACCGCAGAATCATTATCGAGTAAAGCCAGTAGCAAATGTTCAACCGTAAGAAACTCATGTCTCTTCTGACGAGCCATGCTAACAGCCAAACGTAAAGAAACTTCCAATTGACGACTGAGCATGTAACCCCCTTATTCTTTTGGCTCAATCTGACAAAGTAACGGATGACCTTGAGACCGAGCATAATTATTTACTTGGTTGGCTTTCGTTTCCGCAATGTCTCGTGGATATACGCCAGCTTCACCTTTTCCTTCATAATGTACTGTTAACATTACTTGAGTAGCTTGGTCAAGATTCAAAGCAAAGTATTGTTGTAAAATTTCGATTACAAAGTCCATGGGTGTGTAATCATCGTTCATTAAAACAACAGCGTACATCGGTGGACGTTTTAACTCAGGGGGTGCTGTTGCAACAGCTACATCCCCGTCAGCGTCTTCATTTTGCTGCGAATCACTTAAGCGTGGATTAAAATGCCAATCGATATATCCTGTTTCTTGAAAGGATAATTTCACTTCATTTAAATTAGTTTTACGTTTAAGAGTTCGCATATATTTTAATTTCATAAGTTATTGAGCATTTGCTTCAGCTTGTGGAACTTCAGAAGCAAAAGCCTCTGTACTTTCCACAGCTTTACCACGAGACCAAGCAAAGCGCTTAACCACTGGTGTTGCTCCATTGAGTCGAATTTCAATAAATTGTGGGGTAAAACCTTTCGGCATGGTCCAACGTCCAGTGAGGCGTTCAAAGTCTTCAAAATTGTAGCTACCATCTTCCATTGGAATGGTTAAAACTTCTGTGCCGCTAATCAAACGCAACTCAGCAGAACCTGTTGCACGGCGATTACTTGGACTCACTTGTACCAAGTCAATCTGATACTCATAAGCATTTTCAGGTAAAGCCTTAACTGCGAGGTTTTGCACAGTCAAACTTAAGCCGCCTCGTTGTTTTAACACATCTCGGTAAACCTTATTTTTACCATCCACTTGAGCCTTGTCTGATTTGGCTTGATTGAGCGCATCAAAAAGGTCTTTGGTATTGGTTACAGCAACATCACGTTCTTGCACAGCCGCATTCAGGCTTTTATTTAAGTTCGTCAATGTGGCTTTTTGTTTCTCCACCACCTCAACCAACTGCTCTGCATCCGCATCATAACCAACAACTGTTAAACCTTGACGATGTCCAACCGTATAACCTAAAAGCATACTTCCTGCACATAAGACGACACCACCCGCCAGAAGTGGCAGATTGCCATTCATAAAACTCTTTTTAGACTTTGGAGCGGGCTGTGACGCGGTATTTGTTTGTGTATTTGGCATCGTCATCTCTGATCAGTGATAGCATCAAAACACACATTTAACCGCAAAGTTAAATGTGTGTGAAGTTGAAAAGCGTTTTTTATGGTAATAATCCGATGTTTTGTAATCCTGCATCTTCATTAAAACCGAACATTAAATTCATATTCTGTACTGCCTGGCCTGCCGCACCTTTGACCAAATTATCTTGTACTGACAAGATCACCAATTTTTTCGGCTGTGGTTTATACAATGCAATGCGTAATTGGTTAGCACCACGCACTGAACGTGTTTCAGGGGAACTATTTGCAGGCATGACATCAACAAATTGCTCATTGGCATAAAATTCTTCATACAGACTTTGTACATCCATCGCATCGCCTGCATCAGTTAAATCCACATAAATCGTACTTAACATACCACGAATCATTGGCACCAAATGCGGCACAAATACGATATGATCAAATACGCCTTTTTGACCTGAAATATTTTCTAACGCTTCTACAATTTCAGGATGATGACGATGACCTGCAACGCCATAAGCTTTGAAGTTATCCGCATTTTCAGAATAAATCATACCCAAGCTTGCTTTACGACCTGCTCCAGAAACCCCTGATTTTGCATCAATAATAATGCTTTCAGGTTTCACTAAGGTATCTTTATGTTTGAATAATGGTGCTAAACCTAATTGTACAGTGGTAGGATAACAACCTGGATTACCCACTACTTTTGCTTGTTTAATCTTGTCACGATTTAACTCAGATAAACCATATACTGAATCTTTTAAGATATCTGGGCACGCATGTTCTAAAGCATACCATTTTTCAAACTGTTCCAAATTTTGCAAACGAAAATCAGCAGCTAAGTCAATCACTTTGGTGTTGGCAGCAACCAACTCTTCAGCATGTTTCATTGCCACACCATGTGGCGTTGCAAAAAACACCACATCACATTGTTTTAAAACATGAATATCTAAATCTGAATATTCTAAATCGGTATGCCCACGCAGACTTGGGAACATATCATCGACACGTTTACCCGCTTCAGTACGTGATGTAAGTACATTCACCTGCGCATTTGGATGTCGCAGTAAAAGACGCAATAGTTCAACGCCTGTATAACCTGTACCACCGACAATACCCACTGAAATCACGTTTATTACCTCAAATTTTAAAGTATCCATTTTCGTCCCCTAGTATGACAGGAACTTTGCTTTTTCCAAACTCTTTCACTTGGTTTTCTTTTTATTTCAACTCAATTTGATCAAAAATTTAATAAACTTTGAACAAAAATAAGTCTCACGATTTTCATCTGCACCTACGACTTGCAATAACGATTCTGCAGAATTTTAATGATGGGGATAAATATTCCCTTATTTATAAAACACGTTATAGCCATAGGCAAAACCAGCAATTCAAACAAAACTAATGATCTTTATGCCCTGTTTCTTGTGTTTTTGGCTCTATATTCATGAAAAACATACACAATATATTTTTATACACTGTTTATCTAAAAAATAAATATCCTTATACTTCTTTCATTAAAGTAAAGAAAAATTTAAATACACATGAACCTAAAACAATCTATTAAAAGTCTAAGAGCGCCATTTTTCAAACTCTTATATCCACATAAACAAAAATTTACCTGCCCAATTTGTTTATATAGTGGACCTTTTAAAGATAAAAAGAGCCGACTACATGCAAAATGCCCAAAATGTGGAGAAAATGAACGTGCTCGATTACAATTTTTGGTTGTACAACAGCTATTTGATCAATATCAAAATTTAGACGCTAAAGTACTGCACATTGCGCCAGAACATGCGATCCAACAATATTTTCAACGTAAATTTAAACACTACACCTCTGCCGATAAATTTCGAAATAATGTCGATATTCAATTTGACGTGATGGATATACCTTTTCCTGATGCAAGTTTCGACATCCTATTTGCATCACATATCTTGCTCTATCCTCATGATGATCTAAAAGCCATTTCGGAAATGCGCCGTGTATTAAAACCAGATGGTATTGCGATCATTCCTATGCCCATTTTTGCGCAAAAAACAGTGGATGACTATAGCGGTCAAGCCCGTTGGACACATCAGTCAGGGATGGATTATTTTGATCGTTATCGCCAATTTTTCCCACAAGTTAAACTTTACTACTCACATATGTTCCCCGAACAACACCAACTTTACTTATGGGACAATCAGCCCGATAACCCTTTAGCCGTAGATGCTGTACGTAGAGAAGAGGTGGTACCTATTTGTTATGTCAGCCCTCAAGCATCCTTGTTGGAAAATTAAATCGTGGAAACTTATTTTTATTGTAAAGCTACGCTTTTTTGACTAAATCAAATCAATTTCTATAGTTAATTCGTTTTTTTCATCATAATAGCCTAGTGATTATAGACAACAAGATGTAACATAACGCATCGAGAAAAGAATAGTCGTAGGATTTTCATGCGCGAATACAGTGTTTTTACTTCTGAATCAGTAAGCGAAGGCCATCCAGACAAAATGGCGGACCAAATTAGTGATGCTATTTTGGATGCCATTTTAAAAGAAGATCCGTATGCACGAGTTGCCTGTGAAACTTTAGTAAAAACAGGTGCTGTCGTTCTTGCAGGTGAAATTACCACCACTGCAAATGTAGACTTTGAATCTATCGTACGCCACACTGTAAATGGCATCGGTTACCATCATACTGACTTAGGTTTTGATGGTTCAACTTGTGCTGTGATCAATATGATTGGTAAACAATCACCAGAGATTGCACAAGGTGTCGACCGCCAAAAACCTGAAGATCAAGGTGCAGGCGATCAAGGTTTAATGTTTGGTTATGCAAGCCGTGAAACCGATGTTCTCATGCCTGCTCCAATTTCATACGCACATCGTTTAATGGAAAAACAAGCAGAATTACGTCGCAATGGCAGCTTGCCATGGTTACGTCCAGATGCGAAAAGCCAAGTTACATTTGCTTATGAAAATGGTAAACCTGTTCGTTTAGATGCGGTTGTACTTTCAACTCAACATGATCCTGAAATTTCACAAGCAAATTTAAAAGAAGCTGTGATTGAAGAAATCGTGAAAAAGATTATTCCTGCTGAAATGTTCCATGCAGGTACAAAATTCCATATCAACCCAACAGGCTTATTTGTGATCGGTGGCCCTGTCGGTGACTGTGGTTTAACAGGTCGTAAAATCATTGTAGATACTTACGGTGGTATGGCACGTCACGGTGGTGGTGCATTCTCTGGTAAAGACCCTTCTAAAGTTGACCGCTCTGCAGCGTATGCAGGTCGTTATGTGGCAAAAAACATTGTTGCAGCTGGTCTGGCAGACAAATGTGAAATTCAAGTGTCTTATGCGATTGGTGTTGCTGAACCGACTTCGATCTCAATCAATACATTCAATACCGGCAAAGTATCTGATGAATTAATCATTCAATTGGTTCGTGAACACTTTGACTTACGTCCATACGGTATTACACGTATGCTTGATCTTCTTCAGCCTATGTATAAACAAACTGCGGCTTATGGTCACTTTGGTCGTGAAGGCTCTGATACTGCATTTACATGGGAAAAAACAGATAAAGTTGAAGCATTAAAAGCATCAGCAAACCTTTAATTTTCCAATGAAATATCGAAAAGCTCGCATCATGCGGGCTTTTTATTTGCCCACACAACTATTCAAACATTATATAAAATCATAGAATATTACTTTCGACTTTCAAACCTTGGAATACACAATATGCCTGTATTATTACAAGTTGACTTTCCTACCGTTGGACCATTTGCAGATGAAATGTCTGTTGCATTTAAAGCACTTGCAGAAAGTATTAACCTAGAAAAAGGTCTATTATGGAAAATATGGACTGAAAATAGTCAAACTCAGGAAGCAGGTGGCATTTATTTGTTTGATCTTGAAGAAAATGCACAAAATTATTTAACGATGCATACTGCACGTTTACAAAGCTTTGGAATCCAAAATATTCGCAGCAAATGCTTTGCAATCAACCTACCTTTATCTCAAATCAATCATGCAATTTTTTTAAATCCCCAAGCATAAATTTAGCCTTTACATTCTCTTAAATATGACTGAGATGTATAAAGATGAAAGGTACTTTACAATTTCAATTCAAAAGTACCTGATAATTTAAGCGAGTTTTATGATTTATTTTTATTTGAATTTTGATTGAGCACATTCAATAACGTGACTTGTTCAGGCGTATCTGCTTGATGATTCTTTAAATAGATCTGCCCTGCTTTAAATGCAATCGCAGCAAATAAGCATGTAAATATACAAAAAATCCAAAATCCATATGGACTGCGAATATGATGAGAGCCACAGTCTTGGCATTCTTTGTCGTTTGCTGTAACAACCTTATTACAACAAGCGCATTGATATTGATATAGCATATATTCCTCCTGCTACTAAAACATTTATTGTTTTTCTCAGCGTGACCATATTAGTATTTGAAGATGTCACTTATATTAAATAAACAGATTTAAGATAATTTTACAAATGATCTTTTGTATACTTTTTTCATTATAAGTCAAGTTTTTTATTATTTTATTAAATATAAAAATGTTACTTCAATCATCTAACTCTTTATTAGCAACAACTTTTCTTTTACTCCCCATAAAATTTTAATTAGACTATGCAAAATTTTATGGAGAGCAAACATGATTAGATTGATTAAAAAAGGCGGTTTACGTGAACGCGCCAATCGTAGTCGCACTTACCAAGGGTCAGAGAATACTGAAACCACCTTGCTTGCAAATAAGTATCAAATCACACAAAAAATTCAACAGCACAATACCTGTGAAAATAATACCTCTAAAATAGAAGTTATATCAGATGAAGTGCATCCAACCACAACCATAGCGCAAAAATAACAAATAATGCACCTGATGCAATATCAATATAACTCCCAGATTTTTGATATAGATGTTTGACTTTCGGCATCGACATAATCAACATAAAAAGTGTAAATACAAAAAATGTCTGAATCGGAATAATAATTGCCAACTGTGTTTTTAAATGACTATTTGCTGAAGAACTTAATGCCAAAGAAAATACACTACTAAAATAAATCAAGGTCTTAGGGTTAGATAAATTGGTCAATAAGCCCATCATAAAATAATTTTTAGGTTGCTGTTCAATCACACCATGTAAAGATACTTCTTGTTTTAAAGTTGAAACTCCACCTCTCAACATGGCGTACCCCATCTTCGCCAAGAAAAATCCCCCAATGATCATCAGAACTTGTTGGATCCATGGCCATTGTTGAATGAGCACCGTAAAACCCATTAGAGTCAAAACCACCCAAACAATGATTCCAACTGAAATTCCTAAAACAATTTTGAGTGTATTTTGTCGTGTTGTAGACGCTGAACTTTTTGCTACAAGCAAAACATCAGGGCCTGGACTAAGTTGTGCAAAAAAATGTAATGAACAAATGGTCAATAATAAAGACATGCAAAATATAGGAACAAATACGAAAAAGACCTCATTATTATACGCTGCACTAACAAGATTTAGTTCATTTATAGAAATCTGTCATAAAAAAAGCTAGACCCACATGTCTAGCTCATTTTCAAGTGCTCAGCTTTTATTTTTTATTAACATTTTTTAATTCAATTTGCTTACGTTCTGGCTCAACTTCACGAGCTTCACCATCAATCACCGATGAATCCTGAAACGGATTCCCTTGTTGATTTTGCATTTGACGCATTAAATCTGCAAATGGGTTTTGTCCAGCATTACCACCCATATCTCCCATCATGCCACCCATCATTTTTTCCATCATCGCTTGTTGGCGCTTCATCATGGTTTTCATCATGGCATTTTTAAAAGCTTGTTGCACAGGTGGAATCAAAATCAGAATTGCCAAAATATCTGTGATTAATCCCGGAATAATCAACAAAATACCTGCTAAAATTTTAGGTAAATTATTGGTCAACTGTGGGTCAGCACTCATTTGCCCCATTTGCATTTGTTGCATCTGTGGCATAAGTCCTGTTGCGTTGGCACGTACCAGATTTAAACCAATAAAAAAGGCAGCAATAAACCAGAAGAATACATACCACATGCTTCCAACGAGATCGCCTACGCCAATCCACACAAAAATTTCTAAGACTAAACCAACCAATACAACCAGAGCTAATTTCATGAAAATTAATCTATTCTCGACAAAATGAAAAAATGCATAAATTTTTATACATATGTTGATTGTATATGGGCGTTTTCAATTTTTTAAAGTCTTAAAGACTAAAATTGACAAAAAATTAAAATTTAAACCTAATTTAATTTTAAAAGTAGGTCCTAATAAATTTTAATTTGAGGATCACCCAACATTTTCACACTACTTCAGACGGTTTAGCCACCATTTAAAATGATAAAACCTGCATCTAATGCAGGTTTTATATGAAGTCACATGCTTATAATTAAGGATTTAAATAAAAATATCCAACAATCGCACTTAATGCACAGATTGAAAGAAATAAATATGTATTAACCGTATTAAAGCTTGCTAAAAATTTAACGATGTTCATAAACAACAATAGTAAATAAAAAATAGATTTGTATAAATTATACAATAGCAAATTAAAATTTACAGCTTAAGCTTAATTTAAGCTTAAAAAATCAATCCTAATTTATTTAAACAAACATTCAATAAAAATTAAAAAACAAAAATAAAATCAATCATATAGATTAAAAATAAGCAATAAGATAAAGCTAAAACAATGAATAGCATATATTCTCATTCTCTTTTGTTGCATTTATTTACATTTATGTTTGTGTTTTGTTTATTTTATATTCTTGAGTATTTTAGTTGTATTTAATAAATATTTTATTTAATTTATACAATAGATTTAATAAAATTATGCCGAGTAAAAAAATATCAATTTCAATCTATTTTAAACATTCAATTAAATATGAAACTTATACAGAAATTATTTATAAAAAATCATATAATTAGAATTGTTTAAGCATTTTTAAGTAGGCACATGTCTCTCATTATTGGAATTGATCCTGGCTCACGATTAACGGGTTATGGCATTATTGAAAAAGATGGTCAAAAATTAAAGTTTATTGATGCTGGTACAATTCGGACAGAAACTCCTGACATGCCTGAGCGCTTAAAACGCATTTTTGCAGGGATTGACCGAATTGTAAAATTCCATGGTCCAACTGAAGCAGCCGTAGAACAAGTCTTTATGGCACAAAATCCTGATTCTGCTTTAAAGCTTGGACAAGCAAGAGGTGCTGCCATCGCGGCATTGGTCAATTTAGATCTGCAAGTTGCTGAATATACAGCGCGTCAAATTAAACAGTCTGTTGTCGGCTATGGCGCAGCAGACAAAGAACAAGTACAAATGATGGTCATGAAATTACTCAATTTATCGATCCACCCACAAGCTGATGCTGCTGATGCACTCGCGGCTGCGATTTGTCATGCACATGCATCCGGCAGTATGAGTAAATTGGCGGTACTGAATGCTTTAGGTGGTATGGCACGAGGACGCAGTCGTTATAGTGGGAGAAGACGTTAGCTTTTCATAAAAATCCGATGCAGTTGTGTAGATAAGTATAAATTAAACATATCCCACTGTATCTTTACGGATTTCTCGTATTGACGGTGATTTTTTATATGTTGCAATCAACATTTTCCCCACTGTTCTTAAGTTTTTATCTTGGTTAATATCTATACGAATCAAGACCAATTCATCATCAATACGAGACCCTGCAATTTCTCGGCAAATCACGATATTTTCATTGCGTTCTATCACTTTATATTGTGGAAACTCATGTTGGATTTTCTCTTTCAAACTCAGCTTTTTTGTCGATTTAGATGCATCTATTTGTGTGTAAATCACCAATAAAACACATGCTGCAAATACAATTCCGACAATTAAATATTTTTCCATTTACCTAAAACCCATTGATTTATATATTAAAAATTAATTCATCGAATCATCTTAAATATTTCATTATGATGATTTACTTCATTTTCGATAGGTGATTGGCGACAATCATTCACCACATAATACACAGCATCAGGCATGTGATGAGCTTGTACACCTCTTTGCCCTTTTCCCGCTAAATAATCACCCGCAAGTGCATGCAAAGTGACAATCTGATGCAAATGAATATTCTGACAAAATTGTGCTTTTAAACTTGCAATCATCCCTGCAAGCACATCCCCCATGCCACCTGTGCCCATTCCTGCATTACCCGCAGTACAAATCCACAATTGATCATCTAAAATCAAACTTCCCGCACCTTTTAGTACCCATTGCCCTGCATATTTTTCTTGCAGCCTCTCAATTGCCGTAACTCGATCTGCTTCAATCTGATTTACACTACAATTCAATAATTTTGCAGCCTCACCAGGATGTGGTGTTAAGTAAGTATGTGCATTTAACTTGATCGGATCTTCCGCCAAAAACCATAAAGCATCAGCATCTAAAACAATCTGTAAATGTGATGCTTGATGAATTTTAGGAAACCATTTTAAAAATTGTTGTTTTGCCCAATCATCTCTCCCTAAACCCATCCCCAAACTTACAGTATCCACATGTTCAATAAGTCTGTCCATTTCAGCATCTGTTAATGCATTGATATCACGGAGCATAATATTGGGTGAGCGTGCCAAGATTGCTGTATGGTGCTTGGCATCACAGACAATCGTCACCTTGCCTGCCCCTGCACGAAATGCTGACTCGGCAGCCATCATTACAGCCCCACCCATTTCGGCATGTCCACCCACCACCAACACATGCCCATAACTGCCTTTATGACCAAAAGCTTGACGTTGTGGTAATACAATATGCGTGGAAGAGAGTTGAGCAATGTTCTTTAATTGTTCATCTGTTGGTATCGCAGAAATTAACTCTACTTTTCCAGAAAATTCTTTGCCTTGACCCGTAAATAACCCAACTTTTAAACCTAACACACTATAAGTAAAATCGGCTTTAACCGCTGTTGGCAAAGGCTGACCTGTATTTGCATTTAAACCACTGGGCACATCAATCGCAATTTTTAAGCCTGATTGCGCATTAAAATTTTGAATGATTTCTTGCCATGTAACATCCAAATCACGATTTAAACCGATACCAAAAAGTGCATCAATATGACAATCAAAGGTATTTTCAATATTAAAATGTGCTTGAATATTTACATCATGTGTTTGTGCAAGATGAAATGCTTTTGCTAAATCTGCGGATTGCCCACGTTCTGCCGCAAAAACGGTGACCCGATACCCCAAGTCCTGTAAATATTTTGCCAAACAATAACCATCGCCTGCGTTATTGCCTGAACCACACCAAATTGCAATACGTTGAATGGTATTTTGAAAAGAAAAAACAACCTCTAAACGCTGTGCAATCGACCATGCGACTTGTTGCATTAGCCCAAAAGAACTATTTTGTTGTTTAAACCAACGTGCTTCCCATGCTTGAATCTCATGGCTATGATAAACTTGTGAATGCATTATCTTCTCTATGTTTTTCTATGTCGGCTTCTTCATCTTCAACACACATCGCCTTACAACAGATTGATCCTGAGCAACTCAAAAGTTGGATCAAGGAGCAAGCCTTGCAACTTGGCTTTGCTGATTGTGTCATTGCCAAACCAGATGCTCAAGCAGAATTAGTACGTTTTAAGGAATATTTAAAACGTGGTTATCATGGTGATATGAAGTTTTTAGAAGAAAATTTAGAAAAACGTGCTGACCCGACTTTATTAGTGCCAAACACCAAAAGCATTATTTGTGTGCGGATGAACTATTTAGTAGAAACACCCAAGCCGCGCTATGTGCCCGACGAACCCAATTCAGCAATCATTGCGCGTTATGCTCGTGGACGAGATTATCATAAGGTCATGCGTGGGCGTCTCAAAACTTTAGCCAATAAAATTAAAGAAAAAGTTGGCGATTTTGAATCTCGCCCTTTTGCAGATTCCGCACCTGTATTTGAAAAATCTTTGGCTGAAAATGCAGGTATGGGATGGACAGGTAAACACACTCTACTCATTCATAAAAAATCAGGTTCATTTTTTGTTCTCGGTGAGTTATTTACTTCCCTAGAACTACCTTTTGATCAGCCGACAACAAAGCACTGTGGCTCATGTACAGCGTGTATTGATATTTGTCCCACTCAGGCGATTGTTGAACCCTATATGTTAGATGCGCGCAAATGTATTGCTTATTTAACGATTGAATATAAAGGTATTATTCCAGAGGAATTAAGACGTGGTATTGGTAATCGTGTGTTTGGTTGTGATGATTGTCAGCTCATTTGCCCTTGGAATAGTTTTGCCAAGAAAACCCCTATTGAAGATTTTTATCCAAGACATGGTTTAGACAATGCTTCACTTTTAGATCTCTGGCACTGGGATGAAGCGACTTTCTTAAACTGCACGGAAGGCAGCCCCATTCGCCGTACAGGTTACCAAAGCTTTATGCGAAATATTGCAATTGGTTTAGGAAATGCACCCTTTTCAACTGAAATTTTACGGGCTTTGCAACATCATCGCTCACATCATGATGAGATTGTGCAAGTTCATATTGACTGGGCTATCGCAGAGCAGCAGCGTAAATCAAAATAATTTTTAATTTTTTTGTGCCAAATTACTCATTTTTACAACTTCAATAGCAAAGCACGTTCTCTGCAAAATCAGGGTTATTTTCATTTTTTAAAAGCGAATACTCTGAAGTTCACCTAAATACAAAAATATTTTATGTCACGATCTGACAAGAAAAACCGCAAAGTTTGTAACTAAATCACTATTTTTATTTTTAATTTATATGCTAATCTTAAGTCAAGATACCAATAACCATTTGGATGTTTTTGCCCATTGGCTTTGGCATGTTTTGTGTATGATACATCGAGATAGTAATATTTTATCAGGGATTTGACTTATGCCTTTAGTACGAAATGATTGGACACGTGAAGAAATCCAAACCTTATATGAACAACCATTTTTAGATTTAGTGTTTAAAGCACAGCAGATTCATCGCAATCATTTTGAAGCGAATACTATCCAAGTCAGCACTCTACTTTCAATTAAAACAGGAAAATGTCCTGAAGACTGTAAATATTGCTCGCAATCAGCGCATTATGATTCAAAACTAGAAGCTGAAAAGCGCATTGCTGTCGACAAAGTGATCAGTGAAGCTAAAGAAGCATTAGCATCGGGTTCATCTCGTTTTTGTATGGGGGCTGCTTGGCGTAATCCACATGAGCGTGATATGCCTTATGTTCTTGAAATGGTGCGTGAAGTCAAAGCACTTGGACTAGAAACGTGTATGACTTTGGGAATGTTAAATCAGTCTCAAGCAGAACGTTTGCATGAAGCTGGATTAGATTATTACAACCATAACCTTGATACATCACGTGAATACTATTCTCATATCATCACCACGCGTACTTTCGATGATCGTTTAAATACTTTAGATCATGTACGTAATGCAGGTATGAAAGTGTGTAGCGGTGGAATTGTTGGTTTAGGTGAAAATCGTAATGACCGTATTGGTTTATTGCAAGAACTTGCAACCTTACCCACTCATCCTGAATCTGTCCCAATCAATATGCTAGTTCCGATTGATGGTACACCTTTAGCAGAAGTTGAAAAACTCGATGTTACGGAATGGATTCGCACCATTGCGGTTGCACGTATCATCATGCCACATAGCTATATTCGCCTTTCAGCAGGACGCGAAGCATTGAGTGATTCTGATCAAGCGTTGGCATTTATGGCAGGTGCAAACTCATTGTTTAGTGGTGAAAAGTTACTGACTACACCCAATGCAGGTGAAGGCAAGGACAAACAATTATTCAATAAGTTAGGATTAATTGCAGAAAAAGCTAAACCAACAGCTGCCGAACTTTCGGTTGACGCGATGGCCGTTTAAATCACATAACCTGTCTAAAAGCGATCTTTACAAGATCGCTTTTTAATTTCTTTTAAGCGATGATTTAAGTTTATAGTTCAAAATTTTACAGCGAAGTGATCAAAAGCCCATATTTTGCATTTAAAAACATGCCTTCACGTAAAATATCCGTGCCATTGGCATGATGTACGCTCAATACTTTGGTAAATGCATCATATTCAAAGGAATCAAAACACCCTTGATGATGGCAAAGCCACGTCAAAGTATCTACAAGATTTTGATCAATAATATAAGTTTCAGCAGTAAAATCTTTCAACATACCCATAAAATTCAAATGATGAGAAGCTTTTATTTTAACTGAAATATAATTTGAAAGAGACGAAGGCTTACTTTATTTTTTCTTATTTTGAAGCGCATTTAATATCATCATACTATGCATTTAAAATACATTTAAAGGACTTCATTTTAAAGCAATAATACGATGATATCCCGAGTAAATTTTGGATATAAAATCAGTGACAAACCCCACATTTACGACATTCTTTCTTCACCGTGGCAGTGGCATCAATTTCATATTCAAATTGGTGTAAACACAAAATTTTCTTTAAAGTTTGTAGCATTCATCATCTCCTATGTTGATTGACCTTATTCATGTTTTATCCTAAAACATTTATTTTTGAATAAGGCTGTCTCATAGTTTTAACATATCTGTGTACCAATTCAAGTTATTTTTCCATAGATTTACGCAAAAATTTAGTCTAAATTGCAATGCTATTTTCAAATCATGATAATTTAATAAATATTTGTTTTTCAACATCAATTTATTTTTTCTTCGTTACAAAATTTTGTGAATATTTTGATTGCATTCAGTTTTTTTTTAGTTAGGATAAAAATATGTTTTTTCTATTTGATAATTTTTTAAATAGAACGGATTAAATAAGCACAAATGAAATAGATCAATCACAACAAAATTAAAAGGATGATTGTATGCAAGGAAATATGATGTTTCAGCCGCTTTTGATTAGTAATTTAATCGAACATGCTGCTCGTTATCATGGCGATACCGCAATTATTTCTAAAAATACCGATGGCACAATAACCACAACAGACTGGACACATGTTGCTGAGAATTCAAAACGTTTTGCCAATGCCTTAACCAGTTTAGGTGCCAAACATGCCGATCGTATTGCCACCATCGCATGGAACAATCACCGTCATTTAGAATCTTGGTATGCAATTTCAGGCAGTGGTATGGTTTGTCATACGATTAACCCTCGTTTATTTCCAGAACAATTGATTTTTATTATTAATGACGCACAAGACAAAGTCGTACTCTTTGATAAAACATTCCTCCCATTAATCAATGCCGTAAAAGCACATACTCCAAGTGTGGAACATTTTATTTGTTTAAGTGCTTTTGACCAAGATGTTGCAACGGTACTCCCTGATGTGAAGTTTTATGATGCACTGATCGCAGAACATTCAGCAGAGTTTGAATGGCCTATGTTTGATGAAAATACCGCGAGTTCACTCTGCTACACCTCAGGAACAACAGGCAATCCGAAAGGTGCTTTATATAGTCATCGTTCCACAATTTTGCATACTTATGCCATTTGTTTACCTGACTCATTAAATCTTTCTGCCAATAATGTCATGTTGCCTGTCGTCCCAATGTTCCATGTAAATGCTTGGGGTACACCTTATGCTGCAGCAATGGTCGGTTGTACTTTTGTATTGCCAGGTCCTGGGTTAGATGGTGCCAGTTTAGTCCAAATGATTGATGACTATAATGTGACCGTTGCACTTGGCGTGCCGACAATTTGGCAAGGCTTATTGGCAGCAGCCAAACAAAGTGGCAGTAAACTTGCGAGTTTAAAACACAATGTTGTCGGTGGTTCCGCTTGTCCACCTGCGATGATGAAAGCATTCCGTGACTTATATGACTGTGAAACCATTCATGCTTGGGGAATGACTGAAATGAGTCCATTGGGTACAAGTAATCAACTCAAAGCCAAACATAAAAAATTGTCTGCTGAAGATCAACTCACTGTTCGCCTTTCGCAAGGTCGCCCACCTTTTGGCGTCGACTTACGCATTACGGATGAAGAAAAAGGAACACAAGAAGTTGCTCGTGATGGTCACACTACAGGTAACCTACAAGTTAAAGGGCATTGGATTATCGAATCGTATTATGGTAAATCTGAAAATGCGTTAACTACTGATGGCTGGTTTGATACAGGTGACATCGCATCGATCAATGAAGATGGTTATCTACTCCTAAGTGATCGTGCCAAAGATTTAATTAAATCAGGCGGTGAGTGGATTTCCTCTGTTGAACTAGAAAATATAGCCATGAGCCATCCTGAAATTGCGATGGCTGCCGTCATCGCCGCGACACATCCAAAATGGGATGAACGTCCTGTAGTGATTGCGATCAAACAGCAAGGCACCAACGTCACTGAAGATGATCTCTTAAATTATTATGCAGATAAAATTGCAAAATGGCAGATTCCAGACAAAGTAGTCTTTGTAGATGCTATTCCTTTAACAGGTACAGGTAAAATGTTGAAAAAAGACCTTCGTGAAAAATATGGTTCTGTATTACTCGAAAGTTAATTCATCGTCTACTGTTCTTTGCAACATAAAACTGAAATCATGATAGAGCTGAAAATTCCTCCTTTACAATCAAGGAGGAATCTTTTCAAGCATTTATCATGTCAATCACACTGCAACAGTGCAAATTTATGTTATTAATAGTCAAGTTTTTAATATCATGACGAGATTGGACATGTATACAGGTATCGTACTAGGCACTGAAAAAATTCATCGCATCGAAAAACATCAAGGCTATACCACCATCTTTGTGGAAAACCATCAAAAATTTTTAGATGATGTGTTTATCGGTGCCAGTGTTGCGATTGATGGAACATGCTTGACCGTTACGGGGATGAATGAAGAAAAAACCTTAGTCAGTTTTGATATTTCGGATTTAACCTTATCCCTTACTACACTAGGTCATTTAAAAGAAAATAGTTTGGTCAATGTCGAGCGTTCTTTTAAAGTCGGTATGGAAAATGGTGGACATAATATTTATGGACATATCGAAGGAATGGCGCAGATTAAAAATATCGTTGAAAATGGTAAAACACTGCATTTAGATATTGAAATTCCAAATGAAAAAATCAAATATTTCTTTTTAAAAGGGTTTATTGGCTTACATGGTTGCAGCTTGACCGTGAACAATGTCAATAAAACACAAAATCAAATTTCAGTCGATCTTATTCCTGAAACCATCCGCTTAACCAATTTTTCAGACTTAAAAGTTGGTGATCTGCTTAATTTTGAAATTGATCAGACCACACGTACATTGGTAGATACTTTAGAAAGTATTCATGCAAGAAACTAAGAAATATTCATCTTTAGGTGCATTCAACATCTTAAGTTAATCATTTCCAATTTACTTTATCGCTTCCTTTCACAGCATCTATTGATTTGCAATAGATGCTTTTTTTCATGTGTATAGACTAAAGTCTGATGACACCCCCTACTTTGTAAACAAAATTACAATTTGCAACACAACTATTGATGAAATGCGTTAGAAAACTTACAGCTAATTTTTTTGTATCCATGTTTGAATCTGCATCTCAACGAAGCACGATAAAAATAATTCTTGGACGGACACAATCCAAAGGACAAAGGATGAAGCTATGAGTTTTCTTAATCCAACCGTAATAACATTTATGTTATACATCATCGCAATGGTCGCCATTGGACTGTATGCTTACAAATCAACCTCAGATTTTTCTGATTATATTTTAGGAGGTCGTAGTTTAGGCAGTGTGGTCACCGCACTTTCAGCAGGTGCATCAGACATGAGTGGTTGGCTGTTAATGGGCTTACCTGGGGCAATTTATTTAATTGGTTTATCAAAAGCTTGGGTTGCGATTGGCTTGATTATTGGGGCATGGCTCAATTGGCTATTGGTGGCAGGACGTTTACGGGTACATACCGAAGTACAAAACAATTCGCTCACCCTTCCCGATTATTTTACCAGTCGATTTGATGATAAAAAGAAAGTATTGCGTGCAATTTCTGCCCTGGTCATTTTAATCTTTTTTGCAATCTATTGTGCGTCAGGCATGGTGGCAGGTGCACGATTATTTGAGAGTATTTTTGGTTTAAATTACAGCACAGCACTTTGGATCAGTGCGATTGCAACCATCAGTTATGTGTGTATCGGTGGCTTTCTTGCAATCAGTTGGACAGATACGTTCCAAGCAGGTTTAATGATTTTTGCCCTACTGATCACCCCCATCATGGCATATTTAGCAATCGGTGATGTTTCTCAGTTTGCGTCTTTGTTGGAAACAGCACGCCCACATGCTTCAAATTTATTTTCAGGTTTAAGTGCTGTGGCGATTATTTCTTCTTGTGCGTGGGGCTTAGGCTATTTCGGACAGCCTCATATTTTGGTGCGCTTCATGGCAGCAGATTCAGTACGTACCATCCCCAATGCACGTCGTATCGGCATGACTTGGATGATTTTGTGTTTAGGTGGCGCAATTGCTGTGGGTTATATTGGTATTGCTTTTTTTCAAGCTCATCCCAATCTTGCGAGCGCTGTGACTCAAAATCATGAAACCATTTTTATTGAATTAACTAAAATTTTATTCAATCCATGGATTGCAGGTGTGATCTTAGCTGCAATTTTAGCTGCGGTAATGAGTACCTTAAGTTGTCAACTTTTGGTCTGTTCAAGTACGCTCACTGAAGATTTATACAAAGGCTTTGTCCGTAAAAATGCCTCACAAAATGAATTGGTTTGGGTCGGCCGTCTCATGGTTTTAGCCATTTCAGTCTTGGCAATTATTCTCGCATTTAAACCAGACAGTAAGGTTTTGGGCTTGGTAGAATATGCTTGGGCAGGCTTTGGTGCAGCGTTCGGTCCTCTCATTATTTTGTCGCTATTTTGGAAACGAATGACATTGAATGGCGCAATTACGGGGGTCATTGTTGGGGCTGTTACCGTCATCGCATGGGAAATGACCTTAAAGCAAAGTACGGGTTTATATGAAATTGTGCCCGGATTCTTGCTATCATTTTTAAGTATTGTGATTGTAAGTTTATTGGGCAAAGCACCTTCAAAACAGGTTGTCGAGCGTTTTGAACAAGCGGATCATATTTACAAACAAGAAATGCAAAATTTAAATCAAAAATAATCCATTCACATACTTTCGGGTTGTAATGGACTCTCTAAATCTGGGGCATTCAGCCCCATTTTTATTGCATTTTTTATTTTTTAATGCGTGGCTTCAAGTTTAAATGTAACTGTGCGCTGTCTTTAATGACTTCCATGACAGGATAGCTGCGCGTTTCCTTTACCCCCGGCAATTGCCACAATACACTGCCTGAAATACGGCGAAATTCATCCATGTTGGCACAACGAATTTTGACTAAAAAATCAAAGCCACCACTAATCATGTGACATGCCATAATTTCAGGATATTGCACCACTGCATCAGAAAATGCATCTAAAGCATTTGGTGTGGTTTTATCCAATAATATTTCCACAAAAACCACAAAATTTGCCCCCAATAACACAGGATTGAGCTTGGCTTCATACCCTAAAATATAGCCTTCTGCCGTCAGTTTTTGCACACGTGCCAAAGCGGCAGTGGCTGATAAATTGACTTCTTCTGCAAGTTTGGTATTTGAAATCCGCCCCTCTTTTTGCAAAATATCTAAAATCTTGATATCTATGCGGTCTAGGCTTAAAAATCCACTGTCCATTCGAATTATTCTCTAAAAATTAGCTTAATTATAGTGAGTTTCACTATGAATATTCTGTAATCATAAATTATATAAAGTAATTCACTCAAGATAAATTTAGCGTCACAGGATGTTGACATGAACATGATGGAAATCACTTCGCCTATGGATTCTGCACCTTTAAACCCAAACTACATTACTGAATTTAAAGAAAAAACCCAGCTTGAAACAGCAATCAATACGGCATGGCGTCGCCCTGAACCTGAGTGTGTGGAAAATTTATTAGACCATACTCAGATCTCAGAAGAAATGAGCCAAAAAATTTATGATATTGCATTTAATTTGGCACATAGTTTGAGAGAACGTCGTAATTCTTCAGGCAAAGCAGGCATCGTACAAGGGCTATTACAAGAGTTTTCGTTGTCTTCGCAAGAAGGTATTGCGCTGATGTGTTTAGCAGAAGCATTGCTACGTATTCCTGATACTGCCACCCGTGACTTATTGATTCGTGACAAGATTAACCAAGGGGATTGGAAAGAACATTTAGGGCAAAGTAATTTAATGTTTGTCAATGCCGCAGCATGGGGACTGATGTTGACGGGCAAACTGATGGAAACCCCGAAACAAAAAAGTTTATCCAGTATTCTAACTTCGCTTTTAGCACGTACAGGTAAAGGTATTATTCGTAAGGCTGTTGATGTCGCCATGCGTATGATGGGTGAACAATTTGTTACAGGTGAAACCATCGAAGAAGCGTTGGATCATGCCAAAGTGCTTGAAGATAAAGGTTTTCGTTATTCTTATGACATGTTAGGTGAGGCTGCACTGACTGAGCATGATGCAGATCGTTATTTTGATGATTATACGCAAGCCATCCATGCGATCGGCAAAGCATCTGAAGGCAAAGATGTCTATACAGGTGCAGGTATTTCCATCAAATTGTCAGCATTGCATCCGCGTTATCAGCGTGGGCAAATCGAACGTGTACACAATGAACTCTACCCGCGTATTTTAAATCTTGCACTTTTAGCTAAAAAATATGACATCGGTTTAAATATTGATGCTGAAGAAGCGGACCGTTTAGAGTTGTCCTTAGAGCTATTAGAACGCCTATGTTTTGAACCTGCACTCAATGATTGGAAAGGCATTGGTTTTGTGATCCAAGCCTATCAAAAACGTTGCTTCTACGTGGTCGATTATATTATTGATCTTGCTAAACGTAGCCAAAAACGTCTCATGATTCGCTTAGTCAAAGGTGCCTATTGGGACAGTGAAATTAAAAAAGCACAAATTGATGGTATGCGTGATTATCCTGTCTTTACGCGTAAAGTACATACAGACCTGTCCTATATCGCCTGTGCTAAAAAATTATTGGCTGCGCCTCAACAAATTTATCCGCAATTCGCAACACACAATGCTCAAACTTTAGCCACAATTTATCAATTGGCTGATCCAAGCAAATATTATCTAGGTCAATATGAATTTCAATGCCTGCATGGCATGGGTGAGCCATTATACGAACAAGTGGTTGGAAATATTCAAGACAATAAACTTGGCGTGCCTTGTCGTATCTATGCGCCTGTCGGTAATCATGAAACGCTATTGGCATATTTAGTACGCCGTTTATTGGAAAATGGAGCGAATACCTCTTTTGTAAATCGTATTGCCGATAAAAATATCGAAATCGCAGATTTGATTGAAGATCCTATACACGAAATTGCTGAAAATGCACAACACGATGGCATCGTCGGTATGAAGCACCCTGCCATTGCCTTACCAAAAGATCTATTACAACCCATACGCAAAAACTCATTTGGCTTAGATCTGAGCAATGACAGCGAATTGGCGCAGCTCAATAGTACAGCGCAAAAAATCGCAACGTACCAATGGCATAGCCATAGTTTGGTTGCAAATCTCGACCCGTTAACTTTGCTTGAGTTACCCAAAATTGAAATTCGTAATCCTGCTGACCATCAAGACCTTGTCGGTACGGTGATAGAAGCAAATTTAACACACGTTAACCTTGCTTTGGACAATGCACAAGCTGCCTGTGACAGTTGGAACAATACGGATCGAAATCAACGTGCAGAATATTTATTTAAAGCTGCTGACTTGATGGAAGCTCGCTTACAAGAATTGATGCTGCTGCTATGCCGTGAAAGTGGTAAAACTTATAGCAATGGCATTGCAGAAGTCCGTGAAGCTGTAGATTTCCTCCGCTATTATGCTGCACAAATGCAAAATATTTCAAAACATACCACATTACAAGCACTAGGTACCGTGCTGTGTATCAGTCCTTGGAATTTTCCATTGGCAATTTTTACAGGGCAAGTTGCCGCAGCCTTAGTTGCAGGAAATACCGTCATTGCCAAACCTGCGGAACAAACGCCATTGATTGCCGCACAAGCCATTCAAATTTTATGGGAAGCAGGCATTCCAGAAAATGTCGTGCAATTACTGCCAGGGCGTGGCGAAACCGTTGGCGCTCTGTTATCCCAAGATGATCGTATTCAAGGCATTATGTTTACAGGTTCAACTGAAGTTGCCAAAATTTTACAAAAAACCGTCGCACAACGACTAAGCCCCACAGGTCAACCGATTCCGCTCATTGCAGAAACGGGCGGACAAAATGCTATGATTGTGGATTCTTCCGCACTCACCGAGCAAGTGGTTTTAGATGTTGTAAATTCAGCATTTGACAGTGCGGGACAACGCTGTTCTGCGCTACGTGTACTTTGTGTGCAAGAAGACAATGCCGAAGTCTTAATAAAAATGCTTAAAGGTGCCATGCAACAACTCAACCTAGGCAATCCCATTTTCCTTAAAACCGATATTGGTCCTGTAATTGATCTTGAAGCACGGCAAAATATTGAAAAACATATTGAAATGATGCGCAGTAAAGCATATCCAATTCATCAATTGGTATATGCAGAAACGAGTTTAAAAAGCCATCAAGGTACTTTTATCACGCCGACAATGATTGAATTGCCTAATTTGAATGACTTAAAACGTGAAGTGTTTGGCCCTGTCCTGCATATTATTCGTTATAAATATGGTGAATTAAAACAATTAATCAAGCAAATCAATGATAAAGGCTATGGTTTAACCATGGGTTTACACACACGAATTGATGAAACTATTCAAACGACCATTGCACATGCTGAAGTTGGAAATTTATATATTAACCGTAACATTGTCGGTGCAGTGGTTGGCGTACAACCTTTTGGTGGTGAGGGTTTATCAGGTACAGGACCTAAAGCAGGTGGGCCTCTTTACCTTTATAAATTAATGCAAAAGTGTGATTTATCAGCACAACCTTTCGGTATTGTTAAAGCTTTAAATCAAACAGAAATTAATCCAATTTATAATGCTTTACAGATTTGGACGAAACAACATATTACTGATTTTAAATTAAATCATTATGCCAATATCACAGGTTTATATGCATTGCCTGGTCCAACAGGTGAATCCAACCAGTATTCTATTTTGCCTAGAGCTAAAATATTTGTTACAGCACAACATGAACATGCCTATTTACAACAACTTGCTGCAGTTTTTGCAGTAGGAAGCCATGCTGTGATGTCGAATCAGAATGCCGTTGGCTTACAACTCTTGCAAAAACTCCCGCAAGACATCCGCCACCACATTACGCTCATCGATGATATCGCTAGCGCAGAGTTTGATGCGGTATTACACCATGGCGATGTCAAGGGCTTAGCTGATTTACAACACCTCATCAGTCAACGCTCAGGTGCAATTATTGCCATTTCACATTTAAACCATGTGAATGATCTTGTTCCTTTAGATCGTCTTGTAATTGAACGTGCAATCAGCATTAATACTGCTGCCGCAGGTGGCAATGCCAGCTTGATGACTTTAGAAAGTTAATCGGGATAATTTGCTTTCTAAAGTAAAATAACCACAATGTCATCAAATCTATATTTCATCGCCCTAGTTTTCCAATGGATCACTTGGGCTTTTTTTAAATGATTCAAAGCACTTTGTTAACAACCATTGTTTATTGGGAAAATGTGGAACACGCTCCCTTTTGATCTGTGCCAAATTAGTGTCCCGCCGTTGTTGAAAATAAATTAATCACAATCACACCAGAAATAATCAAAGCAATGCCTATCATCGCTGCAAGATCAAGGCTTTGTTTAAACACAATAAAGCCTAAAAATGCCGTCAGTACAATCCCCACTCCAGCCCAAATCGCATAGCTAATTCCCAATGGAATGACTTTCACCACTTGTGAGAGCAAGTAAAAAGCTATGCTGTATAATACGAATACTGCCAATGAGGGCACCAATTTAGTAAACCCTGCTGATTTCACAATAAATGTCGAACCAATGACCTCCGCTACAATCGCTAAAGCCAATAAGAGATAAGCTTTTAGTAAAGGAGTCATTTGTTCACCTGTAAATCAATCATTTTCATCAAACATACCAACTGGCAGGTATTTTATACAGAAAATTAAAAATGTATGCGCTGAAACGTAATTTTGTGAATAAATTGCTTTTATTAAAGGATTTAAAGCAGTGAAAAAAAATGCGAATGATGAGTGTATTTGTCATAAAATTTAAGGGATAAATTTCAAATGAATGCTATATTCGATTTAAAAATGAATTCCTTTTCCACTAATTCCTTTAAATAATTCTTTTTATTTATGCATTTATTTAAGCAATCTGTTGGTGAACTTTTTGTAGAAATGCATCTGCATCAACTTTATTTTGAAACTGCTTATGGTACGTACCAGAGGCTTTTTGATTGTTCGGTGTATAATCAATATCAATAGAAAAACCTTGAGTAATCATATTCCTAGAAACACGTATTGCAATAATATGTGCTGAATTTAAGTAAAAACCATCTTCGATTTTAACTAGCATTGTATAACCTCAAACTATTTACTTAGGGGGAGAAATAACAAAAAAGCCCATCATTTGATGAGCTTATTGTTTAAATAATTTAAAGTGAATTTTACTTCAATTTAACAAATATTGAAAATTTTTTGATCATCTTTTACAAAGTAATTTTGGATGCAATTGTAATAACCATGTAAATGAATAACCGAATGAAACCAAACTCCCCTGTTCTAGATAATATTGTCAGACACTTTCTTAATTTTTTAAAAATATTTAATGCTAGAGTAAAAATTCAGTGATATTCATCACATTTTAGATAAAAGATATTTTTTAAATATCTTTTATGGAGGCTGCTCTGATGAACTATTTAATTATTTTAAACTCAAATTATCTCGATCATTTTGACCAAGTTCATAAAACGATTGAAGATTATGATCATACAATTCGTGTCAACCAAAATACTTGGCTCATTAATACTAAATATGATGCTGTAATTATTCGTCAACATTTGGCCAATGTGATGAGTATGCATGATTCGTTATTGATCTTCCAAGTGAATGAAAAATTTTCAATTGCAAATCAACTCGATGTAAGCGATTGGCTTGAAGACATGCAACAAAGTCATTGGCTTACACCTGCTTAATTTTTATAGACCTCCTTGCTTGGAGGTTTTATTCTCTCAATTTGACTTGATAACCACACATTGTTTGTGTACATCCAGCATCTGTGATCACTATACCATTATCTTGTGATAAATAATCCACTGTTCCACCTTCAGTGATTGCACTATACAGACTGTTCCATTCTTCACCAAGTAAGCTTTGTGTTAGCATTTTGGCTTGAGTGACAACTTCTGATTTTTCATCAGGCAAGGTCTTAAACGTCCAACTGACATCAATAAAATCGGATGCTATACCAATTACTAGCTTATTCTTTGATTGATCTTGATAGTAATAATTGGTCACAATCTCAGATTCTTTTTCAGTTTTTTGCAAAGGCAATGTAATTTGTTTTAGAACTTGATCAATCTCTTTGGGTACTTGGGCAGCTATAAACGTACTCAAACTTGATAGCATTGCGAATGTAAAAGCAATTTTAATCATACTGTTGTGCATATATGTTGACTCTTATTTCTTATTGAAAGTTGATCAATTTAGCAAAAGTTGTTTTGATCACCAAGATTTCTTTACACTTTTGCAAAATGAAGTTATTTACACTTACCCCATATTTAATTACCCTCATCATCTATTTCTAAGCTACCTACATGGCAGTGAACGATATAACAATACACATGGTAATACTTATATATTTTCTAAGCTGCCTACATGGCAGTGAACACTGTATTTCCAACCTCACTATTGGGCAATGTTTTCTAAGCTGCCTACATGGCAGTGAACAAATAAAAGTAATCATATTTGTATGGATTATATTTCTAAGCTGCCTACATGGCAGTGAACATAACAGCTTAATCTTCCCGCACCATCTTTTGTTTCTAAGCTGCCTACATGGCAGTGAACCGATAACGTTATCCATTGTATACCGTTTTAAATTTCTAAGCTGCCTACATGGCAGTGAACCATCCAATGATGTGTATATGAGCTGCCTTTATTTTCTAAGCTGCCTACATGGCAGTGAACTTGATAACTCTAAATGTTCACCAAAACCAATTTTTCTAAGCTGCCTACATGGCAGTGAACGTAGAGTTACTTTTGTTCAATCAAAACGGAAATTTCTAAGCTGCCTACATGGCAGTGAACGCCAACTGGCGAGCTATTAACGCTTGGCTCATTTTCTAAGCTGCCTACATGGCAGTGAACTTGGTGCAACTGCTCCAGTCTTTGCTGCCGATTTTCTAAGCTGCCTACATGGCAGTGAACTCCAACGCTTACAAGCTTGTTGAGAAACATTATTTCTAAGCTGCCTACATGGCAGTGAACCGCCTTTTCAATGCCGCCCACTTGCTCGATTATTTCTAAGCTGCCTACATGGCAGTGAACCGCCTTTTCAATGCCGCCCACTTGCTCGATTATTTCTAAGCTGCCTACATGGCAGTGAACAATTAAAGAGCCAACGGATAACTGCCCATACATTTCTAAGCTGCCTACATGGCAGTGAACTTGCATTATTTGTATTTATTTACGGCTTGTCGTTTCTAAGCTGCCTACATGGCAGTGAACAAAAGAAGTATCACAAGAAGATTGTAGACGCTTTTTCTAAGCTGCCTACATGGCAGTGAACAGTTTACCTTTGTTGCTGCTCCAACTCGTTCATTTCTAAGCTGCCTACATGGCAGTGAACTGAGATCGACTTTAACCAACAGTTGCCTGAGTTTTCTAAGCTGCCTACATGGCAGTGAACACTTTGGGTATTACTGCTGTACGTTCAGCATATTTCTAAGCTGCCTACATGGCAGTGAACGCTTCGCTTGCAATGTCAGTGAGAAACCTTGCTTTCTAAGCTGCCTACATGGCAGTGAACGGTCTAGGCGACAGCCTGCTTTGATTTCGGCAGTTTCTAAGCTGCCTACATGGCAGTGAACCTCACTCAGTCGCCCTGAGATTTGATTGTATCTTTCTAAGCTGCCTACATGGCAGTGAACTTGTTCAAGAATTAACTATTCATCGACATCGTTTTCTAAGCTGCCTACATGGCAGTGAACTAATCCAACCAACGCCCTCGACTAAAGCAGTATTTCTAAGCTGCCTACATGGCAGTGAACTGCATCATCAATAGATGATCCTTTCGATTGGATTTCTAAGCTGCCTACATGGCAGTGAACCTCGCAATTAATTCGCTCGTCCAAGAAAGACTTTTCTAAGCTGCCTACATGGCAGTGAACCGCAAGCTTTAAGTGTAATTATGTCAGCAATTTTTCTAAGCTGCCTACATGGCAGTGAACTTCAAGTTCAAATTCAGGAACATTGCCAATGTTTTCTAAGCTGCCTACATGGCAGTGAACGTGCAGTTTTAACCATTGTTTCTATACGTTGATTTCTAAGCTGCCTACATGGCAGTGAACCTAATAAATGCGATGCTACTGACCCCTATGGTTTTCTAAGCTGCCTACATGGCAGTGAACTACCATTTTCAGCAGATCGCTTGATACGTCTATTTCTAAGCTGCCTACATGGCAGTGAACTGAAGTCATTCAAAAGTCAGCTGAAATCATTTTTTCTAAGCTGCCTACATGGCAGTGAACTTTCAGAAGTTCCCTATAGGTTGGCTTCGGGTTTTCTAAGCTGCCTACATGGCAGTGAACGCACTGCTTTGAAGTTCGGAAATTCCCAAACATTTCTAAGCTGCCTACATGGCAGTGAACCCTGATGCGGATGACTGTTATGCGGAGTTAATTTTCTAAGCTGCCTACATGGCAGTGAACGTTCAGTTAGTTAGTGAATTGGAAAAAGGATGTTTCTAAGCTGCCTACATGGCAGTGAACAGTATGGAGTTGGAGAAACAGACAAAACCATTTTTCTAAGCTGCCTACATGGCAGTGAACGATTTCCGCATTAGCTTAAAACAGGAAAAAGTATTTCTAAGCTGCCTACATGGCAGTGAACTTGTGCGACAGACAATCGTTGCAAAGCGTAGATTTCTAAGCTGCCTACATGGCAGTGAACAGAATCATCATCTGTGTTTGAGGGTAATGACTTTTCTAAGCTGCCTACATGGCAGTGAACTCATCTTTGCCGTCAAACTTTTAAAGTAGTCATTTCTAAGCTGCCTACATGGCAGTGAACAACCCCTACTCCGCAATGGGTCGTTTCGGGATTTTCTAAGCTGCCTACATGGCAGTGAACAAAATCCAAGGTTATAACCAAGCGATGGCAGATTTCTAAGCTGCCTACATGGCAGTGAACATTCGCATACAAGTTATCAAGCTTCACGTTATCTTTCTAAGCTGCCTACATGGCAGTGAACAGACATGGCTTTCTTGATTTTTTCGTGGAATTTTTCTAAGCTGCCTACATGGCAGTGAACTAACTGTAGCTGTTGCTGCTTGCTGTGCGTTCTTTCTAAGCTGCCTACATGGCAGTGAACGTCGCACCATATAAATGCTGCGTTATCGAAGTTTTCTAAGCTGCCTACATGGCAGTGAACTCACGGATAACTTTAATTTATCTGATGTTTTTTTTCTAAGCTGCCTACATGGCAGTGAACGATTAACTTCATCTGCCGTTCATGTTCTTCTTTTTTCTAAGCTGCCTACATGGCAGTGAACATTCGCATACAAGTTATCAAGCTTCACGTTATCTTTCTAAGCTGCCTACATGGCAGTGAACACCAAGCTGACGTGCTTTTAAAATAATATTGCTTTCTAAGCTGCCTACATGGCAGTGAACTCCTTATTGATGACTTTATGACTTATCTAGATTTTCTAAGCTGCCTACATGGCAGTGAACGCTGTTAGAGATTCCCACTTCTTTAGCTAGTCTTTCTAAGCTGCCTACATGGCAGTGAACAAATGACCGAGTCAGCAATAAATTTCTTTGCATTTCTAAGCTGCCTACATGGCAGTGAACTGGTCGTTTATTAATATTCAGCCCCGTTAATCTTTCTAAGCTGCCTACATGGCAGTGAACCATCTGTTAATTTTTACAACGAAAGTGTTATTTTTCTAAGCTGCCTACATGGCAGTGAACCGATTAGCTTTGTTATTTATCTCTTGTCTGATTTTCTAAGCTGCCTACATGGCAGTGAACGCGTGGTCAGTAGATACCGCACCACCTTCGATTTTCTAAGCTGCCTACATGGCAGTGAACGTCTTTAGGCATCTAATAGCTCCTTGTAATTATTTCTAAGCTGCCTACATGGCAGTGAACTTATTTGGTACTAACGATCTTGTCGGTCTTATTTTCTAAGCTGCCTACATGGCAGTGAACTGGCTTTAGTCCAAAGTGTTTGTAAAAGATTTTTTCTAAGCTGCCTACATGGCAGTGAACATATATGTTTTTAGCTAAACGGAATACATCTTTTTCTAAGCTGCCTACATGGCAGTGAACCACTGACAGCTAAAACCATTGTTTTGGGTGTATTTCTAAGCTGCCTACATGGCAGTGAACAATATCTAGCCACGTTCCGACCGCTTTCGTTGTTTCTAAGCTGCCTACATGGCAGTGAACTCAGAAGGATTCCAGCATTGGCTAGGCGCTTATTTCTAAGCTGCCTACATGGCAGTGAACTAACCCAATTAAAGCGATGGATTTAATGTTATTTTCTAAGCTGCCTACATGGCAGTGAACTTGGTCAATGTGGCGACTGGTAAACATGATATTTTCTAAGCTGCCTACATGGCAGTGAACGCTATTTGCCTGTTCTAGGTATTTGTTACATATTTCTAAGCTGCCTACATGGCAGTGAACAGCAATTTTACAGCAAAAAATAAAGCTATAATAGTAACTTAAGCCCTAAATCCATAAAAAGACCCAAGTTTTAAGCCACCATCATAACTTATTGATTTTATTATACTGTTAAAGAATGAAAAAATATTGGGTTAAAATTCGGGTACAGATGATACCGAACTTAGTCCATAAGTGCTAAAAACCTGAGTTTCAGATTTTGTCGCAGGTTGCTTTTCAATAAACAATTTAAAACGTTTTTCATCACTAGAAGTTGAGTTGCTTAAGCTTTTCATCTCTATATATGGTAATGCAGTTGTTGTCACCACATTGCTATATCGTGCTAATGCTTCATCAAAACCAATATCACCACGTTTTACACGATGACGAGCTAAACGTTGCGCATTGCTTTTCACTTGTTTGCGTTTATAAATGGCATAGCCTTTGATGTCTTGAGGCACTTCACGAATAGAAGTGATATGCACATAATCCTCTAAGCGCTCAAGCCAACGTCGAATATCTAATTGCTTTAAATCGGCTTCAGATTCAGCAAATAAACGAAGCTTTTTTCCTAAATTGATCTTAGCTTTTTGATTATCTACTTTTTCCTCAAAAATATATTGAGGAAAAGAAACACCAATGCTCACCTTATCTGATTCATCTTTTATTTCAGCCAATGCGATATGCAATTGCGTATATATTTTTGACCAAATAAAATAGGTTGAGATTTCAGCTTGATCAATCAGGGTAATTTCCTGATAAAACTTCATATTAAGCGTCCTTTCCACTTTGACCAAACACACCACCACGTACAAGTACAGCCATTACATAATGTTCTTGTTCTGCACTTTCTAAAGATTCACCTAATGCATATTTATCAAATAAACTAAAGAAATCTTGTTTAGCTTTCGGTGTACGATAAGCCTTTCCTAAATTAGTCACTGCGCCATAAGGCTCAATTGCAATAGCTGATTTTTGCTCCTCAAATTCTGGATACCATGTATCAATAGTACGTAAAGCATTCCCCACTTTTTGTGAATGCATCGCAGCAACGCCATTCACTTGATAAAGAATTTTGCTCTTATCACCCTTACCTTTATCTAAAACTAGCTCTTCACTTGGATATACTTCTTGGGCTTTACCAACCAAAGCATAGGCTTCGATTTTAATCAGCAAATAAGGTAATTCTCCTTTTAACGCCTGTGCAATTTGATCTGCTAAATTTTGCACTTTGGCATCAACGCTATCAAAATCATGTAATTTATAATCAAAGGCGTTGAATGTTACTGATTCTTGGTCATTCACCGTCACAACCACTTCAATTTTTTCTGCACCTACACGGTTACGCCATAAAAAACGTGCATTCGCAATATTTAGCGCATAGCGTTTAGCGAGTTCAGCGAATCCATGAGTTTGAATATAGTTTTTAGCGACTTCTTTATATGAATTTAGAAATGCCTCATTATTACATGCGGATGGCTGTTCGATACCCCCTAACACTTTTAAAGTAAAAGCCACTTTTAATGTATCTTGATACTCTGCTAAAGCACATGCATCTACTTTTTGTAAATTGGCTTTTTCAACTTCAGCGTTCAGTTTTAATGGATCACTTGCAACCGCAGGTTTTAAACGGTTTGAAATTGTCCCACGTACCGACTTTTCAATCAGTTTTAAAGCTGTTTGTTCTTGGCGATTTTCCCAAGTTGTACCATAAAAATAACCATCTGACGGCACAAGTTTTTTTTCAAATGCAAGTACGCTAGCAACCGCTTTTTCATTTTTAGCCATGAACGAATATCCTTTTTTGTAAAGTTAAATAGATTGTGTTGTTAAGTTTTGGCAAAGGTATAAATTATTTTCTAAATCGAAATGATATTGCCATAATAGTTGATCAATACTTTCAATCCGATACGGCATAACAAATTCGCCTAAAGTCAGCACGCTTTCAGCAAATCGGTGTGGTGTATTGGCATCGCGTTGGTTTTTAGCTTGTCCAAGTTCAGAAATTCCTTGAAAACCAACCGCAATTGGTACAAGCCAACCTTGCGCTTTACGTTTTGATGTCCATGTCACTTTTTCATCTTCATCTAGCGTTGAACTATGTGTCACTTTCAGATAATCCAACACCGCATCTAAAGCATCTGAGCCTTCATTCATGCCTTGTAAGACTAAATCACGGCGCTCAATCAGCACATGTCCTAACATTAATTGATTTAAAATCGGACGAAGTTGTTTCGCTTGATCTTCTTCATCGTCAAAATTTAAAATCTTACAAGACTTCACCGATAACACATCACCACTGGCAAACTTCATGCTTGTAACCAATTGCTGTACAAGCTGTAAAAATTCTTCTTTTTCATCAGGATCAATGTTTTCACATTCGATCAGCAAAGATACGTCTAAATGACAACGTGCTTCTTCAATAAAAGCAGGCCGATTGCCATCTTTATCCAAAGGGTTCGCTGTTCCTACAATCGAATGGACGAAATCACCTCGCCCCTTATAAGTTTGTAAATTAAAATCATGACAACTCACCGCAATTTTTGTCAGTTCAACATCAGTATTTTTGCTGTGTAGTTTGCGTTGTAATGCATGTACAGCGCCTAACCAAGCCGTCATTGCAGGAAAACCAATGGTGTATGGACTGCTCATTGCATTGGCATTATGAATTTTTAAATGTGGAATCAATAAAAATTGACGCATTAAAAGAACTCCTTAGCTTTTTGCAATGAATTTTCTACCTGTTGTTGTACATCTAATAATTCTCCCGTTCCTAGAGTATAAGAATCAGCAATCACTTTTTCATAACTGCGTAAAATCCAACGGGCAATATTTTGGCTCATCTCATCGCGCCATTCAGCATCGTTTTCTCGTTCATTCTGATACTGTTGATCCAGCCAAATTCGCTGTAATTTAGGCAAACCTACATAATAATCTTGATCTGACCAAGCCTCAGGATAAGTCTCACGAATTTTAAATCCCTGTAATAAAATTTGATCAATCACAAACCCAATGATATTGCGTATTGCTGTACGAATAGCATTATTATTAATATCTAACTGCATGAATTTATGGAGTTGAACAAAACTTTCCTGATAATTTTTGCGATATAAACACTGTGTAAAAAAATCTGTTTTAGGCAGTCGGATTGCACGTTTTTCTAACGTTGGTGGGCAACTTGATAAAAGATACGCTCGTCCTGCATTTTGGCTATTTAATACACTGACATTTTGTGGCTGTGTCCCGCCATAAGCTGTGACTGTTAAATCAAAAATATCAGCATAACCTTCTGCATCATGCTCATTTTTCTTGCGATTCTCTTTGGCAAGTTTAGTTTGCTCAGAAAAACGCATCAGATCAATTTTTTGCTTTAATTGGGTGATTAATCCTGATGGTGTCAAAATTGACAGTAAATGATATTCATCTTGTGCAATAGGAAAATAAACCTGTTTAATCAAATGATCCGTTTTACTTGTCGTATCATTTTGTTTAATCATTAAAAAATTAGTTTTCAACATTTCAAAATCTAACGAAGCTTGTTGAATCAAATTTTTTAAATTTTGATCATCTTGCTCAAAACCATCTAAAACAGAAAGTTCATTGCTTAATGACAAACATAAAAATTTATACACGTCCATTGCAGCCGCATTACCAAATACATCTAATGGATAGTCCACGTTGCCTGTGCGTAAGTAACCATCTTTACTAGAAGATACAGGTGCAATAATGCTTGAAGTCTTTGCACTTGGATGACTAAATTTACTTGGATGGCTCACCATCGAAAGCTGTACTACACGTTTTGCTGCATCAGGTAACCATTCTTTTAAATGAAATTTATCGTCTGCTTGCTGCTGTAACTCTGCAATTTCGGCATCATCTTTTGCTTTTTTTAAACGGTCTTTTAACCAAAGCTCTTTGCGTTCATTTAAAAAAGTATGAATACTTGCTGTCATATCCCCTCCTTAATTTTTTATAATTAATCCAAATTGATCTGAATATAACAACGCCTTATTTTCATCATATTCAGGCAACATGATTTCCCCATAGCGTTTTGATAATACTTCCATCTTTGTTTCAATATCCTCATTTTCTTGCAAAGAATCAACCGCCATACGACGTAAAATGTCGTTGTAATTTCGATCTAACCATAAACGTGATTTTTCACATTCACTCAGCTCTAAATGCGTGATCTGATAAAAACCATTGCGGTTAATATACTTGCCAAAATCATCTTTTATGCAAAACGTAAGCTTATGGTCTTGCCACATTGCAAAGAGCTGAATGTTGGGTGAGCTTTGTCTAAATGGTGCAAATCTTTGCGGTAAAGCAGTTAAAAACCATGTTTGCGTGAGCCAAGCATTTAAAGGTTTTGCACCTGTCTTTTGGTAGCTTGTCAAACTGTCTGCTAAAACCGCATGTTCCAAATCTGCTAATTTTTCCGTGGCTTGTAACGGTTGCTTGGCTTGAATACGTGGAATCGCATTAATGCCTAAACTCACATCATCATCTAAAAGTTCTGATAAGTTTTTGGTGCTTAATTTAAATTTATTGTTATTAATTTCAAAACCAGGTTTCTCAAAAGCAACCTGTGCACCTCGCAAACCCTTTAAGTTATATTGCATTAACGCAATATTTGGCTGAGTAATATCCTGACTGATTTTACGATGACGTAAAACACGTCCTGCCAATTGAATAATGGAACGATAAGAAGAAGGCTCTACAATTGCCCAATCAAAATCGTGATCTCGCCCCACTTCTTCCACAGGGGTTGCCACCAAAATAAAAATCACATGCTCAGCATCAGTACGATCTAAATGCTGACGAATAACGCCATCATTGCCTGTGTCTAAAAATACTTGTGGTTGTTCGCCTTGTTTTTCTTTACGTTTCAACGCTTGGTCTAAATGCCGTTCTTGTTCACTGCGTAATAACATCACTTGTCGGCTATGATATGCCATTACACGAGGTACAATATTCTCAGACCATTCGGCATTGAGTAAAAATCGAGTTAATGCCACACATGGCGGAATATTTGCAACACGAATCACACCAAAAGACACTTTTTTGCCAGTTTTTTGATCAATTGTATGGTGTGCTAAATGTAATTTTTCAGCATGTTTTTTAATCCGTTCAAAATACTGCTGTTGTATGCTTTCATCTAGTTTCGCTTGTTCTTTAGCTACCACTAAATCTGAACAATCAACAATATAGGCTTTATGTTTAATAATTTGTTGTTGCAATTGTTCTGCGCGAATATGTACAAATTTTTTATGGTCTTGTTGATATTCCTTTATATATTCAACATCTTCAACCATCGTCATTTGGGTCTTAAATTCATCTACCCACATTGCTACCGCTTGCGTATTTTTAATTTTCTTGAAGGCACAATAGAGTTGCCAACCTTGTTGATAGGCATTAAAAAATCCTTCAGCCAGTGCAGGTGGAATCGTTGCTGATGAAATCATCACTTTACGACCTAACATACCTGTTAAATGCACTAAACGCGCAATCGCAATTAAATCTTGTCCATTAAAATCATCAACTTCATCAATCACTAAGTCAGAGGAAGATAAGCGCAAACTCGGTAAAATATATTTTCCGCCACGTTTGGTTTCTGTCGCAGAAATAATATGATCAATCGTACAGGCTAAAACAGGTTTATATAAAAATGCTTTATTTTTTTCCGCCTGATTTTGTGGAAATAAAACATTCATAAAATCTGCTTGCGGCAGCACATCATAATCAAGCTCATTGTCTAATAATGTTTCGAGTGATTCTGAGCCTATTTCTTCTACATTAATTTCATTTTCATCTGTTTTGGCTTTATTTTTTTGATGTAATTCTTGAACAGCTTTCGAGCCAATCAATACCGCAAGTTCATCATTTTGCAAACCAATATCATTGCGATAAGAATCCCCTGTTTGTAAGGTTAAAGTTCTTAATCCTAAAGCTAAAATATAACGTAATGAATCTGCATTTGGCGACAATGCCTGCATAATTTTGGCATTGGCAATGGTTTTTCCCTTGCCTGTACTTGCCATATTGACAATAAACCAGCCTTGTTTTTGGGCATCTTCATGTTTTTGAATAAAATTTTGAATCCCTTTAACCGCTTGATCTTGCCACTCAAAGCCATCAGGACTTTTCTTTTTAAGTTTAACAATATCATAAGCAGGTTCCATATCATCAGCTAAACGACTTAACGATTGTGCCACTTTCATGGCATTTTTACTGACATGTACTAAATGCTCGTCTAAATATTGCTTTAATTCTTTTGTTTTAGGATCAGTATTGGCTCTCAAACCTACTGTAGTTTTCCAATTTGTATCAGCATCACAAGACGAATAATAATGATCGCCTAACATTAAACACAAACGTGCATGATGCAAAATGACACGCCAACTGCCATCTTCAAAAATAATGGCATGATGCTGAGTTTCTTGTAATAAACGTGCTGACCATTTTTTAATTTGCTTCGTCCAATTGACCGATTGGCTTAATAAACCCTGCTCAAATTCAAAACATTTTAAAACGCGCTGTTGATATTCATCATCAAATTTATTTTGATAGCCCCAATCTGCTTTAATACTTTTCAACATTGCAGATAATGTTTCTCGTTTTGTACTGGCATAATCTTTACGACGTTCTTCTTCTTTTAAATCAGGCAAACGATGATGAGAAACAATCAGCCAAGCGACTAATTGTGCAAAAGGTGGTAACTGATCTAAAGCTTTCGTTTGATCTAAACCTGTTAAAACCGTTTGTTTTAAATCATCTTCATGCCAATTTTTCTCAATCAGTCGTTTTAACCATGCTTCATCCGTTGTTGTATTTCCTGATGATTGCACTAGGGCATTAAGTAAAAGACAAGAAATCCATTCATGTCTTAAAGGATCACCTTTCTTGGCATTTTTACTTTTTGGTTGTAGTTTTTCTTGAAATAAAACAGAAGCTTTTCCCCAATCATGTAATAATGCAGAAATTGCCACTAATGCTTTGATTAAAGGTAAATAGTGCCAATCATTTTCCCATTTATTTTGATCTAACTTTTTCTGTGTTGTATTTACAGGCACAATTCCCTCAGCATTAAACTTATTCCTATTCCCCACAATCCACAGCAACTCACTTCTACGTCGTCCTCGAATCCAGTGGCAACTCACCGCGGTACTTTTAGTCACAGTTTTACGCAGTAACTTCTTCACCGCTATTAGACCATCTTCGGTAATCACGGTTTGCCACGTGTTATCCCCAATCCGATCTGCAAAAGCATCCAAGACACGGCGAGTACGTGGAATGGCTTTCTTTTCGCATTGACTAATGAAGGTCACAATCATCATGCATCTCCATCTACATCATGATTTTTGCAAGCTTGCGCTTTGACATTATCAAACATAAAGTCGAGGCATTTATGCTCGGTAAATTTCTGCAAAATTTGAGCTCTGAACTCTTGTTCAGTCATCTTCTCTTTGGCGCAAATAAAAGCGTAGGGTAAAACCACAGCATCTTTAATTAAATCTGCCACATCAAACACTAAAGCGCCACGGCGGGTTTTACCATGCATGACCGCAAAACCATGTGGAATGCCCAACACCCAAAGTGTGGTTGCTGCTAAGCCATAAGCCAAATAATTGCCGTGATTTAAAAAGTCATTGGATAAATCCCCTTGTTCAGGATTACGGTTAAAATCCTTTAAACCTGTTCGTGTGGCTGCAATTTTATAAAGTTGTTTAGTCGTTGCTGCCTCAGCAAGCAGTAAATCCCCAACCTTAGTTTGTTGTGGAATTTTCTTGGCAAAGCCGTCTAAGGCTTGGTTGATATCTAGATCATCCACATGAAAACCATACTCTTTTAAGTCTCGGTCTTTGCCCCAAATTTTTCTAATAAATTCGATACGAGCCAATTGAAACTGTTTGGCGACTTCTAAACGTTTGGCATCATCAAACCAAAATTGTATCCACCCCTGCATATATTCAGTCGGGCGATATTCACTTTGCGGGGTCATCCACTCAATTTCACAGCCCATAAATAAGGGGGTTCCACCGCCACCTGTAAAGCCAACCAATACGCCTGCACTGGCGAGCATACGCATCGCCGCTTGAGTAATAGATGTCCCTGTGCCGAGCATAATGACCGTGGTATTGGCGATCGGGATATTCCAATATTGATTTTCATTTTTGCCTTCGGTCAGATATAAAACGCGACCATCTTTTTGCATCACGCGGCAATGCTCAAGATAATATAAATTCGCACGTTTAGAATGTAGAATGGCTTTTAGGTCTGAAGGGTTAAGTTGTTCCATAATTTAAATTTATTATCATTAAGTTTAATACCTAATTTATAACACAAATATTTTTTTTATCATTCAATCAAAGAACAGTATTTTTCATACTTTATAAAAATTCTAATGCCTGTATTTAAACTTTAGGAGGAACACTACTGCGAAAATAACAGCGCATTCTAAATGAAGACATGAAATGATTTAGAATAATGTGGATATTGGAATTGAGTGACTATTTGCAACAGTAACAGCAAAATAGCCTGAAAAGTGACAACTTAAATAAGGATTTTCTATAAGTTCTAAAGATGCTATTTACCCTATAAAACAGAGTAAATAGCACATTAAAACATCAAACACTTAATTAAAATTAAATGCTTAACATACTACTCAGTGTTTCACTGACATTTTTAGATTTTACTTGAGATTTCAACGCTTCAAGCTCAGCTTTCACTTGACTACGTTGTGGCTCAGCCAAAGTGTACCAACGTGACAAGACCTGCAACAAACGTGAACCCACAATTGGATTTTTCTGATCCAAATATCTTGCTAAATCAATGAAATGTTGAACCCCAAAACTCCATGTATTGACAGGATTGGCATTTAAACCACCTGATACTGAACGGATTCGGTTCGGCACAGCCAAATCATAATCGGCATGAGAGGTTAAATAAGCAATGTTTTCTGCAGTTGCTTTTGGATGTGCTGCCTGAATCATAAACCATTGATCTAATGACAAAGCTTCATCTTTAAAGCGCGTATAGAAGTCTTGTAAAACTTCCTGTGCCTGAGGTGCATCATTCCAGACCAAGACTTTTAAAGCACCTAAACGCTCAGACATATTGCCTGTATTTTGGTACTGTTCGTATGCCAAATCAAAGACTTCGCTATCGCCCTGACGTGCAAGCAGACTCAGCATGATATTTTTCAGCGCCCGAACACCCATTGCCTGAGAAAACTCTTTTTGTGCAATTGGGTCAAGGCTTAGATAAGTTTCTTTAACAAAACCGCCCAGTTCACGTGCCAAAGTATTCAGCAAAGCTTCACGCGCTTCATTGACCACTATAGGATTATAATCTTGATCAATACGGCTACCTAAATAACCCTCAGTCGGTACATCAAATAAACGCGAAGCTAATAACGGATCTTTAGCAATCACAAAAGGTAAAGTTTTCTGAATTGCATCCAGATAAGTTTGAGCATCATGACCATTCAACAAAATGCGTTCAAGCAAAGTCTGAGCAGCCTGCCATTGGTTAAAGCCGTTGGTTTCATACTGCAATAAGAATGCAAGTTGTTCATCTGAATAGTTAAATTCAAGGTTCACAGGCGCAGAGAAACTACGCAATAACGACACCACAGGTGCAGCTTTTAAGCCTGTAAATTCAATGCTTGCTTCATTTTGATCAAATAAATAGACACCATCTTTCACACCATTTTCAAACAAAGCTTCAGCATTCAATACCAGTTGCTCACCCGTTTCAGCGTCAAATAAAGCCAATGCTACAGGAATGGGAACAGCTTTCAGGTTTGGATATTTTGCATGTGCTTTTAAGCTTTGTTTTAGGCTTAAACGATAAGTCTGATTGGCAGCATCATACTCACCTTGGGCTTGCAATTTTGGTGTACCCGGTTGGTTATACCAAATGAGAAATGCTGATAAATCTACGCCTGAACCTGCGCTTAATGCTGCAACCCAATCCTCAACCGTAACCGCTTGACCATCATGACGTTTGAAATATTCATCAGTCCCTTGGCGGAATTTTTCTTTACCAAGCAATGTCGCCATCATGCGGTTAATTTCCGCACCTTTTTCATAAACAGTGGCAGTATAGAAATTATTAATTTCCACAAAATGATCAGGACGTGGTGGATGTGACAATGGACCTGAATCTTCAGGGAATTGATGCGATTTTAAAACAGCAACATCATCAATACGTTGTACCGCAGCCGATTGTAAATCTTCTGAGAATGACTGATCACGGAACACCGTTAAGCCTTCTTTTAAACACAATTGGAACCAATCACGACAAGTAATACGGTTACCTGTCCAGTTGTGGAAATATTCATGGGCAATGACGGATTGCACCCGCATGATTGCAGCATCAGTGGTATATTCTTCATCGGCAAGTACACATGAGGTATTGAAAATATTTAAGCCTTTATTTTCCATTGCCCCCATATTGAATGCACTTGTTGCCACAATCATATAGTTATCAAGATCATAAGGGCGACCATAATGCTCTTCATCCCAACGCATCGAATGTTTTAATGCTTCCATCGCAATATGACATTTTGGAATATCTTTTTCTTCAGCATAAATTTCTAAAGCAACATCACGCCCTTCAGAAGTGGTATAGCGATCTTTGAGTACCGCCAAATCACCAATCACACATGCAAATAAATAACTTGGTTTTTTGGTTGGGTCTTGCCAAACGGTATAATGACGACCCTCACCTGCTTCACCTGCCTCAATCAAATTACCATTGGCTAAGAGTACAGGAAATTTTTTGTCTGCTTCAACACGTGTGGTAAAGACTGAAAGTACGTCAGGGCGGTCAGGATAAAAGGTAATTTTACGGAAACCTTCTGGTTCATTTTGTGTCACGTACAAATTACCCGCCGCTTGGTATAAGCCTTCAAGTTGTGTATTACTTTCAGGATGAATCACGACTTCAATTTCAAGTGTCACCGCATCAGGTGCATTTGCAATCACCAATTGTTCAGCATCTAAGGAATAATCTGTATTTGAAAGCAACTGACTATTCAATTTAATTTGTTTGAGTTCTAAATCACGTCCCAAAAGAACTAAGTCACCCACAACTTGACGTTTCATCAACATTTTTGAACGAACAATCGTATGATCATCGTAAACAGACAGATCTAAATTGATCGACAGCACTTCAAATGCAGGTTTTTGATAGTCTTTTAAATAAACAGTTTGATCTGCTTCGATCACAGGGTTTGCGGCGATATTCATACGATGTCCTAATCCTATTGTCTGATTCAGACTTATAATTTGTGAAGTAAGTTGATGATAGGTCAAATTTCACAATTTGTCTGTGTATTGCTTTGTATTTTTATATGGGTCTTTGTGGTCTTATTTTCAATCTATTCGGCGTGAAATAACATTGATATGACGTATATTTAGTCAAAATAAATGTGTGCAATCATCACAGATTAATGACAATAGATTACACCCACACAAGAGAAATTTATTCAGACATTCTTTTATTTTCACATTTGAATATGGCCGACCATTTATCTACGGCAGATTCACGCTTTTTAAGTCAACATAATATCCAATTAGGATTAGAACTTTTTAATGAATTGAATATTGTCTAAACTTTTTAAAATAAAAACGCCCAATGTCACCACATTCGGCGTTTTTTAAAATACGGTTTTAAACTGAATCAAAATCCTATTTTCATAGATTTAGTCTTAAGCGTCTAGTTCTGCTAATACAGCCTCAGAGAATTCAACGTTGGTATACACGTTTTGTACATCATCCAAATCTTCAAACATATCGATCATTTTTAAGATTTGTTTTGCTTGATCAACATCTGTGATTTCAGCTTTAGTCGATGGATTCATGACAACTTCAGCATTATCCGATTTTAAACCTGCTGCTGCAAGCGCATCTTGTACATCACCAAACGTTTCAGGCGTGGTAATGACGAGAATTTCATCCTCATCCACTTCGATATCTTCTGCACCTGCTTCCAAAGCCACTTCCATGATTTTATCTTCTAAAGAAACATCTTCAAAAGTAATCTCACCACGTTTGGTAAACATATATGCTACTGAACCTGCTGTACCTAAGTTACCGCCTGTTTTAGAAAAACAGTGACGAACATCAGGCACAGTACGGTTTAAGTTATCAGTCATGGTCTCAATAATAACTGCCACACCACCAACACCATAACCTTCGTAAGTTACTTCTTTTAAGTCATCATTGTCTTCACCACCAACACCACGCTGAATAGCACGGTTAATAGTGTCACGTGTCATGTTAGCAACCAATGCTTTTTCCACAACAGCACGTAAACGTGGGTTGGATGCCGCATCACCACCACCTAAACGGGCAGCTGTTACGATTTCACGAATAAATTTTGTGAATACTTTAGCGCGGCTCGCATCTTGTTTTGCTTTACGATGCTTGGTATTAGCCCACTTGGAATGACCCGCCATGCGAAATATGCTCCTTGTAGATCGGCCTTATGCCTTTCAAATTGACAGTAATTCTACCATAAGCGCTTTTTTTTGAGAAAGTGCCTTTTTTTTAGAAAATAGACAAATACCTAATTTTTTTTAGGTTCAGGAATTACAATATCTAAATCTGCATGCTTTTTATAAAGTTCTTTAAGCAAAACCATATCATGATCTAAATCTGTTGGGTAAATTTTCCCAAAGATTCCACCCTGCTTATTTTTATTATTGATGTACATCAAGACAATTGGAACATTGGCAGCTTTCGCAATATGCCAAAATCCTGTACGAATCGGTTTACGCTGTTCACCATTTTTAGCACGTGTCGCTTCAGGTGCAATCACGAGATTAAACTCTTCATTTTCCTGAAAGTGTTCAACCATATGTGAAACGATATCTTTATTTGACTTGCGGTCAACGGGGATTCCGCCTAATGCTTCAAGGACAGGTTTGAATGGCCCTTTAAACAGTTCTTTCTTAATCAATGTATGAATTTTAATATTATAAATTTGGAAAAGCGCCAATGAAAGCACTGCATCCATCATCGATGTATGTTCAAAACCAATAATCACTTGTTTTTTTTCTAATACATCTGGTTCGACATGATATTTTACACCAGCAAGTTTAAAGGTAAGTTCACCTAACTTTTTCATTTAAATCTAACCAAAGACTGATATGGAAATGCGGATTTTGAAAGTATTTGATTAAAATTACAATAATCCATTGCATGTAAATGATTGAAGTTTTGTATTGATATGCAAATTTTACATATGATTAGACATACTTTTATACGCTTACTGATCAAATACGGATATTCAGCTTGATCGCTTATATATAATAAATGAGTTGATATATTTTGATTAATCAATAAATTTATATTGTTTTTTCTTTAAATCTCTTGCCGAAGTAAAAAAGCGCCTCCATATAAATTTCATGAAATATCAGAAATTAAACCGTTTTTCAGATTCGGAATTCATACTTTTGGTTGGTGTATCCCGACAAGTTTTACTGAGATGATTGGCAAAATACGAGTTTTAATTAAACACATCAATATTCAATTCAAAACAGTGAGCGTATTAAGTAAGCACTATCAGAATAAACAGAAAAGATTCGGTTTATGCCTTAACTTAATCGCTGTACTAAGCAACCACATAAACTCACAATGAGGACTTACACAAGGCACAAGAGGTCTTTTTATTTAAATCACTTCAAATTGCAATGTAAAAAAAATAGTACTTAGAATATTATTTACAAATTCCACAATAGCAAAACTCTATCAAACAATAATATTCATATACCAAAAATTTGGAATTGCCGCCTACAAAATCTAGACGGCTTTGTGAATGATTGCAAATATAAGTAAACAATCTATGATGACTTTAAACAAATTGAAAATAACAAAAAAGGGGTTAAAATACCTTAAATTTAAGCAGGTATCTCTTTTGCCGCTTCTTCTCTATCCCAATTTCTATGTTGCTGAATGGCTTGTTTAAATTCATTCTGTATAGATAAAAAATCGTCCGTAATAAATACACTCTCATCTTGCTTAATATTTAATATCTCAATAATTTGAGATTTATCACCTATCAGAACAATCGGTTTTAAGTGTTTATAAGTTTCTAATACATAGTGCTTGGCAACACCATCAGATTTAAACTTGTCAAAATTATGACCATCAACAACTACAGTAGCATCATAAGTTACAGATGGCTCACCATTTTGACGACCATTTACAGCGATTTCCTGATCATCACTCGATTTCACAGGAGCTGCACTTGGGGCTAACACTTCAGCGATGGCATTATTTTGTTCTGCCCATTTTTTAATTGCATTTACAGTCGTAGCATTTGCACCGTTATGCACGAGTACTGCGATTTTACGTTGTGCAATATCAGGGGCAGGAAAAGCGTCTATACTAAGCTTTTTGGAGATTATTATTTCTGAGTTAGGCGATTTAACCTTTGCTTTCTCCACATTTAGTCCTAGTTCATTTGCTACATACTGTGCTAAATCTTGATCAATAGGACTTAGCAGCTCAGACACAACACGCTGCCTAATTTCTTCAGCTTGCACTTTAGACAGCTCAAAGGCATAAGCATCTTTAATATGTTGTTGCTCATGCGTGCTCAAGCTACGATAGTGCAAGGTTGCTTGAGAAAAATGATCTGCAAAACTTTCTGCACGAATACGCAATTTACTACCTTCGATTCTTTCAGGATAGCTAGTGAATGCTTGCTGATCCTCTGTTGCTTCACGTGGATAATTACTATCTACTGAATTAGGTTCGTAATTGGCCTTACCTTTATGAATATGCTGATTTGCAAATCCTCCACGACGATTGGTATGGAATGGACATACGGGCTTATTAATTGGAATTTGATTAAAATTAGGTGTACCTAGACGATGCAAATGAGTATCTGTATAACTAAATAGACGACCTTGCAATAAAGGATCATTACTAAAATCTATACCAGGAACAATATTTGCTGGAGAAAAAGCGACCTGTTCTGTTTCTGCAAAAAATTCATCAGGATTTCGATTTAAGATAAATTTACCCAATGGCGTGACAGGTACTAATTCTTCAGGTACGAGTTTAGTTGGATCTAAGACATCAAAATCCCACTCTGCTGCTTGTTCTTCAGTAAAAATTTGAGCACCTAGCTCCCATTCAGGATAATTCCCTCTTTCGATTGCATCCCATAAATCTCGACGATGAAAGTCAGGATCTTTACCATTGAGCTTTAAAGCTTCATCCCAAACGACTTGCGCGACACCTTGCTTTGGTGTCCAGTGAAATTTTACTAAAAAAGCTTCATTCTTAGCATTAATTAATCTAAAAGTATGAACACCAAAACCTTGAATAGAACGCAAGTTTCGAGGAATTGCACGATCAGACATCACCCATGTTGTCATGTGTGCAGCTTCTGTATTTAAAGAAACAAAATCCCAAAATGTATCGTGAGCAGATTGACCTGTAGGAATTTCATTATGATCCTCTGGTTTTACGGCATGAACAAAATCAGGGAATTTAATAGCATCCTGAATAAAAAAAACAGGAATATTATTACCTACTAAATCGTAATTACCTTCCTGAGTATAAAATTTTATGGAAAAACCACGTACGTCACGTACAACATCAGCAGAACCCCGTCCGCCTTGCACTGTTGATATTCGTGCAAATATAGGTGTTTTTCTTTCAGAATTTGTTAAAAAATGAGCTTTCGTCCATTTTTCATTTCCTGGATAAGCCTCAAAATAACCATGAGCACCTACACCACGTGCATGTACAACACGTTCAGGAATACGCTCTCGATCAAAGTGAATCAGTTTATCTCTAAGAAAAAAATCTTCTAATAATGTTGGACCACGACTATCCGCACGTAGACTATTTTGATTATCTTTAACCGCAACACCTAATGAAGTTGTCAGTATTTGATGTTGCGGATCTACATAAGATTCTGACTCGAATTGCTGAATTTTTTCATTTTTATTCTGTTTTGACATTTTGATTTCCTCATCTGATTATATAAATAAAGGGACTTATATAGTCCCTTTCCGTTAATTTCAATCTACTGACTTACTCTATTCCATGCATCTTTAACCGCATGTTTCGCTTGTTCCCATGTTAAACGTGAAGTTCCTTTGACCTGTTCCCATTTCACTTTTAGATCATGTTCTACATCTTCAAAACGCGTTTCAGTAGGATATTCAGTGCGACCTGTATAGCCTAAATGATAAGCTGAACGATAATCTTTGTCGTAATCTAAATCACTATAAATATTTAAAGTGTCTGCATAATAAGGCGTACTATTGGCTGTACTACGCCAATAAGCTTCTTCTTCAGTTGGGTTGACTGCTTCAGCTGCACCTTTACCAGCCAAACCACCTGCAACAGCACCGACTACACCACCTACAACAGCTCCTATTGGACCACCAACAGCACCTACTGCCGCACCACTAGCTGCGCCAAGACCTGTACCTACAGGATGAGCACCAGGTTCACCTGTAATAGGGTCAGCATTTACTATATTGTACTCACTACTTTTATAATGTATACCTAATGTAAAAATAGTTCAGAGACTATTTTTATCTTTTATTTAATTTTCAGAAAACGCATCTAATTTTAAATATATAAAACTAAATCATACCCAATAAAAAATATTAATATTTTAACAATAAAAAATTACAATGTTTTAATTTTAAGAATACTACCATTACATAAAAATAAAATAATATTCTCTATTTCATTAGAATTAATTTAGAAATATTTTATCATAAACTTCTATAACAGCTAAAAATCACAGCATGATTATATTTTAAGGCTTATTCAACATTATACTTCTCAAATGAATAAGCCCACACCTAAAATCTATCGTACAACCAATTGGTCTTCTTATAACAAAGCATTAATAAATCGAGGAAATATTTCTATTTGTTTGATGTGTGCTGAAATAACAGGACACATCACTCTCTATCTATCACTGAATTAAGCTCCGATTGATCAATAAATGGCTTAGTGAGCTTTACTCTTTATAATGACATATATAAAATCGCACTCTGTTATAACGCTAAGCAATATATCACAATATTTTCTATGGTCTACTATGCGTCTACTAGAAGAAAACACTTGATATAATCTAAAATCTTAGTTAGTATTGCGCACACTCCAAGTAATTGATATTAAATCAGTTCACTTGATGCAGGGCCTGTAGCTCAGTTGGTTAGAGCAGCGGACTCATAATCCGTTGGTCCCCAGTTCAAGTCTGGGCGGGCCCACCAAATAAAACAACCACTTAGGTGCATTAATCCTAAGTGGTTTTTTTGTTTCTAGATTCTGGTAAGCAAATGGTAAGCGGAATCAATCAACTTTATTAAAGTATAGATTTGTGAATGGCCACCAAAATTCTAGACTCATATAACCATCTTTTTGGACTGCCACCACTCTCCTAGACAAATATCGTCTATTCTTTTTGCACAGGAGAGAACATTATGAGTGGACAACGATATACCCCAGAATTTAAAGATGAAGCTATAAAATTAATTACTGAACGAGGATATTCTGTCACTGATGTAGCGGAACGTTTAGGTGTATCACAACACAGTATTTATAAATAGTTAAAGGCTGTACAACCTTTACGCAACTCCCTTGATGAACATGAACTACTTGAGGCAAAGAAAGAAATCCTGCGCCTCAAAAGTCAGCTTAAACAAACTGAAGAGGAACGGGATATCCTAAAAAAGGCCGCAAGGTACTTTGCAAGCCTGCCCGAGTGAAGTAGCAGTTCATCCTTGAATACAGCCATCAGTTTAAGGTTAAAACGATGTGTCGGGTTCTTAAGATCGCGCGTGCTGGCTATTACGCTTGGTTGCATGAACCTGAATCAGGCAGGGCTATTGAAGATAAGCGGTTATTACAGCTCATCTGGTCTTCTTATGAGGCCAGTTATGGTATCTACGGTTATCGTCGCATCACCCTGGATCTTAAAGAGTTAGGTGATAGCTGTGGACCTAATCTTGTGCTGAAGATAATGAAGAACAATAGTATTACCGCTGTTCGAGGATATAAGAAGCATAAAAGCTATGGTCGTGGTCGTCCTCAGATTGTGCCACCCAACCATTTAAATCGAGAATTTGTTGTAAACACACCTGATACCTCGTGGGTGACTGATATTACCTATATCCGCACCTGGCAAGGCTGGTTATATCTGGCTGTGGTTCTCGATTTATATTCAAGGAAAGTCATCGGTTGGTCAATGAAACCTACGCTTGCCAAGGATATTGTTTTGGATGCACTTCTTATGGCGGCATGGCGACGCAGGCCAAATGAACCTGTGATCATACATTCAGACCAAGGCTCACAATACAGCAGCGGAGACTGGCAGAAATTCTGTCAGAAGCATAATTTGGTTCCAAGTATGAGTCGTCGCGGAAACTGCTGGGATAATGCCGTTGCTGAATCCTTTTTTAGCAGCTTGAAGAAGGAAAGAATTAAAAAGAGAATCTATAAAACTCGAGGAAATAGCCCGTGCAGATGTGTTTGATTATATCGAGATGTTTTACAATCGAATCAGACGTCATTCACATCTCGATGGGATGAGTCCAGAAGCCTTTGAAGCAGCTTCAAAATGAGGCTGTCTCATGTCAAGGATACTGGGAGCAGTCCAATCCCTTGATCATGAGAGATTTCTCTACAAATTACTTCTATATTCGAACATATAAAAATTTTGACTATAGGATAAGTGATAAACTGAATAAAAAGTATTAAGCCTTAACTTTTAGTAAAGTATCCAATAAATATTGTTCCAAGCTTAGACTTAATTTACCCACCACCCCATCTTTCGTCCATTCCAAAACATGTCCAGTTTCTAAGTCATATATAGAATAATGACCATCACCAAGATCTAGAAGAGGTAGAGATTTTTGTGGATAAGTAACATTTTCTTTTAATAGACTATAGATTTGAATGAGATTCAAGTATGAGTCTGGCTTAATGCCTAGGCCATAAAATTCCAAATATTCAAACTCCAATTGTCCACAAATTTTTAAATAAGATAAATAATCAGTATCGAACTGAAGTTTTAAAATCTGCTGAGCTTGAAGAAGCTCATTTTCACTAACTGAAATAACATCGATAGCATTTGATTCAATAAAATCTTTTAAAGTATTCATGTATTTGCTAATTCCTGTTTTATTTCTGATGCACGTGCTTTCCAGTGATCTGCACGCTCCTTATTGAAATCAGGGCGACTAATTTCAGATTCTTTTGATTCGTGCAATATGTTGTAATTACCATCTGTAATATGTTCTTTCTTTGTCAACTCAGCTAAAGGGGCATCCATTTTTTGACCAATATGATGTAATTCATAGGGTTGACCATCTTTATCTAAAGGTGACAATCCCCTTTCCATACGCTCTAGGTTTGTTCTACCACGATCGTCAACTTGCTCATAATTGATATCAGTACGAACTAAGCATTCTCTACCATTAATTTCTTTTGATTCAAGTCCTGCTTCCTTATAAATTTCCGCTTCCTCTTCAGAGCGAATTGCTTCTACTGTTTTTTCACCATATCCTTGCTCTTTTAAATTATCTTTTCTTTCATCAGATAAGTCGGTCAATTGCATCTTATTTTGCAGATACGTAGGCTGATCCAATTGCCCTACATTATAGAAAACTTTCTGGTCCATAATTGAATCTCTATACCAGAAGTTCTGAACTGCACTACTATCGCCCATTTTCTCTAGAGTAGAAGCCAATACTGAAATCAATTCCATACTTTTTCTCTTTTATTAAGCAACATTTTGTTTGTTTACATGCTCTACCCATGTTTGGTAAGCTTTGAGATAACCGCAATCGATACTAGTAAGATATTTCAAACAAGCCTGCTTGATTTGGTTTTTAATAATAAAATCTTCATTAAAAATCAATCTGTTTAACTGTTCGTCAAAATCTATTATATCTACAGATTTTTTTAATAATGGCTCTAGTTTATTCTCTAAATTTAATATTCTTACAATATATCGACTAATTTTAGCAAAGTCCTTAATATTCAATTTTAACTTATTATCTTTATATGCTTGTAAAAGTTGTTCGAGCTCAATTCTCATAACCGTATCTGAAATCATAACCAAATTTTCTAGAAGGAAATCAAGATTAGGTTGCTGATAATTTGAAGGTAAACGTTCACCTATACACAATAAAAAGAGCAAAATTTCTTGTTCAATTTGTTTTATAATCACAGCCTTTCCAATTAATCTTTTAAAATAAAATTTAGAATGGTCTGGCTGAAAATAATTAATTTTACATAATATTGGTTCTAGCCAATGGCTTTGATGAACAATTGCAACCCCCTGAGGTAATTTAGAAATTTCAGCCAATTGTTCATCCTTTAGGGAAACAGAACTTCCTACAACCTGTCGATCTTGCTCTTCAGGAAGCCTTAAAATAATTTTAGTATTTGTATTTTTAATTGCAGAAATATCTAATGCATTAGGTGATTGATCAACTAAGATAAAACCCTGACCGTAAGTACGCATCTCTGCAATTGAATCACTAAGCATCTCAACAGACTTTCCAACTAAGTTACTGGATTCCATTGATTGGCTAGTACTTGTACGTTTTAACAAATGATGTGCTTCTTCTAATATCGTGACATGTCTTAAATCTGAATTCATGTCTAAATTTTGACTTATACGATATTCATTCAACTTCATCACTAATATCCCCATGATGAGCGATTTTGTTTCTGATGAAGCTACACGACTTAAGTCAACAATGACATTCTGGTCAAATAGGATAGAATTATCTATCTCATTTGACGTAAATAATTGTGCATTTAAACCATCCGTTAAAGACATAATACGTGTTTCTAACGAACCAATATAATTACCTTTAACCTCTTCAGAATAAGCAGAATTTTCAATAATTTCTTTTAGTGTCAATGCTACATCAGTGAAGGTCGGAAAAATTTGCTGCGTTTGTATATTTTCGGAGACATCTAAATTCCATCCTACCCGCTGATAAGCTAGTAAAATTGCTTTTTTCAAAACAATTGGCATAGCAGCATACATTGGCCAACATACATTAAAAATTTCAACTAGACGATCCACATGCTCTAAGACATGAATATCCTCTGGAAAACTAAATGGATTTAATTTCAATAAATCAGTATGTTTCGGATTAGTCCCATAGACAAAAACATCTGAATAATTACCAAACACATGTTTATATTCCCCTTTTACAGGCTCAATCACTAAAAAGGGAATCTGCTGCTGGCGTAATTTTTTTAAAATCGTATATAAAGTATTGCTTTTACCTGATCCTGTTGATCCACATACTAATGTGTGCTGCGTTAATTGTTTATTTTCTAAGTACACAGGCTGATTAGAATCTTTCCATAAATGACGTAATACGCCTAAATCAATTGCATTGTCATGAAACGTTTTAAGATCATTTAGGTACTGAATTGATCGTCCAAAAGGCACTGTTTCAACAACACTTACACTAGATGTAGAGTGATGAGGTAAGTTCAATGTTAATGCTATTTCCTTGGTAGACAATAAACTCGTCGGGCTTAAAAATGGTACTTGTACATTTAATTGCTTGGATACTTTTAATTGTGGATGTTGTAAATTTTTTAAGTATTTTAGGATTAATGATTTATCCTCACTAGTCCAAGTGGTTATAGTAGATGCTTCTGAATTCGAATCATCACCTTTCATTAAACCATAATAAATACTACCTAAAGCATGAGAAACGGTAGGTGTTTCACCTATAAAGTAAGCAGCGAAATTCCACCCGCCATAAGACTCAACATCATCAAGTCTTGCTAGGTTTTGGTCTATTTTATTAAGAATTTGTTGTACAGATTTATTTTGAAATTCTATAGTACTCTGTTGACTTGTGCCGTATGTTGCACCTTTACTTGTACTTTTCGTTGATGTATTAGCTGTTGAACTTGTATTCGTACTAGTTTTTCCTTCTGAAAGATTCTCAGACTCTGTATAGCTAGTTCCTTTTGTTTGAGATGAACTTTGACTGTCAGATCCTAATAAACTTCCTGCAAGGCCTCCAACTGCTCCACCCACTGCCCCACCTATGAGTACTCCAGAAGGGCCAGCTATAGCGGCACCAACTCCCATACCAATACCAGCCCCAACACCAGCTACAGCCCCCCCTTTATTTTGGGAAGTAGATGAACCTTGTTGTGAACTTTCATTTACCCCATTTGAAATACTAGTTCCTTTAGTTTCAGTTAAAGCAATACTTTTACCTAGTGTCTCTGTTACGCTTGAACCAAGTACATGAGCAATATTTTCTGACTCTTGTGTTGAATAACTAAATGTATTCTTCGAAAAAGGTGATATTTGAGTGTATATCTGTTCGTAACCTCGACGAATAGTATGTAGAACAGCTTCCTCGACCGCTTCTGCTAAAAAGATTGCTTGATAAATCTTTCCTTCCGCAGCATCAATAAATCGCTCCATACCCTGAATAAAGTTTTCTCGATTATCTACTGATAATGATGGAATCAAAGTCACAGCCGTAACGCCACTACAATCATTTTTTTCATGATTTACGGTAGTTTGAAAAATTTCTTTTAATTCAGTATTTAATACTCCTGTTAATTTACTACCGGAGAATTGCCCATCAAATGTTGACTTTAGCAAATCACCAGCATTCTGCCCTTCAAAATCTCCCGATTTACTTTTTACACCAATATAAATTTGGGTAGTATCACCATTACCTTCTAAGATAAAGAAAATACTATGACCTGCTTTACCAAGGGCAGTGTAAATAGCAACTAAACTTTCTAATACTGACTGTTTATTATTTTGTACTAAACGCTCTAATCTAAATAAGCGAACTTCTGCACTAAAATTAATCTGCTCAATATTAAAAGTAGGGAGAATAGACATGTTTAGCAAGTCCGTTAGATAACTTTTTTTGATCATATATTCAGCTGAATATAATGATCTTTCTAAATTTTCTGTTTCTGCCGCTCTTACCAATTTTCGGTTAAATTGATTGTTCATATTCTCCCCCTATTATTTAAACTACTTAAACTTCGCTTTTATTTTTTCAATTAAATTGCAACTAGCATCTTTTAATTTTTTCAAACCATCAACAATTTTATCAAGAAGCTCTTCAATAATACTTTTACTAGATTCATCTCTATTAGGATTCTTATTATAAGCCGTATTATCTGATTCCACATTTGAATTTGGATTTGGATTTGGATTTGGATTTGGATTTGGATTTGGATTGTTATTTATACCTAGAAATTTTCTCACTTCAAGTACGTGGTTATAACGATCTAAAGAAAAATTTGTCTGTAAAGATAGATGCTGATCCTGTAAATATTGTAAATCCCAATTATTGCGATCAGTCTCTATTTTCTCATTAAAAATATCTTCTTTATAATCTTCAAAGATTTCAGGAATTTTTTCTTGAATAACTTTTCCATATTCTGTCAACTTTAAAGTACTAACATCTTGATCAATAATTAAGTTTAAAAGAATAGCTTGTATTTTATCTAGATCTTTTGATGAAAAAGCCTGATCAAATAAATTATTTGAAAATTTACTTTCTTTCTGTTTAAGATTCAATTGATTTATACTTTCATCTAAATTAGGGTTAATGTTAATAACGTTTTCGTCAATATCAATACTTTCATTTTGGATAACATCTATAAAACCTGAAATTTCATGATCAATTAGCCAAAGCTTTATTCCAATTACATTATCAAGCCGTTCTTTGCTAAAATTTCTCTTTAAAATATCTAAAGATCCATAAAAATCATTTTCGTTATATAAAGTATTTGTAGCAATTAATTCACCATAATCAAGATCCAATTCATAGAACTCAGAATCAATCTCCATTAATTTTTTTATTTCTGCTTTTTGATTACAATTTTCAAGAATTGAAACAATTTCTTCTTTTAACTTAAACACGGAATATTTCTCCTTAAATCTTTAAAATGTTATCTAAATCTTGGCGCATCTTTTCAATCCAAACTAATTCAGATTTAGCATGATCAATAGCTTTTATACGTAAATCTTTATCCTGAATTTTCCCTTTGATCTCTTTTATTATTTGCTCAAATTTCTTATCAAACTCTTGAGTCAAAAATTCCGTATACATATCAATAATTTTATTTCCACCTTCAGTGATATGAATTGTACCCTGTTGAATAAGATTATTAAATTGCGTTCTTATTTCTGCTCCGCGTTGATCCCAAGCATCTTTCAAAGAAACATACTCTCTTTCTTCAGTTATATTAACTGTCTTAGTATCCCCCCAACTCCATGGGTTATACCATTTTGAGGTTTTAACTTGTTTTTGACCAACAACTACAGTACGTGTATTAATCTCACCACGATTAGTTTTAGTCACTGAGATGTCAAAATTTTTAAATTTATTCTCTAATCCACTCAAAACAGGAATTTTTAAATCTTTCACATCTTCAAAAATATCTGAAATATACTTTTGATATTCTAAATTTAATTCATTATGAATATTTTTTTGCATAGCCAAATAAGCATTATCCAATTCATTAATAACTTCATTAAATTTAAATTTCAAATCATCTTCTAATTTTTCTAATTTGTCATTCGCCTGATCAACACTCACATCGCCTTGCATGGTATTAGTAATCGAACTCCATTTATCTTCTACTCCACGTCTTAGTGATTTGATTTTAGACTGAATAGCTTCAGGGACATGATTTTTACGTTCTTTAAGTTTTGCTTTATATGAAGCAGTTTCAAAACCTTTAGCCCGCTTAGCTTCTAAATGTTTAATGGATGCTAAAATATTTTCTAACTCCTTCTCATCTTGCTCTAATGCGGCATTCATTTTTTCTTCATTTAACGCTAAGCCTATTGCGGTATCTAATGCTTCTTTTGCCCGATTTAGTCGGTGTGGTAAATTATATTTTTCAATATATTCATCTATCATCATTTCTACAGCTGGTATACCGCTATTTTTTAATGCAGTATTTAATTCATCATCATCAACGAGCTTTAAGTTTTCAACCTTATGAGCAACCTTTGACGTTAAAGGCATATACTTAATAAAATTATATTCATCTTCCAAGAATTGATCAATATAATCGTTCTTTTTGCTACGCTCACGTCTTGTTAACCGTTGTTCATCATTACGCATCAATCGGGTTGCAAATGCTGAAATAGGATATACCAAAGGATCTTGAATGCCATTTTCTATTAAGTAGGCTCTTACATTATCTAAAGCTTTTTCCAAAGATTCTTTTTCTAAATCAAATTCATCGCATTTATTTACGATAAAAATAAAACGATCTTTAGCTTGCTTACCACCCTTCTTGATTTCCTTAGCAACTAGCTCCAATAAGTTTTTATCATCATTAATACCTAATTGTGTGGCATTTAAAATATATAAAATTAAAGGACTACGCTGCGAATCTTGAATGAAGGACATTGTCAAACGAGCATGAGATTCATCACGACTATTATTTGGTCCAGGTGTGTCAGTCAATACTAGTCTTACATTGTCTCTTTTTTCCATTCCATAAATTGGACCAGTAATATTAATCGTATGTGTATCTTTTTGATCATTCCAAGAATTCAAAACATCACTATTTAGAATTATATTTTCTTCTAAAATCTCACCATCTACATTATAACGGCTACCATAGTAAGCATCTGATTTTGTATCATAAATTTTTGCAATAGTTGCCGTAGTGGCCTCATTTCGAGCAGGTAATAAATCCATACCTAACATTGCATTAATGAATGTTGATTTCCCTGATGACATAGTCGCAACTACATAAGCATCAAAATCATTGTTAAATGCTTCATTCAAAGCATCTGAAACTCGTGAGTTAGTCTGTAAATAGCTAAGAAATTTTGGATTTTTCTTCGCAAATTCAATCATTCCCTTTATTTTTTCAAGGCGAATATCAACACTTTCTACAGTCTTGTAAGGAGTTAACCTAAAACTCGTGCTATGCTCCAAATTTGCTTTTTCAATTTCTTCTTTAAGATCGATATAATCAGATTCTAACCCTATAAAATTAATTTCTATATCGCTGTCTTGATTAAAAAAATCATATAAAAGTTTAGGAAGCTGATCTACCCACAACTGCAATCTACGCTGTTTTAAATGAGATAAAATATTATTTCCTAATACTTCTTGGCCATTTACAAAAAAATGCGTTTCAATTGAAAAAGGATTATGTTTAATTTCAATATGGTTCACTTAAAATATACCCTACTTATTTAATTTAAAAATTTGATCTTTAATATAAAACTCAAAATATGGAAAACCTGTATTACAATAGATCTGATTTAGATAATCGTAATCTTGAAAACCCTCATCAAGATCCTCGAATCTTTTTTGACATTTGATATGATTTATTGTTTCAATTGGAAAAGGAATTAATCCATAGTCTAAAAAAATATTATCATCTTCCAAGAAGCTTAATAATTCTCTTCTTTCCTTTCTAGATAATTTTTCTTGCTTTGTAAATTTTTTTATTAGCAACGATCTATATGCACTTATTGTAAATATGATAGGTTGTAAAAACCCCAGATCTTTCAAATAAGAGGTTAAATTGTTTATAAAAGAACTAATTGACTCATTTTCTATATCAAACTCATCTACTTTATTTACTAAAAAAATAATTTTTTGATGTTGTACTTTTTTCTGAATAAATTTTAAGTATTGCACATCATCATTAATGAATGGCTGAGTCGCATTAATTATATAAACTAAAAAATCAAAATTAGACTCTTCAATAAATTCATAGGCAAGATTTTTATGATTAGTATCTCGACTATTGTTTGGACCAGGAGTATCAATTAGTACTAAATTCTCAGAAAAATTAAATTTCCCTTTAACTAAAATTTCCTGTACTTGTTGACTTTGATTTAATACTTTTAACATTTCAGCAGTTAACGCATATACTTCCTTTACTATTGCTTTATTGCTATCAAAAGCTCTAACCATCTCTACATTACTAGAATGTATCTCTGTTACCGTAGCAGTAGTTGCTTCATTCGCTGAATGTAATAATTCAGTGCCTAGAAACGCGTTAATACATGTAGTTTTGCCTGCACTCATAGTAGCAGTAAATACTATTCTAATTTTATTCACTTTTAAACTTAAATATTTTCATAAGACCCTCCCTTATATTACAGTAGTTTCAAATAAAAGCACCCTCCTAAAAACATAATTTACTTATTTTTATATAAATATATCTATACCTTTCAAGTATGTTAGATATTATCAATAAAAACTTTACAATAGATATGGTAGCATCTTAACTCAACTTCAGTTCCCTTTAAAAACTTGAACCGTACCGGGTTTGTCGGAGACCAAGCTTTCTGAGAGAATGTCCCGATGAAAAAAGTAAAATATACCCCTGAAATCAGAGAAAGAGCGGTTGAATTATTGATTGAATCCGAGAAAGATTATCCATCGAATTGGGCTGCGATCACCGCTATTGCTCCCAAGATAGGTTGTACTCCTGAAACTCTACGTGTTTGGTATCAAAAATATTTAGATAAACAAAACCCAATTAAAGTACAGCAACTTTCAGATCAAGAACGTATTAAACAACTCGAACGTGAAAATAAAGAACTGCAACGTGCTAACGAAATTCTACGTAAAGCAGCCGCTTTTTTCGCCCAGGCGGAGCTCGACCGCCCACACAAATAATGGTAGATTTCATCCATAACAATAAGGCGTTATATGGTGTTGAGGCGATTTGCAGGATTTTACCGATCGCGGCTTCTACCTATTATCGAACACTAGATTTCGTTGAAAACCCAGAACATCGAGCAAAGCGAGATCTACATGACTTGCATCATGCTGAACAAATTAAACGAATTTGGAAGGAAAGTTCAGGTCGATATGGTGTGCGTAAAGTTTGGCAAAAATTGAAACGTGAAGGCTATGTTATTGCTCGCTGTACAGTTGCTCGATTGATGCAAAAACTAGGTATACAAGGTGTTTGGCGTGGTAAGAATAAACAAACTACCCGTAGCCGAGAGGATCAAAAACGAGCAGATGACTTGGTGAAACGCAATTTTAGTGCTGATCATCCTGACCAGCTATGGGTCGCTGACTTCACGTATATTCAAACAAATTCAGGTTGGGTTTATACTGCATTTATTATTGATGTCTTCTCACGAGCAATTGTTGGATGGAAAGTATCGACACGGATGAATACAGATATGGTGCTCGATGCACTTGAGCAAGCGTTACATGCTCGAGACATGCCAAAGAATGTGATTCACCATAGTGACAGAGGGGTTCAATATCTTTCCATTCGCTATACCAATCGTTTAGAAGCAGCAAATTTACGAGCATCAGTCGGTACGACCGGTGATTCATACGATAACGCTTTGGCTGAAACAGTGAATGGCTTATACAAAACAGAGGTGATTGAATATTTAAAAGCAGACTGGCAAGGTTTAGCGGATGTACAACTTGCGACATTAAATTGGGTAGATTGGTTCAACAAAAAGCGTGTACACAGCGCATTGGGTTATGTATCGCCTTTTGAGTTTGAAGCAATGTACTATGATAAGATTAACCCGTTAGGTCACGTGGCCTAACTTAAATAAAAAGTCTCCGACAAACCCGGTACGGTTCACTTCCATACTAGCATCTATAAGACGAATACGGCGCTCAAAATAATCCAACATAAAGTTACTATCCAGTAAAGCTGTGAAAATTTTAAAATCAGCTTCGCTAAATCTATTTCCAGACTTATTTCTATTGATATGCTTTAGCAGCATGTCTAAAGGATTACTTTGAGAAATATCTTTTTTGTGTTGATAGTGTCTATTTTTATACAGGTTTGAGGCCAAGTCTCTCCCAATTTCTTTCAACTTCAGATTTTCATTTTTTCCTGAAAGTACATCTATAATATCATTCAATTCTGATGTCAGTTTGAGCCTTTCGGTTACATGATCTGTTTGCTCTACATCTTCTCGTTTTAATATCTGAGTATGCCACCGATCAGGAAATATTACGTCTTGAATAATCTTTGAATTGGGAGCTATCTTCTCTAAGATTTCTTTTAATTCAAGCTTCTCTTTCATTTGCGACGTATTCAATTGTTTCTTGAATACTCTGCAAGAGAGTAAAGCTCTTACAATATTTGCTGATATTTTACTTTCATCTGGACATAATGCATCCCCGACTAACATTGAACCAAAATGCAGGTAATAGTTGGCTGTCATCTCAATAGATGAATGGCCAATAAAATGTGCCAAAATCTTCCAAACATCCTGACGTCCAGCAATACTGTCTGTATCACCCAATAAATAATTTTTAATTTTGGCAATCTGATCAGGTGAGTAGCCAATCCAACTTCTGATTAACGCTTCACTTCCTTTCAAAATTAAAGCTAAATTGTTTGTCGCAGTATGCCTAAAGCTATGAAAAGAATAATCGTGTGGTTCGTTATTGAATAAAGTATCAAAAATTTCCTTTGTCTTAGCACCAATAAAACGAGATGAAAAAATTTGACCAAATTCATCTTGGAAGATATAACAATCTTCTGCCCCCAACCTTCCTTGATCAACTTTTACATTAAGATGCTTTTTGATCAGACCAATAAATCCATTTAATTCATCTGCAGTCAGCAACTCATCAAGACGAATTCCTCGTTTTGCATTCGTCGTTTTAACCTGACGATGATAGTTATTATGTATAAAGATTTTGATAAATTGAGGATTGCTTGCTGTTAAATAATAATATCGCTCATAGCCAATTGTTTTAACATCCAAATCCGTCATAGCCAAATCTCTCAGCCTTAACCCAAGAATCTCACCAATCCTTAAACCTGTGCGGTAAGCAAGCATACAAATTATTTTGAATATACTTTTTTGTTCTTTACTCAAATCAACTTGGCGATCAATCAAATTATTAAAATGCACCCACATCACTGGAGTTATATATGATGCTCTACACATCTGAAGATCATCAGATTTTAACTGGTCTAAATAATTTACTCGAGGAGCACCAAAATTGTGAATTAAACTGCTATGAAATTTTTTTAAATTTTTTACAGCTTTACCATAGCTATTATATTTCACCTCCCTAACATTATTTTTAGATGCTTTATTTTGTCGTCGCTTATCAGCAATAAATTTTTCACTTAAAATATACTCATATGCTCCCTCAAATTGTTCTTCATCCATCTTCAGAAGATCAAGGTCATGAGTAACAACATACATAAAAAGATCTTCAGCGAATGATGATTTGTAGGTATCCAAGGAACTCAGTGCAATTCCGTCTTTTGCTCTAGAAACATTTGAAGATTGACCACTCACGAGGTAATCCCGATACCATGTCATTAAGGCAATCTGAACACTCACAAGCGCAACATCTTTAGCTATTTCATACTTCTGATTATTGTAGCTTTCTTTAAGTGACTCAATATCTTCTGACAATTGCTTAATTGTCTCGGTCTTTTTTCTACCTTGAAATTGCCCTATCAATCCTTTTTTAATTTCTGCGGCACAATGATACCCTGTGCTCAACTTTTGGATATTTTCAGACTTAGGCTTTCGATAAATATCGGTCGGATCATCAAACTTATTTTCGGAAGTAATCGATTTCTTTATTAAAGACTTATTGTCTTTAAATGCATCAAGTGTCTCAAGCATTCTTAAGGTTGATATTGATAGTGTAGCGCTGTCTAACATTCCAGTAGATAACGCTGTTGTGAAACCATCAAGCGTATTCTTTTGACTAAAATACTGCACGTAATCGACATGCTCAAATAATTGATATTTTTCCTTTGCAAAATAATCACGTAAAACACTATTTTTATCGACATCCAATATAGCCAAATCAATATAACAATCAAAGTTTGTCTTATTCTGAGCATCGATAGCCTCTATAAGCTGAACGAGCCTTTTTTCTCCCTGACGTCTTTCACTTTGAGTTTCAAACTCAATAATATTGATGAGTCTCACCATCATTAACAAACTAATTGGTGTAAGATAAATTTGTTTAATTTGGAATGAATTATCGAGATATACTAAATTTGCATATTTCTCATTTTCTACTGGATAATTATATAAATAACCCGTTTTTGATGAACCTTGACAATATAAGGATACAAGTCCACTCGACAATTCTGATGGTTTTAACTGATCATTTGAAAAATATGCTCTGAGTGATTTTAAAATCGCCATTAAGTCTTCTTTATGACTACACCCACAATCAATAATTAGTGCCATTAAAAATTGTCGAAGAAGTAATTCCTTTTGCGCATCCGTAAAATCAGCATTAAAAACATCAGTTTTAAGCCTTTTTGGTAATTCAGCTTCCCAAAAGAAATGCAACTTGAGCTTAAACTCATGTAACCTTTGCCCTCTAATCAACTTAATTTGCGTTGATTCAATGTCTTTAATATTTGGAGCTGAATATGCTCTTTGAATAAGCTTAATTTCATATTGATCCTTTAACCACGGAATTTTTGACTCAATTTCTTGCTTTTTTTTCACACATAATTCAGACCAAAATTCCCTTAATTCTTCTAAATCTTTTTTTGAGATTTTTCTATTGTGAAAGTGTTTTTCGACTTTGGCTCTAGCAATATACATTTCAGTTTGAATCTGATCATCGAGTTTCTTTTTTCCACAAGATTCCGTGATCTCATGAATAAGTAATCCTGAAATTTTTTCAAATAAAATATTCACCGAAGTCTCTAGCTTAGTTCGAATTTTTTGTAACTCTTCATCTTTCATGATTGGCTCACCACTGATTTTAATCCCAGTCTTTTAAACAGCTGATTTACTGCATCTTGAATTTCAATCATGTAGGTGTAGGGCTGTAAAGATGAATATTTTGAAAATCCGATCTCATTTTGTTGATCGTGCGCATACCAACTCTTAAAAATCGCATCAGGCAATTCCAGAAAATTCCTTACAAAATGGCGCGTCCAATTGGGATATAACTCATCAATTTCAGGAAAGTTTTCTGATAAATAAGATGCTATATGCTTTTGTGTAAGTGGCTCCAATGTGAAGCTCATGAATTCTGAACCTTTCTTCCAATAAGAAAGGTAATAGATATGATCTGCTGTATTAGCTAGCTCTAAGGCATTAATGTTTTTGATAAATTCATCATAATGCTGTAACTCATTAACAACGAATTCGATCAGAGGTGAATAACGACCATGTGGACGAGATCTACTGCTCTTATCATGGATATATGCAATATTAGTAATAAAATCAAAATTTTCTCTGATACTAGATGCACCTATAGCAGGACGTGCACCTGAAGACAATAAACAACAAAACCAGATCCAAACACTGAAAGCATTAAATTTTTCAGCAATGTCTTGTTCTTCTTTTAAAACTTGCACAACTTTCAAGTTTAATGTATTTAAGAATTTTTTTGCTTTATCAAATGACCATACACGCTGACTTCCTACGCGGGCTTGCTCTTCTACTTGAATAAATTGCGGACGATCTAAAACATTTACCTCGTTTTTATTTTGAAACCATAGATATATATACTGCTCATATACCTCATTTAACTGTTTATAAGAAAATCCCCCATACGCTAGATCAGGTTGATGTGAAACCTGTCTACCGATTAAGAAATTTTTCGTAAGATCATCTTTACATATACGGTTCAAATGAAAAGAAAGTTGTAAAGCAATTGAAGTAACTGATATCGGGCCTATACGACGATGATAAAACCATTCTGATAAAGACTTTTCGAAATCTGTATTCGTTAGATTGGAAAGGTTAGCCTCTCTAATTCTATCAATCCACATAGCAGGAATTTGAAATGCCCAAGTTGTATGCTCGTTATATTTATTGTCTTTTTTAGCAATTTGACCTTTCAAATTTTTATTTACATTTGCATCAACGATCCACAAATAATAGGCACGATTGGGGCTACGTTTTAATTGCTTAGTTTTTAGCAATTGGTCGACATCTTGAAATATAACGGCACTCTGCCCGGTAAAGATTGACATCAAGCAACAAGCTGCTTTTGCAGATTCCATGATATCTTTGTTTTCATGAAGTTGGTCAAGTAAAACCTGGTTTACAATTTTTAATAAGGGTATGTCCAAATAGTAAATATTACTCACCGTTGGTTGCTGAGTTCTATCTATATGACGATTCAATCTTTGATTTGAGAGAAATGGTGCTAGTCTACGCGTATCTTCATTTAGATTATAATCATACTGCTTAAATACCTTATCTTCATCAACTTCATCATCAATACTATCTTTATCATCTGAGTAATCAGACTGACTCTCGGTGACTAAAGGCGGGTTATTATAAGTCTGCGGATCAACGTCCAAATCGTCTATATTCTCAATCTCATCCGTCCTTTTAATTCTTACGTTGTGGCGATAATAGATATCCTCAACTGCGATCCTGTACTCATCTAAATACCTTGTTAAAGCTTTAACTATCTTTTTTGAAACCTTAACTTCAAGATCCTTACAGACTGCTATGACATGTACATTTTGGGCTTTTGCATAAGTATTGAATTCTTTAATGGTCTTAGCCGTATGATCAAACTCAATAAGATGATTAAAATATTGAGAAATTATAGGTAAAACTTCAGAAAGAAAACCTTTAAAACTTTTTTCCATCATTTTTAAAATTAGATAGAAATTATAGTTTAGCCTTTCAATTTTAGCTTGAGAGTTCTCCATATTGGACATCAACCCAACTAAAAAATTTACAACATTAAAAATTTTCAAAATATTTTGGTTAATCAAAAGTTGTTTTTCTTTATCTATAACATCAAAATCCTCAACATTTTTATGTAAAAGCGAGATACTTGATGATCCCAAAATATTCTTATATTGAGTCTTAGATTTATTTATTTCCAAATATGAATATATACCTTCACATAATACTTTTAATTCTCTCATGAATTCATCAGTCATATAATTATTATGAAAATCCTTTACATCACATGAGTCCAATACAACCAAATCCCCCCTATATGAAGATAAAATTTTAGTTAAACAAGCACATCTTGATTCAAAAATCTCTAAATCCAATTTATTATTCATTTCAGCATTCCATAATATCAACTTTAGATTTTTCAAAAATATTTCTAGGTAAATTAAAATAATTTATAAAATCCGTTTTATAAATTATTTTAGGAATATGATATTTATCCATCTTCAAGATTTCCTTATTAATTAAATAGAATAAATTTTCATCTTCTAATTTAGTTAAATAATCAAAGAGTCCCTTATAGAAGTTACTTCTATATTCACATCTTATTTGTCTATTTGAACCGTACCGGGTTTGTCGGAGACCAAGCTTTCTGAGAGAATGTCCCGATGAAAAAAGTAAAATATACCCCTGAAATCAGAGAAAGAGCGGTTGAATTATTGATTGAATCCGAGAAAGATTATCCATCGAATTGGGCTGCGATCACCGCTATTGCTCCCAAGATAGGTTGTACTCCTGAAACTCTACGTGTTTGGTATCAAAAATATTTAGATAAACAAAACCCAATTAAAGTACAGCAACTTTCAGATCAAGAACGTATTAAACAACTCGAACGTGAAAATAAAGAACTGCAACGTGCTAACGAAATTCTACGTAAAGCAGCCGCTTTTTTCGCCCAGGCGGAGCTCGACCGCCCACACAAATAATGGTAGATTTCATCCATAACAATAAGGCGTTATATGGTGTTGAGGCGATTTGCAGGATTTTACCGATCGCGGCTTCTACCTATTATCGAACACTAGATTTCGTTGAAAACCCAGAACATCGAGCAAAGCGAGATCTACATGACTTGCATCATGCTGAACAAATTAAACGAATTTGGAAGGAAAGTTCAGGTCGATATGGTGTGCGTAAAGTTTGGCAAAAATTGAAACGTGAAGGCTATGTTATTGCTCGCTGTACAGTTGCTCGATTGATGCAAAAACTAGGTATACAAGGTGTTTGGCGTGGTAAGAATAAACAAACTACCCGTAGCCGAGAGGATCAAAAACGAGCAGATGACTTGGTGAAACGCAATTTTAGTGCTGATCATCCTGACCAGCTATGGGTCGCTGACTTCACGTATATTCAAACAAATTCAGGTTGGGTTTATACTGCATTTATTATTGATGTCTTCTCACGAGCAATTGTTGGATGGAAAGTATCGACACGGATGAATACAGATATGGTGCTCGATGCACTTGAGCAAGCGTTACATGCTCGAGACATGCCAAAGAATGTGATTCACCATAGTGACAGAGGGGTTCAATATCTTTCCATTCGCTATACCAATCGTTTAGAAGCAGCAAATTTACGAGCATCAGTCGGTACGACCGGTGATTCATACGATAACGCTTTGGCTGAAACAGTGAATGGCTTATACAAAACAGAGGTGATTGAATATTTAAAAGCAGACTGGCAAGGTTTAGCGGATGTACAACTTGCGACATTAAATTGGGTAGATTGGTTCAACAAAAAGCGTGTACACAGCGCATTGGGTTATGTATCGCCTTTTGAGTTTGAAGCAATGTACTATGATAAGATTAACCCGTTAGGTCACGTGGCCTAACTTAAATAAAAAGTCTCCGACAAACCCGGTACGGTTCAATTTTTAAGATAGCCAAACAACTCTAACCAAAAAATACAGTTAGCTTGGTTTTTAAACCAATCTTCATGACTTTTGCTTTCCATGGATAAAAGATACGTATGTTGAGTAAGGCTCAAATAGTCTTTCATAACGCGATTAATCATTGACTTTTTCAGTCGATCTTTTTCAATTTTTTGCTCACCACCCCCAACAACAGTAAGTTTTACTGTTTGATCGATTATGTTGGAATATTTTCTTAGCGAACGTTCAATTAAGTTGACTTGTTTCAAACGAGATAGCTTAAAACTCATCTTTGGTTTAGCTTGTTTTTTGGACATTATTAGCTCCAAATTCATTATTCTAAAAATTTCATAAGGGCTTTTTTTGAGCATGACAAAGCCTAGAGCCTAAATTTAAATCCAACTTAAGCTGATGATATATTTTAAAAAATAGGTATATAAATTTTATGGATAAGATAGCTTTTCTTGTTATTGCCTGTATTTTTTACATCAAATGTAATGGGCATTTATAACGCGAAAAACTATCTAAATTTTTCTAGACTTCTTCTTTGACACAAGCAAATTTATAGACTTCTGCTTTACTCCATCGAAGACTACGACCATGCCTAATAGGACTTATTGGTCCGTTTTCGTACAATGCCCATTTACGCAAAGTTTGTTCTGCATATCCCAGCAATCTCGCTGCTTCTTTCGTAGTTAGCAAAAGTCGATCTTCAGTGATCTTCTTTTGCCTATGCTTAAGTACCATATCTTTCTATTCCAATTGATTTAAGGATATAAAAGCACATTAAAAATAGTAAAGAAATTGTAATTTTAAACACCATTTCATTACTATTTTTCGTATAATCATACCTATTAATATTAGTAAAGCTGAATGATGTATGGGCCGACCACTAAGAACTAGGATAGATTTTGCAAAAACAATAAGCTGGTATGACTTCTTTTATAATAAATTATTAAATTCCGGTGAAATTAGAAATGAATTTGGTTTAGAGAAGTTACTTTATAAGGAACCAAAAAATGGCTATGTAACAAATTTATTTAAAAAATATAAATTTGGATTATCAACACCTAAAGATGATTGGATTAAAACAGTAGATTCAAAATGTATCGGCTCATCTCATATTATCAATCATCCTATATGGAAAAATTTAAAATATCGAACCACAGAAGAATATTTAATACTACTAGAACTAAACAATCTTCCTGATTATATAATTGAAAATTTAATACAAAATAGACATATAAAAGGTTTTAATAAATCTGATTTAGAAAAATTAGCTAAATATGGCTCTTTAGATAGCCTGTGTGCATTATATTTATTACATCAGTGGGGATATACTATTGGAAGTACAAGTCTAGTAAATGATTGCTGCTCACTAATTATAAACAATTTAGAATTAGTGTTAGAAAAAACCACTTATCTTCAGCGATCACATATATTTTTATTTGATGAAATATGTGATCAGATATTTATTATGGAATTAAAGGGATATAATCGACCACTTAAAATTAAATTAAATTGGCGACAATACAGAAATAGTAATTGGGATATTGAAATTCGAGAAAAATCTAAAAAAATTGAAGATGAGCTTATTTCCGACCCAAAAATCAGTCATTTAATACCTTGCATAGATGAGAGCCTTGCAAATCTATATAAAAAGATTCTAGGATAAAGAGACTTTATTAAAAATCGTATTCTACGAGTATTACTATTTATCTACAACTTAAGTTGTCCTTAAAAAGTAAACATGTGTATTTTTATTTCAATCTCATCTACAGATAAGCTAAGCTTAATTTTAGAAAAGAATTTTTCGCATGTTTATTTTAAAAACTCAACTTACCAATGAATAGTAATACTTCCTAAAAATAAAAGGATCTAATTGCAAAAGATAAACAAAGATGCCATCAGACTTATTACTATAGAACTATTCAATATATTAGACCTCTTTCGAAAGTATGTTTTACTTAATTTTTAAATCAGCTAAAAACCTTATAAAATATAGCTCGCGACTGTTTAAATTTTACTAACGCAAGAGATCTATTATATAAAGACTTAGATTCTCAAATGAAGTGCAACAGAGATTAAATTATTGGAAGGAAGCAAGATGAACTAGCATTCTGCTTTCGACCGACCAAAGTCAAAGTTGCATCATGAACTATACTCATCTTACTCAAGAAGAAAGATATCAGACTTCTACCTTGCTACGTGAAGGTTTTTCTAAACGTTATATCGCCTGGAGACTCAGACGTTCACCTTCCACAATTTCCAGGGAAATCAAACGTAACCAAGCGAGAAATGGTTATTTTGCTAAACATGCCCATAAAATAGCTCAAAGACGCCATTGCTCCAATCCCAGAAGAATCCCTTGTGAAATGTGGGTACATGTTATCTCTTATCTTGATCTTCAATGGAGCCCTGAACAGATTGCCTCTTATGTTCCGATCAGTTTACATTCAATCTATCGCTTCATCCGACAGGATAAAAACAAAGGCGGTACGCTCTTTCACAACCTTCGTTTCAGAAATAAAAGAAAGAGGAAATACGGCTCTCCTGAAACCCGTGGTCAACTGACTAACCGAAAAAGTATTCACAACAGACCACTTGAGATTGAGCAAAGAACTCGCTTTGGTGATCTGGAAATAGACACGATTGTGGGTAAGAACCATCAGCAATAATTGGTCTCAATTGTAGATCGGAAGACAGGTTATTTATGGCTGAAAAAATGTCGTTCACGTAAGACAGAAGAAATCTGCCAAACAACGATTAGACTACTCAATCCGATCAAAGATCAGCTCAAGACGATTACGGCAGATAATGGCAAAGAGTTCAGCCTACATGAGTACGTTGCTGAAGAATTAGAAATAGACTGGTACTTCGCTGATCCTTATAGCGCTTGGCAACGAGGCACAAATGAAAATACAAATGGCTTAATCAGGCAATATATTAGAAAAGGCAGTGATTTAAATCTCCATACAGATGAATATATTTTAGAAATCACACAACGTATTAATCATCACCCAAGAAAAAGACTCGGCTTTAAAAGTCCGAGTCAGGTATTATGCTAACCACAGGGTGTTGCACTTCAAATGCCAATCTAAGAGATAAAATCTCTATTTTCACTCTTTGTTTTTGGTAAATAATATTTTAAATTGAAATAAATCGCTTATTTTTCAACTAAATTGACGACATTCCAACACAATTCAAAATCCAATTCTCATATTCTTGTAGTGTTTCGCGTAGCATATCCATTGGGCGTACAATGTAATGCCTTTCAACTAACGCACTTGGCTTATGACCAGAAATCTGTGCTAAAGATCCTTCATTGATTTGAGCCCAAATTGCTAACGTTTTATACGACCTTCTCAAGCCATGGGGGGTAAGTACAATATTTAATTTTTTACATATTTTCTCTAAGCTATCGTAGGGATTAACAATATAGCCACATTTAGAGTCCTTACTGCTAAATACAAATTCAGAATCAGAATTTTTCTTTAGCTCTAATAAAAGAATTTCAACAAATGTTGTGAGAGGGATTAGGCGACCTGTATCTTCAATTTTATCTTTTACTTTTGCAGTTTTCCAACGAAAATCGACATCTTTCCATTTTAATGAAAGTAACTCATTTTTTCTGCAACCGGTGATTAAACTACATATCAAAAAAATCGCGATTTTTCTATTAGTTAACTTATTGACTTCTTCAAACCAAGGTCTTAGGTGCTGTTTCATTAAACAATCATTTTTGGCTTTTGGAGAAGGGACTTTATCTTTAACCTTTTTAGAGTTATATGATTTCGGAGGTACTAGATTCTCATAATCCTCATGTTCCTCACACCAATTGAGGAAAGCTCGTGTGAGTCGATATGCTTTACCTGATGTTGTTGGACGGTAGTCATTTTGATCGAGCCAGTCACAAAATACATCTGCAGTTAATTCAGAAAGCTTATAATCAAACAGTTGATAAATGGGTTGACTGGCATACACACTTTTTCTTTCAGGATCATAACCACCTCTCGATAATTCGATATGATCCTGATAGCTTCTTGGCCGCCAATTAGGTTGCCTTGCTGCTAAATATTCATACCATACATCTTTAAATTTAATAGTCTTACGTTTTTCTTGTTTTAACAACTCTTTATTATCAGCTAAAGCCTTCTTACGCTCAATAAAAGGATCAATGCCTTTATTGCACATAATCGCTAATTCTTGTGCATATTTACGAGCATCATCTAATTTCCACGTATCAACATCGCCAATTTTGATACGGCGATTTTGAAGTCCAATACGGCCTTGGAAAATGTAGCTTTTATTATTTTTAGGTGTAACTTTGACGCCGAATCCAGGTGTTCTTTCATCCCAAAAAAAAGTTGGTTTGGTCTTATCTGTACAATCAATTTTGTCTATAGCTGGTTTTGTGAACTTCATTCTAGTAAGCATCTGGTAAGCAAATAGTACTAAAAATCAATATATATCAATCAACAAAAAGAGTGAATAGTAAACTTTAAAAATTCATTAAATAGATGATATTATTAATTATATTCATTTAAGTCTTTGATTTTTTATTTTTATATCAGCGGACTCATAATCCGTTGGTCCCCAGTTCAAGTCTGGGCGGGCCCACCAAATAAAACAACCACTTAGGTGCATTAATCCTAAGTGGTTGTTTAATGTCTCAATTTATGCAAGTACTATGTAAGCAGTTGAAATCAAAGTTATTTTTAACTGACTTTGTTGCTTCGATTTTGAATTCTTCAGGGTATCGTTTACTGTTCATAAGCACTTTTTATTAGCTATTTTATCTAACTAAAAGGTATCTACAAAATCGGTAGCTATTCAGATGCTAATTGGTTTTGGAAAGAAAATAACTTACCTACAGATACGGCTGATTTTGTACCCATCCCGTGCCATAATCTCTTATAATCAAACTCAATCGAATTTTTAAGATGAATTATGGCTTTACTGATCTTGCAAAAAGAACATGACGAAAGCAGTTTTTGCCCGCTTTGCAAAGCATCAATGTTTCTTGTATCAGCGGAATTGAATGATGAACCTGTAGAATATTTTGAATGTACTCATTGTGAGCATAAAATTTCAGATTCAGATTTAGTCCACTGCCAATGTCAAGCCTGCTCTCAAGCATTACTCGAAGCAAAAACAAAAATCACCCCAAAAAAGGTACTCAATGTCAGAAACCTTTCTAGCTTATATTTAATTGATAAATTATTTTTGTTGGCCATTTTAGATAAAATTATTTTAAATGATCATTTTCAAAATGAATGTATTAATTTTGAAAAAATAAAATGGGAAAAAGTTACCTCAACATATTCTCTCCAAAATACGATTTTATATCGTTTAGAGAAATATAATGTCATTACAAAAAAGAAAATGGTGACATTAAAAGACAATGAACATGATTTTTATCTTAATGTCCGTGTGGATCGTTTTTTAGAGCCTTCATTATATACAATCTATCAAAAGTTAAGACAATGGTTCTTTGAAGATTTTAAATATGGTGCACCTTTTCAGCAAGCTGAAGAAGTACATAGCACGCTATTTATTATTTTCTATCATGAAATTTTAGAATTCACTCAATATTATTGTAAACGCTTAGGGGTTAAATTTGCAGGGAATAAAAAATTTAAAGAATATTGCGATTATTTACTCAACTATTTATCGTTGGGGCAAATCTATTATATGGTGCAAACTGCATTAGATTATTTACACTCACAAAAAACAGCACTTGATCCACTCAATACTGATTTTAATAATACCAATAAACTGCGTAAAACCTTAGAGGAATACCGAAAAAATTCAATTCATAAAAAATTTGAAATTTCGACTTTACCTCGTCCTTACGATTTACATTTTAGTCGTGTCAGTCAAATATTTTTATTTCACTTACTTAAACTTGACGAAAACTATGTTGCACAAACAATTCCTGTGATTTGGCAAAATATCAAACCACGTATAGAATTTTTCTCAAAGTTTAATTGTATGCATTGTGGATCTACAGATTTAAGTATTGAATATGATGATCATCATTCAATCTCGACTTTCTGTAATCGCTGTAAGCATCAAGATCACTATTTTACCAAATAAGGAATGCATATGAATCAGCTTGAAAATATTCACACGATTCAATCTACTCCAACCCTGATTCAAACAGATACATTACGAGCAGAAGTCATCACGGCGTGGACACAATTACAAATGCAACAACCACTTGTGCATTGTATTACCAATAGTGTTGCAGCAAATTATGCAGCGAATGTACTTTTGGCAGCAGGCGCTTCACCTGCCATGATTGATAATCCCTTTGAAGCAGAAAGTTTTGCCAATATTGCGGCTGCACTCAGTATTAATTTAGGGACACCGACTTCTGAGCAAATGCAAGCCATAAAAATTGCAGCACAAACCGTTACTGCAAAATCAACACCTTGGGTGCTTGACCCTGTGGGATATGGTGCATTTTTAAAATGGCGCAGTGCCATGGTCGATGAATTGTTGTTATTACACCCCACAATCATTCGTGGCAATGCCTCTGAAATCAGTGGTCTAGCAGGAAATCAAGTTCAATCTAAAGGTGTAGATAGCAGTATTGCCAGTCATGAAGTTTATCAACAAGCTATCCCCCTTTTGGCACATTGTGAATGTGTTGCGATTTCAGGTGAGTCCGATTTTATTTTATCAAAAGAACACAATGCCGTGATTCAAGTCAATGGTGGTAGTGATTTACAACCTAAAATCACAGCAACAGGTTGTGCCTTAGGTGCATTAATTGCAGCCTATAGTGCTGTTTCTACCCCCACAATTGCAACACTTTCTGCACATGTTCATTTTGCCATTGCAGGAAAACTGGCTTTTAGCAAAGCGCAGTCTGTAGGTAGTTTTAATGTCGCTTTTTTAGATGCAATTTATGAACTCAATGCAGAAACAATCCAGCAATGTGCAGATTTTGAAATATTAAATATCGAATAATTTTGAGATGCTGATGAAAATAGATCAAGATCAGGATTAAAAAAATTAAATCTATCTTTAGAAAAATATGCAGATAAAATAATCAAATGTATTTTTGGTTATTTATGTATCACGATCTGCATTTTTCTTTATTCGTTAAATTTGAAGAAAACCTATGATCAATATAAATACTCAAGCAGTTGGTTTTTATTTTCATTTCTTCTTCCAAGTGCAGTTTTTTATTGGTTATTCTATTAGTGCTTAGAAAATAAATATTTTCATTTCAAAAAATCTGACCCACGTGAACAACATAAATGAACTCCATACTTTTAAACCAAATTCAAAACATTGAAAGCTATTGGAAGTTTCCAATCTCAGATACATATCAACAAATCCTCCTTGAACACATCCAAGAATGTCCAATGTTTGAAGTTGAATATTTCGATGAATATGAACAAGAGGAAATATATATCTGTTTTTACAATTGTTTTGACTTAATAGAACGTAATCAAACCTATCAAATACAAAATTTTGAAGCAAATTTTTTAATGGTTGGACAACAAGGTAACTTAGGCTATTTCATTTCCCAGCATCAGCATGATTTGACTTTATATCAATTAGATTTAGGTTCATTAGGATCCCTTCCTATGCAAGTTTTGATTACAGACTTTCGAGCGTTATTTAACATTTAAAAGTCATTATTTTTCAGTCTTTTTATGACTTTCACATGAAATAAGTCGGAAAAGAGCATATGGATTTAAAATATATTGCAATTAAAAAAGCGAATCGCTACAGCACTATTTTTATTTATGATAATCTTTCAAAAAACCAATAATCTAGACCATCATGAACCGTAAAACTCAACAAGATATGCAAGGTTTGTTGCAATATTTTTATCAAAAAAAATTGCCACCTTTGGGTTTAAAGTATGCCGAAGCACTGTTTAAAATTAATCCTGATTTTAGTGATGAAAGTTTACACGACATTGATACCTTGTTAATTGCTTTACATCGTCAAAATGTCCGCCCTAATGATCTAGTGACGCAACGAAATGGGTTAAATTTTTTAATGATGTTGATTGCTTATCTTGGTGATGTTCTTGCGCAAAGAACCCATTATCCTGTGCAATGGTACAATTATCACGAAGCGATTAAAATTTTACCTTCAGATGATGAACTCCCTCTCGACTTTTTTAGTTCAATGGTCGCTTTGATCAATCATCAAGTTTGCTTACCTTTAGCTGTTATTGCAGATGTTCTGCATCACGGTGAAAATGCTGAAAAAACATGTCTCAGTTATGTTCATTTACGCCAAAGTATTATTGAAAAAAATCATACACAAAATATCAATGAAAATTGTGCTGAATATATTCAAGCGCTACAACAACATCGCTATCTATCAGGTGGCAATGCTTATCATCAAGCAACCGACTTAATAGACTTTGATTTTTCTTTAGTCAGTCTGCAAAAAATTGATTTGCTGCTCAACCGCATTCGTCAGTATGAACAACTCAATGAAGCAAGCTATGCGACCTTTATGCAGGACAAAGAGAAATTAAACTTCTTAGTTGCACTCAGTTATTATTTAGGGACAACGATTGCCCATCAAACGTTGAGTAGCGTGAAATGGTTTAGTTTTGAAGAATATAAAGCATTACTCAGTCAAGAGGATGATGAAGAGTTTCGCTATGAACTTGCACAAGTCTTTGTCTTCCAAAATCAAATTTCTTATCCAATGTCGGTACTGACTGCTATTTTATTTGACGCTAAGCAGCCCGTTCAGAGTTGTTTAACATATGTGCAAAAATACATTGATCTTTCCACGCAAAGTTTGGTGTATTTCCCTTCAGCTTTAAAAGATATACAACAACCTGAAATCACTGCAAATATTACCCAAGCATTTAAACATGCTGGTTTTTTAGCAGCTTATGCCAGTTTCATGCTTGATGGGTCAAGTTTAGACCCCTGCTTATTGGTTAGTAAAGACCATAAAGTTCAAATTATCAAACTCATGCAAGACAATCCACGAGAGCTTGCATTTGCTGAACTTGAACAGAACCCACACGGTTATCCATTTCAACTGTTTTGTGAAGATATTCACGCCTATCTACCCACAGGGCGTACGGATGCAATTTATCTAAAAATACAAATCTATACTCCCATAGAAACCACAGTCAGTTTAGTCATTCCTTATACAAAGACTGCTGACAATAAAATTGAGCATATTTACTCAGTGGTTCAATACACCTCTTCTAATTTATCACTCGCACAATTTGATGCAGCAATGACAACCTTTTACCAAAATGCTTTTGAGTTTCAAGACAGCTTTACCCAACAGTCATTTTGGCAAGCACATTTCCAAGAGAATATTCTACGAAAACCAGCGAGTTTTTTATTCAACGACACACAAAGCGATGAATTTAACTCAGCACTTCAAACCTTATACCCAATCAAAATGGTCGAAACGCCAAAACCGTCCATTACATTAGAAAATACTTCTCAGGAAAATGCCGCTCAAGAAAATAAAGCACAGCTCGAAAATACTTCTGTTACAGAATTGCCAGAGGTCAGTCATCCTGCCCTACTCAAAGCCCTCGACATTTTAGCAAGCAGTGAAGATGACCCAGAGAAAAGCCAACAAGCCATTGGGATTATTTCTAGCTTAATCATCAATAATGACCCTGAAGCCATGCAATTGATGGCACATTTTCATGCTGACGGCAAATATGTTGAAAAAGATCCTAAACAAGCTTTTTTCTATTTGGTGGAAGTAGCTAAATTGCAAATGGATGAAAGCTCATTTAAAGATGCCATGCGCTTTTATGCATCCCCCGTGCACGCTTTAGATAAAACTGACCCTGACGTTGAAGAATGGTTATTGGGTTTAGCCGCAGACTTTGATCGAGCAACCGCAGAAAAACCAGAGATTGCACAATTAAATAGCAGCAGTTCGCGTAGACGGGTTATACAAAAAGCTGATCAGCCTTTAACAACAGCGCAATGGATCAATCGGTTTTTAATTGGAATCAGTGTGATCCTGATACTGATTATTCTCTTTAAGTAAAATATTATAAGATTGAAAATGGCACGTAAAAGTATTGTCTATTTTCAATCTTAAATTTTTGACATCTTGATTTGCAATTTTTTGCTTTAAACAACAGCAATCAGATCCACGACATGCACAATATCTTGTTGTACCGTAAAACTTACATCTAAACCCGCAAATTTCATTTTATAAATCCGATGTTCATCATCTTGATAAGCTGGACGAGGGTCTAAAGACAACACTTGCTCAAGTTCATTTTGCATTTGTGGAGTGATTTTCTGTATTTTCAGTAAATGCTTGAATGCCAATTGTACATTTTCAGACCAAACAACTTTTTTTCGATCTGGTTCTTGCTGAGCATAACCACTTTTTGCATCCATGATTGCATCGGAATACTGAATATAAGGCTTAATATCCAAAATCGGTGTAGCGTCTAATAAGTCACTGCCTGTCACATAAACCCGTAGCGATTTTCCAACCTTTTTCACATGTTTAAGTTGTACTACAGACAAACCTATTGGTGCAGGACGATACATACTCCGTGTGGCAAAGATCCCTATTTTTTGATTCCCCCCCAATCGCGGCGGTCTAACTTGCGGTCTAAATTTATGATTTTCATTACTATTTTTATTTTCATGAAATTGCCAAACCAACCATAAGTGACTGAATGCTTCAATTCCTTCAAAAGCCAATATGTCATTATAGGGTGCTTGCATTTCAATATAAGATTCAACCTGAACTAAGTTCGGTTGGCGAGGAATACCAAATTTTTCTTGGTAAGGTGAATGCATATAACCAATTATAGGTAAACAAAGATCAGACATAATCACTTTTTCTGATAAGCTCAATTAAATATATTCAGTTTATCGAGAATGATTTTAGATTAGAATAGTAAGCTGTTCTAATTTGATAATTTATTGAGACCTTTAATGGCTGCTTTCAACGTCGAAAAGATTACTCACGTACACCACTGGAATGACACTTTATTCAGTTTTAAAACAACACGTGACACTTCACTCCGTTTTAAAAATGGTCAATTTGTGATGATTGGGCTTGAAGTGAATGGTAAGCCTTTAATGCGTGCATATTCAATCGCAAGTGCTAACTATGAAGAAGAACTTGAATTCTTCTCAATCAAAGTACCTGATGGTCCTTTAACTTCTATTTTACAAAAAGTAAAAGTAGGCGATGACATTTTAATTTCCAAAAAATCAACAGGTACATTGGTATTGGATGATTTAAATCCGGGTAAAAACTTATACTTATTGTCTTCAGGTACAGGTCTTGCGCCGTTCCTTTCTACCATTCGTGATCCTGAAACATACGAGCGTTTTGAAAAAATCATTGTAGTGCATGGCACTCGTTTTATTTCAGAATTGGCATATCAAGATTTAATTTTAAATGAAGTTCCTAACCATGAATTTTTCTCAGAATTGGGTGCAAAAGAAAAATTAATCTATTACCCAACAGTGACACGTGAAGAATTCCACACCCAAGGTCGTGTAACCACTGCAATTGAAACTGGTCAATTATTTGAAAAAATTGGTTTACCACGTTTCAACCCAGAAACTGACCGTGCAATGCTCTGTGGTAGCCCTGCTTTCCTTGATGATGTTGCAGCATTGCTTGATCAGCATGGCTTAAAAGAATCACCTAAAATGGGTGTGCTCGGTGACTATGTGATCGAACGTGCATTCGTCGAAAAATAATATTTTAAAATATGATGAAAAAACCGAGTCTATGTACTCGGTTTTTTCATGCCGCAAGTTAAATCAAAAAAATCGAGGCATTAACCTCGATTTTTATTTTTCATAGACAGAATAAGCTTGATTATTTTTTCATACATTCAATCGGTTCTACAACCTTAAAAGGCTTCATCACTTGCAATATCATTTTATTTTTGCTTAACGCTGCAATTTGCGCCGCTGCATTTGGGTACTGCTCATATTCTTTTTTCAGTGCTTGTTCATAAGTTTTATCATCAGAATCTACTTTTAAAAGTTTAGTCTTAGTAAAAACAAGCATTTGATCTTGATCAAGTGCCCAAGCACTTTTTGTTTTCATGCTGGTATGAATGGTTTTCTTCTCATTGCCAAATTGAATTTTTGAGTCGGAAAAATAGGTTCCATTTTCATAATATTGGTCATTGGATTTTATAATCACATTATTATTTTTAATAACTTGTGTACATTCCCACTCACCTGTGATCGCAGAGGTGTCGATTTCTACAGCATGTGCAAAGCTTTGTGTCATTAGCGCAACAAGCAATGCACCACCAAGAAAAGAATATGTTTTTTTATACATCGTTACGTTCTATTTTATGAAAAAATTTCATAGAGTTTAGCTGAATTTTTTATGAAATGTTAATTTCAAAAATAATAAATTTGCCCCATAAACTCTCTATTATGAAATATCGAGGTATAGCATCACAGTGATTTATACCTCGACATGGCATTTCAATTATTCAGCAGCATTTTCATCTTCATCAGCTGCTTCGACTTCATGCAACATACTTAAACTGGTCGCTGTAGATGCCCCATTTTGCTGATTTCGTGTAGCTTTTAACTTAATCTGTAAACGTAATTCATTGGTTGAATCTGCATTTCTCAGTGCTTCGTCATAACTAATCGCACCTTCATTGTATAAATCAAATAATGCCTGATCAAAAGTTTGCATACCAAGCTCACGCGACTTGGTCATGATTTCTTTAATTTCATGAAAATTACCTTTTAAGATCACATCGGAAATTAAAGGTGTATTGAGTAAAATTTCAACTGCTGCTCTACGTCCATCGTTATTTTCAGTGCGAATCAAACGCTGTGAAATAATGGCTTTCATATTTGATGATAAATCCATTAACAGCTGATTACGGCGCTCTTCAGGGAAAAAGTTAATAATACGGTCTAAAGCTTGGTTGGCATTATTTGCATGCAGAGTACCTAAACACAAATGTCCTGTTTCAGCAAAAGCAATGGCATGTTCCATGGTTTCTGTATCACGGATCTCACCAATTAAAATGACATCAGGCGCCTGACGTAAAGTGTTTTTCAATGCATTGTGCCAAGTATGACAATCTACACCAACTTCACGATGGGTAATCATCGATTTTTTATGCTTATGTACATATTCCACAGGGTCTTCAACCGTAATAATATGCCCTGCTGAATTTTCGTTACGATAGTCAATCATCGCTGCCAATGACGTCGACTTTCCTGAACCTGTCCCACCCACCACAAGGACCAAGCCACGTTTTTCCATAATCACATGTTTCAGTGATTCAGGTAATTTCAGTTTGGTAAAATTTGGAATTTCAGCAGTAATGGTACGAATCACCATACCGACTTGTAATTGTTGTTGAAAAACATTGACTCGAAAACGCGAAACGTTAGGTACACTGATGGCAAAATTACATTCAAGTTCTGTTTCAAAATCTTGACGTTGTTTGGCATTCATCAGGCTATAAGCAAAAAGTTTAGCTTTTTCTGCTGTGAGCTCTGGTTGCCCTAGAGATTTCATCAAGCCCTGATGCTTAATACTGGGTGGGAAATCTGCCGAAATAAACAGATCTGAACCGCCAAATTCAACCACTTTACTAAGCATGTGAAACATATAGCGTTGTGCTTCTTGCAATAATTCAGCTGTATACATAACTTCCCCGATTTTTCTTTAAATGAATGATTTTTAATCAGCTTATTTTGTAGAAATAGCGACTAATTTTTTTGGGCATTCTGTCACATTTTTAGCCTTATTCTCAACATATTTTCATGATTTTGCTCGTACAAGTCATCAAAACCACTCTAAAAAATAGCCCTGATTCAATCCTTTCTATACTGTGTTTGCTCCTAAATAAAATATTTTTGAGAATGCATAAAAAAACCAAGGTCAAATGCCTTGGTTCTTATAAAAAATACGATGTAAAATTCAGATGATTTTACTCAATATGCGTTATTCTGCAGAAATATCCTCAAACAACACAGACGATAAATAACGCTCCCCCCCATCAGGTAAAATAACAACAATGGTTTTTCCTGCATTTTCAGGACGTGCAGCCAATTTTGCTGCTGCTGCCAATGCTGCACCACTTGAGATTCCTACAAAAATACCTTCTTGTGTCGCTGACTGACGTGCAAAATCAATCGCTTCTTGATTTTCAATGGCAATGACTTCATCCACCAAGTCCAAATCTAAATTTTTAGGAATAAAGTTTGCACCAATTCCCTGAATTTTATGAGGTCCAGGAGTAAGTGCTTCTCCACGTTTGGCTTGACCAATGATTGGTGAATCAGCAGGTTCAACAGCAACAGAGTAAATAGGCTGATTTTTCACTTGCTCAAAATAACGTGAAATACCCGTGATGGTTCCACCAGTCCCCACACCTGCGACTAAAATATCAACTTTACCGCCTGTTGCAGCAAAAATTTCTGGACCTGTGGTTTTCTCATGAATAGCTGGATTGGCAGGATTTTCAAATTGTTGCGGCAAATAATATTGTTCAGGATGTTCTGTCACTAAACGTACAGCTTCATCAATTGCACCTTTCATGCCTTTTGCAGGCTCAGTCAGGACTAAATTTGCACCTAATGCTTTCAGTACTTTACGGCGCTCTATACTCATACTTGCAGGCATGGTTAAGGTAATTTCATAGCCTTTTGCAGCAGCCACATACGCCAATGCAATCCCTGTATTACCACTGGTTGGTTCTACGATATGCATCCCTTTTTTCAGTTTTCCACTTTTTTCAGCATCTTCAATCAAAGCTGCCCCAACACGGTCTTTCACAGAAAATGCAGGATTACGACTTTCAATTTTGGCTAAAATAGTTGCACCATGCGCTGCTAAACGGTTAATGCGTACCAATGGTGTATTACCAATTGCATCTGCATTGTTGGCATAGACTGCAATGCCTAGATTTTCAGTTTGTGGGAAATGAGTATCAGTCGCCATGCGCTATCCTTAATTTATCAATCATCTTATTTATATAGCACTATCATAACGCCTTTTGTTGTATCGTTGATATTCCGTAAAGTGATTTATTTATAAAAATTTGTGAATAGTTTATTTGATAAAAATCAAATGCCTAGTTTTATACAATGTTTGCCTCATCGATTTATTTTATCCCCTTTATTAAAACAGAATATTTTCTTAAATATTGATGCTCTGTTGATGTACCCATCTATATATAAATTCTTTTATACATTTTTCTTCACTTTGGCCCATAATAGTCAGCATAAAGACATCGTGTTGAGATTTATATGGCAAACAATGCTTATCAAAAATTTTATCGCCAATTTACCAAAAAAGTTTTAGATAAAATTGTCAGCCCTCAAGTGCTTGGTGATACACAAGCCTTAGAAAATACATTAAAAGAACAAGATGCGAAACAACTGCCGATTTGCTATGTCATTCAAGACAATTCAACGTCAAATAAAGTTCTGATTGATAATGAAACAGAGAAACGCAGCTTACATTCTGCTTTTTCTGCGCTTAGGCTCAAGGAACACCAAGAGGATGATTCTTTTTTAGTACTAGAAGCCTCGACCCACAATGCCTCTGCTTATTATCCAGATAAATTAATACGGTTAGTGGAGTATTTATTAAAGCATAAAGAGGAAGATATTTTATTTGTTCCTGTCACCATTTTGTGGGGACGTGCGCCTGAAAATGAAGACAGTTGGTACAAAGCATTAATGGCAGATGCTTGGACTAAACCGACAGGGATTAAACAAGCGTTAAATATCACCTTATATGGTCGCGAAAATTATATTGAGTTTCATCAAGCCATTTCACTACGTACATTAATCAATAGTGCTTTAGAAGTCGCACCAAACTTTGCACCTGCGCATTATGTCGTTAAACAACTTAACCAGTCTTTTAATCAATATAAAGAAGCTATTTTAGGGCCTGATCTTTCTGACCGCCGTAATGTGATTAACAAATTACTCACCTCGGATGTGATCAAAGAAGCTGTTTTAACTGAAAGTATTCATAAAAAAATAAGTCTGCAAGACGCTGAAGCTTTAGCGAAAAAGTATTTAGATGAAATCGTTTCTGACTTTTCATACTCAACATTGCGTTTTGCTGAAATTGCCCTGACCAAACTCTGGACGCAGCTTTACGATGGTATTCAGGTACATAATTTTGAAGTCGTGCGTGAGCTAGCTAAAGATTATGAAATTGTTTATACGCCATGCCACCGTAGCCATATTGACTATTTATTGTTGTCCTATGTGATTTATAAACGTGGCTTGATGGTGCCGCATATTGCCGCAGGAATTAACCTCAATATGCCTGTCGTGGGACAACTCATGCGTGGGGCGGGTGCTTATTTTATTCGTCGCAGTTTTAGTGGTAATGCACTCTACACAGCTGTTTTTAAAGAATATGTACATAGCCTACTCAGCCGTAATACCCCTTTAGAATATTTTATTGAAGGTGGACGCTCTCGTACAGGTTTATTACTTCCTGCCAAAAAAGGCATGTTGGCAATGACCATTCAAAGTCATTTGCGTGGCAACAGTAAACCAATTGCCTTTATTCCAACCTATTTTGGCTATGAAAAACTGATCGAAGGTTCTTCTTATATTAAAGAACTGGGTGGGCAGAAAAAACAGTCCGAATCACTCTTTGGTTTACTCAAATCGATGCAAAAAATCGAAAAAGTGTTTGGAATGGTGCATGTTAATTTTGGTGAACCTGTATTTCTCAAACCCATTTTAGACAAGAACCAAGTGCCTCAACATGTTGGTTTAGAAGAAGATTTACCTTCATCAGTCAAAATTGCAGTCAATGAAGTTGCCGATAAAATTTTAGAAAATATCAATAAAGCCGCGGTCATTAACCCTGTAAATTTAATTGCGACTATTTTACTGAATGCGCCAACACACGCTTTGGCTGAGCGTGATGTTTTATTACGGCTAGAACAGTTTAGAAATTTACTTAAATATCATGTCTATGATGAAAGAATGCAAATCACAGCGCTTTCAAACCATGAAATTATTCAGTATGCGATTAAACTTAAACAGGTTGAATTTATTGAACATGATAATGAGCGTTGGCTGAAAGTGTGTAACCAACAAGAGGCTTTGCTTAAATATTTTAGCAATAATATTCTGCATACCTTGATTTTACCTGCACTGATTGCTCATATTTTAACAGCACAAAGTGAGCCACACATTGAAAAAATCAGTAAAGACGAATTGTTCAATGCGGCTTTACAACAATATCCTGAACTACAAAAAATGTACTTCTTGAAATGGCAAGCCGATGAAATCAGCGTAGAAATCAAGCATATTTTAGATTATTTTGTGACTGAAAAATTGATTCAGATTGATGATCAAACGATTTTCATTCATCAAGCCGATGATACTTTGCGCTTATTAAAAGCGTTTGCCCATTTGTACACAGTGAACTCAACACATTAATTTTAAGCAAGTTTAAACGAATCCATTAGAAACCGAAGTTACTGCTTCGGTTTTTTTATTTCACTGCAAAAGTACCAAAATAATTTAAAACTTGCGCAAAATTTTCCACAGACTTAAAGCCGATATGTCTTAATAACTGATGCAATGCTTGATTCGAAATTAAGCAAAAATCATCTTGTAAACGCTCAATCATGGCTTGGCTTTGTTTTTCCGAAAGTCCTGTCAATTCGGCTAAATGCTGCAAAGTTTTCAATTGTTGTATATTTTCAATTTGCATCAAGTCATAGCTCAAACATACAGCCTGATCTTTTAAAGCATGATAAATATCTTGAAAATAAAACTTTTTTTCAGTTTCAGGAATAAAATGTGAAACTAAAATGGACAATGCAGCATCAAATTTTTGTGCTGTATGACTCAGCCCTGAGGTATCGCTATGCAAAAACTGTACATGTGTCGCTAAGTTTTCAGACTCAAGCCGTGATTTGGCTTTTTCAAGCATATTTTGAGCAGGATCGATGGCGGTAAATCTCCAATGTGGAAATTGAGCTGCCAAATAACACAGCTCATGCCCTGTACCACAGCCTACCACTAGAACTTCAGCACGTTCAGGTAAGCGTGCTTTGAGTAAAGCATGAACTTGTAAATGGATCAGTTCATAACCTGGGATGAGTTTTCGAATATGCTCATCATAACTTTCTACAACTTGAGGGTGATTAAAGTTTTTTGCCATGTTTTATAACTATTGTATTGCAAATAAATGAAACGCACCAAGCCCAAACAATATCACTTGCAATAGAACTTAGTGCGACTTTGGATCACTTAAAGTTTAAGCGATTTCTTTTAAATTTAATTCATTACGCATAAATTCTTGAAGTTTAAATTTTTGCGCTTTTCCTGAAGCAGTCATCGGAAACTCAGTAAAGAATCGCACATATTTCGGCACTTTATTATGTGAAATATGCTCCTTACAATACTGACGAATGCATTCTTCTGTCACCTGATGATGATCATGTAAAATAATACACGCACATAACTCCTCACCATAACGTGGATCAGGTAAACCAATCACTTGCACATCAGATACATCAGGATGGGTATATAAGAAGTCTTCGATTTCTTTCGGGAACAAGTTTTCTCCGCCACGAATCACCACATCTTTAATGCGCCCTTTAATTTTAACAAAACCTTCTTCATCCATTTCAGCAATATCACCCGTATGCATCCACTTCGCAACATCAATCACTTCTTTGGTTTTTTCTTCATCTTCCCAATACCCCAACATCACTGAATAACCACGTACACACAATTCACCGAGTTTGCCACGAGGTACAATTTTTCCTTGCTCATCGATGATCTTCACTTCAAGATGAGGTTTCACCCGCCCTACTGTGCCCACACGGCATTCAATCGGGTCTGTGGTTGAAGTCTGCATACTGACAGGTGCAGTTTCAGTCATACCATAACAAATGGTAATTTCACTCATATGCATACGATCAATCACACGTTGCATGATCTCACGTGGACATGGACTACCGGCCATAATGCCTGTACGTAAACTACTTAAATCAAACTGATCAAATGTTTCTTCTTCGAGCATGGCAATAAACATGGTCGGTACACCATAAGCTGCTGTACATTTTTCTTGTTCAATGGCTTTTAAGCTTGCCAACGAATTAAACACGGCGGATGGATACACCATGGTTGAACCATGCGTGATACAGGCAAGATTACCCATCACCATACCAAAACAATGAAACAGTGGCACAGAAATACAGACACGATCTTGTGGTGTTAAATGAATGCCTTCTCCCACAAAATAACCATTATTTAAAATATTATTGTGGGTTAACATGGTCCCTTTGGGATTCCCTGTTGTACCCGAAGTAAACTGAATATTAATGGTTTCATCAAATTGTAGGTCTTGTGCAATTGCCTGTAATTGCTTTAGTTCTTGTTGGCTAGGTTGGCTTAGCAAGTCTGAGAAACGATGAATACCTTCATGCTGTTGCTCATCTATTTTGATCACATATTTTAAATGAGGAACTTTCTCAGCATTTAAAACTTTATCCTGTGCAGTCTGAATTTCAGGGGCAATTTGAGTCAGTACTTGCTGATAATCAGAGCTTTTAAAAACTGAAGCAATGATCAACCCTTTACATGAAACTTTATTCAGTACGTATTCCAACTCATTTTTTTTATAAGCAGGATTAAGATTGACCAAAATAATGCCTGCTTTAAAAGCAGCAAACTGGGCAATCGTCCATTCCACACAGTTGGGAGACCAAATCGCAAGGCGATCACCTTTTTGAAGCCCTAAACGCAATAAACTACAGGCAAAGGCATTGACTTGATCTTGCAGCTCTTGATAACTGAGCCTGATATTTTGATGAAGACTGATCACCGCATCCTGATCAGCATACATCTGACATGCTTCATCAAATTTTTCACCAATCGTCATCCCTACTAAAGGTTGTTGACTTGTTCCATATGCGTAACTTAACCGTACTTGCGACATTGAATCATACTCCTTGATTCTTTGTGATTTTGCTTTTCTAATCTCTAATCTAATTGTTTTCCTTGATCACTTGTCGAAACAGATTTTATGTGTATTTAAAACGTTAAATAAATATTAATCCTCCTTGCTTTGCATCGCATTTACACAAAAATCGGCAATCTGTTTCACAAAATAATCTTTATAGGACTCATCAAACATCACATTTCTTGAAGGATTTAAAGGTTCAATCACCACAAATGTCATTGCACCCACTACACAAAGTGCAGCTGTATTTAAATCTTCAAAACCGAATTCACCTGTGGTTTTTCCTTGAGCCAAAATTTCCTTCATGCTTTGTTTGATCAATTGTTTACTACGAAAACGACCATGCTCTAACTCTGGGTCGACAGGTTCAAACATCAGTGAATATGCCAGTTGTGGACTATTCATTGCACGCCTAACAAAAGTCGTAACTGCTTTATGTAACTTTTGCGTCGCAGTGAGCTCACCTGCCGCAATATGATTCAAAATATCAACTTCAACATGGATTGCATCATCTAACACCTCTATCAGCACTTGGCTTTTATTGGCAAAATAACGATAGACCAAGCCGCTTGATACGCCTGCTCGGTCAGCAATCGCTTGTATCTGTGCATCTTTAAATCCACCTTCAGCAATTAATTCACGTGCAGACTGCAAAATCGTTTTGCGATTTTGTTCCATTCGCTCTTGCATTAAAGATGATCGTTTATAGCTCATATTTTGTATTCTCAACCAATTAAAATGAATTGTAAATCAATTTTTGAATTTATATTCACTTTTTCAAAAAAAACATGTATTGTAAATTTAGCAACAAGAAAAAGTGTTTTTTGGCACAACAACTAAAACCGTTAGGATGACAGGACGATGAACCTACACAGTATTGATTTTGGATTGGATGAAACATTAATTGCACTCCGTGATTCAGTGGCTGCTTTCTGTGCAAAGGAAGTTGCACCGCTTGCTAAACAAGTCGATCAAGATAACTTATTCCCCCATCACCTTTGGAAAAAATTTGGTGATATGGGACTTCTGGGTTTAACCGTAAGCGAAGAATATGGGGGTACGAACTTAGGTTATCTTGCACATATTTTGGTTATGCAAGAAATTTCTCGCGCTTCAGCGGCTATCGGCTTGTCTTATGGTGCACATTCTAACCTATGTGTGAATCAAATTAACCGTAATGGCAATGCAGATCAAAAACAACGCTATTTGCCAAAATTGATTTCAGGTGAATATGTAGGCGCACTTGCAATGTCTGAACCGAATGCAGGTTCTGACGTGGTCAGTATGAAACTCAAAGCCGAAGATGCTGGGGATCATTTTATCTTAAATGGCTCGAAAATGTGGATCACCAATGGTGGCGATGCTGATGTTTTAGTGGTGTATGCTAAAACCGATCTTGCCGCAGGTGCAAAAGGCATGACCGCGTTCCTTGTTGAAAAAAATATGGAAGGCTTTAGTCATGGTTCACACCTCGACAAACTCGGTATGCGTGGCTCAAACACCTACCCGCTATTCTTTGATAATGTCAAAGTACCAAAAGAGAATGTTCTAGGTGGTGTTGGTAATGGCACGAAAGTCCTGATGAGTGGCTTGGACTACGAACGCGCTGTTCTCAGTGGTGGACCTCTTGGCATTATGGATGCTTGTTTAGATGTCGTCATTCCTTACATTCATGACCGTAAACAATTTGGACAAGCTTTAGGTGAGTTCCAACTCATGCAAGGCAAAATTGCCGATATGTATTCAACATGGTTAGCGTCTAAAGCGTTGGTTTATGCCGTCGGTGCTGCATGTGACAAAGCGGATCATGATCGTGGTTTACGTAAAGATGCGGCAAGTGCAATTTTATATTCTGCTGAAAAAGCGACATGGATGGCAGGTGAAGCAATTCAAACTTTAGGTGGCAATGGTTATATCAATGAATATGACACAGGTCGTCTATGGCGTGATGCAAAACTCTATGAAATCGGCGCGGGTACATCAGAAATTCGCCGGATGTTGATTGGTCGTGAATTATTCAATGAAACCAAATAATTGAACTTAATTTTCAAATGATCTTGGCATTGAAATCAATTTCAAGATCATTTCAACAACAGCTCTGCTGAACCAATAGTCGAATATAAAAAGACAAGGACGTTCCTGATGAATCAAATACAAAGCAAAATTAATATTCGAAGCGAAGATTTTAAAGCCAATCAAGCGGCGATGCAGCAACTGGTCGATGATCTTAAGCAAAAATTCGCAACCATTGCTTTGGGTGGTGGTGAAAAAGCCCGCGAAAAACATATTGCACGAGGCAAACTCTTGGCACGTGATCGTATTGATCAACTGATTGATGCAGGTACAGCTTTTTTAGAAATCGGTCAAATTGCTGGTTTTAATGTCTACGCTGATGATGTCCCTGCTGCAGGTGTCGTGGCAGGTATCGGGCAAGTCCAAGGCGTAAGCTGTATGATCGTGGCAAATGATGCAACGGTGAAAGGTGGAACCTATTATCCACTCACAGTGAAAAAGCATTTACGTGCACAAGAAATTGCTGAACAAAACCATTTACCGTGTATTTATATGGTGGATTCAGGTGGTGCATTCCTGCCGATGCAAGATGAAGTTTTCCCTGACCGCGACCACTTTGGACGTATCTTCTACAATCAAGCGCGTATGTCGAGTATGGGCATCGCTCAAATTGCGATTGTGATGGGCAGTTGTACCGCAGGTGGTGCTTATGTGCCTGCCATGTCAGATGAAACCATTATTGTGCGTAACCAAGGGACGATTTTCTTGGGTGGTCCACCACTAGTCAAAGCAGCGACGGGAGAAGTCGTGACTTCAGAAGACCTCGGTGGCGGTGATGTACATACACGTCTTTCAGGTGTTGCCGATCATTTGGCTGAAAATGATGAACACGCGATCTTAATTGCACGCAATATCGTTAAAAATTTAAATAAAACGCCAAATCAAAATAATATTGAAATCGAAGAACCGCTTTATGCAGCAGAAGAACTCTACGGCATCATTCCAACGGATACCCGTAAACCTTTTGATATTCGTGAAGTCATTGCTCGTATTGTGGATGGTTCACGTTTAGACGAGTTTAAAGCACGTTTTGGCACAACACTCGTCACAGGTTTTGCTTCAATTTATGGCATGAAAGTCGGCATCATTGCCAACAACGGGATTCTATTTTCAGAGTCTGCACAAAAAGGCGCTCACTTTATTGAACTGTGTACACAGCGCAATATTCCTTTGTTATTCCTGCAAAATATTACAGGCTTCATGGTAGGTCGCCAGTATGAAAATGAAGGCATTGCCAAACATGGTGCAAAACTAGTTATGGCTGTAGCAACTGCAAATGTACCGAAAATCACCATGGTAATCGGGGGTTCATTTGGTGCAGGGAATTATGGCATGTGTGGTCGTGCCTACTCGCCTCGTTTCCTCTGGACTTGGCCAAACTCGCGTATTTCGGTGATGGGTGGCGAACAAGCTGCAAGTGTGCTCTCCACTTTAAAACGTGACCAAATTGAATCTAAAGGTGAAAGCTGGAGTGCTGAACAAGAAGATCAATTTAAACAACCGATTCGTGATCAATACGAGCATCAAGGTCATCCATATTATGCGTCTGCACGCTTATGGGATGACGGTGTGGTTGACCCTGCTCAATCTCGTCATGTTTTAGGTTTAAGTTTAGCGGCTGCACTCAATGCACCGATTTTACCAACCAAGTTCGGCGTGTTCCGTATGTAAGGAGTGCAAAATGGATTTTCAGTATTTACAACTCGAACAACAGCAGCAAGTCGCAACGGTTTGGATCAATCGTGCCGAATTGCATAATGCCTTTAATACCCAAGTCATTGAAGAATTAAACCAATGTTTTCAGCATCTCAATACACGTGATGACATTCGCGTGGTGGTTTTAGCAGGTCGTGGCAAAAGCTTTTCTGCGGGTGCTGACCTGAATTGGATGAAACAAGCAGGTGAAGCCTCACAAGCAGACAATGAAGCTGATGCTTTAAAACTGGCAAAAATGCTGCAAAGTTTAGCGACGTTAAAACAACCGACCATTGCGCGTGTGCATGGTGTCGCGTTTGGTGGAGGGATGGGATTAGCTTCTGCCTGTGATATTTGTATCGCCAGCACTGATGCAAAATTTGCAACCTCGGAAGTACGCTTGGGTCTAGCCCCTTCAACCATTAGCCCTTATGTGATCCGTGCCATTGGCGCACGTCAAGCATCACGTTATTTCCTCACTGCTGAGCGTATTTCGGCAGAACAAGGCAAAGCGATTGGTTTAGTGCATGAAGTGACCACACCTGAAACTTTAGATGAAAAAGTAAATGAAATTGTGAGCACGTTATTGTTGGGTGGACCACAAGCACAAGCCGCTTCAAAGCAACTGATTCACATGGTTAGCCAAGAAAGTTTAACCGAGGATTTACTCATTCAAACTGCTCAGCATATCGCACATGTACGTCAGGGTGCTGAAGCAAAAAATGGATTACAGGCGTTTTTAAATAAACAAAGCCCTGAATGGAATACAAACAGTACAGAATAAGGACAACACCATGTTTGAAAAGATTTTAATTGCCAATCGTGGCGAAATTGCTTGCCGTGTCATTCGTACTGCAAAAAAATTAGGCATTGCAACGGTAGCAGTATATTCAGATGCAGATGCTAACTCACAGCATGTCAAACAAGCAGATGAAGCGGTTTATATTGGTGAATCCCCTGCTTCACAGAGTTATTTACAAGCAGATCGGATCATTCAAGCGGCTTTAGATACAGGTGCGCAAGCGATCCATCCCGGTTATGGTTTCTTGTCTGAAAATGATCAATTTGCCCTTGCTTGTGAAAAAAATAATATTGTATTTATTGGACCTCCTGTTGCTGCAATTTTGGCAATGGGGCTTAAAGCGACTTCAAAAGCCTTGATGGAAAAAGCAGGTGTGCCTTTAACACCGGGCTATCATGGCAGCAACCAAGATGCAGCATTTTTAAAACAACAAGCCGATGGTATTGGCTACCCTGTTTTAATCAAAGCCAGCGCTGGTGGTGGCGGTAAAGGCATGCGTCTAGTTGAACGTGAAACAGACTTTTTAGATGCGTTGTCTTCATGTAAAAATGAAGCAAAATCAAGCTTTGGTAATGATGAAGTTTTAGTTGAACGTTACGTGGTGAATCCACGTCACGTCGAAGTGCAAGTCTTTGGCGACTCACACGGCAACTATGTGCATTTATTTGAACGTGATTGTTCAGTACAACGTCGTCACCAAAAAGTGCTTGAAGAAGCCCCTGCCCCAAAAATTGCTGAAGAAAAATTGGAAGCCATGCGTAAAGCGGCAATTGATGCAGCAAGTGCGGTGAATTATGTCGGTGCTGGAACAGTTGAATTCATCGTTGAACAAGATGGTACAGCGTACTTCATGGAAATGAATACCCGTCTTCAAGTTGAACATCCTGTGACTGAAATGATCACAGGGCAAGACTTGGTTGAATGGCAGCTGCGTGTTGCAAGTGGTGAACCATTACCCAAATTACAACATGAACTCAGCATCAACGGTCATGCCATCGAAGCACGAATCTATGCCGAAGAACCTGAAAAAGGTTACTTACCTGCGATTGGGAAAATTCGCTACTTACATTATCCTACGCAAAATGAACATGTTCGTGTTGATAGTGGCATTGTGCAAGGTGATGAAATCACGACTTATTATGATCCAATGATTTCTAAACTGATCGTATGGGGTAAAAATCGTGATGAAGCCTTAGTCCAAATGCATCATGCACTTGGGCATTTCCATGTTGAAGGTTTGGGCAATAACATTGCATTTTTAGACCGAATCATCCGTTGCGATTCATTTAAAAATGCAGACTTAGACACCAATCTGATTCAACGTGAAGATGAATTTTTATTTAAAAATATTCGCACTGCGGATACCAATTTAATCATCACTGCAGCATTTACCGAGCTTTTAAGCCGATTTAAAGCCAATAAAACCGCAAATAATCCTGTTTGGCAAAATCAATCCATTTGGCGTTTGAACCAAGCCAACCGCTACCCTGTCAAATTTAATTTGGCTGGGCATGAAATTATCGTCCATTTCCGCCCCGTTGCTGATCAATTCATTGCTGAATATCAAGATTTACAACTACAAATCTCGGGTCAATTACTCAATGAAAATACAGTGCACATCGACCTCAATGGTCTAAAGCAAAAAATTGCGTTTAACCGTAATGAACAAGCTTTAACGGTATTTTCAAATGCACAAAATTACATTTTTGAACATATTCAGCCAAAAATCAGCAATGAAGACAGTTCAAGTAATGAAAGTAATTTAAAAGCACCGATGCCAGGGGTGATTACCAAAGTCTTGGTTTCAGCGAAAGATCAAGTGAAAAAGAATGATATTTTACTGACACTTGAAGCGATGAAAATCGAATATACCATTCGTGCGCCACAAGACGGCGTGATTGCAGCAGCCTATTTCCAAGCGGGTGATCAAGTCAAAGCGGGTGATGAATTGGTTGAATTTGAATTACTCACGGAGAATGTGGCATGACTTTAGCGCACGACAACTTCGTGAAAATCGTTGAAGTCGGTCCTCGTGACGGACTGCAAAACGAGAAAACACCTTTAACACTCGAACAACGTAAAGCCTTAATTTTAGACTTAATGCAAACAGGACTGACTTCAATTGAAGTCGGCTCTTGTGTCTCAGCAAAATGGGTGCCGCAAATGGCAAATAGCGACCAACTCTTTGCCGACTTGCCGAAAAATCCTAATATTGGTTTTAGCTTACTCACGCCTAATCTTAAAGGTTTTGAATCTGCTTTAGCAGTCGGTTGCCAAGAAGTTGCGGTCTTTACCGCTGCCTCTGAAAGTTTTACCCGTAAAAATATCAACTGCTCAATCGATGAGAGCTTTGAAAAATTTGCTGATGTTCTCGCCGCAGCCAAAGCCAACAACGTCAAAGTTCGTGGCTATGTCTCATGTATCGTCGATTGTCCTTATGAAGGTGCAATTGACCCGAAGCAAGTCGCAAAAGTCACCCAACGATTGTATGACATGGGTTGTTATGAAGTTTCTTTAGGTGAAACCATCGGCACAGCAACGCCTGATCGTGTTAAAAAAGTCTGGGAGGCATGCCTTGCTGAGTTAGATGCAAAAGTACTTGCAGGACATTTCCATAATACCTATGGCATGGCGATTGCCAATATTTACCAATCGCTTGAGCAAGGCATCCGCGTTTTTGACTCATCCATTGCAGGCTTAGGAGGTTGTCCTTATGCCAAAGGTGCTTCAGGCAATGTGTCAACCGAAGACCTATATTATTTACTGTCGAAAATGGGCTTCGAAACAGGAATTAATTTAGACGCACTCATGCAAGCAAGTCGAAATATCAGCCAAGTTCTAAACCGACAAAATCCTTCAAACTACGCCAATGCCTATTGGCAAACTCAATGCGCTTCGTGATATAAACCATACATAAGTGCAAGAAAAATTAATGGAATAAGATCGTAATAACAAGGTGAAATATGCTCAATAAAGTTTATGCAAATGCAACGGATGCATTACAAGATATTGTCCAAGATGGGCAAACTTTAGCCGTTGGCGGTTTTGGTCTCTGCGGTATGCCTGAAGCTTTAATCTCGGCATTAAAAGCAACAGGTGTCAAAGACCTGACATGTATTTCCAATAACGCTGGTGTGGATGGTTTTGGTCTAGGTTTATTGTTAGAAACCAAACAGATCAAAAAAATGATCGCCTCTTATGTCGGTGAGAACAAAGAGTTTGAACGTCAGTTTTTAAATGGTGAACTTGAAGTTGAACTGACACCACAAGGCACTCTAGCAGAAAAACTACGTGCAGGTGGTGCAGGTATTCCTGCTTTTTATACCCAAGCAGGTGTCGGGACTTTAGTTGCCGAAGGCAAAGAAGTCCGTAATTTCAATGGCAAAGATCACATTTTAGAAGAATCACTCACTGCAGATATTGCCTTAGTGAAAGCCTACAAAGCAGATAAAGCAGGGAATTTAATTTTCCGTAAAACCGCACGTAATTTTAATCCTGATTGCGCCACCGCAGGAAAAATCACCGTGGTTGAAGTAGAAGAATTAGTTGAAGTCGGTGAGCTAGATCCAGATCATGTGCATCTGCCAGGAATTTATGTGCATCGTATTATTGTCAATGCTCAGCCTGAAAAGCGCATTGAACAATTGACATTAAAATCAGAGGGATAAAGTCATGGCTTGGACACGTAATGAAATGGCACAACGTGCTGCACAAGAACTTGAAAATGGTTTTTATGTCAATTTAGGCATCGGATTACCGACCCTTGTTGCCAATTATATCCCTGAAAATATGGATGTTTGGCTACAATCTGAGAATGGTTTACTCGGCATTGGCGAGTTTCCAACAGAAGAAACAGTGGATGCAGACCTGATTAATGCAGGTAAACAAACAGTCACCGCACGCTCAGGTGCTTCATTTTTCGCAAGTTCACAATCTTTTGCCATGATTCGTGGCGGCAAAGTCAATATTGCCATTTTAGGGGCAATGGAAGTTTCTGAAACAGGTGACCTTGCCAATTGGATGATTCCCGGCAAAAAAGTCAAAGGGATGGGCGGTGCAATGGATTTGGTTGCAGGTGTACAAAAAGTCGTAGTGTTAATGGAGCACTGTGCCAAAGATGGTTCACCTAAAATCGTAAAAAACTGCGAGCTCCCATTAACAGGAAAAGGCGTGGTTGACCGTATTATTTCTGATTTAGGTGTTTTTGATGTCACCGAACAAGGGATTAAATTGGTTGAACTTGCCGAGGGTGTCACATTGGATGACGTACAAAAAGTCACAGGTGTGAGCATCTTATAACTACTGTATGATCGCTGAAATGCCCATGAGACATGGGGGAACTAAAAGCCTATCAACACCTGTAAAAATATAAGACTTTCAATGTCTTATATTTTTACCTATTATAATATTTTTCACATAAAAAATATTTATCTATTAAATCAATACCACTAATTGTACATCAGGCATGCATATGTAAAACAAAATTCAAGGATGATACACATGAGTAATTCTCAAAATATTTTGCAAAGGTTTGCAATTAAAGTCAGTGATTGGTCTGAAAAATGGTTTCCTGACTCCTATATTTTTGCCCTTTTAGGGGTGATTATCGTGGCTATTGCCTCAATGGCTATCGGCGCACCTGCAACACAAGTTGCTCTTTCATTTGGTGATGGTTTTTGGAGTTTGATTCCATTTACCTTACAAATGTGTATGTTGATCGTGGTGGGTTATGTTGTATCTGTGTCTAAACCGATCAAATTTATCATTAACAAGCTCGCACTCATCCCAAGTTCAGGCACAGGTGGTATTGTGCTTGTGGCAAGCATTAGCTTATTGGTTTCATTAATTAACTGGGCAATGAGTACTGTGCTCACAGCGCTATTGGTCATTGCGCTTGCGCAACGTAAAGAATTAAATTTGGACTACCGTGCTGCCGCAGCCGCTGCAATTATCGGTATGGGGGCAACATGGGCATTGGGAATCAGTTCATCTGCTGCTCAACTACAAGCCAACAAAGCCAGTTTACCTGAATCCATCTATCAACTCACAGGCGTCATTCCTTTTACTGAAACGATTTTTTTACCACAATCACTCATTATGACGGCAGTGCTGATTATCGCTTCAATTGCAATCGCGTATTTTTCTGCACCTAAAGGGCAACATGTAAAAACCATAGATCAGTTTAATGTCAAACTTGATCAAGAAGATACTGAAATACAGGATACTGCTGCAATCCATAAACGTCCGGGAGATTGGTTAGAAAACTCTCCTATTCTCAGTATTCTGATCGTGATCTTAGGCGCAATTTGGATGGTGAATGAGTTTTCTAAAAGCAATCCCATTCTCGCCATTTCCAGTCTAAATACCTATAACTTTATCTTCTTAATGTTAGGCATTGCACTACATGGCACACCACGTAACTTTTTAAATGCTGTGTCTAAAGCAGTCCCTGCAATTTCTGGTGTACTGATCCAATTTCCACTTTATGGCAGTATTGCTTTTATCATGACCCATGCCATGAATGCGCAAGACTTATCACTCTCACATTATATTGCTGAATTTTTTGTCTCGATTTCATCTCAAGAAACTTTTGCCATTGTCATGGGAGTTTACTCGGCTATTTTGGGCTTTTTTATTCCATCAGGTGGTGGTAAGTGGATCATCGAGGCACCTTATGTGATGCAAGCTGCACATGATTTAAAGTACCATTTAGGTTGGTCAGTACAGATTTATAATGCAGCCGAAGCATTGCCCAATTTAATCAATCCATTCTTTATGTTACCTATGCTTGGGATTTTAAAACTCAAAGCTAAAGATGTGATTGGCTTTACTGTAACTCAACTGATTTTTCATATCCCATTGGTTTTATTCTTACTGTGGGCATTAGGTCGCACTCTTACTTATGTTGCACCGACTTTTTAATCGTAGATTTTAACAAGCAATATGCAATACTTTTAATGGCATAGATTTAAAAGGCTTAATGCACAGCATTAAGCCTTTTTCTAGACTCGAACAAAGCATGATTTAAAATTCATACTGCTTAAAAGATCCAATCACCCATCTAAAAAATTATCTCGCTGCATACTCATCTTGCATGCATTTTTGCTCTATATCTGACATAAAGTTACTCACCATAACCATCTGCTGCATGATGTGCTGGCTCATTGGTATTCGATAAGCTTTGTCTACAAGCTCAAATAATTCATTTTTATTGTATTTAACATCCAGCTTTTGAATTTGATTGACTAAGTTTGTTGCTGACTCTCCATCCTGCCTACGACTCATGATTTTATGTGCATTATTACCTAGCACATAACAATGCTCATCGGCATGATTAGAGTAACTAAAATCTTGCTCTTGTGTATTGGTCGAAGTACTTTGCGCGATCGTATATGTAGACGTAACCGTAGCCAAAATCAGAATGATAAAACGAGTTTTATTTTTCAAACAAATAAACATAAATACACTTCCCTATATTGTTATATTCAAATTAACAATCAAAATGATCAATATTTTTATCTGAGAAAAACGCTCACATTTTCTCTACATAAATGCGGGTTATTTCTCAAAATTCAAGAGTGTTGTTTTAAATAAAAACAATATAAACCAAATATTTACCCAAGAGAATCTATTTTTAAATTTATTATCGTTTTGACGCAAAATAATAGTGTATCTATTGCATTTTTAGGCTATAACTAAATAAAGAACATAAACTTTGTTCTGTAAATAATTTTTATTAAATTTAATGATGATTATATTTTTGAATATTTTAAGAGGTCAATCATTATGCCGTATGAACATATTCTTGTCCCTGTCGATGAATCCCCGATTTCTTATGCGGCATTACAACATGCTGAAGAAATTGCCTTAAAAAACAACGCTAAAATAACAGTAGTGAGTGTATTGGCTGTTGATCCAATGTTTGGGGTTGATTTCTACCAAGTTGCACCATCTATTACTGAATATGTTTTAGCTGCTGAAAAAAATGCCCAAGCTCGATTGGACGAAATTAAAACCAATTTAAATCATCACGGCGTCAGCCAAGTGAACGTTAAAATTGTACGCGAAGTTTCACCAGCCACAGGCATTTTAAATGTCTTAAATGAAATTGGCGCAGATCTTATTGTGATGGGCTCACATGGTCGTAAAGGTTTAAAAAAGTTTGTTCTAGGTAGCGTGGCACAAGAAGTCCTAGGTGAGAGTTTCGTACCTGTATTGATCGTAAAGCAATAATAGTCAATTCTCTTTTATTTGCAAAATTAAAACCTGATTCACATTAAAAGTAGATTATTTTTTAAAAATGTAAATCTAAGATTGGCGCTCATAAATTTATGTGTTACTTATGCTCTATATTGCAATTTTTAATTTTGAATATAGAAATAATGACCACGGAGAAAATCAAATGACTTATCAACATATTTTAGTTCCCGTAGATGGTTCTCAAATTTCTTTTGCTGCTGCACAACAAGCAATTTCTCTTGCAAAAGCATTTAACAGTCAACTCACAGCAATTTGCTTAGTTGCAGAAGATCCTTTTTCAGGTGCGGACTTTTATTATAATGCCTCTATGATGAAAGAGTATTTAGAAGAAGCCAATAAAAATGCGTTGAAAGCACTAGATCAAGTCCAGCAATTCGCTGCTGCTGAAGGTGTTGCACTCACTACTGAAGTTGTTCATGGTTATGTAACTGCTGAAACCATTATTGATACGGCTGAAAAGAAAAATATTGATTTGATCGTCATGGGTTCACATGGGCGTAAAGGCTTCAAGAAATTTTTCTTAGGTAGTTTTGCTCAAGATGTTTTAAATCAAACCACGCTTCCTGTGCTCATCGTGAAAGAATAAACGCTATGCTTTAGAAAGAAAGCCTACATATATGTAGGCTTTCTTTATATGTCAATCTTAAATCTAAATAGTCAATAGATGCAGTGCTTAATTGATCGCAATAACCTTGACCAAGATTGTTTGTGACTCTTCAAAATCATCAAAAATTTGCTTACGGGTTAACTCTTTCGATTTAACTTTAAAGTCATGATTTTGATATTGAATTACATTTGGAATCTGATCAAAATATTGGCTGCCTGCCTCTAAATTTTCTTCAAATAATGGCGTACCTAGCTGATAATCTTTGCTTTTCAAAACAACATATTTTACAGTGGTCTTCATCAGTTGCTCCCTAATTTTCATACCCTTTATTTTTAGTTATAGCAGCTTTTGACTAACAATAAAGTAATTTCTGTTTAAGATCGTTTACTATTTCCTCGAACGATATGTTTAAGCAAATTTAAGCGCTTTAAATCGATCTTATCGTAAAATTATTGGTTACTTCCTATTGCCTGTAGCATAGGATTCGATGTTCACTCAAAAATTTTAAAAGCAAAAATATTGTATTAAGCTTATAAATCATTTCATTTTTTCTCTTACATCTTGTCTACATTTTCGCTAAGATCATAATGAAATGGGAACAAATATGAATGTGATGCGCTGACTTTTATACCATTAGGCAAACTTTATGTATTTAAAACCATGTTGTGATTTACTCGAACGTAAAAATCTAAAAATAGCATTTATTGAAAGTGCCAGTTCAGGGCATTTGAGTGCTCAGTTTTCGATTTATAAAAATAGTGGTGCAGATATTTTACTTGGGGGCTTAGTCAGCTATGACCCATCGATTAAAATCAAAATTTTAGGTATTGATCCTCAATTAATTGAACAACACACCGCTGAATCTGCCGAAGTCACTGTCGAAATGGCAATCAAAGGAAAGACACTTTTTGATCAAGCCGACCTTGTGGTGAGCTGTACCGGATTATTGAAACATGGGGGTAGTGAGTCTGCCTATAAACCTGTAGGTACATTTTATATTGCCATTTACTATTTAAATCAAATTTATCGTTTTCAATACCTTATACAAGGGTCTGCTGAAGAAAAATTACAGCAACTCACTGAATTAGTCAGTCAGGAGATGCTACAACTTTTATAAATTTTAGTTGAAATACAATTAAAAACGGTAAACTTGCTAACAATTGTTCACTTTTAGCAATTAAAACGTTAAATTTAACATATTCTCCACAGAGAAATAACAATCACATAACGATGGGTAATTTTATGAAACTTCAATTGGCTTTGGTTGCTACAGTTGCATTATTCACAGGTTGTGCAGGTTCGTATCCTGAACGTGTTGTAACAAAGGGACCATTAATTTGTGAAGCTGCAGAAGTTTGTCCTGAACTCGCAATGCGTTGGATTGATGAAAAACGTGATGGCTTTAAAATCACAGCTGAGATCAATCAACCGACAAAATATGATATTAAGCAATTTGTATTTTTAGTTGATGGTCAACCTTATGAATATTCAACGGTTAATCCAACACAATATACCGAACAGGTTTCATCAAATTCAATTATCGTCCCTGTTAGCTTCTTGAACTCTTTCCGTAATGGTAAAGAAATTTCTCTAAAATTGGTCACAGATCAAGGTGAAATTGATCGTCCAATTTTAAAAGCGGATGGTCAAAAATCTTCGGCTTATTTAACTTTCTTAAAAGGTTATACAGGCGAAGCAGCTCAATAATTTAATAATGAAGCCATAAAAAAACCAGACGCTCTGTCTGGTTTTTTATGTCAATCAATATCTCAAAATCACTTCGGCTCAATCGGTGCAAATGGCGCAACGACATCGGCATTTTGTGCACGATGACGCATAAAATGATCCATTAACACAATCGCTAACATTGCTTCAGCAATTGGTGTTGCACGTACACCCACACAAGGGTCATGACGACCTTTGGTCAATACATCCGTATCTTCACGATCCATATTGATGGTTTTACCCGGCGTCGTAATACTTGCGGTTGGTTTTAATGCAATTGCGACACGAATCGTTTGACCCGAAGAAATTCCACCTAAAATCCCACCTGCATGATTGGCAAGGAAACCATCTGTGGTTAATTCATCACGAGTTTCATGACCAAACTGCCCTGCAACCGCAAAACCATCACCAATTTCAACGCCTTTAACTGCGTTGATTCCCATCATGGCATGTGCAATATCTGCATCTAAACGATCAAATACAGGCTCACCCCAACCCACAGGAACATTTTCAGCCAAGATTTCAAGTTTAGCTCCACAGCTTGTGCCTTGTTCACGCAAAGACGTCACTAAAGCTTCAAAGCGTGGCAAAGCATCTACATCACCACAGAAAAATGGATTATTAGGTACTTCGTTCCAATCCAGTTTTTCAGCAACTTCTGTACCAATCTGAGTGACATGACCACGCACAACGATCCCAAACTTTTCAGCAAGAAACTTCTTAGCGATCGCACCCGCAGCAACACGCATTGCCGTTTCACGTGCGCTCGAACGTCCACCACCACGATAATCACGGAAACCATACTTTTGCGTATAAGTATAATCTGCATGTCCCGGACGGAAAGTCTGAGCGATATTACCGTAGTCTTTCGATTTTTGGTCTGTATTGCGGATCAATAAGCCAATCGGTGTACCTGTCGTTTTACCTTCAAATACCCCTGAAATGATTTCAACTTCGTCAGGTTCTTTACGTTGAGTCGCAAACTTAGATGTTCCTGGTTTACGACGATCTAAATCTTTTTGTAAGTCTTCTGCACAAAGTTCCAAGCCCGGTGGCACACCGTCTACAATTGCCATCAAGCCCACACCGTGAGATTCACCACAAGTCGTTACACGGAAAAGTTGTCCTATACTATTACCTGCCACGCGCATGACTCCTTATGCTTGAATAGACTGAATAAATAAATCACGGAAAGTACGACATTGTTCAGCAGTCAATGCAAAAATACCTGTACCGCCTCTTTGGAACTGTAACCAATAAAAATCAATGGTATTGAAGTTTTGTTTCATCGCCCATTCAGAATTACCCACTTCAATGACAATTAAGCCATTTTCCGTTAAATAATCTGCAGCTTGCGCCAACATTTTACGTACTAAATCTAAACCATCTTGCCCTGCTGCAAGTGCAAGTTCAGGCTCATGGTGGAATTCTTCAGGTAAATCTGCCATGTCTTCTGCATCGACATACGGAGGATTCGAAACAATCAAATCGTATTGATTTTCAGCAGGAATTTTTTCAAATAAATCAGATTCAAGCAAAGCAACTTGATACTGTTTATCATGATGTTCTGCATTGATCGAAGCAACTTCGAGCGCTTCTTTAGAAATATCCGTTGCATCCACTTCCGCTTCTGGATACGCATACGCTAAGGCAATAGCAATACAACCTGAACCTGTACACATATCTAAAATACGTTGTGGTGTTTTAGGGTTCGAGTTTTCAGGAAGGTTATTCACACCTTCACGCGCTTGACCATTTTCATCTAAACAATAGGGTGCAAAACGATTTTCAATCAACTCAGCAATCGGTGAACGTGGAATCAGAACACGCTCATCAACATAATATGGTTTACCGCAGAAATAAGATAAATTTAATAAATAAGATGTCGGTACTTTTTCATTGATACGGCGTTCTAATAAACTTAAAAACTCCGCTTTTTCACTCGGTAATAATTTTGCATCTAAAATTTCATTGTCTGCATTCCAGTCCAAAGACATGGTTTGTAACACCAATGCTGAACTTTCTGCAAAATAATCTTCTGTACCCTGACCTAAATGTGCATCGTATTGACGTAATGCTGTCACCCCAAAACGAATAAAATCACGAATGGTTACGAGGTGGTCAGCAGCTTCTTGTAAATGTTCAGCGCTAATAGTCGGTCGATCCACTTAAGGTCTCTCCAAGGTCAGTATATAAAAACGCTCTAATGATACCTTGTTTTGTTTACATTTATAATGCTTTAAATAGTTTCAAGCTAAAATCAACGATATTTATACGCCTGTTTTTCCAATAAATCGGCTTGTGCCTGTGTCTTTTTCAAAGCACAAGAATAATATTTACTGGCATGTCCTACTGATAATTTTACATTTTTAATCAGACAATGCTCATCACGTAAAGTCAGCCACTTTTCATTGATTTTTTCTTGAGCTTTACGCTTTTCTTTGACCAGAGCTTTCACATGAATATCTGCAAAATATTCATAACGTTTGGTTTGTTGTTTAAGTTCAGCTTTCATACACAGTGCTGCTTGCTCAGTTGATGACTGTGCACTGTTCATACATGAAATATAATCAGATGAATATCCCATCGCAAAAGTACTTGTACTCACCAAACCCAACAAACAGCAACCCCAATCTGCTAATTTCATATTTTTCCCCAAAAGTACGCAAATAAATCATTATTATTTCAACGATGAATACGGTCTAAAATAATAAAAGACTGAGAAAAAATTGCAATGTAAAATATAGACCTTACACTTTGGAGATATTCATCCTGTTGTTTTTATTTTAAAGTCGTTATTTGACGGTAAAAAAATGCTTTTCTGCCACCAACTTAATTTTTATACCTTTATAATAACGAGTCAAACTATCTTGTGACTGAGTGACATGGTCAAAAAATTTATCTTGTCCAATCAAACGCGCATAGGTTTTATAGCCGATTTCTAATTTTTCTGGGGTTTTATTGTTTTTTTTAAATTCATCAATTTTTTCATTGATCATTTTCAAATTAATTTCACTCATAGCACTTAAATCTCTCCATTTCTTTTAGTTTTAACAGGTTTTATTTGCATTTATATGACAATAAAGATGAAATTTGCCTTGATTTTATGTCCTCCTTACTCCATTTATAAAACGTAATCGATTATGGGCAAATTTCAATGAGCTATAAGCACAACAATTTGATGGCAATGCGTGTCCGTTATTGGGAGGATTCCGAAACAGATACAGTAAAAATCGAAAAGCAATTTTTACAGCAAATGCTGATCGAACATGGTGTATTTCAAGCCCCAACCCTTGAAGATGTTAAATATTTTTTCTTTAGTCTGCCGAGTATTATTATTGTCAAAGGTTATGCGCTTGGCTTTACCAACGGTGACATTAAAAATATGATTTCACAATATATTCAGGAAAATAAAAACAGTTTAATGCAGCATGAGACATTGAAAATTCAATATCGTATGTCCTAGCGATGCTTTTATCCTGTTTATTTTGAGCAAGATACAAAGTCATTTTTTGCATCGAAAAGATACGATATTGGTCAGGTAAAACTATTTTAATATGTGGATAGCATGTAAAATGCTACACACTATTGTATGCTCAATCGCCTACTTAAAGGATTTAATCTTCATGTCAGATCAGAATGATAAGCTTAAACAGTTAAAAACATCCTCTTTGGACAGACGCTTATCTATTGCGAAAGCGTCTTTGTTAGCAGGATCTCGTTGGGCTGCTTCAAGCGCAAGTTCACTCTTTTCAAGTGAAGAAGAAAAAGAAAAAAAACGTAAAAAAGCCATGAAAGAACAAGCCGACTATCTTGTCGCTGAAATTGGCAAGCTCAAAGGTTCTATCGTCAAAATCGGTCAAATGATGGCGTTATATGGCGAGCATTTTTTACCAGAAGAAATTACACAAGCATTAAATACATTAAATAATCAAACTGTTGCACTCGCTTGGCCTGCTATCAAGGAACAACTGGTCAGCCAGTTGGGGTCTAAAATTGATGATTTAACCATTGACCATGAACCGATTGGAACAGCATCTTTAGCACAAGTACATCGTGCAACTCGAAAATCTGACGGTTTAGAGTTAGTATTAAAAATACAATATCCTGGTGTAGCGGAAGCCATTGATTCAGATATGAGTTTATTTAAAAATATGCTCAAACTGACACGCATGGTGCCACAAACTCGTGAGTTTGATCAATGGTTTGATGAAGTGCGTGAAATGATGCATCGTGAAGTCGATTATGATGTTGAAGCTGCGACTACACGCCGTTTTGCTGATCGCCTCAAAAATGACGTGCGCTATGCTGTGCCACAAATTATTGATCAATACTGTACAGACCGTGTGCTCTGTATGACCTTCGAGCGTGGCGTGCCGATTAACAGCCCTGTGATGCTGTCTTTACCGCAAGAACGCCGTAACGCACTTGGAGAAGCTTCTTTAGAAATCGCCGTCCGTGAAATTTTTGAATGGGGCGAAATGCAAACCGACCCAAATTTTGGTAACTATTTAGTCCGCTTGGGTAATGGCGAAGACATCAAAGACAAGATTATTTTATTGGACTTCGGTGCAATCCGTCAGTTTGATGCCCAACTGCTAAAAGTTGCGCGTAACCTCATTAAAGCAGGTTATAACCATGACAGCAATGCCATGGTCAATGCCATGACTGGTTATGAATTTTTTGATGCTATGCCTGCAGGTATTAAACCCGATATGGCGAAAGTATTTTTATTGGCAACTGAAGCATTTAGCTCACCCATCAATAATCATGATTTACCGAAAGGTGTCATGGATGAACATAATCGCTATGACTGGAAGAAAAGCCAACTACATAGTCGTGTGATGCAACAAGCATCTAAATCTATGGCATCTCGTTATTTTAGTGTTCCGCCTAAAGAGTTTATGTTTATTAGCCGTAAATTTATTGGTGCTTATACCTTTATGACCGTCATTGATGCCAAAACCAATGTACGCAAGATGATCACACCTTTTATCTAAAATACGAGCTTGACTAAAATGATAGAATTTTAAATCTGTCATTTTAGTCAATAGCCAACTTTTGTTGGATTTTTAAAATTTTAAATTAATAATATTTTACAATAACTTAAACAAAATACATCTGCTCTATTTTCCATTTATCCACTTAATACCACTTCGTCAACTTTGACATAGTTTTTTATAAAACCACATGTCAGGATAGTTTGCATACCACCACTAAAAACTAGGTATTCAAATGACCAATATGGTAAATAAAGCTCAAGGTTTAGGTTTAAATCTCATTACAAAAATTGCGGGAAGCGAATTATTAGACCAATTAAAACTTCGCAAATTTATTGAAAAATCACTTTATCAGGGATCTAAAGTTGGCTTTAAAACGCTCTCTGCCTCACAAAAAAAATTCAAGTCCAATCAAGATGCAAGCAAACAACGTTTACCAGCTCAATCAAAAAATTTATTTGACTTAAATCTGACCGAAGAACAGCAAATGACTGTTGACGCCATGTCACAATTTGCTGCTGAAGTCCTTTACCCGCTTGCACATCAAGCCGATCACGATGAAAAATTTCCTGAGGAATTATGGCAACATAGTCTTGATCTAGGAATCAATTATTATGCTCTACCTGAAGCTTTAGGTGGTGTCGCGACAGAACAGAATATTTTAAGTAATGTGTTAATTGCAGAAAACTTAGCCAAAGGTGATTTTTCACTAGCTGCGGGCTTACTTTCTACTTTCAGTACAATCAATGCCATCACCCTTTGGGGCTCTGCGCAAGTTCAGTCCACTTATTTACCTGCTTTTGCAGAAGATCCTGCACTCCGCGCAACATTTGCAGTACAAGAAGCGACGCCTGCTTTTGATCCCTACCGTTTAAAAACCAAAGCCACGTCGAGCAATGGACATTTCACCATTACAGGTGAAAAAACTTTAGTTTTACTCGGTGAATCTGCTGAAATTTTCATTGTTAGTGCAGAACTTAATGGCAAGCCTGATGTCTTTGTCGTCAAACGTGATACGTCCATCAGTTATCAAAAAAGTCCTGCTATGGGGCTAAAAGGCACTGAAACAGTCACTTTAAAATTTAATCAAAGCCCTGCTTTACGCTTAGGCGATGACGATTTTAACTACGCTGCATTTTTAGATTTAGGGAATCTGATGTGGTGTGCAATGGCTGTAGGCACCTGTGAAGCTGTCAAAACTTATTGCATCCAATATGCCAATGAACGCACTGCCTTTGGTGAACCCATTTCACACCGTCAAAGTGTGGCATTTATGATCGCAGATATGGCGATTGAAATTGATGCAATGCGTATGTTGGTTCTCAATGCTGCGAGCCTTGCTGAAGCTGGCAAACCCTTTCACCGTGAAGCGTATTTAGCACGTCTTTTATGTGCTGAAAAGTCCATGCAAATTGGCACCAATGGCGTACAAATCTTAGGTGGGCATGGTTTTACCAAAGAGCACCCTGTTGAACGTTGGTATCGCGACTTACGTGCTACCGCAATTTTACATTCTGGCTTACATGCTTAATCAACAATAACTCAGGAAAATTATCATGAATTTACAAAATCCTAAAAAATTTAAAATGTTGATTGATCAAGCACATGAAACTGCATTAAATGTATTACGCCCTATTTCACGTAAATACGACAAAGCTGAACATGCCTATCCGAAAGAACTCGACATGCTTGCATCATTGCTTGATGGCATGAACGATGGCGGTGATGGGTTAAATGCAGGTGCAGCCATCAACAAACGCGGTGACCAAGACAACAGTAATAAAAATGGGACCAATATGTCCACTGCACTAGGCATTATTGAAATGTGCTATGGCGATACAGGTTTATTATTGTCTATGCCACGTCAAGGTTTAGGTAACTCTGCCATTGCAGCAGTTGCCAATGATGAGCAGCTTGAACGCTTTAAGGGGACTTGGGCAGCAATGGCGATTACAGAACCAGGCTGTGGTTCTGACTCTGCTGCAATCCGCACCACAGCAACCAAAGATGGCGATGATTATATCTTAAATGGTGAGAAAATCTTTGTCACTTCGGGTGAACGTGCTGATTCCGTTGTAGTTTGGGCAACTTTAGACAAAAAGCTCGGTCGTGCTGCGATTAAATCTTTTGTTGTGCCTAAAGGTACACCTGGCATGAAAGTCGAGCGCCTTGAGCATAAATTGGGTATCAAAGCCTCAGACACCGCTGCGATCAGTTTTATTGATTGTCGTGTTCCTGCTACAAACTTATTGGGTAATGCTGAAATTGATGTTGCCAAAGGTTTTGCAGGCGTGATGGAAACTTTTGATAATACGCGCCCATTGGTTGCTGCTATGGCTGTCGGTTGTGCCAAAGCGTCCTTAGAACGCATCAAAGAAATTTTTAAAGATCAACTCGATGCCAACTATGCCACCCCCTATTTACAAACTTCTAATATTGCAGCACAAATTTATCGGATGGAAGCAGAATGGGAAGCTGCACGCTTATTGATGCTCAAAGCAGCATGGATGGCGGACAATAAAAAGCCAAACTCTCGTGAAGCCTCTATTGCAAAAGCCAAAGCAGGTCGTGTAGGTAACGAAATCACGCTAAAATGTGTTGAACTTGCAGCAAGTGTTGGTTATAACGAAGATGAGTTGCTAGAAAAATGGGCACGTGACTCTAAAATCCTAGATATTTTTGAGGGTACACAGCAAATCCAACAATTGATTATTGCACGTCGTGAACTCGGTAAGTCTTCAAGTGAATTAAAATAAAGTTCAAGGATCATGATCCTTTTCCATGCCTCCTTTGTCAAAAGGAGGTTTTTTTATGACTTGGTTTTACTCAATATTTGATCACTTACATCTTAAAAACCACCCAAACTGATATTTATTTGTTATAAAAATCTTATTGTTAGATTCTACATTAATAAAGTTATGTATACACTGCGCCCAATTCAACCCCAAGACAATGCCCAACTTGCTCACATTATACGTGACGTTTCCAAAGAATTTGGTTTAGCAGCCGAATCAGGTTTTGCTGTTGCAGATCCCATTTTAGATGAACTTTACAAGGTTTATGCACAACCCAATAGTCAATATTGGGTCATTGAAAATGAACATGGCGAAATTTTTGGCGGTGGCGGCGTATCGCCACTGCAAGGTGACAACACAATTTTAGAAATTCAAAAAATGTATTTTCGACCCGAAGTTCGTGGTTTAGGTTTTGCTCGACAAATTTTAGCCTTAGCTTTCGATTTTACCCAACAACAAGGTTTTAAAGCCTGTTATTTAGAAACCACGCAACAGTTACAACAAGCGGTTATATTGTATGAGAAATTAGGCTTTGAACACTTAACAGCACCGAAAGGCAACACAGGACATAGCCATGCCTGTGAAATTTGGATGCTCAAAACACTTGAATAAATCGTTTTGATAAAGCACCGTAATGTAAATTAGGCACGTAATTGTGCAACTAACTGTTGCATACCTTCTGTTGCATTCATTTTTAAACATTGATATTGCTTTGGTACACGTTCGTAACTCGCTTCTGGATCAATATAATAGGCTTGACAATGGGTCGGAATTTCGTGAATCAAACCTGCCACAGGGTAAACACTCAACGTTGAGCCAATTACAATAAAAATATCAGCATCTTGTAATAACTGAATCGCTTGATCATAAGCAGGTACAGCTTCACCAAACCAAACCACATGCGGACGTAATGGATAACCTTCAGGACATTTGTCTTTTTCTAAGTCAAGCGCCCATCCCTCTATCGGAAAAAATTCCGTTGCATACTGTGCATTCGGTTTTGAGCTTTTTGCCAAACGAATATTGCCATGTAAATGCAATACTTCACTACTACCTGCACGTTCATGTAAATCGTCAATATTTTGGGTAATGACCTGCACATCAAAGTCCATTTCCAAATCAGCAATCAGATGATGGGCTGCATTTGGCTCGGCATTTAAAATATTTTGACGTCTTTGATTATAAAAATCTTGTACTAAAGCCGGATTCGCTTGCCATGCTTCAGGCGTAGCGACTTGACGGACATCATAATTTTCCCATAAGCCATTGCTGTTTCTAAAAGTGCTGATACCACTTTCTGCACTCATTCCTGCACCCGAAAAAATGACAATTTTTTTCATATTCTCCACTTCATTGTTATCTTGAGGATGATCATATAATAACGGATCCAAAAATAAAAAAGACCGAACATTCAGTTCAGTCTTTGCTTATTAGCAAGAAAATACTTATACATCATGATGTAAATATTTCGGCTGTTTGGGTAATTGTATACTACAAAATAAACAGATGATGAGCATAATCACCACATAGACAAAAAATGTATTTTCATGTCCTAATTCTTTAAATTTCAATGCAACAGCAGGCGCAGAACCACCAAAAATTGCATTCCCAACCGCGTAGGCAAAACCAACCCCTAAAGCACGGATATGTGGAGGAAACATTTCTGCTTTCACTAAGCCACTGATTGAAGTGTAAAAACTCAGCATTAACATCAGTAAAATGAGTAATAAAGTCACGATGACAGGCGAACCACTAAAACTTGGCATCAGAATGACCATGACAGGATAGATAAAAATGGCACAGCTAATACTAAATAACATCATCGATGCTCGGCGACCGATGCGATCTGCCAACATTCCAAATAAAGGCTGTGCACACATAAAGACAAAAAGTGCTATCGTCATCATATAACCCACTGTACGATCTTCAAAACCTAAACTGGTAATATAAGTTTTTGAATACACCGTGATGACATAGAAACACAAAGACCCTGCCGATGTATAACCCACCACCAATAAAAAGGTATGCCAGTTATTGCGTAATAACTCGGTTAAACTGCCTGAACCCTCTTTTTGACTGTCATTTTCCGATAAAGTTTCTTTTAAATGACGACGTGCAAAAAACGATAAAATCGCCACCACACCCCCAATGATAAATGGAATACGCCACCCACCATTCATGAGTTCTTCTTTACTCATCAACGCCAACATAATGACGCCAAGTAAACTGGCTAATAGCTGACCACCTGCCAACGTGACATATTGAAACGAAGAATAAAAACCACGTTGACCTTTGAGTGCAACTTCACTCATATAAGTTGCTACAGTGCCGTATTCACCGCCTACAGACAACCCTTGCAGTAAACGGACAGCAAGCAAACAAAACGGGGCTGCCATGCCAACTTGTTCATAAGTCGGTAAACAGGCAAATAAAAATGAACTGATTGCCATCAAGGTAATTGAAATGATCATTGAGCGCTTACGACCATATTTGTCGCCAATTCGTCCAAACAACCAACTACCAATGGGACGCATAAAGAAACTTGCTGCAAAGACACCCCATACATAAATTGCTTTAGTCGATTCATCCATATCGGGTGCAGTTAAAGCGTGGGTAAAATAGATTGCAAAAGCTGCATAGATATAGAAATCAAACCATTCAACTAGATTACCCGATGCTGCACCCACAATTGACATAATCCGATTACGCTTTTCGTAAGGTTGATAAACATGTGTATCACTCATAGGATTTCCTTATTTCTTGATAGAGATCAATCTCTATATTTCTGATCATATTGTGCGCTATGAGAAGTCTGACCTTCTCTATTTTTAATTTTAAAATCTTGTCAATTTTGGATGTATCATGAAGTTCAGACTGACTTCTTTATGATCATCTGAATGATCTGAAAAATGCATAAAAACCAAGCATCTCACAGCTTCTGTATTATCATAATTTGAATTTAAACCAATGAATAAATAACAATTAAAAACATTTTATTATCTGTATTATCTTTTCTAAATACATCGACAATGACAGAAAAGTGAAAATTGGTTAATGATATTGAGCTAAGTCGAAAATTGTTATAAGCAACAACTTTATTTTAAATGATGATTTTTACTGAAAAAATTGCATGGATCGAACAACTCTGCATACTTACATTGCACATTTTTGAGCAGTGAAAATAAAAAATGACAGCATATTTTGGCTGTCATTGATATTGCATATATTCTATAGAAACTTTTAAATTACTTTAAAAATCCTGAAACTAATTTCATGACATTTTGAATATCGTTATTCGCTTCATCTTGATTGGTTTGACCCGCTTGTGGTGTGAGTGAGTCAATAATTTCAGGCAATACAGAAGAAATTGCACTATATACATCTTGTGTTGGTACTTGTGCTTGCTGCGCAACTTGTTCAACTTCATTTTGATCAAATAAATTTTGTACTTGCTGTTCATTCACACTGGCATTCGCACCTTCACCTGTAGAAACCCAATCATCAACTTGACTGCTAAGACCTTGCCCTTTCAGTTGATCAAGCGCGCCTTGCAAACCACCATTTTTTTGAATCCAAGCCAAAATCAAAGGCACAACAGCAATGAGTAGGGATTGTGCATTAAAACCGCTTTGTTGTGTTTGCGGCGCTTGTTGCTGACCACCTGTTAGTCCTCCAAGTACCGAACCCAACACGCCACCGAGTCCACCTTGTTGTGATTGTTGCTGACCGCCTAAACCACCAAGTACCGAACCTAAGACACCCCCTAGTCCTCCCCCTAAACCACCTTGTTGGGATTGTTGTTGCCCACCTAAAGCTTGCTTGGCTAAAATTTCCACAATATTGCTTAAATTTGTCATGATTTTTTCCTACGTTAATCTTTTGATGTCAGTTTTTAATTTGTATCCAATTTTAGAATACTGCGCTTTCAATCATTCACCAAAACACAATTTGTTATGTTTTTGCAAGATATCAATACTCAATGATATAAATCTCAAACGCCATGGGTTATTTTTAGCAGTTTTAGCCCACAGATAACAGTAAAAATTCTTCAATATTCAATTATTTAAAATTTAATATGAGATAATTACCAACGAAATTTATTCCAATTTTCTGGATTTGCCCAAAACTTAGAATTAAACCAATCAGGCACATGTTTATAGGTTAAAATATTAAATTGCCACAAAGCAAAATCATTTTCATGTAATGTTTTATCAATCAGTTGAGTAAACCCCAATGCCCTGAGCAAGCGCTCATCCTGTAATTTACATGTCACCACAATGCGTTTCGCCATCAAATCACGTAATTTGACTAAAATTTGTGATTTCTCTGATTCAGACACATTCGACATTTCTTCCGTATCGAATAAGACAAAACCCAAATCATATCGCTGCGTAAAAGGCAGATTTAAAAACTCAGATACGTTAAAATGCTGCCATTGAATTGAATGATATGAATTGTATTGCGCTAAATTTTGCCCAATACACATTGCAGTTGAAATCGGCTGTTCTTCTGATAAATCGTCTAGCATTGAAGAGATGACATTTTGCTCAGCCATAACTGCACCTATTTTTGAGTGAGTAATTAAACATGGAACTACAAGGCATTTGTCATAAAATGCATGCAGGTCTAAAAGACCTTAGTGTAACTGATCAACAAACTCATAAGGCAAATGTTGAATATAAATTTATTTTAGATCGTTCAGAAATTGAGCTTCCATTTAGTTTGGGTCAAGACATTGAAATCGAAGCCACAGGGAATATTTATTGTGTGTCTTGTGGGGCTAAAACACCAAAGTCTTATTCGCAAGGACATTGTTTTAAATGTATGAAGACTAAAGCATCTTGTGATATGTGCATCATGAAACCTGAAACCTGTCATTATCATTTAGGCACCTGTCGTGAAGAAAGCTTTGCACAAGAAGTCTGTTTTCAACCACATATTGTCTATTTAGCAAATTCGAGTGCTTTAAAAGTAGGGATTACTCGTCTGGGTCAAATGCCAACACGTTGGTTAGATCAAGGTGCAACACAAGCCTTACCCATTATGAAAGTTGGTTCACGTCGTCTCTCAGGACAACTTGAAGTCATGTTTGGCACACAAGTTGCCGATAAAACCGATTGGCGTAAACTACTTAAAGGTGAAGCTGAACCTATTGATTTGATTTCAATTCGTGATGAATTATTGACTGAATTTGAACCACAAATTGAGTTAATTCGTGATGAGTTCAGTATGAGTTTAGATTTCAATGAAAATGTTGAAATACTGGAAAATGAACTGCCTCGTGAGTTCGTCTACCCTGTTGATTGTTATCCTGAAAAGATTAAGTCACATAATTTGGATAAAACTCCAATTATTCGCGGCAAACTTCAAGGCATTAAAGGTCAATATCTCATCATGGATACAGGTGTGATCAATATTCGTAAATATACAGGTTATGAATTGAAAATTAGGGCTGAGTGATTTCTTAATAAAATATATAACAAGCCCCTTTATCATTAGGTATTAAGGGGCATTACTCTATTGCTAGAATCATGAGTCCAATAGATTCAAAACGGCTTCAACTAAATCTTCACTATTATCAGATAATAATTGCTTATGCATCGTAATCAACTGCATTGCCTGAATCTGCGCTGTTTCCTGATTCATCAACTTTTCAATTTCTTCAGCTAAATTTTCAGGAGTCGCATCAGACTGAATCAACTCCTGAATGACTTTTTTCCCTGCAATAATATTGGGCAATGAATAATATGGAATTTTCACCAACAATTTAGCAATCACATAAGTCAGCCAATTCAACTTATAAAATGTCACCATTGGACGATGTAATAACAATGCTTCGAGGGTTGCTGTACCTGATGCAAGCGCCACAATATTGGCAGCATTCATCACCTGACGACCAATTTTGGATTCTTTATCAGTATTTTCTAGTAAATGAATTTGATCTGTTAATGCTTTTGGATAATGCTTTAATAAATTTTCAATCTGCTGCTTACGCGCATCGTTAATTGCAGGAATAATAAATTGATATTCAGGATGCTTTTGATAAATGATGTGTGCAGCATCTAAGACCAAAGGACCTAAACGCTCAATCTCTCCACGGCGACTACCAGGCAATAAAGCAATATGCTTTTGGCTCAAGTCTAAATCAAGCTCTTGTTTTGCATCTAAGATCGGGTTTTGTAATGACAATGTACTTGCAAGAGGATGACCAACAAATGCCGCAGGTACATCAAATTTCTTATAAAATGTTTTTTCGAATGGAAATAGACATAACACTAAATCAATACTGGCTTTGATGCCATGTACTCGCCCTTGTCGCCAAGCCCATACAGAAGGACTGACATATTGTACGGTTTTGATCGGCAGATTTTTTTGCTTTAAACTTTTAGATAGACGTAAATTAAAATCAGGTGCATCGATCCCAATAAAAATATCAACAGGGTTAGCAGTCCATTTTTCGACCAAACCATCACGTACCGCAAACAATTTTTTAATATCTTTGAGTACTTCAACAATCCCCATCACAGATAAAATATCCATAGGATAAAAACTGTTAAAGCCTTCTGCAATCATCTGAGGACCACCTATGCCCTCAAACTCTGCATCAATGCCTTGCTCACGAAAACTACGGATGAGTTTTGCGCCCAAAGTATCCCCCGATACTTCACCCACCACAATTCCAATTTTAAGTTTTCGATTTTGCAAAATAACATCCTCTAAAGTGACTGAATTATCTTAGCATGTCTGGGCTTTATTCAGGTCATTTCCCTCTTTTTTTCAATAAAACTTTTTTAGGCTTTAGCAATTTTTAGAATAAGTTAATCAACAATCAAGACAACGACTTATATGAAATAGTCATAAGATATGCGAGTTTTTTGCTATTTGGCATTTTAAGTCATGGTTGGTCCAGTCGAATTTATTTTAGCCGGTGTATTGGTCGGTTTCTGCGTAGGTATTACAGGTGTGGGTGGCGGGTCATTAATGACGCCTATTCTGATCAGTTTATTTCGAATAGAACCCCATATTGCAATTGGGACAGACTTACTTTATGCCGCCATTTCCAAATTTTGTGGTTCATTGGTACATGCTAAAAAACTCAATATTGTTTGGCCTATTGTCCTTTGGCTGGCGCTCGGCAGTATTCCTGCATCTTTTATTACCCATTGGGTACTTGAAAATTATTTAAGTGGTTCAAGCCATTATAAAACAGTACTCACTATGGTGTTAGGTTTTATGCTTACACTGACGGGTTTGTCTATCATGTTCCGTGCACAGATTGAAAAATTCTTTGCTAAATTCCGTGTAAATAAGCGAGTCGATGAGACTACACAGACGTTTTCAATCGAAGGTAAACGTGCATTTGTTGTATTCATGGGCGTAGTCTTAGGCGTATTTGTGACTTTATCTTCTGTGGGTGCAGGTGCATTTGGAGTCATGGCTTTAATTTTAATGTTCCCTCATTTACCGATGATCCGCATCATTGGTTCAGACGTGGTTCATGCTGTCTTACTGACGGCTGTAGCAGGTTTTGCACACATGACATCGGGTAATGTTGATTTTCATTTACTTGGGTGGTTATTAGTCGGTTCAATTCCAGCCATTATCGTTGGAACATTAATCAGCTCGAAAATGCCTGAAAAACTCATCCGCAAAATTTTAGGTATTACTTTATTTGCTTTAGGCGTAAACTTTATCATTAATCCTGTTAAATCTAAGCCTGTGGAAAAAGCACATTCGGCGATGATTATTCAGGTTGACCAACAACATCAAGTTTAATATTAATCATTTATACATAACTAATAATTATGAATTGATACTAAAGTTTTAATGATTTATTTAAACAAAACCTGAATCAATTCATGTTATATTCAAACCACTAAAAATACTTTTGTATGATCGAATATCCAGTGACGGCAATGAATACACAACAGTCTAATCCTATTACTCAATCAGATATTGATGATGTGAATGTACAAAGCATTCAACCACTTGTAACTCCAGCAGAATTAAAAGCAGAATTACCATTAACAGAAACTGCTTATCAAACTGTACTTCACGGTCGTGACACTGTCCGCAATATTTTAAATGGCAATGATAAACGTCTTTTTGTTGTGATTGGACCATGTTCAATTCATGATACAAAAGCAGCACATGAATATGCTGATCGTCTCAAAGTCTTGAGCGAAAAAGTTAAAGATACACTCTATATCATCATGCGTGTTTACTTTGAAAAACCACGTACGACTGTCGGTTGGAAAGGTCTGATCAATGACCCAGACATGAATGACTCTTTTAATATCGAAAAAGGTCTACGTCTTGGTCGTAAGCTCTTGGTTGAACTAAATGAAAAAGGTTTGCCATGTGCCACTGAAGCACTTGATCCAAACTCACCCCAGTATTACCAAGATTTAATTTCATGGTCAGCCATTGGTGCACGTACCACTGAAAGCCAAACTCACCGTGAAATGTCTTCAGGTTTATCTTCACCTGTTGGTTTTAAAAATGGTACAGATGGTGGTTTAACGGTTGCAACCAATGCAATGCAATCAGTAAAACATGGTCATAGTTTCTTAGGTTTGAATGATCAAGGTCAAGTCTCTATCATTCGCACCAAAGGTAACCCATATGCACACGTGGTATTACGTGGTGGTAATGGTAAACCAAACTATGATGCAGGTTCGGTTGCGGAAGCTGAGAATGCTTTAGCTAAAGCCAAAGTCAGCAACAAAATCATGATTGATGCCAGTCATGCAAACTCAAATAAAGACCCATACTTACAACCCTTGGTACTCAAAAACATCACAGAGCAAATTCTTGATGGTAATAAGTCGATTGTCGGCATTATGGTTGAAAGCCACCTTAAAGGTGGTCGCCAAGACATTCCAGAAAACCTATGTGACCTAGAATATGGTAAATCTGTCACAGATGGTTGTATCGACTGGGAAACCACTGAAAAAACCTTGCTTGAAATGGATGCGGCTTTAAAAGAAATATTGCCAAATCGTTAATTTAGCCAAAAACGTCATCTACATAGATGGCGTTTTTTGTTTATGATGTCATTATATTTTACCTGTCAGAATGCTATGAACGAACTTGAACAAGAACTCAGTCAAATCGCAAACTTTCAGTTTGTCCATGAACACTTATTCACTTCAGGACAACCTAATACTGAACAATTGAAACAGATTAAAGAATATGGTGTAGATACCATCATTAATCTCGCTTTTACAGATGCAAATCCACATCTCGAACATGAAGATAAAATTTGTGCTGAACTTGGGTTAAATTATATTCAAATTCCGATCTCTTGGGATACGCCAGCTGACGATCAATGCTTATTTGTTTTGGATCTGGTCGCACATTTGGTACAAGAAAAAATCGTTTGGGTACACTGTGCTAAAAATATGCGTGTCAGCAGCTTAATGTATTTATATCGCCAGTATTTTATGGATATGGACATGCCTACAGCTCAAGAGTTGATGCATGAAATTTGGCAGCCCAATGAAACGTGGACAGGACTCATTCATGCTGTCAGTTTACAATTACAAGGTCGTAAATCCACTTTGGATTTGCAACATTCCTTGATGCATGCTGACCATTTTGCTTAATGAATTTCGTCTCCAAAATCCATGATGACCATCCAACTGATGCAATCGGTTGGATTGGTGGTTGTCCTCCAGCCATTCTGGCAGACAAATTGTCCTCGTTTGAAGATTATCGCTTCTATTTAAGCGTTCAAAAAAAAGAAATCCTGAAAAATATTTAAGTATCTTTGTGCACAACGATTTTAATACTCGGATTGATCAGCAAATTTTCCCCGATATTGCTATTGAAGTTTTTGAACATGATGCTTCACCTGAAGGAAATGCCGTTGCTTTCTGCCTTCCCAATCTACGTAAAAGCTATTTGAGCCCTTTGAAAAGTGTTAAAAAGTCTCAATTTAACTTTATTACTTATTCAGAACGGCCAAAATTAATCCAAGATAATGCCTATTATTTTGAGCATCTCCAACAAGATTATGTGTTTTATTTGCAAATCGATGAAGACTATGATTTAGATTCAACCTTACAAGGTTCATATATTTTTGCTTATGGCGCATTATATTTATTTCAACATCAACACACGCATCGAATCATTGCAGGTTTTTGGCAACATTAATCTGCGTATTTTGCTGAAATAAAGCATCGATCTCTATTTCAGCAATTTTTAACATTATTTACTGTGATGACTAATCAACACCGTCGCAGTCGATAAAATTCCTTCCTGACGCCCTGTAAAGCCTAATTGTTCAGTGGTGGTGGCTTTAACACTGATCTGCGTCACATCAACATCTAATACATCTGCAATACTTTGACGCATTGCTAAATTATGTTTTGCTAATTTTGGACGCTCGCATGCCACAGTAATATCAGCATTATTGAGTACATAGCCACGATCTAAAATAAGTTGATATACATGTTTAAGCAACTTACGGCTATCAGCACCTTCAAACTCTGGATCTGTATCAGGGAAATGTTGACCAATATCACCTAGTGCTAAAGCACCCAATAATGCATCACATAAAGCATGTAACACCACATCACCATCAGAATGTGCTTTCAAACCTTGTGTATGCGGAATTTGAATCCCTGCTAAAGTCACAAAATCACCTTCCTCAAAAGCATGTACATCCATTCCTTGTCCAATGCGAATTGGTATGATCATTTTCAGCTCCTTTATACAGATTTTTAAGTTAAATCATCTTGTATTCGTACTTTCGAATTCGTATAGTACGGATGCAAACATTGTGAAAGTATAAGCGATCATGCTGTTGAATACAGAATTTAATCCTATTAAAAGCTTAATTTCAGGCCTATTTCTTTATGGAATATGCGCTGCCGTGTACGCCATTCCTGTGCAATGCGATCAAACACAAACAGGCAAAAACACAAAAATATGTAGTTCAACATTTGAAACATTGCGTGATGAATTGAATGAAAAATATCTGACCGCATATTTAGTCACAGATGCACCCATCCGTTTAATTGATGATACCAACCAATTGTGGTTTAAGCAGGTTCAACAATGTAAAAATACGGACTGTTTTAAGCAACAATTCGATTTGCGCCTTGAAGATTTAAATTTTTATACGTCGATGAATCAAAGTTTAACGCAACACTTTATCAAATATGAACAAGGGGAAATATCTAAACAACCTGTTCATATTCAAGTGCATCAACTCAGTAAAGATCGTATTAAAATTGAAGGATTGGCTTATCGCAATCCAAATAATCACAAAGAAAAACAAAGTATTCCCCTACTTGCTTATACGACACCCGATAAAAAAAATGAGATTGTGGACAATGAACATGATTGTAAATATCAAATGAATTTTCAAAAAGCGATTTTAACGATTAAAACAGAGCAAAAAGGGTGTGAACGTTTTACTGGAGTTTATCGTTTGTATGATTGATTTAACTTGAAAATAAGTGAGAAAACAACAGTGAATGAAAAATTAAAAATCAGCTTAGAAAGAACTCAAATTTTATCAGAATGTATGCAAAATTATGATGTAGGTTCCGCACAAGATGAATGGCCAAATAATATTCTTTCCCAACAGACTATCGTTTATAATGATGGAACAATTTCCAAACGAAGCAATCCACTAGATCACACTATTAATAATAACGAACTTAAGTTGTGCCAAAAACTCAGCTTAGAAATCACTCATTTGATGCAAAATACTGAAGTGGGTATGGGTTCAAACTCAGGAGATTATTTTAAAAATTTTTATATTGTTCAATCTCAAGCGACCTCGACACGCTATATCACACCTGAACTAATTTTAGATTATTTTGCAAATACTATTTTTCCATTGGCAACGATTACGACTGAACCGTTAGCGACAAATACAACATGGTGGCAAGAAGTTGAACAAGATGGTGAAGAATCGTCACCTGACTATTTCCATACTTGGCATAAAATGATGCAATGGTTTACATCACAAAAAGATTTTATCGATTGTGCATGTGTTCGGATTGGCGACTCAACACTTTTAGAACAAATTAATTCGGATAATTATCCAAAAGGAACCATCATTACAGGTTGTGTTCTGCCAAGACTTATCATTGGACTGACTAAAAATGGAAGCCTATGTGGCTTATTTGGATTTGTTGTACAGAGCTGATATAAATCGCTTAATTCACCAAAGTGAAATATTTGCTATATTTTCTAACAATTTTAGAGCACAAAATAACACCACATCTTTATTTCTAAATATAAATCACTTATACATAAGGTGATATAAATAGTCTGTTGACATATTTGTTGAAAATACAAAACACCATACAGTCAAGGAAAAGGTGTGTGATGGATTTAAACACATATATCACCAATAAATTTAAAAACTTTAATGAGTTTTTAGAAACCCATTGGCACGACTACCCCACTAGCTATAAAGAAATCCAAACTTTATTATTTTTTCAGTCCTATACCACCAAAGAGCTTTCAGAAAAATTTGAAATTAATATTTATCAATCTTTAAAATATTCCACACTGAAATATTATTTTCAAAAAATAGAAAAATATATCGACACTCCACCTAAACAACTTTTTCCTGCTTCTTTCCACCGCCCCTATGAACATATTTTAAATGAGTTTAAATATTTAAGTTTTTATCAAGAGCCTTTTGAGTTTCATAGAAAAATTGAACGACTAAAAGAAACCTTGAATAAAATCTCAATTCCGATCCATAGCCATGAGATCTATAGTGAAATTTTAAAGGTTTTAAATCAAAGTTTTGATTTTTTAGCAGATTCAGATGTTTGTATTGAGCATAAAATCAAACTGGTTGACCTGTGGCATAATATTCACAATCTTGAAACCGTAGTCGCTTATACATCCTTAGACAAAATTAAAAATATACTTAAACAGTATCAACAAAAATCACATATTGATTATTATCTCAACTTAATTCATCTTGGAGAAAATCAATGCGTTGAATTTAAAGAACGTACTACTGACCTATTAACCAATCGTAAATCTGATCGTTGGGTTAAAGCTTGTTTTGCATTTATGAATACACGAAATGGTTATGTCTTTATTGGGGTTGCTGATGATTTAAAAATCGTGGGAATAGAACAAGAAATGCAGGATTTTTTTAATAATTCTTTAGACTTGATGAAACGTAGTTTGATTGACAAACTCGCGCATGAAAGTCATAAAATTTCTAATATTTATTCGACACTTGAAGATATTCAAATACAAGGAAAAACCATTTTAGTGTTTAAATGTCATAAAGCTGATCGACCATTATATTATAAAGGTGAAATTTTTATGCGTACTAATGGGCAAACGACCCGTGTGCCACCTGAGTTAATAGACAGTTTTCGAGAAGCTTTTTATTGTTAATACAACACTTCTATTATTCTATTTATATTCAAAGAATTAAACCATGAATTATCCTCACTTTAAGTACCATCCCAATGCTTACATACTAAATATCTTTGAAAAAGAAGATGGAATTTGCTCAATTTGTCATGAAAAACGAGAGTTAAAATACAACTGCTCTTTTTATAGCATAGATACACCAGATTATATTTGCCCATGGTGTATTGAAAATGGTGCAGCCGCGAAGCTTTATCAAGGGTCATTTAATGATGATATGGGCATTGAAAATACCGAGTTTATTGATGACGATGAAATCGTGAATGTTTTATACCCCATTACAGATGAGTTTGTAGATCAAATCTGTCATCGCACACCAAGTTATGCCAGTTGGCAACAACAAGTTTGGCTTATACACTGTGATGAACCATGTCAATTCATCAATTATGCTACTAGTAAGTTATTACACCCCATTTTGCATGAAGTTCTTGAAGATATTGAAAATTCAAATATTCCATTAGAATGGATACAACATCATTTAACTATAGACAGTGATTTCAGTGCTTATTTGTTTCAATGTATTCACTGTGGCAAACACCGTTTGCATTTAGACAGTTGTTAATAAACCAAAGCTTTTTATTTTGTGATTATTTTCTAGTAAGTAGTTGGTTCACATGTTTTTTCACTTCTACCCACTCATCACGCACGATACTAAACATTACCGTATCTCGAATTGAACCATCTTTTCTTAAAGCATCCTGACGTAAAACGCCATCACGTTTTGCTCCAATTCGTTCAATCGCTTTTTGGCTTTTTAGGTTAAGAATGTCCGTTCTTAAAATCACCGAATTTGCTTGTAGAACTTCAAAAGCATGTTGTAAAAGTAAAAATTTACAATTGGTATTGATATGGCTACGTTGCACAGATTGTGCATACCACGTATAACCGATTTCTACTCGGCGCACAGCCCAATCAAAATCTCGAAAACTGGTTGTTCCTACAATTCGACCTGCACGCTGATCCATCACCACAAAAGGAATACGCAAGCCTTGAGCTTTTTGAGTTAAAGCTTTTTCTATATATGCCTTCATTTCTAAATAATGTGGTGCCGAAGTATAGTGTAGTTCCCATAACCGACCATCTTGACTCACCTCGATCAACGCCTGCTCATGTTCCTCACGTAAAGGAATGAGCTGTACTTGATTTTGATAAAGTGATGCATAAAGTGTGGAAAATAGATCTTGGTTCATGGCACACATACCATTGTAAAGAAAGCTCTCGCCTATTTTCCGCTATGTAGTTTAAATTTTTATGATGATAAAATGATATTTCTATGACTGTATTGCAAAACATTTACATGATTTAAATGTAATTCTTTAAATCGCTAAAGCCAAACATACCACACCGACTAAACCAAAAATCAAACCCAATACTGTCAGTCCTTTTAATTTTTCTTTAAAAATCAATAACCCTGCAATCACACCAAATAACACCACCAAAATATTCATCCCTGCAAATACAACCGCAGGAGAATCTTTCAATAAAATGTGTGCTTTGACATAAAGTGCAATATTGGCAAAGTTCAAGATCCCTAAAACTGCCCCAGCCAAAATATTTTTTGTTTGCCATTGTGCTTTTTTAAACAGCAAATAAAGTACTGAACAGACAAATGCAAAGATAAACATCAAGTTTAAAGTGACTGCAAACTGTAAACCTAAACTACTTGTATATTTCAGTAAGATATCGACTAAGGCATAGCCCATCCATACACTAAGCAGATAAAATATGCCCTGCTTAGTGGTTGGCGATACATCTGATGTAGATTTTGAAACAATCAAGCACAATACTGCCCCAATCCCAAGTACAACACCGATGATTTTTAACAGGTTAAATTGTTCTTGAAAGAAAAAATATGCAGCGAATAAAGATAAAACCACCGATAAACGCTGTGCAATTTCGGTTTTAAGAATACCAACAGTATGTAATGATTTAGCAAGACATAGAAAAATACTGGGTAACACCATTCCCAATACAACAATCAACCACCACGGCGTTTGTGCAATAGAAATATGGGCAAAATCAGGCTTAAACCATAAATAACCCAACACACTGGCAATGGCATAATTCCATGTGATCATTTGCAAGGCATCATAACCTTTGTTCTTTGCAATTTTAAGCAGGATCGACACCAGTACACTACACAAGGCTGCTGAAAAAATAAGCTCCATTACGATCCTTTCATCCCATGTTTAATTCAATAAAAAGCCCACTAAAACTTAGTGGGCTTTTTTTATAAATCATTCAATATGAATTATTTATAACGTTCAACCATTTTCTCTAAAGAAATTGGACGAATTTTGTCTGCATTGCCTGCTGTGCCAAATGCTGTATAACGGTCTACACAGATTTGTTTCATTGCATCTACAGTTTTTGCAAAGAATTTACGTGGGTCAAATTCACTTGGTTGTTCAGCCATCATGCGACGCATTGCGCCTGTAGATGCTAAACGTAAGTCTGTATCGATGTTGATTTTACGTACACCGTGTTTGATCGCTTCAACCAATTGTTCAACAGGAACACCATAAGTTTCTTTGATGTCGCCGCCATATTGGTTAATCACAGCCAACCATTCTTGTGGCACAGAGCTTGAACCATGCATCACAAGGTGTGTATTTGGAAGTGCCGCATGAATTTCTTTAATACGGTCAATTGCCAAAATGTCGCCTGTAGGTGGACGTGTAAATTTGTACGCACCGTGTGAAGTACCTACAGCAATTGCAAGCGCATCAACATTCGTATCGGCAACAAAGCTACGAGCTTCTTCAACAGAAGTGAGAAGTTGTGAATGGTCAAGTACGCCTTCTGCGCCTACGCCATCTTCTTCACCCGCCATACCTGTTTCAAGGCTACCCAAACAACCAATTTCACCCTCAACAGAAACACCACATGCATGTGCCATTTGAACTGTACGACGAGTCACATCAACGTTATATTCATAAGTTGTTGGTGTTTTACCATCTGCACCCAAAGAACCGTCCATCATTACGGATGAAAAGCCCAATTGGATTGAACGCTGACAGACATCAGGGTCTGTACCATGGTCTTGATGCATTACCACTGGAATATGTGGCCATTCTTCAATCGCTGCCAAAATAAGGTGACGTAAGAATGGAGCACCTGCATATTTACGCGCACCTGCCGAAGCTTGCACGATTACAGGTGAATTTGTTTCATCTGCGGCTAACATGATTGCACGCATTTGTTCTAAGTTGTTTACGTTAAACGCTGGAACGCCGTAATTGTGTTCACCGGCATGATCCAAGAGCTGGCGCAATGAAATAAGAGCCATAATATCCTCCCAGGTAATGTGGCATATTCTACCCTGTGATTTGTTTCAATTCAGCAACAATATTGACTATTTCAAAAAAAAGCCCTGCAAATGCAGGGGCTTTTAACAAATAACAACAAAGCGATTTAAATTATTGAGCTTTTGCAGGTGCTTCCGCAGCTTCAGGTGTTGCTGCATCTGCAGGTGCATTGGCTTTTTCAGCAGGAACGTCTGTATTTTTTTCATCTAAAACAGGTTGATCCAATGCATCAATAGCAGCTTGTTGTTCTGCTGTGACTGTTTCTGATGCTGTATCAGTTGCGACAGCAGCAGACGCTGTACCTTGTTCAGCAGCAGGTGCTTTTTCTTGTTTAGAACATGCAGTCAATGCAAGTGGAGCAATTAGAAGTGTCGCAAGTGCTAATTTAAATTTCATCACGTATTTTCCACATCGGGTGATTTAATAGCGCTCAGTTTATTTCAGATATATTTCATTTTTATGACTAAAAAGTGAATACAAAATAAAAGGGTGAGCCAAAGCCAACCCTTTTATGGTCAAAATATTACATGAATATTATGCACGTTCTAGTAATACTGCCACCGCTGGAAGAGTTTTGCCTTCTACAAACTCAAGGAATGCACCACCACCTGTAGAGATATAACCAATTTTGTCTGCAACTTCATATTTGTCAATCGCAGCTAAAGTATCACCACCACCTGCAATTGAGAAGCCTTCAGATTCAGCGATTGCCAATGAAAGTGCTTTTGTGCCTTCACCGAATTGATCCACTTCAAATACGCCAACAGGACCATTCCAAAGGATTGTTTTTGATGTTTTTAAGATTTCTGCAAATGCTTTTGCTGTTTCAGGACCAACATCTAAAATCATGTCATTATCTGCAACATCTTCAACTTTTTTCACAACTGCTTTTGCAGCAGCCAATGAACCTAAGAAATCATCAAAGTTAATTTCTGACGCATCCGCAACCACAACATCAGTTGGAAGTGGAACAGAAACTTTTGCTGCAATCGCTTTTGCCGTATCAATCAAATCATTTTCACACAATGATTTACCCACATTGAAACCTGCCGCAGCAAGGAAAGTATTGGCAATACCACCACCCACAATCAATTGATCACAAATATCAGAAAGTGACGTTAACACATCAAGTTTAGTGGATACTTTAGAACCTGCAACGATTGCCACCATTGGTTTTTCAGGTGTTTGCAATGCACGACCTAGAGCATCTAATTCAGCAGCCAATAAAGGTCCTGCTGCTGCAACTTTTGCTAAACGGGCAACACCTTCAGTTGAAGCTTCTGCACGGTGTGCTGTACCAAATGCATCCATCACAAATACATCACAAAGCGCTGCATATTTTTGAGCAAGTTCAGGATTATTTTTCTTTTCACCTGCATTAAAACGACAGTTTTCAAGTAAAACCACTTGACCTGCTGCCACCTCAACACCCTCTAAATAGTCTGTAAATAATTTAACTTCTTGCCCCAAAGCCTCAGTTAAATATGCTGCAACAGGTGCTAAAGATTGTTCAGGTTTTGGCTCACCTTCAACAGGACGACCTAAATGTGAATACACCATTACCGCAGCACCTTTTTCAAGTGCAAGTTTGATTGTCGGTAAAGCTGCACGTAAACGTGCATCGCTAGTAATCACACCATTTTTAACAGGTACATTCAAATCTTCACGAATCAGAACACGTTTGCCCGTTAAATCAAGGTCAGTCATACGCTGAAAATTCATATAGCTCTCTTTTTAGATATTAAAAATCGCACTGATTCTAAATGATTACGCAAAAAAAGGTTAGCGACTTTTGTAGAAAAGCTGTAGAAATGTTGAGATTTGATTATTATAAGGCAAACTTCAAATATTTAACTGCTTATGTCTTTTCATCCTGATCCTAAAATTAATGGTTTAAATGTCTTTGGTCAGCCTTTGGCAAGTTGTTGCTTTTCCCCAATCACAGGTTATTTCCGTAATGGTTTTTGCCATACAGCAACAACTGATTTAGGGCAGCATACGGTTTGTGCGGAAATGACGTCTGAATTTCTCAGCTATTCACAAAAAATGGGCAATGACCTCATTACCCCACTCCCTGAACATGGTTTTCCGGGTTTACAACCGGGTGATTTTTGGTGTTTATGTGTGACACGTTGGGTACAGGCTTATCAAGATGGGCAAGCACCACGTGTTAAAGCCGAAGCATGTCATCAAGCCGTTTTAGCTCATGTGCCTTTAGATGTATTAATGGAATATGCGATTTAATTTTTATGTCTGATTTTAAGCTACAACATGCCCAAATTATCTTGGCATCCTCAAGTCAAACACGACAAGACTTAATGAACCGTTTGCGACTTGAGTATCACTGTATCTCCCCTGAGATTGATGAATCACCGCGTGGTGAAATCCATGCCGATGATCTGGCAAAACGGCTTGCTTTTGAAAAAGCGCAAGTAATTGCCAAAGATCATCCGAACGCCATTGTCATTGGTTCTGACCAAGTCGCTTGGCGTGAGCATGCGCCACAGGATTTTATCGGTAAGCCTTTAACTGTAGAAAAAGCCATTCAACAACTGCAAGCAAATGCTGGTAAAAATGTCTATTTCAGTACAGCGCTCAGTGTGCAACATGCAGCATCAGGTTTTGAACAAACTTTGGTGGAACATTATCATGTCAAGTTTCGTGAATTAAGCCTTGCAGAAATTCAACGTTATATCGAAATAGACCAACCCTTGCATTGTGCAGGTAGCTTTAAGTGTGAAAGTTTGGGAATTTCGTTATTTGAACAGATGATTGGTCAAGATCAAACCACGTTGATGGGCATGCCCATGATTCAGTTATGTCGCATTTTAAGAAGTTTAGGACGCCATCTTCCCTAATTCAACAATAAGGACATTCATATGAAAAAATATATGCTGAGCGCAGTCTTGCTTTTAAGCGATCCGCAGTTGGTTATGGCTGAACCTAACATTGCAACGACGCATACGCAGCAACAGCTCAATATGGTAGATGATTGGCTCGCATATCAAAAATTTGCATCTCAAGCTACAAAAGTGAATGAGGAATATCAAAAAAAATTTGAAACCTCGAGCATTGATGATCTTGATGAACGCTATGCGCAAATGAAAATAGACGGTCAGCAACAAAATAAAATCTTAGTGAAAATGCTTGAAGCTTTACATCCACATACCCCAGAATTCATTGAAATTCAAAAATTATGGTTAGATGTACTACACAGTGAAATCAAGGCTGTAGATGACAAGCACAATACTGACGATAATGAAATAAGCACTAAACTAGAAAAAATCAGTGCATTAAACTCAAACCTTGAAGCACAAGTATTTCATTTTATTCAACAACAAAACCCACCTGAATATGTCACGGATTGGATTCATTACAAACAGCTTAAACGTGATATAGAACAGAAACGAAATGCTTTAAATCAATCCTTTAGCAGCCTATTTAAACAAGCAAATCAACAAAATAAAATTAAGTTACAACAACAATTTATTCAAAAAATTACACGTGAAAAATTAGAGATGTTACACGGCTTTAAAACCCATGTAGAGGAATTAAAGCACATCATCGATTTAGAAATTCAAGCCACTCAATCTGCCGAAAAAATGAACTTAAACGCAGTTTTGAATGCAAGTCTAAATATAGATGAAATGAATGATGTTGGTGAAATTTCAGAACAAATCGAAAAACAGGAACATCTGTTTGCATCTAAAATCGTAGACTATGTGCGCAGTCTTTGATGGTGATATACACGTTCATGATGACTTTACGAATTTATTTGCAATCTCGCTATCACCAGATAAAACTTAAGGCTACATTTTAATGTATACAAAATATTAAGATTAGATCACTTAAATCAACTTTACATGTAGCGATCGAACATGACGGAGTGATCAACTCCAATCGCCTATTTTCATCCCGCGCATGTATGCTCAGTTTTTTCATCGTGCGAGAAAAGGCTTCTTTTTTAAAAAATTAATAAAAGAATAGAAGTAAGTCAATGTTTTTTAGAATAATTACTCTACCAATTTTTAAACAAATAAAATTTATTCTGCATTCAAATCGTTGAACACAAGCTATTGATTCATTTTTAGTTTATATACTTTTTACGAGAAATGATGCATTTTGGTTATTTTATGAGAATTGTCCAACATATTTCATTATGTTACAACGCCTGCTGTTTTTAGAGTAATTAATCTGTTTTTGGATGATTTACTCATTTGTTAATGATAATTCTTGGATGAAAAACCACATGCGTATGCAACCTAAATTCATCACTGTCGCGCTTGCGCTGATCAGTGCAGGTTCAGTCTCCCCTACATTTGCACAAGGTTATGGTGTAAATGAACAAAGTATTTCTGCAATGGGCTCAGCTTATGCAGGACGTGGAGCGCATGTACAAGATGCTTCGATTCTTTACGGTAACCCTGCCGGCATCACTCAATTAGAACATGCAGAAATCAGCCAAAATGTGACTTTTGTAAAAGCCTATTCAGATATTAAAAATTCACAAGGTTCAGGTTTAGCACAAAATGGTACTCATGAGGGTGACTTTGTGCCTGAAGTTGTTTTAGGTTCAAGTTATGCATCTGTTCCTTTAAATCATTTGGTGGATGGTTTATCTGCAGGGATTGGGCTTTATGTCCCTTATGGGATCTCAAGTAATTATGAATCTAGCTTTCAAGGTTCTGTCTTTGGGGACAAAACTAAAGTTAAAGTCGTAAGCTTACAACCCACTGTTGCTTATGAAATTAACCCCAAAGTATCGGTTGGTGTCGGTGCAACCATTAACCGTATGGATGGTGAAATTAACCAAAGTTTGACAGGTGCAAGTGATCGCACAGGTCTCAAAGGGGAAGATTTCGCGGGTGGCTATAATGTGGGTGTTTTGCTCCGTCCGACCGACAAAACACATGTAGGCTTAACGTATCATTCTAAAGTCGAATTTAAACTCAAAGATACTGCTTATATTCAAGATTTAAATCCTTTAGCTTTATTGGCAAATCCTCAAGCTGCGGCATTGTTGAGCCAAAAAGGCATTGATCTGTCTAAATTACCTGCGCTAAATAACTTAAATATGACCTCATATGATGCCTCACTCAAAGTAACAACGCCTGAAAGTACTGAATTGTCCGTGTCTTATCAAGCAACACCTAATTTAAATCTATTAGCAAGTGCAACATGGACACGTTGGAGCCGTTTAGGGACATTAAGCCCTGAAACAGGTTTTAGTGCCGATTTATTATTAGCACAAAATAGCCAATTGGCGGGATTATTGGGACAAATGGCGGCATCAGGTAAATTAAGCCCACAAGAAATTGCAGGTATTAAGCAAATGGTCAATGCCCAATTAAGTGGTCAACATGATGAAGCGTTAAAGTTCAAAGACAACTGGATGTTTAATGTGGGTACTGAATACACGCTCAATCCGCAGTGGAAACTACGTGCAGGTTATGCCTACGACCAAACACCTGTAGATACAGCACATCGTACTGTACGTTTACCTTTAGGTAATCGTCATTTAATCAGTGTGGGTGCAACCTACAATGCCACAGCAAATACATCAATTGATGCAGGCTATATGTACATCTTTGAAAATACAGCACGTGTGCATCAAGAAAAAGCGACTGCTAGCTATTCAGCAGAATATCAAAATAAAGCACATACTGTTGGTTTACAAATAAATCACCGTTTCTAATAAAATAGTCTGCAAGCCTAATTTATTGCACTTTTCACCATTGTACAGGTAGGTTTTTATGCCTTATCTGTACAATTTTAAACCAAATAATAAAATATTTTTTTATATTGAATAATGTAACATAACTGTCATATATTAATCTTAGTATGCCAAGCAAGCTCACCTAGACATTGATACAAGATGACGCAGATCATGCCTACTTTAGAAAATTTTCAACATAGTTCAGACACTTATATTAATCGTGAAATTTCTCTATTAGCGTTCCATAAACGTGTTCTAGCACAAGCCAAAGATGAAAATCATCCCCTACTTGAGCGCTTAAATTTCCTGATTATTTTTTCACGTAATTTAGATGAATTTTTTGAAATTCGAGTAGCGGGTTTAATTAAACAACTCGACATGAACAATATTACCACTTCACCTGACGGCATTCCAAATGAAGTCATTATTCAACAAATTTCAGACATTGCCCATCAAGCTTTAGAAGAACAATATAAAATTTTAAATGATGACTTATTGCCTCAACTACAAGGATTTGGTATTCGTTACATTCAGTTTGCAGATATTTTAGAAAAACACAAAGCATGGATTAAAGATTATTTCTTTAAACAAGTACAACCTGTCGTTACCCCCATCAGTCTTGATCCTGCACATCCATTCCCTAGACTGGTCAATAAAAGCTTGAACTTTATCGTTACACTTGAAGGTAAAGATGCATTTGGTCGTCAGATTGAGCTTGCCATTGTACCTGCACCTCGTTCATTGCCTCGTTTGGTCAAATTACCCACTGAGTTGACAGGCGGCGAGGAACATCACATTTTATTATCGGCAATTATTCAGCAACACATCAATGATCTATTCCCTGGCATGGTGGCAACAGGTTGTTATCAATTTCGTGTCACACGTAATGCCGATTTAACCTTAGCGGAAGATATTGATGATTTGGCTGTGGCGTTGAAAGATGAGTTATCTTCTCGTCGTTTTGGTCGTGCAGTCCGTTTAGAAGTCACAAAAAATTGTCCAGATCACATTAGTCATTATTTGCTTGAACAGTTTGACCTTGATCCAATGTATTTATATCAAGTCGATGGTCCTGTGAACTTGGCGCGTTTAGTGACGAATTTTGATATTCCTGAATTACGTTTCAAGCCTTATCAAGCTGTGATTCCCAAAGCCCTGCGCAATGCGCCACAGATTTTTGAAGTCTTGAGCAAACGCGATATTTTACTGCATCATCCCTTTGATTCTTTTGCACCTGTCATCAATTTATTAAGAGAAGCAGCCAAAGATCCCAATGTATTGGCCATTAAGCAAACATTGTATCGTAGTGGTCCTGACTCAGAAATTGTACAAGTTTTGGCAGAAGCAGCACGTAATGGTAAAGAAGTCACGGCAATCATCGAGTTACGGGCACGTTTTGATGAAGAATCCAATATTACTGTAGCCAATATTTTACAAGAAGCAGGTGCGGTGGTGGTATATGGCATTGTGGGTTATAAAACCCATGCCAAAATGATTTTGGTGGTGCGCCGTGAAGCAGATAAACTTAAACGCTATGTGCATTTAGGAACAGGCAATTACCATGCTGGCAATGCTAAAATGTACACTGACTATGGTTTAATGACCACCGATGCAGATATTTGTGAAGATGTGCATAAAATTTTCCAAGAGCTCACAGGCATGGGACGCATGGCAAAATCACAAAAACTATTTCATGCGCCCTTCACTTTACATACACAACTTTTAAATCTGATTGAACAAGAAATACAACATGCCCAAATGGGCTTAGCCGCACGTATTATCATTAAAGTCAATGCATTGACTGAACCACAATTAATCACAGCCTTGTATCGAGCTTCACAGGCAGGCGTCAAAGTCGATTTAATTATTCGTTCAATCTGCTGTTTACGCCCACAAGTCCAAGGACTATCGGAAAATATCACGGTACGTTCCATCGTTGGACGCTTCCTTGAGCATACTCGTGTCTATTATTTCCAAAATAATGACAATGCAAAATTATATTGCGGCAGTGCGGACTGGATGGGACGTAATTTATTTTCTCGTGTCGAAACCTGCTTCCCGATTGAAGATAAAAAGTTACGCAAACAAATTATTGAAGATGGTTTACTCAACTATTTAAAAGACAATGTTCGTGCATGGGAGCTTGATGGCAATGCACAATGGACTGCTTTAAAACCTAATAATGGAGAAGCTGCTTTTATTGCTCAACAATATCTAATGGAGCAACGGGTGATTAAAACCATTGCTTAAGGCATGATGATTTAAAGTCTGAAAATGGTTTGAGTGCATCAAACCATTTTCTTTAAACGATAATCTAAAGTTGCTCGGCTAATGCCTAAAACACGTGCCGCTTCTGAGACATTTTGCTTACAGCGATGCATCGCCGTTAAAATAATATCTTGTTCATATTGATCCAAAGAAAAACCCTCTGCCAATAAATCATCCAAAGCAGTTTTGACAGGCGCTTGCTCTCGTGTAGATTCATCTAATTGTGGAAATAAACTGCTTAATTTAATTTCTTGTTGATGATCGGTCAGTAGCGTTGCCCTTTCCAATAAATTTTCTAACTCTCGAATATTGCCCGGCCAATCATATTTCATCACAAAGCTATAAGCTTTGTCCGAGAGCCCTTTTAAAGTTTTACTGTATAAACTTTCAAAACGCTGAATAAAATAGTCAATTAATAACGGAATATCTTCACGGCGCTCACGCAATGCAGGAATACGTACAGGAAAAATATTTAAACGATAATATAAATCGGCACGAAAACGCCCATCTTTCACCGCTTGTTCTAAATCTTCATTGGTTGCTGCTACAATGCGAACATCAACTTTACGGGTTTGTTGATCACCTACCCGTTCAAACTCACCTTCTTGTAACATTCTAAGTAATGCAGCTTGCGCTCTTGCTGACAGCTCAATCACTTCATCCAAAAAAATTGTGCCGCCGTGAGCACGTTCGAATTTTCCTATTCGGGTTTGTGAAGCTCCCGTAAAAGCCCCTTTTTCTACACCAAATAGTTCAGCTTCAATCAAGTCTGGTGGAATACAAGCACAGTTTACCGCGACAAAAGGCTCATGTCGTCTTTGGCTGCCTTCGTGCACACCCCGTGCAAAGGCTTCTTTACCCACTCCAGTTTCACCCTGAAGTAAAATTGCGACTTTACTGCCTGCGGCTTTCTTCAATAAATCACAAACTTTGCGATAGGCTGCTGATTCACCAACTGCTTTAAACATAGTGTAGTCTGACTCAGCATCGGTATAGATCTTTTGCTTGAGTGCATTTAGTTCTGCTTGTAGGGCAATAATTTCATCAGAAACAGGGTCAGGTGACATAAATTGAATGAGTTCATCAGCATTTTCCCATTCATGCAAGGGCTTACCAATAATACGACAGCATTCATCACCCTGCGCAACACAATGGGTTTCCTGATAAATAATCGTTTGCCCCATCACCAAACTGGTATAACCACAAGCATAACCCAACAACATCCAACATGATGGTTCTTCTGCTAAACCAAACTCGCTTAAATGCACCTCCGCTTCAAACGAATTTAACCAATTAAAATCGGCATAAAACTGTTTTAAATCGTGGCTTAAATTCAGTTGATTGACCTCAACATGCACCATGCCACGAATTCCATGCATTTGTGGCCCTGCCATAAAGGCTTCTATTTCATTTAAATTTGGACGTAATTTAGATGTAACCTCCGCATCACGCATACCTGCTTGATAACCACAACGAATAAAAAATCGCTTGGTACGCTCCCAACCCAACATTTCATATAAATCTTTACGCAGATAACCCATCATGTTGGTGTGCATCAGTAACATGCGGTTTTCATCAAACCAAATCTGACCGTTTTCTATATCAAAATGTATGGTGTCGAGTAAATCCTGTATTTCTTTACTTTGTTCAAAATATTGCTGATAAAATTTCTCATCTTTCGGTCGCATGGCATCCCATTCCTTGGTCAATGTCCACCTATCATGATACTAGTTTTAAAGCATATAAATGTATCACTTTAGAAGCATATCAATATACCTTTTGAGTATGTATTCATATTTTGCGATAATCACTCATAACAATAAGGTGGACAAAAACAATGAATTTATTTTTAGATTGCGAATTTAATGGCTTTGGTGGCGAACTCATTTCAATGGCTTTAATTGATGAGCAAGGACAATATTTTTATGAAGTTTTACACTGTGCTCAGCCTGTCGCATGGGTACAACAACATGTCTTACCCATTACCCAAAAAGTGGCCATTTCACTGCAAGAATTTCAAAATCATTTGCATCATTTTTTATTACAATATGATCAAATTCACATCATTGCAGATTGGCCAGAAGACTTAGCATTGTTTAGCCGTAGCCTGCTTTTAGGGCCTGGACAATGTATGATAACTCCTCCACTCAGCATGCAATTGTGGTTAGATCAACGCGCGACCTCTATTTTATCTACACAACCGCATAATGCTTTAGCCGATGCGCAAGCCTTACAACAAGCCTATCTTTCCTTATAAATGTTGAGCTATATGTGCAAACATATCATTTAAAATTAATCACTTCATGATTATTTAGTAGATCTCGTACAGTGGATCGAGCTCAAGCCATCCGCACAATATTTTCCGCCCTAACATCTGCATTCGCTATATCTGTTTCAAGTCTTCAAGCCATTAGCATCTTCTGCAAGTCTATTCCAACTTTTCATTTAGGATGTGATTAAACGCTTTATTCAAATCATTTTCAGAATTTCATCAAATCATTAAAACCCCACACAACTCATTTCATGAAATGATGAATTTATCTTGATTAAAACACTCAAGTTTTAAAATTAAAAATATAAATAATTGAAATATATAAAAATACAAAAGTTGGCACAGTTCTTGGAATATATATCACAAATGCAGAATTGCACCACTGAAATGATTTCAGTGAAAAAGATAAAAGGATGATCATGATGAATCAAACCCCTCAACTTCAGGATCAACTCACCAAATACATTCGTGTTACAGGTGACCGCAATGCCAAATTTGTTGAATTTGACTTTGCCATTCAAGACCCGACGCTTTTTGTCGAATTGGTTTTACCGCAACAGGCATTTCAACATTTTTGTGAAATTAACCAAGTGGTTGAAATGACGGAAGCACAAAAAGCATGGAATGACGCCCAAGAAGACAAGTGGCGTTATGGCGAAGAATCCGATGTGTTAAATCCGATTGCGCAACACGCACTGAAGCAAGACCAATAAGCCATTTTCGACTTCGAAAATTCAGTTTCAAAAAAATTTAAGCCGTAATGATGCAGATCAAGAAGATCTGAGTTTTATCTATAAGGAGATCACGATGACTTTAGAAATTAAAACGTCCAATGTCGCGCCAATTCGCCAAACTTATGCGTATATCGAACGCCGTTTTGGTCATAAGCCTGCGACACGTTATCAAGAAGTCAGCTTTGATATTCAAGGTGCAGCCAACTTCCATTATCGTCCTTTATGGAATCCGTCAAAAACCTTAAATGACCCAAGCTATACCGCGCTACACATGCAAGACTGGTATGTATTTAAAGACCCACGCCAATTTTATTATGGCGCTTATGTACAACACCGTGCGCGTTTACAGGATGTGGCTGAAAGCAATTATGCATTCTTTGAAAAGCGTCATTTGGTGGAAAATATCAGTGATGAAATCAAAGAAAAAATCATCACTTGTCTATTGCCTTTCCGCTACGTTGAACAAACGGCAAATCTGCACATGATGTCAGGCAGTGCCTATGGTTATGGCACAGTGATTACCCAAGCCTGTATGTTTGCAGCCATGGATCGCCTTGGTATGGCACAGTACATTTCCCGTATTGGTCTATTGCTAGATGGCAATACAGGTGAGTCTTTGCAACAAGCAAAAAATGCTTGGATGAATGATGCCGCTTGGCAACCCCTCCGTAAACTGTGTGAACTCAGCCTGACTGAACAAGACTGGTTCAAACTGTTTGTGCTGCAAAACCTATTGATTGATAGCTTAATGCAAAGTCTGGTTTACGGACAATTCGACCAACTCTTGGTTAAAAATGGCGCGCGTGATGTGGCAATGCTGACTGAGTTTATGCAGGACTGTTTAAGCGATTTACGTAAATGGTCAGACCCTGTATTCAAACTGGCAATTGCTGAATCAGAAGAAAACAAAGCTCTGATCCAAAATTGGGTTACTGAACTGTTACCACAAGTCCAAGAAGCTTTCAGCGCATGGGCAACTTTAGCCTTTAATGATGCCGAAATCGAACAAGGACTGGCTGTAATTGCTGAACGCAGTAAAAAAGCGGGTTTAGCTGACATTTTCAATCTTGCATAAGGAATTGCACCATGACATCAAAAGTTTATTTAGCACTACAAGACAACGATACTTCACGCTACATCATTGAAGCGATTGAACAAGATAACCCTGAGGCAACAATTCAGTACCTCCCTGCCATGATTCGTGTGGAAAGCGTCAGTGAATTGGTGATTCGTGCCGAAACTGTTTCTGAAAAACTCGGACAGGACTGGGACATTCAGGAATTACAACTCAACATGATCACATTGGGTGGCAACGTCGATGAAGATGATGACACCTTTACACTGAAATGGAATTAAGAATTTAGGCAGCCATACGCCACTGAATTTCGCTATTGAACAGGATGATCAACATGAATACTGATGTTAAAAATACTAAAACTGCTGCAAAAACAGCAACAAAAAAACTGAATGCCAAAGACCGCTATCGCATGCTAACCCGTGATCTGGACTGGGATTTTTCCTATGCAGACCGTAAAGATGCTTTTCCTTATGAAGAATTTGAAGGCATTAAGATCACCGATTGGTCAAAGTGGGAAGACCCTTTCCGTTTAACCATGGATTCTTACTGGAAATACCAAGCGGAAAAAGAGAAAAAACTGTATGCCATTTTTGATGCCTTCGCACAAAATAATGGGCAATTGAACGTTTCCAATGAACGTTATTTAAATGCGATTAAACTATTTTTAACTGCTGTAACACCGCTCGAATATCAAGCTTATCAAGGCTATGCACATGTAGGTCGTCAATTTAGCGGCATTGGTGCACGTATTGCCTCACAAATGCAATCGATTGATGAACTGCGCCACGTACAAACCCAAATCCATGCGATGAGCCATTACAACAAGTTCTTTGATGGCTTCCAAGATTGGGCACATATGCATGACCGTGTTTGGTATTTATCTGTACCAAAATCATTCTTTGAAGATGCACGTTCAGCAGGGCCATTTGAATTTTTATTGGCAATCAGCTTTGCCTTTGAATATGTCCTGACTAACTTATTGTTCGTTCCTTTCATGTCGGGAGCAGCTTACAACGGCGATATGGCAACCGTGACTTTCGGTTTCTCTGCACAGTCAGATGAAGCACGTCACATGACGCTTGGTTTGGAAATTGTCAAATTCTTACTTGAACAACATGAAGACAACGTACCAATCGTACAGGAATGGATTGATAAATGGTTCTGGCGTGGTACGCGTTTACTTTCAATTGTCGGCATGATGATGGACTATATGCTGCCAAACAAAGTGATGTCGTGGAAAGAAGCTTGGGAAACTTATTTTGAAGAAGCAGGCGGTGCATTGTTCAAGGACTTGAGTCGTTACGGTATCCGCATGCCGAAATACTCAGAAGTCATTGAAAAAGAGAAAGAACACGTTTCACATCAAGCGTGGTGGATTTTCTATAACTTCGGACATGCAGCAGGTTTCCATACTTGGATTCCAACCGATGAAGAAATGGATTGGCTTTCTGAAAAATACCCTGACACATTTGACAAATACTATCGTCCAAAATGGGAATTGGCACGCAAAATGGAAGCCGAAGGCAAACGCTTCTATAGCGATGGCTTACCACAACTGTGTCAAATCTGTCAGGTTCCAATGACCTTTACCGAAATGGATGGCGACCCAACCATGTTCAGCTATCGTGATTCGATCTATAAAGGCGAGCGTTATCACACCTGTTCAGATGGCTGTCATGACATTTTTGAACGTGAACCTGAGAAATATATTCAGGCATGGTTACCTGTCAACCAAATTCTACAAGGCAACTGTGGTGGTCCTGACTTAGAAAGCATATTACGTGACTACTACAACTTTAATGTTGGTGCAGACAACTTGGATATCGAAGGCTCGCCTGACCAAGAACGTTGGAAAAAATGGAAAGGCGCTGTTTAACACAGCCCATTTTTAGACAAGATCATTCCATTCACATTGCCAAATCAAGTGTTGGAATGATCTTTCCCCAAGGAATTTAGGAGTATTCTCATGCCAGTACAAGCCATTCAAGCCAACTACGAATTTGAAGCACGCGATCAGCAAAAAAATTATGGCGATAATATTTTAATTTATGTGGGTTGGGATCATCACACTCTGTTTTGTGCCGCACATGCCCTGCTTGTGTCGCCAAAACAAACTTTAAAAGACTTGATTGATCAACAAATTACAGGCGGTTTTCATCAACATCCTGAGTTTGAACAAATTGATTGGGCAAATGTGCAATTCACCTTAAACCGTCAACGCATTGCCAATGATTTTTCTAAAACTTTAGAAGAATTGGGCTTTGACCATAAATCACTTCTACGCTTCGTGACGCCAAATCTCAATGGCTATAACGGCAGTCATGTTTAAAGGAGCACGTGTATGACTTATCAAGTGACCATTGAACCGATTGGCATGACCATTGAGGTAGAGGAAGATCAAACCATTTTAGATGCAGCTTTACGTCAAGGTGTCTGGCTGCCTTTTGCTTGCGGACACGGTACTTGCGGAACCTGTAAAGTACAAGTGACGGATGGTTTCTTTGATATTGGTGAAGCCTCTCTTTTTGCACTGATGGACATTGAGCGTGAGGAAAATAAGGTTTTGGCATGTTGCTGCAAACCTGAGTCTGACATGGTGATTGAGGCAGATGTCGATGAAGATGACGATTTCTTAGGCTATTTGGTGGAAGACTACCAAGCCAAAGTCATCGAAATTAAAGACCTTTCGCCAACCATTAAAGGCATCCGTTTGGAAATTGACCGTCCTATGCAATTTCAGGCAGGTCAATACGTCAATATTCAATTGCCTGATATTGAAGGCACACGTGCATTTTCGATTGCCAATTCACCCAATGAAGAAGGCATCATCGAGCTGCATATCCGCAAAGTTGCAGGCGGTGCAGCAACCACTTATGTGCATGACAATCTGCAAGAAGGTGATGAAATTGATCTTTCAGGTCCTTATGGTCAATTCTTTGTGCGTAAATCGGATGATCGTGGTGTAATTTTCATTGCAGGTGGTTCAGGTCTGTCGAGTCCGCAATCCATGATTCTAGATTTACTCGAATCTGGTGATGAACGCATTATTTACCTGTTCCAAGGTGCACGTGATGTTGCTGAGCTATATAACCGTGAAATTTTTGAAAATTTAATGAAAGAATATTCAAATTTCCGTTATATCCCTGCTTTAAATGCGCCTAAAGATGAAGACCAATGGACAGGTTTTACAGGTTTTGTGCATGAAGCTGTTGCTGATTATTTTGAAAATAAATGCAGTGGACATAAAGCCTATTTATGTGGTCCACCGCCCATGATTGATGCGGCAATTTCCACCCTGATGCAAAGCCGTTTATTTGAAAAAGACATTCATACCGAGCGTTTTTTAAGTGCGGCGGATGGTGCCAATGAGCAATCACGTTCAGCATTGTTTAAGCATATTTAATTCATGATGATCAGTTAAAAAACGAACGGCGAAGTTTCATTCATGAGACTTCGCTATTTTTTATTCATTTTTGACAATCCTGCTGCTCTACAAACCCAACGATAGGCCCTAAATTAAAACGATGATCACTACGTCCGACTTGGGGAATATACGCACTTGATACTGAACCATCTAAATACAATGCCTGATCAATATTTAAATCATGTTTAAAAATCTGTGCAAAATCATAAAAATTAATACGCTCGCGGCTAATCACAAAATAAAGCTGATTATTTTTGATACCCACACCATTTCTAATTTTTAAAGAGTCTGATTGTGGTAAAAATTGACGGTTAATTTGACCTTCAATCACCAACATAGGCCCCGATTGCGTTGCATATTCAGCTTGAAAGTGAGATTGTGCATATTTTTGTGTGGTTTGAATGCTGGCCTGCTTTTTATTCCAAGCTAAAACGCCATTCGGTTGCATTAAAAAATTACCAAATCCTTGGGTTTGAGTGTTCAGTGCAGAAAATTGTTTTGACTTTTCAATATATAAACCTACAGCAGAATAGTCTGAATGGTACATCCCTGCATTCATCGCGAAACTTAACAACTGACATTGCGGTAAATCTTTCGCCACGGCTTTAATCTTATTATAAGGCTGTTGTTTTGCATTATTTAAAAATAATTGAAGCTGCTCCAACTGCGAAATACGTACAACATCAGCAATAATCTGATGATTTTTTTCAATTTTAATATATTCAGTTGTGGCTTGAACATGGGTAGTCGACAGTGAAAATAGCGCAAAAATTGCTAAAATACCACGTTCAGCCTGAGTTAAAATTTTCATGTTTAGACCAATTTTCAGTTCGATTAATCATATTGATTGACAGTATAAATCCCTATGTTTGAATTGTTGAAATATAAATGTTTACTTAAATTTTGCGATAGACTCTACTTTTTTAGGCAGGCTTCGCTATAATGGGATTTACCTTTCAATAAAATACGGTTGTATACTTTTATTGGAATACAGTGAACTATGCAGATAAAACGTTTCGTCCGATATCCTATTGGTGCTCACCTGATTGTCAAACATTTTGGTTATAGCCATCATGGCATTTATGCTGGCAAAGGCCGTGTTATTCATTATTCGGGTTTTGCCCATTTTTTTAAAAAGCGTCCTATTGAAGTTACAACACTTGCGAGATTTGCACGCAATAAAAAAATTATTATTCGTTTATACGAGCAACCCAAATTTAGAGGTCGTCATGTGGTGCGCCGTATGCGCAGCCGTATGCATGAAAATAACTACCATTTGATTGTGAATAACTGTGAACATCTATGTAGTTGGGCAATCACTGGAGTAGAAAGCAGTCCGCAAGTGGTAAAAATGATGCATCGCCTAACCACCATTGGTTATGTCAGCTCGATCATGACTTATATGAATGGATTATTTCTTACAATTGCAACAACTTGTTTTGCTTTGGTTTTATATATCAAAATGAAGCTGCGTGAACGCGCAAAAATGGATTTAGCCACTTATTTGTCTTTACGAGAACAGCAGCCGAAAAAGTAGCTTGCACATATTCAGTACAGTCTTTTTCGGCATAAAGACAAAATAAATAATAGCAGCTCATAAATCATCAAAATGACGGCGAATTGAGATAATACAATCATTTCTCCTGATTGACTCGATGAGCAATGCATTGCTGTGAAGCACTTAAAAACCAACGTATATATGGTCGTTATTGTAAAATAACCCAGGATCAAGCTCAAAACTAAACTCAAGGCACTGATCCATTCTGTGGGGAATCTCAGCCAATTTTTGAGCTGTTGAAGTAATCTGTAAAATGCCCATGATAGTCCAAGTAAGCCCATCAGGGTCAAGGCATAAACTAAAAACACAACAGCATCATTCATAGGCAGTTTTCCAACTAAAATATTATCCATTTACATACATGCACACTTCATCATTAATTTAGATGAAAATATATGTCCAGCAGGTTTTACTGTAGACTCGAATGCAATCTATGCAATAATGCCTGATCTAAAATTTGTACCTAAAGTAAAATACTCATCGAGTACTTAAAAACAAATATCGCAATCACTTCATTCTTTAAACGCTGAGGCAGTGGCTTCTGCTGCTTTTTGATACCAATATTGCGCCTTAACGCTTTGTTGACTATCTTCTTTTTTATTTTCATATAATAAACCTAATCCCTTCATCGCTTCAATTGATCCTAAATCTGCGGCTTTTTCTAAAAGTGGAATGATTTCATTGTTTCTTGACGCAAAAACTTTAGGGTGAGCTTCATACAGACTGGCAAGATTGTACATCGCCTTAATATTATTCAGTTTTACTGCCTTTTTTAACCATTCTTCTGCCAAATATAGTCCCTTTGGCTGACGATCACTTTGTTCTTGTACAATCAGCGCAAATCCAACCATTCCTTCGCTCACATCCAATTCAGCAGCTTTTAAATAATAATACTGAGCTTGCTGAATATCCTGCTGTACCCCAAGCCCATAAAAATATGAACTCCCCAAACTAAAATAAGCTTCTGGCACATTTTTATTTGCTGCCAACTGCCAAAGCTCTATGGCGCGGTTCAAATCTACTTCTACACCTAACCCCTTGGCGTAAGCAGTTCCTAAGTTGAATTGGGCATAAGCATCTCCGAGCTGAGCATAATATTTTAACCACTCAATTGCTTTAGGATACTCATCCGATTGCTGCTGAGCCAAAATCAAACGGCTTGCTTCTTTCTGAGCAGTTGCATCACCCTGTACAGCAGCTTTTAAACACCAATACAATGCTAAATTTGGATTTTTTTCTACACCTTTGCCTTCATCATAAAGCATACATAAGTGGCTTTGCGCTAATGTTTCACCTAACTCCGCTGCTTTTTGAATATTCACAAAAGCTTTATGGATGTCTTTTATTTTAAACTCATCATTGTAATACAAAATACCTATACTCAAATAAGCACCTGCATCATTCTGATTTGCAGCTTTTGTATACCATTGCAATGCTTGATTTATGTCTTGATCAACTCTTATACCATTTTGATAAAACAAACCAAGATTATATTGAGCATCTTTATTGCCTGATTTTGCAGCCTGCATGATTTCAGTCACTTCTTCTGCTGTAACCGCCTGTAGCTCATTATTAACTATGGCAAATGTTGAAGTTGTACAAATCATAAGAATGAATGAAGCTAAGCACCTGTTTGAAATCATTTTAATCATTATATTTTAATCTAAGCGAATTTTAAGTTTATCGTTTGCACATGGAATTTTCCATATTTGTGCTCTAATACCATTCTATAAAAATAAAATAATATAAGTTCTAAATTTAGCACAGCCCCATTTATATTGAAAAATTTTGATTATTTTGCGTAGGCGATGCCTCACTTTTGAAGGATGAGGAATATATTCCGCAAGGTAACAAAAATCCTTTGTTAGGCAAAGGGGACTCCTGTCGCCTTTGCCCAACGGCGACATCCATGTCGCCACGCGATAGCACCATCGTTTTTAAAGCAAAAGCGACTAAAATATATTAAGTCAATTTAGCAGTTTGGTATAAATATAAAAAACCTAGCCGAAGCTAGGTTTTTTATGTACTGACACTAACATTTATTTCGCAGGTTTAAAACTATCTTTTAAATCTAAAATACGGTTAAACACAGGTTTTTCAACAGTATGATCATATTGATCTGCAACAAAATAACCTTCACGTTCAAACTGGAAACGGTCTTCAGGATTTGCCAAAGCCAAAGCTGGTTCTACCACAGCCTGAACGATTTTTAATGACTCAGGATTTAAATGTTTTAAGAAATCATCATCCGCATCTGGTGCTGCTTCGTTAAATAAACGGTCATAGACACGTACTTCCGCAGGAATACCTTTGCTCGCTGAAACCCAATGCACCACACCTTTCACCTTACGCCCTTCAGGGTTCTTACCTAAAGTTTCAGGGTCAATTGAACATTTCAACTCAATCACTTCACCATTGGCATCTTTAATGACTTCATCACACTTGATCACATAAGCATGACGTAGACGTACTTCACCTTCAGGAATTAAACGCTTGAAGCCTTTCGGTGGTACTTCCTCAAAATCTTTACGATCAATATAGATTTCTTGCGTCAATGGAATAATACGTTCGCCCATATCTACATTTGGATGACGTGCGTGTGTTAAATCCATATCTTCAGGTAAATTGGTCAAGGTCACTTTTAATGGATTCAATACTGCCATACCACGCGATGCAGTATTTTCAAGTGATTGACGAATACAGAATTCAAGCATTGCAACATCAACAATACTACCGTCAACTTTCGTTACGCCTACACGCTTACAAAAATCACGTAAACCTTCAGGAGTAAAGCCACGACGACGCATCCCTACAACGGTTGGCATACGTGGGTCATCCCAACCATTGACATAATTGCCTTCAACCAATTTACGCAACTTACGTTTAGAGGTAATGGTGTAATCCACATTTAAACGACTTGATTCATATTGGTGTGGAACAGCCGGTGATTTCACCTTTTCTACCACCCAATCATAAAATGGACGATGATCAACAAATTCAAGTGTACAAAGTGAATGTGTTACACCTTCAATGGCATCTGATAAAGGATGTGCATAGTCATACATTGGATAGATTTTCCAAGTATTCCCAGTTTGATGATGCTCTGAATGCAAAATACGATACATAATTGGATCACGCATATGTACGTTTGGTGAAGTCATATCAATTTTTGCACGAAGAACCGCTTGCCCTTCACCCAATTCACCATTACGCATTTGTTCAAAACGCGCTAAGTTTTCTTCAATTGAGGCATCACGTTGTGGCGAATTTTTACCTGGCTCAATAAAATTACCACGATTTAAACGGATTTCTTCAGGAGATTGTAAATCAACATAAGCATCCCCTTGTTTAATCAATTGAATCGCCCATGTATAGAGTTGATCAAAATAGCTTGATGCATAACGCGGCTCGCCATTCCATTCAAAACCGAGCCATTTCACATCATTGGCAATCCCATCGACATATTCTTGTTCTTCAGCATCAGGGTTGGTATCGTCAAAACGTAGATTACATACACCATTGAACTCCTCTGCAATGCCAAAGTTTAAGCAAATTGCTTTCACATGACCAATATGTAAATAACCATTTGGCTCAGGTGGAAAACGTGTTACAACAGTTTTTGTGCGTCCTGCTTCTAAATCGTCAGTAATCACTTGACGCACAAAATCCAAACCTGCCTGTTGTTCTTGCTGCGCAGCATCGACAGGTGCAGTATTGGTTGTCGGGTTCTTTGGCAGTTCTGAAACAACATCATTTGGCTTCATAGTTGATAAATCACTTCTATAAGTTAAAATAGGATAATAAAAATGCATTTCTGCGAATTGATACAAAAGAAATTCGCATTTTTGCTTGCCTTGTAGTTTACAGTTTGCTTATGCTTCTCTCAACCAAAAACCCATGGCTTTTTAGCCATGATTAGGAGATTATAGAATGAGTTTTCCTCAAGTCGAATTAAACACCAATAAAGGACGCATTGTTCTTGAACTAAATTCTGAAAAAGCGCCAAAAACTGTAGCTAACTTTTTGGAATATGTTCGTGATGGTTTCTATGACGGCGTCATTTTCCACCGTGTGATTGATGGTTTCATGGTTCAAGGTGGTGGCATGGATGAAAACTTCAAAGAAAAAGCGACACGCGATTCTATTGAAAACGAAGCGGATAACGGTCTAAGCAATGACATCGGTACGGTTGCAATGGCACGTACTCAAGCACCTCACTCTGCTTCTGCACAATTCTTCATTAACGTTGCAAATAACTCATTCCTTAACCATTCAGGTAAAACTGCGCAAGGTTGGGGTTATGCTGTATTTGGTAAAGTGACTGAAGGTTTAGACGTTGTGAATGCAATTAAAGGCGTGCGCACAGGTAATCGTGGTTATCACGCTGATGTTCCTTTAGAAAATGTTGTAATTGAATCTGCAAAAATCATTGCTGAATAAGAATCCCTCTCCTAACCTCCTTTTAAAAAGGGAGGAATTTCCTTTAATTAAATATATAAAGGAAGAAAAGTCCTTCTTTATTAAAGATGGGTGAGGAGCATTGCTCCGTAAGAGAGATTCAAAAAATAGGAAAAAAAGTGACCCATCTGTTTATCGCCGATTTACATTTGTCACCTGAACACCCTCGACTCGTTCGGGGGTTTTTAGATTTACTTGAACAATATCAAGATAAAAACACACAATTATATATCCTTGGTGATTGGTTTAATGCGTGGGTTGGAGATGATTACACTGCGCCATGGTTAGATGAAATTGTTAAGCATTTAAAACAATTTACTCAAGTTGGAAATAAAATCTATTTCCAAGTCGGAAATCGTGACTTTGCTTTAGGTCAAAAATTCTTAGATCAATTTAATGGGCAATTTTTGCCTGATGAATTTGTTCTCAAGATTGCCAATAAAAAATTTAGACTAGAACACGGCGATGCACTGTGTACCGATGATGTGTCTTATCAACGATTTAAGAAAATCATCCGAAATCCAATTATTCTTGGAATTTTAAAAAGTACCCCACTCTCTTTTCGTCAAAAACTCGCCAATGGTTTTCGTAAAAAAAGTCGTGAATCTCAACAGCATAAAACTTATGAAATTATGGATGTGAATCAGCAAGCGGTAGAAAAAGCCCTTTCTGATGTAGATATTTTGATTCATGGACATACCCATCGTCCTGCGATTCATAACGAATTTGACAAACAACGGATTGTTTTGGGTGATTGGCGTGAAAAAACGTCTGAAGCGATGATTTTAGAGGTAGATGAAAATGGGGCACTAAGTTTTATAAAATGGGATATCCGTAATTAAATGATATTTTTATTGCGCGAGGATATTCAAATATAAAGTCCTTACAGTTGAATATTCAAAATTTCCAAATCCCTCATAAATTCATCTGCTTCATTTTCGGGTAGTAGGTGAATTAAACTTTTAACGTCATTCATTTTTATTAGGTTATCTATTTGACTTTTTAAGTTTTGCTTTATTTGATATTCCCATGATCCTGTCAAAGTCAGCTGTATAATCAAAAGCATAAAATTTTCCAGCAATGAGTCAAATGAGTTTTCAAATTGGTGAAATGTATAAGCCAATATTTCTAAATGATTCCAACCTTTAGAAAATGCTAAGTCTCTACAACCATCGTAATATGTCTCTAAAACCCAAGATTTTATTGCAAAATAATTTTCTCTATCTTCATTTAACATTATTTAACTCCTTTCAACTATTTAATATTAAATAATTTATTAAAAAATAGTGATACATTTTTTTAAATAATATAGTCATAAATTTATAACAGTATTGCTGTTACTTTATCTCAGATATAACGCCTCATAAGTTAATTTTTAAACTATAAGCATAAAAAACTAATAATTGCTCAACAATTCCGCACTACATTCAAAAACTCAGCCAAGACTTTGATATGATTGACCCAACCATTTTGTCTTGAGTTTCATATGTCTAATTTTAGCAATATCACTGTCAATCATCATGAAAATGACAAAGTATCTTTACTCATTGACGGACAGCCAATTTCTGAACGCTATGATATTCATCATGAAAAAAGTGTGATTGATGAGTTAAAAGCGTTAGACGATGGTCAAGCACTGAAACTATTTGAACAATTTATTTTTTCACATCAAGATTTAAACTTAGAACATGCTTATTTATATAGCACCTGCATCGTGAAAAAAAATGATGCTTATGAAATTGCTCGCAATTTTGTTTACCGTCTCACGGTTTCAGGTCAAGCACCTTCTGAGCATGTCATTACCAACCAAGGTAAAGCAATGTCACCTGAAGATATTAAAAAATTTATCGAAAACCATGTCGAAATGTCATTAACTAAATATACAGATCTTAAGTACGCATATTAATCTATAGATGAATCAAAAAGCCTTAACACATAGGGTTAGGGCTTTTTCAAAACCAGCAAAGCTACTTAAAACTTAATTTTATCATCACCAAGTTTCGCAAACTGGGCTTCCATGTCATTTAATGCGTCCGTAAAACCAATCAGTGAGATTTTATGTTCTATCGGTTTGTTTTTAACCTGATAAAAACGTGTAAAAGCAAAATTACCACGCTTCATTTGTCCAACTAAACTACTGGCATTACGAAATAAACCTTCACGCTCTTGCGAAGTATCACTTTGGTCTACACGAATATAAGCTTCACTATTTTTTTGATGTTTTTCACCGATATTAATAATATATTGATTATTCAAACGCAAAATCGAAATAGGCCCTTTACTCATCACGCATGCTTTCATGTCATCAAAAGCTTTATATTGACATTTAATTTTCCAACTTGCCCGTCCCAATAATCTATTTTCCATTGCAGAAATCGTATCAATTTTCGATTGATTACCCACCTTAGTAATCAGTGAAGATAATTGATCATCTGCTTGTACTGAATTCATGGCAGATATAGATAGAACCAACAACCCCAATTGTAAAGTTTTTTTAAACATAAACTTTCTCTGTTAAAATATTGCTGAAATATGTGATAAAACAGCAATTTATAATACTAAATAATTTCGGTTGCACTATACCCGAAAATAAAATTTTTTCACACTTTTATAATAAATAAACTTAAATAACAAACAATTAATCTAAATCATGATTAATCATATAATGTCTCTATCTTACACTTGAATTTAATCTATAAAATGTAATTTTATTAGCTATTAACATAAATTCCCTTGCAATAGATCTCTTGCGTTAGTCAAAATTTAAACAGGCGAAAGCTATATTTTATAAGGTTGTAACTGATTAAAAAATTAGCTAAAAGCATATTTTCGCAAGAGGTCTAATATATCTTCAAAATATAATTTTTGTTGCTCTACATACATTTTATGAAAAAATGTAAAATGTATGTAAAACTTTCTTTATGATTTTCTAATAGCCATTTGACTTAGGCTGTATTTGATAATCTTTTTTATATTTACTGAGTAATTCACCTAAAGCATTCATCAATACACTCGTATCAACTCCAACAGCAACAAATTCTGTGCCCAAATCTAAATATTTTTGCGTTACTTCAGATTGCGTTGACAAAATGCCCGCTGCCTTACCTGCGGCGCGAATACGTTGAATTGCGTCAATCACTGCTTTTTGCACTTCTGGATGATTCGGATCGCCTTGATAACCCATGGTGGCAGATAAATCCACCGCACCAATAAATACCCCATCAATCCCGTCTACTTTTAGAATGTCATCTAAATGTGTTAAACCCTCTACTGATTCAATTTGAATCAATAAACAAATATTTTCATGTGCCGTCGCATAATAATCAGGAATTGTATTCCAACGTGTAGCACGTGCCAAAGCAGCTCCCACCCCGCGAATCCCTTCTGGTGGGTAACGCACTGCTTTAACCATCAGTTCGGCTTGTTCAACACTTTCAACCATCGGAATTAACAGTGTCTGTGCACCAATATCTAATAACTGCTTAATGAGCTGTACACTGCCGACCGGAGGGCGAACCACGGCTTGAGAAGGATAGGCAGCTATACTTTGTAATTGGGATAACGTAGTTCTAAGATCACTCGGTGCATGTTCTCCATCAATCAATAACCAATCGTAACCTACATTTGCAGCAATTTCAGTACCATAAGCATCAGCCAAACCCACCCACAAACCAATTTGCTGCTGGGTTTTTAATCTTTTTTTGAAATGATTAGTATAATCAATCATATACTTCACTCTTTAGCACGATATATCTATTTTGAGTATTAAACGCCGATTTAATAAAAGTACCAATATCGATTTCATATCGCATCATTTATTAAATGTCTTAATCTAAAATAGGGTATGCACTCTGCTTTTCTTGAAACATAAAAGGTATAAATGATTGCAAAATTATTCCTCCATTTGCCTGAAGTTTAAAGTAAAATCGATCATTATCGATTTACGGAATTGTATGTATGGATTTGCTCAGTATTTCTAAAAACCGTTATACCACCAAAGCTTATGATTCGAGTAAGAAAATTCCTCAGGAAAAATTTACACGTTTATTAGAAATTTTACGTTTGACGCCATCTTCAATTAATATTCAACCTTGGCACTTTTTTATTGCAGATCATCAAGCAGCAAAAGAACGTATTGCCAAAGCATTGGTGGGTAAATATGCCTACAATGCGCCCAAAGTTTTAGACTCATCGCATACGATCTTATTTTGTACCCAAGCAGATATTTCTGAACAGCATCTTGAAAATCTACTCAATCAAGATGACCGTAGTGGTCGTTTTAAAAATGCGCAAGCCAAACAAGGTCAAAAAGACAGTCGTATCGGTTATGTTGATTACTACCGTAATGAAAAAGGTGATATTCAACGTTGGGCTGAAAATCAAACCTTTATTGCATTGGGTCAAACCTTACTTGCAGCAGGTATTGAAGGAATTGATGCCACACCAATTGGTGGTTTCGATGAAGACATTCTCAGTCAAGAATTAGCTTTGACCGAACAAGGCTTAATTCCTTCGGTTTTACTGACTTTAGGTTATCGTAGTGAACAAGATTTCAATGCAAAGTTGCCAAAATCACGTTTAAATAAAGAAGATATTTTTACTTTGTTATAATTTAAAAGGTCATCAGAGGAAGCTTCTCCTCTGATGACCTTGATACCTATTCCAATAACACTAGATCGGATGAGCACTTGCAATTTCTTGGCTAATCATCACGGCCGTTGCTGCTGATAGTGTCCAACCTAAGTGTCCATGTCCTGTATTATAAAAAACCCGTTCCCGCTTACCACGTCTGACTACAGGCATCATATTCGGCATCATGGGTCTTAAACCTGCCCAAGGCACACAATGCTCCGTTGATATTTCAAAATTTTTATTGACCCAATCTGTCAAGGGTTGAATACGATCTGAACGAATATCACGGTTATAGCCATTAAACTCCGCAGTTCCTGCAACTCTTAATCGATTATTTCCCAAACGAGAAGTCACAATTTTTGCACTTTCATCAAGCAAACTGACCCAAGGTGCACTTTTTTGACTGTTTTCATCTTCTAATTGCACTGTAATCGAATAACCTTTGACGGGATAAACATTGACTCGATCACCCAATTTTTGCGCCAATTGGTAACTCCCCACCCCTCCACAAACAACGATTGCATCTGCAAAAATTTGCTCTAAAGCCACATGTTCTTGCTGCATATTCTCTACACTTGGGTGATATTGAATGTATATGCCTTTTTCATTTTGCTCAACATTGACAACTTCCATACCAAATAAATAATTCACACCATATTTTTCAGTTGCTTTTGCCAATCCCATCGTGAATTTATGAATATCTCCCGTTGCATCATCTGGGCAATAAAAACCACCATAATAATGCCCTGTTAAACTTGGCTCTATTTGCTTAATTTCTTCAGGACTAATCGCATGACGTTTTAAACCGCCACTACAGAGTAAGTCATTGACAGATGTTGCTACTTTATAATCCGCCTCATTATAATAAAAATGTAAAATTCCTCGTTTTTCTAAATCAAACTGAATATTTTCTTGCTCAGCAATCGCAAATAAACGCTCTCTTGCCAATAAAGCAAGGCGTACAGTTTCTTTAGTATTTTCTTGATAATGTTTAATATTTCCTAAAAATTCCACCAACCACGCATATTTATGCAAATCAAAAGAAGGATTCAATAATAATGGTGCATTTTTCTTCGACATCCATTTAATCCCCTTTAGCACAGTCGCTTTTTGATTCCAAACTTCTGCATTACATGCCGATAGTTGTCCACCATTAGCAAAAGAGGTTTCCATGGCAGGAAATAAATGTTTATCAATGACTGTGACTGTATAGCCGAGTTGAGCTAACTCATAAGCAGTCGTTACACCTGTAATTCCAGAACCAATCACAACAATACGACACATATACACACTCCTTTGAAATATACCATTTCAAGTATGCCTCATCTGTCATTTTTACCTGAGAGCTTCGAAAATTACATAAGATATTTATGCAACGTCCTTCCCCTTCGGTGAGTCATGGTATCTGACTACTCTCCAGATTTTGTATTATTACAGTCCTTTTGCCTGAGAGATTCCGAGGTCGTTGCTCCTTCGGCGAGTCTACAGAAGACTTCTCTCCTGCAATAATATTTTATTGTTATACAGCAATTAATATGCCATTTTGCTCAAAAAACACAAGTACTAATCAACTTCTAAATGAATAAATACGAACATTACAACATGCTCTACAATGCTGTAATGACAAAACGTTAAAACCGTTGAATGGTCCATTCGAGATAAAATAAGCTACGATTCAATACATAAAAGAACTCAAGAAAATGTTCCTTTTATTCTTTTCAATCCCACTTTAAAGCTGTCATGCCATCACTCAAACACTCAACAACACATCGTCCAATCACACAATTGCAAGCAACCTATATATCTCTAAACCAATTTTTCCAAGAACTACTATCCCGTATATGTAAAGGAACTGTAGGGATTAATTCTGTTTTTAAGATTTCAGTTTGTTTGACTGCTTTGGCTAATCGAGCTTTCACTGAATGGATACATTCACGATCACCAAACTCACAACGGTCTAACGTTGTCCCGCCACAGGGTCCATTTGCCAAACCTTTAGGGCAAGTTTCAGGACAAATATACAAGGTTTCACCCAAACGGCATTGCCCACAACTTTCACAGCCCACAATAGCATGCTTACTTACCCATTCAGTTTTTAACAAAGCATGAGCCATAGGTGTTTGATCCCAAAAATGGGATTTAAAAATAAAACGTCCAACACCTTTTGCCATCTTTGATTCAAAAAAAGCATCATGTATAAAGGACAAATGCTGATATTTTAAAATCTGTGCTGAGCTTATAGGGGATGAATAAGATCTCAACTCTGGGTGAAATTCTTTTCCTGTTTGCACCTGCCATAAATCATTCCAAAGTGACAAACACGCATCAAAATCAAGTGCACGGTAGGTCTCAATATAGCGCTGCAAACGCAGTTGTTCTTCTGCTTGGTGACAGGCTGACAAATGTACACCTGCAAAACCTAAATGTTGACATAGCAAAATTTGCAAAGCGCAGCGTTGGTATACAGGCTCAGTCAGCCCTAATGTCTTTTCTTCTTGTAATACTTTCAACATGTGCGTTGTAATCACGATGCCCGCAACTTGATGTTTCACCATAAAATGAGCACGAGCCAAAGTTAAAGGCATAACACATGCTAAAATTTTTTGAGCATCATGTTGTTCAGTTAAAAAACTTTTTACCTGCTGTAAAGCTGCGATGTCATAGCCCAATTGCGTAATGATAAAATCTGCGCCAGCTGTTAATTTTTTACGTAATTTAAAATACTGCGCATCCTGTTCTGCTTCAGCATATTTAAAAGGATTAAATGCCACCCCAATAAGAAATCCACCTTGTTTTTTTGCGGCCATTACCGCATTCACTGACTCTAAATAACGCGTTCTCGGCTGTTGACCCTCCCCAAAATTATGGTGTTTTAATTTATCCCCTGTTAGTAATAATAAGTTGTGTTGTCCACTATTTTTCGCTGCTGTTAGAAAATTTTCAAAATCGCTAATATCTCGTCCTTTTCCTGCAAAATGTAAAACTTTTTCAATGTCTTTTGCATATAAGTTCGCAGCATCTAAAGGGGATAAATCCGTATCAGAATGAACTCGATCTGCCAATGTCATACAAACAGGAAAACCTGCCAACTGCTGAGGAACAGGCAATATTTCTTGTGTAGACGTCAGATATTCAAGCAGTACACAAAATTGATTTTGTGCCAGATAGTGAGACAAACGGGACATAGGAGCAGAATCTAAAGGATAGAAGCAAAATATAAAAATAAATTATAACATGCATATAAAAAATTCATTCACAATAATAATGAGTATGAAAAGCTATTTTTCTAAAAAATAATGCAAGTTGTGATGTGTTCAACTCTACTCAACCACACTTGTTGCTTATTTCCACAAGTCAATCAGAAATCATTTTTGTGATTCAAGCCGAATTTGTTAAGATGAGCAACGAAATAAATCAGGCAGCTCTTACTATTCATCCGATCTATGATGAAGTAAAAATAGACGAAGGCAATGTCTCTGCCTGTATTTAAATTAACATATGATGTTTGAAATGGTTTAACAGCCACACTTGCATATTAAGCATATTTATTATTCAAATTTAAGGTTTTTAATAAACATGAATAGCGTAGAACTAACGGCTGACCTCTCTAGCTTCACCCCGATGATGCAGCAATATCTCACCGTTAAAAGACAACATCCTCATTCACTGATGTTCTATCGAATGGGAGATTTCTACGAACTATTTTTTGAAGATGCAAAAAAAGCCACTAAACTTCTTGGCATCACATTGACTCATCGTGGTAAAGCCAACGGTGAGCCCATTCCAATGGCAGGTGTACCCTACCATGCTGCCGAAGGCTATCTCGCACGTTTAGTCAAAAAAGGCGAAACGGTGGTGATCTGTGAACAAGTAGGTGAAGTGACAGGAAAAGGCCCTGTAGAACGTGCTGTCGTGCGCATTATCACGCCAGGTACACTCACGGATGATGCATTACTCACCGCACACCAAAGTTCAAATCTATTGGCACTATGTATTCAACATAACCAAATGGGGATTGCACTCTTAGATTTGAGTGCAGGTATTTTTAAGGTGCAACAACAAGAATATAAACCTGAAAATTTACCTTTAGAATTAGCACGTTTAATGCCAAGTGAAATTTTAATTGATGAAGACTTGGTCGACACGCATATTATCGAGTCAATCAAAAAACAGATTGATTGTCCAATCACCAAACGTCCAAATGTCGATTTTAATCTTAATAATGCACAAAAAACGTTATGTGACCAATTTGCTGTTTCGACCTTATCGGGCTTTGGGATTGATCATTTACCTTTAGCCAAAGCAGCAGCGGCATCACTTATTCACTATGCAAAAGAAACCCAAAAAACAGCTTTACCCCATATTCGTTCAATCAAACTTGAGCAAAGTAGTGATTTTATTGCACTTGACCCTGTAACACGACGTAATTTAGAAATTATTGAACCCCTATTTGAACATGGCACATCGCTATTTTCACTGATCAATGACACTGAAACGGCAATGGGGGGACGTTTACTCAGCCGTACGCTCATGCAACCGCTGCGTGATAGCGCAATTTTAGATGCACGTTTGGATGCGATTGAAATTTTGCTCAAAGGGTATCATGAGTCTCCGATCCGTTTGGTATTAAAAGACATTAGTGATATTGAACGTGTACTTAGCCGTGTTGCCTTGGGCAGCGCTCGCCCGCGTGATTTGGTGCAACTACGTCAGGCATGTGCGCAAATTCCATTGCTCAGACATGCATTACAACCCATTTTAACACAACAAAATACCAGTGTTTTACTGAGCGAACTGAATCAAGAACTCGGCGATTTTAATGGCTTACATGCTCGCTTGATGTCTGCCATTGTGGAAAATCCACCTGTTTTATTACGTGATGGGAATGTCATTGCCGAAGGTTTTGACAGCGAACTCGATGAACTGCGTAAAATTCGAGATCATGCAGGTCAATTTCTCATCGATTTAGAAGCTCAAGAACGTGAAAATACAGGTATTCATACCTTAAAAATTGGCTATAACCGTGTCAGTGGTTATTACATAGAACTCACTCGTGCCCAAGCAGATCAAGCGCCTGAACATTATATTCGCCGTCAAACCTTAAAAAATGCAGAGCGTTATATCACACCTGAACTCAAATCTTTTGAAGACAAAGTCTTATCAAGTGAGTCTCGTGCCCTAGCCCGTGAAAAAATGCTGTTTGAGATGCTCTTAGAAGAATTACGTGCAGATATTGGCAATTTACAAATGATGAGTAGTGCGATTGCACAGATTGATTTATTAACCAATTTTGCCCATCAAGCACGTTTAAACAATTGGAATCGCCCTGAATACTTACCTGAGGTCGGTGTCAATATCATTGCAGGACGTCATCCGGTGGTGGAATCTTTAAGTAAAACCCCATTTACGCCGAACGATACGATGCTTGATTTTAATCATCGCATGGCCATTATCACAGGTCCTAACATGGGTGGTAAATCTACCTTTATGCGTCAAACAGCTTTAATCAGTTTGCTTGCTTATTGTGGTAGCTTTGTTCCTGCAAAATCTGCACAGCTTGGACCGATTGATCGTATTTTTACCCGTATTGGCTCTGCCGATGATTTATCGACAGGTAAATCAACCTTTATGGTAGAAATGACCGAGACATCCCAAATTTTGCATCACGCCACCAATCAATCTTTAGTACTTATGGATGAAGTGGGTCGTGGTACGAGTACTTACGATGGTTTATCTTTGGCTTGGGCATGTGTACTTGATTTGACCAAACGCATCAAATGTTTGTGCTTATTTGCTACGCATTATTTTGAGCTGACAGAACTTGCCAAAGAAAATGCGATTGACAATTATCATGTCACTGCCAAAGAACTCAATGGTAATTTGATTTTATTACACAAAGTACAAAAAGGCCCTGCGAGTCAAAGTCATGGTTTACAAGTTGCCAAACTGGCTGGTATTCCAGAAAGCGTGATTAAAGAAGCACAAAAACGCTTAAAAATTTTGGAAAAACAACAGCAGCAACAGATTAATCATACGGTGCAAAATGATTTATTTACTGAAATGGATAACACACCTGAAGTGATTGAAACTGTGGTAGAAATTGAAAAATCTTCACCTGCATTAGATGCACTGTCAGTATTAGATGTGGATAATTTGACCCCACGTGAAGCATTGGCACAGTTATATCACCTCAAAGATTTATTAAAAAAAGACTAGATTTACATCTAAACTAACAGACCTATTCCTCATAGGTCTGTTATGTCACATTTAACTCACATTCACTTCACTTTGCTGATACTGCTGTTTTAATACTCGTTTTAAAATCTTACCACTGGCATTTTTTGGTAAAGCTTCCGCAAAATGCACTACTTTTGGCATTTTATATGCAGATAAATGCTGTGAACAAAATTCCATAATCATTTTCTCATCCAAATGTTGATCAGGATGTAAAATGACAACCGCCGTAACAGCTTCAATCCAACGCGGATGTGGCGTGCCAAATACAGCAACTTCTTTCACAGCAGCCATACGGTAAATAATTTCTTCCACCTCACGTGTCGAAACATTTTCACCGCCTGATTTGACCATATCTTTAATACGGTCTACCACAAAAAGATAACCGTGTTCATTCAAATAACCCAGATCGCCACTATGGAACCAACCATGCTGAAAACTTTCAGCATTCTTTTCATCATTTTGATCATAGCCTTGCGTTAAATGCACACTGCGATGCACAATTTCCCCAACTTCGCCTTGCGGCAAAATTTTACCATCTTCAGCCATAATTTGCGTTTCTACATTAAATGCAGGTTTGCCCACTGAGTTTGCATATTCAACATGATCTTCAGGGTGTAAAACGGTTGCTACAGGTGCCATTTCGGTTTGCCCATAAAATTGCCAAAAGCGAATATGGGGTAATTTTTGCAGTAATTCTTCAATCACCGCTTTAGGCATAGCCGATGCTCCATAATACGCTTTACTTAATGAACCTAATTCTTTTGGATTAAATTTTTTAGAGTTGAGTAAGGCAATCCAAGCTGTGGGCGGGCAAAATAATTTGCTAATTTTCTCTTTGGCGATGGTTTCTAATACCGCATCTGGCTCAAAACGTCGAAAAATATAACTCGTTGCCCCTAAAATTAAATCAACATTAAAAAAAGCATCCAATTGTGCACAGTGATACATTGGAAAAGCATGAATTTCACGATCATTCGAACTCATCTGCCCTTCCACCATACAACTGGTATATTGTGCCAAGAGCGCTTCACTATTTAACAACACTCCTTTTGGCAAAGATTCAGTGCCACTGGTATACATCATACGGATCGGCTCATGGGCATGCAGTTCCACCTCAGGCAATACAATCGCTGTAGGCTTTAACAATGTATGGAAATTTTGCCATTGTGCTGCAACTTTTACTTGATTGAGATCAAGCACGACTTGCTGCGGTAAGTTAAAATTAATGTTAAGCAAAGCTTGTTCCATCACCGCACATAAATCATCTTCGACCACCACCATTTTAGGTTGTGAATGCTGCAATAAATAATTCACTTCTAAGGCATTTAGCATAAAATTAATTGGAACACTGATTACACCAAGTTGCGCTGTCGCATATAAAAGTGCTGGAAATTGCCAACAATTATGCGAGAGAATCATGAGCTTATCGCCTTTGCTTAAACCTTGCTGATGCAAATGCATCGCTATCTGCTCTACACGCTGATGAAACTCTTTAAAGCTTATCTGTTGCGTTTGATCAACAAGGGCTATTTTATCGCCAAAACGTTGTGCACTACGTCTTGGGATATCCGCAATATGCATACGGCGGGCGCGTTGAATGTCATTTTGAATCATGTTGCAAATCCTTTGCAGTTTTAAATTTTAATATGGCTGATTACAAAAACTTATACTTTTAACTAATTGAAAATATGAATTAACTCATGTCATTTTTTTGAACAAAAAGAAAACTTTTCTAAGCTTCTCACTAGAATTTAACATTGTTGTATTTTTAATCAAGATAATGATTGATGATTTTTAAATAAAAACTAACCTTTTGAGTTCATATTTTTTAAATTTAAATGTTTGAATAATCAATAAAATTTCAAATATTCACATTCAAAAGGTTTTATGGTTATTTTATTATTTAGGGATATAAGCACATGAGATTTCAACAAATGGCCAAGGATTATGCTGCTCATCTGGCAACCATGCATTATTCATTGTAAGTTGGCGTTTGTATTTTCCTGTTTGTGTTTCATTTAAATGATACATACGAATATTTAAGCCTTGTTCTTTAAACATTTGATGAGATTCTTGATCTGGCACTGCTTTGTATTTTTTTGCTAATGTTTCAATCAACTGAAGAGAATTTTGATTTGGAATATATAAACTAAACGTCATAAATTTATTATTTTTATCTATCTCGACCTTATTCACTGAATAATATTGAGTTTTAATGCCTAAAATCTGAATAGGCTGCCTCAGCACTGCATATTTTTCAGGGAAATCGAGTTTTTTTACTTCACGATCCGTCATTTCTTGTCTATGCTGATTTAAAGAGTTTAAAACATTTGCACTATCTTTTTCATTTGCTACACATGTAAAGCTATCAGTTATCATTTGCTGAGTAAGTTCAAGCGCCTCAGCATGCGTTTGGCAAAAACTTAACAATGTAAGGATAAAAATATATTTTTTCATTTTAACAATATACCTTTTGGGATTTATTTATACTTAATCAAAATCTGAATATATACGATATCCAAGCCTAAAAAAATGTGATCACATTCATACTTTAATTTTTTATTTTTAAAACTGATCGCTCAATTTACCCTAATCCACTTTTGTTACAACAATATATGGGGACATAAAGCTTCTCACTCACTTCCAACAAATTCAGCTAAACTATTCTGAATAATTGCTATTCAAATCATTTTAGGTGCAAACTTCATGTTTTCGGTTAAAAAAAATACAGCTTATTGGTTTAATAGTAAATTCAGCAGCCATTTATATAACAAATATCAATAAAAGCAATTGTTACTTACCCGCTTTTTTGCCTAAAATACACCATTATTAATTAGAACCATATTTTTAGGTAGCTGACGCCATGACCTTTGTTGTCACTGAAAATTGTATTAAGTGTAAATATCAAGACTGCGTAGAAGTATGCCCTGTAGACTGCTTCTATGAAGGTCCAAACTTCCTCGTGATTAACCCCGATGAATGTATTGACTGTGCATTATGTGAACCAGAATGCCCTGCAAATGCAATCTTCTCGGAAGATGAATTACCAGAAGGTCAAGAAGTGTTTATTGAACTCAATGCAGACCTCTCACAAAAATGGCCGAACATCACACAAATTGGTGATCAGCCTGAAGACCGTGAAGACTGGAACGGTAAACCAGACAAACTGCAATATTTAGAAAAATAATGCATAAAAAGATCAGCTTAGCTGGTCTTTTTTTATACGCTCAACTTAAAACATACATTTGTTTGCAATTTATACAGATTCTCTCCTAAAAATTAGAATAAAATAGGATGTTAATTTACAAGTACACATATAGAATGAAAGATATTTTGAAGGGCTTCTTAGCCATCAGCATAGTTCCAATGATGATGATCGGATGTACATCCACCCCTCAAAAAGGTCAGACCATCGGAACCCCTACACAGGGTCAACGTATTTATATTCCACAAGAAAAAGTGGAAATTCAACATACTGCTGCTCAAAAGGTCATGCCTGCTTCTTATCGCTATTGGCTCATGCAAGGTGATAACCAAGCTCGTGCACGCGAATATGAACGTTATTTAGAACAAAATAATGTCGGTAATATCATTCCTAGTTTTGAGTTATTTAAAACTGCACGAGATTGGCAAAAATGTGGTCGTTCCGAATATATGATTCCAAGTCGTGAAGTCTGGGCAAACCAAATTCCAACACTACGTGTATTTAAGTATTTAGTTGCCTCAAAAATCTTAACTGACTTTGAGGTAACATCAGTTTATCGTGATTTACCGCTAAACCAATGTGCAGGTGGGGCTGGGTCTTCTCGTCATTTATTTAACTCTGCCATTGATTTTCGTGTCGGTCCTGCTTACCCACAAGCACAAGATTATGCCTATATTGAAAATACCAAATTTAAACTCTGCCAATTTTGGTCGCAGTATGGTCAAAATTTTAATATGGGCTTAGGCTTATACGCATCAGGTCAAATCCATATCGATACTCAAGGTTATCGTACTTGGGGACCAGACCACAGTCGTAACAGTTCAATGTGTAATTTCTAGATTTAAAAACATCATGAAGAGGTCAACAGGCCTCTTTTTTATGTCTGCCTCAACTAAAATCAAAATCTAGAACAAAAAAGGTCAACGAGAATTGCACTCTACGCTCAAAAGTTTAAAATGCAGCTCATTCAAACTTGCCAATCTTATTCAGGTGAAACAATATGCAACAAATGTGGTCAGACATCGATACTTATATCGAATCACATTTAATTCCAGAAGATCCTATTCTCACTCAAACTTTAAAACATACCGATGAGCGTGGCTTTCCCGATCATTTAGCCGTTGCGCCAAATCAAGGCATGCTATTACAAATGTTGATTCAGATGAACAAATGTAAACGTGTTTTAGAATTAGGAACTTTTGCGGCATATAGCACCATGTGGTTAGCACGTGCACTCCCTGAAGATGGCTATATTTTAACAATTGAAGGTCGAGATACGCACGCTGCTTTAGCACAAGAAAATATCGACAATGCCAAATTGCCACAAACAATTGATCTTAAAGTAGGACGTGCCGCTGATATTTTAAAAGCCTTGCCTGCAAATACCGAAGCGTTCGACTTTATTTTTGTCGATGCTGACAAACAAAGTTATCCTGAATATTTAGAACTCAGCTTAAATCTGTCCCACTCAGGTACGATTATTGTATTAGATAATGTAATTCGTGCAGGTGATATATTAGATCCTGAGAATATTAAACCAAGTATTGAAGGCATCCGTGAAATGTATCGTGCCATGCAAAATCACCCTAAAATTTTATCTTGTACTGCGCTACAAACAGTAGGAAGCAAAGGACATGATGGTTTTGCAATCGCCATCGTAAAGTAATCGTTTTTTATCTTAATAAATAGGTCATTTTGATCATGACATCATCTCTACAAGAGGATGATCAAAACTGAAATTTTGCATCTAATTTAAAATGAGTTATCCACTAAAGTTGTTCATAGACTTGTGGATAACTCACCTATAAGAATATAAATATTTAAAAAATAATAACTTTTTAAAAAAGTTTAATTTTTATTCGATTCAACCTAAACCTAAAATATTTTTAAGTTCCATTAAAAAAGCAAGCATTTTAATCTTCATTGTTATCTTGTCAGATAAAGAATGTCATGCTGCATCGAAATTATGCCATCTTTTAAGTCTAAGCTAATCATGATTTACTTCACCACCAAAAGCGGAACATTGGCATTACGAAAAATTGTGGTTGTCACACTTCCTAAGAAGAATTGATGGATTTTACTGTGGCTAAATGCGCCTAATACAATCAATTGGATCTGATGTTGGTTTTGATAATCTAAGATATTTTCCGCCACATCACCATAACGATACTCGATCACCACATCCAGACCTGCTTCTTTTAAACGATTTGCAGGTTCATTTAAAATTTCAGGATGATCGCCCACATAGAGTAAATGACATTGTAGTTGCCGCAGTAAATCACTTTGTTCAACACGTTCTAACATTTTCTGACAGGTTTCAGAATATTCATAAGCAAAAATAAAGCGTGTTGGCGCTTTAAAGGTTTCACCTACCGTTAAAACAGTACACTTTGCACCACGAATAAAGTTTTCAACATTCCCTCCAATGGCTTTATGTTTTTCTGCAGAACGCTCACCTACGCGACCAATGACGACAAAATCATCTGAACGTAAAACCCCGAAACTCTGTTCAAGAAAATCACCTTTTTCTTGGATTTTTGTCGGTGTAATACCATACTGCTGTTGAATCGTTTCAGAAATATGCGTTAAGAGATTATTACTATAATCAAGCGCCAATTCACTTTGTTTTTGTTCTAATTCAGCAAGTTCCTTCAGTAACATCGCATTACTTTCAAAACCAATCACACCACTAATTTCACCCAAGTGATAGCTCGCAGGATAATAATCAAGCACTTGCAAAAGCACCAACTCTCGTTGAGTTTTTTGGGCAATCCATGCCGCAGCCTCTGCCAATGCATTAATACATGGTGAAGAATCAATACATGCAATCACACGTTTCATAGTCGCCTCTCTTTGGCATGACAGCCCTAGGTCTCTTTCTTATCTATAAAAGTAACATAACTTTTTTATGCTTTGGGCATGATCATGTAATTAATTTCATCAAAACAGCAGGAATTTTTACAGAATGTTCACCTAATCACGATATCGGATAAAACGTGCAGGGTTACCCACCACAATTTCTCTTTCTGCAATATTCTTAGTCACCATGCTGTTCATTCCCACGACAGCATGATCACCAATCGAAATGCCATCTTTGATGCCAACATGCGCACCTAGCCAAACATCCTTGCCAATTTCAATCCCTTTTGAGGTGACAGCCTGTTGATAAATAGGACTATTTAAATCCATCCCATGATCAAAAGCATATAAATGACAATATGCTGCGATCCGTACTTGATCATGTAGTTTGATCCCGACACGTCCACCATCTAAAATACAATGATGATTAATCGCAACTTCATTACCAATGTCTAGTGGACCATGCAAAGTACAATCTGCTGCAATAAAAGTATTATCGCCAATTTTTATATTCCGCCCCGGTTCAGCAAAAATATGTGCCAAGGGTGAAATAAAACAATTTTTACCAATTTCAATGGTTTCCATGTCCATTAAATATTGCTGATAGTCTTGTTGCCACTGTTCTGCCCACACACAATTTTTAGGCTTAAGGGAATAATACAACCAAGGCATATAGTTCAAACGATGCTTATGTTGTTCTCGATATTTTAATAAACGTTCTTCAGTCATTTTCACTATCCATGACTTTTAAAGTTTCTCGCCCACGCGTGACATGCTGAATTTTATCAGCCAGAAGTGTGATTTGATGTAGTTGCAAACGCGCTGCTATTTCAACGCCTTCCGCATGGTATTGTTCAGTAAATTCGATATTGTGTTGATTCAGCTCATATTGAAAAATAGACCATTCATTAAATAGACATTGAAAACGCACATCTTTTTTTTCAATGAGCTCAACCTTTTCTGCCAAAACTAAACATTGCCCTGCACAGCCACCATATGCACGCACCAAACCGCCCGTACCTAGTTTAATGCCACCATACCAACGATTAACAAGCACAATGGTATTGGTCAGCTCATTACCTTCAATGGTGGCTAAAATCGGGCGACCTGCTGTTCCAGATGGCTCACCATCATCATTAAATCGTACATGATGTCCAATTTTCCATGCCCAACATTGATGTGTTGTCGATCCATCTAAATGTTTTTCTAAAAAGTCTTTTACTGCTTGCTCATTTTCAACAGGGGCAGCAATGGCTTGAAAACGACTTTTTTTAATGTCTTCTTCAAAAAAAACTTCAGTTACAAGGGTAAATGGCATAAATCTAAAATGTTAAATCCTCAATCAATAGGCAGTATAACCTATTTTATTTTGAATACTGCAATCTGTTGTATGTATAAGAATTTGGTGGTGTTTCAAAAAGTATGCTGACATTAAATGAAGCCATTATTGATGTAAAAAAAGGTTAAGTCGAAAGCTTTAAAATGGTTTTCAATCTTTTTTGAAAAATTACAACTCCTTCTAAAACCGCGCCTAATTCGATGCCTTATTTTGCAATTATTACCTTCAATACCTACAGTAAAAAATTTACCAATACTTTGCTTGCAGTTTTTAAAAGCAGTTATGAAACTGTCCCAATGATCACTTGCAATTCGGGTGTAGTGAATACCTAATTGTTTAAGCTTTGCCTTCAATCGTTGAACTGTAGCTAAGTCTCTTTTACCCCAAACATAAGCAACAATCTCACCTGTTTCTCGATGGTAGGCGTAAATAAGCCATTGTTTATTATTTTTATTTCCCACAAAAGTCCAAAACTCATCAACTTCAAGAGACTCATAATGACTTTGTTTAGGCTGAATTTGGTAGGTCGATTCGGTTAAAGTACGTAAAACTTTACCGATACTGATTCGCTCAACTTCAGCGATATCTCGTATACCACTACCTCTGACCATCAACTGTAATATTTTTCGAGTAATGCCTGAATGACATCCTAGATAGCTCAGAGCATGGTCACCAATAAACTGACGTTTACAGTCTTTGCACTGATAGTTTTGTTTCCCATCTACTTTGATGCCATTTTTCTTTATACTGTCACTGAGGCAGGTTGGACATTTGATTTCTAGAGTTATTCGCATTTCTCTATTTTATCAAAATTCAACCTGCTTTGTTTCAGCATACTTTTTGAAACACCACCTAAGAATTTTAATACAAAAAATAAAAAAGAGAGCGTATGCTCTCTTTAATCAACATAGAGAAAATCATCATTAAACGGTAAAATCATCACCGAGGTAAACTTCACGCACAGTTTCATTTGCTAACACTGCTTCTGGTGTGCCTTCAGCAATCACGGCACCTTCACTCACAATATAAGCATGCTCACAAATTGCTAAGGTTTCACGCACATTGTGATCAGTAATCAAGACGCCAATGCCTCGATCTTTAAGCTGACGAATAATGTCTTTAATATCACCCACTGAAATCGGATCGACACCTGCAAACGGTTCATCTAGCAACATAAATTTCGGATCTGCTGCCAAAGCACGGGCAATTTCAGCACGACGACGTTCACCGCCCGACACACTCATGCCTAAAGAATCTTTAATATGGGTGATTTTAAAATCTTCCAATAATTCTTTCAGACGTTGTTGACGTTGTTGCTTGTTTAAATCTTTACGCGTTTCCAAGATTGCCATGATATTTTCAGCAATGGTCAATTTCCTGAAAATAGATGCTTCTTGTGGTAAATAACCAATCCCTTTTCGCGCACGTTGATGCATAGCAAGGTCTGAAATATCTTCATTATCTAAATGAATTTCACCTTTATCCATACGCACCAAACCGACCACCATATAGAAACTTGTGGTCTTCCCCGCTCCATTTGGTCCAAGCAGCCCAACGATTTGACCGCTTTGCATACTAAATGAAACATCTTTCACCACCCAACGTTTACTATACACTTTCGCCAAGTGTTTGATACATAAGGTTTGTGGTTGGTTTAATGCTTCTGTCATTAATCACGCACCCCTGGGAAAGATTTACTCGCATTTGGCGGAATAATAATTTGTACACGACCTTTGGTGCCTGAAGCACCTGTACTACCACTGGCTTCAATATCACCTTTATTCATGCTGTATTTCAAGGTACTACTACGAATACTCGCACCATCTTGATAAAGATAAGCATTACCAATCAAATTGATCAAGCCTGTTTCTGCATTGTAAATAATTTTTTGTGCTTCACCACGTGCAATGCCTTTCGCTGTATCCACTTGTTGTTGAAATTTTGCAGGTGAACCATTTGCTGTAATGGTACTGATTTGTTTGTCTTTATTGAGTTGAGCTACAATTGAAGCCGCTTGTAACTTCATTGTTCCTTGCTCAATAATGACATTGCCCGAATACGTGGTCACGCCTGTACGCTCATTATACGTTGCTTTGTCGGCAACTAATGAAATCGGCTGATTACGGTCAGATGGTAATGCAAATGAAGTTGCAGAAACACAGATTAAACCTGCAAGCCACAAAGATTGTTTTAGGAAAGTTTGTGGTTGGGATAAAAATTTAGTTAGGTACATACTTTCCTCGAATATGTGAAAACTCGTATTCACCTGTGGTTAAATTTGCGTTTAAACCTTGGCTGATAAATGATGCATTAGGTGCGGTGACAGTCACTTGTTTCTCGGTTTCTAACATACGTTTTTTCGGATAAGCCGTTAATTCATCAGTTAAAAATACCAATTGTCCTTGTTCACCTATTTTTGTCGCTTTGACTTCACCTGTCAAAACAACTTTTTGGTTATCTTCATAACCGTGGGCTTGCTTTGCATAAAAAGTGGAATTTACCTGATTATTTTCATACATCGATGCATTTAAATTGCTCAATTTTGAAGTATCTTTTTTCAAATCTTGCTCTAAATGATCAACCGTTGCACGCACATGTAAATTACCATTTTCATCGGTTTGTACGACATGAATACCCTCAGCAGAATAAGTCATATTTTGGGCAGAGTCTGCATCCAATTTTTGACCTTTACCACTGTAATAGTAATAACCACCACTCACTGCTGCGATCAGCACTGCGGTGACATACAACGCTTTAGTATCCATAAATACTCATCAACATACTGAATTTAAATACAGGACTGCACCATATTAATGTGGGATTGCAATGAATTTTTCAAGGAGTTCTTGGTAAACACCTTTTGACATCAGTAACATATCACACACTTCTCGTACCGCACCACGTCCACCCATCGCTTGTGTTACAAGGTCTGCACGGCGGCGCACTTCCACATGCCCATTCGGTACAGTGACTTTCATCCCTGCAATGGCAAAAGCTGAAAGATCAGGCCAATCATCGCCCATATATAAACAATCTTCTGGATCAATATTAAGCTGTGCACAGGCTTGACGTAAAGCAACACCTTTGTCTTCACGTCCTTGATAAACTAAGTCTACACCTAAGTCAGACATACGTTTTTCAACAATATTGCTTTTACGCCCCGTAATAATGATGACTTTAATGCCTGCTTGCTGTACCAATTTCATACCCAAACCATCACGAATATCAAAAGATTTGATTTCGTCGCCTGTATTGGTCAAAGTTACAAAACCATCACTTAAGATACCATCTACATCTAAAACCAAAGCTTCAATATGGCGCGCTTGTTCTAATAAAACATAAGAAGCCATGGTTTAGTTTACTCCTGCTTGGATTAAGTCATGCATACTGATTACACCGATAACTTTATTGGCATCATCAACCACAATAAATTGGTTAATTTTCTTTTCATTCATCTTTTCTAAAGCTTCAACTGCACGTGCTTCTTGTGAAATGGTAGATGGATGTTGAATCATCACTTCTGACACCGCCAAATTCACATCAAAGCCTTGCTGTTTATCGATCAAACGGCGTAAATCACCATCAGTAAAAATCCCGAGTAAAGTATCTTTTTCATCGACGATGGTGGTTAAACCTAAACGCTTATTGGAAATTTCATACAATACTTTGTTCATTGGGGTATCTGGTGATACTTTTGGCAGTTCTTCACCTGTATGCATTAAATGTTTGACATGCAATAACAAACGTTTACCCAATGCTCCCGCAGGATGAGATCGAGCAAAATCATCCGAAGTAAAACCACGCGCTTCTAATAGCGCAACTGCAAGTGCATCACCTAAAGCTAAAGTTGCAGTGGTACTTGAAGTCGGTGCAAGACCGAGTGGACAGGCTTCTTGAATGTCCCCCAAAGTCAAAGCCACATCTGCATTTTGTGGCATTGGCCCTTTGTCATGACCACTAATGGTAATTAAAGGCACACCTACATGTTTGATGAGTGGCATCAACATCATGATTTCATCGCTTTTTCCTGAGTAGGAAATCGCAATCAACACATCCCCTTTGACCAACATACCCAAGTCGCCATGCCCTGCTTCACCGGGATGCATAAAGAAGGATGGTGTTCCTGTCGAGGCAAAAGTCGCAGCCATTTTGCGTCCAATATGACCTGACTTACCCATTCCCGTGATCACTAAACGCCCTTTACACTGTAAAATAATTTCACAGGCTTGGCTAAAGCGTTCATCAATTTGTGATGCTAGGACTTCTAAAGCATGCTCTTCGATGCTTAGGGTTTCGAGTGCAACTTTTTGAAAATCAATCTGATTCGGCATGTTTGTAGGATTCAAAGTCGATTTACCTGATCTTTGCAGAGAGGATCACTCGCTGCAAGCAAAAAATAATTTTGGCAATTTTATCATAGCTATGCAGCGAAGGTATTTTCTAAATGTATAATTTTCATTTTCTTAGCAATGAATGTGCATAATTTATGTAGAGAAATAAGTTTTATCGATTTTTCAAGTTCATGATATATGATGTGTGCTGAAAAAAACGGAGGCTTTAACTTGGTAAACTAAACATACTCATTAGAAGTTTACTATGAGCAAAAACAAAAGATTTATACAGTAAAATATTCAAAACTGAAGCAATCAAAGCAATGTAGTACATGACTTAAAACATTACGGAGGCGCTTAATGAGTAAGATTCAAAAACTACTATTAAATTTAAAAATGATAAATGAAAGCGATGTTTCGAATGAGCAAATACTACATAAAGTTGGTAATAATACTCTAAAGATTAAAACATTAGATGGTGGTTTAAGGAACTTAAGCCCAATGCTTGTTGAACGATTTAATTTTGTTGGTAAATGGGAAGATGCTTTTCTCTTGCAAACATGGCTAAGTCTTGATGAAATTAATAACCACCAAAATATTGAGCATTTAGTTGAAAATATAAATCTTAGAATAGAAAATTGGGATTTTGTGCCGCCAGCAACAGTTGGATTTTCAAAAATTTCTATTTTTGGTTTTGATCCATTTGATACTAATGAAACATACCTAGAGTGGGTTGCTGGGTATGAAGAGCCTAGAATATGGGTGTTCTTTGATGGCAATTATCACATGTTTAAAAATCTTGAAAGATTTTTAATGTATACAGTTGCTGAACTTAATAAAGATGATTTGTAATACATTTCAAACAATTGAAATATAATAATAAAATAAATTATTAGATCACCAATTATCTTTCTTAAAAATTGAATTTAATTTGAGATAAATATTAAAATATCTAAAATTAGATTTTAACTTAGATTAATATTGATCATTTAACATTGGTTGATGCATAGCGGAAGTAAAATTGGGTTGGTAATTTAATTTTTCATTCTCACTATTGTTTTAGGCAACAAATATCAATACCTCGAATCTCCCCATGCCTCGTTCAGCGACAAAATTCGTTATTGTTGCAATAATATTCATCCTTAAAAATCATTTACCTAAAAACTTAATCAAAAACTCATCTTTCTTTTGATTTTAACTTTATGAAAAAAAATGCTTAGGTTAAGATGAACCACCATTTTAATGAAGCATTTAGAAGCACTATGCAACCTTTTGTTCTTTACAATTCTGAGCAACGTAAAAAAGTTGAATTTGTACCCCGTAAAGAAGGACAGATCGACATGTATGTCTGTGGTATGACAGTTTATGATTACTGTCATATTGGACATGCGCGTGTGATGGTTGCATTTGACTACATTATCCGTTTTTTGCGTAGTCAGGGTTGGCAAGTCAAATATGTGCGTAACATTACCGACATTGACGACAAAATTATTAAACGTGCCAATGAAAATGGCGAAAGCATTACTGCTTTGACCGATCGTTTTATTACCGCAATGAATGATGATGCAGCACGCTTGGGCTGTGCTGAACCTGATGAAGCACCTCGTGCAACAGACTACATCGACCAAATGCAAAACATGATTGGTTCTTTGGTGGACAATGGCACAGCATATCCTTCAAATAATGGCGATGTCTATTTTGAAGTTGAAAAATTTGCCAAATACGGTCGTCTTTCGGGTCGTAAACTTGAAGATATGCAAGCTGGCGCTTCTGAACGTGTCGATATTGAAGTCGAGAAAAAACATCCGTTTGACTTTGTCCTTTGGAAACATGCCAAAGAAAATGAACCATCATGGGCTTCACCGTGGGGCAACGGTCGTCCAGGTTGGCATATTGAATGCTCAGCAATGTCGACCTGTTGCTTAGGCAATCATTTCGATATTCACGGTGGTGGTTCAGATTTAACCTTCCCACATCATGAAAATGAAATTGCCCAATCGGAAGCCTCTACAGGCGAACAATATGTCAATTATTGGATGCATGTTGGTTTCATTAATGTTGATGGCGAGAAAATGTCAAAGTCTTTAGGCAATTTCTTTACCATTCGTGATGTGATGGAAAAATTCCACCCTGAAGTGATTCGCTACTTTATCGTATCTTCGCACTATCGTAGCCCTGTCAACTTCTCTGATTTTGCACTCAAAGAAGCGAAAAATGCCTTAACTCGTTTCTATCATGCTTTTAAAGCCTATGAACAAGTGTATGGCAATACTGTTGTTGAAACTTTAGAAACAAATTTGGTTGAACGCTTTAATACGGCTATGCGTGATGACTTTAATACTTCAGAAGCACTTGCCGTGTTATTTGAAGTGATTAGAGAATTAAACCGTGCCGTAAAAGAAGAAAATGCACAACAGTCTGCACTGTACTACTCGACTTTGCGTTACCTCAGCGATATTTTAGGCTTAGGACAACATGATGTAGATGAGTTCTTAAAGTCAGATATTGGTCAAGAAGCATTGGCTTTATCTGAAGAGCAAATTGCCGATTTTATTCAACAACGTGTTGATGCAAAAAAAGCCAAAGACTTTACCAAAGCCGACGCCATTCGTCAGTCATTGTTAGATCAAGGTGTGGTTTTGGAAGATACTCGTCAAGGCACCATTTGGCGTCGTGCGGATTAAAGAAAATTCTTTTCTTTTTTGATAGATTATTAAAAAAGCAGGATTTTTTCCTGCTTTTTTAACTTAATGACAATGATGATCGCCCGTTTTACTATTGGTATGACAACCTTGTGAGTTGGTACCACCAGAATGAGCATTTGCAGCACTTACTGTTAAAATAACTAAACACAAAATGAAGAATTTATTCAAAATAATACCTTTTAAATCAATTATATAAAAACAATAGTGTATGATTTTTACTCAAAATATTCAAACTATATTATTAAAAAGCCGCATCACGATGATGATGCGGCTTTTTAATTTATGGATAAAAAAATAGGAATGACTAAAACCTTCAAGCTGACTTCATACTGCCTGTTTCTTCAAACTGCGCATGCCAAGCCAAAGCTTCACGCAAAACATGTGGAGTTTGACCACCCAACGCACATGCTCGTTCAAAATAACTCAGCAAATCAGCCTGATAACTTGGATGCGCACATTTCTCAATAATTTTTAATGCACGCTCACGTGGTGCAAGACCACGCAAATCTGCTAAGCCCTGCTCTGTAACTAAAACATCAATATCATGTTCAGCATGATCACAATGACTGACCATCGGCACAACTGAGGAAATCGCGCCACCTTTAGCAATAGATTTCGTCACAAAAATTGCTAAATGCGCATGGCGAGTGAAATCACCTGACCCCCCAATACCATTCATCATTTTAGTACCTGTGACATGGGTTGAATTGACATTGCCATAAATATCAAACTCAAGTGCGGTATTAATCGCAATAATACCTAAACGGCGAATAATTTCAGGATTATTGGAAAGCTCCTGCGGGCGCAGTACAATTTTATCTTTGTATTGCTCAAAATTATTCATGACACGTTTGGCACATTCATCCGACAAGGTCATCGAACAGCCTGAAGCAAACTTCATTTTCCCTGAATCGATTAATTTAAAAGTACAGTCCTGTAAAACTTCCGAATACATTTCTAGATCATGAAAATTAGAGTGTTCAAAACCTGCAAACACCGCATTAGCGATTGAACCAACACCCGACTGTAGCGGACCTAAATTTTCAGGTAAACGTCCCACTGCTACTTCATTTTCAAAAAAATGAACCAAATGTTTCGCAATCGCAAGCGTTTCATCATCTGCCTCATCCATTTTAAATGAGGTATCAGGCAAATCATTCATCACAATGGCTGAGATTTTACTTGGGTCAACATGAATCCCCACTGTGCCAATACGCTCACCTGCCGCAGTTAAAGGAATCGGATCACGATGTGGACGTGCTTTTGGCAAGTAAATATCATGCACACCCTCAAGTACAGGGCTAATGGTATTGTCAATTTCAATAATCACATGATCTGCCATTTCAATGAAATTTGCTGAGTTACCGCATGAACCTGTAGGAATAATTTGTCCATCTTCAGTAATTGCTGTTGCAGCAACCACAGCGACATTGATTTTCGGTAGGTTTTTATGACGAATATTATCGGCCAGTTCTGACAAATGCTGATCGATATACATCACTTCGCCATTATTAATGGCTTTACGTAAAGTTGGATCAGCTTGGTAAGGATAACGGCGTGCCAAAGCATGAGCATCATTTAAACGCCCATCAATGCGATTGCCCAAACTTGCACCTGTTGCCAAAGTAATCTTCATTGGATGATTTTGTGCATAATCTGCCAAGGCAAGTGGTACTGTTTTTGCTTCACCTGCACCACCAAAACCACTTAAACCGACCACTGCACCATCTTGAATGAATGAAATCGCCTTTTCTACAGACATGACTTTTTCGTGCAATGCTGCACAGCGAATACGCTCTAAACCGTTAATCATTGAAAAATCTCAAAATACAAAAAAAATAAAAATATTGCATGTCACTATCCAACACCCTTGCGCACAAGGATGTTGATTCATCTTGAGTTTTAAATCTATATAGAAAAACGATTAAATAAGCTCAATCGCAATCGCAGTTGCTTCACCGCCACCAATACATAAGGATGCAATCCCTTTTTTGCCACCTGTACGTTTTAAAGCATGAATCAAAGTGACAATAATACGAGAACCCGAAGAACCTAATGGATGACCGAGTGCACATGCACCACCATTGATATTGACTTTTTCACGATCTAAATTAAAACCATCGATTGCAAGCATTGCCACCATCGCAAACGCTTCATTCACTTCCCAAAGATCAACCTCTTCAGCAGTCCAACCTGTTTGCTTCAACACTTTTTCAATTGCGCCTACAGGTGCAATAGTAAACTCAGATGGATGCTGCGAGTTGGTTGCATATGCCACAACTTTTGCCAATGGTTTTAAACCACGTTCAGCAGCAAGCTCTTCAGAGGTGACCACCAAAGCCGATGCACCATCTGAAATTGAACTGGCATTCGCTGCGGTAATTGTTCCATCTTTTTTAAATGCAGGACGTAATGTTGGGATTTTATCAACTTTGGCATTTAAAGGCTGTTCATCTTGCTCAATAACCACATCCCCTTTACGTGAAGACACAGTAACAGGCACGATTTCAGCTTTGAAATAACCATTCTGAACTGCTTCAACAGCTTTATTCAAAGAACTAATGGCATAAGCATCTTGTTGTTCACGCGTATAGCCTTTTTTATCTGCCATTTCTTGTGCAAGAATACCCATAGAAAGGCCCGTTTCCGCATCTTCCAGACCTTCTTGGAACATATGATCTGTGACTTTACCATGCCCCATACGATAGCCTGCACGGGCTTTGTCCAACAAATAAGGGGCATTAGACATCGACTCCATGCCTCCTGCAACCACGATATTTGCCGAACCCGCTTTAATTGCATCTGCTGCCTGCATGACCGCTTTCATGCCTGAACCACAGATTTTATTAATAGTGGTTGCACCTGTTGTATCAGGTAAACCTGCCTGACGCATGGCTTGGCGTGCAGGACCTTGTTTTAAACCTGCAGGAAGCACACAACCAAAAATCACTTCATCAATATCTGTCGGTTGTAAACCTGCTCGTGCAACCGCTTCTTTAATGGCTACTGCACCTAAATCAGGTGCGCTACATGCCGATAATGCACCTTGAAAACCGCCCATCGCGGTACGTACTGCGTCTACAATTACAATCATTGTTATCTACCTATTCCATCTATTTTCAATTTTGTTATGCATTTTGAGCAAGCGTACTCACTCAAAACTGTCCATGATTAATCTTGAATCATGTTTCAAATAAATTATTGTAAGTACTGATAAGAGTATTACACAGGTAATAATCGTTCCCTCTCCTTTCAGGATGAAAAACGTCGTTTCTCAGGAGGGAGAATTTTATTTATGTACAATTCTCCTCATCCTAACCTTTTCCCTAAGCCTTATACAGCGCGAGAGAAGGAACTCTCATTACAAACTTATGCCTCAGCTAAAAACTTATCACGCCTGCGCTGTAAAATAGTCTTCAGGTAACTGCATAACTAACTCTGCACCTGCTTGGACACGCTGAATACGCGCAGCCAAATCAGGCAATACTTTCGCGACATAATACTGCGCTAACACGAGTTTATTCTGATAGAAGCTTTCCGACTTCGCCTGTGCTGCCTGAGCAATACGAGCAAACATATAAGTGAAGCTCAACAAGCCAACAGCATGTAAATAATCGACAGCAACTGCATTTGAAAAATCAGGATTCGCCTTCGCTTGCCCAAGAATAAACTGCGTCAATGATTCAACTTGATTACACACATCTAAAGTGGCAGCTTTAATGCTTAAAGCATCATCCATTACAGCTGCAAACTCACGAATTTCCGCAATATATTCCGCAATAAAAGCACCATTTGACTTAATGGTTTTACGACCAATCAAATCAATGGCTTGAACGCCATTCGTCCCTTCGTAAATCTGTGAAATACGTAAGTCACGAATACACTGTTCCATCCCCCATTCACGGATATAACCATGACCACCGAAACACATTTGTGCTTCTAATGCAGAATCGAGTGCCTTATCAGTTAAATAAGCTTTAGCAATCGGCGTTAACAATGCCACACGGTCATTGGCTTTACGCACAGCTTCGGCATCGGTTGAAAACTTGGTAATATCCAATTGCTGCCCTACATAGACTGCAAATGCACGAGAAGCTTCATTATTAGCACGTACATTCAATAACATACGGCGTACATCCCCGTGTACTAAAATAGAGTCAGCAGGTTTTTCAGGAGATTTCGCACCTGTAGCGGCACGACCTTGTAAACGATCCGTCGCATATTGTGCTGCATTTTGATAGGCATATTCAGATGCACCAATGCCCTGAATCCCCATCGACAAACGCTCATAGTTCATCATGATAAACATGGCTGCCAAGCCTTGATTTTCTTTACCCACCATAAAGCCTTTAGCAGCATCAAAATTCATCACACAGGTTGCCGAGCCTTTGATGCCCATTTTATGTTCAATCGAACCTGCACCTAAAGTATTACGCTCACCCAAGGAACCATCTTGGTTCACTAAAAATTTCGGCACAATAAAGAGCGAAATACCGCGAGAACCCGCAGGCGCATTTGGTGTTTTTGCTAAAACAAGGTGAATAATGTTTTCACACAAGTCATGTTCACCACTGGTAATAAAGATTTTAGTGCCCGTGATGTTATAAGAACCATCTTCATTCGGTTCAGCTTTGGTTTTGATAATCCCGAGGTCTGTGCCTGAATGCGGCTCAGTCAGACACATGGTACCTGACCATTCACCTGTATAAAACTTCGGTAAATAAGTCGCTTTTTGTTCTTCAGATGCTGCTTGATCAATTGCCATGCCTGCACCCACAGTCAACAGTGGATACAACATAAATGATGGATTAGTACTCCAAATCATTTCATCTGCAAGTACAGTCAGCATTTTAGGCATGCCCTGACCGCCCCATGCTTCATTTGCACCTAAGCCAACCCAACCACCATCTGCAAATTGTTGAAATGCTTCTTTAAAACCTTTTGGTGTTGTAACCACACCTTGATTGAACTGTGCACCGCCGTCTTCATCTGCTGAACGGTTTAAATCAAGAATGACATTCTTCGAAAATTTAGCCATTTCTTCCAAAATCGCATTGGCTGTTGCCATGTCCAAATGCGCTAAATTTTCATTGTTTTGCCAAAATTGTTCCGCTTTAAACACATCATTTAAAATAAAATCCATGTCTTTAAGCGGTGCATTATAGATAGGCATGTCGCATTCCTTTTTGCAGACTTCCTTATGATTAGAAGCCTTTTTACATAATAAAAATCGGTGAAAATCATCACTGGGGATATTTCAAATTACTTGAAATATCAACTTTTAAATCATCATATCAACAGCTTTGCAGTTACAAATGCCTGAACCAAGATCATAGCCAAGAAGTGATGATAATCCTAAATTGCATAACACATCTTGTGTCTTCAAAACTTTTGCAAGTTTTAGATTGTCAAAAACAATAAATGAAATCGATTAAAAATGGAATTTTATTCCAAGATATTGACCTCATAGGTTCAGTTTTATTGACAAATAATTCGAGAAAGTAGGATATTGAATATTTACGTGATTTTTACTTCTAAAACTGAAAATTATTGAATAAAACTAGACTATAGTTTTATTCAAGACAATGAATACCTGTTATAATTCATTTTCGTTCTTTATCCATAATTTGGAACTATTTAAATGAGTACAGTTCGCCAACAAAATTTTCTACTCAGAAAAGAGAAAATTTTAGCCATGGCAGAAACCCTTTTACTCGATAATAACCAAGATATTACCCTTGCTGAATTGGCGGCAGAGTTAGATATTGCCAAAGGCACCATCTATAAACATTTTAAAAGCAAAAACCAGTTGTATTTAGAGCTAATTATTCTTAACGAAAAACGCTTATTAGAAATTTCTAAAAACTACAATCATGATATTAAAACCTATGTATCGCAATATATGCTTTACAACATGCTGAATTCAAATCGTACAATCTTATTGCATGTCATCGAAGAACGCCTAACCAATAATGAGCGTAAACTCAAAGACTTATTTGAAGAATTATATCAAGTTCGTGAAGCGCGGATTTTAGAAATTCGTGATTTATTTGCAGATCATTTAAAATCATTAAATAGCATCATGTCCATCCGAGATTATCTTTCATATATTTGGACAGTGACGTATGGTGCATCCTTACTTTTAAATTCAACACATTACCAAAAGTCAATTGGTTCTCGTGAACGCCTGATCAAACTCTATGTAAATCAAGCACTCATGACACCCGACAAATTAACTGAATCTGAGCTCCAAGCGAATTAACTTCGAGTTAGACATCATCACTGAATCATGCAAAATGATGAGGTTTTTTCAGCCTTAGTCTCGCGCAACATTCAGTAATTGACTCGGCAAAGGCATCGAATTAACTTGACTAAAAATTTCATAACACATGTGTCGCAACCACTGATGACTGGTTTTATGATGGCAAGACATATGCCAATACTGTTTAATCGAATAGGTTGGAAAAGCAATCGGTGCAGGTAAAATTTGCAGATTACCACGCGATAATAAGACCTGACTTAAATAATACGGCACAGTGGCGATTGAATCTGTATCTTGCACCACCAAACCCACACCCAAATAACTCGGAATACGCATCAAAATATTACGTTTTAAGCCTAAATTATGTAGCTCATTTTCAATATGATAATGTCCAATGCCCGCATCAATATCAATGTGTGATTCATTCAAATATTGTTCAACAGAAATATTTTGATTATTCAAACGTTGATGATCCTTCGAAGCAATCACAACATAAAACTGCTCAAATAATTTTTGCTGATAAAAACCATTTTCCAAATGTGGTAAAAAACCAATCGCGAGATCAATCTCACCATTTGCCATTTGATAACTGGTTTCAGTGGTGATTGCACGCACATTGAGTTTAACATGCGGCGCATGTGCTTTGAGATATTGCGATATTTTCGGCAATAAGACCAAATGCGAGACATCAGTCATCGCAATCGTAAATTGTTGATGCGACGCTTCTTGATCAAAATCCACTGTAAAATTATTAATAATTTCAACTTTACTCAATGCTTCACTGACCAATGGGAATAATTGCTTCGACAACTCAGTGGGCACCATTTCATTGCCAATACGCAAAAATAATGGATCATTATAATGTGCACGTATTTTATTGAGGATATTACTCACCGTGGGCTGACTCATTTCTAAATGGTCTGCTGCCAAAGAAACACTTTTAAATTTATAAATATAATAAAAAATGCTGAGTAGTTTGCAATCCAGTTCAAACACGAAGTTAAATCTCACCTGTTATTTTGACTTTAAGAACAATGTTGTCATCAACATATTCGGATTTATTGACATCACTGATATGGCTTGCGTCATCGTCAGTATAGAACAATTGTCAATAAACCTTCATATATCATCTACCTTTTTCGACTATTTTCCAATGTTAAAATTTATCCTTATGTAGCATAAAAATAGCTTTTCAACGTATTTGTACATTTTTATTTCAACATCCAGATTTAAAAAAGCAAAGCGCATCTCTACGCGCTTGCTCTCTACGCAATAAGAGTCGAGATTTCTATGCGTTCTTAGGCTATTTTTCTACAAATAAATCAACCATTAATTCGTCATCAGTATCTGTATAGCGATATTGAGCAAAATCTGCCACTCCTTTTTCGCGTAATATATCTTCATCAATCATTAAACGCCCACTGATCGCACGTTTTTCGCTCGTTAAAATGGCATATGCTGCATCTGCCATAATCGTTGGTAAGCGTGCTTGATTAAAAAGTTGTTTGCCCCCAACGGTAAATTCAACAGCAGCGGTCGCAATAATCGTTCTTGGCCATAATGAATTGACACTGATACCATAATGGGCAAATTCCTGACTCATGCCAATGGTCAACATACTCATGCCATATTTGGTAATGGTATACGGTGCATAGCTTGCAAACCACTGTTCATCCAAATTTAACGGCGGAGAAAGATTTAAAATATGTGGGTTTTCACTTTTTTTCAAATAAGGCAATGCCGCTTGGCTACACACCATAACCGCACGAGTATTAATTTGATACATCAAGTCAAAGCGATTTGGATCTAGTGACTCGACTCCGGAAAGTTTAATTGCACCTGCATTATTAATCACCACATCAATACCACCAAAATGTTCCGCTGCCTGCTGCATCGCTTGCACAACTTGCGCTTGGTCACGCACATCTAACGCAATTGCAAGTGCTCGACCACCTGCTTCTTCGACCTCTTTGGCAACGGTATAAATTGAACCACCCAATTTTGGATGCTCTTCTGTAGATTTAGCAGCAATGACCACATAGGCACCATCTTTTGCGACACGTAATGCTATTTCACGCCCTATACCACGACTCGCACCTGTAATAAATACAGTTTTTCCTTTTAATGACATACATTCCTCAATTGACTTTTTATTTTACCTCTTGAATGTACGGTATAAGTTTTCATCACCACAGGACAAAATATGCCAAAATTCCCGATAAACTAGTGAAAATGTCCATTTTCCATCAACCAGTAAGTCATCTAAAAAAGATTGTAAAAGTACAAAAAATATGTCCTCAGCATTATGAGCTGCGAACGAATTGAACATAGCTTTGCACGAAAAATGCAACCCTTATTGATTAAATCTGCACTTTGCTTATATCGTTCTATTTATATTGTTTCTATAGGTGTGAATTTTTTGTGTCAGGCGTGTAATCAATCAAATACTCCGATAAATTAAATTGTTTCATTTTTTCACGCAGCTTAAAGGTTGTCCACGGCCACACCGTACTATTACGCCCATTACGGTCAATAAAGTAACTTTGACACCCCCCTTTATTCCACACAGTTGACTGTAATGCTGCCTGTACTTTCTCATTAAATTGCCGGCTAATTACTGGGTTTGGTTCAATGGTTTGAATATTTAACCGAATCGCTTGTTTCAAAGCATCCATAATGTAATTCAGTTGTGCTTCAATAATAATAAATGCCGATGAACTCACAGCAACATTAGGACCAAACATTAAGAAACCATTCGGGCAATTTTCAACCATTGTCCCCATATAACCTTCTGGGCTACCTTGCCAGACATCTGACATTTTTTGCCCAAAACGATTATAAACACGGTTGGCAATCGGTGGTTCTGCAATTTCAAACCCTGTTCCTAAAATGATCACATCAGCTTCACAGCTTTCACCATTTTTTGCAATTAAGCGATTCCCTTTAACTTCAGTTAATCCACTTGCGATCACATCCACATTTTTTTGAGCAAGTGCAGGATACCAATGATTTGATTGTAAAATACGCTTACAACCAATAATAAAATTCGGCGTTAATTTTTCACGTAGCACAGGATCTTTAATTTGAAAATTTAAATGCCATTTGGCAAGCTTTTGGAATTGTTTCATTGCAGCAGGACTTTGAATACCACCATTTATGGTTTCAAAAATTCCATAGACCGAACCACGCATCAGTTGTTGCGTCAAAGGTAATAATTTAAACATCGCACGTACAGGAGCAAGCAGTGGCATGTCCGATTTTGGCAAAACCCACTGTGCAGTGCGCTGAAATACGGTTAATTGTTGTACTTTAGGCTGAATCTGTGGCACAAATTGCAATGCTGAAGCACCCGTTCCAATTACTGCAACACGTTTTCCTGTTAAATCAAGATCATGTCTCCATTGAGATGAATGAAAAATCTCGCCTTTAAAGTCTTGAATACCGTTGACATTAGGCAATACAGGTTCATGCATTGGGCCACATGCCAAAATGGTAAACTGTGATCGCAATTCACCATGATTGGTCTGAATAATCCAACACTGTTGTTGGTCTGACCATTTTGCTTCTAAGGCTTCATGGTTTAATTTGACATATGGCATGACTTGATATTTATCAACCACATCTAATAAGTACTGTTTAATCTCAGCTTGAGGTGCAAATACGCGTGACCACGATGGATTTTGTTCAAAAGAATAAGAATACAATGCAGATGGTACATCACAGGCACAACCTGGATAGGTATTTTCACGCCATACCCCACCCATTTCTGAGGCTTTTTCTAGCAGAATAAAATCTTTAATCCCTGCTTCTTTGAGCTTAATTGCCGCACCTAAACCCGCAAAGCCGCCCCCAACAATAATGATTTTATAAAAATTTTGCCCATTACTGTTATTTTTGTGTTGATCCATCATAAAACGCTTAAAATACAAACAATAGGAGTACCATGTCAAAAACAGAATAGCTTGTCAATTTCCATTGTTGGACAGTTTGAATTATTTTTTGGTACTTTTCGCCTATGTCTGAAACGATACATTTAAGTCTTGCCGAAGGGCAACGCTTATAATTGCAAGCCTATAGTCTCAACGCTGCTTTTTTAGAGTTTTCCGAACATGGTTATCCTCAAAAGGCTTTCACAGATATTGTGAAACGTTTAGCTTCAATTATTTAAAACATGGCTTAAAATTAGGTATTTTTCGAGCAAATTTAGACGATGAAAATACAAGTCGCAACTTGGTGGCCATCATTACACAAGGTGCATTAAGATTTCTAGCCCAACCTGAGGATGAAATAGGCTTTAAAAAATTATGCCGATTCAGTTATTGACTTAATTGTGGCAGGAATAAAAGCAGACAAATAAAAACAAAACATTTAAAAATTGTGCATTTTCACAAGAGCTTATTTAAAACTCTTGTGAAATACATCGAATGGCATTAAGCAATAAAAGTTTTAACCACTTTACCTTTAATGGTTTGATCAATTAAAGGGGTATTTTTACCATGCGACAAAATGCTGTCTTTATTGATTGACCATTTAAGTTCAGGATCAACTAAAACCAAACCTGCTTGTTGCTGCCAAGTTTCAGTCATATTTGCCACTCGTGCAGGTGCAATGGTCACTTTTTCAACCCATTCTAGTGGGGTAAATAAGCCTTCTTCCACCAATTGCACACCGAAAGAAACATAACTATCAAAGGCTGTCATTCCTGGTTGCGTTTCAGCAAAAGGGGCAAGTTTTGCCGAACCACTTAAAGGTTCATGATGCGTACAAATCGCATCAATTACGCCATCTTTTACAGCTTGACGTAACAATTGTTTGTCTTGTTCTGAACGTAATGGTGGGCGTACATGTGCCAAAGAATTAAAACCATCAATAAGCTCATCGGTTAAATGCAATTGATGCATCGCAACATCGGCAGTGACAGGTAAACCTTTGGCTTTGGCATTTTTAATTAATTCAACAGATGCACCACTTGAAAGTAGACCAAAATGGGCTTTTACGCCTGTTGCTTCAATCATCAACAGATATTTTGCAATCGCAACCGTTTCAGCCAAAGCAGGAATCATCGGCAAGCCTTGACGAGATGCAATAAAACCCTCATGCACACAACCATCTTTGGCAATTTCATGCTCTTCTGCATAAAACACCACGGTCATGTCCAAACCTGCGGCATATTCTAAAGTACGAATCACCACATCATCGTCTTCAAATGTTGCATAAGCATTTGAAACTGCTGTACATCCACCTTTTTTCAATCCTGCCATATTTGCAGGTTGTTTGCCGAGTAAACCTTGCGTTTGCGCACCTATGACTTGTAAATAGATCCCGCCATCCAACATGGCTTTTTCTACTAAGCCATGAATCAAAGCCCCATTGTCTTGTACAATCGGCTTTGAATCAGGTGGGGTAAACACATGAAGAATACCGTTTTCACGTGCGGCTTTACCTTCTGACTTTAATGTACCATGTTGCTGTTGACCTGGTTCACGCAAACGTGCACACAAATCAACCATGGTTGGCATCAGCCATTTCCCTTGCCCATCAATGACTTCCGTAATTTGGCTTTGGTCAGGACGTGTCGTTAATAATTGACCATTTTCAATAAATACAGTGTCTACGCTGTCTGTTTTTTTGATGGGATCTAAGACGCGGACATTTTCAATTTTTACAATACACATGACTTTCACCTTAACCCGCGATCACATCTAACAAACCTTGCTCTTGCAACTGACCTTGCATCGACAATGCCAACACTGCCATTCGCACTGCAATACCATTGGTGACCTGATGTAAAATCACCGACTGTGCACCATCTGCAATACTTGAATCAATTTCAACACCACGATTCATTGGACCAGGATGCATCACGATACAATCGGGTTTTGCCAAAGCCAAGCGCTCTTTGTTCAAACCGTACATTTTATAAAATTCAGCTTGTGACGATAACGCAGGTGAATCAATCCGTTCGTTTTGAATACGCAAAGTAATGATCACATCACAATCTTTGATGCCTTCATCCATTTTGTTAAATAGACGAACGCCTTCACCATAATGATTGAAGCCATGTGGCAACAAAGTATTCGGCGCAACCACACGAATATCTTTACACCCTAAAGTTTGCAATGCGGCAATATCAGAACGTGCAACACGTGAATGTTTAATGTCACCAATAATCGCAATAGAAATGTCTTCAAATTTTTTCTTTGTTTCACGGCGAATGGTCAACATATCCAACATTGCTTGGGTTGGATGTGCATGACGACCATCACCTGCATTAATGATTGCAACATGTGGGCAAACATCTTTAGCAATAAAATGTGCTGCACCTGAAGAAGAATGGCGTACCACAAAAATATCCGCAGCCATCGCTTCAAGATTCCACAAAGTATCCCGTAATGTTTCACCTTTTGAGGTACTTGAACGTGCAATATCAATATTTAAAACGTTTGCTGACAAGCGTTTTGCAGCAGCTTCAAATGTAGTACGAGTTCGTGTTGAATTTTCAAAGAACAAATTCATCACTGTACGACCTTCCAATAAATTATTGGTAATCAGCTGATTTTGATCATTAAAAAAGGACGCCGCGGTGTCCAATATTTTGGTGAGAGTGTCTTTGGAAAGACCTTCGATGGTGATGAAATGTTTTAAATTTCCATCTTTATTGAGTTGAATCTGGCTCGGTGTATGCAATGCCGCCAAGTGCATGAGAGATTCCTTATACGTTAAGTCAACGTATTATACAGAAATGTCCCAGCTTTGGCAGATGAAGTTTTGGGCAAATAACAGTATATTTAATTTTTTAATATTTATCTTTTACTTTCAATTAATTATATTTCTTAAAAATAGTCAATCTTGTACACAAGCAACCTCTGCTCACTTCGTATTTAGAACCAAAACTATTGAGTGTTGCAATATCAATATAAGACGGTTCAATCATCGCCATAGCATTGATATGATTTTCTATTCAACATCATTTTCTCGACAAGATAGCTCATAATATTCCTTGTTTTTAGCTAATTTTTTAACTTCATAACCATAATAATATTTGCTGTCCAAATCCATTTTTTCAATTTTACATTGATTTCTTTGAGCAAACTGTTGAATCTGCTTTAAATCAGAAGCTTTGGCAAAAATAGCGCCCCAACCTTCATTCACACAACAACCCGCATATTCAGACATATATTCATCAAACAATAAAACAAAATTCTGACCTAAAAATTGATACGGTTTTTTAAACTGATACACATCATTATAATCCGCTCGTGAAACAGTCGGTTTATTTGGAATTAAACCTTTTTGCTGTAAAGTTTTAAAATCAGGAAATTGAGCAGCTCCCTTCCCTAAACCACGATAAATATTTTCCTCAGTTGCAAAAGCCGACATGCAACTGATTGAAAATAGAAAAATACAACTGATTTTATAGATATTATTCATACGAATTCCTGAGTTCAATATTGAGGTTAACTGCAAATTACTGGATTAATCAGCCACTCATTCCTATATATGGCCTACCAGTCATTCTTATTCCTAGTAGGCTACTTTAATCAAAAAATTTAGTTATTGCCTTTGTCAGCGTAAATTTTTTCTCTGTATGATTTTCCTTTAATCTCTAATTCGTAGGACCTATGTAAAATTTGATCCATTACAGCATCAGCAATATAGCTAAATTCTAAAAATATCAGTACGTAAACATACCTGTAAAATTTCATTCTTTAAGGTCTTTGGTGTACTGAAGAGTCAAGTAATCAGCTATAGTTGGATCATGAAATTGCTCAAACCATAATTTTTCGCAACTTGACTTATAATCAACCAATGTATTGCTCGAAAATTAGAAGTATTGGGTTGATGTGATTATTTTGGATTTGTTATTAGAAATTAATTGAAAGCAGTATTTTTTAACTTTAGGTGGAATGAGAAGGTGATTTTTTCAAGTATATTCACTGGTCTTTTTATGACGGTGGGTTTCACGGCGTTAATTTATAACTACGTGTTGATGGGTGGTAATTCTGGTTTGTTCTTTTTGGTTTGGGGTGGTGTTTTCTCTCTAGCAGGATTGTATTTCCATTACCACGGAACAATTGGGCAAATTGGGTGGCAGAGACAGCGCTTTGTTCGTAACACCCAAACACTTGAATGGTATAAGACTGAATATCCTCAATGTGTTGTGACTACAAATATTGTGAAATGCTGTTTTTGCGAAAGTACATCAATTCGCAGATATGCGTTAAAAAACAATACTTACAAAATTCGCAACTCTTGTGCTAAATGCGGTGAAGTTTTGTTTTATACGGATGAGGATTAATAATGACTATTCATGCGTATTATGGTGATGTTAGCCACCTGAAAAATGAACAAAAAATGTTTGAAGACTTATTAACCCAATTGAAGCTTCATTGGGGTAATAGTGAAGATTGGATTTATTTGTTCTATAACACAATGTGGTCAGGTCAAGAAGTTGATGTTATTGCTTTCACCAAGGAAGCAATCATTGTTATTGACCTAAAAAACTATTCCGGCAATCTGGTTGGGTCGGAAAATGGGGAATGGCAGATTAATGGTGAACTTGAGGTTCAGGGTGGCTCTCAGATTAATCCATTTGTTCAGATTCGGAAGAACAGATTTGCTGTTTTAGAGTGGTTCAAAAGTGCTGAATTGTTTACCGACCAAAACTTAGGTTTTATTAGTGGTTGCATCATCCTGAATGAGTTATCTAGTACGCAAATGGATTTGTCTCATTCGGTAAGAAAGTGGTTTTATGTTACCGATATTGCCAATTCAGTGGATACTTTGTCTAGACTCCATACCAAGGGGATTAGTCTTGCTAGTGATGATATTTTATACCTAGTAAACAAGTTAAAACTTAAAGAATATTCTTGGGATCAGGGTGTTGCTCCTAGAGAGCGCAATCTTATTCAGTCAGATGATCGTGATACTCCAAGTGATAATAGTCGTGATCAAAGTTCCGCTCCGATCAAATACACATTACATGATCAAATGGAAAAGAAATTCAAAGGTGTTTTAGCACCGTACCTGTTTTTCTATGGAACGGTCATCATCTGTTTAGCTATTGCTTTTCATATTGCTAATGGTATGAAAGATGAAGGTGTTGGGTACTTATTTAGTTTGATCTTTGGTCGCTAAAAATATCATCTGATGTAAAAAAGCCCTCGATTGTGTGGGCTTTTTTTTGGATTAATTTTCGACTAGCTTAAAAGGAAAGTCTTTACTGCTTGTATAGATTTTGGCGATGTGTCGACAGGCTTCTCCTAGTACTCTACTAGGAACAGGAATAAGTGGTATTTGGGAAATGAGAATGAGTGGTAGATTTATATAAGAATATGCAGGTTAACTTTTTAAGCCACTCAATCTAACTTGTTTTAATCAATATATAGCTGCCTGCATTTAGCATAATTTTAACGCTAAATTTGAAATTTAGAATTAAAATTATGCAAAAAAAACTATCTGAGTGCACCAATATAGTGATGAGGAACTTGTGCTTTATAAATTTCTTCCTCGGTGACTTCTGCGGCATATCGATCATAAAGTTCATCTTCTGAGTTTTTTACAGGTGTAATTTCAAGATAAATAAGCTTGGACAATTGTTCTGATATTTCTTTTAATTCTAAGTCATTAGTTACAAGTGCTTGTTGTACAACATATTCTGCATATTCTTTATTTTCAATTAGATATCTAACATCAATCACTCGCCCTGATACACGTCTAAAACGATTATATAAACGTGTTGCCACAGTAAATGTTAAATTATTTGCACGATATTCATCTACAAGGTGATTTTGTATTTTATTTCCAGAAATCTTAATTTTTAGATCAAAATGATGATTTTGGCATCAAATAGCGAGGTTTATGAGTAAAAATATACCAAATATTTCTAAATATTTTATTATTTTTTATATATGTGACGTGCGTATTGTTCCAACTTGTATTTTCCAATATCCGCCAAAGTTATATGCCCTAATTTCACTTGTCTTATATGCAATTTTTCTTGATTGTGTAAATTCACCACCAAATCACACTCATCACAGCATAAAATCGGACGATGATATTTTTCATCCATATATAAAACTAAACGCCCTTGACCATCACATATCTGACATGTTTCAAACCAAAAATTCAACATGTTTTGTAGCTCAACCAAATAAACGATTGCTTGCCCAACACAGCGTGAACCTTCCATTAAATCAATAACATCACCAATAGCCACTCTTTGCTGTGCATCTACTAAAAACCATAATAATGCTTCCTGTGAATATTCACCTAATTTAAGCACAATACTCCAACTAGAAACTCTCTGTTCTTGTTTCAATTCAGTTGTACAATAATAAAGACCTTCTAGTGGTGTTTGTTTTCGCCCACCCTTTGCCACAGAGAACCAATCTAGATACACTCTGTAAACATATTCACTTAACTGAGTTTGTTTATCATTTCCCATAATAGATGATGCCTAAATCTATATAAAAATTAAACAGATATTCAAAAATAAATCCTTTAAACAGCATTTGACTCTGATATATTTACTCAGATAAATTAAGTTAGATCATGAATAAAAATGCTGCCAGCACATCTGCAACGAAATTCCGATCAAGACAGCGCCCATAATCATATTAAAAACTTTAGCACGTTGTCCGATATTTAAAAATCCTGCTAATTTCTGCCCTGCAACACCCCAAATAAACAAAGAGAGATAACAGACCACAAAATAGATCAACACAAACAATGCCAAATAAAATTGATTATGCGAGGCAGAAAATAAAGCGGTGCCTGAAACGGCCGCAATCCACGCTTTCGGATTCAGCCATTGCATCAAAATACCTTGCATAAAATTTGGAATTTGAGCGTGATCCTGTTCGGACGTTTGGATTGTTTCACCTTCGGCTTTAAAAATATTCCACCCAATCCAAACCAATAATGCTGTGCCCAAAATGGTAATGGCATCCAATAAAATAGGATAGTTCACAATAATTTGATATAAACCAAAACAAACGGCAGCGAGTAATAAGGTAAAACCAATCGTTGCACCTGAAATAAATGCAAACGTTTTTTTCACCCCGTAATTTATACTGCTACTGAGAATCGTCAAATTTACAGGTCCGGGCGATATCGACATTGACAAAGAAAATGTTGTCATTGCAAACAAAAGACTCAACATATTTATGGTTTTCATTTTTGGAATAGATTTTTAAATATGGATGCAGCGTCTATTTTTCAAGCAAAAATATAAAATAAAGCATTAAATTAAGTGTGGTCTGCTGATTTTTTTAAATAAATCCTCATACGGAACGTAAACGCTAAGTTTTCGTCATAAAAATACGTTAAAATATGCGATTGCTTTGTTGTCTTTGGAAATGTTCATGAATTCGAAACCACGTCTTTCTACATATTGGGTTACCTGTGCGGATGGACTAGAAACCTTACTACAAGAAGAAATAGAAGGTTTAGGCGTTGAAAATGTTGAACGTTTTCCTGGTCGCCTGATCTTTAAAGGAACACTTGAGCAAGCCTATCGTGTTTGTATGTGGTCACGTTTGGCTTCACGGGTATTAACCCCAATCCATGTGCATGAGCTAGAGTTCACACATGATGCACGTGATGTTGCTGAAGAGTTATATGAAGGTGCAATCAATTTTGACTGGTCACTAATTTTTGCACCACAAAGTACATTCGCTATTCGTTTGCATGTTGAACGTGATATTAAAGTGAATACCCAATTCGCTACTTTACGTGTGAAAGATGGTGTAGTTGACTCCTTTATGGAAGCCGTGGGTAAACGCCCAAGTATTGATATTAAACAACCTGAAATTACACTATACGTTTTAGCAGGTAAAACCGAACATACTTATTGTTTGGATTTATCAGGTGATTCTTTGCATAAACGCGGTTATCGTCGTTATATGACAGATGCTCCGATTAAAGAAAACCTTGCTGCAGCAATTTTACAAAAAGCCAAATTAAAACAGCGCCATCCTGATATTATTCTCGATCCAATGTGTGGTTCTGGTACCTTTATCATTGAATCTTTAATGATTTTGACTGATCGTGCGCCGGGTTTGGTACGCCGTTTTGGTTTCTTAGGTTGGAATGGTCACGATCATGATTTATGGATGAGCATCAAAGCTGAAGCTGCTGAACGTCATAAAAATGCCATGGCACAACCCTTACCTCAGTTGTATGCCTACGATGCCGACTGGGAAGCAGTGAAGGCTACCAAACAAAATATCATTGCCGCAGGGTTTGAATCCGTTTTAGATCAAATCAAAATTGAAGAACGTACCTTAGCAGATTGGCCTGATTTTAAAGCTGAAGGTAAATCAGCGTTTGTGGTCACTAACCCACCCTATGGTGAACGTTTGGGTGACAAAGCATCAAACCGTGCATTATATTTAGGTCTTTCAGCACTTTTACAAAAGAATTTCCCAAATCAATATGCTGCTGTGATTGCTGCTGCCGTTGAACAAGCAGACGTGCTTGCATTTAATCATCCACAAATTTTACGTTTAATGAATGGTAAATTGCCAATTTATATCCGTTTTGGCGATATTAAACCTGCAACTGTGGTTCAACCTTTCCTTGCTGACTGGCAGCCACAACAATTTGAAAAAATTGAAGGAGCAGAAGACTTTACCAATCGTTTGCAAAAAAATATGCAAACTTTGAAAAAGTGGGCAGTGAAAGAAAATATCCATTGTTTACGTCTATATGATGCTGATTTACCAGACTTTAATGTCGCAGTAGATTTGTATGGTGAGCGTCTACATGTACAAGAATATGCTCCCCCAAAAACCATTGATCCTGAAAAAGCTAAAAAACGTTTTAATCTCGCATTGGCTGCAATTCGTGCAGTTACAGGTCTAGGTCGTGATGCAATCTTCATCAAAACACGTGCCCGCCAAGAAGGTAAAACTCAATATTTAAAACAAAGTACCGCATCAAAGCGCTTTATCGTACAAGAAGGTAAAGCGAAAATTTTAGTCAATTTAACTGATTATTTAGACACAGGTTTATTCTTAGATCATCGTCAAATGCGTTTACGTATTGCCGCAGAAGCCAAAGGTAAACATTTCCTCAACTTGTATAGTTATACTTCTACAGCAAGCTTGCATGCAGCTTTAGGTGGTGCAGCGAGCACAACCAGTGTCGATTTATCGAATACTTATCTAAATTGGTCAAAAGAAAACTTTGTTTTGAATGGGTTAACTGTTGATCATGCAGATGAACAACATCAATTCTTTGCAAGTGACTGCTTTGAATGGTTAAAAGAAGGTCATGAGCAATATGACTTAATTTTTATTGATCCCCCAACATTCTCAAACTCGAAAAAGTTCTATGGTACTTTTGATGTACAACGTGATCATATTTCATTGATTAAACGTGCAATGAATCGTTTAAGCACACAAGGTACATTATATTTCTCAAACAACTATCGTGGTTTTGAGATGGATGAGGAAATTGAAGCGATGTATGATGTACAAGAAATCAGCAATGAAACCATTGGCTTAGATTTTAAACGCAATCAAAAAATCCATCGCGCTTGGAAAATCACCCACATTCAAAACTAGTCATTTTGCATGTTTTAGTGCGCATCACGACTCACATAAATGGTGACTTTATCTGCGGTCGTCACTGTGACTTTGTTGCTATGCGCACTTGTACCATGTTCTGTCATGATGGCTTTATGGGGTAACAAGGGGCGTTTTTCTTGATTTTGACTCTGGTAAGCATCTTCTTGGCGTTGTTGTTCATGGTTATTGAGCACCGTATATGCTAAATGCTCTTTTTTATTTTCATTGGCATGTTTTGCTGCAAGCTGACTATTAATCTGATTTTGCTGTTCAACAGGTGCTTGTACATCACGTTTGACTGCCGTAATAACCACGGGGGTAATCGTGCCTCCTCCGTTTGCATCTTTTGCAAGTGCATCATCTTTCAAAGGTGAAATTGCAAAGGATGGAGTACACACTGAAGCAAGCAAAATAGCCATAATCCATTGTAATTTCGTTTGATCTAAACAATCCACATGACGATCCATCTTTAAGTTCCTTTCTATCTATTTTTTATTTTCTAATTCAAATTAACAAGTTTTACTGATTGTAACAAGCTAAAATTATGAGTTCCCGATATTCTGCATAAATGTGATATTTAGTATTTATTTTCAACAATTTATATAAAATTCAACCCATTTAATTTTAAAAAACGTTCAAATATAGACCATATTTCTTAATAAAGAACCATAACTTATTCTTTTAAATACTGAACAAATTGTTGTATTTATATAAATTGGACTGATCTAAGCATAAAATAGTATAAATTAAATTTGCATAAATTATAATTTTGATGATGTATTTATCATTCTTATTTCATATTTTGATATATTTAACAATTGATAAAATTTTATTTTGATTCTAAAGTAATCTTTGATTTTTAAATCAATATCAGAGAAATCATGCGTTATAAAATTATTGATATTTATCATCATAACAATACCCAACATTACATCGCAAAATGCTTAAAACAAAATTCACCACAATATATTACTTTGGAAAGCCAACGTACACTATGTAAAGAGCTTGATATTATTGATGTTGACCTCACCATGAATCAAGCGACTTGGGCAACAGGAGAAAAAATTGCGTTAAATATTTTGCATAAATTTGACCACTTAGAAAAACTATATGACTTAAATGAATCCTAAAGTTTAAGTAAAAATAAAATTATATATAAATCAAAATTTTAAAGTTGTAGCTAAATTCTTTTTTGCAGCTTCTTCAAATCTTTGTTGAAAATATTGAGTCTGAAATAAGGGCTGTTTTTGATAAAATTTTGTCAAAACTTCTGCCCTTTTCACTTGATAAGTCTCAGGAGGCACCCATGCATATTCCTGTTGGATTTGTTGTTCATATTCAGTAAAACGTTGGGTTGAACTTGCCAAAATCGCCAAATCAATATCCAATAAATATTTTAAATCATGCTCTTTTGTCGGTAGATGCTTTTTGGTGGCAATAATCCATCTTGCAACTTTTTCAAGTTTGGCTCGTTTTAAAATGCCAACACAGTGTTTTTGCATGAATTTTGCACTTTGCTCTTCATTATCTGATGCTTGCGGATCATAAATAATATCATGAAACCAAATGGCTAACTCGACTGCGACTGGATCTTTAAGTTGGTGCTTGATTTCATAGAATAACTCTAAACATTCCACAATATGTTGATGGTTATGATAATAATTACCAACATAGAAATGAAAAAGAATTGAAGATAATGATTCTGATTGCACAGATTTTAAATGCATAGAATCAGAAAACTGTGCCCAATACTGTTGAAATTTATCATGATAATTTTGCATTGGGCACACTCCTACTCGACAAAGATTATTCAGCAGCTTGCTCATCTCGCTTAAAGACCAACTCACCTTTGAGTGAACTGTCTGCATCAAAATAATAACCATCTACATTGAATGCTTTTAAATCTTCAATGTTTTCAATTTGATTTTCCATAATAAAGCGTGCCATTAAACCGCGGGCTTTTTTCGCATAAAAACTAATGACTTTATATTTGCCATTTTTCTGATCTAAAAACACAGGTTTAACGATTTCAGCATCAATTTTGCTTTCTTTCACTGACTTATAATATTCATCAGAAGCCAAGTTCAGTAAAATTTTACTGCCCGCTTGTTGTAAATCTTGATTAATCAAATCGGTAATGTGGTTGCCCCAAAACTTATATAAGTTATTCCCCACCGTATTTTTAAGCTTTGTACCCATTTCTAAACGATAGGGCATCATCAAATCTAAAGGACGCAACACCCCATATAAACCCGACAACATGCGTAAATGTTGTTGTGAATATTCAATAGTTTTTGCAGATAAATGATAGGCATCTAAGCCCGTATAGACGTCACCTTTAAAGGCAAAAATCGCTTGCCGCGCATTAGAAAAATTAAAATCAGGTGTCCAATCGCGAAAGCGTTCAACATTCAAATTGGCAATTTTTTCACTCACACTCATTAAACTTGCAACTTCAGATGCAGATAAAGCACAGCAAACCGCGATCAGTTGTTCAGACTGTTCTAATAACCTTGGTAAAGTATACTGATCTGTAGGCAAGGCTGACTCATAATTCAATGTTTTTGCAGGAGAAATAAGAACAAGCATAAAGATTTCACTTCAAAAATTAACTTAAATAATATAACAGTTGCACTGTATTTATGCGAATTGTGTTTTTCGTAATAAATTATCGTTACAATAAATCACTTTCGTAAATATTGAAGTGACATGTCTGAACATCTCCTCATTCAAGGTCAAGTAGGAAATATCGACGTTTTAGTGGATCTTCCACAGGGTGAAGTCAAAGCCTATGCCATTGTGTGCCATCCACATCCTTTGCAAGGAGGGACACCACAACATAAAGTTCCTACCTTATTAACACAAATTTTCAACCAACATGGCTGTATTGTTTATCGTCCTTATTTTCGTGGTTTGGGACAAACTGAAGGCATACATGATGATGGTTTTGGTGAAAGTGATGATATTTTAGCGGTGATTCAACATATTCAAAGCTTGCACCCTAGATTAAATTTTTATGCCGGTGGTTTTAGTTTTGGCGCCCATGTTTTAGCAAAATGTTATGTACAACTCACCGATGTCCAACAACCTAAACAAATGATTTTATGTGGCTTACCAACAGCACGTGTACGTGGGATTCGCGAGTATAAAACACCCAACTTAAATGGCGACATTTTATTGATTCATGGTGAAAAAGATGAGATTACACTGCTTGCAGATTTATTGATTTGGGCAACGCCGCAAAAGCATTTAATCACGGTACTTCCCGGTGCAAATCACTTTTTCACGGGATATTTAAAGCAATTAAATATCGCAATTGCACGTTTTTTAGGTGGTGTTTCAAAAAGTATGCTGAAACAAAGCAGGTTGAATTTTGATAAAATAGAGAAATGCGAATAACTCTAGAAATCAAATGTCCAACCTGCCTCAGTGACAGTATAAAGAAAAATGGCATCAAAGTAGATGGGAAACAAAACTATCAGTGCAAAGACTGTAAACGTCAGTTTATTGGTGACCATGCTCTGAGCTATCTAGGATGTCATTCAGGCATTACTCGAAAAATATTACAGTTGATGGTCAGAGGTAGTGGTATACGAGATATCGCTGAAGTTGAGCGAATCAGTATCGGTAAAGTTTTACGTACTTTAACCGAATCGACCTACCAAATTCAGCCTAAACAAAGTCATTATGAGTCTCTTGAAGTTGATGAGTTTTGGACTTTTGTGGGAAATAAAAATAATAAACAATGGCTTATTTACGCCTACCATCGAGAAACAGGTGAGATTGTTGCTTATGTTTGGGGTAAAAGAGACTTAGCTACAGTTCAACGATTGAAGGCAAAGCTTAAACAATTAGGTATTCACTACACCCGAATTGCAAGTGATCATTGGGACAGTTTCATAACTGCTTTTAAAAACTGCAAGCAAAGTATTGGTAAATTTTTTACTGTAGGTATTGAAGGTAATAATTGCAAAATAAGGCATCGAATTAGGCGCGGTTTTAGAAGGAGTTGTAATTTTTCAAAAAAGATTGAAAACCATTTTAAAGCTTTCGACTTAACCTTTTTTTACATCAATAATGGCTTCATTTAATGTCAGCATACTTTTTGAAACACCACCTGTTAAAGAACTTTGAAATGATGGGTTTGATCCGTTAAGCCCTATCATTTCTTCTCTCATTTTTGAATTATACTTTGATAAATATAGGGAATATTTCACAATGCAACTACAACAAGGTCAAAAATTACAATTACAACAACTTAGTCTTCAACAAGAATTAAGTATCGAAGTCGATATTCAAGCATCTTTTAATATTGATCTTTCATGTTTTGGTTTAGATGCAAATCAAAAACTCAGCGATGAAGCATTCATGGTGTTTTATAATCAACCCGTAACCCCTGACGGTGCTGTGCGTTGGCAAGCACAACCCAAACAAACCTTCCATTTTCAACTTAATTTAGTCAATTTAAATCAAATACAACGTTTTAGCATTTGTGCTGCAATCGATGACCCACATGCCACTATGAAGCAAATTCAAGGTGGAACAATCAATATTAAAAATCCGTCAGGTCAAATTTTGGCAAGCTTTACGATTCAACCTCAAATCTTTCACCAAGAAAAAGCCATCATGCTTGCCGATGTTTATTTTAAAGATGTTTGGCGTTTAGGCATTGTTGCACAAGGGTTTAATGGTGGTTTGGCTGCCCTAGTTGAGCATTTTGGGGGTGAAGTTGCACAAGATGAGGCAACGCCATCAACGATAACACAACCTGTTTCAACCCCAACCCCACCAATTTCACAGCCAACAACAACGAACCCAAGCGGGTTAAATTTAAATAAAATTCAATTGGAAAAAACGGGACAATCTCACCACATTAATCTCAATAAAAACAATCATGAATATCTCAAAATTGAAGCGATTTGGGTCGACAATGGTGATGGTCGTAGTGACAATGATGACCTAGATTTGCGTGTCGGTTTTATGCTGCAACACCAAAATACAATGGGTTATGTATGGTGTCCATCTCAGCAAGGGGCTTTAGAAAGTTATCCTTATATTCAACATCAAGGTGATATTACAGGTGCATCTATTGCTCAACCGGGTAAAGAAACGGTTTTGGTTCATCCTGATATCGCCAAAAAGCTAGGTGGCAAGGTTGCCTTAGTCTTTTCTGTGTATTCAGCAGTCAGTAATGGTGTTGTTTCGATTGCTTCATTACAACCTAAAATGCGCATGCAATATGGTGATCAATTGGTGGAGTGCGTTTTTAACGCTAGCGTCTCCGCCAAAGCCAAAAGTCGTTTTGTTTATACCTATGTCATTGGGGTAGCCATCATTGATGAACAAGGTATTACCTTACAACATTCAGGCATGACCAGTGGACGTTTTAGTGAAGACACACCTCGAATTATTTGGAAAAAAGATGGAACTGTCGACATTAAAGTGGATGGTAAACCAATGTTTAAATAACGATTTTAAAAGAATATTTCCTTAAATATACAAATCTTGTATTTAGGGAAATATTCAAATGACTGATTAAAATGATCATCTTAAAAGTCAGATCATACTGAGTTGCTTACAATCTATGTTCTATTTAAAATCAAATTTACAGCAATAAGTTCAACCTATATCCGCCCATGTTAAACCAAACTTCGCCAAATACTTTTTCACTCGATCTGAATCGTTCGTGCTTTGGCGTTGTTCACGGGAAATGGCAAATAGACGTCTGCCTGCATCTGCCATCGACTTTGACTGCTGACACACCGCAATCACCCCTTCAAGCTGGATTCGATCAAATTCATCTATTTCAGCCAATTGTTGTGTACTGAGCAATCCAATTAAATTAGACACTTTTTCAGGTTCAGATTGTAAGTGCCACAAGCGTTGCAGACGTTGAATCTCTGCCTCAACTTCAAACAAACCAATGCGTTCACCATTTGCCAAAGTTGCCATGCGAGTCACGCTTGCGGTTAAATCACGGAAATTTCCCTGCCAAGTGGCTTCAGAAGATTGTGCAAATTTTAAATATTTTTCTAAAGCATCACTATGAAAACGCAATTGACGCTGTTGTTGCATAGCAAAACGCTGTAATTCAAACTCAATATTGGGTGCTATATCTTCACGGCGATGCTTTAAATCAGGTAAGAAAAAAGTCCATGTATTTAAGCGTGCCCACAAATCTTCCCGAAAGCGTCCTGCTTGTACTTCTTCACGCAAATCTTTATTCGTCCCCGCAATCAGTTGAAAATCTGCCTGCACCTCTTTGTCTGAACCGACCGGAAAAAATGATTTATCTTCCAATGCTTTTAGTAACATGGCTTGTTCATCTAAGCCTAATTCACCAATTTCATCTAAAAATAAAATCCCACCATCAGCACTTTTTAAATAGCCTGTACGGGCATTAGCAGCCCCTGTAAATGCACCTTTGATATGCCCAAATAGTGCCGACATAGCACCATCACCGCATAAAGTTGCACAGTTCACATCAACCAAACGCCCTTCTAAATGGAATTTTTCTTTCTTCAACTGATAAATTTGTTTCGCTAAATGTGACTTTCCAACACCTGTTGCGCCCATAATTAAAATCGGTGCAATGGAACGTGTTGCGACCAACTCAACCTCTTGAATCAATTGATTAAAATCTTTATTTTTGGTAGCAATATTGGCTTTAAGTTGTTGCCAGTTTGCCGTTTTTTCATTCTCGAAACGTTGATTTAAAGCGGCATAACGAGACAAATCTAAATCTATAATGCGATACTCACCTTCAGGTTGCTGCTTGCCTGTGGGTGAACTCTGAATCAATTTGGCTGGTAAATAATGAGCATCGACCAATAAATACCAACAGATTTGTGCAACGTGCGTTCCTGTAGTGATATGCAGTAGATATTGGTAATTTTCCGTATCAAAAGGATAAGATCTTACAAAATCATAGAGTGCTCCATACATATCCGAAAAATCCCACGGATCTCGAATATTAACTTGATGACCTGAAATATGAGTATTTGGGGAGATTTGTTGTGCGTCTTGTTGTAAATGCTCAATCAAACTTAGGCTACGACGGTCATGCAATAAAACTAATTCATCAATCAGCAAGTCTTCATGCATCAATAAACTCATGGTTGGGCGCCAACGTTGCCAACGTTCTTCCTTTTTGCCCTGATCCAACGTTGAACCGACAAAACCAATCACCACCGTTTTTTTAGATTTTTGCATATTTTCTATAAAATTTTATAGTTTCTATATTTACAATATAGCCAATCTAGCACTTTCATGCTATTCATTTTATACAGCATAGTTCAATGCGATTAAGATTAAATAGTATAATGTAGAATTTGCCATTCACCTTTTTTTAATCGGTTGATATATTCATAAGGCAGTGAAATTGAAAACATTTGAGCACTCGATAAAACATTCTGCTCATAGCGACAAACCTCCCGTTTTTGCTCATCTATCAGTAACCAAGCAATCCGCTGCTGTGGTGCATAATGTATCTTGATCGTTATATCTTCAGCCGCATGATTTTGTCCTACATGAAAATCAGGTCTTAATTCTTCAGGGGGCGTATGCTTAGACTGAGGAAAATTTAAACCGCCCTCTGTATAACCTTGACTGTCATGAATGACTACACTTTGCCTAAAGGTTGGCCAAATACAATGTCGTAAAAAATGCTGATCAACAACTCGTAGATTCAAATACTCACCATTAATCATAAAATCATTGATTTGTTGTAATAAATTTGAAAACACATGCCCACAACCTGCAAACATACCTGCAAAAATCAACTCTGTATGTGTATAGCCATCACGCATGATATGAAAATATCGATCTGAATCTATCCATGCCTCAACTGCTGCTTGCTCACGATAAGACAATAATGAGTCAGCATCTCGAATAAGATAAAAATCAACTTCAGGATCTTCCATGACCAAAAATCGCCAAAATAAACCTGAAACTTTTTTTTGCTCATCACTTACATAAATGACTTCTGCACCCAAATACTGCAAACGTAAAATCACGTGAAAAGGTACAGAGTAATCAACATAAAAGCGACAAGTCCATGCAGGATAAAGCTGTTTTGCTTTTTCTACATTCAAGATAGCCGTTTCACAATATCTCGGTTGTTGACCAAATAAAGAAAAACTAATGATGTTACGATGGGGAGTATTACGCTTAAATTGAGGACGTGGTTGAGCGAGCGTAATCCCTTGGATATGTTTTACTTCCTCTGCTTTATGCTGCAAAGACAAGCGTGCTATTTTCTGTTGTTCCTCTGTTTTCCCCAATAAATAACAAACCTCAACCAAACCATCATAAATCGTAGTGTTTACGATTGCCGGGCTTACTTCAATCGCTTGTAAATAATGTGTATAGGCATCCTCTAAATATCCCGAACGCAACTCAGCCAAAGCTAAGTTGGCATATAATCAACTCTCCATCGGCTGATATTGAAGTCGCTTCAGTAATATTTGACGGGCAGCCTGAAAATCTTTGCTGCGAAATGCCTTCATGGACTGTTCTTCTAATTCACTTAAAATATCGGTGATATCCATGATTCAATCGACCTTCATTTATTCAATGTTGAGCTGTATTCACCTTATGATATTTCAAATATAACCCTCTATAAATATTTAACAATTAAAAGTTATCGTGTCACCTGCTTTAGTTGAGTAATATATTAGACTGATCTTGGTTCAAGACCACGCCATTGTAATGGACTTCATTCAACTCATTCAAAAATTTCAAAATTTAAGATATTTCTTACCTTGTCTCATTTTATAAAAAAATTAAATCAACTGCGCATAAATGATTATAAAAATATATAGTTTTATATCTAAAAAAATATCAAAGACAAAATTCTTATAATTTTAAATCCACATAAAAAAATAAAATTAAAATAATTTAACAAATTAAAATCAATGATTTAAAAATTAATTTAAGCATAACAATTAAACTTGGCACACTCTTCGCAATATATCCATCAAGAAATTAAAAATTAAACTTGAGGATGCTGTCATGGCGAACAAGACAATTTTTGCCTCTCGCACTGCGAAGGTCAAACCACCATTAGGACTGAATGAAGTAGGCGGTCGTGCTTATCCTTTAAAATCACGCTCAGCTTTGGCACAGTTGGCGGCAACAGGTACGTTGAACCATACTTTTTACCAAGATGCCCAAGTCCAATTGGATCAGATTCTCACTTTGGCATTGGAAGTTGAACCTGAATTTGTTGCCAAAACAGCGATTTATGCACGTCAACATGCACATATGAAAGATACGCCTGTGGTGTTATTGGCATTGCTTTCAGAACTCGATGCCGATTTATTTAAACAACTTTTCCCAATCATTATCGATAACGGAAAACAATTGCGTAACTTTGTGCAGATTATGCGTGCAGGAATCATTGGACGTAAGTCTTTGGGTTCATTACCAAAACGTATGGTGAATGATTGGATTTTAACGGCAAATGATCAACAGCTTATGGCGGCGAATATTGGAAACAGCCCATCACTTGCGGATGTGTTGAAAATGACCCATCCAAAACCAAAGACTGAGCAATATAATGCCTTCTTTGCCTATGTGTTAGGAAAAGATTATGCAATTGAACAATTGCCACCTCAGATTCAGGCATTGGAACAATTTCGCTTAGGTCAGACGACTGAAGTACCAAAAGTACCGATGCAACTGTTAACTAATCTGAATTTAACAGCAGCACAATGGGCGGAAATTGCTAAAAATGGTTCTTGGCAAATGCTCAGAATGAATCTGAATACTTTTTTGCGTCATGGTGTATTTGAAATTAAAGGCATGACCAAAATTATTGCGGATAAATTGATGGATGAAACGGCGATTGCGAAAAGTCGAGTTTTACCTTATCAGCTCATGATGGCGTGGTCTGCCCTTGCCGATGGAATGCCGCATGAAATTGCCAATGCACTAAAATTTGCCATGCAGCGTGCCATTGCTCATGTACCAAAATTATCAGGAAATGTGGTGATTGCGATTGATGTTTCAGGTTCAATGGGAAGCCCTGTAACGGGTTATCGCAAAGGGGCAACTTCACAGTTACGTTGTGTTGATGCGGCGGCTTTATTTGCAAGTGCATTTAAATATGTGAATCCAAGCATACGTTTAATGCCCTTTGATACTCAAGTGCGTGCATTGTCCAATCTGACTAAAGTACAGCAATATTTGCGTAAAAAGACATTAGGAGATCGACAGGAAGAAATTGATATTTTCGCCTTAGCCAAAAAATTTGCCAATATGTGTGGTGGCGGAACAGATTGTTCTAAACCATTGGAACAGTTAGTGAAAGAAAATGCCGAGGTCGATTTGGTGATTTATTTTTCGGATAATGAGTCATGGCTTGATCAAATACGAGGACTAAAACACTCAACAGGAATGATGATTTACTGGAACAAGTTAAAACAGCAAAATCCAAATGCAAAACTTGTCTGTGTCGATTTACAGCCTTATGCGACTGCGCAAATGCCTGAGCAAAAAGATGTGATGAATATTGGTGGATTTTCCGATACGGTATTTAAACTGATTGAAAGTTTTACCAATAATGAAATGCATGCAGATCATTGGGTTGGCGAAATTGAAAAGATAGAAATTCCGCAGTCTCAGCTTCACGCAAGCTGATTCTGCAAAGCAAATTTGACATTGTCATTGTGAGATATTTCATCTAAAAAATGTGATATCCATATTGACCGTGTTAGATAAACGCACAAATGCGCTAGGAACTACATTTTTCCAATGAAACGTTTCTAAAATAATTTGTTGTGCGCGTTGTAACAGATTGCCAAATGCAGATAGAACTACATTCTTTCCAAATGACATGTTTTATCAATACCTTGTTGGTGATCAGAAAGTGAAAAAATGCATAAAATGCGTTGAGGACTACATCTTTAATGCGTAGGTCGGTGGTTCGAGTCCATCCTGTATGGCAGACATACGGTAGCTCAGTTGGATAGAGCAACGAAACGTCTTCAATATTTTGTTTATGCAAATGTAGTAAAAGTAAATCAAATGCTTCAAGGACTACATCTTCAATTGACGTAATCGGTGGTTCGAATCCACCCCATTATTTCGGTAATGGTAGCCAAGTGGTAAGGCGCGAACGTCTTTGATATTTTGTTGATTTATAAGTAAGACAGTATATGAAAATATACTGAGATCATTCATCCATCAAATGCCGATAGGACTACATAGGGACTTAGAGATCAGCGGTTAGACTCCGCTGCGGTATGTACATACTGTCGCTTAAAGTAAAAGCGCTAAGATAAATGTCTTATCATTCAACTTGTTGATGGATGATTGATCTGTTGTAAAAATAATAGGATATAAAATGCCTTGAGGACTACATTATCCGTTTGTCGGTGGTTCGATTCCACCCTGTTTCACTTTTAAATCAATGAAACAGTAGCTCAGTAGGTAGAGCCACGATTGTCTTCGCAACTTTGTTTATATCCTGTTGTTTTATAAATTAAAAATTTATTTACATAATTTTCAGTTAAAAAATTATTTTAACTCTATATTATCCACATCTAGAACAGCTTCATATTGCCCTGTTTCAGATAAATATGATTTGAAATTATTCTCAGTAGTTTGTAGCCAAATACGACCACAATTAACACATTCATACATATGCTTTCTAAAATTAATATCGACACCTGAAAGTGAATCATATAAATAATAATCGGGAAGTTTTTTACCTTCAGCCATTTTCAGCTTATACATTTCGATTCTTTTCTCTAGTTCATCAAGCATGGCAAAGTCCAATTTATCACTTATGAACGATGCTTTATAAGGAATATAGTCTGTTTGATCCCGTATAACATGACCACATAAGCAACCTAATTTACTCATTCCCATATTCTCTTTCTTGTTAAATTCATGAAATACCTTAGCAGAAAAGAACGCATGAATTGCAAATACCTTTATTCTTTGCTAATTTAATATCTCAAATCAAAAACAAAGACAGGTGTCAGTCTTTAAAACGCAATCATGTCTATTCACATCATTGTTACAGATAACAATATTGAACTCGCGCTACATCAATTCCAGCAAAAACAATATTCCCTACAAGCCACCCGTTGGTATAAAAAACGCCAAGGCTTTTATGAGCAAGCTGCCATTTTAAAGCGCAAAAAACGTAAAATGAAACGCCTGATCAGTCAGGCACAAAGCCATTTTGCACTATGTACACCACCTACACCTCATCCTATTTTTTGGCATAAAATTGATTTAAAGCAACAATATCAACGTACAGGCAATACTTTTGCCGTAGGTCAATAAACCTATTCTTTTCTTTTTTGTTTCATCACAAGAGACAGGTGTCAGTCTGTAAAACACGATTTATGAGCATCAAAGTCCACGTTAAAGATGACGATCTCGATCTTGCTTTAGAGCAACTTCGCATCAAAAGTTATTATTTAACCACGCATCATTGGTATAAAAAATGCCATGCCTATCATGAAAAACCACCAAGTAAAAAGCGCAAAACAGCCGATATGAAATTGCTGATTGGGCATCGTCAGGTTTTAGATGATGATCCATTGGCAGAACGCTTGGATATTCATCTTGAACAGCACTATCTCAAGATCAATCAAAAACCTTAGCGACAATATTTTCCTATAACTTAAATCCATGCCGAATTTAGCATGGATTTTTTATGCAGTGATTAATTTTTAAATATCTATTCTTATATTTAACTATATATTTTTATATATAAACAAAGAAAATAAAATCGTACTAAAAAATCTAAAAATAAAATAAATATTTTTAAATCATTAAATATCAATTACTTAAAAATTAAATTCCAAATAAAATCAAATTTGGCACACTCTTAGCAATATACATTACATACATCATCAAGATGTATGAAATTTTCACCTGCCTGCAACCGCTTGGCAGGCAGGTTTAGAGAAAGGAAAAGATGATGATAATGTCAGTCGTAGAACAAATTGAAAAACAAGCTGCAAATGAACGTGCATATAACATTATTCAGGACGCAAAAGGCGTTCCAATTAAAATGTGGACTAAAGGTGTCCCTATCGATGAGAAATCGAAAGATCAACTATTAAAAACCGCGCAAATGCCTTTTATTTATAAATGGATGGCGGTAATGCCTGATGTGCATGTCGGAATCGGTGCAACCATTGGTAGCGTGATCCCAACCAAAGGCGCGATTATCCCTGCTGCGGTGGGTGTGGATATTGGTTGTGGGATGATGGCAGCTCGTACTTCACTGTCTGCATCTGATTTGCCTGATAATTTACATGCCTTACGTACTGAGTTAGAACGATTAATTCCGCATGGTATGACCAAAGGGCGTGGTCGTCGTGACCGAGGATCTTGGGATACGCCAACCGAACGTGTAGATCAGGCTTGGGCTGAATTGGTCACTGATTTTGAATACATTTGTGCCAAGCATCCACGTTTAAAAAATACCAATAACCATAAACAGTTAGGGACTTTGGGAACTGGAAACCACTTTGTCGAAATCTGTCTGGATGAACATCAACAGGTGTGGATTATGTTGCATTCAGGTTCTCGTGGTGTAGGAAATGCGATTGGTAACCACTTTATCGAGCTGGCTCGTAAAGACATGCAAAAGCATTTTATTAACTTGCCTGATAAAGATTTAGCTTATTTGGTTGAAGGAACTGAGCATTTCGACGATTATTGGTTTGCAGTGGGTTGGGCGCAACGTTTTGCCATGAAAAACCGTGAGTTAATGATGGAAGCTGCGGTACAAGCTTTACGTATTATTATCAAAAAACCATTTAACGCCAAAGTTGAAGCGGTAAACTGTCATCATAATTATGTGGATAAGGAAGAACATTTCGGTCAGGAAGTTTTGGTCACTCGTAAAGGTGCGGTACGTGCCCGCTTGGGTGAGTATGGAATTATTCCAGGGTCGATGGGTGCGAAGTCATTTATTGTCAAAGGTAAGGGAAATCAGGAATCATTCTGTTCGTGTTCGCATGGTGCAGGTCGTGTGCATAGCCGTACTGCTGCGAAGAAGTTGTTTACTGTGCAAGATCAGATTGAGCAAACTCAAGGTGTGGAATGCCGTAAGGATGAAGCCGTGATTGATGAGATTCCGTCTGCTTATAAGCCGATTGAAGATGTGATGAAAGCGCAAAGTGATTTGGTGGAAGTGGTTTATACGCTAAATCAGGTTGTTTGTGTAAAAGGTTAATTATTATGAATTTTGCATTTGAAATAGAAAAGTTTAATGAGTTCTTGAATGGTTTATGTACCGCAGCAAATGCTTTACGTACATCATATACAGGTCCTGAATTTGATTGTTATATTGAACAATTAAATTTTTCCAAAGACAAAGCGTTTGAGGATAATTTCAAAGCGTTTTTTTATCAAAAATGCAAAAAATTAAATATAAAACAGCCATCAAATTTTCAACATCATACTGATTGGATTTTTGAAATGGAGTCACTTAATTGGACAGATGCGATTCATGAATTTTTCTACAAAAATTTATTTCCCACACTAAACATCAATCAATTTTCGGAAATTTATCAAAGTCTATTCAACAAAATTGAAAATTTGATGGGTGAAATTGAATTTGCTAAGCAGGGTTATATCAGCCCTCCTTGGCAATTCAATCCATACTGTCAGCATTGGCAACATCTTTATATTCACAGTAACGATATTCAATTGCTAATAACTTTTGAAGCGAATACATAGCAGATGGAAAAATGACAACATTTATATTTAATTCCGAGAAAATAGTAAATTCCGATTGCAATGAGCTTTATACGGATAGTTTTGTTCATCTATTTTGCTCAACTTGGCAAGCAAGCTATGTAAAGTTTAGTTACATAGATGCTGAAAACTCGTATAGCTATGATGAATTATTAAGTTTTATCTTAAAATATACTTCAAACAGGAATCATTCTTCTCCAAGTTGGATAGGCAATACAATATTCCAAGAATCTAATCGTGAAATATTAGTTCAGAATATTAATGGCGTTATCGCTGACTTAAATGAGAAATTAGAAATTTTTCCTGAAGACTTAAATTTAAAAATATTTAAGGAATATTTGAATCAGATCAATACTGTTCAAGCGAAAAATATCTGTGAAATTATAGGAAAAATTGGGCTCAATCCAATTGCCCTGACGAAGGCGGTCCTAATTACCAATATGTTTGGACAGATATAGACAAACTGTACTATTTACACATTCATTTAGAATCTTAAAAGAAGGATAAGAATATGAAACTTGCAGAAGCATTATTATTACGAAGCGATCAACAAAAGAAACTCGCTTCACTCAAACAACGGATCAATGCAAACGTATTGGTACAAGATGGTGATGAACCATCTGAAGATCCAAATGAGTTATTAAAGCAAGTATTTGCCTTAACTCAGGAATCACAAAAGTTGGTTTTGGCTATCCACCAAACCAATGCTTTAGCAAAATTAGCTGATGGTCGTTCGTTGTTGGCTTTATTGACACAACGTGATGAAGTTGTAGAACGTCATAAAATCTTAACCTCTGCAATCAGCAATACCAATCGTGAGCCTGATCGCTACAGTACCCGTGAGATTAAATGGCATAAAGTGATTCCAGTATCATCATTGCAAAAACAAGCCGATGATATCAGTGCCAAACTGCGTGATTTAAATGTATTGATTCAGGCGACCAATTGGCAAGTGGATTTACTTGAAACTTAATATAATTTAAAGAGTTTCGTAGTTTTGATATAGCTCGCTATATCAAATCCGAAATATATTGGGCGAGTACGAGATCTAAGGCTGTATAGATTGAAATAAAAGTCAGCATCATTTTTGGGTAATGAGCAAAGTGGATTTATGCGGCAATGCACAAATTAATCCATCACACATCATCACTTAAACCTTTGCAAGGCAAAGTCATACGTTATATAGCATAACCATGTACTGACAATATATTTCACCTTTTTCTAAAGCAATTGATTGTTTTAGAATACACCCGAACATACTGGGCGAGTGCAAGATCCGATAACAGCTTTACTACCTCAGCGCAGGATTGAAAAGAAGTTGCGTAGAGGCTGCCAAGCAAGTGAGCTAGCTTAACTTTTTACACATTAGCTCATCACTTAGCACAAATTAGACTTTACCTAGCATTTAGCACAACCATGTACTGACAGTATGTTCACCTCAATATTGGAATAAAAAATGGAAAAATTTCAATTCACAGATTTTGAAATTAGAACTTTGCTCTCTGGTTCAGCAATTACCGATCAATATCCTTGGAATACGAATAATGAAGAAACCATAGAAAATTTTTGTTTAAATATTTGCGGTGATATTGAGAGAAAAACTGAGTGTCTATCTGAAAAAGAGTTTAATGATTACGGTTCGGGCTATGCCTCATTTTACGATACATGGTTTTACAAAGAAAAAGCATCATTTAAATTTCCAAACTCTCCTTACCCAAATCAACATTTTTATGGTCTGGTTATATTGTTTAGTAAATTGTCTCCTTACTATGTTTTTATGCAAGGCGAAAAAGGTTGGCATGATAAAAGTGGCTTTTCATATATGCCCGACTCCAATATGGTTGATAATTTAAAATCGTGGGCTATAAATGATCTAGCAAATCAAGTTGAACCTATTTTAGCTTCTTATGGGTTGATTCGTCTTACACATGAACAATTAAATACTACATTAATAGGGAAATGGGAAATTCCAACAATATTAAATATTGGCGAACAATTTACCCTTTTCGATGCTCTTTTCTATTGGGAAGATTAAAGCGACTAGAAAAATATGAATTATACATGTGCATGTTGTAATGAATTTACCCGAGATGAACCGCAAGTTGTTTGGGATTTATTATATGCCCTGTCTGTTTTTGGGAAGATGATCCTGTACAAAATACTCATCCTGATTCATATAGCGGTGCAAATAAAGTTTCTTTAAACGAGGCTAAAGAGAATTATAGGAAGTTTGGTTCAAGTGAAGAGCGTTTTATCAAAAATGTACGAAAGTCAAATATTTTAGAAAAAAATGATGAAGAGTAAAATGAAAACACAACTAAAAAACAAAACCATTCAAATTGATGGCTCACAAGGTGAAGGTGGCGGACAAATCCTCCGCACTGCCCTTTCATTATCCATGCTGACAGGCATTCCATTTGAACTAGTGAATATCCGTGCAGGACGTAAAAAACCAGGGTTAATGCGCCAGCACTTAGTCTGCGTGCAAGCGTCACAACGCATCAGCAATGCAACGGTTGAAGGTGCTGAATTACATTCACAAAGATTATATTTCAAGCCTCAACAAGTCCAAGCAGGAAAGTACGATTTTCACATCGGTTCAGCAGGTAGCACAATTCTAGTTTTACAAACTTTGCTCCCTGCCCTGATGATGCAAAGTGAATCCAGTCAAATTAGTATACACGGCGGAACGCATAACCCAATGGCACCAACGGCTGATTTTATTGAACAATGTTTTCTACCTGCGATTCAACGCTTAGGGATACACATTGATTTCGAGTGTAAACGTGCAGGATTTTTCCCAATTGGCGCAGGTCAGATCAATGCAACGATTTATCCTTGGACAGAGCAAACTAAATATATAGCGCAAGATCGTGGTAAATTATTAGATACCATTGCCTACGCCTCTGCTTTAAATATCCCTGTAAATATTGCAGACCGTGAACTTGAAGTACTGAATAACAAATTAGATTTAACTGAGCGTAAGCGTTTAAATTTTCAAGGCATCAGTCAGGGAAATACGGCTTTTGTGGTACTGAATTATGAACATCACCAACAAGTATTTTCTGCTTTAGGTGAAATGAAAAAAAGTGCTGAAAAAGTTGCAAGTGATCTAGCAAAAGAAGTCAAAGCTTATTTAAATGCTGATGCAATTGCGGATGAATATCTGACTGACCAATTGTTACTACCATTAGCATTAGGTCAAGGTGGCGTATTTACTGCACAAGTCATCAGCGAACATAGCAAAACTCAAGCGGAGATGATTCAAAAATTTGTGGATTGTGAAATTACATTTACCCCAATAAAAACAGACGCTTGGCAAATCAAAGTCAGTATTTAATACTGACTTGATCTATTCACTCGAAATATTGCTTAATTCATGATTAATTTTGGCGATAAAATTCTCATTTGTATAAATTTTAAGATCGCTTTATCTCATCTCAACATTGAGACTTAATTTTCCAGCTTTTGAAAATCCCGAATTGATAATTTATTCACTTCACCACGCCAAATCCATCTCAAATCACAATCTTCAAAATGATCACCCTCAAACCACACAAACAGACCTTCCATCATCTGTGGCCAATCTGCTTTGTCCACCTGATGACGCCCTGAGATCACGGCAATAATCGCCGCTAAGATCGTGTCATGACTCACAGCTAGACTTAAACCCTGTGCATTGCGTGGATGTGTGTTATAAATGAGCTCTAGAACATCAACTACACCCGAAATCGGATGTTTCATGCCTGGCAAAGCATTGTTCACAAAACTATTAATAAAACCTAATGCACCTTGTTTTTGAAAATACGGCGCAGCTTTTTGAATATCTAAAACAAAACTTCCCGGCTCAACCAATAAACCTTGTTCAACGATTTCAATATGATGGGTATTATGATCTGGACTAGATAAATCAGCCCCCTCAATCATTAATGCAGCCGTATCCACACAGCGTTGAATCGGACTTGAAATGCAATGCTGGATTACACGGTCTGTATGATCCGTTAAATATGAACCCCAAGCTTGTGCCAAATCACGACCTTGTGATGTCAATTGCAAATCATAACCCGCTAAACCTTGCCCACTCACCATCTCACGAATCGAATGGCGTGTAAACAAAGTCACAGGAATTTTCGGGTCAGGCAATAAATCTATTGCTTTCAACATGCTTTTCGGCAATAACTCAAGCGCCATACAGACTCAGTTTATTTTTTAGCTCTTCGCTACTATACCATGCCGAAAAAAACTCTCAATCTCATAACGTCACGTTACTTAGCGCATCTAATGCTATTTTTTGATTTTCCTTATCTCTAAAGGCGATAAAACCATCATTTAATACTGTTTTACGCTGATTATACGTAAAAGCTTGTGCCTTTAAACTCACTAAACCACCGCCAATGCTTTCAAGTAAACCTTGACCCGCACTCGTATCCCATTCCGACGTAGGATGAAAACGCGGATAAATGTCAATTTCACCTTCTAGCATCATACAAAACTTATAAGCACTACCTGCTTCACGTTTGATGACTGGATGTTCTTGCTCAATATAATCAATATATTGCTGATATTTTGGGTTTTTACTACTGTGGCTCAATCCCACCTGAATCGCATCAGTTTCAACATCTTTAAACTTACTATAACGTTCCCATACTTTTTGGCTAAATGAGTATTTATAAGGTAATTCAGTTAGATAACCTACATACATCACTTGCTCAGTCGGCACAGCAATAATGGAAAATATCGTTTGATGATTTTGGATCAAACTTAAATTAATCGTAAATTCATCACGTTCATGAATAAACTCTTTAGTCCCATCCAAAGGATCAAGCATCCAGCACACACCCCACGCCTGACGTTCAGAGTGATCACTTTCCTCCGAAATCACAGGAATATCTGGAGTTAAAAGAGCCAATTGTTCTAATAAATAGGCATTTACTTTTAAATCTGCTTGAGTTACAGGTGAGTGATCTGCTTTTTCATCAATACTAAAATCACGCCCAGCACAATATGCCTCATATTCATCCAATAAAATTTGGCTTGCATGTGCCAAAATTGGAGTTAAATTCAGAATTTGTTCATCTTGTGGTGCTTGGGTGGTAATAAACATTGTGTGCAACCTACCTGCTTTTTTAAATGACATTTTTTAAACGGTATATTTTAACATCAAAAAATGACATCCATATTTTAACAGTAACAATTTATCGATGAATTGACGTTCAATGCATTTTCCAATTCAACTTGCAATAATAAATTTACGATCTTTTCTCAAATAATGCTCTTTCTGCAGCTCTACGATGAATCAAGCCTTGCATTCTCTTTCCTCCTGCATAGACCCAAACCTCAAACTGCTCAGCAGCTTTTTGATGATCTGCTGCATTTAAATAACGCAACAAAGTCGAATTTTGAAATGCTGCAATCCCAATGTTATAGGTTAAAGAAACCAAGGCATCAAACTGATGTTGATTTAAGTTGACCTTTACAGCCCGATTGACTGCATTTTCAATTTTTTTTAAATCATGCTGCATATAGCGTTTTGCATCATCAAGACTACAGGTATCAAATGCTTTCACAGCAGTTTGATCAGGATAGCGGGTTGTACCATAACCAATCGTCCAACAACCTGTACCATCATCATATGCAGTCAATTCCAAGCCTTCAAAACTACAAATCAGCTCTCGCCCATGGGCACTTACTTGACGCTGAACCATGTCTGTTGCGACTGCAATTTGGCTAGAATCAGCATCTGTAGCGGTTGCAATGCCTGTTGAATGTTGCTGTTTACGGCTGCGCACTAAGAGTTCTTTCACCACATGCAATATATCTTGCCAGCGCATATTCATTCCTCAAAATCATGTAGAAATCGATATTTCATCTTTGCATTTATTAAAAGCATCGTGAATAAAATTGCTCAAGTGTAGATAATTATAGATGCACCTCAAGACTACCTGAAAAATTAAGAGAAATAAAAATTTAGATTTTTAGATTTTTTTCGACCAATTCACATTTAGCGCTATAATTTAATACAAAATCCGACCTAAAATAGGTTCACAAATTTGTACATACTTTTTGAAACGTGTATAACGTCATTCAAATTGATCAATATATCAAAATTTTTAGTTTTGATTTATTTCTTAAAAATCAATGAATCATGATCTATTTCAGGCTTTCATTGTATTTTAAAAATAAAAGGTAGTTAAATTATGCAGCCAATCCTGATGTTCGATATGGATGGAACTCTTCTTGACCTTGCATTTGATGATTTGATTTGGAATCAAAAATTACCTGAACGTCATGCTCAAACCCATCAATGTTCATTAGAACAAAGCAAAGCGACTTTGTTTGAATTTTATCAAGAGCATAAACATACTATTTTATGGTACTCATCACGTTATTGGAGTGAAAAAGTTGGGGTCGATGTTCTAAAATTACAATATGATTTTAAAGATAAAATTCAACCTCGTTTTGGTTGTATCGAATTACTTGAACAGCTAAAAGCACAAGGTTATCGCTGTTGGTTGCTGACCAATGCTGACACTGCTGGTTTAAAATTAAAATTGGACAATGTCGACATTGCTCCCTATTTTGAAGTCATTGTTAGTAGTCAAGAGTTTGGATATTCCAAAGAATTTGTCGAATTTTGGCAACAATTACAAGAAAAATATCCTTTCGATCCACAACATGCATTTATGATTGATGATACAGCACCTGTACTTGAAGGTGCCAAAAAATTTGGGATTGCAAATTTAATTACCATTACCCAACCTTCTAGTTTAAAAGCTGCACGTAATCCTTTAGAGTTACAGTATCCAGCGATTCAACATTTAACTGAATTATTGCCATTATTGGCGCAATATCAAAGTAAGGATGTCGATGTCAAAACAGCCTAAAAACCGTAAAGATCAAGACGCTCTAGCAACTGACAGTGTACGTGCTGACAAATGGCTCTGGGCTGCTCGTTTCTTTAAAACTCGCTCCATTGCCAAAGCAGCAATCGAAGGCGGTAAAGTACATCATGAAGGTGAACGGATTAAAGTTTCGAAAGAAATCCGCATTGGCATGGAGCTCACTATTCAACAAGGTTTTGATCGTAAAACCGTGGTGGTTAAAGCACTATCCAATGTTCGTGGCGGTGCACCCGCTGCTCAACTCTTGTACGAAGAAACTGAAGTCAGTATTGCTCGACGGGAATTGATTTCAACCCAAAGAAAATTGCATAATCTTGCACGACCTGAGCATCGACCAAGTAAAAAAGACCGTCGAGACATCAGTAGGTTTCGACAAGAAAATGATGCAGGTTATGAGCAAAATTGGTCATATCATGATGAATAAAAGCAAACTACCTATGCGACACTCTATGTCGTAATAACGTGGTTTAATGTAGATGGCAAATTATTTTTCTGTCACTATTGCGTTTGTGGACGAAGATCAAATTTAAAGACATCCACTTTAGTGAATAGTGAATTTATATTGTTTTGAGGTTTCAAGATGGATGATAACAAAAGTAAAGCGCTGAATGCTGCGTTAAGTCAAATTGAAAAACAATTTGGTAAAAATACAGTCATGCGTTTAGGTGACAACACTGTACAAGCAGTCGAGTCTGTATCAACAGGTTCTTTAACCCTTGATATTGCACTCGGTATCGGTGGTTTACCTAAAGGTCGTATTGTTGAGATTTATGGTCCTGAGTCTTCAGGTAAAACTACCATGACTTTACAAGCGATTGCACAATGCCAAAAAGCAGGTGGTACATGTGCTTTTATTGATGCCGAGCATGCACTCGACCCACAATATGCACGTAAACTTGGCGTAGATATTGATAACCTACTGGTATCACAGCCTGACCACGGTGAACAAGCACTTGAAATTGCAGATATGCTAGTCCGCTCTGGCGCGATTGACATGATCGTGGTCGACTCCGTTGCAGCCTTAACACCAAAAGCTGAAATTGAAGGCGAAATGGGCGACTCACACATGGGCTTACAAGCACGTTTGATGAGCCAAGCATTACGTAAAATCACAGGTAATGCTAAACGTTCAAACTGTATGGTGATCTTTATTAACCAAATTCGTATGAAAATTGGTGTGATGTTTGGTAGCCCTGAAACTACAACAGGTGGTAACGCACTTAAATTCTACGCTTCTGTACGTCTTGATATTCGCCGTATTGGTCAAGTCAAAGAAGGTGATGAAATCATTGGTTCAGAAACCCGTGTCAAAGTCGTTAAAAACAAAATGGCACCTCCTTTCCGTGAAGCAGTGTTCCAAATTTTATATGGTAAAGGCGTTAACCATCTGGGTGAATTGATTGATCTTGCTGTTGCACAAGACATAGTCAACAAAGCAGGTGCTTGGTATTCTTATCAAGGTGAAAAAATTGGTCAAGGTAAAAATAACGCCATTCGCCATATGGAAGAAAATCCTGAAATGGCGGCTGCGATTGAAACATTGATTCGTGAAAAATTACTCACCACAACCAATGCAGCACCCGTATCAGAAGATGATGAAATCGAGCCTGAATTTTTAGATGCTTAATCGAGTAATCGATCTCACAATGAAACGCCCAACTTTGGGCGTTTTTGTTATGACAAGCCTAAATAATTCAATTTTGGAATATCCAGTAAACAGATTAAAATAGAAATACACTATTTTAATTAAGGTTAAAAATCTCTCTACGACTATGTCATCTCCTAAATTTCCTAAAATGCTGAATTATGAAGCATTGAAACAACAATTTTCCGATGAGCCCTCTACAAACCATACAACCCGCTCCAACGAAGATGCGCTCAACTTCGAACAAGAACGCCAAGCAAAAACGCAAGGCTTAACAGGCTCTCGCCTACGCTCTTATGCATTTGCGAAATTAACACGTAGAGAATATTCAAAAGCAGATTTGATTGAAAAACTATGTCTCTATGCAGCCAATCGAGAGGAAGTCATTGCTTTAGTAGAAGAATTAGCTGAAGAGAATTATCAAAGTGATCAACGTGTTGCTGAAATGACAGTACGCAGTCAAATTCGTCAAGGCAAAGGTCCAAACCGTATCAAAATGGCTTTACGCAGCAAACATTTAGATAACACCCTAGTCACCGAAGATTTAAAAGAAATTGACTGGTATGAGCAAGCGTATCAACTAAAAGTCAAAAAATACGGTACAGAGGTCAGTAAAGACCCAAAAATCAAAGCTAAACAAATTCGATTTTTGCAATATCGTGGTTTTGAAATGGATGTGATTATGAAAGCAATTAGCCGAAAAACAGATGATTTTGATGGGTAAAATTAAATAACTGAAATAAAAAAGTTGAGCAAATATAAAATTATTATTTTAAAATCTGGTGGCAACCCTACTAGCAAAACCTCGGCACATCGTATTTCTGATACCGTTGCTACCTTCCGGTCCTGGCGGGGTTCTCAGAGTACAATTGCGAAGCCACCAGCAGGGCTACCATTGCAAGAACAGAGTATAGAGATTTTTAAATTTCTTGCAAGTAGAGATATCTACTTTTAAGCATTTTTGCGACTGTTTGATTAATCTCTCAGCAATTCCAATAAAAACAGCGGCATAAATTCAAAAAAACCACAAAATTTCTTCTATATTCATGAGGAAGTAAAGACATTTTTAAAGAAATGCTAGAACATTGTAAAAGTAACTTGCATTTCAGTGCTGAGCCGTTTTAAATAAAACCCATTCTCGAATGATATGACCAATTTCCGAATAAGAAATTAAAGTCAATAAAGTTACTTTTATGGATTTAACATTATGCTAAAAAAGCATGCGCTCTTTTCTCTCGCACTTTTAAGTTCTGCGACATTGTATGCTATCCCAATTGAATCACGAGGTTTGAGCAATCAAAATACTGATGTCGGTATTTCTGGCTCATCTACCCCGATCACAGGAAATATGAATTGGGATTTAATTCAAAAAAATCAACAATTAGAAAACCAAATCCGCGAACTACGCGGTAAGATTGAAGAACAAGACAATGCCATTGAACAACTTAATAAAGAACTGTCTAACCGTTATACAGACTTAGATCAACGCTTAGAGCTCATGGCACAAAAATTAGAAGCAGATGCTGATGCAACAGATGAAAGCCATCCTGATACAACCACACCAGATGGACAGGACTCAACACAGCCTGCCCCAACCACTACACCAAAAGATTCAACTACTCAAACACCGATTGCGACTACAGCAAACTCGCAAAACACTGTCCAATCCAAACCAGAAGATACGACAAATAGCAGCAATGCTGTTGAGCTTGAAAAAGCGGCTTATACCATTGCCTTAGATGCATACAAACAAGGGGGTGCTCAAAAAGCCATTGCACCTATGCAAAATTTTATTAAAAACAATCCAAATGGCGTATATACAGGTAATGCTTACTTTTGGTTAGCAGAATTTAATTTAGCAATTGAACCACCAAATTACGAAGAAGCTAAAAAAAATTATGAAGTTGTTGCAGCCAAATACAGCAATTCATCTAAAGCACCACGTGCTTTATACCGCCTTTATAGTATTGCAACAGAAGTGAATAAAAACCCACAAACAGCAAATGTATACAAAAACAAATTATTGTCGACATTTCCTGACTCAGAAGAAGCTCATTATTTAAAAAATAGTTAAACCATTCTTCTAGCAATAAAAAAGACATCACCAAGGATGTCTTTTTATGATGACTTATGGATTAACTCAACGCACAATACCACGCTTGGACTCAATTAAAGAGTCTAACAACAATTGTGCTTCAGCAACTTCAGGTAGAATCTCTGCTGTGATTTTTGCAATCGCTTGCTCAGTCGTTAAATTTTCTTTATAGATCAATTTAAATGCTTCGCGTAAGCCTTGAATCACATTTTTAGACCATCCCTTACGACGCATACCTTCCACATTCATACCAAAAGCATGTGCAGGATTACCCGAAACCATCACATAAGCAGGAACATCTTTTAAAATCAAAGAGGCACCACCAATCATGCTATAAGCGTCAATCTTACAGAATTGATGGATGCCTGAGTTTCCACCCACAATGACATAATCTGCAATGTGAACATGCCCTGCTATACCCACATTATTGGCAAAAATATTATGATCACCAATTTGGCAATCATGTGCTACATGAGTATTTACCATGAGTAAATTATGACTACCGACTTTAGTTAAACCGTGATCTTGTACCGTACCACGATGTAAACTACAGTGTTCACGAATTTTATTTGAATCACCAATTTCCAACCAAGTTTCTTCACCTTGATATTTTAAGTCCTGACATACTTCGCCAACACTCGCAAATTGGAAAATTTCATTGTCTTTACCAATACGGGTAAAGCCCCCCACAACGACATGTGAGTGAAGCTTTGTCCCTGAATCAATACTGACTTGTGGTCCAATAATACAATACGGTCCAATTTCTACATCAGGCGCAATCTGTGCAGTAGAGTCAATAATAGCGGTTGAATGAATGAGATTTGTGTTGCTCATGCCTGCTCTAATTTTTGATGAGAAATGATAATTTCAGCGGTTGCTGCGACTATGCCGTCCACACTAGCAGTACATAAATATTTGTAAATGCCGCGTTTTTGCATGAGTAACTCAGATTTTAACACAAGTTGATCACCAGGAACGACTTGTTTCTTAAAACGGACTTTCTCAGCGCCCGCAAATAAGAATAAAGAACCAGGCTGAGGCTTTTCATCATTCATGATAAAACCTAATACACCTGAAACTTGTGCCATCGCTTCTACGATCAATACACCTGGCATAATTGGATAGCCAGGGAAATGACCTTGCATAAATTCTTCATTGATAGATACATTTTTGTAACCAACAATGCCATTTTCCGTTACTTCAGTTACACGGTCTACAAGCAAAAATGGATAACGATGTGGCAAATACTCACGGATCGTTTGGGTTTGCATTGGTAATTCAGGAACCGTAAAAGGTAGAGATTTAGACTCAGTCATAATTATTTACGCGATTTTAAAGTTGATTCAAGTTGCTCAATTTGAGCCTGCATATGATCTAGCTGTTTGACTATCTTGGTCAATGGCACATCTGCTAATTGTCGCAGGCGAACAACCGTCCGTTTCCATTGGTTTGTTTCAAACTGTCCCGTACCTGAAGAATAAGAACCCGCATCAGAAATAGTTTTTGTCACCATTGACATTCCTGTAATCGTCACATTATCCGCGATTTTAATGTGACCTACAACACCAACCCCCCCTGCAAAGATACAGTTTTTGCCAATAATGGTACTACCAGCGATACCACATTTTGCAGCAAGTGCAGTATTTTCACCAATCACAACGTTATGTGCTATTTGCACAAGGTTATCAATGATGACACCATCTTTCAAAATCGTATCATCTAAAGCACCACGATCTATACTGCAATTTGAACCAATGCGTACATCATTTCCAATTTGAACTGAACCCAATTGTACTATTCGATTCCATTTACCTTGATAAGGCGCAAAACCAAAACCCTCACCACCAATTACAGTATTGGCATGAATTCGCACACGATTCCCAATTTTAGATTTCCCTGTAATGGTGACATGCGCATCAATGAAACAATCCTGCCCAATTTCAACATGATCATCGAGACGAACATGCGACTGAATTACTGTATTATCACCCACTACACAGTTTTCACCAATCACCACATAATGACCAATGTAAGCCTGATCCGAAATAATGGCTGAATCAGCAATTTGCGCTGTGACTTCAATCCCACGTTTGAGTACTTTATCTTCAAAATGATGGGTTAAAATTGCAAATGCTAAGTAAGGATTATCCACCACAATAAAATTATGATGATTACTGAGTTGTGCTTTTAAGGCAGATGTTACAATCAAAGCACCAGCTTGAGATGCTTGTGCTTCTTGCAAATATTTTTCGCCGTTAACAAAAGAAATATGCTTGGATTGTGCTTGTTCCAAACTTGCTAAACCGTTCAGAACAAGATCAGATTGACCAATTAGCTCTCCTTGAACAAGTTGAGCTAATTCATCGAGATAAGATGGATGAGATGTCATTGATTATTTAATTGCATTAACCTTTTGAATCATTTTAGCAGTTAAATCATTCTTTGCGTCATAGGCTAAAGCTGAATTTTTATTCAAAACCATATCTAATGCATTTTCTTGGCGCAATTGTTCAGCAGCTTGTTTCACACGCGTTTCAAAAGTCTTGTTGGTGTTTTGAATCGTGGTTTGTACTTTCGCTTGTACAGACTGTTGAATTGACTGATATTCAGTCACTTTTGCTTGATATTGTTTCTGAATTTGCTCTGGATTTGCACCTTTTGCTTGCGCTTGTTGCTGTAATACTTGGATCTCTTGAGAAATTTTCTCAAGTTTAGCTGATTCAGGTTTAATCGTTTGCTCTAGACTTGCATTTTGCTGTTTTAAATAAGTACTACTTTCAACCACTTTTTCAATATCAACAATGCCATACCCTGCTGCATTCGCTAAACCAATAAAACCCAAACCAATCAATGCACATACTATTTTTTTCATGATTTAATCCTAACTGTATTTTAAAGTATTCAATGATCGAACTTAGAAAGTTCGACCAATCTCAAATTGAATTTCTTTGGTTTCATCACCTGGCTTGTCATTCAATGGGAATGCATAACTCAAGGATAATGGTCCGATCATAGTAATCCATGTAAAGCCAACACCTACACTATAACGCATGTTATCAAGTTCAAAACCAAAATTATCTTTACAATATTGTTGCGCATTAACACCTGTTGTATTTTCACCAAAGTTTAGATTACCTTTTGGCACATCACATTGTGTATCAAAGACTTGTGCACCTTCTGCAAAGATTACAGGACGGACTTGACGGGTCCAATCCCCTTTGAATGGTAAAGGCAAGGCAAGTTCAGTACCAAATTGCACTAAAGCATTACCACCCACTTCTTCAAGGTTATAATCTTTAGTATTACGCTCGTTATAAGTCACACCAGGATATTTCGGTCCTAAAGTACTGTTGTCATAACCACGTACCGAACCATAACCGCCTGCATAGAAGTTTTTATAGAATGGAAGGTCATTACCATAACCTAATTTCCCATAACCACGTAATACAAAGTCCTTACCTAAAGGCAAAAATGCTTGCGCATCATAAACAATTTTTTGATACTCCACATCACTACCAGGTAATGCAATTTCAGCATTAATACGATGTGACATACCATTGGTTGGGAAAATTGGACGGTTTAAAGTATTATATGACCAACCTAAATTTAGGTTATATGTTAAGAATTCACCTGTAAACTCAGAATTATATTCTGAGAGTGCTATTTCTTTACCATTGGCATCGACACATTTTAAATCATCAGGCACTTTAGGATCTAATGCTTTCCACTCACCTGCGCAATAAGAACTTGTTCCTTTAACCTTACCACCATTCGCTAGCAAATAATCACGGACATAGGTAGATACATAAGGTCCTGTCGTTACTTTAGTATTATCAATATTTAAACCTGCGCTTAAACTTTGATTTTCATCAATTGGATAACCAAAGTTAATGCCACCACCGAAACTGTCAGTCACATAATTATTGACGTTATAGCTATCATTCAGCTTAGTTTTACGATAATACATATTGTAACCACGACTTACACCATCGATGGTGAAGTACGGATCAGTCACACTTAAGTTATAGTAATCTTGGGTTTCAGAGCGAGATAAATCAATTGACACTCGATTACCTGTTCCCAAGAAGTTAGTTTGACTAATCCCCGCTTGGAAAGTCATACCGCCATTTTGAGAATAGCCTACCGCCAACGTACTTGTACCTGAGTGCTGCTCTTCCACATCGATATTCAAATCAATTTGATCAGGCTGATTTGGAACACGTGCAGCTTTCATATCAACTTTACTAAAGAAACCTGTACGCTCTAAACGGACTTTAGACAATTCAATTTTTTCATTGCTTGCTAAAGCACCTTCCATTTGACGCATTTCACGACGTAAAACTTCATCCGCTGTTTTAGTATTCCCAGAGAAGTTAATACGACGTACAGTCACTTGCTGACCTGGATTAATATAATAATTCAAATCAACTGTATGTGTTTCATTGTTAATTTCAGGAACGACATTGACTTCCGTATAGTAATAACCCGCATTACCATATTTACGCATCAGTAATTGCTTAACACCATTCACTTTTTCTTGTGAATAAGTCGTGCCATCTTTATAAATTTGTAATGCTTTTAATTCTTCAGGTTTATAAAGTGCATCACCTAAGAATTTAGACTCACCAAACTTAAACTGTTCACCTTCATCAACAGAAACTTCAATAAAAATATTTTTCTTATCTTCACTGATATTTAGATTAGAGCTGTTAATATCAAAGTTGATATAACCTTTGTTTAAATACATTGCACGCAATGCTTCTAAACTTGCAAACATTTTTTCACGTGCATAGCGGTCATTACGAGTAATCACCGATGCCCAACCACTTTCTTTGACAGCAAAGGCACGTTTAATATCTTCGTCTTTAAAAACGGTGTTGCCAATGACATTAATATTAAATACTTTGGCTGGCTTGCCTTCATTAAAGTTGATATTTAAATCAACACGGTTATTTGGACGTGCAACCGACTCGACCGTAATATCCGAGTCATAACGACCTTGTTGTGAATACTGTTGCTCTAATTCAGTTTCTAAAGTTTGTAAAGATGATTTTTTAAGTACCTCACCTTCAGCCAATCCCATTTTTTTCAAACCTTCATCTAAGGCTTCTTTTGGAATCAGTTTATTTCCTTTAAGATTAATTTTTGAAATGATTGGACGTTCAATCACTTTAAAAACTAAAACATCATTTTCCTGAGTCGCTTGAATATCATCAAAGGAATTTGAGGCATACAATGCACGAATTGCATCCGCAATTGCAGGATCATTGATACGATCACCACTCTTGATCGGAAGCAAAGCAAGCACATTACTTTGGGTTAAACGAACCAAACCATCTACACGAATGTCACGCGCAATGAATTCATCTGCTGCATGTACGTGTTGTACTGCTGCCATTGCACTAACGAGCGCCAATGGCATAAATAAATGTGAGTGCTGCATGCCTATTATTTTCCAGTAAGTTAATTTTTCACTCTTGCGTCATTACAAACGCATAAAATCATTGAATATTGCTAAAAGCATCATGCTTCCAAGCAATACCATACCAATTTTTAATCCAACCAATTGTATTTGTTCAGAAACAGGTTTACCACGTAAAGCCTCGATAAAATAGTACACTAAATGCCCACCATCCAACATTGGAATTGGCAATAAATTTAGAATACCAAGACTTACGCTCATCAATGCCATAAATGAAATGAAGGTTTGCCATCCCATTTCTGCACTTTGACCTGCAACTTTTGCAATGGTAATTGGACCCGATAAATTATCTAAGCCAATTAAACCACGAACCATTTTCACCATCGAATTTAAAATCATGCCTGAAAGTTGCCCTGTTTTCTCTACAGCAACAACAAAAGCCTCAGCAGGATTATATTGAATCGTTTGTTTATATTCTGCAGGAATATTGGCTTTGCCCGATTGTGCTTGCACACCCAACATTCCCGTAACTTTACCCATATTGTCACGTTGACCTTGTGGCATCACTTGCAAATGCACCACTTGACCTTGACGTAATACATCGATATTTAGAAGTTTTTCAGGTGATTTTTGTACCACATCCACCACATCAAACCAATCTTTCATCTTTACTTGGTTAATCGCGATGATTTGATCGCCTTTTTTCATGCCTTGGCGAATTGCCGCACCATCATTACTCAAGTCATACACAACAGCTGCAATATGTGGGCGATATGGCGTAAAACCGAGTACATCAAAAGGAGACTGTGTTTGATCTTTTAAGAATGCTTGAATCGGCAACTCAAAAGTTTTGATTTGACCTGCACGCTCTGCCTGAACTTCGATATACCCCGTTTCACCCACACGATCGACCAAAGCATAATTTAACTTTTCCCAAGTTGTGGTTGGCGTACCATCAATCGCAACAATTTTGTCACCTTGCTGCATCTGTACTGTTGCAGCGGGGGTATTTGGTAAAACTTTGCCTACACGCGTATTTAGCTGCTCTTGTGCAGGTAAAAATAAAATCCAAAATAGAAATATTGCAAAAATCAGATTAATCAAAGGCCCCGCAGCAACAATCGCAATACGTTTCCATGGCGACTGACGGTTAAATGCATAAGGTAAATCTTCTGCACTCACATTACCTTCACGCTCATCTAACATTTTCACATAACCACCAAGCGGTAATGCTGAAAGCTGATATTGAATTCCTGATTTTTTGGATGTCCACTTTAACAAAGTTGGGCCAAAACCAATTGAATACACCAAAACTTTCACACCCAGTTTTCGTGCAACCCAATAATGCCCAAACTCATGAATGGCAATCAATGGACCTAAAAGGAAAATGGCAGCAACAATGATAAATAGCACATTCATAATTTAGCTTTCCAATTGCGCAATATGTTCAGTTGCAATATTTCGTGCAAATTCATCTGTATACAAAATCTTTTCAATTGATTCTGCTGAACTATTTTGAACGTGATTTAAAGTATGTTCAACCACTTGTGCAATGTCTAAAAATTGAATTTTTTCAGCCAAAAACGCAGCGACAGCAACTTCATTGGCAGCATTTAAAATTGCAGGTGCTAATCCACCCGATTGCATCGCTTGGCGTGCCAATTTTAATGCAGGAAAACGCACCAAATCAGGCTGTTGAAAATCTAACTGAGAATGTAAAAACAAATCTAAAGGTGGAACATGTGTTGTGATCCGTGTTGGCCATGCCAGTGCATGTGCAATCGGTGTACACATATCAGGATTACCCATTTGAGCCAAAGTCGAACCATCTACATATTGAACCATTGAATGAATAATACTTTGTGGATGAACAACAACTGTAACAAATTGTTCTTTAATTGAAAATAAATGACACGCTTCAATCAACTCTAAGCCTTTATTCATCAAAGTTGCAGAATCAACAGAAATCTTGCGTCCCATCGACCAATTAGGATGCTTACATGCTTGCGCAGGCGTCACTTTTTGTAATTGTTCCAGACTATGATTTAAAAATGGTCCTCCTGATGCCGTCAACAATACTTGCTGTACACCCAGTAAAGGCTCACCATTTTTTTCAATGTGTAAGTAATTTTGTGGGAGACACTGAAAAATAGCATTATGTTCAGAATCTACAGGCAACAACAATGCTTGATGCTCTTTTGCCGCTTGCAACATCAAGTCACCCGACATGACCAAAGCTTCTTTATTGGCCAATAAGACACGCTTACCTGCTTTCACGGCTGCAAGTGTTGGCAACAAACCTGCCGCCCCTACAATTGCCGCCATCACCACATCTACATCAGGACAAGAGGCTACAGCAACTAAACCCGCTTCATCACAAAGAATTTCAATATCTTGCAAATTCTCTTGTTTCAACAAGCGTTGTAACTCAAACAATTTATCTGAAGGCACAACCACGATTTTTGGTCGAAATTGTTTGCAAATTTCACTCAGTTCCTGAATACGGCTATAAGCCGATATTGCAAAAACTGAATAGGTTTCAGGATGTTGTTCTATAATTTTTAATGTGCTGCGACCAATGGAACCCGTAACACCCAAGATACAAACAGATTGTGACATCTACAAATTTACACCAATAAGTTTTAATACAGCCATACCTGCAGCAAAAATCGGTGCCGCAGCCAGCAATGAATCAATACGATCTAGCACTCCGCCATGCCCCGGCAAAATACGACCTGAATCTTTAATTCCTGCACGACGCTTGATCATTGACTCGAACAAATCGCCTAAAACAGAACTAAACACAGTAATAATAGAGAGAATTAAAAAGAGAATATGTTGTGGAAGCGTTAGATCCAAGTAATTATATTGCACAATAACAATGACTATTGCGACAGTAACAATACCACCCAACAAACCTTCAATCGATTTGTTTGGGCTTACGTCAGGTGCTAGCTTACGTTTACCAAATTTACGTCCAACAAAATATGCACCACTGTCCGCACCCCAAACCAATAAGAATAGGTACATGAGCCACCACGGTGAACTTTCCCATACTTTAAAAATTGCCGTGACTGCAGCACTAATCAACACTAAACCAATCACATTCAGTGTAGCATTATACCAACCATCATATTCAGGATAGGATTTTACCCAATATAAGCTGCACAACCATGTCAGAATAGATGCGCTCCACAAAATCAATGCAAGATCACTAAAATATAAAGCCAAACCAGAAATGCAGGCAGTAAACACACCAAAACAAGCTGCTTTTAGTTTAGACACAGTTTGAGTAGGATGAGGCATGAGTTTAAACCACTCATAACCTGCCGCCCCAGCTGCGATAATCATTAACACTAACATTGGATATTGTGAAGTTGTTGCAAACATACAACTGAGTACGACTGCAACCAACACCAATGCGGTAATTATCCGCTCTAACATTATAAATTCTCTATATGCTCTTGTTGAATTTGTTCAGATGTTTTTCCAAAACGTCGTTCACGACCCGAAAAAACATTAAACGCATATTCTAATTCTTTCACGGTAAACTCAGGCCATAAAGTCTGGGTAAAATACAATTCAGCATATGCAGCCTGCCAAAGTAAAAAATTGGACAAGCGGAAATCACCACCCGTTCGAATCAATAAATCAACAGGTGCCAAATCACCTAAACTGACCATTCGACCAAACATTGCTACATCAATTTGATTCACATCAATTTTTTCATCTTTCACCAATTGCGCAAGTTGTTGTGCCGTATGCGCAATATCCCACATACCACCATAACTAATAGCAATTGTTAAAGTCATGTTACTGAACTTAGCAGTCCTTTGTTCAGCATGCAACATTAATTCTTTTAGCTCAGGTGAAAGTCGACTACGATCACCAATAAAACGTAAAGAAATTTCAAACTTTTCCATACGCGGAATCTGCTCATGAATTGTTTCTTCCAACAATTTCATCAACAAATCCACTTCGTACTGCGGACGGTTCCAATTTTCACTGGAAAATGCAAAAACAGTCAGTGCTTGCACACCCACTTTACGACAATGCTCTACGATGGGGTCAAGAACATTCTTACCCTCACGATGTCCATCACCTTTTTGCAATTGTTTCTTTTTCGCAAAACGATTGTTGCCATCCATAATGATGGCAACATGTTGAGGAAGATGGTTGTCTTCAGATGTGGTCATTATACGTTTTAGACCTTCATCAAATCAGCTTCTTTTGCAGCTAAACGCTTATCAACTTCAGCCACAAATTTGTCAGTGATTTTTTGAATATCATCACCTGCACGACGCTCATCATCTTCAGAAATTTCTTTATCTTTCAATAATGACTTAATATCACCCAATACATCACGACGAATATTACGGATTGCAACTTTAGCATTTTCAGCTTCGTTACGTGCAATTTTCAACATGTCTTTACGTGTTTCTTCAGTCAATGCTGCCATAGGCACACGAATTGCATCAGCAGTTACAGGGTTCAAACCTAGATCTGACTCACGAATCGCTTTATCAATCGCATTCACCATTGAACGCTCAAAAGGTTGAACCAACAAAGTACGTGAATCCTCTACACCAATGTTTGCCACTTGGTTTAATGGCACATCAGAACCGTAGTAAGGAACCATGACACCATTGAGAATCGATGGATGCGCACGACCTGTACGAACCTTTGCGAAACCGTGTTCTAAAGAGTCAAGCGACTTGTTCATACGGTCTTCAGCATCTTTTTTAAGATCGTTAATCATCTGATCTTCCTTACTTATCTATCTAAATTGTATAACCAAAAATGGTAATAGTATAAAGTGCTTTACACGTTACGTACATTAGTTTGTAACGTGAGTCCCTTCTTTCTCACCCATCACCACTGAAAGTAATGAACCCGCCTTATTCATATCGAACACTTGCAATGGCACATTATGGTCACGGCATAAACAAATCGCGGTTAAATCCATCACACCTAATTTTTCATCCAATACTTGGTCAAAAGTCAGTGCTTCATATTTCACAGCATCATCATATTTACTTGGATCTTTGTTATACACACCATCAACTTTAGTGGCTTTTAAAATCAAATCTGCTTCGATTTCAATCCCACGTAAACATGCTGCTGTATCTGTCGTAAAGAACGGATTCCCTGTACCTGCAACAAATACACACACTTCACCTTGAGTAAGATGACGAATCGCATCACGACTTGAGTAAGACTCAACTACCGCACCAATTGGTAAAGCAGACATTAAACGTGTTTTAATGTTACGGCGCACCAATGCATCACGTAATGCCAAACCATTCATCACAGTCGCAAGCATGCCCATTTGGTCACCTGTGACACGACCCACTAAACCATCTTTTTGCAATTGGCTACCACGGTATAAGTTACCACCACCAACAACAATACCGACTTGCACCCCCAAACCCACCAAGTGTGCAATTGACAATGACATTTGATCCAAAACTTGCGCATCAATACCCATGTCTTTATTACCAGCCAATGCCTCACCTGATAATTTCAATAAAATACGTTCAAAACGTGGTTTTTTTGAATCTAACATTGTCAAAACTCCAATTTCTATACTTAATATTTTTTAAATTTCAAATTTTCAAGCGGATTGAATGCGAATCAATTTTGCAAATAAATCATATTCATCTGCATCTGTAATTTCGACTTCAAGTAAATCACCCGCTTTAATCAAAGACTTATCAATATCTTCAACAAAAACATTACCATCAATTTCAGGCGCATCTGCATAAGAACGTGCCACAGCAACAGGGAATTCTTCTTCCAAATCATCCACCAAAACTGTCATGGTTTGACCAATACGTTTTTGCAATTTAGCTGCCGAAATCGCTTGCTGCACTTCCATAAAACGCTCATAACGCTCTTGCTTAATCTCTTCAGGTACATGATCAGGCAAGTCATTTGCTGTCGCACCTTCAACAGGTGAGTAAGTGAAACAACCTACACGGTCAAGCTGTGCCTCTTTCAACCAATCAAGCAACATTACGAAATCTTCTTCAGTTTCGCCAGGAAAACCCACCACAAAGGTTGAACGAATGACTAATTCAGGACATTTTTCACGCCATAATTTGAGACGTTCCAAAGTATTTTCGCTGTGGGCTGGTCGCTTCATCAACTTTAAGATGCGTGGGCTGGCATGCTGAAAAGGAATATCTAAATACGGTAAGATTTTACCTTGTGCCATTAAGTCAATGACTGCATCTACATGCGGATATGGATAGACATAATGTAAACGCACCCAAATTCCGAGCTGACCGAGTGCTTCACACATGTCATAGAATTTGGTTTTTACAGGTTGACCATTCCAAAAATCGAGCTTGTATTTGGTATCTACACCATAAGCTGAGGTATCTTGAGAAATAACTAAAACTTCTTTCACACCTGCTTTTTTCAACGCTTGCGCTTCATTGAGCACAGAACCTACAGGGCGAGAAACTAAATCACCACGCATACTTGGAATAATGCAGAATGTGCAACGATGATTACAGCCTTCTGAGATCTTCAAATATGCATAATGTTTTGGTGTTAAACGAATCCCTTGTTCAGGCACTAAGTCGATAAAAGGATTGTGTTTTGGTGGCTCAGGAACGTACTCATGTACGGCTTCCATCACTTCTTGATATGCTGCTGCACCTGTTACTTTTAAAACATTTGGATGCATTTGGCGAATTTTGTCTTCATCTTTACCCAAACAGCCTGTGACAATCACACGACCATTGGCACTCATCGCTTCACCGATGGCGTCTAAAGACTCTTGTACTGCAGATTCAATAAAACCACAGGTATTTACAACAACTAAATCAGCACCATCATAATCCGATGCCACATCATAACCTTCAGTCTTTAACTGAGTTAAAATTCGTTCGGAATCAACCAATGCCTTAGGACAACCTAAAGAAACAAAACCGACTTTGGGGGACTTCATGAATCTGCGCTCCACTAGAATGCGCGTATTGTATGTCTTTTCTCACGATAAAAATAGTTGAAATAGTCACTCTTTGCATAATGCACCAAAATACAACCATAAATAATTGCAAATAATATACATGCACCATTTTAGAACATTTTAATTTTACAGTATGATGATGTTTGACATTTAAACCTGTAAAAAGTGCAATTTGCGCGCATATTCCATTGAATGCTCTAAATTTCCGCACAAATATAAAAAGTTGGCTTATTTATTGCTTTATATTAGGTCGATTTAACAACAATGAATTGTCATATTAGAGAATTCAATACATCAGGTTCAGATGCCATTGCGCTATTTTAAAACAGGAACATTCAGCTAATGGATCAACACCCTAGCATTGATTATCGTTTATTGGTGGATAATTTAACCACCGCGATACTTTTGGTCGACTGTGATTTAAATATTTTTTATTTAAATTCATCTTGCGAAGCTTTGTTTGATATCAGTTTACTACGAGCAAAAGGTCAACCTGTCATTAATATTTTACATGCGCCAAATGATGATTTTAATACACTTGATGCACTCAAAAATTCCATTACAACGGGTCAAGCCTATACACGCCGTGAAGCAATTATTAATGTTAATTTTAAAGATATGCACGTTGACTATTCTGTGTCTCAGTTAAACACAGGTAAACCCTACCACCCATTGCTTTTAATTGAGCTTAACCCCATTGATCGAATGCTCAAAATTTCCAAAGAAGAAAACCTCATCCAACAACATCAAATCACTCGCCAATTGGTTCGTGGCGTTGCGCATGAAATTAAAAATCCTTTAGGGGGAATTCGTGGTGCAACACAACTGCTTGCACGTAGTTTAAATGATCCCCAATATATTGAATTTACTGATATTATCATCAGTGAAGTGGATCGCCTGCGAAATCTTGCCGACACCATGTTAGGCTCAAGACAACTGCCTAGCTATGAACCTGTTAATATCCACGAACCACTTGAACGTGTGCGTGCGTTAATTATTAATCAAACCAAAAAGAAAATTAAAATTACTCGTGATTATGATTTATCGTTACCTGATGTCAAAGCCGATCGTGATCAACTCATTCAAGTCATGCTCAACATTAGTGTCAATGCTGTACAAGCCATGACAGAAAATAAAGAGTTCTTTGTTGATGATCAACCTGCACTGATTTTACGTACGCGCATTCAACGTCTTGTCACTATTAATGGCGTATTGAATAAATCAGCGATTCGGATCGACATTGAGGACAATGGACCAGGAATTCCGCAAGAATTATTAGAATCTATTTTTTATCCACTCGTTACAGGACGTGCCAAAGGTACAGGTCTTGGGTTGAGTATTGCACAAAACATCATGCACCAACATAACGGAATGATTGAATGCCAATCTATTCCAGGCAAAACAGTATTTAGCTTATATTTACCTTGGGAGTCTCAACATGTCACAAAATAAAATCTGGGTCATCGATGATGATCGTGCAATGCGTTGGGTATTGGAAAAGACTTTCAAAGAAGAAGGTTTTGATGTCAGCAGCTTTGAAGAGGCACAATCTGCTTTAGATCAACTGAATACAGATACACCTGATGTGATTCTGACAGACATTCGTATGCCGGGTATTGATGGCTTAACATTTTTAGGTAAAGTCAAAGCCAATCATCCTGAGCTGCCTGTCATTATTATGACTGCACATTCTGACTTAGAATCTGCGGTATCGAGTTATCAAACAGGTGCGTTTGAATATTTACCTAAACCTTTTGATATTGATGAAGCATTGGCATTAGTGAATCGCGCAATCTTACACATCAATAAACTACAACAACAAGAGTCTGCAAAAACTACACCTATTCAATCTACTGAAATTATTGGTGAATCTCCTGCAATGCAGGAAGTTTTCCGTGCCATTGGACGTTTATCCCAATCACACATTACCGTATTAATTAATGGTGAATCTGGTACAGGTAAAGAGTTGGTTGCACATGCCCTACATCGTCACTCACCTCGTAGCAGTAAACCATTTATTGCACTCAATATGGCAGCAATTCCTAAAGACTTGATTGAAACCGAGTTATTTGGTCACGAAAAAGGTGCATTTACAGGGGCAAATACACAACGTCAAGGTCGTTTTGAACAAGCCAATGGCGGTACGTTATTTTTAGATGAAATTGGTGATATGCCATTTGAAACTCAAACACGCTTACTTCGTGTTTTAGCAGATGGTGAGTTTTATCGAGTTGGCGGACACATTCCTGTTCGTGTGGATGTACGTATTGTTGCTGCAACACATCAAGATCTAGAAAAACTCGTCCATGATGGACGTTTCCGTGAAGACTTATATCATCGCCTCAATGTTATTCGTATTCATATTCCGAAACTCTCTCATCGTTCTGAAGATATTCCGATGCTTGCCCAACATTTCTTGGCAAGCACAGGCAAAGAACTTGGTGTTAGCCCAAAAATTTTACGTCAAGAAACTCAAGACTACATTAAACAATTGCCTTGGCCCGGAAACGTACGCCAATTGGAAAATACCTGCCGTTGGTTAACCGTCATGATCACGGGACGTGAAGTTTATCCTGAGGACTTACCTTCTGAGTTAAAACAAATCCCACTCAATAAAACCGATGAACAAAACAAAGCGCAAGAAGGTGGCATTGATCGAATTGCAGTCCATCACTGGGATGAATTACTTGGGCAATGGGCGGTACAAAAGTTAAAAAATGGCGAGATGAAATTACTTGATATTGCCACACCAATGTTTGAACGCACATTGATTAATGCTGCACTGCAACAAACCCGTGGGCGTAAGCGTCATGCTGCGGAGTTACTCGGTTGGGGACGTAATACCTTAACGCGTAAACTCAAAGAGTTAGGTATGGACTCTGCTGACGATGATGAAGAAGATGAAAATCATAAAGCGGTGAATGAATAATTTTTAGCTTTAAACCGATAAATTTAAGAATAGAAAGCTTTCGGGTTTTCTATTCTTAACCTCCTGACTCAGAAAATAGAGCCTACATCATCATGCACGACGCATGTTAAAATTTATGCAGCATGTTTTGGAAATTTAACTTGATATTTTTTTCAATATTTAAAAATTCTTGAATCATTTTTTATATCCTATTATTTTTTTAACTTAGATTAGCATTTGAAGTGCAACACCATGTTGTTGCCATAATACCTGACTCGGACTTTTAAAGCCGAGTCTTTTTCTTGGACGATGATTCAAGCGTTGAGTAATTTCTGCAATATATGCATCCGTATAGTCATTCAAGTCACTGCCTTTTCTAATATATTGTCTGATCAATCCATTCGTATTTTCATTTGTTCCACGCTGCCAGGCGCTATAGGGATCAGCGAAATACCAATCTATATCTAATTCCTGAGCAGCATACTCATGCAGGCTGAATTCTTTACCATTGTCCGCGGTAATTGTTTTTAGGTGTGCTTTGATCGGTTCCAATAATCTGATCGTAGCCTGGCAAACTTCCTCAGCCTTGCGCGTGCTGCACTTTTTCAGCCAAAGATAACCTGTCTTCCGATCTACAATTGAAACCAGGGATTGTTGGTGATTCTTGCCAACAATCGTATCTATTTCCAAATCACCGAAACGGGAGCGCTGCTCAATCTCAGCAGGTCGATCGTGAATGCTTTTGCGGTTTGTCAGTTGGCCACGAGTCTCAATGGAGCCATATTTTCTCTTTCTTTGATTTCTGAAACGTAAGTTGCGGAAGAGCACACCACCTCTGCTTTTATCCTGCTGTATAAACCTGTATATGGAATGCAGGCTGACTGAAACATGAGAAGCAATCTGTTCGGGGCTCCACTGAAGTTCAAGGTAAGCCATAACTTGTGCCCAAACCTCTCGAGAGATTCTTTTAGGATTAGGACAATGCCGTCTGCAAGCTAATTTATGGGCATGTTGAGCGAAATAACCATTCCTTGCTCGATTGCGTGCTATTTCTCTAGAAATAGTGGAAGGTGAACGATTTAGCCTCCAGGCGATATAACGTTTAGAAAAACCTTCACGTAACAATGTGGAAATCTGATATCTTTCTTCTTGAGTAAGATGAGTATAGTTCATGATGCAACTTTGACTTTGGTCGGTCGGAAGCAAAATGCTAGCTCATCTTGCTTCCTTCTAATAATTTAATCTCTGTTGCACTTCATTTGAGAATCCAAGTAAATAAAAAAGGCATGCAATACGCATACCTTCTCTTTACACCATAACACATCAATGCGCAGGTTGAAAACCTAAACGCGCTTCAATCGTGTCATAACACCATTGGAAAATAAAGGTATACACTAAAATACACGAGGTCATGCCCAAATCAAGCAAAATCGCTTGCCAGATACTCATATCCATCGCATATGCCACCATTGGAATGGTCGCCAACATCAAACCACCCTCAAAGCCAATTGCATGCAAAACACGCACACCAATTGTTCTTTTAAACTGGTGTTTCTTTTCCAATTTTTCAAAAAAATGGTTGAAAATCATATTCCAGACCACAGATGTAACTGCCATCGCTACACCTAAAGTCCCCGTCACTTCCATAGGAACTTCAAAAATAAAACTCAACGCAATCGCAATGATCACCAATAAGATGATTTCATAGCTGAGTGCATGAATAATCCTTCTTTTGGAAATCAACATGTTTCAATACTCAAATTTATTCGACAAATGCAATTTTATTTTTATAATAGTGAATAATAAAGTTAGATTCTTTCAATAAAATTGATAGATAAATCCTAAAGTATGAATATCAACCAAGAACAACTGATTGTTTTTAAAACTGTTATGGAATGTGGCTCTTTTTCTGCGGCTGCACGTAAACTTGCAAAAGTCCCTTCTGCCATCAGCATGTCCATTGCAAATTTAGAAATAGATTTGAATTTAAAACTTTTTGAGCGCATTGGGCGTGAGCCTATTCCAACCGCTCAAGCACATGTTTTATATGAAAAAACAGAACAACTTCTGATTGAAATGAATCAATGGAAACAGCAAGCTTTGGCTCTAGCGAATGGCTTAGAAACGTCATTGAATATTGTCGTTGTCACTGAGCTTTTACATACCGATTGGACAGAATACATTGCCCTGCTTGCTGAGCATTTCCCAACCTTACAAATTAATATTTTTTCTGCACCGCAAGAAGATGCTTTAAAAATGCTGATTAACCAAACCGCACAGCTCGCTTTAATGTTTGAACGTGAAATCTTAGAACGCCGTGAACAATTTGTTGAAGTTAAACGTGAAGCTTTAGTACCTGTTGCTGCACAGCATTTTCCACTTGCACAACATGATGTGGTGACTTTCGAGGAAATTTTACAAAGTCGGCAAATCGTAGTGGCAAGCCGAGATAAAACCATTAAACCCGAACTACTGTATTCTAAAAATTATTGGCGTACTGATAATCATCATTTGGCGTGTTCAATGATTTTACAAGGCTTAGGTTGGGGCGTTTTGCCTTTACAAATTTTTGAGGAAAATAGTCAGTACAAAAAAAATCTTAAAATTTTAAATTTGGCAGATTTTACGCCCAAGTTTGAATATTACGTTGATTTGGTTTGGAATCGTGAAAGTCATTTAGGACAAGCTGCTCGTTTTTTGATTAATCACATCAGAAATCAACGAATTCATACAAAATAATGCACACTAAAACACTGAAACCACTTTCGCTGAAAACACATTGTGATATAAATAAAGTTACACGTATTTTTATCTAAGAATTAAACAGCAATGACACAATCAGCATTAGCGCAATTAAAACAACTCACCACTATTGTTGCCGATACAGGTGATTTAACTGCCATTCAACAATTTCGCCCTTTAGATGCAACCACAAATCCATCTTTAATTACCGCAGCAGCACAGCAACCTGAAAGTAAAGAATTAATTGAGTCTGCTTATTTACAAGCAAAACAAGAAGGTTATGTAGCAGATCAGTTGCTTGAACGCACCATTGACATTTTAACAGTCAAGTTAGGTGTTGAAATTTTAAAACTTGTGGAAGGTCGCGTGTCTACCGAAGTTGATGCTGCTCTTTCTTATGATACAGAAGCAACCATTGCTAAAGCCAAAGAATTGTTAGCATTGTACAAAGACTATGGTGTAGATCAAAATCGCATTCTGATCAAAATCGCTTCGACTTGGGAAGGCATTCAAGCAGCGAAAGTACTTGAGGCTGAAGGAATCCACTGTAATTTAACTTTACTCTTTGGGTTGCACCAAGCAAAAGCATGTGCCGATGCAAATGTGACCCTCATTTCACCATTTGTAGGTCGTATTCTAGATTGGTATAAAAAAGCTGAAAATGTGGATCACTACGCTATTGATAAAGATCCTGGTGTATTGTCAGTGAAACAAATTTATCATTTCTATAAACAGCATAATATTCAAACAGAAGTGATGGGCGCAAGTTTCCGTAGTATTGATCAAGTACTCGGATTAGCAGGTTGTGACCTATTAACTGTTGCACCAAGTTTATTACAACAACTTGAACAAGATAATCGCACAGTCACTGCACAAATTTCTGCAAATCATGCACATGCACATCAAGAACATGCTTATACTGTGCTAGAAAAAGCACAATTTAAACAAGAACTTGAAAATGACCTTATGGCATTTCAATTATTACAATCTGGCATTGATGGTTTTATCAAAGCACGTGAACAATTACAAAGTTTATTGCGTCAGTCTTTTGGTTTAGATGCTGAAATTCAGGCTTAAATAAATCTAAATTAATTTCTTCATTTTTATGCTCAAAACCGAGTTTAGGCTTATAATCCGACTCGGTTTTTTTACCTTTAGATATAAAGTGAGCAGCTGGTGTTTGGTATTACAGATATTGTAACGTTTATTATCGGCACAATTTTTATTGTGATATTACCTGGTCCAAATTCACTTTATGTTATGTCTGTTGCATCGCGCTTTGGTATTAAAATCGGTTATTTGGCAGCACTAGGCGTCTTTACCGGCGATTTAATTTTAATTTTATGTACCGTTCTAGGTGCAGCCTCTTTACTCCATAGTTTTCCTTGGTTATTTATTTTATTAAAAATCATGGGTGCTGCATATTTATCTTATTTAGGGATTCGTTTAATTATTACGAGCTATCATACTTGGTTAAATACTCACGCTCAAAACATCGAAGCTTCAACGCCTACAACACAAAAGAATATTCATCCCTTTAGAAGTGCATTAACCATTAGCTTGCTAAACCCTAAAGCGATTTTCTTTTATTTATCTTTTTTTATTCAGTTTGTAGACCCTGACTATACTTATCCTGCACTTAGTTTCTCGATTCTCTCGATCGTGGTACAAATCACCAGTATGGCATATTTAAGTATTCTCATTTTTTCTGGCGTTAAATTAGCTCATTTTTTTAACCGTCGTTATAAAATTGCAGCAATAGGAGTTGCCTCAGTAGGCTTACTATTTTGTGGTTTTGGTTTAAAACTGGCTTTTTCAACAATATAAGTGTCTAAATAATATAAATATTCATCATATGAGAATTTTTCATGTAAAGTCTATTTTTGCAACCTACCCAAACGTGTATGATTTACATACTTTTTAGCTCAACTCAAATCTACGCAACGGATTATGCAAAAACTTCTTCAAGATTTCTCGATCCCCGCTGTCTTCGCTGGCTTTATTACTTTTCTGGTCGGTATTAGTGTTTCTTCAGTCTTGGTAATTCAAGCGGCTCAACTACTCGGTGCAACACAAGCGCAAGTTACTTCGTGGTTTTGGGCTTTAGGCTTAGCAATTGGTTCATGCGGATTATTTTTATCTTGGAAATTTAAGTATCCTGTAGCCACTTCATGGTCTACTGCGGGTTTAGCACTTATTCTTGCCTCAGGCAGTGACTATACGCTCTATGAAGCCATTGGTGCTTTTTTAGTGTGTGGGTTACTCACAGCAGTTTTAGGTTTTTTAGGCATTTTTGAAAAAGTACTGACTTATATTCCACAAAGCCTCACGAGTGCCATGCTTGCGGGCGTATTACTTAAGTTTGGGATTGCTATTTTTGCCAGTATGCAAAACGACTGGGGATTTATTCTTGCCATTTTAGCGATTTACATCATCAGTAAACGTCTATTTCCACGCTACTGTATTGTTATTACCGTAATTTTGGGTGTTATGATTTGCCCATTGTTTATGCAATTTAAGACCACAAACATTCATCTAGCACTAGCATACCCTGTTTGGATGAAACCTGAGTTTACTTGGTCTGCTTTGTTTGGTTTAGCATTACCTTTATTTGTGATTAATATGGCATCACAATATCTGCCGGGACTTGCCATGATTAAAAGTTATGGCTATGCGCCTCATGTCAAACACTTAATTGGTTGGACTGGTTTGACCCAAACCATTCTTGCACCTTTTGGCTGTTTTAGTGTGAACATTGCTGCGATTAGTGCTGCGATTAGCTTAGATGATCAAGTGCATCCTGATCCTAAAAAGCGTTATATTGCAGGAATGAGCTGTGGTATTTTCTACATCATCATGGGCTTATTTGCAGCCACGCTCACCAGTATATTGATGTCATTTCCATATTTATTACCGCATTAGCAGGAATAGCACTGTTTGGCACGATCAGCCACAATATCGCGATTGCCTTTCATCGCATTGAAGACCGTGAAGCAGCACTACTGACCTTTTTATTTAGTGCCTCAGGTGTTCAATTCTTTGGGATAGGTTCTGCTTTTTGGGGCTTACTATTTGGCTTAGCGGTTTCTATGATTTTGAAATTCAAACTCAAAAACTAAACTCATTGCATTGAGTTTAAGATTTCATCGATTATGTTGATGAATATGTTGTTCTGTAAATATAATTTCATGCTCATCAAATATCTTCCAAATTTTAGAGTTCCATAACTCCGTCAGACCTTCCTGAAAATCTGCATTGCGATACATTTTTTTTGCCAGCTAATGCAATGCACATTTGCTCAGGAATAGGACGAAGAACCTTGGATTTATCATATGTCATTGTCCAATCTATGCCATCCTGATCATGTGCTGGATTGAATGCAATTTCATTCTTGTACCAAAAACCACGGATGTACTTTTCTTCCAAATTTTCAATAAAATCAAAAGTATTAACATACCAACTATCTTTAGCTAAAAATTCATCTCTATTGAGATACTGCTTTGCAAAAGTTGGATCACTCATCCAATAAACTGCTAAAAGCACTGCTCGATCTACCGTCTGATCTTGTATAATCCAATCGAGCAACTGATTATTACTATCCCAGTTGCAACTGATAACAGATTGATATAAATCTTCCGAAGATGCCTGATGCAAATATTCACTCCAAACAAATTGGATTAGCAACTCCAATTGTTGCATCGTAATTTTTTCATTACATTATTCTTAATAAGAATGATTTAAAGTTTTACAAAAATTCTAGCATACCTTTAATACTATTGGAAAATACAAGAATTGAGCCCTAATAATAGCCCACATTCCAAAAAAAAGACAAAAAAAAGCTTACCCTAGGATGGATAAGCTTGAAAACTGAAAATACTTCATTAGAAACTACAGCGATAATCTATGGATAAGAATAATACCTACCCATAAAATAAACAAATATTAAAAAAGTATAATTTTATACCTTAAAAATAAATATGAATGAAAACAAAAAGTAAGATGAAGTAAGACGCAAAAATAAAATAGTTTACAGGCTCAACACCGTATCAAACACCTTACCCGATTAGACTTCATTTTAGATTTCAGGATATTGCCCAGTCCCTTCTGGCCAAGGTGAAAGCAATTCAAAACCAGTATCTGTCACATAGACCATATGTTCCCATTGTGCTGTCAAAGAACGATCTTTGGTCACTACGGTCCAACCATCATTTAACTCTTTAACATCCGCTTTACCCGCATTGATCATCGGTTCAATGGTAAATACCATACCTTTTTTTAGTTTTAAACCTTGTTCTGGTTGACCATAATGTAAAACATTCGGTTGCTCATGATATACCTTACCAATACCATGACCACAATATTCACGTACTACACTATAACCTTCACGATGCGCAACAGACTGGATTGCATAACCAATATCACCCAAAGTTGCATCTGGTTTTACCGCATGAATTCCAGCCACCATCGCTTCATAGGTTGTTTCTACTAACTTTTTCGCAGCAGGACTCACTTCACCCACAAAGTACATACGACTCGTATCACCAAAATAACCATCTTTAATAATAGCGACATCAATATTGATAATATCACCTTCTTTTAAAATGGTTTTTGCCGATGGAATACCATGACACACCACTTCATTCGGAGAAATACAGGTCGTTTTCGTATAACCATAATACCCCACATTCGCAGGGATCACTTTCAATGTATTTACAATAAAATCATGACAAATATCATCTAAATATTCAGTCGTTACACCAGGTTTTACATATTGACCTATCATTTCTAAAACCTGAGCAGCCAAACGCCCTGACACTCTTAATTTCTCAATATCGTGTTCAGTTTTAATCGTGATAGTTGAAGCTTTCATATCTTCTGCCCTCAAATGTAAGCCGTTATTATATGCCTTATATAAAAAAAATGGGCAATATGAATGATAAAATCTAAGCATTTCTGCATTTTATAGCGTTTAATTTTACGTTAAAGCGCTCAATATAAGTACAATTGAAAATAAAATAATTCAAATATTTAAAATCATATTCAAAAAAAACATTTTAGAAAAAAGTATATTGTTTTCATTTAGATAAATCCACTGAAACCTTGAACTATAAGTTTTTTATAATTAAATTTCATACGTTTTATAAAATAAAATACAAAACACCCAACTTTTCCCCTAAAATCTACAGTTTTTTGTAACACCACATCTCCTATGACTAATCTCCGTACCAAGGATATTATTGCTTTAGGGTTCATGACTTTTGCCTTATTCATTGGGGCAGGCAATATTATTTTTCCACCTATTGTTGCACAACAAGCAGGTGAACATGTTTGGTTAGCAGCGTTAGGATTTCTAATCACCGCTGTTGGCCTACCCGTTATCACGATTATGGCTCTTTCAAAAACTGAAGGTTCTATTGCTATTCTTAGCTCACCTTTAGGTAAAGTCGCAAGTTTGATTCTTACCGTTGTGTGCTATCTTTCCGTTGGACCACTGTTTGCAACTCCTCGTACAGCAACAGTTTCCTACGAAATCGGTTTTTCATCTTATTTTGGTAACTCAAGCTCGAGTCTACTGATTTATAGTGTCATTTATTTCGCATTTGTGACATTGGTTTCACTTTATCCCAACAAACTACTCGACACAGTCGGTCATATCCTTGCACCTTTGAAAATTATTTCATTGGCGATTTTAGGGATTGCTGCATTTGTCATTCCAGCAGGTTTTATTCCTCCTGCGATTGATGGCTATGTCTCAAGCCCCGTATCTGAAGGCTTTGTTAATGGTTATCTGACTATGGATACCCTCGGCGCTCTAGTATTTGGTATTGTGATTATTCACGCAATCCGTTCACGCGGTGTGAATGACCCTAAACTTATTACTAAATATGCCGTAATTGCCAGCTTAATTTCGGGTATTGGTTTAACTTTGGTTTATCTGAGTTTATTTAAACTTGGGTTAGGTAGCCACGAAGTTGCACCAAATGCGAGTAATGGTGCAGTGATCCTGCATGCTTATGTTCAACATGCGTTTGGCGATTTAGGTTCTTTATTCCTGACCGCTTTGATTTTCCTTGCATGTATGGTAACCGCAATTGGTTTAACCTGTGCTTGTGCTGAATATTTCTCTTTACTCACTAAAATTCCTTATAAAATTTTAGTATTTATCTTGGTTCTATTTTCTTTAGTTATTTCTAATTTAGGTTTAACCAAGTTAATTGCTGTTTCAGTCCCTGTGCTCAGCGCAATTTATCCACCTGCGATTGTGGTGATCATGTTGAGTTTTTTATGGAAATACTTTAACAATCCTCGCTTAGTCATTGCACCTGTAACCGCAGTGGCATTTATTTTTGGGATTATTGAAGGAATTAAAGTCACAGCATTTGCTGACATTTTACCTGATGCCATTCAGCATTTACCGCTTAATGCCCAAAATCTTGCATGGTTAATTCCATCTTGCGTCGTTTTAGTTATTTTTGTTGTCATCGACAAAGTTAAAAAATAGTTTTGGATGATTGTTCTAAAATCTTATTTTACCCAAATATAGATTTTAACAGCACTCAATAATTGTGACGTTTACCCAACGAACTTTTATTGCTTGCATCCCCCAAAACTAACGTGAATCACCATTCCACTGTTTTTAGTAAATGACCGTCTAGGCATTTAGCTTATCTTACAATCCAATCACATGTTTTACCCTTCTTTTCCCCCTTCCTATTACAAATAAAATATTGTATGTTAAATGTTCTGCAAAACAGATGAGTTAAATCAAATACATACATTCAGCGTAATTTAAGTAATTTATAAATCATCACTTAAAGTCAATTTGTCATAAATATGTCACATTTATTTAGGATAATATGATGTATTTGCATTTAAAATAATAATTTGCTATGGTAAGGATCAACCAAGCAATTCTGACTAAAACAATGGGGTTTTTGTCGAGCAGACAGGAGGGATGAGGATGTTATCACTACATTCAAACAAGCAAGTCTTCATTAATTCTTTGAAGGCGAACAAAAAACTGGTCATTTATCTCAGTACAACTTTTGCACTGATGACAATTTTATTTTTACATGGTCTGATTCAAGGCAACTTAAAACCTGAGTTTTTTGTTTATGCTTTAGTCGTTTCTGCTGCATTTTGCATTTGGGAATTGATTGACCACAAAACACGTAAATCTGCGAAAGCCGCAGCTGCAACAGAATAAAAGATGGATGCACAAGCATCCATCTTTAAAAGAAAATAATTAGAAATAACAACTTAAAATATTAATAAAATTTTAAAACCACACCAAAAACTAATATTCCCGTTGCCAAAACCTCACCTAACGCCAATAGCAGCATTGCAAAGCTCATCATCCATTGAGGTAAATGCCATTTTCCCATCTGATGCGGTACTTTAAATTGATTCGTTGTATCTTTTAGTGCGCCATGCAAAATATAGCTCATGATCGCAAAACTAAAAAAAATTAAATTAATCACCACACAAATAAAAGTAATATTTGCTGACCATGCAGAAAAATAAGCTAAAACTGCCAAAATCAAAGTCGCTGGTGCATATAAAAGGCTACTGCGATGTGCAATATCTACATAATAATGCGCCCGTGATTGCGAAGACTGACGGATTTGCATATATTTCCACACGCCTGTCAGCATACCTACCCATAAATATAAACCACTGAAAACAATTGCTATTTTAACCGATTCTGAAAACTGTAAATCATCCATTGTCATTTTGAAATCCTTATATCCTTTCTATAGTGTAGCCTTGTTTAAATCTATTTTCTGACTTTCTAGTCATACTTTTAACAAGTTTCTTTTTGGAACTTATGTATGGTATATATTATTTTCTACAGCTATTTCTTAAAACTTATGCAAACACCACAACAATTAAATATTACCTGTAAAGATGGCTATAGCCTCAGTGCAACTTTTTATGACATAGCATTCTCTACTACAAATTTACCCATTTTGATTTGCCCTGCTACAGGAATTACTCAAGGCTTTTACCGTGCTTTTGCTGAATGGTTAAATGAACAAGGCTATCAAGTTTTGGTCTTTGACTTTCGAGGGATCGGTGCCTCCCTACATGGTCCTTTAAAAAAATCGGATGCCAGTATTCAAGATTGGGGACAACTCGATATTCCTGCAGCTATTGATGCTTTATTAATCAAGACTGGCAAATCACAAGTCATTTTACTAGGACATAGCGCTGGGGGTCAGCTCCTAGGAATTGTGCCTAACTACGCAAAAGTTGCCAAAGTCATTGCGATTTCAGGTTCAACTGGACATGTTAAAGGTCTAAAAGGTCGTACCAAACAATTAGCACCCGTCATGTTTAATCTGATCTTCCCTATTTCAAATCTTTTGAAAGGCTATGGCACAACCAAAATGCTGGGAATGGGGGAAAATTTACCGAAAAATGTAGCAAAACAATGGGCACAATTTTGCAGCCACCCAGGTTATGTTGAAAATGCATTAGGTAAAACCATTTTTGAAGATTTTCATCAAAATATTCGTTGCCCAATTACAGTATTTTGGTCATCTGATGATGAAATTGCCACCGAAGCCAATGTTAAAGATTTAATTCGTTTATATCCAAATGCCTCAACTCAAATGCATGAACTTGTACCCTCAGCTTTAGGTCACAAGCAAATTGGACATATGCTCATGTTCAAAAAATCACATCAAAATATTTGGCCAATCATTGCTAAAGAACTCAATATTTAAAAGTTTATGCACTTAGTGTTGTAATCCATGCTAAGTGTCTTTTTATTTATGCCATAAAAAATGCCTCATCAATGAGGCATTTTTTAATCCGAGTAATTAAGCAACGCTATAAGTAATTTTCACAGTTTTAATACGATTTTCATCCATTTCTAAAACTTCGAAATGTACACCTTCAACTTCAATTTGCGTGCCTACTCGGACATCGGATTGTGCTTTATCAAAAATTAAACCTGCCACACTGAAATAGCCAGAATCTTCTTGAACTAAATCAACGGTTTCAAGTGCTAATTCTAATTGATACAAGTCCAACATCCCCGATCCTTTCCAAGTATGATCATCGACTTTGACCAATTCAAGCTGTTCATCCGCATCTGGGAATTCACCTGCAATTGCTTCAAACACATCGAGTGGTGAAATCAAGCCTTGAATATTTCCAAATTCATTTGTCACGAGAACCAATGAACCTTTTGATGAACGCAAAGTGTGAATCGCATCAATGACCTTCATTTTTTCAAAAATAAAAATCGGACGTTGACGTTTAATCAAAGCTTGTAACTGCTCAGGATCATCCAAAGCATCAATCAATTCTTTAGCACGGACAATTGTAACAACTTTATCCAACTGACCACGACACACAGGGAACAAACTATGAGGTACTGACAAAATTTGTTCACGAATACGCTCAGGATCGTCTTCAAGATTCACCCAAGAAATTTGATTTCTTGGCGTCATAATTGAAGCAACACTACGCTCAGCCAACGTTAATACACCACCGACCATGTAGCGTTCTTCATCAACAAAGGTCTTTTGTGCTTCCACTACGTCAGGAGATGCGACAACATCTGCATCCAACTTACTGCCCATCAATTTTAAAATAGAATCCGCAGTACGATGACGTAAAGGAATTTTTGCTTGATGTTTCGCCGCATTACGATTACTAAACTGATTAAATGCTTCAATTAAAATTGCAACACCAATACCAGAATAAATATAGCCTTTTGGAATATGGAAACCAAAACCTTCTGCAATTAAGCTAATACCAATTAACAATAAGAAGCTTAAACATAGAATAACAACGGTTGGGTGACGGTTCACAAATGCAGTTAATGGTTTAGAGGCTAACAACATCACTGCCATTGCGACAATCATTGCAGCCATCATGACATAAATGTTATCCACCATACCAATGGCTGTAATCACGGAGTCTAATGAGAATACTGCATCTAAAATAACAATTTGCGTTACAACCGCAGCAAAGCTAGCATAAACAACATTGGTTGTGACTTGAACCTCGGGTTTACCTTCAAGCTTTTCATGTAATTCAGTGACTGCCTTATAGACAAGGAATAATCCACCAAACAACAAAATCAGATCTCGACCTGAGAAAGTTTTATCAAATACCGTAATCAAAGGTTCTGTCAATGTAACGAGCCATGAAATGGCAAATAACAGTCCCAAACGCATAATCAGCGCAAGTGAAAGACCTAAAACACGTGCTTTATCACGTTGTTCCGGAGGAAGTTTTTCTGCCAAAATAGCAATAAAGACAAGGTTATCAATACCCAATACAATTTCTAAAACAATAAGAGTAAGTAAACCTACCCATATTCCAGGGTCTAATAAAAATTCCATTATTAGATCTCCTGCTCATTATTATAATTTACAACAGATAACTTAAATTCTAACCTACACGGCGACGGATCCATACATAAGACCTTTTCAACTAAATTATCTTAATTATGCATAATCTCACTATTTTGTAATTATTTTTTTTATTATTTTACAAATAGACACAAAATTTAAGGTTTTTCAAGCTGAAATATATAAGCAAAGATATCTTTATATTTTCGATATTTATCTCTATTTTTCAAAAATATCATTTAAAAAAATATTTTTACTTTAGAGCGTTATAAGCTGCTGATTTTTAGTTCAATACAATAAAAAGCACATTGGTGACTATTAGAAATATCATACTGCAACATGCAATAAGGTATAAAATGATAACCTTTACAACAAATATTTTTTATAATCAACTATATTATGCTTAAATCTAAATCAATTTTTTTAAATATATCCCACTTGTCATTAGTGAAAGATATAAAAATAATGACATCATCAGATTAACTTTCTCATTTATACATCCATAGATATAAAAATATACCTACAGCTATTCAATAGAAAACAAAGCAAATTAATGAAGATCAACAAAAATTAAGATACAGTATCCTATCAACCATTACTTAGCATAAAATGATCGAAAAGATTTATATTCAATGATTCAACTTAATGTATCCACTCTATAAAATGAGTAAAATTCAGTCAAAATAACCATCATAATCAAGGAACAAATGAAGTATAGTCTTTGATCCAATCCTATAAAATTGATGTATTATGTATAAAAACTTAATAAATTTCTCATTTTATGCATACTTCACCTCATTTTTATGTTGATTTAGAACATCAATTTACAATACTATTACAATTGTTATTACATTGGGCTAATAATTAGAAAAAACAAAGGAATTTTTGATGACCAAAAAATATTCAAAATTTTTACCAACAACCGATAATTTTAATTTGGCAGAGTTTCCGTACTATTGGATTACCCAAGTTCATTCTCAATATGTACTTAATGTCGACCACGCATTAAAAAAATATGGAGTGGATAATTCTCGACGTCGCTTGTTATTGGCACTTGAGTCTAAACCAGATGCGAGTGTTTCAGAACTGTCTGATATGATTGTATCAAAAATGTCAACGACCACTAAAATTGTCTATCGTTTAAAAGATGAAGGCTTAGTGGATACGCGTTCTTGTAGTCAAGATGCACGTATTACACGCGTAAACTTGACTGATGCAGGTAAACAAATGATTATTAAAATCAATGATTTAATGAGTGTCGTTTTAGAACAATCTTTCGAAGGTTTAACACCGCTGCAAATTGAAAAAATGATGGAAAGTTTAAAACACATTTTCAAAAATTTATCGCGCTAATTCATTCATCAAACATACTTAACTGTGGCGAGTTTTTGGCTTGACGTTGTTGTGGACAATAAAAGCACTCAAACTCATCTACAGGAAAGCCTTTGATAAATGGCGCAATATTTATATTTTTCCAACTCAACCATTGCTCGATGTGTTGTTGTGCAATCACAATAATAGAACGTTTAATATTGCCTGGTTCGTGAAACTCTTTCATCATAGCATGATCGATTGCATCCATACCAAACACTAAAGAAACCTTGTATAACCTTTTATTACTTTTGTTTATATCTACATGATTTTATTAATTTGATGTTATTACTATATATAACCTTGCATGACATGACATACCTTTTTTTTGTGAGTAAGATGGTGAGTAATTTAATTTAAGCCATAACGGTTGTTACTCACATTATGCTAAACGATTTAAAAATCAAACAATTAAAAGCCAAAGAAAAAGTATATCGCGTTGCTGATCATTCTGGCTTATGTATAGAAATCCGACCAACTGGAAAAAAGTTCTGGCGTTATCGTTATAGATTCTTGAATAAACCTCAAATGTTAACGATTGGGCAATATCCTGAGATAAGCCTATCTTACGCTAGATCTAAAGCAACAGAAATGCGAGAACAGTTAGCTAAGGATATTGATCCAGCCGTGTTTAAAAAAAATGAACGGTTAGAAGCCTTACAATCTCAAAATGATACCTTTAGCGCTATTGCTAAAGAATACTGTAACCATAAAAGAAGCTCTAAATCTGAAAATTGGCTATATGTGCGTGAGCTGTCTTATGCTGTTGATATATTTCCCATGATTGGTAATAAGCCGATCAAAGATGTCACCTCTGTTGATATAAAAAATATTATGGATAGTGCTCTTAAGCGTGTACAAAAATCCGGAAAAGGGACGGGGGAAAATAAATCAATACTAGTTAGGCAACATATAGCTGAGGTTATGCAATACGCTATTATTTCAGATAAACTTAACAATGATCCTACTTATGCATTACGGGGATACGTTCAAAAACCAGAAGTAGAGAATGCTCAACCTATTAACACCAAAGATCGAAAGTTGATCATGTTGAGTATTAATAAATACACGGGTTCTATTAGTACTAAAAATGCTCTTAAAGCACTTATCTATACAATGTTACGCACAATCGAGATTCGCAGAGGTTTAAAAGAGTATATAGATTTTGAAGCTCGAACATGGACAATTCCGGTTGCCTCGAAATCCGATATTCTAGCAGGCAAACGCAACATGAAGAAAAACCGTATTCATATTGTGCCCCTGTCAGATCAAGTTATAGATATTCTTAAGGCGCAATTTGCCGCCTACCCTGATAGTCCCTATATTTTTCCAGGCATTAACAATAATACAATGATTGGTCCAACAACGCTGAATCAGGCATTTCGGAATATGAATCTAGGTCATATCACGATGCATGACTTTAGAGCCACCGCCTCCACTGATCTAAATGAAGCGAACTACAACTCTAACTGGATTGAGTTGCAGCTTGCACATGTGAAGGGTGATAAGGTCAAAGCAACTTACGATCATGCAAAATGGTTAAATGACCGTAGAAAAATGATGCAGGATTGGGCAAATATTGTTGATAGCTGGAAGGAGTGAATTAAAAACTGATTTTATACACATGATACGAAATTTTTATTATTGTTTTTGCAAAATTGTCATTACATTTTAGCTGTTTTTTATTCCAAAATTATTCCTGACTATTTTTTACTCAAATTGGTTATAAAAAGTTGAAAATAATTCTGTTGATAAAAGCCCTTGGTTAAGGGCTTTTTCTGTAATATTATGCCACCGTACTAAAAACATGAAAATTAATAAATACAATGAATTATGAATTTCATAAAGTTTGGCCAAGCTCGAAATTTAGTTTGGCCAAGGTAATGTTTTGCAAATAGTATGGTATTGTAGTTAAGCCTCACTTACTTTTGTTGCACTCACCCCATCCAAAAATTCCAACTTATAACGAGACTCAGCAGGTCGGCTTGTTTTCCCATACCAACGAAATTCCTGAAAATCTGAATCACTGTATAAGGCATAAGAGACAGCATTGCCTTGATTCCCACCTAAGCAGACTAATTTTTTAGTTTTTTGGTCACGACCAACTACGAAACACACATGACCACCACCATTGCGGGTTTTAATTGCAACACACCCATATGCAGGCTTTGCGAGTTTAGATCCGTAGTTCACATAATCTAAGGCGCGGTACCAATGCTTTGGATATTTCACACCTGCCACTTTTAAACAGTGCGCCACAAAGGTCCCACACCATGGCGTTTCATCGTCAGTGAACCAACCGCCAAGTCCTTTGATCCAAGACAGGATTGTTTGGTTATGTTTTTTACCTACAATCTCACGTAAACCAATATGTTTTTTCGCTTCAACCATCCATGCTAAATCATTTGAATTTTGCGGTGTGGCCAAAAGACTATTGATACCATTTAGCTGCGGTGCATGTAACTCTGGTTGATAGATCTTCTTGCCGATCAAGCCGAGTAGTGGAATTACAATTCCAATAATGATGCCTTCATGTTCTTTTGGAATGAGTTGGAAATCTAATGCCCATTGCAAAAGTGGAATTAATACAAGCATAAAAAAAGCTCCCAACATCGGGAGCTTGACTGACAAATATTGCCATGGGTTTTCATTGATTAATTTCATTTATTATCCTCTCGATGGCTTTGCATAATCGCCATATCTTGTTTAAGTTGATTAATTGAATTGATGGTCCATGTGCCACCAGACAATGCAACAGTCAGCACCACACCAAGCCCCCACTTCAACATCGCAATCGCACCCTGTGCTTTATGGTTTTGCTGCTCAAGCAGTTCCACTTTTACTCGTTGCTGATCAAGTGCCTGGTGATACCCTTTATTAATTGCATTAGTTTCCACCAACTGCTCTGATACTCTCTGCAGTCGATCTGATACTTCATTTAACTTTTTCCAAAGTGATGCGCTTGGCTCATTCACGTATGCCCCCTAATTTTTGGCAATAAAAAACCACCCGAAGGTGGTGTGTTTCAATTTTTTACTTAGGTTCAAGCTCATCTACATTGATTAAGTAATGCTTTTTTGAGTGAGCCATCCCCATCAATAATATCTGAGATTTTGCATCTATTTCCCTGACAATCAACTTTATAAGTCACTTTCTTCTCTTTATAGAATTCACCATAAGGAGCTAGTGTTACTTTTACAAGGTTTTGTCCTACTTTTTGAAAAGAGGGTTTTTGACGATATTCTGGATCTTGGCTTTGCCACATTTGATCCTGCCAAGCTTGACCACAATCTTGCCATCTACCTTCTCTTAAATTGTTTTGAGCCTGCTCTAAACTCTTATCATAATACAAAGCTAATAACTCATCTCCTTTTTCCAATTTTTTACCTTGCTGATAAATTTCTTTCAATAACTGAATCTGAGGATCTGTATTTGCAAAAACACTTCCACTCAACATGAATGATGATAATAAGTAAATAATTTTATTTTTCAAAATACACCCCATATTTAAAATATCATATTGAAAATAAAAACATGATTATAAATAATATTTTAAAAAATCAAACATCTATTTGAACAACTTCACCATTTCGTGCAAGGCTGCTTTAACGAACTAGGCTTTCCCATAATTGCTCATTACCTATTGCAACTGAAGTTTTTGACATTGATTTTTCCTTATTATTTACAATAAAAAAGCCACCTCTCGATAGCCATTAAAAATTCATATAACTACAATGTAGAAATACATCACTTAAATTCAAATAAAAAATTTTACAGCTTGTTGCGAAATACGAATGACTCATACTGTCTTTCATTGCATATATCATCATTTCACGCATCAATCTGCTTTGCTCATTTAATAAAATTGCATTCATATGACCTCTTAAACGTCGACTTTTCCCAAGAATGCAAAAAATGATGTAAGTCCGCTTGCTGCTGTGACTTTTTGAGTAATTGCGACAGCACTTGTTTCGAGTACTGCCTGTGTTTCCGACATGTATTTCCCCTATTTTTGGCAATAAAAAAGCCCCGATTGGGGCTAGTACTGAATTAAATTGATTTCATCTATTGAATTTGCATCATAAATTAACTGTCGTGCAATACGACTACGCTCATGACAACTTGCAACATGCATTGCAAGTGCGATTCTTAAATCTTTCAATTGTCCCGCATTTAGTAAAACAACTGAGTTATCTTTTGTAGTCCATTCCACATCTACACTAAGCTCGCTTGCAGTAATGATTCGAGATTGTGAAACAGGATTGGAATCGAACACATGATCTAAAAAAGAAAAACCACCGTATTCGGTGGCTTCTCGTTCCGTTTTAATCTCAGACCATTTTTGATCTTTAATTTGCTCTATACTTCTTTGATCCACCCATGTTTTACTCTCATAATCAAAAATATGAAACAAAGAAGGTTGCTCAGGCATCTTGCGCCACCAGCCTGCATAATACATGTTTGGATTAGGTGGGCTAGAAACAGCTAAACAACCAGCGGGCTTGTTTAATTTAATCGTTTCTTCATTTGCATAAATTGTTTGAAGCAATTCACCGCGTTTAGAAATAATTGCTGTCATTTTTTAAGCTCCAAAGTTGCTATTGTTGCAGATAAAATCTTGCTAGCATAACCAGATTGGGTTCCATGGATGGAAACCCCGCCATTTGCGACTTTGGTTGTAAAACCCAATTGCAATGAATAGGTTGCATTACCTGATCCTGTATTATCAATATAAGTAGGTAGCTGCACGGCAGTATTAAACAAAGCAACATCTTCAAAAACGCTGCTAGGTGACCCAACTATATATTCAGCAATAGGATTGCCATTTTTTAATAAGACAATACCGCACAATAAGTCTTTGGCAACACCAGATATCAATCCTCCTTGCCTTGTTGTTGTAACAGCAAAGTCTGAAATAATAATGTTTCCATCAACCCTACATTTACCACCTGCTCTATTAATTGTAATAGAAGCACTATTTCCTATTAGTGAACCACTTGCCCGCAATACCTGCCTCCAATCACCAAAAACTTGAGGTGTCAATATTGAAGATACCTTTTTTTCTGCGAGATTGGTTATAGCACTTGGAACTGTTACAGCTTCATCTTGAATTTTCAATGTTGAAACTGCCAAATCATTAATATTTGCTGTCTTTACTTTGATGTCACCAAGATTCGCACTAATCGCACTTAAGCTATCAGCATGAATTTTATTGGCATTGATTGATCCAATATATGCATCATCTAAATACAAGCCCTTAGGAATGACTGTGCCATTCGGCAAAGTTGAAGCTGTAGATTGATAAATAAATGCATAAGCATGTGAAACACCAGAAACGCCCGATGGTGCACCAATTGCGAATTTATTGGCTTGAATAATGAAATCAACAGTTTTGCTGTCATTTTCAATACCCACACCACCAATCAAATTACCCGATTGCAACTTCAATGTTGCCCGTGCAGTCAAGCCATTGATTGATGTTTGTTGAGCTTGAATACTTGCTGTATTTTCTCCGACTTTGGTCTGTAATGTGGTTGTCGCTGTAACATTGGCTGATACAGCATCTGCGGTTGCTTTAATCTGTTGCTGATATAAAGCATCATTCTGATTCATTTGCGTAACAACTTGATCAACACGGATAGATTGTGCTAAATCTCCCTCGATTCTTGCTGATTGTTCAGACCACACCCCTGCATAACCGCCAGAATTACCAATAAGATCAGACTCTGAACCAATCAATGGCGGATTAATTTGCGCATACACGCCATTCAGCATGGTTGTATTCGCAATCACTAGCTTATCAACAGCAGATAAATCTGACTTAACCTGATTTAGAGCACCTGTACTTGCTTTGTCTTTAATTTCTAAATTTAAAGCATCAATTAACACCGCATTTGAATTTGATTTCTCAACTGCAATTTGTGCTGAATTTCGCACAGTTGCTAAAGCTTGATCATTCTCAACAATATAAGTATCAATCTTTTGGACAGTGGCTTTATCTCCCTCTATACGCGCTTGAACTTCTTGCTGTGCAAAGGCTTGAACATCATTGACTTGAGCAACAGTTGTATCAATGCGCTTACTCAAAACAAGATCACCCTCAATCATTGCTGATTGAAGCGACCAGGTTCCCGCGAAGCCTTGATTATTACCGATCAGATCAGATGATGAACCAATCATAGGAGGATTCAACTGCGCATAAACACCATCTGTTTTTTCAGCAGTCAATTTCAGATTATCTGCAACAACCTTAATTTCTGATTGTGCAGCTGCTACTCCATCATCACTAGACTTTTTGACAGTTTCAACAACCTTAAGTACAGCCTTATCTCCATCAATAATTTGCTGAGATAAACCATCTTTTGCTTGTTGAATCGCATACTGACGATCAATAATTTCTTGATTAATCTGATCCTTTGTATTCTGAATATCCAGTTTAATTGGTCCTATTTCTGCATCTACTGCTTCAATATGATCAATCTTAGTTTGCAGATCCTGATGAAGTTGCGTTTCAGTGATTTGCCCAGACAGAGCATCCAAAATATCAGATACTTGTGCTGTTGAAGTCCCACTAGTCCAATCCGACCATTCCCCGATATTTCCGATTCGATCAATCAAACGACCTCGATACCAAAGCGTAACATTTGCCGCTAAGCCTTGAATTTGTGTACTTGTCGTCGGATACGCAAATAATCCCTGAACAGAAGCATTTGCACCATTTGATGTTGTGGACACCTCAATTTCAGTATGAGCAGTATCAAGGGCACCCACCACAGGAAATCCCCACTCAACTTTCATCCCAAACATCGTACCTGTGGCTTTAATGAAAGCCAATTTGGGTGGCTGTCCGGCTTTTCCTTTGAGTTCAGTCAAAGCAGAATAAGTCGGTAAAGAGCTGACATCAAAAGCAGAAATTGCTGTGACACGCGCCTGATAATTGCCTGAATAAATGCCCTGTACTTCAACTGAGTTATTACCTGTTAATGGTAATTTAATCCACGATCCATCATCTTTACGCCACTCCACCAAGTATTTAACGGCTGCTTGTGCTTGTGGCCATGTGATCAACATCGTTGCAACAGTTAAACCTTGCTGCACCATGTGCTCAGCACTTACAGTAACAGAAGCAACAGGTGCCTGAACTGTGGGTGTGATGATTGTGATCGGACGATCATCAATGACTGCACCGAAGTCAATCGCATCATATTTAGTAGGATTGTATTGCAGTCCTGTGATTGTAAATTGATGTGATTCATCTTGTGTGATCGATACGACACGGAATTTCATCGTTGCTAAATCTTGCGCATCAATGACCCACACATTTTGCGGAGCAACTGAATCAAATGCAGCAACCACAGTCACCATTCGACCATTGATCGACTGAACGACACGTGCCTGTGCTTTACCATCTTCACCGTTCACAACCAGTCGATCACCCGCTTTACACACAACATTGTCACGATCCAATGTGATCTGTCTTAAATCAGTACTGACTTTTGAAATACGTCCACCATTTGCACGCCCTGCAAAAATCGGATCTGCAATTTCAATCACTTTACCTGGCAACGGAATGTAGCCATCTAAGCCAACTTTAAACGTGACTGTACGCGTCTCATATTGCTCAGATTTTAAAGCCCAAAGTCCTGCGCGTTGTGCTTGTCCTTCTGAGGTACAACCCCATGCCGAAATGTCAGCAATACGAATTCCGAGACGTGAAATTGCAGGTTCATCACGTACAGGAATGTATTCTGTTTTATAGCGATTTTTTGGGTTATCCCATGCCACTTTTGCAACTGTATGTCGATCACGTGCACGTGTGCCAGAGTATTCAAATAAACCATCAATGACGTTTGCGGAAGTGTATGTAAAATAAGTATCTTGCGGCACATCCGCATCGCAAACAATTGACTTACCATCCCAATAAATGAATGCACGAAATACACCTGCCATTTTTGACAGTACAGTCCAAGCATCTTCTTGTGATTGCTCATAAACATTCAGTGTAAAACGCGGCTCTTCACCGCCGCTGCCATCAGGTACAAGTTGATCGCAGTACTGCGCAAGGCGATAAATCGACCATTTATCAATCATAGATGAATTGATTCGATCACCTAAAGCATAACGTTTTGTAATACATGCATCGTAAAAATGCCAAGCTGGATTGTTTGTGTAAGCTCGCTTAAATGTGCCGTTCCATAAACCCAAGTATTGTCGGGTTTCAGGGTTGTAATTAGTTGGCACTAAAATTTCAATACCGTCACATTCGACTGCTACTTTTGCAACATTTGAGAATGTTTCAGCATCATATTGCAAACCAAGCAATGCTGTATTGGGATAACGTAACTTAGCATCAATCACTTCAGTGACTGCTTCAACATACATTTTGTCGCTGATAAATTCTGATGTCGCATTTGGTGTGATACGACGCACGCGGATCTGCCAACCCTTAGATGCTTTAAGCAAGTCAATGCGATGCGAACGCTCATAGTTCGCCGATGTCTTATCAGTTACTTGTGTATTTAAAACTTCAGTCCACGTACCCCCATCGGTTTGAACGTCCATCGCATATTGGATCGTAATGCCATTCACATCACCATTTTCTTGATTCTGTTCACGCAATGGTCCCCATTTCAGACGTACACGAACTGCATCCATGTCTAAATTTGTAAATGCTTTGACCCATGGCGATGCTGATTTAAGTTCTACACCTATAGCTGTTTCAGATGAAATATCTGGAAAGCCTTCAATGTAATCTTGGTCATTCGTGCCAAGTCGAGTATCAACCGTGATGTTCTCAAAGTTACTGTTGCCGTTTGCATCATGTAACGGAGTATCATCTAAATAAATCGACTGAAACCCATTGGCTAACCCTTTGATTTTTCCTTCTGATAAACCATATAAAATTTTAATGTAGGTTTTAGATTGTGCTGAATCGGGCGCAACAACAGCCTGTCTTGCTTTTTTTGAACCTGCTTTTTCGCCTTTGATCATTGCGCTCATAATTTTTCCTAAGCAATAAAAAAGGCGCTGAATGCGCCTAAAACTAAAAACTGAATTACATTAAATCTTCAGGATATTGACCTGCTGACACAATAAAGCCGCCGATCTCACGCCGACCACGTAACACCGGGACTGGATTACCCTGAGCGACGGTTGTCACCGCACCACCAAATCCAAAATTGGCTTTATTGCCATCGCTGTTTTGATCTTGTGTATTGTCGACTTTTGGCATCAACATTTGAGCTACACCACCAATCAGCATACCAATCCCAGCACCAACAAGATTTGCGCCCCATGCTTGGCCATATGCCATTGCAACAGCACCAACCACAACCATCACTGCACCCAGTATTGTTTGCAAAACCCCATTGTTACCACCTGCACCAATCACGCGGGGCACGATTTTAATGACCGATGCAGTTGTATTCATATCCAATTCTTTTGCAGAGATATTTTGCTTATCCTGAAAAACCGCAAACTCTAAACCACGTTCATGTGCATGTAACATAAACTTTTCAAAGCCAGGTATTTGTATAGATAAAGCACGCACTGCCTCACGTGTGTTTGCAACATTAAGCTGAAATTCTTTACCAAATTTCTTGGCTAAGATGCCATACAATTTAATTGTTTTGAGCATGTCGTACCACCTTAACTACACGTTCTTGCCACTGTTGACCAAAGATTTCACGCACCGATTTGCGTCCGTATGGGTGATGTAAAATTAAAGCTGAACCAATGCAAGGCTCTGTCTTTTCAGATTTCAACATACCGTTATCGCCGAGCCAAATTACCGCATGATTCACATGCTCAGTACGTCCAACTTTGCATAAAAGTACATCACCATATTGCATATCACTGACTTCAACAAAACCTGCTTTGGAAAAGTTCTCTAAATATAGTGATTCATTTTCTACCGATTCCCACCAACGATCTTGACGCTCAAAATCAATGAGCTGAATACCCAATTCACGCTGATAAAAATCACGCACGATTGAATAACAGTCTTGCCAACCATGATGATAGTTTCGCCCCACAAGCGGTGCCTTATAGCCGAAAGGCTCATAGATCTGAAACTCAAGATCAGGATAAGCACAAATCACCCATGGTTTTTCATGCAATTCTATTTGATGTAAATCAAGATCAGATGCCTGTGCTGAAGCATTGGGATGTGAGTGTACATAGGCTTGAATTTCCCCCACATCTTCAGCTTTGGCTAAGTCTTTATGATGGATTTCAAACTGATGATCATTTTGAGCAATGTTTCGACATGCGATATATTGATCATTCACAATCACGCCACAGCACTCACGTGGAAAACACTTTTCAGCATGAGATCGAATGGCTTTTTTTAGCTTTGCTGTGAGTTTCATACATCACCCCAATAAATTCGCAGCAGGAAAACCACCAAATGGAATCGCTTTGTTTTCACCGAAACGTAGCCGGCATGAAGTAAGCCGACCAGGACATTTGTCTAATGCGGGGTTGTCTGTTATCTCGTCTTTTTCAGTGAACATTGCAACACCTGTGTAACCACATTCTTCACCGCGATAATCCCCCATCGTCGCCCAATGACACATCGATGTAATCTGTCGAACTGGAATACGTAATCCTTCAAAATCAATGGGGTTTGAAAGCTCAAATGTCACTGCTTGCGGGTTTTCAGAGGTTTTTTGCTCAATATACCAAAGCTGTTCTTTTGCTTCATTTGCAGCAGTTTGATTACCTGAACCAAAGTTTTCAGCATCAAGATACTTTGCAAGTGTTGTGATGACTTTAAGCTTTGCACCTGCAAAATCATTAAATTGCAAACAATATGCAGAGACCGCATTTTGAATACCATTGATATTATTGGCCATGCTGAGTGTTGGTGCTGAAGCTTTGCCATCTGAGCGCATTTCTAAGCCGGATACTTCCAGCGCCATTGGCTCAAATGTTTGTCCCTGCCAGATGATATTTCGCAGCCATGCTTTTTCATTGCTAGAATCAAAAACTTTACCGATTGAGCCTGTATCAGCACCAATTAATTCAGCTGAGCCGATGGTCGTATAAATGCGCTCCCAATCTTCATAAGATATATGCCCATGAAAACGCAAGATGCCCGCACCTAAGTTGCGAGCATCTAATTCATAAAGCGTAATCAACCCATCGACATAGAGTTTTTGAAAATCACTATTCAGCGTCATCCTTCAATGCCTCCGAAACTGCTTGAGCCAAGTTGGTCGGTTGAAAATCTATAGGTGTATCTGAAATTTTAATTTTGGGTTGTAGTAATGCTTTTAAACGAATGTCGATCCAGCGACCTGTCGGAATATCACGAGGCTTTTCAAGATTCGGAACAATATCACCTGTATCTTCATCAAACTTTTTAGCAAAGGTTTTGACTTCAATCGTATCGTCTTCAAGCTGTTGGTACTGTACAGCAACCAGCACATTACCATTGGCATCTTTTGGCATTTCGATGTACCAACCGTTATCTGAAAAACCTTCAGTATTTTTTAGCAAGTAATGACCAACGCTGACCTTTTCAAAATTTGGGTTTTGTTCAAAAGCCTCTTCATTCGCTTCGATTTTACCTGCAAACAGCTTAATAATTGGTGATGCTTTTTTGATGAAGCCATTTGAGTCTACTGTTGTGTTTGCAGCTGTATATAACGCATACCACGCTCCCCAAACTGTCGCACTAATGGGTGAACGAATATATTGATATTTACCATCTATACCAGAAAAAATTTGCCAACTGTATGAATAATTATTATTAGTGATGTGATAGCCACGGATAGCACCGTAACTTTCTGGAAACCCTGGTGTCGCTCCATTGTTTGTGTGATAGTAAGTGTCATACGCTCCACCGTTTTTCGATAATAAATAGCTATATAAATCCGTTGGGTTTTTTGAAACTATATCAACAACACCAATATCCGCAGCTAATTTACGCCCCAAACCAAACGCCCCCACCTCCATCACATTGCCAGCCTCAGTTCCCACCATTCGACTTGCAGCATGCGTATTGTTAGTAAAGTTCTCATTTACTTTCACACCTGTCGAACGAAACGTATCACCACCTGCGCCAGTGGGAGTGCTGCCTAAATTAATTGTTTGAATTGCCATATTTTTTCTCACAAAAAAACCGCCAAAAGGCGGTGATTAAAATTTGAATGAATTAAGGGTGAAAAACTTGATAGAACGTTGTTGATATTTGCCAAACATCACCCCCAATTTGCTTTGGTGAATATGATGTATTTGTTTTAACCCACACCTCTCCATCCAAAGGTGAATCCCAAAGAAAGGAATCAGCACCTTTATGCTTATCAAAGAATGCTTTAATTAAAAGAATTTCATCTTTATAGGCTGTTCGTTGGTAAGACCATTCTCCTTTTCTGTTATTAATCCCTATTGAGATATTTTGTTCATACCCATCACCAAATTTACTGGTTAAAACATTGAAGTTTTGGGTATTTGAGTTCCCATCTAAATCACAGGGAAATGTAAATTTTTCATTGCTCATCTATTTCCACCCCTGACGATTCGCCATCCTAAATCGCTTCTCGATCTTCGCATCCATCATGGCTTCATTCTGCTTTCGCATTTCAGTTAAAATTACCTTTAATTCATCCCCATCCCATTGAGATGTAGCTTCAACTGGTTGAGAGGTTTGATTAATAATGGTTACTTTTGCTTGCTTAGCTTCAGGTGATCGTTTCTCAACAAGTTGCCTTTCACGATAAATCTGCGAATAAGAATCAGGTTGAACGCGCGAAGATCCAACCAAACCACCATCTTTATACTTGGATACAATAAACGGTTCCGGAAGTTGATTCCCCGCAATTCGCTTATGTAATTCTTCGTACTCACGTTGGAATGGCATTTCCCCCGTGCGGTTCATATACTCCATATTCGCAACACCGATCTTCTTCACCGCGGATGCTTTAGTCACAAACTCATAGTCCGAAAGCATTGCGGGAATGGAATCACTTGTTGAAGTACCGGGACCGCGAACGTGACCGCCTGTAGCGTAACCATCACCTGTTGGTCCTGCAAATTGCTGCGCAGCAATTACACCAACAGCTGCATAGCCTGCTGCACGTATAACAGTAGCAGCTGACATACCGAAAATTGTTCCACCCTCAGACATTGCTTTGGTTGCTGCGAGTTCAGTGTTAATTACAGCTTGAGCAATCGCCATCTCTTTTTGAACAAAAAACATGGTTTTATATGTTTTGCTGTTCTTATCCTTACTTTCAGCAACCATGTTTGTTATATCATTCCAAACAGATGATGCTTGAGACAACATTGACCCATAAAGTTGAAGCTGTGATTCATGTTGACTCTGTGCTAGATCTTGTGCTTGTGCTGCATAGTCCTCTTTGATTTCAAGCATTCTTGCTTGATGAGTTCTTTCAGCTTGCTGCAACAACTGATTTCTATAATTAGCATCTTCTATCTCAAATCGACCAGCTTCATCCTTGCGATTAATACCCTTGACATCTTTTTGGTAATCATCGAAAGCATAACTAATATCATTGGTCATGTTGTTTTGAAGATTCCAACGCGCAAACTCATCTGGTGACATATTTGCTTGAGCTAAGATCCTAAGCTGATTGTTTGATGATTGCTTTTGCCGTTCTGTCAAAACATCTGACAGCTCTTGAGCTTTACGTCTTTGTGTTTCATCAAAAACAGCGAGTTCATACTTAGCTTGATCATCAATAGCTTTTTTAAGCACCTTCTTTTGCTTATCACTATACTGAGTACTTAAAATTAACTCTTGTTGCGCTCGATCTCTAGCATAGACAATTTTTTGTTGCTCACTCCATTGATATCCATTCAGAGATTCGCTATAGCTAAGCTCAGCTAGTTTGCTTTCTGCCGCATACCGTTTTTCTATATCTGGAATGAGATGCTGTAAACCAAGGCGATTAGCTTCCGCAATTTCATCAAGACGCTGTTGGTTGCGAATGATATCTTCACTACTATATCTTTCACGCAGTTGTTTGATTTCCTTCTCTAGTTTTTTCTGGTCATCTAGGAATTTTTGATAAGCTTTTCCTGAATCATCAGAACCAAGTAAATCACCTTTCTTACCATCACCCCATGAAGCCCATTTATCAATTTTTGGTAAATATCCTGCAACCTCTTTATTTCTGTCGGGCGAACCATTAACTTTGCCTGTATCAAGAAATTGCTTAGAACCTGTTGGTCCAGCATTGTGAGATAGAATCGCCTGCTTCAAACTACCTGATTTTTTTAATTCATCAGAAATAGCATCTACAACAATTTTACCCACAAATAGGAAATCATTATTTTTCGATAATGGAATGTTATGTTGATCACGATAAGCTGTCGTGGTTTGCCATGGACCTAATGCTCCTGTACGACTTTTCAAGGCTGTTCCTGCTTTTGATTCTTGCATGTACAGACCAGCAATAACATTTGCAGGAATACCTTTGCTTTCCGCATAAGCACCTAATCCGCTTTTAGAAACATCACCGTACGCTTTTCTTAATAGCTCGACTTCCGCTTGCTTGTATTTATATTGCTTTTCATTCTCTTTATTTTGCTTCCTTTTAGCATCTATTATCTCGCCTTCTTTCTCTTTTACCTTATCAAGAATATTCTGAGCTTGAATAATACGATTGATTTCTTCTGTTGTTACAATAGCTGTCACGCCATCACCCAAGGCTTTCTGCTTCTCCTTTTGGAGTTTATTGATTTGATCAATCACCTCTTTGCTAAAGCCCAAATTCATGTAAGCTAGACGCTCATTTGCACTAAGAACATCTTGATTTAAACTGTCAAAATAGTCCTTTTGAGCTTTTGCGGCTTTATCGGCAGCACTGGCGTTTTTATTCAACGCTTCAGTGTACTTATCCAACCCAACTGACGCATTTGTCGCCTTATTCCCATTTAACTCAACTTGATTACCATAAAGTTTTAATTTATCGGCAACTTTTACGGTAGTAGAGGCTTGCTCAATATTTGCATTTACAAAGTCTAAACCCTGCTTTTTCTGCTCTGGAGTAAGAATATTTAAGCTATTTAGCTGCTCCAATGCATCAGCTTGAGAAATAAGACCAAGTCTAACTTTGCGAGAAATTTCAGCAACCTCTTCATTTCCCTTATTTGCATTCTGAACAGAGATAACAAAAGCATTAAATTGATAATTCAACTCTTTTAGTTTCTTGTTCTGCCCCTCGAATGCCTCTTCAAGGTCTTTTTTCGCTACGTCAGCTTCAACACCTTTTAACTTCAGCAATTCTTCAGTAGTTCTTTCAGCAACTTGAGTCTGCTCTTCAAGTTTTTTGCTTGCTTCTTCTGTACGTTTTTGCATGTACATGTAGCCCGCAGCTAAAGCAGTTACTCCGATTGTTAACGCACCAATAGGACCACCAACCAAACCAAGCAAGCGAGTACCAACTGCACGGCTTGCATTTAATGCATTTTGAGCTGCTGTCTGTGCTGCAAGTGCTGCTGTGCCTTGATTTAAAGCTAAACGATGTGCAACTTCAGCTTGCGTTAAGCGTATTGTTGCTGCTGCACGTGCCTCACGCGTAAGAGCACTGTTGCGCTCTTGTCGAGCAAGGTTTAACTCTGTTGCTGCAAGTGCTGTAACTTGGCGTGTACGCTGAACCTCTAATGCTGCAAGTCGAACATGTGATTCTAGTTGCGCTGTTTTTGCTGCTCGATCTGCTATTGAATCAGAAATTCCCTTTTTCATTGCAACTGATTGCGTAAGAATTGCTTTGGTCAACATTGCAACACCGCCAAGTACAGCAATATGAGCTATCGAATCAAGATTGTCTGCTAATCCTTTAATTGATGATGATAGGAATGATGCTGCACCTGATGCTTCACCTGCACCACCAATAAACTGTGTTGCAGCATTATTTAATTGAGTGAGAGATTGTCCAATTGTGAAATTTGTTTTCCCGAAATCCTCCTCAATGGAGCCTGACATTTTTTCAATCGCCTGAATCATTTTGTCAGTAGTTAACTCACCTGCAGAAGACATTTCCTTTAATTCAGCACGAGTAACACCCAAACCTTTAGCAAAAACCTCCATTAGATAGCCCGCATTTTCTGACATGGATACGAACTCATCGCCATTTAATGATGATTTATCAAAAGCTTGACCCAATTGGTACAATGCCGCTCCCGCTGCTTGTGCGCTTGATCCTGAATTGCTAATAGACTTTGAAATTGACTCTGTAATTTGCGCAACTTTCGCCTGACTCAAACCTAATTTTTCACTGTTATATTGAATCTTTTGATAAATTGCTGCTGTGCCGCCCCATGCTGCACCTGAGCGTTGAGCAATATCAAAAGTGTCTTTCATTGCTTTATTTAGTTCTTGCTGACTGTTTGTAACTAAACGAAGACGGTTATTTAAATTTGTCCAATCATCCATCTTTGCAATAGCTGCACCCGCAGTAACTACGCCCATCATGTATCCAGCAAGTTGACGACAAGCTACAGAAAAACCATCCATAGAACGCGATGCAAAGTCACCATTACGCTGAATACTTCTCAACTCGCGATCTAATGCTTGTGCATTGCGTTCAGCATTTCGTGAGTCAATCACGATTCTTAAAATTGATTCTTGAGCCATATTTACTTTCCTGCGGGCATAAAAAAGCCCGCGGATGCGAGCTATAAATTTAGTGTTTTTGTATTACTGCAAATCAACTCATTTGAAGCTAATTGAGATAATTATTCCTAAAATAAAGATAGATAACTTCACCTTATTCAACCTTATTAAAATTTTTCAACACTTTGTATTTGATCATTTGATTATTTGCTTCAATTACCTCTAATACAGCCCCTTTATAACCAATGGTTTTGGATTCGCTTAGATCATATTCAACATCATTATTAAATGCTGGGCGTGCTAAATTACTCGAAAATTCTCTATATCCGATATTGATTTTATTTCCAACTTTTCCATTATAGATAAGCGTTTGCTGAAAAGAATTATCTTGTGCAACATTAACAGTTCGCTTCTCCCCAATGTCTTTAAAGTGACAAGCTTTATTTAAATACATACCTACAATACAAAGGCTGTTGTCACTTGTAACCAATAAAGAGATTATTCCAGTGTTATTTGGAACTGTGGCGCCATCAGGAATATTATTGGTTGGTGAATAATAACTACCTTTATTATCTTCTCCTGTTTTTAAATAAAACCCCTTAGGTATATTAAGTAAAAATTTTTTATTGTTTTCAGGAATATAGTACGCCTCTCTCTTAGTATAGATGCCCTGAGTCAACAATTGATCTCCTATGTATGATTCATTAGTACTCCCTATGGGTGGTTTGCTGACATTTTGAAATGTAGCTTGATAGTTATATTTTGGTGTTGCACATCCACCTAAAACCGCACCAATACCCAAGATACTAATCAATAATAATTTTTTCATTTTAAAAAGCTCCATAAAGTGCTTATAAAATATCAAGTTGGGTGTAAAAAAACTACCTTTACAACTTATTACTTTTGATACCTAGGCACTTCTTCAAACAAATCAATTTATGTTATAAGGAGCGCTCTTTGTAACTTTTTGCTCTTTAGGCATTTTTATGAAAAAAACCTCCTCATCAGACCATTTAGAATCAACCACATTAGGGTGGAAGTTTGTTGCCATTATCGCTCTTATAACCACTATATTTTTTACTTTTCTCTATTTAGCCATGTCTCATGAACCTGATTATATGCCTAGTCATAAAGCTAAAATTGCTCAACAAGAACAGATCAACTCGCCACAACCTACACCCGTAGAACAGGCTGCATCTGAAAAGTAATTTATAGGGATCTAAATACGATAATTAAAAACCACATTTCGGTGGTTTTTTTAATTAATTTCAAGATAATGCTTTTCTGTAATCATTTTAATTTTAATACCCTGATAATAGCGAACCATTGGATCATTTTGGTCTTTACTAAGATGATCAATAAAACTTTCTTCTTTCATTAGCTTTGAATACGTTTTATAGCCAATTACGATCTCTTTAGGCTCTTCACCAGTACGTTTAAACTCTTCAATGCGTTTATTGAATTCTTTCAGATTAATTCCCATTATTCACTACTCGCAATAATTTTGCACAACCTAACATTCAATTATGACAAATTAAAGAAAGTAGAGTTAAAAAACAAGATTGATTTGATTAGTTTATTTCAGCATCTGACAATAAAGATGCTAATCGCCACATAGAAATATCTGCTGTTATTTTTAACAACCATCCCAAAATGCTTTATTTTACGGTTTATCTAATAACCTTAATCAACTCAACCACAGCTAAAATAATTGGTGGTGTCTGCCATGCGAGCACTCCAATAATGATCAAAGATGTAATTATGTAAGACTAGATTCTTAAAGGCTTACTTTCTGATAACTTATTCATCACTTTATCAACCTGCATATTTAGGTTAAAATTCATGTATGTTTAGATCCTCAAGTGTGCATTGTGGGTTGAAAACAAAAAAACCCAAGACTCCACATCTTGGGTTTTTGCTTTTTCAATTATTGATTTTTAAATTCCAAAATCATATTTAATAAAGTTGTAAAATGACTTAATACAACTCACTTCTTCTTATAAGCTTGATCTAGAAATAAATTATCCAACATCAAAACACATTCAACAAAGACATACAGTTCAACAGGAGAATCATGTAATTCTAAATATGATTCAATATCCGCAATGCCTAATGCCAACGGCGTACCCTGCTCATATCTTCTAGAACGTGCAATCATGTTGTAAGCATGTAATACAGTATGTGCAGTATAAGAATATTTAGGTGGATCTATGTAGTCTGGCGGTTTGACACCGATTTTTTCGTAGACTTCGCGACTCTTTTCCGTGCCCCATTTGAGGGTTTGGTGGTGGTACAATCTTCGGACTTTCCCAAAGTATCTTCCTTGATTTGATTCGCTTCCTTCTGAATCTTTTCAGCCTCAGACTTTACAAAGCCCCAGATCTGCCAACCCAAATCCCCCATGTGAAACAACTTAGTTGCATTTTCTTCAGAATATGGTTGCTCCTTAACAACTTCACCTTCTTCAAACTCAATGCCTTCCCAATCCTCAATCAGGTGACATGCCACGGCTTCCATTGTGAGCTGATACCACACCTTGTCATCGGCAGAGGCTTTTCTAACATCATAACCTTTGGACACAATCTGATTCTGTGCGCGTTCTAATGCTACTTGATACGCCTGATATTCAATACCACGAATTTTAAAACGTGCTAATACTGTACCTTCCTTATCCTTGTATTCACGCCACAATGAAATTTCTTTGCTTTCTTTAATTGCTACTTTTAAAGCCATGTTAATACCTCAAAAACAGCTCTTAAGGAGCTGCAACTGGAATTCGAGTTAAGGTTGGTGCTTCATCTGCCACTGTAAATGAAAACTGAGTATTCAAAACATCGCCCGCACCACCACTTGGTAATGGTGCTGAAACTGTTAATTTTGGAAGCAACAAGGTGTATTTATTACCCTTATTGTCTTTTAGTGAATACTGAAGACTAATCGGCTCATTTAAAAACTGATTTTCATACAACTCAGCAGTATTTTTAGACCAAGCAACCGTGAAATTACCTGTACCCTTCATAAGAGTTTCAAGGATTGCACTGATATTATTTTCATAATTCAGGCACTTTTGAACCTGCATCGAATTATCAATTGTTAGGTCCAGCTGTGTGACACACATACCCGCTTTGGCTTGACCATCAATTAAAATGTCACCAGTAGAAAGTGATGTAAAGACAATGGCATCTTCAGCAGGTGTAACGGTAGTTGCTGGTGATACTTCGTAAGCTGTACGCTTCATTCCCATAATTGAGAATTTTGAAGTCACGATACCACTATCAGGAATAGATAAAGACCATTGATTAATATGGCAACCTGTAAATACTTGGTAATTATCAATATCCGTAAAACCACGAATAATTGAGAATGTTTTACGCGTTGTGCCACCAAAGGTTAAAACATTATTTAACCACTGGTTGAATGCAACACCTTCAAGCAAATCGTCTTGGATACCATAAGCAAATTCTGTTTCAACGTCACCAGTTACCTCAATTCCAGTCACCATTGATCCAGCAGCAACCCGGCTATCTTTGATTGTTTGTGATTCAGTTGTCTGTGCAGCCGCATCTAAACCATTTGATGTAAATGCCAGTGTTTTCCACGTTGTTGCGATTACACCTGGTGCGGATTCAATTCCGTACGGTGTTGTTTGTTTAGCGCCTGAACTCATAGCGACTCCTTAATTTAGGCATTAAAAAACCTCCGCTAAGGAGGTGGATAAATAAAATCTTGTTTATTCAAATAAGCATGGTTGCATCAAACGTTCTACTTCTTTGATTGCCCCCACCAATGTGTCACGTTTCTTTCGATAACTTCCTAAAATGTGCCCTGCTAAACTCGCATCTGCTTTTTCTAAATTCAATTGCAAACTAAGCTTATTGTGGATATTTACATGTGATCGATATTGAGTACTCAGATATTCTTTTGTCTCATAAAATGCTTGAACCAAAGCACACTTAAAATCTACAACTCTCTCTGTGTTACGCATTAATGTCATCAAAAATGTTGCTTGTTGTTCATTTAAGATGGCGATTCGTCTAGATTGGATGCCACCTTCTGTTTCAAAGGGTCGCATTTCAAATGCCACCCTTCCAAATTTATTAAAGTGATGGATATGCGTTTTGATTAGCTGCATCACAGCCTTGTGGTTCGCTTTCGCTCCATCCGCAATATGCAATGATGTAGTTAAAGCCTTTTCATTTTCTACAATCATAATCTCTTGGGTTGTTAGTACGTTTGACATGGTTTATTCCTAGATGCTCAATTGATTTAAACCATTCACCTGAGCATCAAAAAATTGTGGTGAATGGCATAGGTAATAAAAGAGCCGACAAGAAGATGCAATGAATAGTCGAAACGACCATCTTCTCTTTCGGGAGCTACCCCAGTCGGCTTGATTGCCATATTTCAGGCAATAAAAACCCCGCTATTGCGAGGCTTAAGGTAAAACTTGGTTTAATTATTTGAAATTTGACAGCGTTGTATTAACGCTTAATACAACTAATTCACTCGAAACTCAGCACGAATGATCTTTGCGTAAAAATGCTTATCATCCATATCTTGTGGCGCATGAACCAAATAAACTTCTAAATGAGATACACCGAAGTTTTGCAGGAACGCCCGCCACCCATCACATAACTTCGCCATTGCTGTGGTACCTGAATTCAACGGTGCAAAACATTGGATTGAAATCATTCCATGGTCACGAATGCAGGGCTGGTTACCAATACCTACAACATGACTTCCTGAATACTGAATATAAGCTTTGCACCACAGCTTATTCTTAGGTGGTTTGAAGTGCTGCCCTTCATCAAGTGTCTGGTTTTCAAATTGAATCACATCCACACCGTCAAACTGTGCCAAATGCGTTCTAATCTCTAATTCTGCTTGCTCAAGTGTCATCATTTGTATTTACTCGTCACTCGCTGAAAGGTTAAAGCGTAGATCCCTGTTGGAGCTTGCTGAGAATACCCATTTTCCAAAGCAACGGAATAAGGCAAATTATTCTGTACATAGACTAGATCACCAATCTTTGCTTGAAGAATTCTCATATTCCCCTCAGCAATTGTTTGCCCACCTACTTTATCCACTTTATTTAAATCATAACGAACATCGACAGAGCCAATTGAAACAAGGTTATTACCACGGAATGCGCCTGTGTCAACAGGACTTGCGAGTACAACACCTTGTAGGAACTCACTAATGATTTTTCTTTGTAGAACAGTTGCACTTTGCAGTACTTCGAAGGTGAACTGTGATAATCGCGTGCCTTGCCATGACATAATTTTCACCCATTAAAAAAACCACCCTTTCGAGTGGTCTTAATCTTATTAAAAATTATATAGGTAGTTTTTGCTGATATGTTCCAATGATCCAATCAAAACTATCTACGCATTCTTTCAACTTTTGTTTCTTTTCAATTTTAACGAACTGCCATGCAAGACATGCCCCATCATTAAAATGACTAGTTGCTCGACTATAAATAGTTGGGTTTAATTGTTTGACAAAATCACCAAATTCCGACCACCAACTACGCGCCCATATCATGTGTGTTGCCAATGCATGTATGTTTTGTAAATCTGCATCAGTGAATTTTTGTTTCTCAGCATTACTATACAAAGCAATCAAATGATGAGTGTATTCCACGGCGACAGGGATGGCATCGTACGGAATCTCATCAATACTTTTAACATTAAAACGTTGATGAACCAATTTGTAAGCATCGCTATAGTTCAAATGTTTAGTTTTAGCGACAAGCATATTTACGGCGTTGGTTAATGGCTCACGCTCTGATTTGTGGGTTTTGGTAATTGGCTGACCAACTTCCTTATCAAGAATATCAAGCACCCATTTACGGAATTGCTTAGCGATTACTGTTTTAGAAAACATTGCAATGAGGTGGCAACCACGTAGTGAAAATATACGGATTGTCTTTGTTAGGTTTTTGGTTTTCTTCGAGACACTCAAATTGAGGGTCTCGACAGATTCATCTGATTTCACAGTAATTGTAGTGGTCATGGATGAATTAAACTCATCTTGATTTCGCTCATAAACCTGACCAACTGCATCAGATTTTGCGTAACCAAGAGCTTTAGCTAACTCGCTCGCGCTTAACCAAATTTGACCACCCTGTTGAACAGGTGTGAAATTTACATCATTAAAACTTAGTGTTAAACTTGTCATGTGTTTACATCCTTTAGTGATGGCAACTAAACCTTGTGATATGTGAGAGTTGAACAAGGTTTTTTTGTGCCTACTGATTTCATGCTTTCGCACTCTTGTGTTTTTCTACCAATAATTTGACCGCTTCATTTAAAAGATAAACCATTGATCTTTTATCCTCCTTTGCAATCGCCTTAAGCTCCTTATGTAGATCGCCATCTAACCGACCTTTTACATAAACAATTTCCTCTTTCATACTTCCTCCAAATAATGCCACATTTTGTGGCGTTTAATAACTATAGCCACACTTTGTGGTAATGTAAATACCTATCACAAAATATTTACCACACTTTGTGGCATTGAGGTTTTTTTAATGAGTAATCAAACTGATCACACTATAGTTAGGTTGCGTGTCCCACCTGAATTAAAAGAAAAGATTGAAAAATCTGCTGAAGAAAACAATCGCTCTCAAAGTGCCGAGATGGTTGCTAGACTGGAGCAAAGTTTTAACACCCCTGAAAATACAAGAATCCTACTAGAGGATGCTGTTAAATTGACACTCCAAGCAATTAAAGATGACCCAAGTATTCTCAATAATCCTAGGGTTAGTTCAGCTTATACACCTGATGATGGTGCCAAAAAAGACACAGTTGAACTTATTAATAAAAAAGCACCCTAAGGTGCTTTCTTTACCATTATACAGCACCAATTATTTTCCCATTTTGGTCAAACTTAAATATCCTTTTACCAGCAACATCTGCGCCATAGGAGTTTTTAGCGGTATATTCAACAGTCACATACCATTCTGTTGGACTCCTATCTAGCATTTGGATTTTTCGTGGAATAAATGAGTATGGGTTTTTTAGTGTTGATTTTGTGTTTTCTACAGCAGAAAAAATCATTCTATTAGATTTTTTTAGATCAAATGTTTTGATATTTTCAGGAATCCCAACCATAAAACTAATCTTAACGTTAACATCTTGATCCTCTCCGCCCTTCATTTTCTTTGTCAAAATACTAGGATTAGTAGCGATAATTTTTTCAGAAGATATTAGGTCACTTTGGGTGATTTCATGCGAATTTTGTAATTCACTTGTATTAACATTCACCTCTTTAACCCATGTCCCATCAGATTTTAGATTAATGGATTCCCCTTTCGAGTTTGTGACTATTTCAGCATTAGCGAATCCTGAAGTAATTAAAAAAACACCCAATAATAATTTATTCATAAAACCCCTCCTTAAATATTTATAAAATAGCAAATAATTTAAGGGTTTAGAACTAAATTTTTCTAAGCTGACAAACCCAAATCGAATCTGTTGGATCTGCACTCACATTCACTACCTTAAAATCACCTTTAGCCGTTATCCAAACATCACCAATCTGTGGTACTGCCGTAACCTCATTTTGAAGAACTGTCGCTTTAGAGTCTGTCACCTGATAATCAGTAGGCTTAACCAGATCTTTTTTGTAGCTCCCAAACAATACGCCACGACCTGAATAAGATCCATCAATTTGATTAGGATACGTTTCAGTGACTGGATCATATTTGCCAGAGTTAATTATTTTAGTACAGGTAAAACTCGCCACTGCATCAGCGAGTTTTTTGTCAAAAGCTTTGGCAACCTTAGACTGGATTTTATCCTTAATCATCACATTGACTCTCTTCAAACATTGCAAATAAATCCTGAGCAATTGCCTGAATTGAGTAGGCTTCAAATTCAGTGCTTGGATCACGCTCATTCATTCGCTGTTTAATACGCTGCCAAATATGAACAGCTTCATGCAGTAATAGACCATGTACTTCAATTAAAGGACGCTCACAGTCTTGAATCTGGACAATTGCCATTGAATCATCATTGTAAAAATTCACCTGAGCATCACAACCATTTGACATAAACTCATCTACATCATTCATGTTTTCAAATAGCAGATCCATGTGCATCTGATTACGAGCCAATGTATATTTGACGTGCTGGAATGGCGATATATACCATTCAGGCACATAATTATTATTAATCATACCTGTATCAAACTCGCATTATCAAAATACCAAACGGCATTTTGTTTGGATTCACTAAATCAAGTGAAGCAATCAAAGCTTTAGCAATTTGTTCAAACTCTGAAATATCCACACTACCCTCAACAAAGGTTTCTGTGACCTGTACCGTGTCAGCCTTTACACTTTCACTGACCGTCTGCCGAGCAACACCTGAGTAAATTACCCCTGCTTGAATGCCTTTGATGATTTCGCATGCAGCATCCTGCAGTAATGGATCAATTGGATCAGGAACAAAGCTAACTTCATTCTTCATCCAAGTATTTGCTAATAAGATCAAACGCGCTTTATCACCATCTGGTGCAAAGTCACTTCCTAAAATTCGATCTGCATCATTGATGGTAATAAAGCTCATAAAATTATTCCTTTGGAATTAATGCTAAAAGCTCATCTTTAGATGCAGATGCCTTAAAGCCAATTTCTTTTGCTGCCAGATAATCTTTGATTTGTGGAATTGTCCAGCTCGCAAAGTCATTTTCAGTAGAGTTTAGTAATTCCATTTCTTTCGGAGCTTCAGAAGACTGTTCAGCACTCAAATCAGGATTTGCAGCAGCTGACTTAAGCTCATCAATGCGAGCTTGCATCGCACTCACATCATCCATAAATGCAAGATGTACAGCGCGTTCTGTTTCTAGATCGGCAATGGCTTTTTTGAGTTGATCATGCAAAGTTTCATTTTCAGCAACTACTTTTTCACATTCAGCCTTGGTATCCGTAAGAACTTTCTGTAACTCAGGAGATGTTTCGACACCCAACTGAACAGTAATTTTTTCCACTTTAGCTTTGCGCTCTGGTACTTCACGCACCTCAACTTCCACACCGAGTGCATCATAAGCTGCTTTGATTTGAGGATAATCACCGTAAATCAAAACTAATGTTGCAGTTGTATCTGGACGATCAAAGTACTTTGGATTTTGAAATGAACCTTTTTCATCAATCCCTGCGCTTTTTTTAGCATAAATAATTTTCATTTTGTTCTCACAAAAATGGGGCTTAAAGCCCCGATTGTTATGGTGTGATTCCTGATAGATCTAGCAATGTACCTGCTGTCATCTTGTTGCTAGTTGCGTGTTTTTTCCAATTCGCATCAGCACCCAATAGTGCCAATGTTGGATTAGCACCTTTTGTGGTATCCCAAGAGTAACCTAGTAAATCTAGATTAAAGGTCCCTTCAGCACGCATACCAATTGCCAAGTTCTCTTCATCATTAATGTCATATGCACGGAAACCCGGTGCCTGAGACTCAGTGACAGTTACTGCACCAGTCTGCAAACCAAAAGCATCATCGTCTTCAATCAAATCTGTGACTAAAACAGGCTTACCCAACGTACCTGGTAAACCGCCATAAATCACAATTTCAGATTCACCATAAATTTGATTTGTTAATGCTTCATCCACAATGTCGAAATAAGTGTCTGAGTTCATCACCCAAAGTGAGATGCGACCAAACTTATCGCCGAACTTACGCATACCTTTGGTTAAGGCTTTACGACCATCTGTAGCAATACTACCTTTGGCAATCATGTCAGGATTACTGGTGATTGCCGCCTTAAGTGCAGCTAAGCTGTATTGCAAACGGCCATGGACAAGCGCATCTGCCAAGTCATAACCGATAATTTCAGCAAATTCTTCAGGAGAACGTGCACGGCGTTTAAACGCTTCTTCAGTTGAAGCATAAGGACCATATTTAAACGGTACTTTCACCCCCACAGATTCACCTGCACCAATTTTTTTATTGGTCACTTTTGCTGTCGAGTTCACATCACGGTGTTCAATACTACCGCCAACACGATAAAAAGACTGCTGATTAAAATCACCTTGAATGATTTCATTGACATAACGGATTGCACCGTTTGAAGCTTGGTTAAATACATTCAGATTATCTTGTAGACGTTCCAAATATGCGGTTTGCGCCAATTGATTGTAGATAATCATGTCGCTATTTACAGTAGTAGTCATAATGACTCCTTATTTTTCAAGTTTTAAATATGCTGCTTGACCATGAGTTTGAATGAAGTCTGATTTAGCTTTAGCATCCATTTGGCTTCGCTTCAGACCTGCATTTGCATTGGTATTACCTTGGAAATTACCACCTGAACCTTGACCACCTTTTAAAATGTGATCTTTGTACTGATAGCCATCAATCAACTGATCTAGCGCTTCATCGAAATCAGCCAACTCCCCCGGACGAGAACGCGAATAGATTTGTTGGCCATGATTGTCATAAGCCACAACTTTGCCATTTTCGACTTTGAAATTACGACCGAACTGAGCCTGCACCATGTCCGCTGGTACTGAAATTTTGTCTTTAATCATTTGTGATCGAGCAAAGCCACCACCAATCAACTCGCTGTGTAATTGATTCTGTAATGCATCACGCTCCTGAACGATCGGAGCATACTTTTCTTCTACGGCTTTAATTGCTTCCGCTTTCACTTTCTCGACTTCACCTGCATCCACAAGCTTTTTATCGTCAAAGTTTTTTAAAGTTTCCATTGCTTTTTTGGCAGCAACTGGATCTTCAATACCTGCAAAAGTCGTTAATGCTGTTTCGGCTTTTTCATAACGCTCACGATTTGATTTAGCTTCACCATTTAGACGAGTAATCGTTGCTACGGTTTGTGCTGCATCATGTGCGACCTCTTTACCATCATCATGAATATACAAAGGCAAACCTTGTTCATTCACTTCTGCATACGTTTTGCCATCAATCTGAGTTGTTTTAAGTTTCATAAGTCATCCGACCCTAATTTGATTTGAGCATCCGCTCGTTACGCCTTTTTCATCCGAAATTTAGGCAATAAAAAACCACCCGAAGGTGGTTTTAATTTGTGTACTTGATTAATCGAAAAGCCCTGAATATTCCGTCAGTGCTCTATAGCACGTTGCGTTTCTACCCGTTTCTTCCATCTCTCCTTTTACCGAGAAAATTCCAGCTCGAGTAGCATTTGCCATTGAGTTCTCTCCGTACTGAGCTATACATTGTCTGCTCATTTGATTAATGGTTTCTACGAGCAGATTACCATCACTTTCACTTTTTAAATTGCATTGTGCTTTAATCGTAAGCATATACCCCAAAAGATCTGCATTATCTTTACAATTTTCCAAACTTGGATTATCTAAGTCGATTGCCCAAGCATTAATCGCTGTTATAGATAAAATAAAAGTTAAAATAGCTTTTAGTTTCATTAATTTCTCATTTAAAAATAATATCTTTCATTATCTTAAATAAAATACATCATCTAGGAAAAGTTGTCTAAAAATTCTCGGTATATAAGAAATTAAGAAATGAAGCATCAAATATTCACAACCCCAACTCCTTGAACGTCTTTTCATCCACAGCTTTTAATTGCTTCAAGGTAAAAGGCTGACCACTCAAAGGATCCACAAACTTATCTAAAGGATAGCCACCTTCCTTGTAAAGCTTATATTTAGATGGTCCAAGCCATTCGCGTTGGAAGCTCTCATCTTGCTGTGCAAACCAAGCTTTGTATGTCGTATTTGCATCAACCTGACCAATCTTACCAACGCGCTGATCTTTAGGAATATCTTTCACAGCGCGTTTATCTGCTACAAATGGTCGTAATCCCTCTACAGATCCATCAACACTACACCCAATTTGAGTCGTTCGACAACGGCGATGATAAGGTGGTTTTTGATGCCCTTCTCCAAGTTTTTGAATCCGACCATCTTTCATTGCACAACCTTTTGAGGTTCGACCATCTAAAGTGGCCACATCTTTGGTGTACTTATAACCTAAGGCTGTCCAAGTGTCTAAGTAAGTGGTTGAACTAATATGCGCTCTGGCTGTTCTCACCTCTGCATCTATTGAACTGCGTGTTTGATTTAATAAACCATCTGCATAATTTTGCTGCTTAGTCCCTTTGATCCGTTGAATAATCTCTTGATTGGTTTGACCATTATCAATGCCATCACGAATCACATACTCAACTTTCTTTCGGACACTATCTGCAATACCAGGAAAGATATGATCGACTAATTGACCACCTGCATACGGCGCTTTCTTAGCTTTCTTCAGTAAAGATTCACCACTGATTGCTGGAGCCTCTTTATTGGCGAGTTTATAAATATAAGCCGCTTCATAGGTCGCTAAAGCAATCATCGACACATCCAGCAATTGTGGCAAATTCACCGCGATTGCTTGTTGCCAACTCACCATGACACTCTGAAGCTCTTTTAATGATGCTGTGCTGTACTTCCCACTCATTAAAATCGTTTTTTCAGCTTCAGTTAAGTCGTCTAGTAACTCTCTAAGCTTAGTCAACATCTCCAAAGAATAGCCATCAAACTTTTTAAGCAGCTCATTGATTGCAGAAGAAGATAAGCGTTGTAGATAAGAATTATGCTGATTCAAGGCATCAAGAATTGCCTGCTGTATTTCCTTCTTGTCCATCATCTACACCCTGATAAGGTTGATAACCACCTAATGGCTTACTCATACGATATTCTTCAATTTTCTTTTCGATATCCTCCCATTTATCCTCTGGGAAAGTACCTGTTTGCTCGTAGTGATAAAGTACTTCTGGTGGGAGTAATTCACCCTGTACCATTTCTAAAATCAATCTAGAGCGCTCTACACTATATTTTTGTTTGTTAAAGTCTTGAGCAATCACGTAGTTCAATACATCAGGTTTTAGATCGTGGTTTGACATCACAAACTTGCTACACCAACGCAATGCCATATTCACCGCTTCATTGACATTGACCACACATAACGAAAGTACAGAATGCTGTACTGCATCATCATTATCAGCCTCAGTTGCTGTTTTATTTGCAGAGCCTTTCTCAACTAAACGCGCGCCCATTTCTTTCATTTGTTGCCATTTGTCTTTCATAGCTTCACGTGAAAGCGTATTCGGTTGTGCTTGTGCAATACCTAAAGTCCCACCTTGTGGCAGGGGTAACATGACCTTTGCACCAATATAAACACCACGTTTCTGTGCCTCATCAAACCAATTCCAATCCATGCCAGAAGCATAATATTGTGGATGCCCCATGTAATACACAGATTCCTGAAAGTCTGCACTATCACGATAATGAGCAAGATTTAGATCCGCGAGCTCCAATAAAGGTGAATTTTCAATTTGTGCCGAGTTATCCACTGCACCCACAAAGGTAAATGGAATATAACTCCACACATCACCATTATAATCCGTTGGAATCTTACGCCCCTGACCTGTCCAGATCCCTTGATCCGACTTGGTATAAATTTCAATCGTGTATACAAACTCGCCCAAACCAACATCTTCAAGGCGCAATACTCGATATTGCTGTTTTGTTTCGATACTAAATCCATCTTTACCGCGTTCAGATACAGACTCAGCAATCACCACTAAATTGAGCTTGGTTTGGTTACCTACAGTGATCGTATCCCAATTAATGACCACCTTAGCTGAAAGCAAATGAATCATCGGATAAGCTTGTTTAGCTTTTTCCTCAGCACGATTACGTGATGGAGCGACATCAGGAAAATCAACATATAGAGCACTACGATAATGCTTAAGTGTGTGGCGTAAGGTAGATTGGGAAAGCTGATATAAACTTAAACCAGCACCGTTGGCATTTCTTTTTAAATGTTCTAATTCTGCTGGGCACTTAAAGTTTGGATCCTTTGCAAATGCAGCACCAACGAGACTTCCCAAGGTTTTTCCTGTCACCCCATAAAATACAGCGCGCTTTAAATATGAGTCATAAAAACCTTTGGCTTCTTGGCTATGATCTTGTGGGTTATTTCGTGGCAAATAAACCTCTTTTTTATCCTTAACCGCTTTTTGCCCTTTACAGACATCATCCACTTGTTCCCATAAAGGAAGATTTTTCACATACTCTGGATGTTGAAAAGTTACGTCACTCATCGAGCAAACCCCATTGTAGGAAAGAATGGCATAAAGCCTTCGTATAAATCATTAAAAGCATCCGCAGCTGCGTCTACTTGGTCCTTGTATTTACCGTTTGGAAAGTTACGAAGTTCATCTTTGAAATCTTTATTCCACTCACCGCGAAGCATCCGTACATTGCCTACGTTGACTTGTGCTGCAAATGGTTGTGCACGTGTGACCTTATCCCCTGAAACAGGTAAAGCTACTACGTTATATCCAGCTAAAAGCTTAGTGAAAGATTTCACTTGTGATTTACCTGCTTGACCAGGATCTTGCGGTAATCGAATGGTGACTGCTGTACCATCAAGATCAGCAGTACTTTTAATCCGTTTATTGACATTCTCTGGACCAAGCTGCTCACGCTCTACACCAAAAATATAGGTGTATCCATCACTGGCACTTGCCATACCGACACCCGCTGTATAAGCACCTTCACCTTCTGAACTTGCCAAGTCCCATGCACGCGTTTTTTTCAAAATACCTGCAGGCAAAGCATCAACAATTTCAATTTCATCAGGTTTAAAAAAACCACCTGCAGGTGGTGCTGGTCGCTGCCGGTATTGCCCCGCAAAAACATAGGGTGCAGCTTTTTCCATTAAAGTTAATTTTTGAATGTTATGTTTCGCTGGCCATAGAGCAGATCCATCATCTTGAATGGCGGATAAACAGATATGATCCCATACTTCACCATTACCACCTGCAATCGGAATACCGTCTTTTCGATCCCCTAATAACCAACCTGCAAGATCTTCTTCATGCAAGCGCTGCATAATGACAATAATGGGGGTTTCAGGCGAGTTCGTTCGTGATTCAAGTGTGTTCTGAAACCAATCAATAACACCTTCACGGATGGTTTTTGAGGATGCTTCATCTGCCTTATGTGGATCATCAATGATAATACAACCACCAAAACCGTCTCGCATCTTGCCAGCACCAAAGCCTGTGATCGTACCGCCTGTACCTGTGGCATAGCACACACCACCATCTGCTGTACGCCAGTTGTCCTTAGCTTTGCTGTCATCACGTAATTTTAAATCAGGAAAAACTTTCCTATACGCTTCTTCCTGCACCAAATTTCGTGTTTGAAAAGCATTGTTTGCAGCCAACATCGCAGAATAGCTAATATGGATAAATTCACAGTCAGGATTTTTTCCCAATGACCAAGCCATAAAATTAATCACTGCAATTTCAGTTTTAGAATAACGTGGCGGGACATTAATAATTAATCGCTTGATCTCACCGTTATAAACACGCATCAAAGCATCACAGATTTCCCGATGATGCCAATTGTGTTTCCACTTATAGCCACGGCGCTCCTTAAACATATAGCGAGTGAAAAAATATAGATCCTGCTGCGCTTCAATTTCAATCGCTAAGTCACGTGCAGAATCAGTAGTCATCCACAACCTCCTGACGGGCTTTTAGGTATTCTTCTTTAGAAACCTCAACCGTTTTTTGAATTGATTCACCATTGGTTGTATGGTCTATTTCTTGCCTTATAACCCGCCCATCTGTTTCTTGAAAAGCTTGCTTTAATAGGTTTTGCTTGAGTCTTTTATTCTTACCTGAGTCGTCATACATCCCTTGAAGTTCTTTAAGTCGGAATGCTTTATTCGCAATCGCAATGTCTTCAATATTTTCTCTAAAATCTGTTCGAGTTCGCTCAAATAAATCTTTTAATTTTTTACTCAGGTTTCGACCTGCATATTTGGTCGGATCGTAATTTTCACATTGCTGTCTTTCAATTTCTAACCCAAATCTTTGCTTGACAGCATCGGCTACTTGTTGAGGGGTTTCAAAGCAAGCAAGAGACTGAACTATAAAGATTTTTACAGGCTCTTTAAGTGCTGCCATAAACTCACCTTTGTCATGCTACGTCAAGCAAGATTGCCAAAAAAAAGAGCCCTTAGGCTCAAATCACACACGTCCCACAACACTTAGAAATATCAACATCAGGAACAAACGGCGTATTCTTTGTGATTTCGACCAAACGCTTAACTGATTCATTCGCTCCCCAACGTTTGACCACGCCAAAGAACTCTTCAACATCATGACCTGCCAAATAATGTTTAGGTAAACCTGTCATATCGCTATACAGCATTTCACCATCTTCATCGCGTTCTACACCAATGTGATAAAGCTCATGATCTAATAACGCGCAAAAATTACGGTCATTGGTGTTTTCACAATAACTCGCATCGATCGTAATTAAATACGTCGGTACAAAGCCAAACCAATCCCGCATCTGTTGTTCTTGTCGTGCTTTCTTCCAACCGCCAACGTTGAACATCACCTTTTCACATTGACCTAACACCATACGTTTTTTAGATTGAGCCGCAGATGATGCCCAAGCAAATGCTAGAAACTCGTCATTGTCATGAAGTAGCTCAGCAATGTGGTCATGGTCAGGATTATGTAACGCACCACCAATAGTCAGGAAATTTGCCACAACCCAAGCTTTTAGATCTACAGCGGGTGCTATACGAATGCTTTCTTCTCCCTCAGCCTGATCAATCAATTCAGCTGGTGGGAATGGTCTGATTTGTTGCATATTTCACCCAATAAAAAACCCACATACAATGTGGGTTTTAATCAATCACTTCACTTTTTAAACCAAGGCACTTGCCACTTCATAATGTGCTTTATCTAATTTCCCTTGATTAAATAACCAAGTTGCCACTTCTGGCCATGAATACATCGCTGACTTTGAAGATAGTCCATACATTGGTTTTGGGAAATTCCCATCCCCACGCTTATTTAATGCATACAGTGATAATACTTGGCGACTTAAGCTCGCACGTTCTGCCATTTCCGATAAGGTAGAAAAACCTTGCTCTTCAACAATTAAATCTTGATAGCCTAATTTACGAATATCATTTAATGCTGAGCGTATTGCTGTTACTGCATCAGCAGCTTCACGATCAAATTCTAAATAAACTGTATCATTGTAGCTACATAGCAATGCGTCATCACAGCCTGCTTCAAAAAAGCGATCTTCTAAATCTGCAAGATCTGAACGAGCATCACGTACCACAATGGTAAAATGATAAGTATTCATTGTTCATCTCCATTACATTGCTTCACTTTACGCAGGATTTGTTTAGCATGCGTTTCAGGATCTTTCGGCGTACTCCAAACACTCATTTGATGTTCAGTATGCCCCAATATGCATTTTAATCTACAAAATGCATGTCCTGATTTACCCGTTTCAACAATATCCCATCCATTCTCAACTGCATATTCAATCGCTTCTCGGATATGCTTATTTGGATGTTTTTTCATGTCTTATCCTTAGAGAATGCTTATTATTATACGCTAGTGTTGTCAAGTGTCAACAAAGTAGATTATTTAAGCTGCTGAAAATGAGTTCCCTCTTCTTCAAATCTCTCCAATTTCCCTTTAATCCAACGAATTACAGAACCTGACTCAACTGCATGTGGTTCAAATCGTTCAATCGTATAACCCATGTTTTCAGCGAGTTCATATTTATTAAATGCGTTTGCAATCTTCTTACCACCACGGCCCACTGACCATGAGCTACCCACAATTTCAATAAGAAGATTGAGCTTCACAATATAGAAATCAAATCGCCAATTTTTCGTGGGCTCAAATTGAAATTTTCTTCGATAACCAATGTTATTTTCTTCTAGTTCTTGGAATAGGGTTTCTTCAGCTTCTAAATATTTTTGTGTTGCTTTGGGTAATGGGCGAGTTTTGGATTTAGGCTTTAATGGTTGCTTCTTGGTAAGTGCGGTGTATTCGGAAGTCTCCATACTTTTACCCCATAAAATAAACCACCCGAAGGTGGTTTACTTGATATCTTCTGATTTAAGAGGATTTGCTTTCCAGCGATTAGCTAAACACTCGAATTCTTTAAATAAAGTATCCTTTTTCGCAGCCTCTCTTAATTCAGAAACAGCTCCATTGCAAATACCCCAAAATTTAAGCATTGTTGAGCAATACATTCTTTTAAACATTTCCTCGTCTAAAAGATTTTTATTTATGCCAATAGCATAAAATTCATAACGATTTAGTACTTTCAACAAGTGCATCCTAACTTCTGCTTCATTTTTAGTTAAGGCACTTTCCTTAACACTCAGGAGTGAAGCTAGATGCTCTCTAGTACTCTCACTATCGCTCAATAAAGCATAATATTGTTTAGGATTCTCATTAAACCTAAGAACAACCATCTTTGAATGAAAAATAGTCTCATCTTTATTATCATCCAAAATAGTATCTAAAGTAGCTCTTTCTCTTGATGTTTCTTTTGAAGAATGGATTGTTGTGTATGCTATATAAGCCGAAATGGCAAACACTATTAGTTGCGAAAAAACTAGCCAATCACTAATTTTCCACCCACCCAAATCTAAGTAAGATAAAACATCATCCGAGATTAAGAACATAGATATTAAAAAAGCAGATAACGCTAAAAAAAACGTTATTCTGCTTTTGGTATTCTGTGAAGTTAGGGTGTTACCCATCCCAACCCTCGAAAGCACAAGTATTTGATGCAATAGCTTTATCTTTATTAATATAATTCATGAACATAGCCATAAATACCTCCAAATAATAGTGATAAAAAAGCCCAATTGATCATTTGATATTAGGCTTATTCACAACTATATGCACTATGACCATTCCTGTCAATGCCTAACTGTAATGAATTGTCAAGCCCTACAGCCTGCTTGGATGTTAAATACTGTCGTGCTACATCACCCGTACATGATGTCACCTTGATGTGGGCAAAAAGAAACCCTCCAAAGAGGGTTGATATATTTAACTAAAGCACATCTTGTAATCCAATATCTGAAACACTATAAAAAAGTATTTCAGTTCCAATTGGGTGTTTATCTAAAAGGATTTGAGTAACCTCATCCTTGTCTATAGCACCATCCCTATTGGTAATTTGACTAGATTTCACATAAGTCGTAAAAGCAACATTATCTGCAAAATAACTTATCAAGTGCGCAGGCTGCTTTCCTAGTGGTGGATTCATTTTTACTTCAGTTTGAAATCCCATATCTTAATCCTAATTAAAAATTAGATTAAACGATAAGCTATTCACAAACATTATTCAAGCCAGAATGTAGTTACAAGTATATGTTTTTTATAAAAAAATACACTATTCAAAACTATTACATTATCCAAAACTACTTATCTTATTTATGTTGAGTAAAAATATGGCACGCCATACAGGATTCGAACCTGTGACCATCCACTTAGAAGGCGGATGCTCTATCCACTGAGCTAATGGCGTATTAAAAAGGACATGGCAATCTGCCACATCCTGCCTTTAATTTCGATACTGATCAGCTCGGCAACTGATCTACCGCTACTCAACACTACTGCTTCTCAAAGTTAGCTATTGATACGCTTTGTGTCTTTCAGTCTCTTTTGGTCGGGGAGTCACCCACAATTTAAGGCTCTGAGGCTAACTCAATGTGTGACGAAATCACATTGGATTCAAACCGATTTATACGACTAGTTTCGCATCACACCCTTTGCGCTTATAGCTATGTAATTAGATTACACAGCGTCACAAATCCATGTTGCCGAAGCTAACTTTTTCATGAGTCAATCCTCAATTATTCACACATGAATAGCACATGCACCTTTTAAAATATAGGCGTAAAAAAGACGCCTAAGCGCCTTAAAACTATGTTTCTACAAGTTTATTCAGGATTATCAACCAAACAAGTCGCTAATAAAACTGCATATTCATAAGTCATATTAGACGTATATTGTGAAATATCCTGTTCATTACTTTTATAATAATCATCATTATATGTATCTTCCACTATTTCAGTGAACTCTTTCGTTAGGTTTTTATCCGTCTTTATATCCGTATATAAAACTTCTAAACCTTTTACTCTTTTTAGCGCTATTTCTTTTGACACGCCATCAATTTTCCAAAATCCCGTAAGTACATGTAGTTGAGCAATTTTTTCACAATAATCTGCATGAGCAAATGAAGGAATAAGCATTAAAAGAAAGATTATTTTTTTCATATAATTTTATACTCAAAACAAAACCCCGCAAATGCGAGGCTCTAAAACTTCAGTGGTTTGCTTAAAACTTCGTCCACTATAACAGAAATATGCCATATCTCGTGCGCACACTCAAGAAGTTTCTTTAAAATCTTCAAATTTAAAATGGCTGAATCGACTTCTAATAAATGCCTTACCGCACTTTATGTCTTGCCGAATTTGATTAACAGTAGTGTCAGAACTTACAGCAATTTCACGTAATGAATTACCTAAGACATGATGTGACCAAATAGATGATAGCCAATCTTGCAAAATCTCATCATTAATAGATTGAATATCTAAAAACAAACGTTGAATCGCACGCGCCTCATTACTATCTAACTCGCAACACGTACCCTTACGGCGTACACATAAACGATCCTTTAGCTCTACATCATTCATATACATGGCGAGTAGCTTTTCACGCTGCTGCTGCGTAATACGTTTTGTTGGCATAGTCTTTACAACTCGCACCATCGTTTCATTATCACCATTGATCCAAGCACCAAGCTGACGACACCATTCTTCGAAACTATACTTCTTCCAATCCGTTGCTTGCATAATCGTAACCGCTGCATTCATACCCATCACTCCACCAACCGTCTAATCTCATCAATCGCCTTACCGCTTTTCACCTGCTCAGTGCTATACCGATACACTGAATAACCCAACGCTGTAGCTGAGTTGTATTTCTCCATATCTGCTATGTAGCCTTTCCCTCTTGTGTGCCTCCCACTACTCCAAATCCCACCTTCAACCTCGATCAAAACATTGCTACCCACAATATAAAAATCCGCCCTCCACTTGCGTTCAGGATTAAATTGAAACTCTGCCTGAAACTCGATGTTGTACGACTTTAAATGCTGTGCGAGCGTAGCCTCACCCTCACTGACTACTCGTTCTTTTTTCACTGTCATGCGGCGCTTGCTACGGCGTGGTTTTGCATACTTGGCTTTGTATTCAGCGGTTGATATGCTGCTCAAATCACTCGCTCCAACATTGTCAAACATGAACGATATGCAAACGCATATTCTGAGTTGTTATTCTTTACAGCATCACTCACAGCAAGCTTTAAGCATGAGATTAAATGCAAATGCTGACTATTCAGCTTTGACCATTTACTCTTGTAATGCTCAAGCTCTTTTTCAATAACCTCTAAACGCTCAACCGATTCAACATAAGAGAGTTGGTTAAAGCATTCACCATATTTGCAATATCCTGCCTCAGGACAATCCTGTGCAGCATTTTGGCAACGAGTTATTGCATTACCATAAATTTCAAGATCAGTGCTGAGTAGATCAGCTTCGCAAGGGATACGCTTAATCATGCTTACCTCGCAGGGCTTTTTGAATTTCATAAGCCATACTTGGGCGCATGGTTGTGTACTCATCATCAATCAATTTTTGAAGCAAAGCTTTTAGATCCTTATCTTCGCTTTGATAAGTTTTAATGCTTTGAGCTTGATTTGAATTCCATTCTTCAAGCCGATCAATCTCAGCCTGTCTTGATTTCTGCCCTGCTTCATAAGAAATTCGGCAGCAATTTGCATGACGCATAGCATCAAAACCCTGAAGTGACGACAACCACTCGTTATATGTTTTTGGTTTATCCATTCCGCTCCACCTCCATTTCAGGGCGTTTTCTTAATGAATCGCGCCAGTCGTCTTGATAGTTGAAAGTTAATGATGATTGATAATTACCATTGGATCCAACCACCACCCATTCTGGCGAATCAATCACTGGCTCTCTATCAAAGCAATGTGCCTTACCTTTCTTATCCATAGCCCACCAATCAAAACCATCAGGAATCTTATCCCAATCAGGTTGCCATTCTAATTGGCTCGAATTCGATGCTTTTAAAATCGCCTCAGGTACACCGCCTTGACGCTTATCCGCTTCAGCTTGCATTGCGTCTGCATAACGCCACCCAAGACCAGCGCAAATATCAACACTCACACCGCTTTCCGCTATCTTTAAAGCCATTTCATGCGCCATTGTTAATTTATCCATGGTTGATCACCTTCGTATTTGGGCTAATGTTTCTAGGGTCAACCTGTGATTCAACTTGATAAGCCATCAAAGCCTCATAGGCTCTTGTGTCAATTTGATCTTTCCATTTATTGGCTACGGCTTTGATTTGAGCCTCTTTGGCTTGCTTATAAGCCTGGAAAGCTTCTTCTGCCGTGCTAAATCTACCAAGTCTGACGGGCTTTTTTCCATTATGAATTTTCGACTGAAAATTATTCTCACGACTGTCGTAATAAACCCCAAGTGGATATTTATCTTGGTTTTTATCTTGCCTATTAAGAAGTTTATTGATCTCCTGTGGGACAAATACACAAGTGTCTTCACTGTAAGATTTATTACCCCTCACAAGTATGTCCTTATCCAGATCCCACCCAGTTTGATTGAAGCCAATTTGTTCAGAGCACCAGTCTTTAAAATATGGGTAATATTTGAATTTTTCAGATACATAGCAATCTTTGTAAGTAGGATGCTTACTGTGATATTTATCGTCATAACAACGTTGCAGCATTGACCCCCATAGCATATATTCCTTTGGTGTCTTGCCATTAACGCAAGCAGGCTCATCGCCCAAAACACCCACACCCCACACAGTTGCCACCAATCTATCTTTAACATTGCCTTTTTTAATCTGCCCCATATCAGCAACTGTTTCATAGCCTGTATCAATGAACTTAATGTGTACCTTGGAGCCATTGATATACTTGGTAACAATCAAAGACCCATAGTTATTAGTCTTAAATATTTTCCCTTCATAATTTAATTCATTCATCTTTCAGTCACCTTAGTTAGTGGCGAGATGTGATTAGCAATATCACTGCATGTATCAATGCAGTCATACTGAGCAATGGCGGTGCGGAGATCGTCAACAAATACACCAGTGGTGCACTGCACATTACCAACCATGATTTGATAGCTAATCTTTGTTAGATTCTTTGCTTTAGCTCTTTTAAGCATTGATTTTGCCGTATCAATGCCACCAACCCGATCAATAAGGTTGTTTATAGTTGTCATAGCGCCACCTCATCCTTGTTCACATTCATGATGTCTTTTGCGTACTGTGTTGCCCTGTAATGTGTTTTAGTTACACGCTCCAAGTAGTTCCATTTTTCAAAGTTTTGAAGCATCTTGTGAACCGTTGCACGATGAAAATCAAACACTGCTTCTTGCACATCTTTGACTGAAAATGGCTCAGTCGCATGACAAGCAAACAAAAGCAAATACAACTGATTATCAAAAAAAGTTTTAGCCTCACTCACACCCCACCCCCATGCATAACGTTCTCACACTGACCACTAACCCAAACTAGGGCGCAAACTGCGATTAAAATTAGGAGTTGTTTCATGCTTCTTCCTTAAACTTCAATACTTTCCAGTCGTTATCTTCTTTCGCAATCTGACAACTGAAAGAACAGTCAATATCTGGTTCGTCTTTGTATCGCCCCATTTTTGGATTCAACTCATCAAGAAAAATAGGACCGTTTTCATTCTTTAAAATTGAATGCCCAATTTCACGCTCAACGATTGCCATGCGCTCAAAAGTCTCAGGAAAATCTTTACGAATCTTGTTCCAATATCCTGCCCCCCCTTTCACACAGCCAATGCAGTTATTATTCATGTACCCAAGCTCATACATTTTTGGAATGCGAATACCTGCGTCTTGAAGCATCGCTAAGCAATCAGCTTTTGTTAAATCAGATTCAATTAACGGGAAATACACATTCAAAGATGGGTTTCTTTCTTCAAAATCTTGCGCTCGATCAATTTCATCCAAGTCGTACCCAAAAACATGCAAGTCACCCTCTTTTTGAAATGAGCCGCGAGGGATGCGTTTCAGTTGAGTCGTGCATGGCGCACCATTCACACCTTTTAAATATCCTTTTTTAAATACTTCAAAAATTGAGTTTTGACCTTCTGGATATTTCGGATTAAAGATTTTGATAATCTCTTGATCAAACCACTGCTGACACTCACCAAAGAAACGCTTATTGTCTGAGTGCTCTTCTTGAATCGGACTATTCGCAATGACAGCGGGAACATTTGGAAAAATCTTCGATGCTTGTTGAAGCATGATTTTTGTTGCAACAGCAGATGCAGCACCACAACTAAACCAACAAACGATTCGTTCAATATTTTTCACGCTGCGTCTCCTTGCATTCCACCTTCAACAATTGACACAAAACGGCAAATGTCTAAGCGGTCCCTAACTCTCGCTACGCCACGCTTGCCATGTCGATTTTTAGCCACAATAATTTCAGTCACACCAGTTGGCAGCTCATCTTCACCGTTGATTGGGTGAGCCAAAATGATCTGATCTGCGTCTTGTTCAATCTGCCCTGATTCTTTTAGGTCAGAAGCCTTTGGGCGTTTGCCTTTTTCTGATTCACGATTCAATTGAGCCAAAGCAATCACTGGGCAATTAAATTCTTTTGCCAATGCTTTTAAATCACGACTGATTGAGCTGACTTCTTGATAGCGATCTTTCTTGCTTGGATCACGAACAAGCTGTAAGTAATCAATTACGATGCAACCAAGCTTTTTGTATTTACGTCTCGCTTTACGTGCATAAGAATGAATTTCCGCAATCGTTGGCTTTTGCTTATCTTCAATATGAATTTTCAACTTGCTAAATTTATGTTGTGCTTCTGCGAAATCCTTAAGCATTCCATCGTAAAGTTCAGCGTTATGGATGTTGTCGTACGGAATACTGGTTAAAGCCGAAATACAGCGATTTGTGAACGTCTCAACGTCCATCTCAGCCGATACCACTAAGACCGATTCTTGATAGCGCAACGCTGTTTGGATCGTCAGCATTTGAGCCAAAGTAGATTTACCTGATCCTGGTCTGCCACCAATGACACAAAAATGACCTTTCTGAATCGTACCCACCAAATCATCAACAGATTTCAAATTGAACTGCACACCTGAGAATGTTTTGCTTGCCTTTGCTTCTGCTTTTTCGATCAGTTGCTTACCCGACAAAATCAAAGCTTCCTCAAAAGTAAAACTTGATTTCTCAGCTTTTTCACTTGCTGTTGATCCATCAAGAATGGTCTCTGCTGCAATATGCACATCAGAGATTGTTAAATCTTTGGCAATCTCTGAAATACTATGCCCGATCTTCTCAACCTCACGATGTGCCTTAAATTTACTAAGTTCAGCAACATAGGTTTCAAGATTGTAAAAACTTGAAGGCGCTTCGCTGGTCATTTGAAATAGGTATTCAGAGCCACCGATCAAATGGATTACATTTTTTTGGTTAAGTTGCTGCTCAACCATCACCAAATCATATGGCTTGTTTTCATGTGCCAATTCTTGAATTGCGTTGAAAATTTGCTTGTGACGTTCAGGAAAGAAACAATCCACATCAATATCATTCGCAACAGTTTCAAATGATTCAGCAACAGTCATCAATGCAGTTAAAACAGCCTGTTCCATCGGGATATTGTGAATATGTGACATTACCAGTCCCCCATGTCTTCAGTGAAGTTTTGAGGGATTACAGGTTGAGATTTAGCAGCCTGTTCAAAAAGTTTCTCAGTGAGTTTGGTGTCACGCTTAATCCACTTCACAAAGTTTGAATACATCTGAGTGTTGTTCAACAAACCATCTCGAATACGATCTTCGTAACAAGGATTTACTTCAAGTAAAATTTCTTCCACTTGGGCTTGATTGATTTTTGGTAATCCTGAACGTTGTAGCCAAGAATTGAGATCTTGTAAGTTTGGTTTCCAAATTTCCAAAACTTCATCGACTGAATTTTCTTGCGCACCCCTTTCTTTAATATTTTCTTTTACTATTTCTTTAACAGAGTGACATTTGATGCTACTAGTTCCAGTATCATTTAATGTTACTAGTGTAGGTACATTTGATGTAACCGCTTTTGATGCACTAGTATCATTTAATGTTACTAGTTCAATTGATAACCTAGACTCAAAAGTTACTTGGTAAGTGGTAGATTTACCCAAATCTTTTGTGATTTTTACAAGATTATATTTAGCTAAATCTGACATGCCCTTGCGAACAGTACGCTTATCTTTAAAGCCAGTTAATTTCAGAATAAATGCCTCACTAAAAGCACTGTTTTCTTTGTGAAATCCCTTGATATGACGATTAAGAAATATCAAGCATTTAATAGCTTCACCACTTAACACAGCTAAATAACCCTCATCACAAACGAAATTCGGCAAAGGTGTATAACCATCCTCTTTTTTTGCCATAGCTTGCCGCTCGATCCTCTTGACTGTATTTGGGTGAACGTCAATATTATCGACAGGTTCAATTTTCATTGCAGTATTCATGCCCCACCTCTTAAAAAATCAAAAAGGTCATAACGTGCTTTGGCAACACCAACAGCATTGTCTAAATTTGGATTTTCCATATTCGCTTTAAGGGCACTTTCAAGAAGCTTGATTTTTTGATCAATCATTCGCTCCCGATAAGTCGCTTGCAGCTTAGGTGGCTCATGTGCTAAATTTGTTTTCATATTCATCTCCGCAAGTATTTGAATTGCTAAAAGCCTGATTCCCAAGATCAGGCTTTTTCATTGTCTACACATGATGTGTATTTCTTCATTTGCTTAAGTGCTGCCAGATCAACAGCTGTTGCTAACTCAATTAATGTTTGTGTGAGTTGATGAATAGTCTCGTATTCTTGTGGTGTCACAACGCCATCTTCATAAGCCTCGTAAACTGCTTTATTGGCTTTGCCTGACTTTATGTTGTGCTGCATCATTGCTTCAAAAACTGACAACTCATGGTGCTTATTTGAATCACAGTCCACAGGAACCAAGGCGTAACCCAATTGATGTGCCCACACTTTTAAAATTTCAGGATTTCGTGTGTACATCATGATTGCTTCGAGTTTCTTTAAACTCGGTAAATGATTAGGCATACCCACATTTCCGTAATTACAGATTGTGTTGTGTGAGTCACCAGTAACCTGAGCAATTTCTTTTGGTGAAATCCCTTGCGTTTGGTTAATCATTTTAAAAATAGCCGTTTGCGCTTCCCGACTAAGTGAAATTTCTTGCATTGTGAAATCCTTGTTTTCTTTCACATATATTTTTTACGAACAAAAATTGATACTTCAATCATCAAATTTTAAGAAACAGGTTTGTTTACAACATGAGGAATATCTGGTTTAAGAATCAAAAGACCTCGAGCCGAAATTTCAGGAACATATTCTCCCCATTGGCTAATTGCAGCTCTAGATACACCCAGACAGCGAGCAAGGTTCGCTGCGTCCGCATATGCAGCAATGGCATCTGCAGTTTTAATGATAACTTCCATCCCGAAATCCAAACAATTAAAATGTTAAGCAAAGTTAACCATACTTTATTTAAATTATCAAGCACACTTAATTATAATAAAGTTAAGCTAGCTTTACTTTGTAAGGTAGAGTTATTATGAGCACCCTTCAGGAAAGATTTGCTTTAGCTATAAAGCACTATGAGGAATCAAGCGGCAAAAGATTCGTTAAAGCCCATCTAGCAGATTATTGTGGCGTAAGCAGACCAGCTGTTTCTGAATGGATTGATAAGAATGTCCAGACTCTCGAGCAGGATAATGCTGAGAAAGCAGCTAAGTTTCTGGGTGTAAATCACAGGTGGTTAAATGGCTTAAGCTCATTAATGTTAGAGGATGTTCATAATTCTTCTAAGAATGCTCAGCAGAATGAAGGTATACCTGTTGTTGCGTGGGAGTCGCCAGATGATTTGGATCCGAATATTTATGTAATTATTCCTCATGTTGAAGTGAAATTTTCAGCAGGTAACGGCTATTTAGCAGCTTATGAGCCAATTCAAAGAGATATGGGGTCTGCGCATTTATTAAGCTGGGTTCACAAGAAAAAAGTATCCCCAAAAAACTTAATAACTGTTGATACTGATGGTGACAGCATGGAACCAAACATTAAAAGTGGCAGTGTTGTTATGCTTGATAAGTCGGTTAATACGCTTGATCAAATTCAATCTGGAAAAGTCTATGCTATTCGTTACGGTAATGAATTGAAAATTAAAAGACTTTCTCGCCGATTTGATGGCGCCTTAATTATCGATAGTGATAACCCGCAATATCAGCGTGAAATTGTTGAACCGGATCAACTTGAGCATATAAGTATTATTGGGAAGTATGTTTCCCACACATATGATGGTGAGATATAGCTCGTCAGTTTTGACGAACTTAACTAAAAACTTCAAATAAATGAGAACACCATGATTGCAACACTCAATAAATCTAAAACCGCGTTAACTATTAATCGTCAAGAGTTTAAGTTGGCATTGGCGAAAATTGATGAAGGGATTAACAAGCAAATAGCTTCACTTAAAAAAGCCAAGCAAAGCTACGATGCTGCTGAAATGGCGCGTGAGGTTATTAATGAGGCAAATATCTTTGAGGCTATTGTTGAAGGCTTTAACGAAGCTGAAGGTACCAGTCTAAAACTAGCTGATATTACTAACCTTGAAGTGGCGCAGGGTTGGGTCGATGATTTTTTAGAGAAGTATTCTGAGAAATAAGTTTTTTAATTAACTTTCGTTAAGTATTGGAGAAAAACGTGGACAACTCAACACTACCAATCAATCAAATTATTACTCGAATTAATGATGCAGCAGCAAATAATGAGGCGATCGTCCTTACAGCAGAAGAAGTAAAAATCTTGTCAAAGGATATTGGAGAAACGTATTTCATACCTGTCTTAACTAATGAGCAGATTGTTCAACTTTGTGAAGAAGGAAAGTTAGGACAACCAATGCTTCCTAAGGAAACAGATAATTAAAACTGCGAACCCGACGCAGCTTACTGATCGGGTGGAGAAAATACATGCCAACAATTGAAGAAAAGCACCTAGCCCTTGAGATGGCAGATAAAATTATCAAAACTCGTCTTGCATGCAAAGGCTCACAGTACATGAGAGAAAATATTCAATCTGGTGATATTAGCTACTGGGAGCAGATTTATAATGAGTGCCTAAAAATCGTTACAAAATCAGACTAAGTATTACCATTAGAGACCTTCTCCATTAGAGCTTTCTGATCACTTGGTTGAAAATCTTTTTGATCAAAAGTAAATGCTTCGGCAATTTTTACATACTCTTGAATTAGTACATGATCTTGCATACCTGATGCAACGTAGATTTTATAAATATCCGCCCTAAATTCAGTTCTAGTCATTTTAATAAACTCCATAACCCACCCAGTGTGGGTTTTCTTTTTAAAAATCCATACTTTCCCTGATATCATGAAGTTGAGACTCTGCACCAACATTGTTCTCAAAACATCCATAAATATCGGAGAAAATATGAAACCTGAAATTATAGAAGCCCTAGCACTTGAGCTAACCAAAGCTAGAATGAAGAATAAAGACAGTGTCTATTCTGACATCCAAAGTGCTGAACTTTGGGTTGAAACCTATCAACAAGCCATGGAAGATATTGAATCTGAGTTTAAAAAGTCGTGCAAAAATAATCCGCCAATGACTGGCGGTATGACTGTTTTTGATTAATTTAAGCCATGCTCTTGATTAAACCTTCGAGAGCATGCTTTTGCTTTTCATTATCGATTTCAACAATAAAATCATCCTGAAAAACATATTTTTCTAATTCTTTTGCTTCTGCAACTGCTTCATCCACTATTAATTTACGAGCCTCAATCAGTTGCATAACGGTGTTGTAACGCCACTCTTTGCGATTCTGAACAATCTTCATCTTAATAAACTCCATCTAACCCATCCTTGTGATGGGTTTTCTTTTGTCTTTTATAGCATAAAATTAAATACACTTTACAATTTAATTGTTAATTGAACTTTACTTTATTTTACTTGTTAAGTATGCTTATCACACCAACCACTCTCCGAGATAAAAATGGAACTTCAAAGTTTACGTCTACAAGCACTACACATTGCAGAGGGCAACATCGAAAAAGCCAAAGCAATGGAAAATTATGTTTTGGGTAATCAGGAAGCTGGAAAAGTGACTGAAGCTCAAGAAAAACCAGTGTCTATTAGCTTAGGCGTGTCAGATGTTAAGCCTACTGATGGCGACTGGAACACTGGCGACTGGAACACTGGCAACCACAACACTGGCAACTGGAACACTGGCGACTGGAACACTGGCTACCGCAACACTGGCGACTGGAACACTGGCGACTGGAACACTGGCGACTGGAACACTGGCAACCACAACACTGGCAACTGGAACACTGGCGACTGGAACACTGGCAACCGCAACACTGGCGACTGGAACACTGGCGACTGGAACACTGGCGACTGGAACACTACGAATTTCAGCAATGGTTTTTTCAATACAGAAGAAGTTGAAATTATTAATGTCTTTGACAAACCGTGCATGAAGTCGGTGTGGGATGAGGTAAATAAACCAGGTTGTTTATATTTTTCTTTAACTCAATGGATTAATGAATCTGAAATGTCGGATGTGGAAAAACAAGAAAATCCTAGTTTTTCATGTACTGGTGGTTATTTGAAAAAATACGACTACAAAGAAGCTTTTACAAAATCCGTAACAGAAGCATCAAAAGAAGATCGTGATTTGATTCGAGCACTGCCGAATTTTAACAATGAAAAATTCTTGGAAATCTCAGGCGTTGATCTAAGTCAACTTGATTAATTAATTAAATGCCCTGCGGTCTTGGCGGATTTCAGGGCAACTCAAATAAGCGAGATAGATTATGAATGCAAAACCAAATTCCATCAACCCCACTGTTACACACAGTGTACAGCCAAAGCGCTTTTTCCAAGTATTCGCGCTCAGTGCTCTAATCACAACTGGTGTAGCTGCTTTCATTCATGAGCCTAAGGCAACTGAATACAAACCGCCTTTAGCATCTGAATACATCCCTTCGACTTATGCTGTGCAAACCGTTGAAATCACATCAATGAGCACAGGCTATGCGGTGATTCAACTTGATGACTTTACTGTGAAGTTCCCTTTTAGCTATGAAGCACATAAAGACAGCAACGGCGTACCAGGTTATGACTTCACAGCTGTAGAAATTAAAGAACTCGGCGAAATCAAAGTCTTTGATGAAAAAGGCAATCCATATCGCGACTTCACCGACCAGATCGACCACCGCAACTTTAATAACGTGCTCGTGGGTTTTATTGAGAAAAATCATTTGGTGGAGGCGATCTGATGGAAAACTCATTGTTTAAAAAACCTGTTTTCTTTTGTCAATTTGACAGTGAAACCGATTTGGGTGCTCGCTACCGTGTGGGTATTGAAGAACCTACTTTCTATGTCTTAAAACCCAAAGCTCAAAAAAATTTTGCTTTAAATGGCTTCTTACAAACTTATGATTTATATCGTGAATACCCAAATTCACTTTATCAGATCCAAGACAATCAGGTTTCAGAAAAGCTAAATAAAATGCTCACAAAGGCGGCTACTGCAAAAGCCAATTCTGATTATTACGAAGTACTGAATAATCTTGGCCACTTTTCATCTCCTGAATATAAACAATGGAAACGTGCACGTCGTGGCTTAGGAGGTAATTACTAATGACTAATCCTAACAACCAAAACTCGTCTGAAAACGTGAATAATTTCTCAAAGCTCGCAGCTATTAATGTTTCTGGACATATTGAAAAGAAAAATGGCTTGTCTTATTTATCGTGGGCTTGGGCTGTTGACCAATTAATGCGCCTAGATCCTCAGGCAAATTGGGTTTTTCGTGAGCCAGTTATTTACCCTGATGGTTCAATGATGGTTCATTGTGATATCACTGTTTACGGGAAAACAATGTATATGTTTTTACCTGTAATGAACTATAGCAATAAGGCAATTGCTAACCCTAATGCTGTTGATATTAACAAGGCAATGATGCGTTGTCTTGTTAAAGGTATTGCTGTACACGGTTTAGGGCTTTATATCTACGCTGGTGAGGATCTACCAGAAGAACAAAAACAAGCAACTATGTACGAGCAAAATCAAGGCTCACAACAATCTAATCAGCAACAAAACCAGAACATGCAACAGCCTGTTCAACAACAAACTACCCCACTAAAACCCAAGGATACTCGAACACAGCAACAGATCTATAACTCTGCCTTAGCTGCAATTCAAAAGACTGAAGATAAGAGTGTTTTGCTCACCGCTGCTAAGACATTTAAAGGCACAAAATATGAAACACATATTAATAATGCCTGTCGTGCTCGAGCAGATCAAATGGGTTGGCCAACAAAACAAACCCAACAAAATCAAAACTCACCACAACAAGCAATGCACCACTGAGGGATAACAAATGGATATTTTAAACGCTAAACAAGCTTTTGAAGCAATGTCATCTGGTCAAGCAGTGTTGTGTCGTGCAGTCGGGCAACTGCTCGACTTTGGCGAGTTGAGTCAGTTCCCTGCTACTGTGTTCTTTGGTGCTGATTACGAGTTTTGCCTTGCACCTCGTTTTATGACGATTGGTCAATTAGATCTAGAAGTGCCTGAGTGTATCCAAGGTGCAGATGATTTAATCAATTCTGCCATGTATTACGCACCTAATCTTTTAGATGTAAATCGTCCTATTGAAATTTTAAGCACGACTGACAATGCTACTTATTTAAAACGTTTGATCGCATCAAAGCTTTTACATAAGACTGCAGATGACGCAATTGCGCATGCACGTGCATTCATTACTTTAAACGGCGGTTCATTAGATCCTATCGAAGTTGAAGCTGTTGCTGAGCCTAAACCAACACCTACTATTGTCATTGGTACACCAGATGACTATTTTGCTTGCATTGAATCTAAAATCTATAAAACAAAGTCACCTGAAGATATTCAAAAAATCAGTGATGAAATTAATGCTGATCCAAAATTAAATGATGATGATCGTAAAGACTTATTCAAAATAATGGATGCATTTCATGCTACGGAAGAAGTTTCTGATCTTGTACCCACTAAGATTGTTGAAAAAAAGCCTATTAAAAAGCGTACACGTAAAGCCAAAGAGCCTGTGGTTGAAGCGGAACCAACACCAAAAAGTAACCCTGCTTTCACCGTTGAAGATGTTGATGCAATAGAGACGGATGCAAACGCAATAATTGAAAAGTTCACCACTCAAATTGCCAATTGCACCACGACAGATGCAGTGCTTTCATTGCGCCCAATATTTCTCGCCAATGGTCATTTGGAGCGTAAACAGCATCAATACTTGTGCAAACTAACTGAAGACAAATTACTTGAGTTAGATCCTGAAACGTATACACCACAGTCCAATATTGAGATTGCAAGCCAAGAAAATGTAACTGTTTCAGAAGACAAACCAAATGAGGATTTTTCTCTAAGTGGTGATGAGGAAAAATCTCGCATAAGCGCTGAAATCAAACAGGACCTAACGTACAAAATTTTTCAAATGAGCGCTGAGGAATTGGATGCCATTACGACTGAGATTCACAACAATCCTAAGTTGATATTTACACACAAAAATCATCTTGATGGGCATATTGAACTTCGTAGAAAAGCTTTGGCTAAAGAAGCAAATGCGGAAGCTGAACGTGAATATCAAACAAAACTTACAGATTTAATCAATAGAGCAAGTCAAGCACAAAGTCCTGCTGAAGCTAATGCTTTGGTTCGATATACAAATAAATGGTCAGCTGAACAACGCCAACCTTTATTACAGGCAATTCATAAACGCTTAAGCGAGTTGAGTGTTGATGCTCAACCTATTGAACAACCACCATCATTGATGGTGCAGATCCAAAATGCACCCGACCTTACCACGTTAGATGCACTAGAAATTGATGTTGGTAGTCGTCATCCAGACATTCAGCCGAAACTCATGGGCTACATTCGTGCACGTCGATTTGAGTTAGAGAATGGACCTAGTGGAGATGCTCAACAATGAAAACAGTCGTCAAAGCTAAAAACCTTCTGGCCTTTCGACTTTGGCTAGAAAAATTGGGATATAAGGTAAAAATTTTAGCCGATGGTAAAGCATTTAATTTCCGCTTTAAAAAACAGTATGGACTGGTCACTAGTGAGTTAAATGGCAATGCTCTTGCTATGGCTTTAGGTGCTGAATTTGAAGAACATTTGAGAAGTTGAGGTTGTGTGATGGGAATCAATCAATTAAAACCTGCGGCAATTGTTCGTGATGAAATGGGCGTTTGGTCACATCCTGATTACTGTGCTTATTTAGACAAACATCATGTAGATGAAGAGTCAATATCTAAGAAAGATTGGGATGAGATGCTTCGGTATTTCAATATTGAGACAGTAGTCTTCTTTTTGGAAAGCTCTGTTTCAAGTGATGATTGGGAAAAGATGATGGATGAATGTGATATTTCAAAATGGAACCCGGTCGCTCCAAATGGATTCTTCTTGATTGATATTCACTTTGGCGAAGATGATGCCTACGCACTTTTTGCACGTGAAATTCGTGCAGAAACCGCAAGCTAACCACGTTTGGCCACATTAAAAATAGTGTGGCCAACCAAGACAAGGAAGTTGTATGCAATGGTTAATTTTTTGGTTAGAAATATTTTTGGTAATTAACGGCTCACTGGTTATACAGTACGAAATATGGAGTTGGTAATATGAACTCAGCAGCAGAATTAAGGCGTTTTAATAACAATCAGGCATTCTTACAGGCTAAGGATAAAATTACAAAAGCTTTAGAAGATGATCCACTTGGCTTATCTATTTCACAGTTAATGACTATTTGTAAATTAAGCATTAAGACTGTAAAAGAGGTTGTGCTAGGTACAGATTTTAAAAGCGAAGATGGTGTATTTTTTTTGGCAAATAAAGAAAAAATTCAACCTGAATTGGTAAATAAGCCGCAGGAAAAAGTTACCAAAAAAGTTGAGACAGTAACCGATACAACAGAAAAAGTTACCGAAAAATCTGAACCAGTGACGAATACGGTAGATAAAGTTACCACTTTGAATGAACCAGTTACCAAACCTGAAAAAACATTCTTACAGCGTATAGAAGAAATGTTTCTCTTTCATCCTGAAGGTGTGACTTTAGGTGAAGCACTTGAAATCTTGGAATGCGATCGTAAAAAATTTGACAGCCAACTTTGGTCATTCAAGAAGAAATACTTCAATGTTGAACTCAAAGAAGTTGCTGATGGCATAAAACGATATGTGCCATGTAAAGAACCTAAATTAAGCAATCTTGAATCAGATCTGCCATCTGCAGCAGATTTACTGAAATCTCAAATTTCAACAGTTGTGACACGTAAAAGCCAATTATCGTTAGATGTTAATCAGTTAAAAATTCTTTTGTCTGAAATTTTTGGATTAGATGATATTCAGTTTTGGATCGATCATGGGCAACTAACTGGTGTTTATTTGGTTGGCGAAGTAAAGGAGGAAATTCGATGAATATCACTATTGATTTAACCAATACTGAGAGACGCGTATCTACTGCTGAGTTTGCTCTACGTATGAATATCTCTGAAAAGGAAATATATGCTCGAATTAATGACGGTCGTATTCAACAGCCCTATAAAGATGGTCGTAAAAACTATTGGCTAAATAGTTATGTTTTGGGATGTATTGTTAATTCGGATAATGCTAATATTTCCACATTAGATGCATAAAAATAAGTATCAAGAAAGGTCGCATTCAGCGATCTTTTTTTACAATAAAAATAAATGTGAGTAACATAGTGAGTAATAATAACAATAAACAAAAACATAAGTATAAATATCAATAATTTAATTCAACAATAATCAATTGCATCCATGGTCAGCATACATGCCGAACGGATAATCTCTCCATTGATCTTGGTGATTTCATACAATGCGGCAATAAAAAAAGCTTGACCATCTTTACGTTTTACGCCCCAACGCTGCGCTTTTCCATTGATATACTTCGCCTCATAAAACTCTGTGACTGGAATCAGTCCAAATTTACATTTGAGCAATGCCTCTCTAAAACTGGCTTTTTCTAATAGCGTTTCATTTCGTGCATTATAGGTTCGTTTTGCAACATCTCGACTTTCAGCCCATTTTGGAATCAAACCAAAATTGACCAACCGCCACTCCAGCCCTAGCGCTGATTTAAACAATAACGGCGTTTGGAAACTAGGGTATATTTCTTCAGGATATGAAAATGGAATTTCTGGTAAATTTAAATCGGCAATTTGCGCTAAAGTTGCTGGTTTATAATTTGCACACATAATCTAAAACACAATCATGATATTCGTATGACCGTATTTCAACAGATTACGTGTGCTTTGCAAAGTTAACTTTAATAATGATGTGTCTGACATCACACAAATATGGGGATTTCATCCCTATTTATCCATTTTCAATAATGCCTTGTTCACACAAATTATTTAGGTATTCTTTAGAATAAAATTCTTGTAAAACATGTTGGGTATGTTCTCCTAGACGCGGGGGGGCTCGATGATATTGGATAGGTGTACCTGACATTTTGATAGGCGATGCGATGACTTTAAAATTCGGATTAAAAGCATGTGGAATATTAACCACCATCTTGCGATGTCGAATTTGCGGCTCATCTAGCGCATCCGCAATTGAATTAATTACCCCAACAGGAACTTTCAGCGCATGAATGGCATCAACCCAATGCTTGGCAGTATTGCTTAGAAAATACTCTTCCAATAGAGCAATTAATTCAGCACGATTTTTCACACGGTCTTGATTGCGAACATAGTTTGGATTGTCTAATAACTCAGGTTTACCAATCGCAATACACAGATCTTTGAATTGTTTATCATTCCCACATGCAATAATAAATGCTCTATCTTGCGCCTGAAATGTTTGATAAGGCACAATATTTGGATGACTATTGCCCATACGTTTGGGTACAACACCTGAAGTTAAATAGTTCATGCCTTGATTGGCTAAAGCCGCAACCTGAACATCAAGTAATGACATATCAATATGCTGTCCCTTTCCTGTTTGATGACGAGATAATAACGCCGCTTGGATCGCAATAGTTGAATACAAACCAGTCTGTAAATCGACCACAGCCACACCTACTTTTTGTGAGCTTGCACCTCGCTCTCCGTCTTTTTCTCCTGTAATGCTCATCAACCCTGACATACCTTGGATAATAAAATCATAACCAGGCTCTTCAGCACGTGGACCATCTTGCCCAAAACCTGTGATCGAACAATAGACCAATTTTGGATTGATTTGACTTAATGTCTCGTAGTCTAAACCGTATTTGAGCAAAGAACCTGCCTTAAAATTTTCAATGAGCACATCGGCTGTTTTCACAATTTCCTGAATAATTTTTTGACCTTCCGCAGAAGAAATATCCACAGCAACCGACAATTTGTTACGATTTGCACATTGGTAATAACCCGACTCTTTGGTTACTTGTCCATCTTGATCTAACATCCAAGGGGGTCCCCACATTCGGGTGTCATCCCCTACTTTTGGTCGCTCAATCTTGATAACTTCTGCGCCCAAATCTGCCAAAATTTGCCCACACCAAGGTCCGGCTAAAACTCGGCTTAAATCTAAAACTCGAATTCCTTGTAATGCACCCACTTTTTATTCCTCTTAGACAAGGGCATTTTATTGCCCTGACTGCTCATATTTTAAGTTACGACTTGATTGGTTTTTTTCGTTGTTTTTAATGCTTGATTGTTTACAGTATTATGCTCAACACATTCAGACTGTTCAGTGGACACCAAACTTGATTGTTGTGGGTCATACTGACGCTCACAAATAAATAAAGCGGGGATCACACCTGCAATAAAATATGCCGTGCCCATCACAATAAATGCCATAGTGAATGAACCGCCTGCTGCGATCATGCCAATCGTTGCTGGCGCAATTGCTGCACCTAAACGTCCCATATTGTAAGCACCACCAATTGCAGTACCTCGTACATCTGTCGAGAATGATTCTGCCATATAGGTTGCATTTACACCGTATGGAATACCGTATAAAAATCCAAAAGTAACCAATAAATAAGCAATATTATCTGGCGTATTAAAGAAAATAATCACGGGGAAAAATGCGGCTGTCGCGACTGTACCAAAGACAAATGTTACTTTTCGTCCTAATTTATCTGCTGCATAACCTGCTAATATTTTCCCTAAAATCATCGCGGTATAAGCACCCACCATATAACCAGTCAATGATTTGAAATTCATGTGCAATTCAGTTTCAAGATAGGTCGGCATCCAGTTATTGACCCCGTAATAACCAAATTGTAAAAATGCAGCTGTCATCATCCAAAATAAAAACATTTTGCGGTGCTGCATATTGCCAAATATACGCTTGTAAATACTTTCACTTTTAACTTGTGACTGCTGAACATTCACAGACTGAGTAAGTTGTAAGTCAACTCCTTGTGCCTGTTTAATCTTCGCTTCTTGCCATGTTGCTGGCTCAGGCACAAAGCGCATGAAAATCAAAGCAAATCCTGCTGGAATAATGGTCACATAAAACAACATCCGCCAACCATGTTCAGGAATAATTGCCCCTGCCATCAAGGTTGCCACGATATAACCTACAGTTTGACCTGTTTGTAAGGTACCTAAAACCGTGGTTCTATATTTGGTGGGAACATACTCAGCCATCAGGGTATTACACGCCATGTATAATGAACCTAAGCCAAATGCTCCAATAAAACGCAACACCATAAACTGTTCATAACTTTGTGTTATTCCCAAAATACACGTCATGATTGAAAAGAAAACCACCGACCATGCAATCGTCCTTACACGACCAAATTTATCACATGCCCAACCACCAGAAATACCACCTAAAGCCATCCCTGCTAGCGATGCACTGCCTAACATACCCGCTTGAAATGTCGTTAAACCAAACTCAGCTTTTAAACTGGTTAAACTGAACGACAACAGCATGATATCCACACCATCAATCACGAGAGACACAAAAGCAAAAATAAATGCCAACTTCCATGTGCCACGATGAATCTTATGGGTTGTGCCTACATTCGATGGTAGTTTATAACTGAGTACATTGGACTCAGTATTTAAATCTTTATTCATTCCTTTACCTCATTTTCCCAAATGAGTCATCGCAATTCCGTTGCTCTACATCGACCTAAATCTTTGTCATTTTTTATTCTATTTATATTCAAAATTTAGACTGTTACATCTGTAGATTCTCAAGAGGTTATTCACGATGAATCCTTTATGTTTTTCTATATTGACCTTTTTTCAGGCATAGGCGCTCTAAGGATGCTCAATGAGGAACACCCTAAAGAATTTTAAAAATTTGATTTAAATAGATTTAATTACAAAATGCAGCAATACCCGTTTGCGCGCGGCCTAAAATGAGTGCATGTACATCGTGCGTACCTTCATAGGTATTGACCACTTCAAGATTAACCAAATGGCGTGCGACACCAAACTCATCACTGATACCATTTGCCCCCATCATGTCACGTGCGACACGGGCAATATCCAGTGCTTTACCGCAGTTATTACGCTTAATCAATGACGTCCCTTCAACTGATGCAATCCCCTCATCTTTCATACGACCAAAACGCAATGCAATTTGCAAACCAAGTGCAATTTCAGTTTGCATATCTGCTAATTTTTTTTGAATCAATTGATTCGCTGCCAATGGACGACCAAACTGTTTACGGTCCATGGTGTATTGGTGTGCTGCATGCCAACAAAACTCTGCTGCACCCATTGCTCCCCAAGCAATCCCATAACGTGCACTATTCAAACAGGTAAATGGACCACGTAAACCTCGAATTTCAGGGAAGGCATTTTCTTCAGGAACAAAGACATTATCCATCACAATTTCACCCGTGATCGAAGCACGTAAACCAACTTTGCCGTGTATTGCAGGTACTGAAAGCCCTTCCCATCCTTTTTCAAGAATAAAGCCTCGAATCTCGCCTACATTGCCCTCAGCAGACACTTCTTTTGCCCACACCACAAATACGTCTGCGATTGGGCTATTGGTGATCCACATTTTTGTGCCTGTTAAACGATAACCACCATCCACTTTTTTGGCACGTGTAATCATACTCCCGGGATCAGAGCCATGATCAGGTTCAGTTAAGCCAAAACAGCCGATGTATTCCCCTGTTGCCAGTTTAGGTAGGTACTTTTGTTTTTGCTGTTCTGAACCAAATTCATTGATCGGTACCATGACCAATGAGCTCTGCACACTCGCCATTGAACGATAACCTGAATCCACACGTTCAATTTCACGTGCGATCAGACCATAACTCACATAATTTAAGCCTGCACCACCGTATTGTTCAGGAATCGTCGGTCCCAATAGCCCTAATTCCCCCATTTCACGAAAAATAGATGCATCCGTTTGCTCATGACGAAACTGTTGTAAAACACGTGGCATCAATTTGTCTTGAGCATAGGCTTGTGCTGCATCTCGAATCATACGTTCTTCTGATGTTAATTGTTGCTCGATCAAAAACGGGTCTTGCCAATTAAATTGTGCATGTGATTTCTTAGTTGAATTTAACATTTGATTCATTGCGTCCTCTGCAAATAATATGTTTGGCTTCTATCTGATGCTATGTCCAATTTAAATTTCTTTCAAACGATTAATTTGCATCTAGATATTCCATTTTCGCATAACTTATGTTTTTATAAATCACAAGATTCAATCGATTCACAGTGAATTTCATCACAATATTGATCTATATCAAAATATGTAGATAATGCATTTATCTTAAATTGTATTGCATTTTCAATCTATTATTTAAATAAAAAGCATGGAAATGGTTATGCGTAGAATGATTCCATCATTACAAGCACTACTCTGCTTCGAAGCTGCTGCAAAACATTTAAGTTATACCTTTGCAGCACAAGAGCTGCACCTCACTCAAAGTGCCGTTTCAAGACAAATCCAACATTTAGAAGACTATTTAGGCTTGGCGTTGTTTAACCGTACCCGCCATGGTGTCGCACTCACGCATGCAGGTGCACAATATTATCAAACGATCAAATCTCATTTACTCGCAATTGAACAAAGCACTTTAGATTTAATCTCACATAAAGGTCTAGGAGGCACACTCAAATTAGGTGTTGTCCCCACTTTTGCAACACGTTGGCTATTGCCGCGACTATATAAATTTAATGAGATTCATCCTGAAATTACCATCCATTTAGAAACCAGTACCAAACCTTTTTTATTTAGTGAACATATTTTTGATGCCGCAATTTATACAGGCACGGCGCAACAAGTTGAAAATTGGCCTGATACCAAAGCACATTATTTGCTTAAAGAAGAAGTTGTACCTGTATGTTCACCAAGTTTAATTTATAAGTATTTTCCTGAACTTCAAGCAACAAAAATCACTGATATTTCTCTGAGTGCGGCACAAATAGCCAGTCTACCTTTGCTGCAACAAACCACACGTCCAAACATTTGGAAAGAATGGTTCGATGTATCGGGCTATGACCATCCCCATGCTCAACATGGACAACGGCATGAGCTTTTTTCTATGCTCGCAGTGGCTGCAACACATGGCATGGGTGTTGCCCTCATTCCCCAAACCTTGTTAGAAAAAGAACTTAGCTCTGGTGAGTTAATTATTGCATCGAAAATTCAATTAAAAGGCGTACGTTGCTATTATTTTGTCTACTCAGCACAACATCAAAGTCCTTTAATCGCTAAATTTGTAGAATGGTTAGTACAAGAGGCTGCGCAAACACAAACGAAATAGTCCTATCGTGTGCAACAAAATATTCTATATCTATAATCACTTAGATTTCAGATTTGAATATTTTGTTGCATATTTCAACTGATTTAAATATTAAATTACAGCATTTGGGCTAAAGCCAATATAGCGATATAAACCTTCTACCCCTAAATCCATTTTAAACATTTGATAATCAGCATAAGTTGCTTGTGAAATTTCAGCAAAAATCTGAATGCCTTGCTCATCATTGGCATGGATTTCATCTACAGTGCGTGACATACTTTGCTCAAAGCAATCTGAGATAAATTCAAAGCCTAAATCCATCGCAATAAATAAAGTATGTTCACAGGGTTGAATATATTGTTCTTGCGACCAATCCAAAACGGCATGTTGGCAATAAGGACATGTTACATTTTGCTCAGGATTATTGAGCTCAATCAGTTGAAAAGCCATCTTTTTCAGCACAAAATAAAACGCTAGTTTAAACGATTTTTTCGCGAGTTCGAAATATTGATCACATCAATTTATCACTTTCCAATCACAGCGCCTACATGATCGATCAACAAAAGGATTTTATGTCAACCATCGAAAAAGCCATTGCTTTCGCTGCAAAAAAACATGCAGGACAAGTCGACAAAGGGAATCAACCGTATATTTTCCACCCATTGCGTTTGATGCTCAAAGTTAAAACACCACAACAACAAATCGTCGCGGTATTGCACGATATTTTAGAGGATACCGATACAACCCTCGTCGATTTAATCTCTTTGGGATTTGAGCAAGAAATTATTGATGCCATTCTTGCTTTAACCAAAAAATCAGGTGAAAGCCGTATTGATGCTGCATATCGCGCTCATCAAAATCCGATTGCCTGTGCAGTTAAACTCGCGGATATTAACGACAATATGGATTTATCAAGTATTCCACATCCAAGTGAAAAAGATTTACAGCGCTTAGAAGAATATAAGAAGGTTCATGCTATATTGCGTTCTGAAATGTTGTAATCCATACATTTTTATAGTGTAGAATCTGTAGGTCAACATTCATATTTTAAAATGAAACGACAATTCCTACATATTTTATGCATTGACATGTAATCACTCATTATTTTTAAAATACATCATTCTCATATTTTTGGAATCATTAATGCTCTCTGATTTAGATGATTTTTACTGTTTTGCCTTGGTTGTTGAACATGGTGGATTTAGTGCAGCAGAACGGGCAACAGATATTCCTAAATCAAAACTCAGCCGCCGTGTCTATAACCTAGAAGAAAGCTTAAATGTACGCTTAATTCAACGCAGTTCTCGACATTTTGCTGTGACTGAAATTGGTATGAATATTTACCGTTATGCCCAAGTGATGATGAATGCGGCACAATCAGCACATGATTTAGTCGATCATCTCAGTGAACAGCCTCGCGGTTTAATTAAAGTGAGTGTTCCCGTTTCCATTGCACAAAATGAGATTGCCCGCATTTTACCAAATTTTTTAAAAAATTATCCCGAGATTAAGGTACAACTTTTAGTCAGCAATCGCCGTGTCGATATTATCAATGAAGGCATTGATCTCGCTTTACGTGTACGTGACAATCTTGATGATGATCCAAATTTAGTATTACGAAAATTTGAACAGATTGAACAGCATTTATTCGCAAGCCAAGCCTATTTAAATGAGTTTGGTCTGTTAAAAAAACCTGAAGATTTATCTGAACATCGTACTTTAAGTATGATGGATGAACATATTGACCAACAAATCGTATTGCATGATGAAGAAGGCCATCAGAAGAAAGTGAAGATCAACCCTGTCATCATGGGTTCTGATCTACTGATGCTCGCAAAACTTGCCAGTCAAAATTGTGGTGTCGTACTTTTGCCTGATTCTATGGTCGAGGACTATGTGGCAACAGGACAATTAGTAAGAGTTTTACCTAATTGGAAAGTACCACAAGGGATTTTTCATGCCGTTTATCCTTCTCGCCGTGGCTTATTGCCTGCTGTACGAGTATTTATCGACTATATAGTTGAACATTTAACAAAAAGATAGTGTTTACTGATTTTGAATCGCAGTTTATTGCAGCTAATTTGACTAAACTTTGTTACCATTCTCACTGCTTTAAACTTGTCTTTTCGAATTTATATGACTTCCACTTATCAGCTTCAGCTCGATGCCAAAATTGAGCGTATTCGCAATCAATTTAGCAAATTCAATCCACCAGAATTAGAAGTTTTTGCTTCTCCTGAACAAAACTTTCGTATGCGTGCAGAATTCCGAATTTGGCATACCGAAGATGATATGTTCTATGCCATGTTTGAACGTGATGCAGATCAGCAAAAAAAGGTGATTCGCATTGATGAATTTCCGATTGCAGACCAAAGCATTAACACGCTAATGCCCATTTTATTGGCTGAATTAAAAAGCAGCGACATCTTGTCTAAACGTTTATTTGAAGTGCATTTCCTTGCAACTTTAAATGGCGAAATGCTTGTGTCTCTAGTGTATCGTGCCCCACTCAATGAAGAATGGGAAGCTTTAGCCAAACAACTGGCAGAAAAACTCAATATTAAAATTATTGGTCGCAGCCGTGGTCAAAAAATTGTCCTCAGCGATGAATTTGTAGTTGAAGAATTGCAATTATTTGAACGTAAATTTAAATATAAGCAAATCGAAAGCAGTTTTACCCAACCCAATGCACATGTTTGCCAAGACATGTTGGAGTGGGCATGTGATGCAGCTCGACAGTCTGAACGTGATTTGCTCGAACTGTATTGTGGTAATGGCAATTTTACCCTTCCCCTTTCTTTACGTTTCCGCCGTGTACTCGCAACAGAACTGGCAAAGTCTTCCGTTTATGCTGCACAGTGGAATATTGAACAAAATCAAATTAATAATATCCAAGTTGCGCGTTTGTCTGCAGAAGAATTTACCCAAGCTTATCAAGGTGAACGTGAATTCCGTCGCTTACAAGAAGCTGAAATCGATATTTCAAGTTATGACTTTGACACTGTTTTTGTCGACCCACCACGTGCAGGGATCGACCTAGACACCTTAAAATTAATACAGGGTTTTGAGCGTATTCTTTATATTTCATGTAACCCTGACACGTTATTTGAAAATTTAGAAATCTTAAGTCAAACCCATAAAATCCAAAAATTCGCCTTATTTGACCAATTTCCATACACACATCATATTGAATCAGGCGTATTGCTAGAAAAAATTTAAACAACTTATTTCAATGGTAACTTAGGCTACACGCATGTAGCCTATTTTATAAACACGAATATTTATATTGCTTATCAATGGCTTAATTTTTTAATGCAAAAAAACCTGTCATCATTCCGTTAAATTTTTACTTTATAATCGTTAAAATTCATGTTTTTTATTCAAGCTCGACCTTCGCATAGCTTGTATTTTATTTTAAACCCACTATATTTCAAGCTATGTTTGGTTGCATTAGAAGGCTCTATGAGTTTTTGGCAAAAGCTGTTTACAAAAGATGCGCAGCAAAATGAGCATAAAAATCAGATTGCTTGCGTGGAAAATGATTGCTCTTGTAAATCCAATGATCAGCTTCTTTTGGCTTTATCTCAAGCGAAAGACGAAGATACGATGCTTGGCATTAAGAAAGTTCTCATCTCGCGAGGCTTTAGTCGTAAAGAGCTAAATGAACTTCAACATCCACCGATTCAATAGTCATGGATGACACAAAAAGGCATTCAAAATGAATGCCTTTTTTAATACCTGTCATTTACAGCTCTTTTTTCATTATGTTAATGTGTTGAATAATTCTTTTGATTTATTACATCATCATTTAAATTTTATATCATTTTACAAAATCGAGCTAAAACAATGAAAAAAATCTATTTTGCCCTAACGATCAGCAGTTTACTTTTGAGCGCCTGTAGCAGCAATAAAATGCCAAAAGAATGTGAAGAATCATGGCAACAGATTGAAAAAATGGCCAAAACCAGTGGTATTCCTGAAGAAGCAATTAATAATCAGAAAAAGGCTTTTGAAGATGAAGTAAATAAAATGGGTAAAGAAGAAGCCACCAAAGTATGCAAAACACAAACCGCAATACTGGGTATGGTTAAATAAATTTCTATATGTTCTTAATCTAAGCGATCAGCATTTTAATACGCTCAAATAAAAAAACCCTGACAAGTCAGGGTTTTTAATCGCTTACAGATTAGTCACCTGTATAGCCTTTCAATTTTAAACGGTAAGCATGAAGCAATGGCTCTGTATAACCAGATGGTTGCTCAGCACCTTTGAACACTAAGTCATAAGCGGCTTGATAAGCAAAGCCATCAAAACTTGGCGCCATTGGTGTGTACAGTGGATCGTTTGCATTTTGCTCATCCACAATCTTCGCCATACGCTTAAATACTTCTTCAACCTGCTCTTTGGTCACAATACCGTGACGTAACCAGTTCGCAACGTGCTGAGAAGAAATACGCAGTGTCGCACGGTCTTCCATCAAACCAACGTTATTGATGTCAAGAACTTTCGAACAACCCACACCTAAGTCAACCCAACGAACAACATAACCCAAGATACCTTGTAAGTTATTTTCAAGTTCTTTGGTTTTCTCTTCTTCAGTCCAGTTGGTATCTGTCGCTAAAGGAGGAGTTAACAAATCATCTAATGGCAACGCTTCTGTTTTCAACAATTCTTGCTGGCGTACAGACACATTACATTGGTGATAATGGATTGCATGAATTACTGCACCCGATGGAGATGGAACCCATGCACAGCTTGCGCCCGCTTCAGGATGTTCAATCTTAGTTTTATACATGTCTAAAAGCATGTCTGGTTTTGGCCACATGCCTTTACCAATTTGTGCTTTACCACGTAAACCCGTTTGCAAACCAATCATCACGTTACGGTTTTCGTACGCTGGGAACCAAATTTGACCTTTCACTTCACCTTTACGAACGAATGGACCTGCTTCCATGAAGGTATGGATTTCATCACCTGTACGATCCATGAAGCCTGTATTAATAAAGATCGTACGATCTTTTGCTTGTGCAATACAGTTCTTCAAGTTTACAGACGTACGACGCTCTTCATCCATAATCCCGATTTTTAAGGTTTTCGCAGGTAAACCTAGTGCTTGTTCAGCACGTTCAAACAATTCAACTGCAAATGCAACTTCTTCAGGACCGTGCATTTTTGGTTTAACGATATACATCGAACCTTTGCGAGAGTTTTTGTTTTCGTTTTGACCTTTGATGTCTGCAAAAGTAAGCAACGGCGTAATCAATGCATCCATGATACCTTCGTAGATTTCAGCACCATCTACTAGGATCGCTGGATTTGTCATTAAGTGACCTACGTTACGAAGTAACATCAATGAACGACCATGAAGCGTTGTTTCACCACCGATCAAGTTTTTATGAGTACGGTCTTTATTCAAAGTACGCGTAATTGTTTTACCATTTTTCTCGATAGACTCTGAAAGTGTACCTTTCATTAAGCCTAACCAGTTACGATAACCTTCAACTTTCTCTTCAGCGTCAACTGCAGCAATTGAGTCTTCTAGGTCTTGAATTGTCGTTACAGCAGCTTCAAGCACTAGGTCTTTTACGCCTGCCGCATCAGTTTTACCAATTGGGCTTGTTGCATCTACTTCAATAATAACGTGTAAGCCATTATTTAAAAGTACAATTTCATTTGGTGCAGCTTCATCACCATTAAAACCCACAAATTGAGATTCTTTCGCTAATGTTGTAGTCGAACCATCTTTAAGTGTTACAGCTAATTTTTTGCCATCAACAGCATATTTAGTTGCATCAGCATGAGAACCATTTGCCAATGGGAAAGTTTCATTTAAGAAATTTTTAGCAAATGCAATAACCTTTTCACCACGAACTGGGTTATAGCCACCTTTACCTTTTTCCGCGCCACCATCTTCTGGAATCACGTCAAAACCGTAAAGTGCGTCATAGAGTGAGCCCCAACGTGCATTCGCAGCGTTTAAGCAGTAACGTGCATTACGCACAGGTACAACCAATTGTGCGCCTGCCAATAATGCAATTTCTTCGTCAACATTTTCTGTCGTGATTTGAAAATCTTCTACTTCTGGTAATAAGTAGCCAATTTCAGTCAAGAAAGCTTTGTAAGCTTCTAGTTCAAATTTATTGTTGCGGTGCCATTCATCAATTTTAGCTTGAATGTCATCACGCTTAGCCAATAATGCTTTATTTTTTGGACTAAGATCGACAACAACTTGCTCGAAATCTTTCCAGTATTTTTCGCTGTCTAGACCTGAGCCTGGTAAAGCTTCATTTTCAATAAAATCGTAGAGTTCTTTAGCAATCGCTAACTTGCCTTTTTGAATACGTGCAGTCATTGTCTTTCCTGATATTGCTACTTTTTATAACAAGAGATTCTTAGTATACCGATTTATACCTTGCTGAATAGTAATATCACATTCCTAAATAGTAAGCATTTTAAATTGAATACATACCGATATCATGCAATTAAATACAGTTCAAGAAGTGAATAACATCAACAATTTGAATACTCTTTCCACAGTGTATAAAGTTTTTAAAATGTCGAAATTAGACTTAAGTGCCGAAAAGGTCATTTATTTGATCATTTTAATGTCAATATACTTTTTTCATCCCCCGATTAAGCCATGAAAAATACACAATGTCGATAAAAGCTTGTGAACAATCTGTTTCATTGAACAAAAAAAAGCACTCTGACGAGTGCTGAATAAGATATAACGTACTTATTCCACTTGTAATTCTTTGCCTTGAATCTGGCGATGTTCAGACTGTAAATATTCATCTGATTGCATTTCTAACAAACGTGAACGAGTACGTTCAATTTCAAATGCTAATTTTTCACCCTCATAAATCTCAATGATCGAATCTGCTGAAGTCAGTAATAATTTCACTCCACGATCATAAAACTCATCGACCAAATAAATAAAACGACGCGTTCCTTCTGACAACAAATCATCCAAATGCGGGACATTGCTGACTAAAACCGTATTATAAATATTGGCAATTTCAATAAAGTCAGATGGACTACGCGGCTTCATACATAATTCACGAAACTCACACCACAATACATCTTCAGTATGCCCTAGCGTTTCAACCTCACGATTATTGATGATGATCGAACTTTTAGACACCGATTGTGACAAGACTAAAGCATTAAAGCGCTCAGCCATCCATGCCGTATTTTCATCATTTAAAGGTGACTTAAACAATTGTGCTTGTTTTAATACACGTAAACGATAGTCTACACCTGCATCGACATTTAAAATCACACAGTTTTTCTTGACCATTTCAATGGTTGGCAGAAAACGATCACGATGAATACCATTTTTATATAAACCATCGGGTGCAATATTTGATGTTGCAATCAGCGTAATACCGCGTGTAAATAGTTTTTGAAATAAATCACTAAGAATCATTGCATCTGTAACGTTTGACACAAAAAATTCATCAAAACAAATCACTACAGCATCTTTATAAATTTGATCTGCGACCAAATCAAGTGGATTACGTTGACCTGAAAGCTTATTTAACTCTTTATGCACATACTGCATAAAGTGATGAAAATGCATACGGGTTTTACGGCGAAATGGAATTGACTCATAGAATTGATCCATCAACCACGTTTTTCCACGCCCTACACCACCCCACATATAGACACCTTTAGGTGAGGTCTGGCGGCGAAAACGACGAAATGCTTTTTTAGAAGCTTTATAACGTTGAATAAGTTCTTGCCAAACACGATCTAGCTCATGCACTGCTTGCGCCTGTGCTTCATCGGGTAAAAATTGCCCAGATGACAAAGCTTGAGCATAACGCTCAGCAGGAGATACGGGTGTAAATGCGGTGCTATGTGCTGATTTTCTGTCTAACATATTACGAATACTTTTAGAGGCTGATGGAAGTATAGCGAAAATTACAAGCTGATAAATAAGACTTTCTCATTAATTTATCTTTGCTATACCGAAAATTGTTTTATTTGCCATATTGGCGTGGGCTTTGCCCAAACCAACGTTTAAATGCATGATTAAATGCCGCAGGTTCAGAATATCCCAATAACTCAGCAATCATCTCAATTGAATATTCTTTATATTCAATCAGACGCAATGCCTTATGCTTAATTAATTGCTCTCGAATCACCTTATAACTCGTATTGAGTTGTTGTAATTGGTGGCGTAATGTTCGTTCTGGCAAATTCAATGCCTGTGCTGTTTCTGCCATTGTCGGCATTACACCTTGTTGTAACTCTAAATAATCCTTTACACGTTGAATCAATACAGGTGTCTCATTTTCAACATCACTTAAACGCTGAATCTCTTCAACACATTTAACCTCATAAATACGATTGGTCATCTGATCCGCAGATGGAATTTTAACATCGAGTACATATTTATCTAACCAAAATGCAGCCGCCTTACCACCAAAGTGTAAGTCCGCACCATAATAATCCTGAAACTGTTTCAAAGTTTCAGCATCTTTAGGTTGAGCAAAAGGTAACTCAATACGTATATCTGGAGTAGGCAAACCCATCATTTTATAAATATCTTGTAAAAACTTATATGTTCCTGAAATTTCACATTGTGCCCGTAACAATCCCATATCAGTCGTGAGATCAATAGGTTGATAGCTTAAAGCAACTTGATATTGGTTTTCTATCAAATTTAAAACGCCATATAAATGTGTTAAACCTTGAAAATGAATACCATTTTTGATTGCATCACCAACCGTCTGACACGTCACCAACAACATGAGCAAAGGACCATAACCCGCTAAAGCATAGTGCTGTCCAATAAATACCCCAGTTTCAGGCTTAACGCCTTGCCCAATGACTTTTTGAATATCCCATTCTAAACTCGGATGAATAATTGAACTGGGCTCAAGGGCATCAGACTGGATACCAATACTCGCAAGACGTGCATCCACATCAATACCTGCATTACGCATGCCCTGAATTAAGTACATCAAACCAAGTATCGATCTTTTCATCTTCATTACAATATTTTTTACTGGCTATTTTTTACTACACTATTACTGATTTGAAAATTGCCGAATTGATCAATTTTTCTGTTGCTATAATCATATTACTGTCTAAAAAATTTCATTAACCTAAACAAAATCAAAAAAACTGGATTTAAAAAATGTGTGCAAAAAACACGATCAATCATCAACAACCAACCCAATCCACACAAATTGCGATCATTGGCGCAGGCTTTGGTGGTTTAGCGATGGCTATTCGTTTACTACAAGCCAATATTCATGATTTTATCATTCTAGAAAAAGCCGATGATGTCGGTGGTACATGGCGTGAAAATCAATATCCGGGAGCTGCTTGTGATGTACAATCACACATGTATTCGCTCTCATTTGCACCGAAGAAAGACTGGTCAAAACGTTATGCTGAAGCGCCTGAGATTTTTGATTATATCCAAGACCTGATAAAAGAATATCAGCTAAAAAAATACATCCAATTTAATCAAGAAGTCATTTCAACACGCTACGATGAACAACAATGTCATTGGCATTTAGTGCTAAAAAATGGACAAAAAATTGAGGCACAATTTGTTATTTTTGCTTCAGGTCCTTTGCATGTCCCACAGATTCCAAAAATTAAAGGCATTGAAAAGTTCAAAGGTGAAGTTTTCCACTCGTCACAATGGAATCACCAATATAATTTAAATGAGAAAAATGTAGCATCGATTGGCACAGGTGGTAGTGCGATCCAATATATTCCCGAAATCGCAGCCAAAGTTAAAAATCTTTATGTGTTGCAACGCACAGCAGCATGGGTAATTCCACGCGATGAACGTGCTTATAATGCTTTAGATCAACACCTATTTAAACGTTTTGAATGGTTTAGAAAGTTACATCGTGCACGTTTATATTGGTCAAATGAATCGCGCGTCGTTCCGATTGTACAACCACAAATCATGAAATATGGGCAAAAATTGGCTGAAGCTTTTATTAAATTTCAAGTAAAAGATAAAGCGGTTGCGAAAAAACTGACTCCAGACTATGTCATGGGCTGTAAACGTATTCTGATTTCTAATAAATATTTCCCAACCTTTAACCGTGACAATGTAGAACTCATCACCGATGCGATTCAAGAAGTGACTGAAAACAGCATCATCACCAAAGATGGTAAAGAACGTCCAATTGATTGCTTAATTTATGGTACAGGTTTTATTACCGACCCGCGTATTTATCTAAAATCATTTGAATGCTATGGTTTAAATGGTATTGAACTCAAAGATGCATGGAAAGATGGTGCAGAAAGCTATTATGGAATTACAACCAAAAATTTCCCTAATTTATTCCAATTGTTAGGACCAAATACCATACTTGGTCATAATTCTGTAATTTTCATGATCGAATCACAAGTGCAATATATTTTACAACTCATTCAATTGGTTAATAAAACTCAAACTCAAGCAATCACCATCAAACCTGAAGTACAAGATTCATTTAATGAACGTGTTCAAGAACAACTCAAAGGCACTGTTTGGCAGTCTGGATGTGTGAGTTGGTATCAACAAGATGGTGGCAAAAACTTCTCACTTTGGCCAACGTATACATGGAAATTCTGGCTACAGACTCGAACAGTTAACGCTAGCGATTATTTATTATTAGGTCAAAAACAAATGTCTAATAAAAGCACACGTGCTGCTTAAAACTTCAGCTATAATGGGCAAATAGTGACTATTTGCCCATTTTTATGCAATCTCTTTGGCTGATCTTCCAACTTTTATTTTGTTTATTTTTAGGTTTTATTCTGGCACGTCGATTACCCGCTTGGCTGGAAACTATCGCCTTTAAAATTCTGCCTTATTTTACTTATATCTTATTGATTGCCATTGCCATTGAGTTCGCACAAACCCTTCATAGCATCGCTGAACCTGCACAAATTGTGAGTGATGCCATTAGCATTGCTTTAGCAACATCGGTAGGGGCATTTCTATGCTGCTATATATTATTTAAAGTGATTGGCTTTCAACCTACACAAGGTAAAGTTTCAGCAGAACTGTTGATGGGTTCATTACTCAATATTAGCTATGCTTTTATCGCCTTAGCTTTAGGCTATGGTTTATCTGAATTATTTGCTTATTTTGACTATCAGCCACAGATCAGCACATGGTATTTACTACTCGTCTTCATGCTGCTGATTGGTTTAGATCTCGCTTACTCTCCATTAGATCGCTCTTGGCTAAACTGGAAAATATTACTTGTACCCATAGGTTGTATTATTGGTTCTATTTTAGGTGCTGTCCTGTGTTCTTTAATGATCAATAGCATCAACTTAAAAGATTTGATCATGTTGTCACAAGGTTATGGTTTTTACTCTATGACAGGAATCGTGGTCACTGAACTCAGAAATGCTCATCTCGGCAGTATTGCCTTAATTAATGATTTATTCCGTGAAATTTTCGCCATTTTATTTATGTATATGATCGGTTGGCGTTATCCACGTTCTGCTATTTCTTCTGCAGGTGCAACCGCAATGGATGTGACTTTACCCATGGTTAAACAAGCCTGTGGCAACGAGTTTATACCGCATGCCATGGTCAGTGGTTTTGTTCTTTCGGTACTCGCACCTATTGCTGTAAGTATTTTGGCAGCTTTATAGTTTTTCAAGCCTATAAGTATAAAAGAAATCGCCAATGATGGTGATTTCTTTTTTTTAACCAAAATTCAGAACTAGATTCAAAAAATGAGAAATATGCAACTTGAACTAGCACCAATAGAAACACACACTAAAGTAAATATCACCCACTCAAAAATTTTTTAATGCATTCAAAAACGCTCTAACCCACTCAACAGCGTCAATACCTGAACCCCATTCATTATTTCCATTTTGAGCATGTTCTTCCTCTTGTATAGCTTCTTCTGAAAGTTGTTGCAGATTGTCGATCACATATTGTGGTGTATCATTCATTGATAAATTTTGATCAGTCATTTTATTTGTCTCATAGATCAATTTACAACTTCATCATAAACAAGAAAGCCTTTCGATTGAAAGGCTTTCTGCAAAATAACTGTATACCAAATCAGAACGATTACAATGTCACCAAAATATCTTTCAACATTTGACTTGGATTCTCAGATTGAGTAATTGGACGACCAATCACCAAATGTGTAGAACCATCTAACATCGCTTGTTTTGGGGTCACAATACGCTTTTGATCATCCGCATTTGAACCTACTGGCCGAATACCTGGTGTAACCAAAGAAAAATCTTGCCCTAATTCTTCACGCAACATTTTCGCTTCTTGTGCAGAACACACAACACCATCTAAACCACTGTCTTTGGTCAATTTTGCTAAACGTTTCACTTGCTCAAAAGGCTCAATATCCAAACCAATATCACGTAAATCTTCACGTCCCATTGAAGTTAATACTGTTACAGCAATCAATTGAGTTTTATAGTTCCCTGCTTGTAAACGCTCAACACAGGTTTCCATCATTTTACGACCACCTGACGCGTGTACATTCACCATCCAAACCCCCATGTCTCCCGCAGCACATACAGCTTGTGCTGTAGTATTTGGAATATCATGAAATTTTAAATCTAGAAATACTTCAAAGTTACGATCATGCAATGCTTTAACAATAGATGAACCTTCATGTGTAAAAAGTTCTTTACCCACTTTTAAACGACAAAGTGATGGATCTAGCTGATCAGCGATTGTTAATGCGTCATATTGGCTTTTGGCGTCTAAGGCAACAATAATACTCAAGAGATTCTTTCCATCACAATAAGGTGCCTTATTATAGAGATAATCCTGATGAGTACAAAGAATTAATACTTTACTTGGTGATTATTCGAATAATTATTAGAATGCAGAAATGATAAAACCCTCAATCTTTCATTATTATCATGATTGAGGGTTGATAAAATTATAATGGCTTAGAATTTTTATCTTCTGGATAAACATCCATCACTGTTTTTTCATGACGCACACTTGCTGCGGCTTCCGCTGCAGCCAATTGAGCGCTTTGGATTTGCTCCTTACGTAAATGATCAATATCTTTACGTAATCTGCGAATTTCCCAATTATTTTGAAATACTCGGAAAATCTGCACACCGATCAACAACCCCAATACAATACCAATGGCTAATGTTAACAACAACAATAAACCCAAACGCATTGCAGGCACTTGAGTAAACCATAAATCCACAGGTAACTCAGTTCCATTGATCAGTACCAGTGCTAGAGAATAAACAAACACTACGACCAAAAGTAAACCTAAAATAAAGCGCATAAACACCCCATTCGAATTTTATTTATTTGCAGATTCGTTTACTGCGTCACGTAATGCTTTACCAGGTTTAAAATGTGGTACTGCTTTCGCTGCAACCTCAACTGATTTGCCTGTTTTTGGGTTACGTCCCACACGTGGCTCACGATGATGTAAAGCAAAACTACCAAAACCACGAATTTCGATACGATCATCTCCTGATAGTGATGCAATCATTTGATCGATCATAATCTTCACTGCTTCTTCCACCAATGGCTCAGCCAAATGTGGATTTTTAAGTGCAATTCTTTCTATTAAGTCAGATTTGTTTAGAGCTTCAGTTGTCATCTACGACCTCAATTCATTTTAATGCTATTTAGCCTTGCTTCAAATAATATCCTTTTTAAATACAAAAAGGTAGCGCAGTGATCGTATACTACGCTACCTTTTACAGTATTTGTATAAAAAGTATTAATTAATTACATTTAATAATACTTTTTTACAGCAACTTAGTGATTCATTTGAGCTTTGATCAAGTCACCAATAGTTTTTGGACCATTGTCTTGAGCAGTTGTAGCTGTTTTCAAGTTCGCAACCGCTTCTTTCTCTTCAGCTTCGTCTTTCGCTTTGATCGACAAGTTGATAGAGCGAGATTTACGGTCAACGTTGATGATTTTCGCTTCAACTTCTTGACCAACTTCTAAGAATTTAGTTGCATCTTCAACGCGATCACGGTTGATTTCAGATGCTTTCAAAGAAGCTTCAACTTCGTCAGCTAACTTAACAGTTGCGCCTTTAGCATCAACTGCAGTTACTGTACCTTTAACCAACGCACCGCGTTCGTTAGCAGCTAAGAAGTCATTGAATGGATCGCTGTTCAATTGTTTAACGCCAAGGCTGATACGGTTACCTTCTGCATCTACAGACAAGATAACTGCTTCAACTGTGTCGCCTTTCTTGTAACGACGAATCGCTTCTTCGCCTTGTTCGTTCCAAGAAATATCAGACAAGTGAACTAAACCGTCGATACCACCGTTTAAGCCAATGAAGATACCAAAGTCAGTGATAGATTTGATCGTACCAGAAACTTTTTCACCTTTCTCATGAGCTTTAGCAAACTCTTCCCATGGGTTAGCACGAGTTTGTTTGATACCAAGAGAAATACGACGACGTTCTTCATCAACTTCAAGAACCATCACATCAACTTCATCACCAATCTGAACAACTTTAGATGGGTGGATGTTTTTGTTTGTGTGGTCCATTTCAGAAACGTGTACTAAACCTTCAACGCCTTCAGCGATTTCAGCGAAACAACCGTAGTCAGTTAAATTAGTTACACGTGCTTTAACGATAGAACCTTTAGGATAACGGTTCATGATCGCTAACCATGGATCTTCACCAAGTTGTTTAAGACCTAGAGAAACACGGTTACGTTCTTTGTCAAATTTAAGTACTTTAACAGTAACTTCTTGACCCACTTCAACAACTTCTGAAGGGTGCTTGATGCGTTTCCAAGCCATATCAGTGATATGAAGAAGACCATCAATACCGCCAAGGTCAACGAAAGCACCGTAGTCAGTAAGATTTTTGATTGTACCAGTAACTGTTTGGCCTTCTTCCAATTGAGAAAGAAGCGCTTCACGGTCAGCTGAAGATTCAGCTTCCATAACAGCACGACGAGATACAACAACGTTGTTACGTTTAGCATCAAGTTTGATGACTTTGAATTCTAACTCTTTACCTTCAAGGTGAGTCGTGTCACGGATTGGACGAGTGTCTACCAAAGAACCTGGTAAGAACGCACGAACAGGACCGATGTCAACAGTGAAACCGCCTTTAACCTTACCAGAGATAACACCAGTAACGATTTCGCCGTCTTCAAAGATTTTTTCAAGTTTAGTCCAAGTTTCAGCACGTTTTGCTTTTTCACGTGATAAAACTGTTTGACCCATACCGTTGTCAAGCGCTTCAACAACAACATCTACTGTATCGCCAACTTGAACTTCAAGTTCACGTTGTTCGTTTAAAAATTCAGCACGAGATACAATGCCTTCAGATTTAAGGCCAGTATCAACAGTTACCCAGTCAGAATCGATACTAACAACGATACCTTGGATGACTGCACCCTTTTCAACGTTGAGGTTTAATTCGCTTTCTTCAAAGAGGGCTGCAAAAGATTCGGTCATGATATACCTAGAAAAGTCAGCGGTCTTGGATCAGACAAGGCCGGTTTAGTTAAGTCTCCACATAGTCCGTATAAACTGATCAAGCTATGCTTTCACTGAATTTGTTATTTCGCTAACTGTGCATCGATAAAATCAGTCATCAATTTGAATACTTCATCGATATTTAATGTAGAACTATCAATAATATATGCATCTTGTGCTGGCTTCAATGGAGCGACTGTACGCTCCATATCACGCTTATCACGTGCCTGTATGTTAGCTAAAATGTCGTTTATTTTAACATCCAAGCCCATCGCCTGCAACTGTTTTAGACGGCGTGTCGCACGTGACTCTGCCGATGCAGTCAAGTAAATTTTTGCTTGTGCTTCTGGAAAAATTGAAGTCGCCATATCTCGACCATCTGCCACCAACCCCGGTGCTTGGGCAAATGCACGTTGACGGGCAAAAAGCGCTGTTCTAAGCACAGGAATTGCTGCGACTTTTGAAGCAAATTCACCAACACGTTCAGTACGAATAGTTTCAGTGACATTTTCATCATCTAAAAACACTTGTGTCGCTGAGTTTTGTTCACTGACAAATTTGATGTCTAAATTTGTTGCAATTTTCTCGCATTGCGTTAACACATCTGCATCATTTAAAGCATCTAGCAGATTATTTTTATGTAATGACAATCCAAGTAAACGATAGATCGCCCCTGAATCTAACAAGTGAAACTGATAATGCGCTGCTAACTTTGCTGCGAGTGTGCCTTTACCTGAACCACTCGGTCCATCAATCGTAATAATTTGAATTGTCATTGAAATTCCAGTTTTAAGCCATCGACTTTGCTAATTTCTTAAAGCCAAGTGTAATCGCTAGTTTGAGCTGTGCAAGTATTAATTTACTAACAAAGGGTGCACGTGCCTGTAATTCGATCGTATAGTCGACTTGTGTTTTATTTGCACCAAGTTCAGTAAATTCAATGATTCCAATATGATGTTTGATCAAAGGATTCTTGATTAATTTATATTCAATACGTTTATTTACGTCCAACAAGGTAATTTGTTCTTGGATCGGTTTAATCGGACCAAGCCCCATACGACGTATAGACCCTAAGCCATCAGGACGTTCAGGATCAGCCGCATCTTTCACGCGTACCACTTGGATTGGAGCAAAAGCAACATTATAAGTCGCATGTTTTGATAACAAATCAAAGACTTGATCAATGGGTGCATTGAACTCTTGTTTTACTTGAATTGAATTCATTTTTATTTCCTTTATAAAGTGACAATACAGATTGTCAAATGCCTAATGATTTTAACTTACTTTATTTGACCTTTTAATGACTTTTCGTATAAACGTTGCTGCTTTTTTTGCTCACGACGCATCTTAAAAAACTCAGACAATTGATTTGAACACTGTTCTTGCAAACATCCACCTTCGAATTGAAAAATATGATTGTAATAACCATTGTCCAAAAGTTGGCGACTGCTCACCAAAGACCCTGCTTTAGGCTCAGTTGCAGCAAATACCACACGTTTCACACGTGCGTGAATTAATGCCCCTACACACATGGTACAAGGCTCTAAGGTCACATATAAAGTCGCGTCATCAGGTAAGCGATAATTTTGAATACTGAAACAAGCATGGCGAATCGCTTGAATCTCAGCATGGGCGGTTGGATCATGAGCAGAAATAGGCATATTGTAGCCTTGCCCAATGATTTGATTTTGACTCACAAGCACTGCACCTACAGGGATTTCACCCTGAGTTGCAGCATATGCAGCCTGCTCGAAAGCCTGCTGCATCCAATATTCATCTTGTATTTTTTGTGTTTCGCTCATTTAAACAATCATGCAATAACATCATAATGACGAAGTAATGCATTCCAGCTTTCGATCGTTGTGATCGGTGGATGACTTGCAAGAATACCTTTGAGCGTCATTGATTCAACTTCTTGCCATTCAGGTGATAAATCCTTATCCACCAAACGTGCACGAACACCTTCCACAAAATCAGGATGACGGATCTTCCAATCAGAAATTTGTGCTTCTAACTCAAACACTTCACTCCATGGATGAACTTGACGCCCCCATTGCCATAACAACCAAGTCAGTGCAGCAGTACTTGGTGACCCCTTTTGCAAGTTCTCGCTGGCTTGACGTAACCAATCACTACGCGCTTCACTCAAACCAATAATCGCATCATAATCTTGTTGGAAGTTCACACCACGACAAACACTATGAATCACATCCAACGAGTTTTGCAAAGGACCAGGCGATACTGGACGGTGTAAACTGTTTAAGGTGTCATCCAATGCGCGAAAATCACCCGCAGGATAATGATCCCAGTCAATATCAATAAGCTTTTGTAATACGACATCACGTTGTGCATCACAAATATGGGTCGCCCAACCAATCCCATAACCACCTGCCGCAGTCATGATCGATCCCGTTAAACCTGTAAACAAACCAACAGGTCCACGATCTGCAAGGAAGCGTGTCGCACCAACATCAGGATATAAACCAATATTGACTTCAGGCATCGCTAAACGTGAGTAAGGGGTAACTAAACGGAAAGGGGCAGCCATAAACAAGCCTAAACCACCGCCCATCACATAACCTTCCCCCCAAACCACGATGGGTTTAGCATAGTCATGTAAAAGTAAGTCAAGTGCATATTCTGTTTTAAAGAATTGATTGGCTACATCAACTTCATTATTAATCACAAGTTGGCGTAATTTTCGTACATCACCACCCGCACAAAATGCTTTAGGTGTAGTTGAATCTAACCAAATTGCTTTAACTTGATCATCTGTATGAAAATCTTCAAATAATTTTAATAAAGCTGCAACAATGGACTCATCCAAGGCATGCAACGATTTTGGACGATTTAATCGAATTACACGCCAACCATTGGCTGCTTCTTCAATAATTAAATCAGGATGATAGAGATTACTTTCGGGAGAATTTGTCATGCGTCCAGCTGCCAGTCTATTGGCTCAATGCCATTTTGTTTCAGATAATTATTTGTTTTGGAAAATACCTTACAACCAAAAAAACCACCACGATTTGCTGCCAAAGGTGAAGGGTGGGCGGCTTTTAATACGAGATGTTTTTCTTGGTCTATACGTTGTCCTTTACGTTGTGCATAAGCACCCCACAAGATAAACACGACATGGGTACACTGCTCATTAATCACATCGATCACAGTATCGGTGAATTCTTCCCAACCTTGTTTTTGGTGTGAAGTCGGTTGCCCTGCTTCGACGGTCAATACACTATTGAGTAAAAGTACACCTTGTTCTGCCCATCGAGTTAAATCGCCATGTTTTGACACCGCAATGCCGAGGTCATTATGCAATTCATGAAAGATATTACGCAAAGATGGAGGTAATGCAACCCCCTTTTGTACTGAAAAACTCAAACCATGCGCTTGATTTGGGCCGTGATAAGGATCTTGCCCCAAGATCACCACTTTAACTTTATGCAAAGGTGTTGTATCCAATGCATTAAAGATTAGGGAGTTTTCAGGATAAATTTGTTTATTTTCAGCAAATTGTGATTTTAAGAATGCACGTAAATGATCCATCTTTGGACCCACTAAAAACTCAGCCAAACCTGCTTTCCAACTTTCATCCAAGCGAACTTGATTTAATTTTGCTTGCTCTTGTTCAGTGAATTGCACTGTGTTCAATCCCTCATTTACTCTTAGCCCTGAAGCCAATCCATTTTCGATCTAAATTTTGATCTCATTTATAATGCTATAAAAAATTACAATTTAACTTGTAAATCTACCGTAGGATTTTGAAATTTCAAACCTTTTTTCAGGTTCTCATACATTTCAGGGTCATGCCATTCTGCTTGAACTTGTTCTGAAAAAACAATGTCCTCTAAACTTAAAATGCCCATTTGTTCATTTTCAATATCTTCAATAAAACTTTGTGCATAGCCTGTATCGGTTTCATGCACAATCACTGAATAGACTTCAACATCGCCTTCGCCATTTTGAGTAATGGTCGATTGAAGAACCTGCTGTGCCAAAAAGAAAAAAATACGGGAAAATTGCTCTGCTGAAGGAGATACAGGTAAAGCCACCCAACGCGCACTAAAAGTTTTGCAAGCTTGAATGTACTCAGCACTATCATCTTGCCAAAAACAAATTGCGTGATCAAAACTATCAAAAATGTCTTTAATCACACCCTTGAGCAACCCAAAGTCATAGACCATTTGACCATGATCAAGCTTCGAAGCTTTAAGCAACAATTCTACTTTATAACTGTGGCCATGAATCGAACGTTTACAACGATCCGAGGTACAGTTACGCACAATATGTGCATTTTCAAATTTAAATAACTTACGAATTAACATGTGTCAAATTTTACAAAAAGAATAGTGAAGAAATTTGATTATAAAGCAAAACACTGACGCTGAGGATTAATTTTAACGTTCATTGCAATAGGTAAAAGGTATAAACAAAAAATCATCAGATTCATCCCCTGCTCTTCGTGATTTTATCAGCATATTTTATTTTACAATCGCATGTGGTGATATTGTCCAACAATTTAGTATTGAATTTAAAATGGTGCCAAACTACGAGCATACACGACCACTGTATTGTTTTTACGCATCAAATAACTACTCATTTGACGATTTCGATTGTTTAATGCCACTTCGATTTCTGCTTTAAAATAACCACTTTTTACATCAAAAACTTTTTCTGCCATGGCTTTGTTTGCAGGGTCTATACTTTTAAATGCATCAACACCCAATAGATCTTGCACACTATTAAAGTTTTCCATTTTTTCGAGCTTTTGTTTTTGTAAGCTTGCGACACTTGCAACATCGAGTTTGGGATCTAATGCAGCCAAAACTAAGGCAGGTGCAGTATTGATGTTAATTTTACTCGTCACATCAGGTAATGCAGACACATATTGTTGGATTAAGTCGTATTTCGTGCCTTCAAAGCCTCGTACAAGTTTCAATTCTTCCACACTAAAAAATGGACGATTTGCCGCAGAATATGAGGGTTGTAAGCCGTTGTAATAATTACTTTCTGCACCCATCGCCCCCATAGGAAGATCATCTTGATCTTGCCAATCGATCACCGCTTGGCTAATTTCCGCAGCTAAGCCTACACGGACTAAAATACGCTCAAAATAGACTTTATTTTCCTCATTCACTTTTCCATCTGTTGTAAATAAGCTATTTAAATTAAATTTTCCAGACTCATCTTTGAGTGTGCCTGTGATAAAACCACCTTCAATAGGAAAGGCAGGCATTGGCTTTGCCCAATTTTCTTGCAAATTATCCGTATTTGGACTGTTTTGTGCATCTTGAATCAATAATTCGGAAAAAAAATCTTCAGCACTTTTGGCATAATTCAATGCTTGATTTTGACGCATCAATACTGCGGTATTTTCATTAGCAGCATATTGGCGTTTAGCAATACTTGCAGCAAGAATAGTTGCTAAAGCCACCATGACCAAAATGGTAATTAATGCGATTCCTTTTTGCTGCTTCATATTTTTCTCAAATCATGATCCATTATTGACAGGTGTACTCGCACTCGTTTGCTCACGCAAAAACTCAGTATCCAATAAACTAAAAATCCACTCATATTCAACATCACGGATCATCACTTTAATTTTAATGCCTCGTGGTAATTGACGCTCATTAAAGGCATTTTCATCAGGCCACCGCTCACCTTCGTTCGGGTTTAGCGTACTGACCTGATATTGATCGACATCGTTGAGCAGTACACTCGATAAAGGCTGTGCAGCAGCAGATAAATTCAAATTGCTATATTTCAAACGATATAATTTTTTATCTTGTGCGCTATAAACATATTCAACGCGCTCAAAACTGGCAAGTCCCTGCTTCAAAGGATCAGTCATCCCTGTTTTACTAAAACTCAATTTCTGCTGATCGAGTTGCAATGCAGGCAATATTTGTTGTCCCATACTCGCTGTTACAGGAATAATTTGCAAGGTATCGCGTTGCATTTGCTGATATGCTTCTTGTAGTTGTCCCAAATTTTGCTCATGCATCGCATTTCGTTCTTTGACTTTATTTAGATAATCAAAAATTTTCCAACCCAACGCCGCCAAAACAGCAAAGATTGCAATGGCAACCATCAGTTCAATCAATGTAAATCCTTGTGTTTTTGTTTGATTAGACATGAAATACACTCAAACTAGGATTGAACATTTTTTTGTGGATTGTTAAAAAACACAGCATTGGTAATACCTGCTTCCACTTTATGAGTTTCAGGATTATATAAACTAATTTGGATCTCTATTTTTTGAATGTTTGGACTGATCGTGCTTTCAGCTTTTTTATCGACTTGCCAGGTTTCACCTTGCGACGTAATTTGTTCAGACTGGGTTCCTGTCAATTTCGCTTGATTAATTTCCATCAACGCGACTTGATTTTGTGCCACAAATTGCGCTTTTGTTCTTAAAATCGCATTTGCTGTAGACTGAGTATATTGCATTGCTACTTTGGTCAGCGCCATGGCAGCCACCACAAAAATTGCCAATGCCACCACAACCTCAATGAGGGTAAACCCTAAAATACGATTCAAGTGCACACGGCTTGATGGTGTCGGACGTCCAAAAATAATATTAAATGAAAAAGCATCAGTAAAACCATATTGTGCCTGAGTACGAGATAAGGAATCACACTTCATTTTTTTATTCTTCATCTGTGACTTTTCCCAAATAATCCAAATCAATCAAAGCACCAATTGGCTTTTGATCATAATACATTTGAATTTTGACAGGTTTCGCCTCACCATTACCAAACCAAATGACTTTAGGGGCATTATTTCCCAACAAATCAGCATTATTGGCATTTACAAAACGATGTTCTTGGCTTTGTACAACAAATGACACGCGTTCAGGCAAGCTACGCAAATCAAAATTTTGTACATCTTTCCATGGTTTTCCTTCGATCACTCTTAAACTTTTATCAGCACTTTCAGTAAAAGGCTGATATTGCACAAGCTTATAGCGAAATGGTGCAACATCCGTAGCTGGTAAAATATCAAGCGCATAGATCTGTGCTTGATCATTGGCATCACGGTTTATTTTCTTTAAATCCAGCAATAAAAATTCACGTGCTTGCAAGGCTTTACGATGATCCACACCATCAATATTGAGCATGATCAAAGATGCCATAATGCTTACAATCACAATGACCACCATCAACTCAATCAAGGTAAACCCTTTTTGTAGAATAAATGATGATGGCTTATTCATGACTTAGCCAAACTCGCCAACAGATTGGGCATGTTTTGGCATCAATAAAGCTTGATCAATCAACGCCACACGCAAAGTGTCTCTTGAACCCAAATAACGTTGGTAAAAACTCGAGTTAAGAATTGCAGCACCACCATGGGTGATTGACCAAATTGAAGCCAAATAATCACGCCCTGACATTTGACTGTCAATGTCTGCCAAATATTGATCAGTCATACGAATGATAATGCGCAATCGTTGCTTACGCACTTGGTAAAGCTCATGAAATAAATCATGAATCCCTTGTCCTGTCGTCGATAAACGTTCTTCAATTTGATGAAATAACACAGTACGTTCAGGATGATGCAAATGATGCAACATAAAAAAAGCCAAATGCTCAGGAAATTCCTTTTCTGTATCTTTGACCATTTCCAACAACATGCGCTCATTACGAATAATCAGCAACATGTACAATTCATCTTTACTCTGAAAATGTTTATAGAGCGTCCCTTTTGCGAGATCTAGTTCGGCTGCCAAAGCATCAAGCGTCATGCCTGACTCACCATTTTCTAGCAATAACTGTTCAGCCACCTGAAAAATTAATGCTTCTCTTGCTCTAAACTGAGCCTGACGATCCATCTTCACTCGATAAACTCTCTTCTTAATCTTATATCTATGGCATTAAATTTAATTTTGTCTGAGTAAATTTTCAAAATTTTGTGATGTGATTAATCCAATTTCCTCAAGTGTTTTATCATATACATCACTTAAGGCTTTGGCTACATAGGGAACGTATTTTGGCTCATTGCTTTTACCCCGATATGGCATCGGCGCAAGATATGGACTGTCCGTTTCAATTAAAACTCGATCGAGTGGCACTTGCTTCGCAACATCGCGGAGGTCTTGTGCATTTTTAAATGACACAATGCCAGAAAATGAAATGTAATAACCACAATCCAAAACAGCTTTGGCAGTTTCCCAATCTTCAGTAAAACAATGCAAAATACCATGTGTAGATTTTTCAGCACGAATAATATCTACAGTGTCATGTTTTGCAGAACGGGTATGTACCACCACGGGTTTTTTGATCAGATGTGAAGCATGAATATGGCGGGCAAAACATTCTTTTTGTTCTGCAATAAACGCTGTACTATGAAAATAATCTAAACCAGTTTCACCCAATGCCCAAACATTGTCAGGCTGTGCCAACTCAACTAACTTTTCAACAGTTGCACGTTGCATTGTGGCAATATCTTCACATGGGTGAACACCCACACTATATCCCACATCAGCATGACGTGCAGCAATGGCAGATAGCGCAATATGATCATCCAAATCTACAGAGATTGCCATAAATTTGCACACACCACCATCACGTGCTTGTTGTAATGCTGCATCCAAATCCCCCGCATAAGGCGCAAGATCTAATAAAGTTAAATGGCAATGGGTATCAACAAACACGATTTTTTCCTAAATTTCTAACGATGGCGACTTACATGGTAAAGCTATTACGTTCAGAGGCTTTTACCCCCGCCAATAATTTTTCAGCTTCATTTTTGTAATATACGCCTTTTTCACCACTGAGTTGGATCGCAAAACCTTGTGGCTTTTTGCCAGATTGTTTTTGCGAAATCCAAATGACTTTTCCTGTTAATGGAATCTTTTGTGATTGTTCAGGTAAAGTCGCCAACAAGAAAACTTCTTCACCCATTTTCACAGCTTGATTAGAAGGCACAAATAAACCACCGCCTTGCACAAAAGACATATAACTTGCTTGTAAAGTTGCACGATCTGCAATAACAACTTGTAATAAACCGCCCATACGTGGTTGCATCATTATTTCCCCAAATTATGAAACATTCATTAATTGTATAGAAAGTTGATCAATAATTAGATTGGTTTGCACATTTTGATCAACTTTTCTTTTTGATTGCTGCAAACCTTCATAGATTGAAAATAATACCTCTAAAACATACTGCTCTGCGAGTGTATTTAAAGTCAAATCGGTGTTTTTTATCTGTTGTTGTAATTTTACCGCGATCATATCCGCCAATAAATACTCAAACATTTCAATAAAATCTTGAAAATTGAGTTCTTTATTCCATTTGGTCGCAAATTGCATAGGCATACTTTTTTGCGTGACTAATTTTTGCCAATCTTGCACAAATTCAGCACGACGATTTAACCATTCTTTTTGGGCTAACTGCATGGCTTGTAATGGCATTTGATTCGACAAATTCATTAACAATTGAATTTGTTGTGTAGATGCCGTCGTTAAATGTTGTTGTAAATAATGCTGTGCTTGCTCAGGTGCAATACGATCTAAAGCAAAATGCTGTAAACGACTGCGAATGGTCGCAGGTAATTTTAGATAATGCGCTGCCAATAAAATAATCAGCACCTTTTCGCCGGGTTCTTCTAATGTTTTTAGCAATGCATTACTTGATGCGATATTCAATGCTTCCGCAGGCTCAATCACGATTACCCGCCAACCATCTACCGTTTGCTGCACAAAAGGCAAAAGCTCACGAATTTTTTCGATTTTAATTTTGGCATTTTGCTTTTTATTGTCTTCATCCGTACTGATATGCACATAATTCGGATGTGTATCTGACTTGAGCCACAAACAACTACTACATTCACCACATGCTGCATCAGGTAGTTTATTTAAACATAACACCCACGACAAAAAATGCTGCGCAAATGCATATTTGCCACAGCCTTTTTTACCGTAAAACAACAAACCATGTCCAAGTTGTGGAAAACGCCCAGTTAACGTTTTCCATACTTGTTCTTGCCAAGGATAAACTTGATCATTGGAAGGATTCATACTCATTTTTGCAGCCAATTATTCAAAATTTGACACATCCATGGCATTTAAACGATCCAAATCTGCTTGTGTATCCACACCCGGTGGTAAATTCACTTGCGCAACATCGATGGCAATGCGATGACCATTCTCCAAAATACGCAACTGTTCTAGGCTTTCTAGCTGTTCTAATGTTCCCATATCCCAAGTCACATAATCTTGTAATAAACGCACACGATAAGCGTATAACCCTAAGTGACGATAAGCATGACGATGCAAATTTTTCACCTCTTGCTTTGCACCTTCACGGTCATAAGGAATCGGTGAACGACTGAAATATAAAGCTTCATTCAATTGACTCATCACCACTTTGACAATACTGTCACGCTCGAATTCTTCAAGTTGATGAATCGGTTCACACAACGTTGACATTGAACAATCTGGTTTTGCCACCAATAAATCAGCAACTTGATGTACCAATGCCGCAGGTAATAAAGGTTCATCACCTTGCACATTCACAATAATATCATCCGCTGCCCAACCTTTTAGGCGAGCAACTTCACTGAGACGGTCTGTACCTGACGGATGATTTGGATTAGTCATCACCACATCTACACCTTCCGCACGACATACCTCAGCAATACGTTCATCATCCGTTGCTACACATAAGTCATCAAAATCCAAAACTTTTTTTGCTTGATCTACCACACGTAAAATCATTGGGCGACCATGAATCAACAGCAATGGTTTAGCCGGTAGTCGAGAGCTCGAATAACGTGCAGGAATAACGATATGTTTCATTTTATTCACCTTGTGAAAGTGCAATACCTAGTTCAGCCAGTTGCTGATTTAAGACGTGATAACATTCATCTGAAAGCACAGCTTCCACAGGAATCACCCAAATTTCACGCTGAAAATGCGGGTGTTGTTTTAACAGCGGCAATAATTTTACGGCATCTTTTTCAGTCGTAATAATCGGGTTGCTATCTTCAAACTGTAAGTCTTGAATTTCATAATCATAATGGTCTGGAAATTCATGACATTGAAAATGCTGTACGCCCATACTTTCCAAGGTGTGATAGAAGCGCTGTGGAAAACCAATTCCAACCACAGCATAATAATCCAAACTGGTATCAAAAATCTCAGCTTGGTCATAGCTTGGATTGAGTAAATAGGGTGCCGCAACTTCTAAATGCATATTTAATGCAGACTGCGGTTGATGTGCATGTTCAATCACCGTACTCTGCCGTAAACGAGATACTGGCTCTCGCAAATAACCTTCAGGTAAGAGTTTTTCATTCCCTAACCCACGATTATTATCCAAAACAATCCACTCAATTTGACGGTCTAATGCCCAATGTTGTAAACCATCATCACTAATGATCAGATCAAGTTCATGCTGTTTTAATAACAATTCAACACTGGCTTTGCGATTTGAACCCACCACCATCGGCACATCAGTGGATTGCACAATCAAACATGGCTCATCCCCCACTGTTTCAGGCACAGAATCCAAAGTCACTTGCGCAGGAAAAGGACCATTCCCACCATAGCCACGGCTAATCACACCAACACGAACACCACTTTCTTGCAAATATTTAACCAAATGAATAAGCAATGGTGTTTTACCACTCCCGCCCACAGTAATATTTCCAATAATCATCACAGGCACAGGCGCACGATAACGCTGTTTAATACCAGATAGATAAAGCTGACGGTTGACCACAAAACCCAAACGATATAGCCATGACAATGGGCGCAAAACAATCAACCATTTTGCTTGTCGGTTCCAAGCATTTTGAATGATTTGCGCTATAGACATAAGGGGTTATTCCTCAAAGCTACGTTCATGTAATTGATGATATGCACCATGTTGCGCCAAGAGTGCTGCATGTGTACCCTGTTCAATGATACGCCCTTTATCCATAACCACAATCACATCTGCATTCTCAATCGTCGAAAGTCGATGTGCAATCACAATCGTCGTCCGATGTTCCATCTGCTCATCAAATGCTTTTTGAATAAAATGCTCTGATTCATTGTCCAAAGCACTGGTCGCTTCATCCAAAATCAGAATTGGCGCATTTTTCAAAATCGCACGGGCAATTGCAATACGCTGACGCTGACCACCCGACAGGGTTAACCCCTGTGCACCCACCTCAGTATCATAACCACGAGGTAATGCCATAATAAAATCATGCGCATATGCCGCTTTTGCTGCAGCAATCACTTGCTCATCGGTCGCACCTTCAAGCTGACCATAAGCAATATTCTCACGAATACTACGGTTAAATAATACAACTTGTTGATTCACGATTGCGATTTGAGTTCTCAAACAAGTGATTTCGATGTCTTGAATTTGATAACCATCTAGTTCGATTTGCCCTGAGCTAATCTCATTATAACGCATGAGTAAATTCACCAAAGATGATTTACCTGCACCTGAGCGCCCAACGATTGCAACCGTCTGACCTTTCTCAATGGTCAAAGTAAAATCTGAAATGGCTTGATAACCATCAGGATAAGTCATATTGACATGCTTAAATTCAACACGACCTTGCAACTGCGGTGTCAATGTCCCTGCATTTTTTTCCTCAGGTAAATCAAGCAATTCAAATACAGAATGTGCTGCAGCCATACCACGTTGCAATTTTTCATTCACATCCGTCAAAGTCTTAATCGGCTTACTTAACATACCTGCCGCAGTGATATAAGAGACAAACTCACCCGCCGAAATATCCCCAATAATTTCGGGACGTAGTGCAATCCACATGATAATACTGAGTGCAATCGACATGATCAATTGAACGATTGGACTATTGAGCTGTTGCACCACCACCATTTTCAAACCACGCTTTAAGTTTTCTAAAGAGTGATCCTTAAAACGTGTTTGCTCAGCTGTTTGTCCACCAAAACCTTTCACCACCAACTGACCATTCACCGACTCTTGTACCACATGGTTCACATCCCCCATGGTATTTTGCACTTGGGTCGATAATTTACGCATTCGTTTAGAGGCTTTACGAATAATCACCCCAATTAATGGTCCAAAAATCAAAATACAACAGGTTAATTTCCAATTGATATACAACAAATAGCCCAATAGAGAGATAGTGATCAAGCCTTGTTGTACGATAGTTTTAAGTGATTCTGTAGATGCAGCTGTCAACTGCTCTACGTTATACATAATTTTAGCTGTGATATGACCACTGCTATTGTCTAAATAATACTGCGCAGGCAATCTTAACAATTTAGCAAAGACTTCCTGACGAATATTAAAGATTAAATTTCGTGAAATCACCGCAGTGAAATAACCACCCATAAATAAACCCACGCCACGGAAGAACATGAGCAATACCACTAAAGCAGGAAATAGCGTCGTAAAACTACGGTCTTTTTCTTGAATGGCTGTGATGATTTTTTCAAGTAGTTTTGCAACAGAAACTTCTGTTGCCGCGTTTATTGCAAAACCTAAAACGACTAAAATCGCTATGCCCCAAAATGGCTTTAAATAACTTAATAGTCGTAAATAGACTTTGAAATCTTGTTTCACTAATTAATAACCTCGGGATGGAACTTTGGTGCTGATGTTGATATTAACAAAACCGAGTTGACCTGCAACATCCATCACGCGAATGACATCTTGATGGGTTGCTTTTGCATCAGCAGCAATCACAAACATCAGATCACGCCGATCTTGGGATGTTTGTTTAATTGCGGTACTCAAATCTGCTGTTTCTTTAGATGAAAGGGCCTGACCATTCACAGCATAATGTCCACTTGAGTCTACCACGACTTCAATTTTATGTTGGTAGTCTTTCGGTGGCACACCTTGCGCGTCTGGCAGAGATAAATTGATACGGCTCTGCTGTGTAAATGTCGTAGTTAACAACAAAAACACCAAAATAAATAGCAAGCAGTCAATCATTGGCGTTAAATTAATGTGCAGATCTTCAACACTTTTTCTTTTAAATTTCATTGAAGTTGCCTATTTCTAACCTGCAATTTTTAAATCTTTATCAGTTTGTATTGTATCATTTTGTTGATAAAACAAAGCTGCGTGAAATAAAGTTGCTTGCTGCTCAAGCTCTGCTACATATTCTTGCACTAAACGTTGAAAATAACGATATGCAAACAATGCAGGAATTGCAATTAGCATCCCTGCCGCCGTGGTAATCAGCGCTTTTGAGATTCCAGGAATCATCATGGTTGGATTGGAACTTGATCCTAAATCAATCACCAAAAAGGATTCAATAATTCCTACAACCGTTCCCAACAACCCTAATAATGGCGCAGCAGCACTCAAGGTGCCTAAAAAATTAATATTTTTCTCTAAATATGAAATTTCACGAGATGCCGTAGCTTCCATTTGTGCGCGTGCAAATTGCTCACCCTTACTCGCTGCATCCAAACCTTCATGAAAAATAAATCCCAATGAACTTTGGCTCGCATTTTGGTCTGCTTTTAAGTTGTCAATCACCACAGACACTGGCTGATTTTTTTGAATCAGCAATTTTTTTGGCAAGACAACTACACGCCGCAAACGAATGAAACGTTCAATTGAAATAGCAACGGTAAAGATTGAGCACAATACAAGCGGCAGCATCAGCCAACCGCCCGCTTTGACGAGTTCCCACATGTTTATTTCCCCAAATTTAATTTTTAAAACATGATCTATAAATTTTATTATTCAGCTAAACAAATATTTAAAATGCCATCTAACTCATCCAGTGAGTTATAACTGATTACAAGTTTACCTTTTCCTTGCTTATTGTAATCAAGTTTGACATTTGCACTAAAACGCTCAGCAAGTTTTTGTGTTAACTGCTCAACGTCAGGTGCGATCTGTTTAACTTTATCTTGCTTCGGCGTATTCCAATCACGCACCAATTGCTCAGTTTGACGTACAGATAAACTTTTTTCGATGACTATTTTAGCAATCTGCAATTGATCTTTGGCTTTGAGGGTTAAAATAGCACGTGCATGCCCCATATCCAAAGCACCTTGCTGCATCAAATCTTTAATTTCATCCGCTAAACTTAAGAGACGCAATAAATTACTGACTGTAGTACGCGCTTTACCCACCGTCTCTGCAATTTCTTGATGGCTTAAACCAAACTCTTCATGAAAACGCTGCAATGCCAATGCTTGGTCTATTGGATTCAGATCTTGGCGCTGAATATTTTCAATCAATGCCAAAGCAATGGCAACTTGATCGGTCAAATCACGTACAATCGCAGGTATCTCAGTTAATCCCGCAATTTGCGCTGCACGCCAGCGACGTTCACCCGCAATAATTTCATAGGGTATAGCAGAATCATCAACAGGACGAATCACAATCGGCTGCATTACACCATGCTTTTGAATCGACGCTGCCAGCTCTTGTAAATCTTGTTCATGAATAAAACGGCGAGGTTGATACTCCCCTCGTTTTAACTGACTGACATCAATTTGTTTCAACTGACCATGATCTAAGGCTTGTGCTTCAAGTTGTAATTTTTCTTTTTGAATTGAGCCCAATAATGCATCTAAACCACGACCTTTTGCCAAGCCTCGTTTTTTAATGGTCATGCTTTGCTTCCTTTTTTCACTTTACTTTTTTTCAACATTTCTGCGGCTAAGTTAAGATAAGCAACCGCACCCTTAGAGCTTTTTTCAAAATAAATAATCGGTAAACCATGTGCAGGGGCTTCAGCCAAGCGTACATTACGCGGAATGACCGTTTCGTAAAGTTTTTTACCAAAATATTGTTCAAGCTCTGCCGATACATCACGGGTTAAGGCATTACGTGCATCATACATGGTACGTAACACACCAATAATCTCTAACTCAGGATTTAAAGCTTGTTGAATTTTATCAATTGTTTGTGTGAGATCTGCTAAACCTTCTAAGGCATAATATTCACATTGCATTGGAATCAATACACCATGTACTGCCGCCAAAGCATTCACAGTAATCAAACTTAAACTTGGTGCACAATCGACAATAATATAATCAAACTGATGCTCTATCTCTTTTAACGCTTCACGCAGAATAAACTCACGCCCATCCTGATCTGCGATCGCCAACTCGACACCCGCCAAATCACGATTTGAGCCCAAAACTTTATAACCCACTTCTGCTTTGCTAATCGCTGTTTCAATAGGCACTTCACCTAACAAAACATCCGTAACAGAATACAATAGGTCATTTTTTTGAATGCCTGAACCCATCGTTGCATTGCCCTGTGAGTCCATATCCACCAATAAAACACGCTTCTTTAAAACTGCCAAAGAAGCAGCCAAGTTCACTGCTGTTGTGGTTTTACCTACGCCACCTTTTTGGTTTGCGATTGCTAAAATTTGAGCCATGGTAACCCCAATGCTTAAGATGAGTTAAATTTGTTTTAATAAAAGAAGATGACGCTGTTCGTCTAAACGCGGCACATGCAATTCGATAATGTCACAACTAAACTGTGCTTTCAGCTGTGCAACTTCATCATCAGGAATGAGACCTTTCATCGATGCAATAATACTCTCAGCATGCATAAATGGTTTTGACGCTGCAACAAAGTCGGTGAGTGATGCAAAGGCACGGCTTGTAATAACATCAAATTGACCCAACGCTTGAATGCTGTCTTCATTTTCCACACGAGTTTGTACTGCAACGACATTTTGTAATTTTAAGTCTGCAATAAATTGTTTTAAGAACCGAATTTTTTTACCATTTGAATCTAGCAATACACATTGGCGTTCAGGCTGACACAACGCAATGATCATGCCAGGCATACCACCACCTGTACCAATATCGAGCAATCGACCTTCAGGTAAAACATTTAAAATGCTTAAACTATCCAGAAGATGTTTCACCAACATTTCTTTAGGATCACGAATCGCGGTTAGATTATACGCTTTGTTCCACAGCACAAGCGCATCTTGATACTTTAATAAAAGTCCGAGTGCTTCATCGCTGAGTTTTAACCCAAGCTTTTCACTGCCTTGCTTTAAGTCTTGAAAATATGGATGCATAAACACGCAACATCTCTAAAAAATTATTCAAAGTATACCGATTTCTTGAGCGTGGAACACTAGTAAACGATGAGTTAATACGCAATTAAGCAAATGAACTGCTACTTAAACGTATTCACCTTGTCGAATCTGCAAATCTAAAGCCGTTAAACGTTCAGGCGTACCAACATCCACCCAAGCTGCTGACATTTTTTCGGCAGAAATTTTCTGCTCTAACATCGCTTGCTTTAGTAATGGCGCTAAAGGTCGTTTCCCTTGTGCCAAACCATCAAACATTTTAGGATCTATCACCGATACACCACTAAAAGTAAGATGCTCACCCTCTACATTTTGATCAAAAGTATACGCTCGACCATTTGCCAAAATAAAATCGCCATTTGGATGCTGACTTGGATTTTCGACAAAAACCAAATGTGCTAAATCATCACCCAATTTTACATCTAATAATTGTGCAAAATCGAAAGTCGTCCACACATCGCCATTGAGCAAAATAAACGGTTCTTCACCAAGCAAAGACAAAGCATTAATAATACCGCCTGCCGTTTCTAAGCCCTCATTTTCACGCGTCCAACGAATGCTCACACCAAATTGTGAACCATCACCCAATGCCCCAATCAAGACATCGGCCAACCACGCGGAATTGATGATAATCTCAGTCACACCAATATTTTTTAACTTTTCGATATGCCAAACAATTAAGGCTTTTCCACCAACTTCAAGTAAAGGCTTCGGTTTGTATAACGTCAACGGACGCATACGATTACCCAAGCCTGCTGCTAAAATCATGGCTTTCATTTATGCAACAACCTCGTATTTACCATATTTTTGTTGAAAAGCAGGTAAAACTTTAACATGTATAAATTGCATAAATGGTTGTAGTTCTGCATACGGCTGAGACTCTTCCAGTAAATACCACATCACACGTGGTAAATCTTTAAGATAACCTGACTTGCCATCACGCTCGAACAAACGCACAAAAATACCTAAAATTTTAATATGACGCTGTATTGCCATGAGGTCTGCATCTTTTTTAAATTGCTCAAAATCGCGACCTTGTTTTTGTACTTCAGGCAACAAGTCATAGAACACTTTAAACCATGTATAAACACGCTCAGCATTCCACTGTACATAAGCATCACGGGTAATCGAGATTAAGTCATAGGTATCTGCCCCAATCACTGCGTCTTGGAAGTCAATCACACCAAGATCAGTCTCATTGTCTAACTTCATCAAGTTACGACTATGAAAATCACGATGCACAATGACTTGGGGTTGTGCTAATGCCGCATTCGCCAAAATTGCAAAAGTACGCTTAATCAAGGCACTTTCATCTGCACTCGGCTGAATCTTTAAAGAAGGCAATAACCAATCCGTGAGCAATTCCATTTCTGAAATCAGTTTTTCATATGCATACGCTGGAAAATACCCTTCACCTTGAATGGTTTGAAGTTGTACCAACTGTTTAAAACTTTGTAGATAATATTGATCTACAGTATCATCATTTAACAAAGTCGATAACAAAACATCACCAAAATCCTCAAGCAATAAAAAGCCTTGCTCAAGATCTTTAGCCACAATATGCGGTACACGTACACCATGTTGGTCAAAGAATTCATCAATCGACACAAAAGGTACACAATCTTCTTGTTCAGGAGGTGCATCCATCAACATAAATGTTTTATTATTCAAGCTAATTCGTGCATAACGACGGAAACTAGCATCGCCTGCTAAAAAGTTGATTTCAAATTGATCTGAATTGAGTACAGATGTTATCCATGTTTGTATCAATTGTTCACGTTGTGTTTTCATTTGCAATTAAATCTATTACAGGCTGTTTTTTTGAAGTGTTAAGTGTAGCTACTTATCAACTTTTTCTCTATGATTCGACAATAATTAATTGCGATCTGCATACTTGGTTAATGAGACAAATGAAGCATCAGTTTAAATTTAATCCTTTAGCGACTGCTATTTTGACACTTCTTTGCGGAAGTTCAGTATCCAGCTATGCCGAAGCTACGGACACTGCACCAGCGGTAGATAATGAAGCATTAAAGTCTGCCCTTCAGGAAAGTTATCCTGGACAGAATTTTTACGCTCAATACTATGTCAATAAAGATTCAGCACAAGCACAAGTGCGCAATATTGACAATGCTAGCAACCGCTACTGTGATGGTGTTTGGGTCACACCATTTAATACCGATCAAAAAGCAGCACCACCTGAAGAAACCACCTCCATCATTACAGCCGATCATGGCTATTACAATCCAAATGGTGACTCCACGCTTACAGGCGATGTCGTGATTGACCAAAATGGACGCATGGTACGTGCTGATGAAGTTGTGATCGACAAAACCCAAACTTTTGCTAAAGCCAAAGGCAATGTGCAAATGGCACAAGGTGGTTTAATCGCACAAAGTGACCAAATTGACTACAACTTAAAAGAACAAACTGGCGAACTCAATAATAGCTTTTATATTGCTGAAGCAACCCATGCCCATGGGCATGCAAAAAAAATTGAAAAAACCTCACCAAGCACAGTCGTACTCGAAGATGCAAGCTATAGTACATGCCCACCAGAACAATCACCAACATGGCAAATCAAAGCCAAACAGATTGAACTTAACCAAGATACAGGTCGTGGTGTTACTCGTGGCACGAAACTTTATATCAAAGATACCCCAGTTTTAGCTGTACCGTATTTTAACTTTCCTATTGATGACCGCCGTACAACAGGGATCCTCAACCCAACCTTCGGTTTTACCAATGATGGGGGTGTGGAGGTTGCCGTCCCTGTCTATTTAAACTTAGCACCAAATTATGATGCAACCATTACCCCTCGCGTGATCAGCGACCGTGGTGTACATGCATCAGCTGCATTTCGTTATTTGACAGAAGATTTTGGTGCAGGTCGTATTTGGGGAAGCTACTTACCTTCTGACAAAGAATATGATGATCAAGATCGTAAAGACTTACATTTACTGCATGCTTGGCAAATCAACGACCAATGGTCAACCAATTTAGAATATAACTACGTTTCAGATAAAGACTTTTTCTCCGACTTAGACAGTGACCCCAACTCACGTACCGAGTTAAATCAACGTCGTGCTTGGGAGTTAAATTATGGGCATGGTATTCCGGGTTTAAATGCCAAATTACGTGTCGAAGACTTCCAAACCCTAGATAAAAGTATTCCTGATGTCGACAAACCCTATGCACGTTTACCGCAGTTATTGGTCAATTATGTCAAAGGAAATCCGCAAGGCTTACAATTTGAGTTTAATAACGATACTGCGTACTTCCAAAAAGATATTAATGATTTTAATCAGATCAATAGTACAAATTCTTCCGTCTACCAACCCAGTGGTACACGACTGTATAATGAGTTCACGGCACGTTATAATTTCCGTAACCCGTGGGGCTTTGCAATTCCTCAAGCCAGTGTACGTACTTTAAATACTTTTTATGATCAAAAAACCATTGATCGTATCGATGCTGCAAATTCAAACCTAAGCAATGATAATAAAAATAAATCCGTAATCGTACCTGAGTTTACGTTCGATACAGGCTTAACCTTTGAACGTGAAGGGAAATATTTACAAACCATTAGCCCACGTGCATTTTATGCGTACGCACCTTATGAAAATCAAAATGGTTATCCAAACTTTGACTCTACCACTGCATCGATCAGTTATGATCAATTGTTTAACCCACGTCGCTTCTATGGACATGATCGACTAGAAGATAACAACTTCCTCTCTTTAGGGGTAAGTTATAGCTTATTTGATACCGTAGGTTTAGAGCGTCTACGTGCAGGTATTGGTCAAAGCTTCTACTTTTCAGACCGCCGTGTAACCTTAAATGACTATGAAAACCAAAAGGATGAATTTGACACAGACCGCCAGTCTGGTCCTGTGCTTAGCCTATCTAGTCAACTAACAGAAAACTTTACAGTCAGCGCTAACTCAGCGTGGATGTCTAATGGCGATAATGCACAACGTGATTTCCAACTGTATTACACAGGCGATAAAGGTAACCTGTACAATATTGGCTATTTCTACCGTGATTATTTACCAGACCGACAAGACAAGTACGACCAAGTCGTTGCATCATTTATACAACCTGTAAAAGACAATTGGCGTATTATGGGCCATGTTCAATATGACATGGACAATAATGTCGCACGTGAATATCTTGCTGGTGTGAATTATGAGTCATGCTGTTGGGGTGTATCACTCTATGGCCGTGAATATTTTAATGATTTAGATAATGTAAATGACCCTGATGTCAAACCTAAACGTGCAGTCATGGTAGAATTTACATTAAAAGGCTTAGGTGGCTTAAATAACAAATTAAGCTCATTGCTTGAAAATCGTATCTTAGGCTTCGATAAAATTAATCAAACTTGGACACATTAATGAAGACGCAAAATTTAAAACAACTTTTTAAGGCTACCGCTCTCGCACTGTTTATTTCTTCATCAATGCCGACATTTGCTGCACCCACTGACCAAGTCATTGCAGTGGTTGGCGATCGTGCAATTTTAAAAAGCGACTTAATACAAGGAATGGCTGAAGCTACTCACCAGCTACAAGCACAAAAAAAAGAAGTTCCACCTGCACAGTTTTTACAACGCCAAATCTTAAATCAATTGATTATTCAAAATGCACAATTGGAACAAGTCAAACGCTATAATTTAAAAATTGACGAAAAAACTTTAAATGATGCAGTACTAAAAGTCGCAAATCAATCAGGTTCAAATTCACTCGAAGCATTTCAACAAAAACTAGATGCAATGGCTCCGGGCACTTATGAAGGTTTACGTAACCGTATTTCAGATGATTTACTCATTCAACGTTTACGTCAACAACAAGTCATGTCACGCATTAAAATTTCAGACCAAGACGTAGAAAACTTCTTAAAATCACCTGAAGGACAAGCCGCTGTTGGCAGTCAAGCACATGTCATTCATGTACGTATTTCAGGTGATGCCAATGCCAATGAACTTGAAAATGTAGCAAAGCAAATCAAAGCTGAGCTCAATACTAGCAATGACGTTAAAGCGCTAGAACAAAAATTTAGCAATGCACACATTCAAGTCGAAGGTGCTGATATGGGTTTCCGTCCATTATCAGACATCCCTGCTGAACTTGCAGCACGCGTGAGCGCTTTAAATGCAGGGCAAACGACAGACCTCATCAAAGCACAAGATGGCTTACATATTCTCAAGCTCATTGAACGTAAAGGTAACGAACAAAAAGCTTTAGTTACACAATACGAAACACGTCATATCTTAATTAAGACGTCTGAAGTCGTAACACCTGAAAATGCTAAACAAAGTGCTGAGAGTATTTTTAACCGCTTAAAAGCAGGTGATAACTTTGCCACACTTGCAGCTACATACTCAAATGACCCAGGTTCAGCACGTGATGGCGGTAGCTTAGGTTGGGTAAGCCCTGGGATGATGGTGCCTGAATTTGACAAAGTCATGCAAAATACACCCGCAGGTGAAATCAGCCAACCGTTTGAAACACAGTTCGGCTGGCACATTTTACAAGTGCAAGATATTCGCAAACAAGACATGACTGCCGAATATCAAAAACGAATGGCACGTCAAATCTTAGGTGAGCGTCAATTTGACTCTGAACTTGATGGCTGGTTGCGTGAATTACGTGCCAACACCTATGTTGAAATCAAAGATAAAAGCTTAGATGATAAAAATAATTAAGCTCAATAATTTTATCAACAATAAAAAACCAGTCTAAATTGGCTGGTTTTTTATAAAAGTAGTTAAATCGCACTTAAAATCAAAATGCAATATTTAACAAATCACTTTAAATGATTCAATATATCTTCAAAATAGCATCGCCATTTACAATATTAGATTTAATTAAAATCGTAGATTCAAAAAATTATCATTTTACAAACAATACAAATCCTTACTTTTTATGAAAAATTAAAATACTCAACAGCCTACTTATAGCACTTGCCATAAGCACAAACAGATGTTGAAGGTAATAATGTAGCAAAATAACGAAATTCCACTAGCTCATGCATAGGAATACTTTAAAGTTGTTCCATATGTACAAAAATTAAATATCAGTCAAATTCAACAATACAGTTTTTGCTGTGATTCACTCTACAGTGATTTACAGTCAACGCATTGGACATTTATTGGTTATCTATAATTGAATATTATTTTTAGTACAAACAAACTTGATCAATGAATTGAATAGCATATAGGTCTCTACAATCATTTTAGTGCTATTTTCAATATATAAAAAAAATGGGCGCTTTCAAAGCACCCATTTCAATACATCAATTAAAATTTAATTCATGTCAAAATTATAAATTAACGATTGTTTTCGTCATCTTGTGAATCTTCAAACTTCGTTTCGCCTTCGAAACCAGAAGCTGATTGACCACCGAAGCCACCTTGACCACCGAAGCCGCCTTGGTTACCACCGAAGCCACCTTGACCACCGAAGCCGCCTTGGTTACCACCGAAGCCACCTTGACCACCGAAGCCGCCTTGACCACCAAAGCCACCTTGGTTACCACCGAAGCCACCTTGACCACCGAAGCCACCTTGACCACCGAAGCCACCTTGACCACCGAAGCCACCAGCTGCTTGACCAGGTGCACCAGCAGGCGCACCAGCAGGACGTGGATTACGTGCTGGAACAACTGTAGAAATCGCATGTTTATAAACCATTTGGCTTACAGTGTTTTTTAATAACACAACGTATTGGTCAAAAGATTCAATATGCCCTTGTAGTTTAATACCGTTTACAAGAAAGATAGAAACTGGAATACGTTCTTTACGGAGAGAATTTAAGAACGGATCTTGTAAAGTTTGACCTTTAGACATTTTATACTCCAAAAAAAAAATTAAATATCAGCGCAAAAACTATCTTTATTTTTCAATTAAAATTTATAAAAAAGATAGTAGGTAAATTTTGCTTTATCCATGTAAGTTTCGCAAGTCTTCTTGAGCTTGCTTTATAGTCAAATAGGTTTTAAATTGGTGAGATTCTTGCAAAGAACGTAACCAAGTGTATTGACGTTTAGCTAATTGTCGTGTTGCGTATAATGATTTATCCTCCATTTCTTGCTTGCTTTTAAGACTTCTATCACTATTTTTTAGATAATCTAAAGCTTGACGATAACCTACCGAACGCGCTGATGGCAAATTATCATTAAGATTATATTTTTCAATCAAAGCCTCAACCTCATTTAAAAATCCGATTTCCCACATATTTTTTAAACGAAGCGCGATTCTCTGATGTAATTCTACCCGATCTGGCAGCAATGCATAATTATGAAAACTGTAACGGTATGCGACATTTTTAGGTTGTTCTGCTTGTAATTTTGTAATCGCTTGCCCTGTCAGCTTATATACTTCTAATGCACGAATGATGCGCTGTTTATCACTCACTTTGAATTTTTCACCCGCAAGCGGGTCAACTGCTTTTAATTCCTCATACACAGCTTGCCAACCCTCAGCTTCAGCTTGAGCTTCAATTTCAGCACGCACCGCATAGTCTGCACTCGGTAAATTTGAAGATAAACCTTCAAGTAGGGCTTTAAAATACAACATTGTGCCACCTACAAGCACAGGTGTTTTGCCACGTGCATGAATATCATCAATCAAAGCACATGCGTCTTCAACAAACTCAGCTGCAGAATATACTTGCAAAGGGCTAATAATATCAATGAGATGATGCGGATATTGTTGCTGCTCTGCTTTGGTTGGTTTGGCTGTTCCAATGTCCATATCTTGATAAACCAAAGCTGAATCCACCGAGATCAGCTCCACATTACCACGCTCATAGAGTTCACATGCCAAAGCGGTTTTACCACTTGCAGTAGGTCCCATTAAATTGATAACAGGCATTTGATTTGACATGAACAACTACTCTCCTCGAGCAAATAATTTATCTAATTGTGCCAATGGAAATGCCCGCCATGTTGGACGACCATGATTACACTGACTGGCAAATTCGGTTTGTTCCATCTGACGTAGCAAAGCATTCATTTCAGATAAACTTAACATTCGATGTGCACGTACCGCACCATGACATGCCATACCTGCCAAAATATGATCACGTTTTTGTTGCAGTGCTTGTGCTTCATCATTTGGGTCTAAATCATTGAGTAACTCTGGCACAAGTGCTGCAAAGTCCGCCTTATGTAAAATAGCAGGCACCCCTCTAACAATCACTTGTTCATCACCATATTGGTCAATATCTAGACCTAAACGTTCAAGTTGCGGCTTTAACTCTTCAACTCTTGTGGCTTGCATTCGGGTAATAGAAATCACTTTTGGAATCAACAGCTGCTGCGATGTCCAAAATTCAGGTTTATCCCATGCCATTTTCATTTGTTGCAACAAAATACGTTCATGGGCTGCATGCATATCAACAATGATCAAACCTTCTGTATTTTGCGCCAAAATATAAATGCCATGTAGTTGGGCAATTGCAATCCCTAAAGGATATTCATCAACTGTTGTTCGCTTCATCGCATTTAGCGCTGCAACTGATTGGTCAAATGAAGCTTGATCAGATACCCCGTTATTCACCCCTATATCGGATGTTTCACGTAAAGGCGTAAGATAACTTTTTAACGCATTATTGAGCTGCTGTGTGCCACGATATTGCTGTTGTGGTTGATAATGCACAGCGTGTGGTTGATTTGAACTAAAATCAGTCAAAGCTTCAGGTTCAAGAGAGTGGTTACTCTCCAGTTCGCTTAGGCTATTTTGCTGCATGAGTTGTGACGTTGGCGTCATATCTCGGTGCAATTGAAATTGCTCTTGATAACGCGGTTGAACGGATTGACTCTGCGCTTGCACCTGCTCAACTTTCATAGCACTCGATAAATCAGCTGTTGCGGTTTGAAACTGTGACAATGTTTCTTTCGCAAAATGACGTACAAATTCATGCACTTCACGTTGATTTAAAAAACGAATTTCGTGTTTGGTTGGATGCACATTCACATCAATATTTTCAGGATCAACTTCTAAAAATAACAAATATGCCGCATGTTGATGCCCATGCAAAATCCCATCATATGCCATACGCAGTGCATGAGAAATAGTTTTATCTTTAACGATACGCCCATTCACATACACATATTGTAAATCGGCTTGAGCGCGTGCATCGGATGGATGTCCAAGCCAACCTGACAGACGCATACTGATGCTATCTGCATCGATCCAATACGCATTTTCAGTGAATTGACGACCGAGCAACTGTTGCACACGTTGGAAACGCAGCTCACCACTGTCCGCAATGGGAAGATTCAAACGAATATTCTCGTTATGCTCCAACACAAAACGAATATCAAAATGAGTCAAAGCAAGACGTCGAACAATTTCTTCAATATGTCCAAATTCGGTATTGGGTTTTTTTAAAAATTTACGTCGTGCAGGTACATTAAAAAATAAATCTTGTACCCGAATATGTGTGCCCTTTTGCGCTGCAATGGCTTGAATTTCCTGATGATCAAAAGCTGTGCCATTGACTTCAACTTGATAACCAACACCTGATTCATCCTGACTACTGCTCAATGTCAAACGTGACACCGCCGCAATTGAAGCCAATGCTTCACCACGAAAGCCCAAACTCACAATCGCTTGTAAATCATCGGCAGTTTGAATTTTACTAGTCGCATGCCGTGTCACAGAAAGTGCTAAATCTTCTGCGTGAATACCTTGACCATTGTCAATGATTTCAATCAAGGTACTGCCGCCATTCGCCACACGAATGATCAGCTCAGTTGCACCCGCATCAATTGAATTTTCAAGTAATTCTTTCACCACTGAAGACGGGCGTTCAATCACCTCACCTGCTGCAATTTGATTGGCAAGCGCAGGGTGTAACGTATGAATTCTTTTTTGGCTAGATTCCACTGTCGACATGCCGAAACCTATGCGTAATGATCCTGTAATTGTGTATAAAGTGCAGCATCATTCAGTTCAAGAATGACCTCTCGCATCTCTTCATGATCCGTTTTTAAAATGTTTAAAATCAAATCTGCTTGTGGAATTTCACCCCCCCCCTTAGATGGCCATTCAAATAAAAATAAAGCATTTTCAATATCTAAATAGTCACGAATCCCCATAAGTTCAAGTTCATAAGGGTCATTTAAACGATATAAATCAAAATGAAAAACATCTTTATGGTTGATTTTATAGGGTTCAACCAAAGTATAAGTCGGGCTTTTCACTGCACCTTGATGCCCCAATTGTTGCAACCAATAACGTGTCAGTGTCGTCTTACCTGCACCTAAATCACCAATCAAATAAATCACACCTTTTGCAAAATTTTCCGCCAAAATACGGGCGAGTTTTTGAGTATCTTGTTCGTTGCTGAGATTTAATTTAACTGAATACTGCATATTTGGCACGGCATGGTGAAAACAGACTAACATCATAACATTTCATAGCTTTCAATGTAAAAATTACTGTAGTGAAACAAAATATTTCATGTAATTTTCATTTAAAAAAGATCGTGGCTTAGAAATGCCCTGTCATTTTTTTCACTTTCAAAGGTATTATTTTAAATGTAATACTGCATCTGGCTTCAATTTTATCTAAAATTGATACGACCTTTTTAGCTTAAAATTACCGATTTATGTCCACCGCAAAATTTAAGCCACCGATGATTGACGGGGTAAATGCCAGTCAAGTCTATCTTCCTAAACTTACACAACCCACGGGAAAATTATTTGATTATTTATGTGAAAAATTTCCACATATTGCAGCACACGAATGGCAACAACGTTTCCAAGATCAACTTATTTTTGATGAATATGGTCAGATCTTAACGCTCAATACGCCTTATCTTGAAAATAGTCATATTTTTTATTATCGTTTTTTAGAACATGAAATTCATGTTCCATTTCAAGCACACATATTATTTGAAAATGATCATTTTATTGCAGTCGATAAACCACATTTTTTAACCATCAGCCCTACAGGGCAATATCTGCAAGAAACTTTATTGGTACGGTTAAAAAAAGCCACCAATAATCCTGATTTAACCCCAATCCATCGTTTAGATCGTGAAACAGCAGGCATTGTTTTAATCTCAAAATGTGCTCAGACACGGGGAATATATCAGCAATTATTTGCTGAACGACAAGTGCAAAAAGTCTATCATTCCATTGCAGCTTATCGCCCTGAACTCATATTTCCTCAAGAAGTTAAGCTTAGAATGGAAAAAGGGCAGCCCTTTTATACCATGCGTATCGTTGATGGCGAGATCAACTCTAGTACAAAAATTCAATTACTAGACCATAATCACACTTGGGCAAAATACCAACTTCATCCTGAAACAGGTAAACAACATCAACTGCGTGTGCACTTAAATCACTTACATATTCCTATAAAAAATGATCCGTTTTACCCCACCGTGATGCATAAGAATGAGGCTGATTTTTCTCATCCACTGCAACTGCTTGCAAAAGAATTATGGTTTAAAGACCCGATCAGCCAAAAAGAAATGCACTTCACTTCTTTAAAAGAACTGACAATTGAATGACATTGTAATGACAATATTGTGTTTTTTCATGTCTAATCATTGAAATTACATTTAGTTTGATTAAAATGAAACATCCAAACGACAGCAAATTTTGGCTCATTCATGCGAAAAACCGAAGTCTATCAAGTACGCCTTGATTCACAAGAAAAAAAACAGGCTTTTGCTGTTTTCAAGCAATTAGGCATTACGCCTGCACAAGCAGTTCGTCTTTTTTTCAAACAAGTGGTTTTAACCAAATCCATCCCTTTTGCGATTGAAAATCAAAATATCAATATGGAACAGTTATTGAAATTAAAAAAAATCAAACAAGAGCAAGCGCAACCTATAGAAGACAGCCCTCTTTCACATTTAGATGAAGACGATATTTTTGCTGAGTTGAATGCGATCCTGAATGAAAAAAGTGACAAAACTTAACAGTGTCTTATTTCTAAACAATTTTTTTGATTGAATATTCATTTTTTTCGTTATGCTCTCTTTACCACGATAACAAAACAAAGAGAGAAAAAATGATCGTAAAACGTGCTACTGAAAGTGACTTGCAACAACTTGCAATTTTGTTTGATGAGTATCGCCAGTTTTATGGTGCATCTTCAAATACATCTGAATCTTATCATTTTTTAAAACAACGTTTTGAAAATCAACAAAGTGTTATTTTTATTCATATTAAAGATGATGTCATTACTGGTTTTATTTTACTTTATCTTGGCTTTTCATCTTTAGCATGTTCAACCTATTATATTTTAGATGACGTCTATGTTACACCGATCTATCGACGCCAAGGTTCAGCAAAACAGTTGATCGATACTGCCATTTTATTTGCCCGACATGAAAATGCTTTACGCATTAGTTTAGAAACCCAAAAATCCAATTACCAATCTCATCAATTATACGAACAAATGGGTTTTGTGCGTGACGATGAGTTTTGTACCTATCATTGTTTTCTCAAATAAATAGACATTGGTACGTATTATTTTATGTGAATATTCATCCTAAATATTCGATACATTCACTTTGATTTTTTGCAGCTTGAATCTGTTGTTCATTTAAATAGACATATTGCCCTTGTTCGAGTTGTCCTAAATCTAGCAAACCCACTTGCTGACGATGCAAAGTGATAACTTTATTACCCACAGCAGCCAACATACGTTTGACTTGGTGATATACACCTTGATGAATCGTTAAAGACAGTTTATTTTCTGCAAGTTTTTCAGCCTGACTTGCCGCATAAATGCCTTTTTCATTGCGCAATTCCACACCTTGCAATAACTGTTCAATTTGTATTGGGCTGATCGGATCTGCAGTTTCTACAATATACACTTTAGGTACATGTTTTTTAGGATGAGTTAAAGCCTGTAAAAATTGACCATCGTCTGTCAACAACAACATGCCCGTTGTATCTTGATCTAAACGACCAATGCACTGCACACCTCGATTTAACAACAACTCATCCATTAAGTCGAAAACACTAAAATGATGGGTAGCTTGATGTGAGCATTCATAGTCTTGTGGTTTATGTAGTGCTAAATAAACCTTTTCACGGTACTGATATTGTTGAGCGAAAACCTGAAACTTTAATTGCTGTTCTGCTATTTTAAATTTTACATCCGTGATCACTTGCCCATCTATCTGAACCGCACCACTTTTGATTAAGTGTTGACAATGTTTACGACTACCAAAACCTTGTGACTGTAAAATTTTTTCCAATAACATCATCTATGCACCATGAATCAAGCCTCGCTATTGTAACGGAATCATGCTGGATTTTGTGATTTGAGATAAAAATTCGGTTTATTGTGATGATATCGCTATACTATTCATGTTTCCCACCAACACTTTTGCATCAGAATTATGAATTTTGCATCACATCTTGATTTAAACTTAATTGTACTTTTGGTTTTATTGGCATGTGGTCTTTTTAGTCATAATAGTGCTGTGACCATTGCTGCTGCCGTACTGATCATCTTTCGGATCACCCCTTTAAGCGAATATTTTTATTTATTGCAAAATCATGGTTTAAATATCGGGATTGTCATCTTAACCATTGGCGTACTTACCCCCATCGCGAGTGGTAAAATTCCTGGTGATGCGATTTTAAAATCATTTCTTAGTTGGAAATCTCTACTTGCTATCGCTGTCGGTCTTTTAGTGGCATGGTTAGGAGGACGTGGTGTCAAACTCATGACCAATCAACCCAATATTGTCGCAGGGTTGCTGATCGGTACTGTTGCAGGCGTTGCTGTTTTACGTGGCGTACCTGTTGGCCCCCTGATTGCAGCAGGAATTTTATCAATCATCATTGGGCTGTCTTAAGGCTTTAACCCCCATCTTGCTCAATGAAGACTTGTCTTATGCTCAATACCAATATACTTCATCAAGCTCTAGCTTTCTTATAGAGAGCAACAAACCTATTCAGGTAATTTATGCCCGCAATGTGGACAAAAACAATATTTATTCCGCTCACGTTCTAATGCTGCTTCGCGGCGTTCACGAATCAGTTGTAATACAATATCTTGCGTTTGTTCTGTAGATAATCCGACTTCTCTACGAATATTGTCTATTTTTTCTTCATCATCAATGATGTCAATTTCACAACTTTCCAATAAATCACGAAACTTTAATTCAAGTTGTTGTTTTCGCAATTCTAATTCATTGGCTAAACCATTGGCTAAAATACCCGCGGGTAATGCAGCCAAACCTACGCCAAGAATCGTAATAAGTGCACCTAAAAAACGCCCTAAAGGAGTGATCGGAGTGACATCACCATAACCGACGGTGGTCAATGTCACTACAGCCCACCACATGGAGGCAGGAATAGAACTAAATACTTCAGGTTGTACACGACTTTCAACCACATAAATGCCTGCGGCTGCCATCACAATCATGATCAATAAAATAAAAATTACGGCTTGAAATGAGCCTCTTTCTCGTTCAATCACACGCAGTAAAATCTGTAATGAAACAAAATAACGCGTTAATTTTAATAATCGCAATAATCTTAAAATTCGTAGAAAACGTAAATCGATATGCACAAAGAAGTTAATATACGCAGGTAAAATTGCTAATAAATCAATAATTGCTGCACCACTAGTCACATAGTGCCAACGCTGTTTCCATTCCGACTCAAAAGGCTTCTCTTCAACTACGCTCCAAAAACGCAAAATATACTCGAGACTAAACACCACGATGGAAATATTTTCAAAAGTATCAAAATAAACGCGATATACCTTATAAATATCATTAATGGATTCGAGTAAAACAGCGATCACATTACCAATAATCAAAAAAATCAGTAAGAAGTTCACTGCACGGCTAAACTTGGTTTCGTAGTCATCATTATGTAAGTTGTTGTAGACAAATCTGCGAAATGTATACCAAGCGGTTATTCTCATGCGTCATGCTTTGGAATGTATTTAAATTCTTATTATGGTAATACGCAGTTTTTCGCTTTACAAATGTTCATATCCTCACGACATACATTTTATACATTTTTAGATAATGCATACCGAACATTTATAAATAAAATTTTATAAATGTATAAATTTTTATTATAGTATCAATTACACTTATTTCTGTGCTGCTGCACAATCTCACCTACTACATAAATGGATCATTTATGTCATCGCAAAAGCAAAGCCAACTTCAACATGGCTTAAGTAACCGTCACATTCAACTCATTGCTTTGGGCGGCTCGATCGGGACTGGGCTTTTTCTTGGTATTTCACAAACCATTAAACTTGCAGGTCCCTCGGTTATTTTAGGTTATGCCATCGCAGGTTTAATCGCCTTTTTTATGATGCGCCAACTTGGTGAAATGGTGGTCGAAGAACCTGTTAGCGGCTCTTTTAGTTATTTTGCCTATAAATTTTGGAGCCCTTTTGCAGGCTTTATGTCAGGTTGGAATTATTGGGTACTCAATATTTTAGTGTGTATGGCAGAACTCAGCGCTATCGGTTTATATATACATTATTGGTGGCCTGACATTCCAACATGGATGTCTGCACTTGCTTTTTTTGTCTTAATCAATGCAATCAACTTAGTGCATGTCAAAGTTTTTGGTGAAATGGAGTTTTTATTTTCAATCATCAAAATTGTCGCAATCATCGGTATGATCGGCTTCGGTGCTTGGCTGCTCGCGAGCGGTCACGCAGGTGAAACCGCATCCATTTCCAATTTATGGGCTTTGGGCGGCTTTTTTCCGAATAGTTTGACTGGCTTAGTCATGGCAATGGCGATTATCATGTTCTCCTTTGGTGGTATTGAATTGGTCGGGATTGCTGCAGCAGAAACCAAAGACCCAACCAAAACCATTCCTAAAGCAGTCAATCAGATCGTTTATCGTGTTTTACTCTTTTATGTCTTAACCATTGTAGTTTTACTATCGTTATTTCCTTGGAATCAAATCGCTGAAGGTGGTAGTCCCTTTGTCTTGATTTTTGACTCTTTGGGCAGTCAAGGTGTTGCCACTGTTTTAAATTTTGTCGTGCTCACAGCAGCTATTTCAGTCTATAACGGAACAAGTTATGGTACGAGTCGCATGTTACTTGGACTCGCAGAACAAGGCAATGCACCCAAGTTCCTTCGTAAAATTAATCAACGTGGTATTCCCTATGCCGCGATTTTGACGTCGGCATTCGTCACTTTAATTTGTGTTGTGTTGAATTATATTTTCCCCGAAAAAGCTTTTAAATTACTGATGAGTTTGGTCGTATCCGCCATTGTGATCAATTGGATGATGTTGGCATGTACCCATCTTAAATTTAAACAGAAAATGCAAAAACTTAAGCACAATACGCTTTTTCCCACCATTGCCTATCCACTGAGTAATTATATTTGTATCGCCTTTATGCTCAGTATTTTAGTCATCATGTGGTTAACACCCGATATGCGTATTGCGGTTTTATTGATTCCTGTATGGATCATCTGTTTGAGTTTAGCGTATGGGTTAAAGCGGAAAAAATGAATGTTATTTTAAAAAATCTAATTCAATATTGACTAAAAATAAATTGCGGACAGTATATTTAAAGGCACCCTTCCTCTAAAGATACTGTCCGCAGAATCAAAACCAGTCTCCCAAATGGCTTTGATTGAATAAATTTAGTATATTGAAATAGTAAGTAAAATGTTTCTCTTATTTCAGTTTTATTTCTCTGTTTTTTGAAAATATTTTCCCTCGATTTAAATTATATTGAAAATATTTTCTAAATTTAAATAAACTAACAATAATTATCTTAAATTAATCCTTATCGTTTGAAAATTTTTCAAAAACAACAATCTCAATTTTTAAAATACTTAAACTCAGCATCCAACCCCTTATTCATGGTTGATCATCTTCACTGATTTTCTTTCACGCTTGTCTTCATACATATTTAAGTCGGCACATTCAATCAGCTGATCTATGCTCTGTGCATCTTTTGGGAAAATTGCCAAGCCTAAACTTGCCCCTATTTTTAAATCAATATTTTCAAATACAAAAGGCAAACCACATGCTTCAGAAATACGGTTCATCGCAGTTTTTGCTAAAGCTTGATTTTCCACTGAAGATAAAATCACAGCAAATTCATCGCCACCTAAACGTGCAACTAAGTCATCATGTCGAATAGACTTTTTGATTCGATCTGCAATTTCTTTTAAAGCAATATCCCCTAGTCGATGCCCATATTCATCATTGATATGTTTTAAACCATCCATATCAATCATTAAAACACCTAATTTTTTATTATTTTGCTTTGCTGTAAGCAGTCCTTGACGCAAACAATCTAAAAATAATGCCCGATTTGCCAAACCTGTCAGTTGGTCTTGCGTCGCTAACTTATACAGCTCTTGTGCCCCAAAGCGAGTGGCATGATACATTGCAGCTGCGATCAGTTCCGACATTAAAGTTAAAAGTTGTAGGTCACCTTCTTTAAATGCTGACACTTTTTCTGCATAAATTTTTAGCACACCAATCGCATCCCCACAATGAATCAGGGGAACGACCGCCATTGAACGCAGTCCAACTTTTCGACAAGCGACTTTATCTACCCGTGCATCGAGTTCACTATCTTCACAATATAAAATTTTGTTTTGTATAACACATAAGCCCGACAAACTATTTTCTTGACTTAAACGTAAGCCCAATAAATGTGCTGCCCCACCTGATACCGCACGATAGACCATCTCACCCTCTTCTGCCAACTCCACCACAGCCCCTTTTGCTTGAGTCATCAATTGGGCTTGTTCTGCGACCAACGTCATTACAGCATTTAAATCGAGTCCCAATTTCGCAATTGCAGTTTGGGTTTGAATGACAGCCATCAGTTGTGTTTGTGTCGGTTGTTTGGATTTAGGCATATTGTGAAAGAGAGAATTTAGCGATGATTTCATTCTAAAAATAATTTCATTTTTTGTATAGCGGCTTTCAATATGGTTATTTGCTATTCTTTGACAAGTTGCAAACTTTCAAGCATTTAATGTTGTTTTTTACAGCACTTCGACACGGATTTGTAGTTTTGCATTTCATAACGAGCAAGAGTGTTATAAGCTTTTTTTAATTAAAATATCATTTGATTTTGTCATGACTGATACTGTTTACCAACTTGATCGTATTGATCGAAAAATTTTATCTGAGCTTCGTAAAGATGGTCGTTTGAGTGTGACCGAACTGGCTGAAAAGGTAAATCTGTCGACTTCTCCGTGTTGGACACGTTTAAAGCGTTTAGAAAATGCCCATATCATTGATGGTTATACCGCAAATATTAATCCAAAAGCTTTGGGCATTAATGAGTTATTTTTTATTGAAATTACACTTGAACGGCATGATGATGAAATTTTAGATGAGTTTAGTCATGCCCTTGCCAATATGCCTGAAGTTGTTGAAGCGCATTTAGTCACAGGGGATTATGATTATTTAGTGAAAGTTGCAGTAAAAAATGCAGAGCATTATGAGCGTTTTTTACGGAAAAACTTATACTCTATGAAAGGGATTCGTCATACTCGTTCTATTTTTGCGTTAAGACCGTTAAAGCTGGCAAATAGTGCGGATTTGTTAATGATTGAATAAATTTCAATTATTCATGATCATCGTTCTATTATAATAGGTTTCTATTTTTCTCATTTTAAAATAAATGAAGCATTAGCACAGATACATATATCTAGCTGTGCTAATTACACTATGGTTTATTTACTTTATTGAGCAGTATAACCACCATCTACTAAGATCGCTGTACCATTCACAAAAGAAGCTTTATCACTTGCAAGAAATAGAACAACATTTGCGACTTCTTCAGGCTGACCCAAGCGTCCAATTGGATGTAGTTTAGCGAGTGTTTCTTTTTGGCGTTCATCAGCCGCACTCAACAATGGCGTATCAATATACCCTGGACATACGGCATTAATACGTATTCCTTTGGCTGCATAATCAATAGCAAGTGTTTGGGTGAGTAGTTTTACACCAGCTTTTGCTGCTGCATATGCAGTTACTCCCTTTTTACCGACCCAACTATGGATTGAACCACAATTCACAATCACGCCTTGTTTATTTTCTGCTAGCCAATATTCAATGGCATATTTATCCACTAAATACACTGCTGTTAAGTTAATATCTATAGTTTTTTGCCAACGATCTACGGGTAACTGGTCAATTGGTGCATCCATCGCTACACCAGCATTGGCAAAAATAATATCCAGACTAGAAAATGTATCCACTGTGTGTTGGATCAAGGCTTTATTTTCTTGTTCGTTGCGTACATCTATTTGGAAATAACTGGTGGTAAAACCTTGTTGATTAAGTTCATCACTCACTGTTTGTCCCTGCTGACTTAAATCAGCAATAACTACTTTAGCACCATTTTTGCAAAATGCCTTTACCGTTGCTAAGCCAATCCCACTTGCACCACCTGTTACAATCACTACTTTATTGTTAAAACTCATCTTTTTCATCCTTAAGCCATTACCTGTTTTATAAATAACATATCTCAGGCTAAAAACCCATTAAGTAAGTATGGTGTGTTCTGATTTATTTTTCTCAATTCTTAGCATCTTGTTTTGGCTAAATTTCTTGTTTTATGTTTTAATGGAAACAGTATGAGATGAGCCTTATATGAGTATCACGCGAGTGATACGACTAGCCCCTAACCATGGGGCTTTTTAATGCCTAAAATTGAGGTTTTTCAATCATTGAATGTCAAAGACCCATTTTTTAGCGTCTAAATCGCTCGTGGTTTCACAGACATAATAGTCATGATCCCAAGCATCTTGATTAAAGATTTCTTTCTTAAAGTAAGTGATTTTTTTGCCATTTTCAATACAAACAAAGCTTTCGCCTTGGTCTTTGACTTGGGTTCCGTTGAGGAAACCACCGATACAGAGAAAGCGGGGTTGTGGAGGCATTGTATAAACCTATTTTTTATACTTATTTAACGAATTAAATAAGTATAAATTTTTCACTCTAAAGAGTGAAACTATATTTTGGGATTTCAATATTTATTTTTTCTAGTTGAGGAACAGACTAAACTATTAGTATCATTTAAATCTTTACTTCCAGCTGTTGAACCACCAATTATTTTTTTCTTTAAATCATATACGAGGCTAACCGCAACTCCATCATTATTTGCAGCAGCAATAAGCAAACTATCACCTGCTATTTTAGCTGATGGAATAACTGCAAAGTCATTTTCTTCACTATTTAATAAGGCAGTTACAGCAATCTTACCATTAGACAATACTAATTTGTCATTAACTTTCGTTAATGTACATTGTTCCCCCATCGGTGTGATTAATTGATTTTCCACAAAATCATTAATAACTGTCGAATTACAATGATCATAATTGATTTCATCAATTTTTATACAAGCATTTGGGTTTATTTGTAAACTAGGTAAATTCTCGCTTATAGAAGTCTTATTAGGAATTTGACCAATATTTCCATCTTTTATTAATAAAAGTAGTTCATTAAAATCTTTAATTGTTATGCTTTTTTCTATTGTAGAAATCAAATCTTTTGTGACCTGATATTCATCAGAATTTAAGTCACTCACAGTACCAATTAAATCTTTTGACTCATCGATATTATACCCTTTACTTTTTAATGTTTTAAGTAGAGCGGTATTTGATGTTTTTAATCTAGTTTCATCAATAGCACTACCAGTTTTATACCAAATAGAGGGTAACTGACTTGTTGCATTTGCTATAAGTAAATCAGTTAATGGATTTAAATTGACATTTCCAGCCTTTGTTGCATATCCATGATACTGTTTCTGGCTCGAAGTAACTTCCAAACGACAGGGTAATTGTGTTGAATTTACATCACCTTTCCATTTCCCTTGAGCATCCGTAATAACTTTTTCTTTAAAACCACCCCCATCTTTACATATAGCAGTAATCAATGCAGATTGTAAAGGTGTTGTAGAAAATGTCGTACCCACTAATTGACTATAGGTCATTTGGGGATCTTTAGGTGTATCTTTTACAGGAGTATTATCATTATTACTACTCCCACCCCCACATGCTGTAAGAAGTACTGTTACTACAGCTATCCCCAAATTCATTTTGATATTATTAAAACTATAATTCATTTTTTTTATCCTTGTTTTGATAAGAGATTAAATTTTATTTCATCAATTAATAAAATACAATAATTTCACAAAATTAAAAATAAAGTTGATTTAAATCACAATTAATCTTAAATAAAAGATAATTTAAACATATTTATAGAAATTCTCACGTTCAATTAATTCATTCCATTCTTTATATGTATAAATTTTTAAATTCTCCACACTTGTACCCACTAATACAAACCGATCATCCCACGTTAATACCTCATTTAAATCATCGGGTATTGTTTCAGAAAATTTAGGGAAAATTTCAGGCTCAAAGTTCATCAAACCATTTTCAAGCAAGGTTTTCACTTCTTTTGGATTTTCAGGAGTTGAATGAAATGCTGGAATACTCTTTAAAATTTGCTCTGCAACTTCATTAACATCACTATATAAATCATCTAAATACCACTTTTGGTCTACACATCGCCATAAATAAAGATCACATTTTTCTTGGTGAATATTTAAAGTTTCAGTAATTGCATTAGGTTCTTGGTACCAAACTGAAAATTTCAAACTTCCTGTTAAAATAATTTGAAAATTTGGCAATTTCATATACGAAAAATTGAATAAAATTTTAGTAAACAATAGCCTTATTTTTTCTAATAAGACTTCTACTTCTTTTGACTGCTGAAATATCTGCGCTAACTCAACTTTATAATCATATAGATTTGGAATAGTTTTCATTTTTATCATTCACAAATTCAAAAAATAAGGGCTGAATAATCAGCCCTTATTTTCAACTACTTAATCAATTAAGACAATTGAGCAGCAGCAATTTTTTTCGTATCTACATCAGCAGCAGCATCTGTATAAGTTTCCATCTTATCAAAGTTCAAGTATTGATAGATGTCAGCAGACATGCTGTCGATTTGAGCAGCATATTGTTGATATTCTTCTGGAGTTGGTAATTTACCAAGTACAGCAGCAACAGAAGCAAGCTCAGCAGACGCTAAGTAAACGTTCGCACCTTGACCTAAACGGTTCGGGAAGTTACGAGTAGATGTCGATACACAAGTCGTGTTCGGTGCTACACGTGCTTGGTTACCCATACATAATGAACAACCTGGCATTTCAGTACGCGCACCAGCTTTACCATAAGTATTATAGAAACCTTCTTCCATCAATTGGCGTTCGTCCATACGCGTTGGAGGAGCTAACCAAAGACGAGTAGACAATGAACCGCCTGGAACTGTTTCTAACAATTTACCCGCTGCACGGAAGTGACCGATGTTCGTCATACATGAACCAACGAATACTTCGTCAATTTTCACGCCTTGAACGTCAGATAACAATTTCGCATCATCTGGATCATTCGGGCAGCAAAGAACTGGTTCAGTGATCGTAGAAAGGTCGATTTCATACACTTTCGTATATTCAGCGTCAGGATCCGCTTTAAGAAGTGATGGGTTCGCCAACCATTTTTCCATGTTTTCAACACGGCGTGCCATAGTACGTGCATCGCCATAACCTTCAGAAATCATCCATTTCAACATCGTGATGTTTGATTTCAGGTATTCAGCAACTTTCTCTTCAGAAAGTGTGATTGAACAACCAGCAGCTGAACGTTCAGCAGAAGCATCAGAAAGTTCGAATGCTTGCTCAACAGTTAAGTCAGTTTCCATTTCTGTTAAGTCGATCTCTAAGATACGACCAGAGAAGATGTTTTTCTTACCTTTCTTCTCTACAGTTAAGTCACCTTGCTGAATCGCAACATAAGGAATTGCATGTACAAGGTCACGTAGTGTGATACCAGGTTGCATTTTACCTTTGAATTTCACAAGTACAGATTCAGGCATATCGAGTGGCATAACACCAGTCGCAGCAGCGAACGCTACAAGACCAGAACCCGCTGGGAATGAAATACCAATTGGGAAACGCGTATGTGAGTCACCACCAGTACCTACTGTATCTGGAAGAAGCATACGGTTTAACCAAGAGTGAATAATACCGTCACCTGGACGTAGTGATACACCACCACGGTTCATGATGAAATCAGGAAGCGAGTGTTGCATTTGAACGTCAACTGGTTTTGGATACGCAGCTGTATGACAGAAAGACTGCATAACAAGGTCAGCAGAGAAACCTAGGCAAGCTAAGTCTTTCAATTCATCACGTGTCATTGGACCTGTTGTATCTTGCGAACCAACAGTGGTCATCTTAGGTTCACAGTAAGTACCTGGAAGTACACCTTGACCTTCAGGAAGACCACAAGCGCGACCGACCATTTTTTGAGCTTGAGTGAAGCCTTTACCTGTTGCAGCAGGTTGAACTGGTGTACGGAACAATGTAGAAGGTGCAAGACCTAATTCTTCACGTGCTTTTGCAGTTAAACCACGACCAACGATCAAGTTGATACGACCACCCGCACGTACTTCATCTAGAAGAACTGGAGTTTTAAGTTCAGCTTCAGCGATTTGAGCACCATCTTTGAATGCAGTTACTTTTGCAGCAGCATGATCAATCTTAAGAACAATTTCGTCACCCATGTTCATGTTTTGAACATCGATTTCTACAGGTAATGCACCTGCATCTTCCATTGTATTGAAGAAAATCGGAGCGATTTTAGAACCTAAACAGTAGCCACCGTCTTTTTTGTTCGGGATGTGAGCAATTTCATCACCAAAGAACCAAAGCACAGAGTTCGTTGCAGATTTACGAGATGAACCTGTACCCACAACATCACCAACATATGCAACTTGGTTGCCTTTTGCGATGAGATCTTTGATTTGGCTTAATGGACCAACTTCACCTGGTTTTTCAGGGTTGATGCCATCACGTTCGTTTTTCAACATTGCATTTGCATGCAATGGAATGTCTGGACGGCTCCAAGCGTCTTGTGCAGGTGACAAGTCGTCAGTGTTGGTTTCGCCAGTCACTTTGAAAACAGTCAGTTTAATTTCTTCAGGAACATCTTTACGACTTGTGAACCATTCAGCGTCAGCCCAAGATTGAAGAACTGCTTTTGCATTTGCATTGCCCGCTTTTGCTTTATCAGCAACGTCATGGAACGCATCAAATACAAGAAGTGTTTTTTTCAATGCTTCAGCAGCGAGTTCACCTAAGGCAGCATCATCAAGCAATGCAACTAATGGTGCAACGTTATAACCACCAAGCATCGTACCTAGTAAGTAAACCGCACGTTCTTTAGAAACCAAAGGAGAAGTTGCTTCACCCTTTGCCACAGCAGCTAAGAAAGCAGCTTTTACATAAGCAGCTTGGTCAACGCCCGCTGGAACACGATTTTCAAGCAAGTCAACTAAAAAAGCTTCTTCACCAGCAGGTGGGTTTTTTAATAATTCAACTAATGCAGCAGTTTGAGCATCGTCAAGTGGCTTCGGTGGGACTCCGAGTGCGGCACGTTCTTCAACGTGTTGGCGGTAAGCTTCTAGCACGGTGTTATTCCTCTTTTTTAAAAAATTACTTACGAATGTTTTGCTTCCTTGAAAGCTTCATAAGCAATATGGACAATCAAATTTTACTAAAAATCAAGCCAAAAGTTAATGCAAGCAGCGTGTTAATTCGTGATGACCGTTATTTTGTAAATAAATAGTGGCTGCTTTTTGCTACTTTTATATCCAATATATCTCTCACAAACTCATTTTTTAAAATGAATGTGCTTGCATTACGTTTAACAGATCTTAAACCGTAAAAAAGGCAACCTATTGTTGCCTGAATGGGTGAAATTTAGAATACCACCTTAGTGGACTGTGGTGCTACGTAAATAGTCTTGAAAAGCATTTCTAGAGCCTTCAAATTTGATAAAAATTTCATCCTCATGCAACATAGCATGTTCAGCACTCGCAAATGAAATATGCACTTGGTAAATTTTTGCAGGCTCATCAATCACTTGGCGAATATGCACCTGATCACCTAAACTTAAAACATAGTGACTTCCACTAATCACTGCAACGCCTTGTTCATCCTCTAAGAGCAAGTCTGCATTATGTAGGTACGCAATAACTTCCATTTTCTCACTCCTCTACATTATGTAATTTTCTATTTCTATATTTTATATATGCTTTTCACTTTTTATGCTAATCATTTTTTATTGCAATATTTAAGGCTTTTGCCCCATATTTACGATATGCTTCAATTGAATGGTTATGCATTGCGATCTTAAGATTTTTATTTAAAATAAAGGACATTCTATGGCATACATGGATTTGTCTTTAACCATTCGTGTTTCTAAGCGACAAATATCATATTTTTTCATGGCAAGCTGATCTACACTTTTACCCTCTTGCGATGCCTGTATCAGTATTTCTAAGGCTTTGTCTTTGTCTGCTAAAACACCCTTACCTTGATAATATGCATCTCCTAAAAAGAATTTTGCCCGTGTATTTCCACTATCAACAGCTTTTGAGTAATAATCAAAGGCCCGCTTAGGATCTCGCTCCACCCCTTGTCCGCGTGCATATAAAATTCCTAAATACAACATCGCATCTGCACTTTTGGACTCAGCAGCTTTTTGCAACATTTGCATTCCTTTATTCAGATCTTTTTTGACGACTTCGCCTTGGGTATACATCCACCCTAAATCTGCCAAAGCCTTTAAATGACCATTTTTAGCCGCTTTTTCAGTCCATTTAAATGATAATTCTGGATCTAATTCTACATATTCGCCACTACTGTAGAGCGAACCTAACATAGCTTGTGCATCCACATGTCCTTGTTCAGCTGCAAGTGCAAAATATCGAAGACTTTCTTGAATATTCTTTTTTACATAATTCCCATAAAACAATAAACTTCCATAATAATATTGACCAAGTGCAAAACCTTGATCGGCAGATTTTTTTAAATACTCAGCTGCTTTGGTTTTATCCTGCACTACGCCCAGACCATGTGCGTAACAATTAGATAAATTAAATGTCGCCTCTGCTAATCCTTGCGCTGAAGCATATTTTAATAATTCAAAAGCCTTTTTTTCATCTTTAGCAGCAATATCACCACGTTGATATATGGTCGCCAAGTTGACATACGCCAATAGTGAACCTTTTTCCCTGGCTTGATTTAAATAAAACAGCGCTTTACTACTATTTTTAGCTACATTTTCACCTTTATAGTAAAACCAACCTATTGCATTTAATGCTGGTGGATACTCTTGTTCTACGGCTAAATTTAAATATTTCAGCGCCTTTGCCTTGTCATGCTCATAATAATATTCAAAAACTTGATACTGTGCTTTAACATGTCCTGCCTCAGCATCCGCAATAAGTTGTGTTATTTGAGATTGTGATGCAACTGCAGATGGTTTGGATTCGACTGCTTCAACTTGTTGTGACTGACTGCATGCCGCTAAACTAAGACACAGTAAACTCATACTCATTTTGGTATAAATTTGTTTTTTATACATGATGCAATGCCCTTAATTATTCAAACTTTCTCATAAAATATGCACGATTTTTTTGTTTGAATCTTTTCGATTTCCCCTTGTGCAGACGTCTTTTCCATTGCCCAATAACGATGATCTAGACCTTAGCCATCAAGGGAAAATATTAATTTTTTAAAACGATCATTTCACCCCTTAACAATAAAATGAAATCGCTTGCAAGATTTTTCGACTTAACTCAGCTCATCGGGCACTCGATGGCGGTGTACACTTTACCATCGACCATACTTTTGACTTCACGACAGCCCTTTGAATCCGTTTCTGTACCTTGTAACATGGCAATGGCTTGTGGCACACCGGCTTGTGCTGCCTCTTGTATTAAGCGATAGGCTTTATCCTGATCTTTTTTCGTGCCAACACCGTTGTAATATGCCAAAGCAAGATTGACTTTCGCCATTGGTTCTCCAAGTTCAACTGACTTTTCTAACAACTCAACTGCTTTTTGGTCATTTTGTTTTACACCATCGCCACGGCTATAAAGTGTTGCTAAGTTTGCATAAGCCAAAGCATTATTTTGTTTTACGCCTTTTTCCAGGTACTCTACGGCTTTCTTATAATCTTGTTTTAGCCCCGTACCTTTGTAATACATCCAACCCAGATTGTTTAAAGCAAGACCATGATTTTGTTTGGCTGCAGCCTCTGTCCACCGAATCCCTTGTTCAATATTTTTCGGTAAAAGCTCACCTGTTAAATAATAACTCCCTAGAGTCGCCTGGGTGTGTGCATGTCCTGATTCAGCAACCTCAGTTAACAGTTTTGTTGCTTCCACAATATCTTGTTTTGAAACGTCTGGACGATGTAATAAGATCATACCCGCCATATATTTTGACTGAGCATCCCCCAAAGCCGCACCTTTTCTTGAATATTGCAATGCTTTTTGCTCATCTTTAGCAACTGTTTCTCCTTTGCCATACATGGCAATCAGTTGGTGAATCGCATCAAGATCCCCCTGATCCGCTTTTTTAACCAATTGTTGAACATTATCTAAATATACTTTTCCATCGGCATAAGTCACAACAGAACATCCGAGTAAAAATAAAAAACCAAGTGTATGAATACAGCGTTGAATTTTAATAAGTTGCATAATAACCTTCTGGTGTTTTTAAAAAATTTTAATAAATTACATGTATATATTTATAATAGTATTTGAATTATTGCTATTATTTCAATCTTTACATACATAAAAAACCGTTCTATTAGAACGGTTTGTAATCTGGCATTTTTTTCGGGTCATGCGGTGTATTTAAACATTGTTCATATGCCTGCTGCTTAAACTTCGCTTGTACAGCCTCATGGTCTGCCTTTAACTCAGCATTTGGCATCGCATAAATTTTTTCAAGATACTGCAATATAAAGCCTTTAGTGGTTGGATCTGTGACTTTATTGGCATAATCCAAAGCTTCTTTTTTGCTAATACCATTTTGACGGTCTAAAGTGATTGAACGTGCTGCATTCCCAATACTCGTACAGTAACCTTTCCAAATTTCTTCAGGGGTAGCAGGTTTTTTTTCAGCACAACCCGATAAGACCACAACTGTACCAAGCACAGCGCAGGTGAATAAGTTTTTCATATATATCTCCTATCGGAGCTTATCATACTGAATTTGGCATCGATTGGCAGTTTTAATTGCACTTTTCTACCTATGCGAAATTCTCAGTACATCCAAGCAGCAGTGCTTAATCCTTTTTCCATCTCCAAATTCCCTACCTAGAAGTTAAATTGATTTCGTCAATCCAACTTCTGATCGTCGTAAATTTTAGAAACGCCAATGATAGAACAAGTCGATGGCTTTTTCTAAAGACTGACTTGCTTCTAAGTACAAGCGTTTATTCATTTGATAACGTAAGGTCAGTTTATTGACTGGTGTAAATACACCCACCCCATAACGAATATATAAGTCAGGGGTAATATAACCCGTTAAACTTACTTGGGTATCATCACCTGTACCTTGTGCATCTAATGCCAAACCACTTAAACCAAACGTTTGCCCTATTTGATTGGTAAAGGCACGAGTACCCCCCAAGCCTAAACTGATTCCTGCTGCTGCAATGGTATTGTTGACATCTGATTTAAAGCCCGCTTCATTACTTAAACCACTTGAACCTTCATTAATACGTCCTGTAATCAGCGCATTCATCGCCTCTTGGTCAGATAAACCAGCATCATTATAAACTTGGATATTTGGGCTGCTTGCAGTACCTGTGACCCGTAAGCCAACAGTACTTCCTGAAATCGTTTTATTGGCATCAACATCGAGTGTTGGATTTGCCAATGCGCCATTAAAACGAGCAATGGCACGATTAAGATCAAGTTTTTGCCCATAGGCTTCGATAGTCACTTTTTGACTAACACCAATGGCACCATTGGCACGCATTGCAGTCTCTAAGCCACGTTGAGATAAATACACACGCCCAATCAATGGAATACGACTATTAAAGCCTTGGAAGATAACTTTATTGCCTAGTTTAACATCAATATCTGCACGAATATCCCAAGGTTTAGCTGCTTTTAAAATCGCCAACTGATCATCCCCCTCATGTACAACACGTACATCAGAAGAAACATTGACTACTGGCGCACTCGACTCGGGCATTGAAATTAAGGCATTCGGTACATCGACTTTACCTTTGACTGTAATACGCTTACTCAAAGGATAAGCATCCATACTCATATCGGTATCTACAACAGCTGTAATCAACGGCGCTTGACGAACCAGTAATTTGTCACCTTTGAGTGACAATTGAATACGAGGATCATTCTTCCAATCAATGTTCCCTGTCAGTTTACCCACACCACGACCACTGTTGAATGCGCCATCGATAGTGGCTTGATTTTGTTGAATATGTGAATATAACTGTACATTGGTCAAATTTACAGGCAATGAAATCATACTGATTTCACCATTTTTTAACCGCAATGCACCATCAAACAAAGGCTGTGACAAAGTACCACTGATTTTCCCTGCAAGAGAAAGCGTACCATCTAATTTACGTACATCTGCAATAAATGGTTTTAAGATTTTTAATTGCACTTCATTAAAGGCAACCTCACCACGCATATTTTTTTGCGCAGAATATGGATCAATCACCACACTCGCATAGCCTGTACCCACATTTGGCGCTTTCAGATCTACACGTGTTAATAAACCTTCTGCAATACTTTTCACAATAACACTGGCTTCATCATAGTTCATTGAGGTTGCGGGATCATCGGGATTTTCCGCAGCAATCCCAATTTGACCTTTACGTGTAATGAGTTTTGCATCAATTTTTGGACGTGAGCCTTGTGCCCAAGCAGCTTTGGCATAGCCATTTAGTTCACCTGTTAATGCTAAGCCTTCAGGCATAAATGCAGCAAAGTCATTTAAATCTAATTTTTGGGTAATAAATGAGACATTTCCTTTGGCTGGACTAACCCGTACAGGTTGATCAAAACATAATTTACTTTGTTTACTCGACCAACAATGCTGTCCAACGTAAACCTCAGATTTTGCGGATGTAAAAATAACAGGCGCTGCTTGATCTTGTAATAAATGCGCCCGTACCGAGTCAAACTCACCTTTTTGAATCTGACCTAGCCAATCATTTTGTGCATTAAAGCCACCTGCCAATTGCACATAGAATTTTGAGTAATAATTCCAACCTTGTAGTTGTAATAAATGTGCTTTACGTGTGCCTGTTAAGGTGATCCCTGCATATTGAATCTGACGTGTACCACTACGTAAATTATCCATACGTGCCACCATTTTTGCAGGTGCGGTATCTGACGTTGGTAACTCACCAATTAAACTCATTTTTTCGATACTGAAGCTATTATTCAAGCCCAATTTATCGACTTTAAGATTTGCTGTAGCACTTAAATGAGGCTGCGCTTGTAGGTTTAAATAACCATATGCTGTTCCCCTTAAACCGGGGTATAGCTCATATAAAGCAGGTGCATTAATTTTTAAACGTAAATTTTGTGCATTGCCTGTCGCTTGCACTTGATTTTGCGCATAAGATAAAAATAAATTATTGGCTTCAAACTGCTGCGGCATAAAGCCTTTCTCATTTGAATTAAGTACTACAGCCAAATTACCTTTTCCACGTAAAGGTTTATTGTTAATAATCCCTGCCAGATTCAAATTTTGAATATTGATACGTTTTAAACGATCTGACCATGTGCCTTGTGTTTTCACATTGCCAGACACTTCACCACGTACAGAAGACACAAAATATTGTGGTTTAAAGCGTACCAACGAGGCGTTTACATCCCAACCAATTCCATTGCTCAGATGAACCAAACCACTGGCAAAAATTTTCCCTGCAATACCATCATGTTGTAATTCTGCGATTTTGATCAGTTCAGGTGTGCCTGAAACACGCGCTTTAAGTACACCACTGCCTTGTTTAAACTGTGAAGCATTTAAAGTCCCATCATAATTGACCGCAAAACTTTTAAAACCACCACCGGCTTTTTCATCATGAAAAATGACTGCTGCCGTACTTGTACCTTTGAGTTGAATGGTTTCAGCTTTGGCTTGATCTGCCATCCGTCCAGTTAAATTAATGCCTGTTAAATGAATAATTTGTTGATTTGGCTTTGCATAGCCATTGGCTTTAATTTGACCATTTAACAGATTAACAGGTGCAGCAGGAACAACCGTTTGTGGATTAAAATCCTGAGCATTAAGTAATGCATTCCACTTTAACTGACGTTTTTCATTGGGTAACTCGACCACCGCATTACCCGTTAAACTGCCTTTACCTGCAACATAACGGAATGCTGGGACATGTAAATTATTGCCTTTAAGGTCAAGTTGGGCATTGTATTGCCCTGCAGGCAATGCACCTTTTTCGTGCTGACGTACAACTGTCGCCACATGAATATTTTGCTTTCCTTCCACCAATGCCAGTTTCACTTGACCATTTTCACTACTCAACCAACCAATATACGGCACTGCACGATCAATATTTTTCCACTGCACATCCATAAGCATTGGCTCAGGCGTTTTCTTTTTCTGCTCTGCCTGATCAAGTTTGAGATTCCATGCTTCATATTTGTCAAAATTAACATTGGCAGTTAAATGCATACCCTTTTGTAAAATACCTTTGGACGCAATATTGGCATCCAAACTTGGGGGTAAAAAATCTTGAATTGCTTGGGGAATCAATTTATCTTTGGGGTTAATACGGTCTAAACGCCCTTTCACATCCCAATTCACATGATCTTTCCAACTCACTAAGCCAGCGACATTGACTGCGCCCCCCATGACTTGACCATTGAAATTTTTGATATTTAACTGATTGATTAAATCGGTATGCGCTAAAGCACTATATTGACCTTGTGGAATATTTGCACCACTCAAGTCAGTATTTAAGTCTAAATCTAAACCTTGAATGTCGCCGTTAAACTTGGCAATCCCGTCTTTTGCGAAGAGTTTTTGTTCAGGTAAAATAGGTAAATGGTAATTTTTTAAAATCAATGCACCTTGCATCGGTACATGTGGACGCATCGGATGCAAGACTGCCCAAGCAGTTAATAATTCTGGTGTATGGGTTGCAACACCTGCTTGAATAGTATCGAGCGTTCCTCGTGCATGCACATAAATATCTTGAATATTTAAATGACTTAATGCAGGTAGATTTAAAATTGCTTTGGCTTTGAGTGGATATTTGCCTTTAAAATCCATCATCCCTTCGGCATTTTTAACTGCCAAATAGCCCATGTCCATACTCGAATTTTTAAACTTTAACTCAGTCCCAGACCATAAGGCATCTTCTAAATGCACATCTTTAAAATCAACCTTGCTGCTTGAGCTTTGAATCTGCAAATGATCAACATCTGCTTGGTCTAAACGCAGTACAAAAGGTAATTTGATTTCACTAAACTTAAAAGGCTCATTACTCGGTGGGGTTTTACTGATCACTCTAAGATTACGAACATCTGCATGACTCAAATGAATTTCTTTATCCAAAATCGCACGCCAACCCAAAGACACATCAGCCCGATCAATTTTGACATCCACAGCAGCCAAGGTCACTAAAACATTTTTTAAAATAATCCCTTGTAATAAATTCCCACCTTCATATTCATAGTGGATAATTTTTTGACTGGCTGCAACTCGATCTAATAAAAACTTACTGCCTTTATCCGTTGAAAACATCACAACCAACGCAGCAACTAATAAAACAATAACCAAGCCGATCGACAACAATACATTACGCAATATATTGTGCTTTTTCGGTGTCTGCTCAGCTTGTTGCGGAGGCTTTTGATCATTATTTTGAAGCGCTTGCTGTTTATCGTCAGCCATAATTATCCCAAATGTAAATTTTTATTGAATGAATTAAAGTTGTGAACCAATAAAGAAGTGTAAACGAATTGGATGATCAGGATCGGAAATACCTGATGCAACATCTAAACGAATAGGACCAATCGGTGATTTCCAACGAATCCCGACCCCTACGCCATATTCTGGATCATTGGAAAATTTTTCATCAAAGGCATTACCAAAGTCACTAAAGATCGCTGCACGCCATCCCTCTTTAAATTGATAATTGTATTCTAAAGAACCTACAGCCAAAGCTTGCCCCCCCATTTTATAGCCATATTCTTCTGGGGATAAACTCTTATAGTCAAAACCGCGTAAGCTTTGGTCACCTCCCGCAAAGAAGCGCAAGTTATAGGGGACTTGATCAAATTTTTTGGCAAAAATATAGCCTGTTTCTAAACCTGCCACAAATTGATGATCATCATTTTCCCCGAGTGAATACAATCCTTTCCACGTCGCGTTGACAATTGCCATATCCGTATCAGACAGTAAGCTTTCACTACCGAGTTGTACTTTATAAGATTGTTTAAAACCTCGCGTTGGATTGAGACGATTATCACTGCTGGTTTTCGATGCTTCATAACCCACCAATAAAGATTCTTGCTCTTGGTTCGCACCAGGCACTAAGAATGCTTCAGGAATTTTATCTATGTCCACAATACCTGATTGGGTCACTCGGTCTAAACGATAACGCAGTCCAAAGACATGTTGCCATTCCTTACGAGAACCTTTAATGATACGGTCTGCCCCTGCCACCGCAGACTCAATCACCAAGTTCATATCATTCCCGATACCATCACGTTGTTCGCGCTCATATCCCCCGACTAAACTAATATAGTCATTGAGTGGATGGTTATAAGGAATGTTGTAGCGACCATCAAAAGATTGACGAATTTGTGATAATTCCATATTGGCATCAAATGAATGACCATAATGGTTCACAATGGCACGGCGATATTGTCCACGTAAACGTACACCTGTATCCGTACCATAACCAATACCCGCTTCCACACTATTGAGACGGTCGGCATTTAAAGTGACAATAACAGGAATGACTTTTTCGTCACGAGCTTTTTGCTGTAATAGCTCTGTTTCCGATTGTTTTTCTTGTTGCTGCACTTGTGCAATACGCGCATTTGGATTGATTTCGCTAGCGCTTGTCCCCGCAAATTGCTTTTCATCTACGACGTTTTGTGTCACTTCTTTCGCGGAGAATTGCTGTTTTTGAGTTTCCTTTTGATCTGCAAATGCTGCTTCTGAAACTTTCTCTTGATCCACTAAAGCTTGCAAATCAGGCGGTAATTCTAACGGTTTTTCAATTGGATCTGGCTTAACTGCATCCACTAAGGTGTAGTTAAAATAACGTGAGTTGGTTAAGTTATTCGCTAAAGCATTTACACGCCAAGCGGTATAATCTGCTCCTGCACTCCAAGGTGCCATAGATTTTAAGACTTTTAAATCTATGGGCAATGGCTTGCTTGGATCACTCATTCTAAATTCAACTTCACCGATCTTATAACGCTCACCCGTTTCATAACGTAAGTTAATTTCGGCTTTGTTTTGTGGTTGCGTCACTTTAACATCATGCAAACGCCAGTAGCTGTCAAAGAAACCATTGTTATTGGCAGCATCTACAATCCGTGATTTGGTGGTTTCATATAAACCATGATGTAAAATGTCACCTTCTTCTTGTTCAGGCAAAACACGAATCACTTGGAATTGGGCAAGATTTTGTCCTGCACCCGAATATTCTATCTCTTGTTTTTCAATGGTTACTGGGTCATTGGGTGTGACTAAAACTTTGACTTTATTTTCATTTAATTTCTGAAATTTAAACTGTGCATTATAATAGCCTACTGCTTGTGCGGCTTGATTAGCTAAAGTACGTAATTGTGGAACTGCAGAATTAAAATCAGAAAAAGCTTCTGTGGTAAAACTTGAAAGTTTCGCCTTAATATTATCACCAAGGATTGTAGGTGCACCCTCGACTTCAGCACTGATTCGAGAGACTTTTGCCGTATCAAATTTAGGTGGACGAATACGATATAAAGCCCGTTTGAAAATATTGGCTTCTTTTTGTTCCGTTTTTTGCTCGTTTGAATGATCGGTTAAAGTTTTACCTGATTCATTTTCCTGTACAATAATTTTATTATCTGATTCAATCGATTGCATCAATTGTTCAACATTTACAGGTGCTTGGGTAATTTCGCTAATTTCTTGCTGTGTTGCATCATTGACTGTAATTTCAGGTGCTTTTGCTACCCCATTACGAAAATTTTGTGCCTCGACTTTAGCTTCTTCTGCGACTTTAAAAATTTCATTGGCTAAATTTAAATCAACTGTATTATCAGGCAACTCTTCTAATTGTTCAAACGTTATTGGTTTAAATTCATTTAACTGACCTGCTGCTTGCTCTTGTTGTTGCAACATATCCACGCTATCTATAGCGATGGTTTTTTGATTTAGTTCAGCAACATTCTCGTCTATTTTATCAATTTTTACCTGACTTAAACCTTGTTGTTCTGCCGCTTTTTCAAGTTGTTCTGGCGTATTTCCTGCAACTGTATTTGTAGTTTCTGTTGTTTCAGGTCTGTCCGCAGAGTGTGTAATTTGTGCTAAAAACACACTCAAAAAAACACTTGCACACAACAGTTTATTCCGTTCATTTGTGCTAAAAATATGCTGCATACAATGTGCAAGCACTGATTTTTTAAATTTGATTTTTGCTAGCATAGCAAGCTCTAAACACCCTAAAATATGAATGGAAAATAACAGTAATGAACGTCCCCAGACTACAACTTAAATCACTTGGTTTTTCACATTATCTTGGAAGTTAAAATATCATACATGATTTTGCGATATAGTTACTAAATCTCCACACTTCTTAATATAACTTAAATGAATGGTTTTCCGATGGAAAAAAATGAACATATCTTAGCAACACGGCGTTTTTTGCCCATGTTTATGACCCAATTTTTCGGGGCATTAAATGATAATGTGTTTAAAGGCTCATTACTCCTTGTGATTACCTACGGCTGGATTCATTTACATGGTACAGCGATTAGCACTTTAAATAATCTTGCTGCCCTGTTATTTATTTTGCCGTATTTTATTTTTTCTGCCACGGCGGGACAAATTGCAGACAAATATGAACGTTCTTCTTTGGTTCGTGCCATTAAAATCTTAGAAATTATCATCATGCTACTGGCAACAGTTGGTTTTATGATGGGCAATTTATGGGTTTTACTTTTTGCACTGTTTTTAATGGGCACCCACAGTACCTTTTTTGGTCCAATTAAATATGCGATTTTACCTGAGATTTTAAAACCGAATGAATTAATGTCAGGGAATGCTTTATTTCAGTCAGGCACTTCGATTGCGATTTTATTGGGAACGATCATAGGCGGTGCTGTGATTTCTGTCTCTGCAGGCAATTTAATTTGGATCAGTCTGACGGTTGTGGCGATCGCAGTACTAGGTTTTGTCGCGAGTCTTTTTATTCTTAAACAACCGACTTCAAATACACAGTTAAAAATAGATTGGAATTTTGTGCGTACCAGTTATCAGACCATAAAATATGCGAAAAGTTTACCTTTGGTATTTTTAGTCTTATTAGGAAATTCATGGTATTGGTTTTATGGTGCGACCTATTTAACGCAAATACCACAAGTGACTTTGCAAAACTTACATGCCAATGAAAATGTTTCAAGCCTATTATTGACGTTCTTTTCTGTTGGTATCGGCGTGGGTTCTTTATTATGCCGTAAATTTGGTGGTCGTGAAGTCAATATTAAAATGGTCCCGATTGGTGCAATCGGTTTAACCATTTTCGCTTTTTATTTTGCGGCAAGTTTGGCATTTATTCCACACTATACAGGCGAGTTATTAGGCATTGCACAGGTATTTCAAGCAGGTTGGGCGTATTATCATGTCATGCTTGCTGTCACATTACTTGGTATTTGTGGTGGTTTTTATATCGTACCACTCTATGCCATGATGCAAGCGTATACCCCAAAATCACATCGCGCTCGTGTCGTTGCTGCTAACAATATTTTTAATGCGATATTTATGGTTTCATCAGCAATTTTCTCTATACTTATTTTAAGTGTACTCAAACTTGATATTAAAATATTATTTAGCATTACAGCAATTTTAAGCGGCATATTCTGTATTGGGTTATTAATGCGTTTAAAACCATTAATCGCAACAACTCAAATCACATTGGAGGACTAACATGCGTCATTACACTGGCATCGACAAATTGATTCACTCTTTTGATCAAGCCTTAAGAAGTTTAGTTCCCGGCACGACTTCCGCACAGCGTAGCAATCCTTCTGAAAACACTGAAACCAAGCTTGCTGTCAGTGAAGCACGTCATGTAGCAGGTTTAATGCGTGTCAATCATAGTGGCGAAGTGTGTGCACAAGCACTGTATCATGGACAAGCTTTGACCGCGAAATTGCCCAATGTACGCCGTGAAATGGAGTTTGCTGCGATTGAAGAGCAAGATCATTTGGCATGGTGCGAAGATCGTTTAAAAGAGTTAGACAGTCACACAAGTTTATTGAATCCTGTTTGGTATGGTTTATCTTTTGGTATGGGAGCGATTGCAGGAATTGCAGGAGACAAATACAGCTTAGGATTTGTCGCTGAAACTGAACGTCAAGTGAGTTTGCATTTACAACATCATATTAGCCAACTGCCACCGCAAGATGAGCGTTCACGTAAAATTTTGATACAAATGAATGAAGATGAGTTACATCATCGAGACACAGCATTAAAGGCAGGTGGGGTAGATTTACCAATTCCAGTGAAAATTACAATGACTGCGATTTCTAAGCTAATGACCAAGACCAGTTATTTTATTTAATTTTTTTGTATTTTAATTTTTTAAAATAAGCAATAAAAAGAGCATCCTAGGATGCTCTTTGATCTAAATCAAGTAGAATATGTTTTACCAACTAAAGCCAACACCCACACCACCAGATTTTTCTTCCTCGGTCATAGCACCGCCTAAACTGATGCTGGTATTGTCATTAATCATACGTTGGTAACCCACAGCAACTGCTTTTTCATCCCCTTGAAAGCCTGCACCCACCCCCACTCGATTACGCCCTTTAAGACCTGAAGTACTATTTGCCATGTTCATCATTGCTGCTGTCATCGCCCCCTGACGATCAAAACGTTTATCAACCTCATGGAAACGACGATCTGTTTCTAAACGATGGTCTGAGAATGCACGCTCTAAACGATTAAATTGAGTATCTGTATATTCTTTCGAAGATTTTAAAGTTTCTGCCTCAGCTGCTTGCATTTGTCTTAAGTTCACAGCATCAGTTGCTTCGGTTGCATCTGCCACATGAATGATTTGTCGTTCAGCATCTTTTGCTCCAACAGATACTGTATTATCTCGATCTGATGCTGAATTATTACCTAGAACCACGGCATTTTTGGCTTCAGTGTTGATATTATTTCCTAATACAAAAGTACCATCACCTTTAATTGCATTGTCATTACCAACAGCATAACTATTATTGCCTGACACCTTGTTTGGATCACCAAAAGCACCTGAACGCTCACCAGCCACAATATTCCCTTTGCCCACAGCAGTAGATTGATGACCTGTGACTGTAGAACCTTGCCCAATGGAAGTAGATTGATTGCCTGAAGCCACTGCACCATCACCAATTGCAACAGAACCTGAACCAGTAGCTTGTGCAGGAGTTAAATTATTTTGATCTGCATTTACAGTAACCAAAGGATTACTCTGACTATTGAGCCACTGTTGTTCCGTTCCTTTGTACCCATTTTTTACTGCAACATCATAAGCACTAAGACCTTGATCACCTTTATCGCCTTTCGCACCATCTTTGCCATTTAAACCATCAAGACCATTGCTACCGTCTTTACCGTTTAGACCATCTTTGCCCGACGCACCTGTTAAGCCTTGATCACCTTTATCGCCTTTCGCACCATCTTTGCCATTTAAACCATCAAGACCATTGCTACCGTCTTTACCGTTTAGACCATCTTTGCCCGACGCACCTGTTAAGCCTTGATCTCCCTTATCGCCCTTCGCGCCATCTTTACCATTCAAGCCATCAACACCATTGGCACCTGTATCGCCTTTCGCACCTTGAAGTGAACTAAGCCACTGTGTTTCTGTTCCTGTAAATCCGTTATTTTTTGCAATATCATACGCACTTAAACCATTTGCACCTGCCACTCCACCTGTAATTTCAACTTTAGATAATCGGGTATCTAAATTTGTCAGCTTCGTATCTACAGCAGTCAATGCGCTTCCTACATCTCTGTAATTTCGATTTTGAATCGTAAAGCTTGGTGCAACAAAGTTGCCATTATTAAATGCGGCTCCTCCTCCTAATGATGAAACGAATGCATTTTCATTACGTTGCACTTGGTTCTGTGTCGCTGCAACATTACCACTCAGATTAAAAAGATCCGCTTGAGCTTGCCCTACATCACTCTGCAAATTGGTGATCTGGCTTTCTGCTGTGCCGACACGACCATCTAGGGTGGTCAAATTCGTTTGAGTCGTACCTAAGTTAGTTTGCAAGGTAACAATATCTGTTTCTGTTTGTGTTACACGCGTATCTAGACCTGTAATCGCTGTGCTATTCGTTGTAATGTCTGACTGCGCTTGTACCACATCCCCCTTTAAATTGGTGATATTGCTTTCTGCCGTGCCGACACGACCATCTAGGGTAGTCAAATTCGTTTGAGTCGTACCTAAGTTAGTTTGCAAGGTACCAATATCTGTTTCTGTTTGTGTTACTCGAGTATCTAAGGCCGTTACATTGCTATTGGCGGCATTTAACTGACGGCCTGTCACCGCATCAGTTGAAGTAATATCTAAAGTCGCATCTTGTAAGTTAGTCAGTTTGGTTCCGTTGGTACCTTGTAGACGCACAATATCTTTGTTGACTGTGTCATAAACAACGGCATTCGCTGAAATTCCAACTAAACCATTTTGTAAAGCAGTAATATCATTTGTATTGGTCGTAACTCGCCCATCCAACGCATTCACTGTACTTTGGTCAGCTTTCACCTTTAATTGTCCAAAGTTCACAGCATCATCATCATTAACGCCTGCTTTAAGATTACTAATGATCGTGCCTGCTGTACCTGCTAAAGTAATGTGTTCTTTGTTTGAGCCTGTATCATACAATACAGCATCTGCGGTTTTCTGATCTGTATAGCCTTTAGCAGTGCTTAATGTCGATGCAACTTCTTGATCGGTATAACCTTTGGCAGTGCTTAATGTTGATGTAGTTTCTTGATCTGTATAGCCTTTGGCAGTGCTTAATGTTGATGCAACTTCTTGATCGGTATAACCTTTGGCAGTGCTTAATGTCGATGCAGTTTCTTGATCTGTATAGCCTTTGGCAGTGGTTAAAGTCGATGCAACTTCTTGATCTGTATAGCCTTTTGCAGTGCTTAATGTCGATGCAACTTCTTGATCGGTATAGCCTTTGGCAGTGCTTAATGTTGTGGTTAAACCTGTATTCAAATCCGTAGTGGATGCTTTGGTTGCTAAACCTGTATTTGCATCATTCACTTGATTATTTAATGCCGTGAAATCAGTTTTATCGGTTTTTAAAGCCAAGCCAGCATTTAAATCCGTTGTTGATGCTTTCGTTGCAACTACATCATTGGTTGCATTTAACTGTTTACCTGTTACTGCATCAGTTGATGCTATATCTAAAGTTGCATCTTGTAGATTAGTAATTTTAGTACCTGTTGTACCACCTGCAAGGGTAATTTTCGCTTTGTTTGAACCTGTATCATACAATACAGTATCAGCACTCGGCGCAATCGAACTCAGTGCATTATCCACATACTTTTTATTCGCAGCGTCTGTTGCATTTACCGCATCTGCAACATTGGTTATACGTTTTTCTGCACCTGCTTTGCCTACAGAAACCGTATTTTCTTCACTCGCAACTGAATTATAACCAATCGCCGTAGCATTTTTGGCAGTTGCGATGCTTGCAACACCAAATACACTGCTATTCTCAGCTGCCGCAATGTTTTGGCTACCCACTGCATTACTTGCTTTACCTAATGCGATATTACCGCCTGTTTTTAGGCTATTAATCACACTGGCTTGATTTTCTGTACTTAATGTAACGCCATTGATGGATGTCAATTTAGAAGGATTAGATTTTAGATCATTCCAATTTGTTGCTGTTGTAACAACTGCCACACCATCAATACGATCTACAGTACCTGAAGAGGTAGTCGTTGCAGGTGTTCTAGCACCTAACTCACTTGACAACGGCGCTGGTAAAGTGACCATTAAATGAGAACTACTACCAATGGCTGATGAACCCTGACCTACAGCTGTATTGTTAGAACCCATCGCACTACTTAAATTACCTGTACTACTATTACCCGCACCAATCGCACTCGCATCTTTACTCGTACTCGATGTTCGGTTATTTGAACCAATGGCATTGCTACCTTTGCCATCTGCAAAGTTTCTTAGACCTAAAGCAGAATTGCTTTCACCCAAAGCACTATTACCAAAACCAACTGCACTACTTTGTTTACCAACAATAGTGTTTTGGCTACCGATTGCACTATTTGCATTGCCAATCACCGTATTTGCGCCTTGTTGTAATCCTTGTAAAAATGCTTGTTTTTCGGCTAATGTTAAGGTTGTATTGCCATTCACAGATGTCAGTTTACTTGGGTCATTGATTAAATCTGCCCAGCTACTTGCGGTGGTTGCTACCGTAATGCCTGCAATTTCAGTGATATTTGTAGCTAAACCATAAGGTTTTAATACAATTTCATTCATATCACTCATCGTTGATGACATTGGACCATTGTTAGAAACCAATCGGCCCGCTACAGAAGATGCACCACCGATTGCAGATGAACCTTCTCCACTGACATAGTTATGCGCACCCATTGCACTACTTTGCTGACCCACAGAAGTATTCGCATAGCCTACAGCACTACTGTTTTTAGCAGATGCAAGGTTTTGTACACCAACAGCTGTACTTGATGTTCCAACTGCAATGTTACCACCCTGTTTTGCTGCGGCAATAAAATTTGCAACACGCATTGTATCTGTAACAGGAACACCATTGGCAGTAAAGCCTGTAATATCATCAATGGATGTCCCTGCACCTGTCGTGGTGACAGTCACACCATCGACTGCGGTAATTTTACCTGTGTTGTCTTTTTGCACTGTATGCGCTGTACCACTATAAGCACCTAAAGCATTATCACTGACATCATGGGCATAGTTCTTGGTAATACCTGTACCACCTGTAACGCTAGTCAATGCTTGGTTTAGGGTATTTAAATTCACCGCATCAGTGCCTTTAGTAGCATTTGCCACATTGGTAATGCGTTTTTCTGCACCACTACGCCCAACTGATACTGTATTGGCTTCATCTGCTAATGAGTCAAACCCTAATGCTGTGGCATTTTGTGCGGTTGCCTGACTACCCACCCCAAATACACTACTACGATCAGCTGTTGCACTCACGCCTGCGCCAATAGCAACGGCACTGACACCTGTTGCTGCTGCGGTTTCTGAGTTCGTCAAATTTCTATTATCAATACTCTGATTTGCATTTTGGTCATACCATCCACCAAAGGCAAGCGCACCTGTTTTATTGGCAACTGCACCTGTACCAAAAGCACTACTTACTGTACCAGATGCTGTATTTTTTAAACCCACTGCTGTTGCGCCAGCTCCGGTTGCAGTATTAACTCTACCAATTGCAATTGCTGCACCATAGGAGTAGCCATCAGAAAAAAATGGACTATAACCAGCTTGGTTTATTGGTTGATCTAAACTTGCATCCGCTGTATTCATATTACCTATTGCAACACTTCCTACACTTAGAGCATTATTCTCCCACCCCACCGCACTGCTCCAATCCCCTGAGGCTTGACTTCTCACCCCAACAGCTAATGAACCAATACCTGTCGCCATTTCACCATTAACATTAGAACCTGTGCTTGTATTAGTAGAGTTCACACCAAAGTATTTGGTTTTACTGTCTTTAAGCTGTTTAACATTTACCGCATCGGTATCTGCTACACCTGCTGTTAAGTTAGAAATGGTTGTACCATTAACACCTCGCAACGTAATCACATCGGTGTTGCTGCTGTCATAACCAATTTTTGTTGCCAAACCTGCGGTTAAATCGGCTTGTGATGCTTTAGTAGCTAGGCCTGTTGCAGTATCGGTCACAATATCATTTAATGCGGTTAAATCGGCTGCTGATGCTTTAGTGGCTAAGCCTGTTGCTGTGTCATTAATCGCTGCATCTAAACTTGCAATATCTGTTTTTGCTGCATTTAACTGTTTACCAGTGACAGCATCTGTTGAGTTTGCATCTAAAGTTGCATCTTGTAGATTGGTAATTTTGGTGCCTGCTGTTCCACCTGCAAGGGTAATTGTCGCTTTATTTGAACCTGTGTCATACAACACACTGTCCGCATTTGCTCCCCCTGTTGGAATGGCTGAAATTAACCCTTGTACTTGTGATAAGTTCACAGCATCTTTGGCTTGCGTACCGTCCGCCACATTGCTAATGGTTGTACCTGCTGTACCACCTAGGGTAATTTTGTCTACATTGCCTGCATCATAACCAATTCTTGTTGCTAAACCTGCGGTTAAATCGGCTGCTGATGCTTTAGTTGCCAAGCCTGTTGCGGTATCAGTCACGATGTCTGTTAAATCAGCCAAATTGGTATTGGTTGTATTTAGCTGTTTACCTGTTACCGCATCCATTGATGCGGTATCTAAAGTTGCATCTTGTAGATTAGTCAGCTTTGTACCTGCTGTACCACCTAGCGTTACAGTGTCTTTTGTGGCTGCATCATACAAAACTGCAAGCCCTGCACCACCACCTGCAATAAGACTTTGTACCTGTGATAAGTTCACAGCATCTTTAGCTTGTGTACCATCGGCGACGTTGGTAATTTGTTTTTCTGCACCTGCTTTACCTACCGATATACTATTGACTCGGTCAGTTTCTGAACCATTACCCAATGCTGTAGCACCTTCATGGCTTGCAATGCTGTTACTACCAAATGCGCTGCTATTTAATGCCGTAGCTTGGTTGTTAAACCCGACGGCATTACTCATATGTCCCGATGCAGTATTTTGTACACCCATGGCACTACTTTGTGTACCTGAAGCAATATTGCCTACGCCTAATGCATTCGACAACATGCCATAAGCATCATTAAAACGAGGGGGTTGGTTATGTAGCAAATCTATAAAAATTTGTTTTTCTTCTAAACTCAAACTTTGACCGTTAATTGTATCGATATCCGTAGCAGTCAAGGTTTGAGCAACATTCTGCGCATTAGGATCGGTGATATCATTCTGCGTAATAACATCAATACCATCTATTGTGATTCTTTTTGCATTATTTGAATCGAGTTCAACCCGCATTTTAGGTATATTCGTAATGCTATTCCCCACCGCATTTGAAAGAATGCCTGCGGACGTATTGCCAAAACCCATTGCAGTACTTACAAAGCCTGTAGACTGATTTCCAAAACCTATTGCAGTACTTGCAAAACCTGTAGATGTATTCTGAGTACCAACCGAATTTGCAAACATTCCTGAAGCAGTATTGTTCACACCGACCGCATTGGCCATCAATTCTGAAGCAATATTATTCATACCGACTGCATTGGTTTGTATTCCTATAGCCAAGTTCCCTCCTTTCTTGGCTGCATTTTTAAAGGCAGCAAGTTCTGTCGGGTCTGTAACGGTTAAATAACCTCCACTCATAGGATTTTTTATTTTATATGAAATAATATCATCTATATTTAGACCGTTTGCAGTAACGTCTATTCCTGCAACTTTGGTTAATGTTGTTCCATCATTTTCAGTCAAATGTTGGTTGCCTGTAGCTACGCCTAATGCATTACTACCAGAATTACTTAATACATAGTTATCATTTACAACCGTACTCCCTGTTGGAATGGCGGCAATTAAAGTTTGTACTTGTCCTAAATTCACAGCGTCAGTGTTGGCTGTACCCGCTTTCACATGGGTAATTTGTTTTTCTGCACCTGCTTTACCAACAGATACACTATTTGCACGGTCTGTTTCGGCCTGATAACCAATCGCTGTGGCATTGGCATGATTGGCAACGCTTTGATACCCAATTGCTGTACTAAAATTTGCTTGCGCCTTATTTTCAGCACCAATTGCTGTACTCGATTGTCCAATAGCCTCATTTTTATAACCCACTGCTGTGGTGTCCCAATGGGAGGCCTTATTCTCTACACCTATGGCAGTACTTCCAGCCCCAGAGGCAATATTTTGATAACCTAAAGCAACATCATGATACGATTCAGCTTTATTCTCTAATCCCACAGCAATGCTTTCTGTTCCTGCGACAATATTATTAAGCCCAAGTGCAGTGCTTGATGTACCTGCAGCAATATTCCCCACTTGCCAACTTTGCGCTAAAGCGATCACATTGCGCTTATCATCATCAGATAATAAATTTCCTGATAAACCATTAAATTCTGAAATTTGATTAATATCATTTAAATCATCAATATCAGTGACTGTTGAGGTAATTTGAATCCCAAAAAGAGAACTTAATGTACCCCCTGTACCGTTATATTCTGGATCAGCACTTAAAGTAAATTGTCCAGAGCCACCTAAAGCAACAGAAAAATCGCCTAAAGCCGCATTCCATGAACCTACCGCATTGGCTTGTGAGCCTGTAATATTGTTTCTGCCTAATCCTGTACCTGTATTACCTACCGTATTATTACGGCCTACCGCAATACCAGAATTTTGTACTGAATTATTGCGTCCAACACCTAATGCACTGTCTCCAACAATATTATTTGTTCCCATCGCATCGGAATCTGATTCCACAGTATTTTTTAGTCCAAACGCCGTGCTAGTCGATGACATAAAACCATTCACGGTATTCAGTGTACCCACACCAATGGATAAATTTCCCGAAACATGATTACTTGTTCCAATAGCATTGGCACCAATACCATTGGCAATATTTTTACCACCATTTTTAATCAGTGCTAAAAATGCATCCTTATCAAAAGACCAAATTAGACCACTTGTTTGGTCAAATTCATACAAAGTATTTGCATTTAATTCTGCCAATGTTGTAGCTGAAGTATTCACTCGAATACCATCTATGGCAATAATATATCCATTTACATCCTTCGTTAATTTGGAGGTATCAATCCCCGCACCTATTGCATTAGACAATGTATTTGAAGCCTGATTATTATTCCCTATTGCATTAGAATTACCACCTGAAGCTAAATTCGATGACCCCATACTGCTACTATTAACGCCACTTGCCCAATTGTTATTGCCAACCGCAGTGCTATTTTTCCCAAGTGCTAAATTTCCACCTTGCGTCATTTTTAATAATAAATTTTGAGCTTCAATCGGTGTAATGGCTTTACCATCAATATGGGTTAAATTGGCAGGATTAGCCAAAATATCAGCCCAAGTTAAATTTACGTTATTACTGGCTAAAGTAATGGCCAAACCATTGATATGTGTTATCGCATTTAAGGTATAACTCTTTGAAAGTACAGGTGTTGTAGAAGTCACAAAAGGGCTTGCACCCATTGCAGTACTACCTGTATTAAAAGTTGTATTATTGATACCACAAGTAAAATTCGTAGGATCTAGGGATGGACTTGACGGTGGTACAGACGATAAGCATTCCACAGCCCAACTGCTATTTAATCCGAGTAACAACATGGTGGTTGCCAATAAAGTACGACTTAAAGGCACCGCTAACCCTACAGATGTATGAACACTGTTGAGTTGTGTAATTTTTTCAGAAACACCGCCTTCTGTATGCTGTTTTTTTCCTGAATTTTTGGCATTTTCAGACACAACAACCATACGTCCTAAAGACTTATTCCAAATTTTTTTAAAAATGTGATTCATGACTTAAACTTCCATTTATGTAGTAATTGTTATTATTTCAGTACATATTTGTTATTTTTTATATCCCTGAGATCAGGTATTCTGACTAACATTATTTAAAATAAATAAAAATTAATATTTCCCAACGACAACAATATTATCTTTAAACTTTGTTAAATTACGCCAAAAAACCATCAAATACCCAATTTCAGGGATATGCAAAGCATAAGAATAAAGGCACAGTATAGAAAATAAATTATTAGAGAGTTGTGATGATTAATAATGAGTTAAGTTTACCTGTTCCTGTCATTATTGTTGAAGATGAACCACTTATCCAAGTTCGCCTCAAAGAAATATTACTCAACATTGGCTATATGCCTGAAAATTTGTTTTTTGCAACCAATTTAAAACAAGCCCATTCCTTATTACAAAGGCATTCTGTTTCATTTGCACTCATCGATCTCGGTTTGCCTGATGGCAATGGCATAGATTTTATTAAAACTTTAAAAAAATATGATCCGAGTATTTTAGTGCTCGTTGTGTCAGCATGGAGTACAGAAGATGCGATTCTCATGGCGATCAGTGCAGGTGCAACAGGCTATGTGTTAAAAGAACGAGATAACCTTGAAGTTATGCTCTCTATCCGCAGTGTACTTCGTGGCGGTGCTCCGATTGATCCTTTTATTGCACAAAAAATCTTACAAAAATTGCATTTAGATGAATCATCAAGCCAAGTCATGTCAATTGAATCAACTAAAAAACAAGAAAATACCGAAGTTTTATCCAAACGTGAACAAGAGATTTTAATTTTAGTTTCACAAGGTTTAAGCAATAAAGAAATTGCGGAACAGCTCAATCTTTCTCGTTATACCATAGAGTCACATGTCAAACATATTTATAGAAAATTATCGGTATCGACGCGTATTATGGCTGTAGATGTTGGACGAAATTTAGGAATTTTAGATTGATTTTACGTCTAATTTTAAGCTTTGCTTTATATTTTATTTTTCACCTCACTTATGCACAGCCTTTGGTAGAAACACCCACAACATTAAATAACTGTGATTTTAAAATCATCAGCACACAAGTGGTTAAAGTCACCGATAACTCAGACCAGATTCCTCAAACAGGATGGGAAAATATAGCTTTGCCACACAATTGGGATATAGCATGGAAAAACTACTCAGGTACAGCATGGTATAAAATTCTTTGGCAACGTCATTGCAACTCAAAAGTTGCTCAAGTACAGCCTGCTGCTTTTGTTGTCGATCGGATTAACATGGCAGGAGCAGTCTATAGTAATCATGAACTCCTTTGGCATGATCAATCTATGGTTGAGCCTTTATCTCGTAGTTGGAATATTCCACGGATGTGGATCTTACCCGCTTCCACCCTGAACTCAGATACAAATGAAATTTTGATTAAAGTCATTGGAGTACAAACTCAAGCGTCAGGTTTAAATAAAATTGTGTTTAACTCAGTCGATTATATTACTCAGTTGCATCAACAATATATTCTTGAAAGACGTAGCACTTATTTTATTAATCTAATTATTACTTTGGTTTTAGGCTTAACAGGTTTGTTTATATGGTTATTCCGTCGTAAGGAAGATGCTTTTGGTTGGTTTGCTTTAACATCGCTATTTTGGATTTTATTTATTAGCAATATTTTAATGACCAAACCATTGCCATTTACAGATACATTGCTGACATCTCGTCTAAATATAATATTTCTATTGGGCTATGTAAGCTGTTTATGTTTATTTTCATGGCGCTTTGCCAAACAGCGCTATCAAAGAACAGAATATATCTTGTTTGGTATCAGTATATGCCTCGCTATTTTATTATTAGTTGTACCGCTACCATATTTAAAAAATACCCTTCTATTTTGTTTTATTTATAGTGCTTTAGTATTTTTTAGCAACTGCCTATACTTTCAATGGCTGGCGTATAAAAATCGTAGTGCCGAAATATTTATGTTAGCAGCAGTTTTTATTATTTTTATAGTGATTTGCCTACATGACGTTGTAATCTATCAAGCTAATATTCATGCGTTTTTGTGGTTACCATTTGCAGCACCTGTGACCAGTTTGGCGATCTCCTGTATTTTAGCATGGCGCATTGCACAAAATATTAACCAAGTGGAGCTATTTAATAAAAAATTGAGTAAGACAGTTGAAACAATTACCTTAGATTTAGAACAATCATTAAGTAAAAAATATCAACTTGAAGCCAATAATATGCGACTCCAAGAACGTTTAAACCTTGCGCATGAATTGCATGATGGTTTAGGTGGCTCAATTTCCCGTTCAATGATTTTGCTCGATTTAAATGACAATATCGACAAAGCACAAATGATGTCGATACTTAAACTATTACGTAATGATTTACGTCAAGTTATAGACTCAGGTTCTAGCTTTGGCTCTAAAGTTCCTGACAATCCTGTACTTTGGGCAGCTCCCGTACGCCATCGTTTTGTACAAATTTTTGAAGAAATGGATATACATTCAACATGGCAAATGCCAACTGCATGGAAAAACACACCAAGTATGATTCAATCTCTTACTTTGGCACGTGTCGCTGAAGAAGCTCTCAATAACATTGTCAAACACAGTCAAGCCACAGAAGTGAAAGTGACCTTATATGAAAATGAACAAGCATGTTTAATTTTAGAAATTCAAGATAATGGCGTTGGCTTTGATGCGGCTTCGGTACAGCAAGGTTTTCATGTCGGTTTACACAGTATGCAAGTGCGTGTGCAGCGCTTAGGCGGTGATTTTGAAATGTTATCAACAGTAGGAGAAACCATCATTCGTACATCCATTCAACTGTAAAACCAACTCAACCTGTGTATACACCAAAAGATAAGAGAGGATGTCATCCTCTCTTTGGGCATCTATATGAGATTTTTTAAATTGATGATTGTTTGCGTCTATCAAGCGGTGCAATCATCACTATACTCGCCAAGACAAATATCGCCGCCAAAAACACAAGCGCTTTTTTATGTTCAGTTTCAGGTTTTTGTGGTGTGCTTGGAGAGTTAAAATCTAAATCAACAATGATCGGCTCATGATCTGAGCAACGGAATGCATCAGCTGTATAAAAATCTGCTTTGTGAGATTCAGTTTTATATTCTTCATTATAATCCAATGCTGTAGGTTCATTAGCATTGATATACCATGCACATTTTGGATTTGATTCCCCTGCTCGCAAAGTATTTTTCGCATTGAAAGCATCAGGCATAGTGCTTTATTTGGGTTACGATAACCATCATCCAAAATAATTTTAGACAATATATTATATTGGCTGAACATCAATTGTGCATGTGCTGAAAAGAAACAACCTAATAGGCTCAGCGCAAAATATTGTAGTTTTAATATTTTCATCGTTTTGACTTTTTGTTCAATCAATTTTATTCAGTTGCTAAGCAATATCATTTTAATAAATGCCATATCATATACAGCTTCGCGCTAAATCTCAGTATTTCCCCTACATAAATGACAAAAAAGTTTGACTTGATAAGTAGAGGTCTTAAAATACGCCTTTTGAATTTTTGGTAATCCCCAAGCTTATGTCGAACGATCAAATTGAAGCGCAAGTTGTAGAGTTAGACAATTTGCATGAGCACCGCGAAATTGTGACGTTTATGCGCCGTTCTGCGCCATTAAATACCTCACAACGATCTGCGCTTGAACAACATCGTGATCTAATTTTGGAATACCCTGTTGGCGATTTACGTCAGCATTTTCCACATCCTGAACGTCCTTTAACGGTAGAAATCGGTTTTGGCATGGGGCGTTCTTTGGTACTGATGGCAAAAGCAAATCCTGAACGCAACTTTGTTGGCATCGAGGTGCATGTTCCAGGTATTGCACAATGTGTCTATGAAGCAGGTGTAGCCGAGGTGAAAAACTTACGTGTTTTAGATGCCGATGCCATCCAAGTATTACGTGAAATGCCAGATAATAGCATCAACACTGTACAATTATATTTCCCTGATCCTTGGCAAAAGAAACGCCATTTTAAACGTCGTTTTGTTTCTCATGATCGTATGCCATTGGTTGAAGAAAAATTGGAAATTGGCGGTACATTCCATGCTGCAACGGATTGGGAACCGTATGCTGAATGGATGCTTGACGTTTTAGACAATCGTCCACGTTTAGAAAACTTAGCAGGTAAAGGCAACAGCTACCCACGTCCTGACTGGCGTCCACAGACCAAATTTGAACGTCGTGGCATCGAAGCTGGTCACAAAATTAATGATTTTATTTTTAAGAAAATAAGTTAATAGTTTACTGTTATTCAGTAGATTCTAGTAAGTTATAATAACAATATAAAATACGCTATTTATTATATATTTAGCGTATTTTTTTATTTCTTTATTATTCAGCTATATTCAATAAATTCAGTTAGTGCTATGCTTTTTTTAGTTGCAGATAAGTTGCAACTTAACTTAACAACCACTTTGCACCTAAAAAATTATGCCTAAAGACAATGGATATTCTTTTGGAACACCGAGAGAAATAGATGCTTTAAAAGCACTTGAAAAACGCTATATGGCAAAGGACAAGCTAAATAACGGCTTGTTTATAGAAGTGAAACCGACTGGAAGCAAAGTATGGTTATATCGCTACACATATAATGGAAAACAAGAGCGTTTAACGATTGGTCGTTACCCTGATATTTCTCTAAAAGATGCAAGAGCAAAGCGAGATGAAACAGCTTCATTAGTTGCCAAAGGTATATCGCCAAAATTAGAACAACAAAAAAATGAAAAGTATCAACTCACCTTTAGACATTATGGCGAGCAATACATTAACGAGGTCGTTGCCAAAGATCGTGTGACAACTACAATCATGGAGCTATATTTAAACAATGATATATATCCAGTCATTGGAGATTTAGCATTTAATCAAATTACCATTGAACATATACGTTCTATTATTTGGAAGAAAAAAGACGAGGGCAAAGACCCTACAGCGTGGCAGATTCGCAGCCTACTTAGTCGCATGTTTGAGTATGCCATTACAAAAGGCTTAGCAGAGTACAATCTAGTCCTAGCTATTCAAGCAAAGCATGTCTATAAAGCAAAACCAAGAAACCGTCATTTATCTATTGCAGAAATACGAGTGTTCTACACCACTCTTTTTGAAATGCCAAAAATTCAGGAAAGCTACAAACTGGGGTTACTCCTTTCTTTGATGTGTGCTGAAATAACAGGACACTTCCACTTGGGAGATTCTAGGCAACTAACTTGTAAAAGCCCTCTGCCATTTGATTTGGTGTCTTAAAATTCAGTCCTTTCTGAATTCTCTGCTGATTATAGAAGAGCTCTATGTATTTTGTAATATCTGCCTTAGCTTCTTCCCTCGTTTTATAGTTCCGATGATGTACAAGTTCGTTCTTACTTGCGGAACGTTGTTCCTCACCCGAGAAACTTTCAATTGGTGCATTATCAAAACAGTCACCCTTTTTACTCATCGAACCTTGAAAACTATATTTTTCAAGCATATTCCGATATTCATGACTACAATATTGACTGCCTCTGTCCGAATGAATAATTAAGTTTCGAGGTGGTTTATGATTGCGAATAGCCATACTCAGTGCATTACAAACAAGTTGTGTTGTCATCCTTGCACTCAAGCTATACCCAACTACTTGTTTAGTGCAAAGGTCTTTTAACGCAGCTAAATACAGCCAGCCTTCAGCTGTCCATATATATGGGTGAGTAGACCAAGGGAATCTCACCCTTAGCCCCTCGCAGAACCGGACGTGAACCTCTCAGCTCATCCGGCTCCCATTATCCAACCGTTGGTAAACATCCCATTTTCCAGTGCACAAAGGCATTTGGAAAATCACGCGCAAGTCGCCCTAAGGCATATCTAGCCCGTCTTTTATGACGGGCCAAGTTTTTATACTTACGCCTCATCCAGCGTATAAGATAAGCATTCATGTGTTGCCAGATCGCTGACATTGCTGAACCATGGAATCGACCATAGTATTGCTGCCAACCTTGAAGAATTGGATTGAATATTGCAGATAAATCACTTAATTCGCGATTACACATCAGATGTAGATGCCATTTCCGAATAGTCTGTCGCATTGCTTTAAGTGCATCACGACTGACTGCAGGAGAGAAATTTACATAAACTCTTTTATACTTGTCCACAGCCTTACGGGGCCTAAACGTGTACCCGAGAAAAGTAAATTGAACATCGGGATATGCTTGGCGACGATTCACATCTTGGCAATAAACAATCTTTGTCTTATCTGGATGTAATTCGAGTCCACATTCACGAAATCGTGCACCAATCTTTTGTAAAACAAGTTTGGCTTGAGATAAACTTCGGCAATGAATTACTCCATCATCCGCATAGCGGCAGAATCTTACACTCGCAAGATTCTTGGTAATCCACATGTCAAAAGCATAATGCATAAATAAATTAGCCAATAGAGGACTGATAACTCCACCTTGCGGTGTGCCGCGATTCCTTTCTAAAACTTGACCATCTACATTTTGCATAGGTGCTTTTAACCAGCGTTCTACATAGAGAAGAATCCATGGAATTTCGCAGTGTTTCTTAAGTGCACGCATGAGTAGATTATGATCAATGTTATCAAATAAACCTTTGATATCAAATTCCACAACCCAGTCATACTCCCAACTTCGTCGCCTCACCATAGCTATCGCATCATGGGCAGAACGCCCTGGACGATAGCCATAAGAGTTTGGATGAAATAGAGGATCAATCCGTGGCTCCAATATAAGCTTGACAGCTGTTTGTGCTACTCGATCCGCTACTGTTGGAATGCCTAACATACGTACCCCACCTGATTTCTTTGGAATCGGTACACCTTTGACTGGCGATGGAAAATAACTGCCTGAACAAAGTCGATTCCATAGTTTATACAGGTTGCCTTTTAAGTGGTGTTCGAATTGCTCAATAGATTCATGATCGATGCCTGCAGCACCGCCATTCTCTTTGACTTTCTTAAATGCCTCCCAGATTAACGCTTTAGGAATGTTAAATGGTTTGGTCATAAAGTTTTGCTCCTCCTGCTTGCACAGTTGACAAATCCGTAGACCTGGATAATGCAACCCCTTCGCTCCATTACCATTACAGTAACTTCAACACTACTACGAGTTGCTCCGCCCCTTGGTGACGCATTGCTATTATCAGCCTTGCCTTTTGAGCTTGTGCCTTTCGCTTGACATCGCCACCGAAGGTTCCCGCAGTTCAACGTAAGAGCCTGAATTAGGATCGCGCTGCCTCTACGCCGGACACCGAATGGCCCGTAAGCAGGTAACGGCCAAACTGATCGCGGGGCAACATCCATCCCCGGTTTTGATGTCATTTGAGTACTTTCGACACTTGAACGGCAGTTCACTGGTGTTCGCCTTCCTAATTCTTACCTGACGCCTATACAACGCCTTTTCCATAACGCTCACGACCGGGACTTTTGATCCAAGCCGCTTATGGTGGTTTGCTACCTGCTCCTGCAAGCCGATAGCGAGGGGCCATACCCTCATCTCTTACGCCGCTTGCTGCGGCACACTAATGTCACTTACCCACGCAATGTTTGGGGTAGTCTCTATAAAGTTTTGCTCTAACAAATTATTGTAAACAGAACGATTGTGATCGCTATTTGTTGTCCTTTTGAAACGCTTATGACGCTTACAATACAGATGATTCTGCTGTTTAATGCAACGTACTGCATACTCGCTAATTTGAATGCCTTGTGACTGTAAATACCTTGTTAAGCGAATATGTCCATAACTTTCTTTAGTTTCTTGATGGGCAATTTTGACCAAGATGGTCTGTTGGTTTCTTTGAATAACTCGTTTACTTAAGCCCCGCTTTAACCAATCATAAAACCTTGATATTGAAATTTTTAGCAACCTAGCCATCATTATTGTTGGATATGTGTTTTTATGCTCTTTCATATAAGCGTACTTCACTGATTTTCCTTGGCAAAGTACGCCGCTGCTTTTTTTAGAAATTCTCTTTCCATTTCGGAAGTTTTAAGTTGTTGTTTCAGCTTCTTATTTTCTTCGAGTAGAGCAACGAGATCAGGCGAATATTGTTGTGTGCCAGCTAATGTTCCTGCCTTTGCTTTTTTATGCCAATTCGATAGCGTTTGCATGGAAATACCGAGTTGTCGTGCTGTTTCGGAAACATTACCTTTGTTTTCTTCAATGGCTTTTATTGCTTCAGCTTTAAATTCTGTTGTATAAATTTTTTGCTTTTTACTCATGGTAAACTCCTGTTGAGTAAGTTTAGTTTACCAAGTTAAAGTCTCCATTTTTATCAGCACACATCAGAATGGCCGATGGCAATGTTTAAGGAGGGTGGAGCTGGATCAAGTGTAAAATATAGACCCATCTGATAATCAAGGTGCAGGCTCATCCATTCGATGGGGGCTGCATGATGCAGGAGTTCAACCAGGTGACAAAATTAAAATTTTTGTAAAATAGAGGTGTAATATGGCTATCAATTTAGAGCTTTTAAAAGAACTTTTAAAATATGATTATCAACATAAATATTTTAAGTCATTGGCTAATAATTTTGATATAAATGATACGGACAAAAGTTTACAACTAATTAGATTGGTTTATAACCTATTTGTGCAAGAATTTGATAATTATACTGTATTCAAAGAGTTTTTAGATGGTTTTGAATTTAGTGATTTTAATCGTAAAAATTCAACTCAATGGAGCTGTTTATGCTATATATATCAAGTCAAATATATTGTAAATGATGATGCTGAATTAAGAAAAGAAATTTTCTCTATTTTAGTGAAGGATCTCAAGGATAATAAAATAATGGAGGAAAAGCGTTTTAATCGAGTGATGAATGGAAATGAAATAGCTTATAATATTGAAATTAGAGATAATAATAAAAGTGAGGGTTTGGATCTTTATTACTCAGATTCAATTGAATTAATAATTAATATGATTAGGAAGAATATATATGAATATAAGGATAATGAAAGTTCCTTTTCCTTATCAATAGATACAATAAATGAAATAAAAGAATTACAAAGGGTAATTCCAAGGCTTAAAGAGCTTTAATGTTATAAGCACTTCGGAAGTAAACATGTATTAAACATCACAACACCTATTTTTACATTATGGAAAGCTTATTGCATGTTTACTTCAACTATTACAGCACTCATTGATATTCTATAAAAATCAAAGAAATTTTTATGAAATGTGATAACCCTAAAGAACTTCAATCAGTTAAATAAAATTTCTAGAAATGACATCAATTCCTCTTAAATTTAAATCGATTTCTTTAGAGAACTAAAATGGTAAATTCTCTGATCTTGTAATTCTCGATGCTGTTATTTCATTATGCTTACATATATCCACTATCCTAATGGGCCAATTCTCAAGTAACCAAATAGTACTAACTAATAAGTTAAATCTCTCTTCTATTCTGCGAACTTCAAAAACTTGATTTTTTCGATTTTGAAGGCACAACGATTCATCTAAATTTAACCCAATCAGAGCCTCTCTATACAAAGGCATACCCACCTTAGAATTCAAAAATGAACATAAATAATGAATTACATCATAATATGCAAAACTATATGGCAATATATTTCGAGATTGTTTTAAATACCACCATCCCCAAGTGTGTTTCTTAATTAAATCAAAAAGATTCTGAATTATTTTAAAGTCAATCAATTCTATTAATCTAATATTTGAGTTTCTTAAATCAAATTTACAATAAGCACATTCTACAATTGAGTTTACAATATACTTTGAACGAGTACCCAACTCTTGTCTAAAGACATTTATAGGATAGTTACACTTAGGACAACTATCTAACATATGAATATGATGAATTGGACAAACAAGGGAAAAGGATAAACGCCAACTTTTTCTGAAATAAGGAGTTTGATCAGCAGCTATACATAAGGGACAATATGCGATCCAATTAGTTTTTCTAGTTCGATGATAAATTCCACATGGCAATATCCATCTATTAAAACCTCGGTTTAAATTAGTAAAAAGAACTCCTTCGTAGCTTTTGATTGTTGTCTCAAATATTTCAGTCACATTTATTCCAGTACGTTTGGATATTTTCAATAAATGTTCTTGATCTATAAAACAATCAACATCTCGACTCCAGAAACTATAACCATATGATCGCCCAAATATTTCTACTGCAAATGAGTGAACTTTTGACATATTGTCAAAAGCTAATCGGCTAAACCACGATGAAAATAACTCATCATTTAAAGGATGAGGATGGGCTGGTAAAATATCGAAAAATCTCATGATAAAATCCCAAAATTAAACTTATCTTCTACGAGAAGGGGCTTCCCAATTCAATTCATTTAAAATAGATAGATCTATTTTTTCTGTCCCTTTTTCAATTGCCAATACAGCTGCTTCTACAAGAATTTGAGACACTTCACCTAAATACCCTTCAGATAAAAGAAATATCCTATTTGCTATTTGAGGTGTAATTAAATTTGATGATTTTTTTAATGGTAACAATCTCTCAAAACTCACAAGTAATCGTAGAAAATCATCGTTGTTTTTCCAAAGTGGTAATTCAATTCGTTTAAAACGATTTGACAATTGAGGATCTGTTGCGGCTTTGTTGCACAAACCTATCGTTAAGGGCTTATTCCACAATATAATTTTCAAATGAATAAGCCCACATCTAAAATTTACCGTACTCTCAATTGGTCTACATACAACCAAGCACTCATTAATCGTGGAAATATTGCCATTTGGTTTGATTCAAAAACTCAGTGGTATGCACAATCACAAGGCAAGCAAGGTCGAAATAAAAATTACTCTGACACAGCTATTCAATGCTGTTTAATGATCAAATCTTTATTCAGACTCTCTTTACGTATAGTCACAGGTTTTGTTCAGAGCCTGATTAAACTTTGCGGGTTAGATTGGGCAGCACCAGATTACACCACGCTTTGTAGAAGACAAAAGCATATTGATATTTCGATTAATTATCAGAAAAGTAACGATGGACTTCACCTACTCGTGGACTCCACTGGTTTGAAGTTTTTAGGTGAAGGTGAATGGAAACGAAAGAAACATCAGCCTGAATATCGTCGCCAATGGAGAAAACTTCATATTGGGATAGATGCTGAAACTCTGCAGATACGCGCTATTCAGCTTACAACAAACAACGTAAGTGATTCACAGGTACTTGGTGACTTACTCGATCAAATTCCACAAGATGAGCAGATTGACTCTGTTTATACCGATGGAGCTTATGACACCAAGAAATGCCGTCAGGTCATAGCAGATCGGCAAGCGCATGCGGTGATTCCACCTAGAAAAAATGCGAAACCATGGAAAGATACAAAGAGCAGCTCGTTAGAGCGAAATGAATTACTTCGAACAGTTAAACGTTTAGGCAGGACACTATGGAAAAAATGGTCAGGCTATCATCGGCGAAGTTTGGTTGAAACTAAGATGCATTGCATCAAGTTATTAGGCGATAAACTGAGTGCTAGGAATTTTGACAGCCAAGTGAATGAGATCCATGCACGCGTAGCCGTATTAAATAAATTTACAGAATTAGGTAGATCTCACACCCAAGTTGTAACCTAAATTTTAGCAACTTAGGAAAATTCTACCGTCAAAGGCTTTATGCAACAAAGCCAATCATCAAAGACTGCTTTTGGTAAACCATTTGGATTTTTGTCTGTTTTAACCATCAATGGCGGAACAGCACTGACCAATACAGCTTTTGACACATGCGCTTCACCATGTTTTGCGATGTAATGCGCTACTTCACCACCACCCGTTGAGTGACCAATGTGAACTGCTTTTTGAATCCCTAAATGCTTTACTACTGCTGCATCATCCGCATAATGATCCATGTCATGTCCATCCCACACTTGAGATGAGCGACCATGTCCACGACGATCATGTGCAACGACTCGGTAGCCTTTTCCAAGAAAATATAATAATTGTGCATCCCAATCATCAGAACTGAGTGGCCAACCATGATGGAAAAACAACACTTCCGCATCACGAGGTCCCCAATCTTTATAGAAAATTTCCACACCGTCATTAGTCTTTACATAGCTCATAATGTGACTCCTTGATAACCATTTAGATGAGTTGAACAATAATTTCATTTTTGCTCAACCATCATCCTAAGCTTAAAGTACACTTTAGAGTCAATAGAGGTTGCTTAGTAAAAATATTATTTGTAAGTAGAATATGCAAAGTTAATTTTTTGTACAGTATGTTTGTTTTTATGTGACTTTTGACATTTGTTAAAGCGGTTTTTTAGTTTTAAACTGCTTTTTTACAAAGATTTAGAAATTAAGATTTCACATACCTACTCAGATTTAAGTTACAACTCGGGTATAAGGTCTGCCTAATTTTGTGAATTTATTTAATACGACTACTCGTGCATGAATTTCATTAAATTGGCTGTCAAAATTTCTTGAGCAGAGTTTATATCCTAATAATTTGATGCAATGCATCTTGGTTTCAACCGAACTTCGCCAACGATCGCCTGACCATGTTTTCCATAGTGTCCTGCCGAAATGTTTAACCGTTTGAAGTAGTTCATTTCACTCTCGTAAATGAGCTTTTATATCTTTCCAAGGCTTTGCATTTTTTCTGGATGGAATCACTGCATACGCTTGCCGATATGCAATGATTAGACGGCATTGTTTTGCTTCATAAGCAATCTTTTTATGCCTTTGTCTTCTGCACAGTATAGAATAATATGGCGGTATCCAATCTCTAATCCGCAAAGCTTAATCAGACTTTAGACAAAGCCAGTGACCATTCGCAAAGACAATTTAAATAAAGATTTGATCCTTAAGCAGCATTTAATAGCTGTATCCAAGTAAGTTTGATTTCGTCCATGTTTTCCTTGCGGATGAACATACCATTGAGTCAAAGGATCAAACCAGATAGAAATATTATCTCAATTAACGTGAATTCGGGATAAGAAATTTGATAAAGAATAGGCATTTGAGTCACAATTTAATCACGACAAAAAACTGAATAACCTCAAATGCCTATCGATACACAGCTTACAACACTTTTTTGTTTAATTGATGATTTTTGTGCTGATATTACCAACAATGTTGAACAATATAGGCTTACTTCAGGACAAGCTAAGCGATTGCGCCAAAGTAAAATCAGTGCTTCTGAAGTTCTCACTTTATTATTGTGGTTTCATCTAACAGGGAGTAGAAACTTCAAGGCTTTTTATCTTTATTGGGCTAAGCCTTTTCTTTGCTCTTACTTTCCAAACTTACCTAGCTATAACCGATTCATTGAATTAAAAGCAAAATATGTGATGTATTTTGTCGCTCTTATTGAGAGTTTAAAGGTGCAATCCTCTGGAATTGCTTTTATTGATTCTACCAAATTAGCTGTGTGTCATAATAAACGTATTCAGCAACACCGTGTATTTGTAGACAGCGCAAGTCGGGGGAAAACCTCTGTAGATTGGTTTTATGGTTTCAAAATTCATTTGATTTGCGATCATGTTGGACGCTTAGTTTCTTATTGTATAACAACAGGTAACGTTGATGACCGTAAAGTATTACCAGAATTAATAGAACACTCAAAATTAAAAGGTAAGTTGTTTGGTGATCGTGGCTATATTGGTAAGAATTGGAAGGATCGCCTTGCAGAAGTTGGTGTTCAACTGATTACACGTGTAAAAAGAAATATGAAACCACAAGTTTTAGATCCATTTGATCATGCTGTATTAAAAAAACGTGGAATTATTGAAGCACCATTTAATTTGATGAAAAGTCAATTTGATCTTGAACACACTCGCCATAGATCAAAAATAGGATTATTGACGACAATATTCTCAGCTTTAACCTTATATGCGTTGGTACTTGTGAATGGATATAATTCAGGAATTCAGCAGATTTTAAAACCTATTGAATTAAAATCTGCTTAAGCCGAATTCACGTTCAATTAATCAGGCTCGGCTATATGTGGACCAATTGGTTGTAAGATAGAATTTAGATATAGGCTTATTCATTTGCGAATTATATTGCGGAATGAGACCTTATCGGTAGATTTGTGCACCAAAGCCGATACAACTATCAAAATCAATAATTAACGCTTTCTTATCATTGTAATGGTAAATCCATCTTTTGTTTTTTTAGTTGCAAATTAGTTGCAAAACAAAAAATTAAAAAACAAGTGATTGTTTTTAAATTAAAAAAAATAAAAAATTACTTTCTTTTTAAGAAAATCAACTAGTTTTTAAAATCTGAAAAAATGCCAAATCATCTGATTTGGCATTTTTATTGACTTCCATGTTTTTAATCAAAAAGCCAACCACTCGAAAGTGATTGGCTTTTAGTTATGACATATTCAGTGAATCTATCAACTTAATTTTAATTTAGAAAAATCAAGTTGGCCATTTTCAGCACTAATCAAAATCGTATCACCTGCGCTAAAATCACCCGCCAAGATACGTTGTGCCAAAGTATTCTCGATCTGTTGTTGAATAGCTCTTTTTAAAGGACGCGCACCATACACAGGATCAAATCCTGCATCAATCAAGATATCGAATGCTTGATCATCCACAGTCAACCCAATATCACGTTCAGCTAAACGAGAACGTAAACGATCCAACTGAATATCGGCAATGCCACGAATTTGTGATTTTTTCAACGAATGGAAAACCACAAGCTCGTCAATACGGTTGATGAATTCAGGGCGGAAATGTTGTGAAACTGCTCCCATCACCACCGCACGAACTTCTTCATCCGTTGCACCATCACCCAACTCACGTACATCGCTTGAACCTAAGTTTGAAGTCATCACAATCACGGTATTTTTAAAGTCAATTAAACGACCTTGCGAATCAGTCAAACGACCGTCATCCAACACTTGTAAAAGAATATTGAATACATCGGGATGTGCTTTTTCAACCTCATCAAACAATACAATGCTATACGGTTTACGGCGCACTGCTTCGGTTAATACACCACCTTCTTCATAACCCACATAGCCCGGAGGTGCACCGACCAAACGGCTCACCGAATGCTTTTCCATAAATTCAGACATATCGATACGAATAATTGCATCATCACTGTCAAATAGGAAATTACCCAATGCTTTAGTCAATTCAGTTTTACCAACACCTGTTGGCCCAAGGAATAAGAATGAACCACTTGGACGGTTCGGATCGGACAAGCCTGCACGTGAACGACGCACAGCATTGGATACGGCTACGACTGCCTCATCCTGACCCACCACACGGTTATGTAAGAATTCTTCCATATGAAGCAATTTCTCGCGTTCACCTTGCAGCATTTTCGATACAGGAATACCCGTTGCAGCACTGACCACTTCAGCAATTTCGTTTTCAGTCACTTTGGTACGAATCAATTTCGGTTCTTCATTGACTTCCGCAACTTCTTCTTCATTCAAGCGCTTTTGTAATTCAGGAATCACACCATATTGCAAACGACTTGCTTCTGCCAAGTCACCTTCACGTTGTGCTTTTTCAAAGGCTGTACGTGCTTTATCTAACTCAATTTGAGCTTGATTTGTCCCGTCAACTAAGCGTTTTTCAGCAATCCACACCTCTTCCATATCACTGTATTCTTTCTGAACTTCAGCAATTTGTTTTTCAAGATGTTCAACTTCAGCTTTGCTGACAGAATCAGCATCTTTTTTCACTGCTTCCAACTGCATTTTGAGTTGAATTAATCGACGATCTAAACGGTCAAGTGGCTCAGGTTTTGAGTCAATTTCCATTTTAATACGTGATGCAGCTTCATCAATCAGGTCAATGGCTTTATCGGGCAATTGACGGTCTGTGATATAGCGATGCGACATTTTCGCCGCAGCAATAATGGCTGAGTCAAGAATTTGCACACCATGATGGGTTGCATACTTGTCTTTAAGACCACGAAGAATCGCAATGGTATCTTCAACACTCGGTTCATCGACCAATACTTTTTGGAAACGACGCTCTAAAGCTGCATCTTTTTCAATGAATTGACGATATTCATCTAATGTTGTTGCACCAACACAGCGTAACTCACCACGTGCCAATGCAGGTTTCAACATATTACCTGCATCCATTGCACCATCACCCTTACCTGCACCAACAAGTGTATGTAACTCGTCAATAAATAGGATGATTTCACCATCGTATTTAGCAAGGTCTTTTAACACTGCTTTTAGGCGTTCTTCAAACTCACCACGATATTTCGCACCTGCAAGTAAAGAACCTAAATCAAGTGATAAAACACGTTTACCTTTCAAGCTTTCAGGCACTTCCCCATTGACAATACGTTGTGCCAAACCTTCTACAATCGCGGTTTTACCTACACCAGGTTCACCGATCAATACAGGGTTATTCTTGGTACGGCGTGACAATACTTGAATGGTACGACGAATTTCTTCATCACGACCAATCACTGGGTCTAACTTGCCTGACAATGCTCGCTCAGTCAGGTCAATGGTGTATTTATTTAACGAATCACGTTGATCTTCATGGTTATTTGCCATCACTTGTTCGCCACCTCGAATATTTTCAATTGCTTTGCGTAGCTTATCAGTTGTTACACCTACGCTTGTTAATAATGTTTTGGTTGCGCCTGTTTCAGCGAGTGCCAATATCACCCAATCGGTAGACAGGAATTCATCTCCTGCTTTTTGCGCGAAACTATCTGCTAAATTCAGCGCACGTACCGCCTCAGGATTAAGGTTTATATCACCTGTAGGTGTTCCAATTTTGGGTGCATCATTGAGTGCTTGTTGTAGTTTATTTTTAAGTTCAGGTAAATTTGCACCTGATTGTTGCAATAAACTGAGATTAGAAGGTTCTTCTAATAACGCTGAAAGAATGTGAATTCCTTCAATGGCTGTATGGTCTTTGCCCATCGCTAAAGATTGTGCATCTGATAACGCTTGCTGTAGGCGGTTTGTAAATTTTTCAAAACGCATTCTTGTTATTCCTCACAACAAATTTTGTACTTGAATATTAAATGGGAACGCTTTTTTAGATTTCAACACCAATTTTAAATTATTTAATATATTTTTCAAAAGCTTACTAAAACACTCAAGATAAATTTCAGTACTAATATGCGCCCTGAATGTTTCTTTTTCAAGTCAACTGTTTAGAAAAATATAGCGTTGATATTGAAAATTTATCTGAATGGATCTCTACCTTAGAGTAAGGATAAATGAGCGATTTTAGAATAACGATAATGTTGACTTTAAGTAATGAAAAATATAGACGTGTGTATTGTATTCTTTTAATAGATCAATTTTCCAATGCCACAATTGATGACATTGGAATTTTTAATGCAAACTAAACTTTCGATTTGGTTGCTGAACTTTGCGATACCGCACTATTGGCAGGCACACTTTGCGTAATCCAAACATTTCCACCAATAATTGCGCCTTGACCAATGGTAATACGCCCTAAAATCGTCGCACCTGCGTAAATCACCACATTATCTTCAACGATTGGATGACGTGCATACTCTTTCTGCAAACGACCATCACCGTCCACTTCAAAACGTTTTGCACCTAAAGTCACTGCCTGATAAATACGGACATTTTTACCAATAATGCAGGTTTCACCAATCACGACACCTGTTCCATGATCAATAAAGAATCCTTGATCCACTTGTGCACCAGGATGGATATCAATCCCTGTTTTAGAATGGGCAATTTCAGCAATTAATCGTGCTAATAAAGATAAATCTTTTTTATAAAACTCATGGGCGATACGGTGGTAAATGATCGCTAAAACACCCGGATAGCACAGTAAAACTTCATCAACACTGCGTGCAGCAGGATCCCCCTCATAAGCAGCGATAACATCTGTATCTAAAATACGGCGTAACTCAGGCAATTTCTGTGCAAACTCAGTCACTAAACGTTGTGCAAGAATATCTGCAGCCTCAACATCTTCCTGCTGCTTTTTATATTTATAATCATAGCTTAGATTTAATTTCACCTGTTCTCGTAAAGCATACAACGTTTTTTCTAGTGTATGTGCGATATAAAAATTTTCACTTTGTTGGCGTAAGTCATGTGGTCCTAAACGCATAGGAAATAAAATTCCACATAGATCATTCATGATTTTTTTGATTTCTTCTTTTGAGGGTAATTCTCTCCCACCAAAATCTTTAAGGCTTTTCTGTTTTGTACGCCATTCATTACGTGCTTGCTGTAATGCTGTGACAATATCTTGGATGTTCCATTGAGTCATGGGCTTACCTGCATGAGATTTCTTTTTTCATTATATGAATAAAGTGCTGTCAACAACATTCCTTATTCAATTGTTGTAGATAATCTTATTTTATTTGCCAAGTTTTAGATAAACATTGTTGATATATTCATATCTGAATTTTGCATTTAACAGCAGAGCATTGTACTGATCGCTTGCAATTTATCATCACTGGATTTACAAAACTCGATACGATCTTCTTTTTCAAAAATAAGAATAAGCAATTCAATTTTTATTCATTTTCAGAATATAAAAAATCATTATATTTAATATCAACTCCTCTAATAAATTATTTCAAATGTTGGAAAGCTCCGCTTGAAAGCGACTTTGCCTAGCATTGAATTTAGGTATATGACATGAACAGCATAACTCAAATTGAACTCCCAACGTTGAATGATCATAGCATTCAACAAATCTTTGCTGATGCAAAGCAACGTGTTGAAGATCATTATCTAGAATTTACAGGGACAGTGTTACCACATGAAGCATGGGCTTTATTTCAAGCTGGACATGCAGTGATTGTGGATGTACGTACCAATGAAGAACGTAAATTTGTGGGCTATGTTGAAGATACCATACATATTCCTTGGGCGACAGGCACTGCACTAAATCGTAATCCTCGATTTGCGAAAGAACTCGAAAATAAGGTTGGCAAGGACAAAATCATTCTTCTACTGTGCCGAAGTGGTAAACGTTCAGCTGCTGCTGCAAATGTGGCATTTAATGCAGGTTTTGAAAATATTTATAATATTGAACAAGGTTTTGAAGGTGATCTCGATGAAAACAATCATCGTGGTGTTTTCAATGGTTGGCGTTTCCACAATCTGCCTTGGCGACAAGAATAAATTTGGGACATAGGAATAAAACAAAGCTTTATTCCTTATATCTAAAGTATTTTTTATGAAATATTAAGATTGATTAAATTTAAAGCATAAATACAATCAATTTAATCCAATAAAAAAACAAAAATGAAAATTTAACATACTCATTAAATTATTGGAGAAGATAAAAAAGTAACACCGTTTCAAACAGCAATAAATAACGAATTAAATACAACCAAGGATTTATACATGGCTAAGAACCAAGAAGTGGCACGCCAAGCGCTGAACGATCAGGCAGCTCGTCAACTTGCCAATGCAACAAAAACCGTTCCTCAACTCTCGACCATCACACCACGTTGGTTAACGCATTTATTACAATGGACGCCTGTTGAAGCAGGTATCTACCGTGTCAACAAAGTCAGCAATACCGATGATATTCAAGTGGCTTGTACACAACGTGATGAAGCAACTTTGCCACAAACTTTTGTCGATTATGAAGTAAATCCTCGTGAATATTTTCTAAATGGCGTTTCAACTGTTCTAGATATCCATACCCGTGTTTCCGACTTATATAGCAGTCCGCATGATCAAATTAAAGAACAATTACGCTTAACCATTGAAACCATTAAAGAGCGTCAAGAAAGTGAACTGATCAATAACCCTGAATACGGTTTATTGGCAAGTGTTGCAGACGAGCAACGTATTTCTACATTGACAGGCGCACCGACACCTGACGACTTGGACGATTTGTTACGTAAAGTATGGAAAGAACCAGGGTTCTTCCTTGCTCATCCTGATGCAATTGCTGCATTTGGTCGTGAATGTACACGTCGTGGTGTTCCGCCTCCTACAGTTAGCCTATTTGGTTCGCAATTTATTACTTGGCGTGGTATTCCTCTTATTCCATCGAACAAGATCCCAGTTGAAGATGGTAAAACCAAAATTATCCTGCTTCGTGTAGGTGAAAAACGTCAAGGTGTAGTCGGTCTATTCCAACCAGGTCTTGCAGGTGAACAAGCACCAGGCTTATCTGTACGCTTCATGGGAATCAACCGTAATGCCATCGCATCTTACTTAATCTCATTGTACTGTTCTCTTGCGGTACTTACAGATGATGCGCTTGCTGTACTTGAAGATGTGGAGGTAGACAAATACCATGACTATCCAACAACTTACAAGTAATCAACCCACAGTAGATATTTCTTCGGGTACACCTGATGCACCGATCAGTGAATCTATAATTGCACAGTTGGCTGCTGAGTTTTTCACTGCATTACCAAAGCAAAACCCACAAGGTTTTAACTTTGATTTGCCAAGCCACCAACCACAGCCCAAAGATCCTATTGCAGCACTTTCAGGTCGAGTGCCTGCTGTCGTTCAACAAACCAGTTTAAATCCTGCTTCGACGCAGCATTTTGTTGAACCTACGGCTGACCATCCTGAGCGTAGAATCTTGTCTTCTGCTCCCGTGATTGGTGGTGCAAATACGCCTGACCCTTTGGCAGCAACACATGGTCTTGATTTGTCTTTTGCGTCTACAGCATTAACAAACTCAGTGCCACAGCAAGCTACACCAGCAAATGTACCTGCTGCGACACCAAGCCCTGCTCAACCAAACAGTGCATCGTCAAATTACTACTTTTTGGATTTACCTCAACCTGAGGCTGTGAATCCGCAAACTGTAAATAGCAATGCGAGTCAAGTTGATGTATTGAAAAATCCGTATGCTTTTGACAATTTTCATGTGACTGATGACCATCAATTACGTGGTGTTTTGCAAGATCGTAATGACAAACCTGCTACAGCAGCATCTGGTTATTATTTTCTACAGTCTCCAACAATTGAAACGGTTCGTCCACATTCAGATTTGCAAATCCCAACGACAGCACAAAGCTATCAACCGATTGATATTTTGCAAATTCGTAAAGATTTTCCAATCTTGCAAGAACGCGTCAATGGTAAGCAATTGGTTTGGCTAGACAATGCTGCTACAACGCATAAGCCAAAAGCCGTGATTGATCGAATTTCATATTTTTATGAGCATGAAAACTCGAACATTCACCGTGCTGCACATGAACTTGCAGCTCGCGCCAGTGATGCTTACGAACATGCACGTGATGTGGTTGCTCGATTTATTGGTGCACCTGCTGCAAAGAATATCGTCTTTGTGCGTGGTACAACTGAAGGCATTAATTTAATTGCTAAATCATGGGGCAAGCAAAATATTCAAGCGGGAGATGAAATTATTGTCTCTCATCTTGAACACCATGCAAATATTGTCCCTTGGTATCAATTAACCAAAGAAACAGGTGCTAAACTGCGTGTGATTCCTGTTGATGATACAGGTCAAATTCAGATTGAGGAGTTTGTAAAACTGCTTAATCCAAGAACTAAACTTGTTTCAATCACTCAGGTTTCCAATGCCTTAGGTACTGTCACACCAACTCAAGAAATCATTGCCCTTGCACATGCTGCGGGTGTACGAGTGTTGATTGATGGAGCACAGTCTGTTTCGCACATGCCAACCAATGTCACAGCATTAGATGTTGACTTCTTTGTGTTCTCTGGACATAAAGTCTTTGGCCCTACAGGAATTGGTGCAGTTTATGCCAAATCTGAATTACTCGACACCATGCCTGTTTGGGAAGGTGGCGGTAATATGATTCAAGATGTGACTTTTGAAAATGTGATTTACCAACCTGCGCCGAATAAATTTGAAGCAGGAACAGGAAATATCGCAGATGCAGTTGGTCTTGGTGCAGCGCTTGAATATGTAGAAAGTATTGGTATCCATAATATTGCACGTTATGAACATGACTTGCTTGAATATGGTCAACATGCCCTACAAAGCGTTTCGGGTTTGCGTTTAATTGGAACAGCACTCAACAAAGCCAGCGTGATGTCATTTACTTTAGCAGGTTATGAAACTGAAGAAGTGGGTAAAATTCTAAACCAATATGGAATTGCAGTTCGTACAGGACACCACTGTGCTCAACCGATCTTGCGCCGTTTTGGTGTAGAACGCACGGTACGCCCTTCTTTGGCGTTTTATAACACCACTGAAGAAATTGATTTATTGGTTTCGGTATTGCATCAACTGAGACGAGCAAAACCCTACAAATCTTAATTATTTTATCTATAGATAACCCTCACATGCTTAATTGATTAGGCATGTGATTTATTTTTTATCATATACGCTTGTTTCTAACCGCTATTTTTTGCAGCTTTTCTCACCACAAAAAACGCTTAGGCTATTTAATATTAACAATCAAACGCTTGAGTTCATAGTTTCAAAAGTTACACTTGTTAAAAATCTATGAAATTTTAAAAGCTTATGTTTTCAATCAAAAAAACCTTTATTCTCTGCGGATTACTAACAAGCACGCAACTTTTTGCTCTACCGCAAGACTCACGCCGTGCAGGTGGAATTGCAGTGATCCCGCTTTCACAAAATATTTCCGAAGTAAAATATAAAGACCAACCGATTTTAATCACGCAACCCAATGCCCAACGTTATGCAATTTTTGGGATTCCTCTTTCTACCCCTGTAGGCTCACTAGAACTACAAACCAATGCTCAACCCATTCAAATTGAAATTCAGCCTTATAAATATGCTGAACAACGACTTTCTGTAAAAAATCAGGATTATGTAAACCCACAACAAGAACAACTTGATCGATACGTAGTAGAAGCCAAAGAACAAAATGACATTTATACCTCTTTCAGTCCTGCACAATTTTCTGATTTTCCAAATTTTATACGTCCAACTGCTGGAAAGTTTAGTAACTCTTTTGGACGTAAACGTTTCTTTAATGGTGAAGAACGCGCACCACACTCAGGTTTAGACATTCCTGCCCCTGTCGGACAGAAAGTAGTTGCTCCAGCAGCTGGTGTTGTCGTAGGGGTAGGTGATTATTTCTTCAATGGTAAAACTGTTTTAGTTGATCATGGGCAAGGCTTAATCAGTATGTTTTGCCACTTAAGTAAAGTTAATGTTGCAAAAGGACAGAAATTAACGCAAGGAGAAGTTTTAGGCTTAGTCGGCAAAACAGGCCGTGTAACAGGTCCACATCTACATTGGGGAATGAGTTTAAATAATGCTCGAGTTGATCCACAATTATTTTTATATCAATAAAATTTAAGTGATTTGCTTATATTTAAGTGAAAATTGAAAAATAGAAACATTTTGTAATAATTTTTATTGATCTTTTTTCAATTTAAATAAATTTAGTGATTTTCATCAATTTTTTAAAATTAAATGTTGACTGATATACTCGGCATTCGACTTAAATACGATCAAAATCACATAAAAAAAGCCAAAAAACATTTTTTTGGCTTCATTTTTGCTTTCTATTCTGCTGCTAGGATTTCAAAATCATGGCTGATCTCAACACCACCGTCTGATAACATTTTACTTGCAGAACAGTACTTTTCAGCAGAAAGTTCAACAGCTTTAGCTACTTGTTTTTCTTTTACATCTCGTCCCGTCACGACAAAATGTAAATGAATTTTAGTAAAGACGGCAGGGATTGTATCTGCTCGCTCAGCTTTAAGCTGACATACAACACCTGTCACATCTTGGCGAGATTTCTTTAATATTGTCACAATATCAAAAGAAGCACACCCACCAAGTCCCATTAATATCAGCTCCATGGGACGTGGTCCACGGTTTTCTCCACCATATTCAGCAGAACCATCCATGACAACTTGGTGCCCACTTTCCGATTTTGCTTCGAAAGCAACATTCTCTAACCAATGTACGCTAGTTTGCATTGCAACTACCTAAAAAAAGCTATAAATTTATAGTGTACGGTACACTAGCATAAAATGAGTTGATAAGGAATTTCATCTCTTTCGCTTCTACGTGACGAGTTCAATTTAGATTTATGATCTAGTTATTATCCAATTTGGAATTTTTAGCATGTCTTCTAATTTAGCACAACTAAGTACAGACGCTTTATCACCAGGACAACTGCCTGAATCTGTCAAAGCATTACTCAAGCGTGCTCACATCAATCGCTTCCCGAAACGTACCACTATTGTTGATGCGGGTTCAGAGTCAAAATCACTGTATTTAATTTTAAAGGGATCAGTATCAATCATTTTACGTGAAGATGATGATCGTGAAATTGTGGTTGCATATCTCAATCCAGGCGATTTCTTCGGGGAAATGGGGTTGTTTGAACAAAACCCACAACGTACAGCAGAAGTAAGAACACGTGATGTTTGTGAAATTGCTGAAATTTCTTATGAGAATTTTCATGACATCAGCAAACAATATCCTGACTTAAGCTATGCTGTTTTCGCACAATTGGTCAGACGTTTAAAAAATACGACGCGCAAAGTAACAGACTTGGCATTTATTGATGTGTCGGGTCGTATTGCACGTTGTTTGATTGATCTTTCATCACAACCTGAAGCCATGATTTTACCAAATGGCCGTCAAATCCGCATTACTCGTCAGGAAATTGGACGTATTGTGGGTTGTTCTCGTGAAATGGTGGGGCGTGTTCTGAAAACACTTGAAGAACAAGGCATGATCGAAACAGATGGTAAAGCAATTTTAATTTTTGATGTCTCTTTAGAAGAATCTTCGTATTCTGACGACGATGAACAAGATGACGAATAATTCGTTCTAAATCTCTAAAAAGCAAATCTTCGGATTTGCTTTTTTGTTTTAGTCATCCTTTAGAAATCATTATACACAATTCAGAAATCAAAATAATTTACACAGGCTATGATGTTTAAGCTCAATATATTGAATAACATCACTTCAACCAAAACATTTAAGGACAATCTCAATGAAATTTAATCCACTGGGTCAATCCGGTATTCTCGTTCCAGAAATTTGCTTAGGGACCATGACCTTTGGTGAGCAAAATAATCAAGTACAAGCTTTTGAACAACTCAACTATGCTTTAGATCAAGGGTTATATTTTTGGGATACTGCGGAAATGTATCCCGTACCGCCTAAACCTGAAACACAAGGTGCAACCGAACAAATCATTGGCAATTGGATTGCACAAAATGGGCAACGAGACAAATTATTCCTTGCATCCAAAATAGCAGGACCACAACAAGGTGGCAGCCATATTCGAGATGGGCAGACCAAGTTTATTGAAAGTGAGATTTCATCAGCTATAGATGGCTCTTTAAGGCGCTTACAGACCGATTATATAGATTTGTATCAGTTACATTGGCCACAGCGCCCAACTAACTTTTTTGGCAAACTCGGCTATAGTAACCACGAAGCACAGCAAAACCAAGAGATTACCCCTCTTGAACACACCTTAGAAGCATTATCGAAAGAAGTTGAAAAAGGTCGTATTCGCCATATTGGTTTATCCAATGAAACCCCGTGGGGAACGTTGAAATTTTTACACTTAGCTGAAAAATTAGGCTTAGAAAAAGTCGTCAGTGTACAAAATCCATATAACTTACTCAATCGTAGTTATGAAGTTGGCATGGCCGAAATTGCACATTATGAAGGTGTTGGATTATTAGCATATTCACCGTTAGCTTTTGGTTATTTGACAGGAAAATTCCGTCATGGGGCACGCCCTGCTGATGCCCGTATCACGCTATTTAGTCGTTTTAGCCGCTATAGCAATCCTGAAAGTGAATGGGCAATCGAACAATATGCTTTATTAGCAGAAAAGCACAATTTGAGCTTAACCCAACTTGCTTTAGCGTATATTCAACAGCAATTTTTTGTGACCAGTACCATTATTGGGGCGACCAATTTAACGCAGCTCAAAGAAAATATTGCTGCTTTTGATGTGACATTGTCAGATGAAGTTTTACAAGGTATTGAAGATATTCATCGTCAACAACCAAATCCCGCACCTTAATCGATTAGATTGATATTGCGCTTCTTTTGCATTCATTAGAAGCAAATAAAAAAGACTTCCCCGGAAGTCTTTTTGCTAATTTCAAGGAAGATTTTATCTTAGCGCCCTAAAATGCCACGTGCGACAATTTCTTTCATAATTTCATTGGTTCCGCCATAAATACGCTGAATACGCGCATCGACAAAGAAACGTGAAATTGGATATTCAGTCATATAGCCATAACCACCAAAGAGTTGCAGTAAATTATCAGCAACTTTCATTTGCATGTCTGAACTAAAACTTTTCAATGCAGCCGCAGTTTCTACATCCAGTTTCTTTTCTTTATATAGCGCTAAGTTTTGGTTATAAAATGCTGCTGTTGCCAATTCATCAATCTTCGCTTGTGCTAACACAAAACGTGTATTTTGGAAGCTACCAATTTTTTGACCAAATGCTTGGCGTTCTTGCACATATTGCGTAGTCACATCAATTGCACCACGAATCGCACCCAAAGCCGTTGCAGCAATCGCTGTACGCTCACGTGGTAACTCTTGCATCAAATAGGCAAAACCTTGCCCTGCATTCCCTAACAGTTGATTGGCTGGCACTTTGACATTGTCAAAGAACAGTTCAGAGGTATCTTGTGAATGTAAACCAATCTTGTCTAGGTTCATCCCCTTTTTAAAGCCTTCTAAATGCGTATCGACCAATAACAACGAAACACCTTTAGCACGTGCTTGAGGATCCGTTTTTGCAGCTAAGACCACTAAGTCTGCATGCTGACCATTAGAAATGAACGTTTTTGAACCATTTAGCACATAATGATCGCCATTTAAGATCGCAGATGAGCGCATACCTTGTAAGTCTGAACCTGCACCTGGTTCAGTCATCCCAATCGCACCAACGACATCACCTGCCACCATTTTAGGTAACCAATATTGTTTTTGTTCTTCATTTGCAATGTTTAAAATATACGGTGCTGCGATTTCTGAGTGACATGAAATCGCTGTAGAAAGCGCACCATAGCCTGCGCGTGCTGACTCTTCAACCAACATTAAAGAATATTCAGTTGGGACACCATAACCGCCATATTCTTCTGGTACATCCACACAGAGAAAGCCGTTGTCACCCAATAATTTCCACATCGAACGTGGCATTAAACCGTCTTTTTCCCATTGTTCATAATGAGGTGCAACGTGTTCATTCATAAAGCGTTTGAAATTATCTTTAAAGAGTTCTAAGTCTGCATCGTATGCCAACATCTGTGATTTTCCTTTTGGGCTTATTCTTGGGTAATTGTCTTGTTTATCTTATCTGAGTTTTAATTTTAATGTCATGACTTTTCATGACGAGAGCATCAGGTTAATTCGGTCAATAGTCAAAGTATAACTGTATAAAATTAAGACATTTTGAGTCTAAGTTATTTATCAGTAAAACTAACCAATCGCTTTAAATTTTATATTCTGAAAAAGATGCATTCACTGCAAAAAATGATATAAAAAAACCGCAATACAATGACACTCATCATATTGCGGTTAGATACATTTCACCGAGACGGGTTTCACCCCAATATCAAGATTTAAGCATGCTTTTGAGTTGTATCTTCAAGCATTTGCTTATCTAATTCTTCAGGATGATTCAATGCATAATTCAACTTGTCTTGGTCCAAGTGACCTACCCATTTTGCAACGACAATCGTTGCCAAAGAGTTCCCCATAAGATTGGTCAAAGCACGTGCTTCTGACATAAAACGGTCAATTCCGAGGATCAATGCCAAACCTGCAACAGGAATATGTCCTACCGCAGATAAAGTCGCTGCCATCACAATAAAGCCAGAACCTGTTACCCCTGCTGCACCTTTCGATGAAATCAATAACACCACAAGTAAAGTAATCTGATGGGATAAATCAAGCTGTGTATTGGTCGCTTGCGCAATAAAAATAGCAGCCATGGTCAAGTAAATCGAAGTACCATCTAAGTTAAATGAATACCCTGTTGGAATCACCAAACCAACAACCGATTTTTCACATCCTGCGATTTCCAATTTTTTCAACATTCGTGGTAAAACCGACTCTGAAGATGATGTACCCAGTACAATCAATAATTCTTCACGAATCATACGAATCATTTTTAAGATGCTAAAACCACAAACACGGCTGATTGTACCTAGCACAATAAAGATAAATAACAAACAAGTGAGATAGAAACAAATGATCAACTGAGCAAGTTGTGCAAGACTACCAATCCCATATTTACCAATGGTGAATGCCATTGCACCAAAAGCACCAATTGGTGCAAGTTTCATGATCATATTCACAATGTTAAAAAACACATGTGCAATTTGATCAACCAACTTCAATACAGGTTTGCCTGCATCGCCCAATTTATGTAAAGCAAATCCAAATAAGATTGCAAAAAGTAAAACTTGTAAAATTTCACCTTCGGCAAATGCCCCAACCACTGTATTTGGAATAATATTCATCAAGAAATCAACAGTTGACTGGGATGCACCCGACTCAACGTATTTAGAAATACCTGATGTATCCAATGATGCAGGATCAATATTCATGCCTACACCCGGTTTTGCAATATTGATGACCAACAAACCAATCAATAAGGCAATAGTGGAGACAATTTCAAAATATAATAAAGCAATACCACCTGTCTTACCGACAGATTTCATACTTTCCATACCTGCGATACCACTGACCACCGTACAGAAAATAACAGGTGCAATAATCATCTTAATCAGACGAATAAACGCATCTCCCAGTGGTTTTAATTGCTCACCAATACCTGGAATATGTTTTTCAACACCATTGACCAATTGTGTGGTACTTGGGAAATAATGCCCCACAAGCACACCTGCAATAATGGCAACAATCACTTGGAAATAAAGTGACTTATACAAAGGTTTTTTAGCCATAATGATAACTTCTTTCGATATTTCTAATAACAGAAATATTTTATTTGTAGTGATCCTGAAAAGAAACACAGCCAAGTCGTTCTCATTCAACTCGATAAAGACTAATTTTTAAAAATAGAAATCTCCCTAGAAAATAGCATTTTCTAGAAAATTCATATCCTTAAAAAATTTTAATGCGCCTTAATTAAGACTTAAAAGCAATAAAAAAATACTTTTAAATTTTAAGAGAACAAGAGATTTAAAAATAAAACTTTTTAATTTTAATAAAAAATCACGATCTAGACGCAAAAAAAAATGTAAAAATCGAATACTTATTAATCATATCTGCATTAGACCTTAGTATTAGACACATGTCTTTGCTGCCTTTCTATACTTTTTATGTCATAGTATTTTGTAGATATTTCTAACTTTTTATCAGTCATTTATGAATACAAAACGTAATTTATATCAAGATTTTGAACATCCATTTGCGCAATATATCCGTATTATAGGAAAGGGTAAAAATGGTGCACGTTCCTTGACCTACGAAGAAGCCTATCAAGCTTTTTCGATGATTCTAAAAAATGAAGTTTTGGATGTGCAACTTGGCGCTTTTTTGATGCTGCTACGAGTCAAAGAAGAATCTGTTGATGAACTCGCAGGATTTGTGCAAGCCACTAAAGACCAATTAACCTTCAGCCCCCTAGACGTCGATTTGGATTGGTCATCTTATGCTGGTAAACGTAAACATTTTCCCTGGTTTTTACTCGCAGCACTCACCTTAGCAAAACATGGCTATAAAGTCGTGATGCATGGTGCTTCGGGACATACGATTAACCGAATCTATACCGAACAAGTTCTTGAATACTTAGGTTATCCAATTTGCCAAAATGAAAATGACGTTGCACAACAGTTAGCAACGCATCATTTTGCCTTTCTGCCTTTACATGTCATCTCACCCATTTTAAGTGATCTCATTGGTTTAAGAAATGTGATGGGGCTACGTTCACCTATTCATACATTGGCACGTTTGATTAATCCTTTTCATGCCAAAGCAACCATGCAAGCCATTTTTCACCCTGCATATCGTAGCTCACATCAACAGTCTGCTTTCAAATTGGGTTATCAAAATAGTGCTGTGATCAAAGGTGAAGGTGGCGAATTTGAACGTAATCCTGATGCCAAAACCCTAATTTGTGGAATTAAACAGGGTGAACTGTATGAGCATGAATTACCAAAGCTCACCGACAACCGTAGCCCCGCCGAAGAAGAATTAGATTTAGAGATTTTTAAAGCGGTATGGTTAGGTCAACAAAAACATGAATATGGCGAAGTTGCCGTTGTTGAAACTATGGGGATTGCACTCTATACCATGGGTGTAGTGAATGACTACAATGAGGCAATGTTAAAAGCTCAAGTGCTATGGAATAGTCGTTTTTAACTGTTTTAGTTGCTCGGTCAACCTTATCGCAGACAGGGCACAAATACAAAAAAGGACGAATATCAATCGTCCTTTTTTCATGTTCATTTATACGAAACGAATGGGTTTAAACTCAGGTTCAGGTACATGAGAATCACATTCATCCCCCTCTTCTTTATGCCCTTTATCAATATAACCCGAACGTTCTTTTTCATCTAAATTTTGATGTTCCCATGCAATGACCGCTTGCATACAAATTTCACGTTGCTCTTTCGTCAAAACAATACCATTTGGCCATTTACCAATTTCAACGGCAGTTTTCAAACGTGCTACGACATCTGCGTCAAGCATAGAAAGCATTTGTTCAATATTCATGATTAATCCTGCTGTTGCAATGAATCAAAATCTTGGTTCCAACCGAGTTTAGTACGACATGCCATATAGAAATCATAACCCGGTGGATGGATAAGCGTTAATTTAAAGGGATGTTTACGAATATGCAAACAATCGCCTACATTTAATGAAATACTGCTTTGCCCATCTGCACTGACCATCGGTAATACACGATTTTCGCGAATTTCAATTTTAATTTCGCTTTGTCCACCGACCACGATTGGACGAGAAGATAAAGTATGTGGATGCATAGGAACTAAGGCAATGGCATCCATACTCGGATGTAAAATCGGACCACCACCAGAGAGTGCATAAGCCGTTGAACCTGTTGGCGTTGAAACAATTAAACCATCACTGTGCTGACGATAGACATATTGACCATCTATTTTGAGGTCAAAATCAATCATGTGTACAGATTTACCCGAATGTAACACCACATCATTGAGTGCGATTGCTTCATAAATGCTTTGATTCTGACTGCGAATTTCCATTTCCAATAAGAAACGGCGGTCGATCTGAAACTCACCTTTTAACACTTGATCTAATTTAAAGATTACTTCAGTCGGTTTAATATCGGTTAAAAAGCCCAAACGCCCCCGATTCACCCCCAATACAGGTGTACTGTATTTCACCAAAGCACGTGCAGCATGTAGCAGTGAACCATCTCCCCCCACCACGATGACCAAATCCACAACTTCACCCAACAGATGTCGACTAACTGTTTGTGTATTGGTATAAGGCACCAATTCTGCTGTTTCAGAATCAAAAACTGGATGTAAACCTAAGCCAAGCAAGTGATCATGGATCAAACACAAAGTGTCGACCACAGAAGATTTATCTGGGCGACCAATCAGACCAATATTTCTAAATGCTTTTGACGAGATATGTGTTGGGTTCATCAATTTCCTTTATATCAACCTGATAGAACTGCATCCAAATCATGCAACGCAGCTTAGTTTCAAAGCATTTCTTCGGATTGCACTATTATTCTAAACGATGCAATGAATTATACATATTAAATATCGAGGCTTAAACTTTTATTGCAATGTCCTATTTATTTTGTATTTTTAAGCAAGTGGTTCAAAGTATTTGAAAAAACAACCTCCCAAAAAACCAAAAAACCAAAAAACCAAAAAACATAATTAAAATTCAAAAACCTATAAAATGAAATATTGGTGTTCATATATTTTTCACTCATCGTTAAAAATCAGCTTAAATGTGTTGTTTTACAATTTATTGTATGGTTTCAATGTGAAATTGCTTAATTTCACAGTTTAATTATTGCAAATTCCTAAAAAGCTTCGCATGATTGACAAAATTTCTCAGGTTTTTTGCATATTTTTATGAAGTCAGAACGTGGAATAGGCATCATTGCACTAATTTTCTGTGTGCTCATTATTGCTGGATTTTTAGCTTTTAGTATTTATTTGGTTCGATTAGACACAATTATTCGAGATAAATTTGAGGGGAATCGTTGGGATATTCCTGCGAAAGTTTTTGCACGCCCATTAGAACTTTATGCAAATGCTCCTGTGACAACCAATGATTTTGAACAAGAATTAAAACTACTTGGCTATAGCAAAAAAGACAGTTATGAAAAATCTGGCAGTTATGTTGTTCAAAATAAGAGCTATTATGTGCATACCCGCGGTTTTGACTACGGCGATAGCGTAGACCCTGAGCAAATTTTACAAGTTTCATTTAATGAAGATACCGTTGCTGATATTAAAGCTACAAAACCCTCCAGTACAGGTATTGCTCGTTTAGAGCCAATGTTGGTGGGTGGAATTTTCCCACAACATAATGAAGATCGCGTCCTCATTAAACTCAATAAAGTGCCAAAAACTTTAATTGAAGCCTTAGTGGCAACTGAAGACCGTAATTTTTATCACCATCATGGAATTTCATTCCGTGGTACAGCACGTGCCATCGTCAGTAATATCACAGGTGGCAAACGTCAAGGTGGTTCAACACTGACACAACAGCTCGTTAAAAACTTTTACCTTTCACCTGAAAAAACTTTAAAACGTAAAGTAAATGAAGCATTTATGTCTTTATTGCTTGAGTTTCATTATAGCAAGGATGAAATTTTAGAAGCGTATTTAAATGAAGTAAATTTAGGGCAAAATGGCAACTACTCTATCAATGGTTATGGTTTAGCCTCACAATTTTATTTTGGTTTACCTTTACGTGAACTCAATATTGCACAACAAGCTTATTTAGTCGGCTTAGTTCAAGGACCAACCTTATACAATCCTTGGAAAAACCCTGAAGGTGCAAAAAAGCGTCGTGATATTGTTCTCAACAATATGTTGGTGATGGGTTATTTAACCCAAGAAGAATATGAGCGTGAAACTGCTCGCCCGCTCAATGTCGTCAAAAAACCAACAACAGGTCCTTCAAAATTTCCTGACTTTTTAGACATCGTACGTCGTCAGTTGAAAAAAGAATACCAAGAATCTGATCTAACTAATCAAGGCTTGCGTATTTTCACTACGCTTGATCCAATTGCACAGACTAAAGTCCAAAATAGCTTCCGTGACACTGTAAGCCGTTTAGCAAATGCCAATCCATCCCGTTTAAAAAATTTACAAGGTGCTGTGCTCGTGACACAACCTGAAAATGGTGAACTGATTGCAGCAGTAGGCTCAACCCAAGATTTCACAGGTTTTAACCGTGCGATTGATGCAAAACGTCAAGTGGGATCTTTACTGAAACCGATCATTTATTTAAGTGCTTTAGAGTCAGGGCGTTATACATGGGCAAGTCAAATTGAAGACAGCCCAATCAGTATTCCTGTCGATGGCAATAAATCTTGGACACCAAAAAATTATAGTGGTGGTGGACATGGTTATGTACCGATGGTGCAAGCTCTTGCACATTCTTATAATTTATCTGCGGTACGTTTAGGGCAAGAATTTGGTCTATCTACATTTAAAAATCAACTGACCAAATTTGGTGTAGAGTCTAATATTCCAAATTATCCGTCTATTTTCCTAGGTGCAGTCGATATGTCGCCGATGGAAGTCATGAGCATTTATGGTAACTTTGCAACAGGCGGTTTTAAATATCCAACCAAAGCCATTCGCTCAGTCGTAGATGCTGATGGTCGTTTGCTGCAACGCTATAGTTTAAATGTACAACAAACGATCGACCCATCCTCTGCTTATATTTTGAATTATGGCTTACAACAAGTGATGTCATCAGGCACAGGGCAATCTGCTTATGGCAGTCTATCATCTGGGCTAAAACTAGCGGGTAAATCAGGTACAACCAATGATACCCGCGACTCATGGTTTGCTGGGTATTCAGGTAACCATTTAGCCGTAGTATGGCTCGGACTTGACGATAACAAAGTGACAGGCTTAACAGGCTCATCAGGTGCTTTACCTGTATGGACCAATGTCATGAAACAATTGCGCCAAAAACCAGTCAATCTGCGTCAAACTGACAATGTTCAATGGCAATGGATTGACAGTGAAAGTGGTCAACTTTCCGCACAAGGTTGTGCCAATAGTTTTTATATTCCGCTCTTGCGTAACTCAGTACCTCGACAAGCTACAGCATGTGGTATGCCACATTATCAAGTAGAGCCGACTTACATTCCTGATACGCAAAATAACCCACCTGCCGAGAACTCTAACGATAGTATAGAAAATTACATTCGTGAAAGTGAAAGCAACATGGATCAAGATTTAAATAGTCAAGGTCATGTAATTTCAAGTGGTCGTTATGAAAATTAAGAGTGTTATTATGCAAATCGTTCCACCAAAGATGCGCCAAAAAAATCAGCAGAAGATCATACTAATCAAATACCTTGGTGCATTGACGATTGTACTTGCGATCGCAGGTTGTCAATCTAATCCGATTCAAACAGGTTCAGGCAAGAAACCTGAACCTGTGCCACAAAACTCCAAAGCGAAAGTCGAAACACCTGACGGGGTTAAAATCATCCCTTATGATCGCCCTGAGATCAAACGTGAATCCATGCAAGTGATTGTACCCGAACAAAAAGCTCAACCACAAAAGTTTGATGATGGACACAACATTCCTGCTTTTAATCAATTGATTAAAAAAACTGAGACAGCATTTCGCCAAAGCAAATGGAATGAGGCAGAAAATTTTGCGCTGCAAGCACAGCGTTTAGCACCACAATCTGCTGAAACCTATTTATGGTTAGCATTAATCGCCAATCATAAAAATCAGGCAAAAAATGCCGAATCTCTGGCGAGACGTGGTTTGAGTTTTGCACAAAGTGATGAGATGCGTAAGCAATTATGGAATGCGATTTTAAAATCTGCACAACAGCAAAAAAATGCTAAAACCATTGCAGAAGCACAAGCAAAGATCAAAGCGCTTTAAGCCTTGATCTTTTCATTTGTCATCTTGTCATCAAAAGCTGTAAACATTGTATTTAACATTAAAATGCCCGAATTCCTGCAACACCATAAGCACTATACTGCTGTGCAATGGCTAAATCTTCAGGCTTTAAACCACCTAAAGCAAACACAGGAACAGCGCAGTCTTTTGCCCATAGTGCAAATTTCTCCCAACCTAAAGCATTGTTTTCTGGGTGCGTTGCGGTATGCAAAACAGGACTGAGCAATATGGCCTCAAAACCTAAATGCTGTGCTTTTTGCAAAGACAATAAATCATGACAAGCAGCGATACAACGCACACCAATATTGAGATCATGTCGCTGTGCTTGCATCACTTGAGATTGTTTGAAATGTACTGTGAATATTTGAGTTTTAATCTGCTCAGGTAGCTTGTGCCAAAGATCGACATTCACCACTAAACGCGCTAATTTTGTTGGATCTAAGTGCATGAGAAATTGTAGGTCTTCAACATGCAATTCATCCACTCGCCAATACATTAAATACTCAGGATTTAGTGTTTCAATCTCTTGAATATGCGCTGAGATCTTAATGAAATGTTGCCAAAATAAACGTTCAACAATGGCTTGATTGGCTTTGGGAAAATTTAATTTTGTCAGTTGATCACGTGTGTACCATGTCCAAGGCGATTGAATATTTTCCAAATTTTCAGCATTTACTTGGCCATGAAATACATGTAAATTCACAATAATATCGTCATATTCGTGGCAAATCACATCAAAGATATGCCAGTCTTGAACTCCTATTCCGACTTCTTCAAACACCTCTCTACGACAGGCTTGCTCGGGTGTTTCGCCATGTTCAACTTTACCCCCAGGAAACTCATATTTGTTACCTTGATGTTGCGCTGCTGCTCTCCATCCAACGAGTACTTTAGTTTGATGAAATAATAAGGCGATCGCCACATTTACCACAGGTTTTGTCATCACTTTTTCATCACTTATTTTACAGAATGTAAGTAAATCGCTTTTTTTTGCAAATAACAACAATTATCGTTGACAGCCTTATTCGATAATGATTATCATTTAAAACATTAAATGACGTCCCACACGGAGTAGAACAATGAACGCACCTTTTAGCTTATTCACACGTAATAATGAATCGACCAATGCCTTACCGATGCTACATTCCAACAATTTATTCGCGCTTGGACGTGAAATCCGTATTATGCATGCAGGTGAAGAATACCGCTTACGTTTAACACGTAATAACCGTCTTATTTTAACCAAATAAGTATAAAAATAATTTAATAAAATAAAAATTGTGGGAACAAGCAGTATGAATCAGCGCATACTGCTTTTTTAAACAAGGCTGTATTGTAAACGTTCTAGGCATTTTCAGCGACCCAACCACTGTACTGTTTACTACCAAATCCATTGAAAAGACAAACATAATAATTACTACACAAACTAGAACCTAAAATCTTCCTTCCCACATAAATATGTGAGCAACAATCTGCTTTGCAAAGATTTTAAGCTAACTTTTAACGTAGCTTTTCATCAATATGCTTACAATTCACCACACTCTTTGAACTAATATATTGCTTACCTAACCAAACCAAATGTGGATCTCGTGCATGTGGATTAACATATTGATATTCCACCAAAACAGATGTTAAAACATCCCACAGTTTGCGATGCTGCTGATATTCACTATTGGACATATTCACAGGTTTGGCACGATTTACATATTCTGTAAATTTATTGGTCAGCATACAGTTGTCTAGACCTTGGCTTAGATGCTGCACCAGCAAAGAGGTCATAATATGGTCAGAATGATCTTGTTGATTAATATATAAATTATCTTCTGCAATATTAAAAGTAATCTCTTTTTTGCCTGCTTCAAGTTGCACAATATCGGACAGTGTTTGAATTAAATCTTGTTGAGTATACGTATTTTGTTGATCAATGCTTGAAATTGTTTTTATTTTTCCACGATACAATTTTTCCAAGCTTTGAAATTGGGTTGTGGGGAAACCATTTCCCGTCATATTCCCATCAGGTAATAAAAAATTATAAAATACAATATTTTCACCCAATTGCTTTCGCTGAAAAGTGTGTTGATTAATTTTAATTTCAGTGCTGATAATCCTATTTTTATCATGATTCCAATGATTCACTGATTTCTCATGCGCCAATAAACGTGCTTCCCAATACGTTTTTTTCATCGCAGAATAGTGAGGTAAATGTATTGCTTCACCACCATCACCTGCGGTCGTCAAAATAAATACATTTTTATTTTGATGTTGCACATAAAACTGTGCATTTTTCGCCATAAATAATTGAATATCATCGGGATGTGCTGCCACAAAGAATTGCACGGTTTTATTTTGTGTTGGTGTCACTTGCGGTTCTATCGTGGGGGTATTGTCCTGTTCTGAAGAACCTCCTCCACACGCACTCAACAATGTTGACAAAAATAAAATCGAAGTTAAAAAAGTAATTTTAAAATTATTATTCATAATAGAAAAAATGTTGTAAATTATGCGCACATTATACAAAAGATTTCAGCTTAATTTCATTTTATCCAAATATTAATGCAAAAGTTTTAAACCCATCTTTACAATAAAATTTGGTTTCTATTTTATGGAACCTGTTGAAAATATTCACTCAAATGAGTTAAATTTAACCCAATCTATTTTCAAGAATTTTTATTTATAAAAATAGTTTTTTAATTTTAGTTAGAATTGTGCACTTTAAAATTTAATTTTGGGCATTCATTGTCGGATTTTTAATATGTTAAATGTAAATAAAATCTTCGCCCTTACTTTCACTTTGGGTATAGCCCAACATACTCTGGCGGGGTACTCCGATGAAATCAGTTATTTTGAATTTCTTGAAAAACGAGATGTTCCTAAAGAAGTTACGACACTTATTCCAGTCAATGAAAAACTGTTGGATTTTAATTTTGGTCATTTAAATGATGACGTATTATGGGATCTTGCACTCATTACAGTGCCAAGCGATGAGTTTAATCTTGCTCAACAAGAAAATCGCTTACCCAAAAAAAGAACACTAAATCTATATTTAGGTGATGGTCAGTCATTTAAGCTAAAACTCCAACATCAATATGCCTTTAAAAATCTTGATGAAAAAGCAATTCTAAGTATTTGGCAAACTGGAATTCTAGATACTGAAAATCACTATATACATCCTAAAGTTCGTAAAATTTATGATCTTTTAGATCCAGATGCGCCATTTCAACAAGCCACTGGAGGTTTTACCCTAAGTCAAAGTTTTGAAAATTATTCATATTCCATCAAATTTATTTGGGATAAAAAGCTTCAAGACTGGATTTATGCAGGTACATTAGGAACGACTCATTCGAATCCGCAACTTGATGCGACCTCGGAAGATGAAAGTTCAGTGACTGCAGCTACTGAAGTAGCATCTTATGAAACAAGTTCAAACTATGTATTGCTGCTAAAGGAAAATCCAGAAACCAAAGCCTTAAAAGATTTTTACTTTGATCATCCTGAATATGAAGATAGTTATTCCTTTGATCCTGACAACTATGGTCCACCTGAATAAAGCTTGAGCATAAATGAAAATTTTAAATATTCGAACATCTTGTATTTCAACACTATTATTGCTTTGCTCAGCAACGATCTACGCTGAACATTTGGTGTATATTCCCCAAGATATGCGACAAAGTATTGATGCAAATGACACTGCGATCCATCTCAAATATGGTCCATTCAGTCAAAAAGAAAAATATGATGCGCTGGTCATCACCATCAATGCCAAAGATAGAAAGAAATTTAAAAGTGATTATCAAAACTTATATACCCTTCCTAGAAGTATTTATATCTTCAGTTGGCGTGACCAAAAATGGCAATTGTTAGGTAAAAATGATGTGATTTTAAAACCAGTATCAGAACGCGAAAACTATTCTCCTAATATCGATCAAGTTGAATTTATACGGGATGATGACCCTCAAATTCCACCTTATCTATATATTATTCGCGAAGGTGAAAATAGGAAATGGGCAGATTCACAAGCCTCTTTTAACTTAAAATTCGATCCTGAAAATCAAAAAGTTTATGTTACTGAAGAATCTTATTCTTATAAAAATCCTGAAAATGAATTCTTCCCATGTTCAATCACCCAAAAATATCCATTAGGTCAACAAGCTTTTAATACTTTTACCGATCATGAGGATGCACTTATTTCCGCACAACTCAAAACCAATACATGCGAGAATGTGATCATTGAGTAACACTTCAAGAGCATTCTGGAATGCTCTTTTTCATGTGTGATATAAGTCAAAAACTGATATTTAGTTTAGAGGCACAACCCTTAAAACTTCTTCCAAAGTGGTGATCCCTTCTAATACTTTACGTGCCCCTGCGATACGTAATGGATCAATCCCCTCCTGCTTAGCCTGAGCCCGTAACTCATCAAGTGTCGCATTGGCGGAAATTTTTTGCTTGGCTTCTAGACTAATCGGCATAAATTCATAAACTCCAACACGCCCTTGATAACCTGTATGACGACACTCCTCACAACCCACAGCTTTAAAAACAAAATCAGGCATGTGTAATGAATAACCAAATGTTAAATGTTTCCATTCTTGGTCATTAATAAAGGTTTCTTGTTTACAATGTGGACAAAGTTGACGTACTAAGCGCTGCGCCAAAACACCTAAAATCGTTGCTGCGGTTAAAAATGGTTGTACTCCCAAATCATGCAAACGAGTCAAACTTGAAGGTGCATCATTGGTATGCAAGGTTGACAACACCAAATGTCCCGTCAATGCTGCTTGAATTGCCATATTCGCAGTGTCTGAGTCGCGGATTTCCCCGACCATAATAATATCAGGGTCTTGGCGCATCAATGCACGAATACCATCTGCAAAACCCAGCTCAATCCCGTGATTTACCTGCATTTGGTTAAAACTCGGCTCTAACATTTCAATCGGGTCTTCAATAGTACAAACATTGACTTGCTCAGTGGCTAACTGCTTTAAAGAGGAATATAACGTGGTGGTTTTGCCTGAACCCGTTGGCCCTGTCACCAAAATAATCCCATGACTATGCTGAGTCATCGCTTGCCAAGCTTGTAGTAAATTTCCATCAAAACCAAGCTGCTTAAAGCTCCGCACCAACACTTCAGGATCGAAAATACGCATGACCAGCTTTTCTCCAAAAGCTGTCGGGAGTGTGGCTAGACGTAGCTCAGTTTCTTGCCCTTTTGGTGTACGAGTTTTTAAACGTCCATCTTGCGGTTTACGCTTTTCTGCAACATTCATTCGCCCTAAAATTTTAATTCGGGAAATCACGGCGGTTAATGTATTGGCAGGCATATTATAAATAGTATGCAATACACCATCGATACGAAAACGAATTTTCCCATTGTCTTTGCGTGGTTCTAAATGAATATCGCTGGCCCGTTGTTCAAACGCAAATTGTAAAACCCAATCCACCAATTTCACAATGTGTTGATCATTTGCATCAGGATTTTGTGTATCGCCTAACTGCAATAATGCTTCTACGCCTTTATTTTCTTTTTGGTGTGCACCTGATTTTTGTGATGAAATGACAGCTCGACTGACTTGGTAATATTCCACCAAATAACGTTGCAATTGTTCAGGATTTAACAATACTCTTTGAATTTTTTTGGGTTTTAAACTGCTTTCAAGGTTTTGCATCCAATCAAGAATAAAAGGCTGATCTGTGCCAATCAACACTTGATCAGGCTGAATTTCAACAGCCAAAATACGATTACGTAAAGCAAATTCTTGCGACATCACCGCAGTTAAATTCGCCACATCTGCTTTTAATGGGTCAATGATATAAAGCGGCAAATTGGTTTTATCTGCTAGCCATTGACACAACGTACTTAAGGTTAGACGTTTTTGAGGTTCGTTTTGATCTGTTAAATTAAAATTGGCAATCCATTGTAATGGATGCCATTTCAGTTGATCACGTTGCCGATGTGTGGTTTGCACCAACAGTTTTTCACGCTCTGTAATCCGTTGATCTTTTAATAATTGTTCTAAACACCAAGTGGTATCAATTTCAAAGTTAAATTGCATTATTATTTCCCCAATCGTGTTATCACTATAACAAATAATGCTTTGTCATGAGCCTTATCATGCGATATTTTTCGAGCAGATGTTTAATTTTTATAAAATCTGACGCAACATCTGCCTTAGAAATATTTTAAATGCCTTTAACTTTGACTGATCGGCTTAAACCTATACCATGTCACTCCATAGCAGCGCGATTTTCTGCATTAACTGCGCTCGATACGGTGCTGTTGGATTACAAGGATTACGCTTTACTTCATTTTCATAAAATGCTTGCCACGCTTGCACCATAGCTAAAGTCAAGCCTTTTTCCTTAAAACCTGCAATATCTGATTTTTGTACACGGTTCAAACGCTGTTTTACACCCTCTTCACTTGTCCCAACCGATTACACCTTGCTCAAATATCGGCAAATTCATATAGTTTGGCGCTTGCGGAATTGCATGATGTTGAATATTTCATACACCTGACATTACCTTTGTACAGTATTTTTCACTTGCGCTTGTTCCGTTGAACAAGCACTCAACATATATGCATTGAGTAAAATAATTGGAAATAGTTTCATTTTCAAAATCTCGTGATTAAAAATTTAAACGAATATCAATCAAGAATTAGCGCCGCATTTCTAAGAAAAACCAACTCATTCTTCTCACTCAAAATTTATTGAGATCTGTGATATCAGGCTACTGTGACTACCATTTATAAGTAAATTTACATACAATCAAATGAGAAGCAGTAAGGGAAGCCAACAAAAAATGTCATTTAAAATTCATGTGATTGATGTCAAAAACCAACTCCAAAATTATATTTGGTTACTTGAACACACCATAAGCCATGATGTGGTGGCAATCGACCCAACTGAAGCACATTTGGTTCAATCCTACTGTTTAGAAAATCAATTAAATTTAAGTCAAATTTGGCTCACCCACTGGCATAAAGACCATGTTGGTGGTGTTCCTGCCCTGATTGCTGAACAAAATCTCGCAGTGTATGGACCACGAGATGAGTTAAGCCATTTGCCTTTTATTAACCACCCTTTACAACATGAGGATCAATTTGAGTTTCATGGTTTAAATATTGAAATTATTGCCGTTCCAGGACATACCCTAGGACATATTGTGTATTTTATAGATGAATTAGACAGTGTTTTCTGTGGAGATACATTATTTGCAATGGGATGTGGACGCATGTTTGAAGGCACACCTGAGCAATTTTATCATTCCTTAAACCGCTTAGCCGCATTGCCACCACGAACACAAGTCTACTGCACACATGAATACACTTTGTCGAATGCAGAATTTGCCTTACATGTAGAACCTGATAATTTTGCACTACAACAACGTGCGGAAAAAGTTCGCCAATTACGCGCACAAGGTAAAATTACCCTGCCAAGTACTATTGAACTTGAACTAGAAACCAACCCTTTTCTACGTGTCGATAGCGTTGAAGAGTTTGCTAGAATTCGTGCGCTCAAAGATAACTTTTAAACGATCAATATCATGTAATTCAAATCAACATCTGTGCATTTACAAGGCGTTCATTACTAACTGTGTTGCTTTTACGCAGCGCAGTATGAAAATGACCGTAACGAGAACGACTTTGAAACAAACAGCAATCTGCTGCATACAGCTCATGACAGCGATAAAATAAACTTAAAATAATTTTGGTGGGAAAATATTGAACAATACTGCTGAATTTATAAGCATCTTGATATATTTTCTTACAGATTCATAAAAAATTTCATCTTAAAAGAGATATATCAAATTATTTTTAAATTGGCTTAAGCACCTTGATGATATTTTAATAAAATTGATATTTTTTATAAACTTACTATCAAAAAAGCAACTCAATCAATAAAAAAATGATCCCAATATTCGAAAAATTAAGTTCCCCAATTGATCAAAAATTGCTATAAAAAAATTATTTCATCATTTCTCCCCTTTAAAAATTTGAAAGTCATCCCTATTAATTTTACAGACAGGAATTAAGGAGAGCCTTCCATGAAAAAGGTAGTGAAAGCAAAGAATCTAATCGCATTTCGTATTTGGTTAGAAAAGCTTGGATATTCAGTGAAAAATTTAGCAGATGGCAAAGGCTTTACCTTCAGCTTTAAAAAAGAATATGGCTTAGTGACCTGTGACCTTGCTGGCAATAACTTAGCATTCCAACTGGGTGAAGAATTTGAAGATCATTTAAAAGCTTAAAATTTTAAATATTTTCTTGCTTCAATCAATATTAAAGGCATCTGTTTTGGATGCCTAAAAATTTTTATATTTTTAAAAAGGCATAAAAAAAGCAAGACCTACAAATCTTGCTTTTAAAATATGGTGGGGACGGAGAGACTCGAACTCTCACACCTTGCGGCGCTGGAACCTAAATCCAGTGCGTCTACCAATTTCGCCACGTCCCCGATTTTTTATCACTTTCGCGATTAAAATTAAATAAGTTGGCAGAGGATCAAGGACTCGAACCTTGACGAACGGTTTTGGAGACCGTCATGCTACCATTACACCAATCCTCTAGTGCATATTACTAAGTTTTCGGACCACCTAATAATTGCTTGGTGGGGACGGAGAGACTCGAACTCTCACACCTTGCGGCGCTGGAACCTAAATCCAGTGCGTCTACCAATTTCGCCACGTCCCCGATGGCTGTGTATATTATAGAGATCATTTGGGTCTGACAAGCCCTTTTTTATAAAAAAACACTTGTTTGTTTAAATATAAAACAAAACCACCTTTCTTCGTCTTTTCTTTAGCCAATTTTGCTTAATAGTTGTTTTATTTGATAAATATTTGTACAACGTTGTGAAATTTGTTTACGTAACATCAGACTCAAAACTTCTTCAAAGGCTTGAAATTGAGGTGTAAGCTGTATTTTTAAGTTTTGACAATGCAAAAAAGCCCAATCTTGATAACTTTTTGCTTGCAACTTTTCTTGTTTCAACCATTCTAACCAAATAATCCCTAAAGCATACAGATCGGATTGGAACGATTTCGGATTTGCATGGAATAACTCAGGTGCCATATAACGTGGTGTTGCAGTATTTGGCATATCTTTGACATCATCAAGATGAGCACTTTGTTCAAAATCAATTAAGCACAAACGTCCTGATTGTTGTCTAAAATGTTCAATTTTTAAATCACCATGAATAAAACCCAGTTCATGCAGATGTTCCAAGACCTCTAAACTTTGCCTTAAAATTTGAATTACTTGCGAAAATTGCAGTGATAATGCGTTTTCTGCAAAAAGTGCTGCTGCGTCTTGTAACTGTAAAGAATCACGCAATAAAAGTGGTGAAGAAACACTAGAGTCTATCGTACTGGTAATGGAAAAATCACATAAAAATGAATAATCAGGAGATTCCAAAGCATTTAAACGACTATACATCTTGAGTTCATGTAAAAAACTACGCTCATAGTCTGCATTCACATGGGCAAGCTGCTGCTTAATCCAGTACTTACCCGTTGTATTTTCTACACAATAAATTCTCCGCCCAAAACTTTGGCTTCGGGCAGAATTTATAGCGGTAGCCAATGGTTTGATGTTCATGCCTGCTCTTTCTGTCTAGCATTCACTTTATTTTTCAAACTAAAGTTTAAAACCTCTAAACAATGTTGAATGGTTTTACCTATACGTGCATGGGTTTCTATACTTGAAATTTTTGGCCAAGTTGCACGTTCACCCTCTCGCTGAAGTAATGCAAATAATTCAGGGCGTGGATTTTGTAACATGTACTGATAATGTTTCAGGCTATAATTTCCAATGATATTGACATCACCATAGTAGCGCTGATCAATAATACCGTAGCCATGTTCTAACAATCTGCGAACAGTTGGAATGCGCCCTACACGATCTCGGGTAAAGTCCATCACATCCATGGCAATAGTTTTACCGTGTTTGCGGACTATACGCTCAGGCCAACTCAGTAAATCTTTACGAAAGCGTTCAGTGTCTGTTTGCATAAATGGCACAATGTGCGGATTGACCTGACTGGCAATGGTATAATTAATATTATATAAGCGCGACATTTTTTCTTGTGGAAAATCACTGCGTACACTGCCATCCACCCAACGGGTACTGGCTAAATAGGGTGTATGGACCGAGTCATAACGCTTGCCTGTTAAACGTACAGGCGGGAATAAAATTGGAACTGCGCATGATGCCAAAACCGCACTCCACACCAATAAGTCAGGTGCAGTATATTTATTCATAATACGTGCATCTTCATGTGAAACATTATACGGCGCAACACTGATATTAATATCCAAGCCAGACTGTTGATAAGCCTCCTCAAAAGTCAAATCACCTAGATTTTCAACCAAAAATTTCTTTAAATAGCGAACATCAGCAAAACCACCATTACCTTTGATCAGCTCACGCAAGCTTCTAAAATGAAATGCCTCACTATAAAAGTGTTCACCTGACAAAATATCAAATATTTCACTTGGTTTTGAAATTCCCAACATCGCCGTCATGATCGCCCCTGCACTAGAACCTGACAGCACTTTGGGCAATAGATCTTGTTCAATCAGTGCTTTACATACACCCGTATGAAAAAGCCCCAGTGTTGCACCGCCCGAAAACATGATGGCAGGCTGCCCATAGACTTTTTCACAATTTTTAAAAAACTCAATTTTTTCCTGTACGCTCAAATCTTCACAAGCCACAGAAGCAATAAATGCCAAACTTTGACTGACTTCTTCGACATAATCTTCAATGAGTTTCTTCGTACCCACATAGGTTTCGGTAAATAATAAAGGATGAGCAATATTGGCAAGATCGTGACTTAAACCTTCACTTAATATGTAAATTAAGTCCGCAGTGCGCTTTTGATGGCGATAACGACGTAGAATATTTAATCTGTGGGCAATAATTTCAGAGTCAAAATAAGGTGAGCTATTGTCATATTTCCATTCTTGCGTACCACTTTCTTCATCCAATTTTAATGCTGTCGCCTTCCACTCTTCATAACTTTCAGCTTGTGCAAGTTGTCTTTTTAATTTTTTGATGCGATAGGCTTGATGTGGATTGAGATCATGTTTAAATTCTATGTTCATTTGTCGCATGGTCCTATAATTTAACTCTAAAAATAGAGTGTGTGTTCCATTCACTATGCTGAATATTTTTTGCAGAAGCAATTACTCAAAACGACTATTTTTTGACTAAGATGTTCATTTCCACAGTATTTCGTTTGTCTTCGGTGTATGCTCATAGCATATCTTAACAAACTGTAAAATATTAGCGAACTGTTATGGCCACTCTTGATTTACCTGATCATTTAATCCAATCCTTATCTATCGTGCTTGAACAACTAAAAAACGTACTGCCTGAACCCAAGCAAGATCCTGATTTTTCTGCGCCTGCCTTTCGTTGGCAAGACAAGCAGCTCAAACCCATTTATCAACCTAAAGCGATTTTATTAGCAGACCTTAAAGGCATCGAACGTCAACGTGATAAAATTTTGCAAAATACTGAACAATTTTTAAATGGTTTACCTGCCAATGATATTTTGCTAACAGGTTCACGGGGTACAGGTAAATCTTCGATTGTGCGTGCATTATTGCCCCGATACCAAGCTCAAGGATTACGTTTGATTGAAATTGAACGTGATGACCTATCTGACCTTCCTGAAATCCAAAAAATGATCCAAGCACGTCCTGAAAAATTTATCGTGTATTGTGATGACTTGGCATTTAATGCTGAAGATGAAAACTATCGTAGTTTAAAGAGTGTTTTAGATGGCTCATTACAGTCAGGTTCAAACAATTTCATCATTTATGCCACCAGTAACCGCCGTCATTTACTGCCTGAATTTATGCATGAAAATACCCCTGTTATGCGTGCAGATGTGCCTCAACATAACGAATTGCATCCCCAAGAAGCCATTGAAGAAAAAATTTCACTGTCAGATCGCTTTGGGCTTTGGTTGTCTTTTTATCCGATGGATCAAAATCTTTACCTAGAAATCGTTGCGCATTATTTAGCCAAAGAAAATATGCCTTTTGATGATGAAACACGTGCCGAAGCCCTACGTTGGTGTCAAGCACGTGGGCAACGTTCTGGCCGTGCAGCCTATCAATTTTCAAAACATTGGATTGGCGCTCAACAATTAAAAGCCTTATGATATAAATATAACTAGAATGTAAATCAATAGACAATATGCTGGATCATATTGTCTATTTTTATGAAATCACCACACTATTTAAATAAAAATAATAAGTGCTAAAACTTCCTATAAGTGTAAGCCAAATCGGTAATTTACTTTTTAATAATGCAATGAGTGTGATCACAAAGAGTAGATCTACCCATTGCACAATGTATTTCTCAGTCATTTGTACAATCAAACACAATAACAACCCGACGACAGCAGCATGAATCCCCTGAATTGCTTTATAAATTGTTTGTTGTTGCATGAACCAAGACCAATACGGCAAAGTAGCAAAAATCAATAAAAATGATGGGATATAAATCATGAGTGTCGCTAGACTTGCATTCACAACAACAGATGATGTAAATGGCAACAAAGCCCCCAAATAACTGGCAAAACTAAATAATGGACCTGGCATTAGCTGTACAATCGCATAACCCAAATCAAAACTTTCATTGGCGACTAAATCCGTTGCAACAAAATCTTGATGTAGCATCGGTAAAATAATATGCCCACCTCCAAAAACCAAAGAAGCAGAGCGATAAAAACCCTCAAAAGCTTGCAGAAACAATGATGGACTCAAATGATTTAAAATTGGAAATAATAAAAATGGCACAATGAATACAATCAACCACATATAAGCTTTGGTAGCTTTAAACGAAATGCTATTGTTTTCAACATCATGCTGTGGATCTTTTGCTTTTGCTAAAAATAATCCAACAATTGCAGCGATTAAAATTACAATGATTTGATTTGCTGATACAGGCACAACATAAATAAAAATCATAGCAAATAGCATCAGCAAATATTGCCAAAAATACTGACAAAGACTACGTAACATTTGCCAAAATGCGAATATCACCACAGCCAACACAATCAATTGAATGACATGAAAAAAATGTTGATTTAGACTGTTAAAAAAATACTGTCCCAATACTGCAGCACAAGTCATCAAAATCGCCGAAGGCAAAGTAAATCCCAACCAAGCACAAAACGCACCGCTATAGCCATTTTTGAAATAACCAATGGCAATCCCTACTTGACTACTGGTAGGCCCAGGAATAATTTGTGCCAAAGCAAGTACTTTAAAATATTCTTGTTCATCTAACCACGATGATCTCTTAATCAAAAAATTATGAAATAAAACAATATGTGCCGCTGGTCCACCAAAGGCAATACAACCCAGCTTTAGAAAAGTGATAAAAATATAAAAATTTGAAAACTTCTTTTGAGTTAAAGCAATCATAAAAACATTCAAATAATAAACAATTAAAAAAAATTTAAGTATCGTATTGAGCGCAAAATACCTGATCTTTAGTTGCACATTCTCCAATGCTAATCTTCTTCAGTGACAAAGCTATGACATGCTCTTGATCAGCAAAAGTCATTTTTAATCTATAACACAGCAAGACTTTCACTTTAATGTCATGCTTACACCTCATCTAACTATAGCTTTTTGATGCCTGATTTTTATATAAACAAACACAATTACATTTCATAATTTCAACAATTTAACCGCTCAATCTATTTTAAAATGATACTACTTCTATTTTAATAAAGCGTTATAAAAATGAGCATTGATAATTTTAAACAAACCATCCAACCCTTCTTTTTGGGTAGCGCATGAAAACAGCTATTCAGTATGCCTCACCGAGTTAAATTTTAAATCAGAAATTATTGCAAGTCGTGCTGATGAAGGCTTTGAAGGAAATGGCTATGATTGGGCAGCATTGGCAAGCACTTATGTCGACAAACAACTGCCTGAATTGGTGGACACGATCAAGTTTGACCCTGAAGCGGATATGTTTTGTGCTTATTCAAAAGATGCCGAAGCTCTAAGGAAATTTATTGTGTTATTTAGACATGCTTTGGACAAAACCGAGTTTATGATTGAAATATTTTCTTATGCAGAGTTAGATTAGCCACTACTTTAAAATACATTATTTTTCTGGTGTGCTTCATAAAGAAAGGGGCTTTTCGCCCCTTTCTTCATTTAACATTTTTTTAATTTTAAAAAAATTATTCAGGTTTCGTTAACTCTGTCATTGGCCAACGTGGTGTCGTCGTTACAGACAAACCATCCTGCTGCCCTGCTTTAAGACGCTGATAACCCGCAAAAGCAATCATGGCGCCATTGTCGGTACATAAAGCAGGTTCAGCATAGTAAACCGTCGCTTTAATTTTCGCTAAATCGGCTTCTAAACGCTCACGCAAACGCTTATTTGCACTGACACCCCCTGCAATCACCAAACGTTTCATTCCTGTTTGCTTCAGTGCTTTGACTGATTTTTTAACCAATGTATCTACAAGCGCTTCTTGGAATGATGCGGCAATATCAGCATCCCGATTTTCACCGTCTAGTTTTTTCAGTTGCACTGAAACCGCAGTTTTTAATCCACTAAAAGAAAATTCTAAACCTTGATGCAACATTGGACGCGGAAATTCAAAGGCATTTTTATCGCCCTGTTCTGCTAAACGTGAAATATTTGGCCCACCTGGATACGGCAATTTCAACATTTTCGCGACTTTATCAAAGGCTTCACCCGCGGCATCGTCGATCGATTCGCCTAAAATTTCATATTCACCAATCCCATGAGCAGCCATTAATTGCGTATGCCCACCTGAGACCAATAAAGCGACAAACGGAAATTCTGGTGGTGTAGCCGATAAAAGTGGTGCAAGCATATGACCTTCCATATGGTGCACACCAATCGCAGGCTTATTTAATGCAAATGCCAAAGTTCGACCAAACAATGCGCCTGTCATCAGTGCCCCCATCAAACCAGGTCCACGTGTATAGGCAACCGCATCAATCTCAGATTTTTTTATCTGACTGTCTGCAAGCAATTGATTAATCAAAGGAATAAGTTTACGCACATGGTCACGTGAGGCAAGCTCAGGGACGACCCCACCATATTCAGCATGTAATTTGATCTGACTATATAACACCTGTCCTCTTAAGCCGACTTCACTGTCGTACAGCGCCAAACCTGTTTCATCACATGAAGTTTCTAAGCCCAGAACGATCATTAAACTACCTTTTACCCGTATCAAAATATTGCCAAAGCTATTATAGACTTGTGATATGAGATGTAAATGAGTAAAATACTGTCCTTCACTTGTGATCAAGGGTAATTCCACCCTGATCTTATCCATAACTTAATGAGGATTCTTCATGCCACAAGTTAAATTGAAAGAAGGCGAACCAGTAGACGTAGCGATCCGTCGTTTCAAACGTTCATGCGAAAAAGCAGGTGTTCTTGCTGACGTTCGTAAACGTGAATTCTACGAAAAACCTACTCAAGAACGTAAACGTAAAAAAGCTGCTGCTGTTAAACGCTACCAAAAGAAATTGGCGCGTGAATCAGTACGTACGACTCGCCTTTACTAAGATTTATTTGTGAATGATTGACTGACTGGACAACTTAAATGACTACTTTAAAAAACCAAATCACTGACGTTTTAAAAGCCGCTATGCGTGCTAAAGAAATGGATAAGTTAACGGTAATACGTGGTCTACAGGCAGCAATCAAGCAAATCGAAGTCGATGAGCGCATTGAGCTTGATGATACTCAGGTTCTTGCGGTCATTGAAAAGCAAATCAAACAACGCAAAGAGTCGGTTAAAGCCTTTTTAGGTGCTAATCGCGAAGATTTAGCTAGTAAAGAACAAGCCGAAATCGAGGTTTTATCTCAATTTCTACCTGAAGCTATGTCAGAGGACGAGCTTGATTCTCTCATTGCGCAAACGATTGAAGCGCAAGGTGCTACTAGCATGAAAGATATGGGTAAGGTGATGAATTCTCTACGTCCGATCATAGCCGGACGTGCCGATCCTGCACAAGTTTCGAGCAAAATTAAAGCAAAACTTGCTTAATTTCCCAGTCTAAAATCTATCTATTGTTTGGTTTGGTCTATTCATACAGCAATAAAATTATTTTGCAATGAAATAATCACTGTTGAATAGCCCAAATGAATTCTCTATATTCTTCTCATCTTATCTAAACAAACACTTCCGATTTTCAAGCTAACTTTTTACGGCACATCTATTTTAAATACATATACTTTTAATATGCACAGCTTCAATATTTAAAATCTAACATTTAAAAGCAGTAAATATTTAATTTCGACATGCATTTCATTTAACTATGATTCAAATCACACTGAATATTATATTTTTTAAGGATTTGCATCTCAGGTGAACTATTGACCTTATTAATTACATCTTGTTTCGTGATTGACATATAAGATGGCGGTAAACTACTGCGATTTTCATCTGTCACTTTATACATATCATCCACGTAAGTTTTTACGATGGCACAATATTGTGTTTTTTGTTGTGCATCAAACTGTGTGATTTGAGGGTTGAGACTGCGTAAAAAGTTTTTCATTTGCATATTGTATTGCGTTGAAATTTTTTCAACTTGTCTTGCATAACGTTCCACCGAGTCCGCCACTGCATGTTGTGCACACCCCACGAAAAGTAAAACTGCCATTATTTTTTTCATAAATTTACTTAAAAATTAAAAGAGTTGATTTTAGAATAAGATTAACTTTTTCCATAGAAAATAGATATTTATATTTGTTACAAAGTGAACATTCAAACATTTTTTGTGCAATTAAATCTTTAATTTACGTTCATCTTGCATCACTTTTAAGCGTGTATCAATGCGTGCGGTCATTGCATTATTCCCTTTTGCCAAACGTTGTGCATGCAATAAAGATTTAATCGCATTTTCCTCGTCACCCCCCCAATACTGTACTTCTGCACGGTAATACAATACATTCACTGTACGTAACGGATTATTTTTATCTAAATTTGCAGCTTGTTGTAATAATTGCCAACCTTGTATATCGGTTTTATTTTTGCTGACAAAACGATTCACCAATTTTTCAGCATCTTGCCCTTTATTCTGTCGAATATACACCTCAGCAAGCTTATAATTTAAAGCACGGTTTTCAGGCATGATACGTTGTTTGTTAATAATCGCTTGATAAGCATCTTCAATTTTATTTTGCCCTAAATAAACATCAGTTTGAATAATATGCAACAAAGTATGATCAGGATTTATTTTCTTTGCTGTATTTAAATAGCCCTGTGCTTTGGCATAATCACCTTGCTGTGCATTAAACTCACTTGCAGCTAAAAGTCCAGCAAAACTATTTTGTTGAATTAAACCCTCTAATTGTTGTTGTGACGTCTGTCCCGAAACTGCCGCTGTATACCACTTAATCAGCTCAAACTCTTGTTGATTATTATTTATTTGCACTCGTGGAAATTGGTTGGCACGTAAACGAGCCTCACTCATTCGCTCACTCGTTAAGGGATGAGTCAACCAAAAATCAGGTAAAAAACTTAAACGACTAGTGGTACGGTGCATAGTTTCAAAAAAATCAGCCATGCTTTGTGGATTATAGCCCGCACCATACATCAATTGCATACCAATACGATCAGCTTCACGCTCTTGATTACGACTATAAATGAGCTGTTGATCCATCAATGCGGCTTGAGAGCCCAGCATAACTGCACTCCCCACATCGCCATCTGCCTTAGATGCTAAAGCAGCCCCCACAATAATGCCAGCAAGTGCCAATAAGCCCTGTCCCTTAAATGCTTCTTGCGAACGGCTATAATGACGCTGTGTCACATGGGCAATTTCATGTGCCATCACCCCTACCACTTCATCCATATTCTTTGAAGAAGTGACCATTCCCGTATTTAAAGCAAATAATCCACCAGGTACAGCAAAGGCATTAATTTGCGGATCCTTCACAATCACTAAACCAATCGGAGAGCCCATTTGGGTTTGACTTAAAATACGGGAAAAGACCAGCATAAATTGGTCTTCTAACCAAGGATTTTGCACAATGGGCAGTTGGTGCTGTACCTCTCGATACACTTTTTCACCAATTATTTTTTCTTTTTGTTGATCAATTAAGCCGATACCACTACCAATCTCAGGAATTTCCACTTGTGGTGTATGCATTGGGTAAAAGTCTTGTATTGCATGCACAATACAGCTCAAACTTAAACCCAATGTCAGCAAAATCTTTTTCAATGCCATACTCTAACAGATATTTCCTACCACTATAGCATTGGAATTAGCACAAATTCGAGGCAAAATGTAGCAGTTTTTTAACGACATTTTAGCTAGAAAAATTTTCATTGACCAAATAACGGGGTACACGATCTTCAAGTGCATCAACAAGATTTTGATAAGCCAACTTCACCATTTTTTGTCGTGTTTCAGCCGTTGCTGACCCAATATGAGGCAACGTCACCACATTTTCTAAGTCAAATAATGGTGACTGTTGTAATGGTTCTTTTTGATAGACATCCAAACCTGCTGCAAAAATTTTATGTTGTTGCAAGGCATCAATTAAAGCCTGTTCATCTACCACCGAGCCGCGAGAGATATTCACAAAGACCGCATGTTTTTGCATCAAATCAAATGCTTCCGCATTAATCAATGCTTTAGATTCTGCATTTAAGTCTACAGCAACCACGACAAAATCAGACTGTTGTAATAAATCTTTTAGACTACGGTATTGTGCATTGAGTGGTTGTGCCAATTCTAATTTTTCACGCCGATTATGATACAAAATATTCATATTAAAACCATGAAAACCCCGCCGTGCAATGGCTTCACCAATATGACCTAAACCAACAATTCCAAGTGTTTTACCAAAAATTTCTTGCCCAAACTGCGCCCCACTAACTGTACGCTTCCACTCACCTTGCTTCGTCCACTGATCCAAACTTGGGACTTTTCGTGCAGCACTCATCAGCAACGTAAATGCTAAATCTGCTGTAGTTTCAGTCAGTACATGTGGTGTATTACTCAGCCAAATTTTCTTTTGATTTAAATAAGCCACATCATAATTATCATAGCCGACACTCACCGATGAAATAATTTTTAATTTTTGTGCAGGTGCTAAATTAGTTTCATTTAACAAACGCCCTGCACCAATCATTGCATCGGCATCCACAACATGTTGACGAATTTGCTCATTCACATCACCCATCTTAGGATTAATCACAACCACGTGATACTGTGCTTGCAATGTTGCTAAAACATCAGCATCAATTTGGCTAAATACGATCACTTTTTTCTGCATCACCTATCCCTGTTGTGCTTTCTTTTCTTAAATGTTTAATCTACTGCGATTGTTGCATAAATTGCCATAAACGACGTTTTAATTTTGGTTGTTGCAACATCTCTTGCAAACTTGCCAACTGAATAATATCCGCATTATGTAAATGTGGAATCTCACCTAAACTCAGGACAACTTTATCTTGTCTGAGCGCATCCAAAAAGCCTTGAATATACATCGAAACACCACGACCATCTTGAAATTGCAAGATTGGAAATGGCCACTTCAACTCAAAATACTCACCGAGTAATACATTCTGAATATTCAACCAAAGTTTTTGTTGCGCTGCATTCATCTGAGTTGCATCGATGATCATCACACAACTTTTCAAGCAAAAAGCCTGCAACTCAAATGCTGCGATTGTTTGCGCTTCAACTATTTCATTAACAATATTTTTTTGTGCTGTTTCAACAACTGTAACCGTTTGATCTGTTGTTAAAGATGCATCTTGAATCGAATCTACTCGAGCAGATTGCGCTTGAGTAGCGAATTGCTGAAGATCTAAGACAGGATTTAACGGTGCTTTTGGTGTTTCAGATGTGGCACGATCAACATTAAATTGGAGATTTGAAGTGATCTCTTGCGCCGCAACATCACGGTATAATTGGTTTTGTACGTGACGTACAGACACATCTTTCTTGGGAATCCAAAGATCAATCCCCATTGCAGCCAAAATACTTCGCTGGTGTTCCTGTACGTTCACATTCATCACATTATTCAACTTTCTATTCGATGCATATTCTACCGAGCTTTGCATATTTTTGCTGTGTTTTATATTTGCCTGCACATTTAAACAGCAATACTTTTAAGCCTTCATATTGTCACTACAGATCAAATTTTAAAATCAGAAAATTTAGATAATCATCACACTATTTTTCTTTTGCATCTGATCCACAATTTCTTCAGTTTCAAAACCTAAACGCCAATACAAGAGTTCTAAAACATCCAATTCATCTTGGGTAATAATGCGATCATTCCACAAACACACTTCTGCAACACCCAAAATACTCAACCGATCTCGCAATAACAATCCCGCAATATCATTTAGAATTTCACTGAGATCAATGGGTTCATCTGAAATTTCACGGAATAATTCAAGTTCTTCTTTACTCAAAACACGCTGTAAAATGTGATAGCGCGCTTCCAGTTGATTTTCACTATTAATCTGCTGTACATGGAGTAAAGCATCAATCAAACGTACAATCTGCGGTTTAACAATCTCTAAAGAGGAAGGTGTATGAATGGGTAAGAGATGCAGTTCTGCTTTAACTCGCTCAATCAGCAAAGCATCCAGTAAACCAATCTCCCCATCTTCTTGAATAATTTTAGCCAGTTTAGTCACAAATTGACGTGCGCTCGTTGCAGGCATATTGCCCAAATTGGCACATGCATCATGAAAAATTTGAATATGCACCCGTCCATCCAAATGTAACAGGGCATCTACAATTGCACGACTCACCTCCGCATTAGATGGAATAAATTCTCGATATTGTCGAATCATCAAAATGGCCACCATCACTTCACGTGAACCTGTGGGGGTTTGCATCGCCCGTTGCAACAAATCAGGGCGTTGCATTTGTCGTCGAACTTCAGAATTTAATGGTTTAATCGCATCGTTCAATGCAAAACTAATCGGAGATAAACGAATTAAAGGCAAAGGCTGTGGCGAAATCCACGGTGTATAAATTTCTGTATTTAATTCTTCTAAAGGACGCATCAACACAAATAAAGGCTGACTACGTAATTTTTTCAAATTTTCAATTTGTAAATCTTGTAATAATGTGGGATTCAACTCATAAATGCGATCTTCAATACTAGGGTGAATATTCAACCAACTTTGTGGACTGAGTGAGTTTGCAAAACACATGTGCGCAATTGATTCTGAATATTCACTATGAATCTGTGACCCTGCATGATGCACATAGATTCGCAACAATGTTTGTATATTGGCATTATTTAACATCAAGCGTTTGGTTTTATAATCGTTATAAAACGTTCGCCCACCCAAAGTAAAATATTTAATCAAACGAGAAATCAAAATCCCCATACTACCAATGAGCCAAATCACCCCCCCAATTGCAACAAAACTTGTTTCAAACTTGTGGCGGCGACCTTTCTCATAGACAGCAAAACCTTGTTTGGCAATTTTACTGCCAATCTGACTAAAAGACGTTAAGCCACTATACAAAATTTTCAGACGAGTATTTTCTTTAGCTTCACCTGATAAAATTTGGTTGAACTCATGCCCCAATAAACCATAAAGCTCTAATTCATCAAGGTTTTGTAACGCTCCCCAAGTTAAAATAATTACAGTATCTCGTGGATGAAATCCCGCTGTTAAAGCATTTACACCAATTTCATCAGGCAAAACATATACAGTTGGACTATCAATATCAAAATTTTGTGCTAATTTTTCCGTAATTTTTAAGGCAATATTTTCTTCTGGCGTACTTTCTATTAAATTTAAGCGTCGTGCTTTAAGCTGTTTCGCTAATGAATGCCCACCTGCACGAAAAATATAAAACTCATAAACGATTGAGCCTAAAATCACGATCAGCAACAAACTCACGCAAAATGGACTAAGAACGTGCCAAAAAATTGATTCCGAAGGATGTACATAATGAACCAACAACCCTAAAACAGTATTTAAAATAAAAATAGTAATGAGCACTGCAACAGAACAAATACTTGCAGACCAAAGTATATTCTTGTTTTTTATTAAATAATGACTGACATCTTTCAATGTAAGCATCCTCATTACATTGTTAGGATATTGAAATAAAAAATCATATCATCAGATTTTTTGATGAAAAATATCATAGCGCAAAAAAGCGGGAATGCCCCGCTTTTTTAACAGTTTAATTCTACTTTAAGAATTAAGAACTTTCTTTAATACCACTGAGATCGACTGATGCTGCATCAATATTGACATCAATATAACCATCTTTTTGCTTTTTCGCTAAGTCGTTACGACTCATCGCCAAATCATCTAAATATGCGGTATCAATATCACCTGTGACATAAACTCCATCAAATACAGAACAATCAAAGTCTTGTACTTCAGGCACTTTGCTGGTTTTTACCGCAGTTTTTAAATCGTCCAAATCTTGGAAAATTAAGCGATCTGCACCAATAATCTCTTGAATTTCTTCAACACTACGATTCGATGCGATCAACTCCGACTTCACAGGCATATCAATACCGTACACATTTGGATATTTCACCATCGGCGCAGCAGAAGCAAAATACACTTTCTTCGCACCAGCATCACGTGCCATTTGAATGATTTCATTACACGTTGTACCACGAACGATTGAGTCATCGACCAAGAGTACATTTTTACCTTTAAACTCAAGCTCTACAGGGTTGAGTTTTTGACGTACAGACTTTTTACGTTGTTGCTGTCCTGGCATGATAAAGGTACGACCGATATAACGGTTTTTCATAAACCCTTCACGGAATTTCACACCTAAAGCATTTGCCAACTCTAATGCAGAAGTACGGCTTGTATCTGGAATCGGAATAACAACATCAATATCGTGTTGCTCACCCCAGTCACGTAAAATTTTCTGCGCTAAAGTCTCACCCATTTTCAAACGTGCTTTATACACTGAAATACCATCAATGATGGCGTCTGGACGTGCAAAATAAACATATTCAAAAATACATGGGCGATAACGTGAATTGTCTGCACACTGTTGGGTAAATAGTTGACCCTGTGCGTCAATAAACACCGCCTCACCTGGGGCAATATCACGCTCTACTTTAAAACCAAGTGCAGTAATTGCCACTGATTCAGACGCAATGATATATTCTTTTTCACCCGTCTCAAGCTCACGTGAACCATAAATCAATGGACGAATCCCATTCGGATCACGAAAACCCACGATCCCATGCCCAGTAATCATGGCAACCACACCATAAGCACCCTTACAGCGCTCATGCACACGTTTTACCGTGTGGAAAATATCTTCAGGTTTTGGCTCTAAAGTACCGCATTTTTGCAACTCATGCGCAAACACGTTAAGTAAAACTTCTGAATCAGAATCTGTATTCATATGACGCAAGTCAGTTTTGAATAAATCATCATGAATATCAGCTGCATTGGTCAAATTACCATTATGTGCAAGCGTAATTCCATACGGCGAGTTCACATAAAATGGCTGTGCTTCAGCACTACTTGATGAACCTGCCGTTGGATAACGTACATGCCCAATTCCATAGTTACCTAATAATGCACGCATATGACGAGTATGGAATACATCGCGCACCATACCATTGTCTTTTCTGAGAAATAATCGACCGTTATGACAAGTTACAATCCCAGCTGCATCCTGTCCTCGATGTTGTAACATCGTTAACGCATCAAATAACATTTGGTTAACAGGTGACTTACCGGCTATACCAACGACTCCACACATAGCTACCTCGCAGACCAGCTAGGATTAATAAAATGGGTTCTTAGTTGAGTGTATTGAGCGATCTTCTGACGAGGAAGACTGACTCGAAGACTCCGTTTTTGAAGCATCCTTAGGATAATCTTCAGAATGAATATGATTCAACGCTTCATTTGCCGCATCTTTAGACAGAGCTGTTGCTAAAGGCGCATAAGGCAAAAGTGTTTGAATAACTTTAGACTGTTTCCATACAGGTGAACTTTCCACCCAAGGTCCTAAACCTTGCATTGTTATGAGGACGATGAACAAACCTTTCAAGGTACCTAATGTGCCACCCGCTAAACGATTGAGTGGTCCAAGCTTAAACGTCTTTAAAATTTTATTCAGTAATGCAGTTACGATCCATGTCAATACCACAATAATTAAGACAATAAATGCAAATGCAGCAATTTTTTGTACTACAGGATCTTGACTGAGTACGCTCATGGTGGGCGCGAAAATAGCTGAATATTTTGCTGCAACAATGAGTGCAAAAACCCAACCCACTAAGTTCGCAAAGGCATTAACAAATCCTTTTCGCAAACCGTTTAGCCCTCCAATGAGCAAGAGTATAAGTACAATAATATCTACGGTGTTCATTTTAGGTCATAGCATCAACGCAATCTTTAATTAAAACCGGACCTGTATAAATCATACCACTGTAAATTTGTACTAGACTTGCACCTGCTTGTTGTTTAGCAACCGCTTGTTCACCTGATAAAATCCCACCCACACCAATAAGCGGAATCTGATCTTTTAAGATCTTTGCAAATGCTGCCAAACATGCTGTACTTTTTTCAAAAACTGGTGCACCTGACAAACCACCTGCTTCATCACCAAAAGGTAAACCTTCAACTCCTTCACGTGACAAAGTGGTATTGGTAACAATTAAACCGTCTATTTTAAATTCTAATAACTGTGAAGCAATAAACTGAATATCACTTTGTTCTAAATCTGGTGCAACTTTTAAGACCAAAGGGACATAATGCTGATGTTCTTGAGCAAGTTCAAGTTGACGCTTTTTCAACGTTTCAAGTAATTCAGTCAGTGCATGACCACTTTGTAATGAGCGTAAATTTTTGGTATTTGGTGATGAGATATTGACCGTAATATATGATGCATACGCATATACTTTTTCAAGGCAAATCAGGTAATCTGAGACAGCGTCTTCAACTGGTGTTGTGGCATTTTTACCGATATTGATGCCTAAAACGCCCTTAAATTTTGCAGCTTTTACATTTTCGACTAATTGATCGACACCATCATTATTAAACCCCATACGGTTTATAATGGCTTTGGCTTCTGGAATACGAAATAAGCGCGGTTGCGGATTACCTGCTTGTGGTTTTGGTGTGATTGTACCGATTTCGATAAAACCAAAACCTAACGCTGCTAAAGCATCAATATATGCACCATTTTTATCCAAGCCTGCTGCAAGACCGACTGGATTTGGAAACTCAATGCCCATACAAGTGACAGGTTTAGGCGCAATTTTCTGACGCATTGCACCGACTTTATGCGCTGATTTTAACAACGATAATGTCAGTTCATGTGCACGCTCCGGTGCTAAAGAAAACAACAATGGGCGAGCAAGTGAATACATCATAGCTACAAAAGTCTACTGCTTTTTAAGTTGCCGTATTATAGGCACAGTATAGAAAAAAGGCTATGCTTCTCACTGCTTTATTTTCACTGCTTAATGCACTGTCGCTGTTAATTTAATCTGTCCATCCGCTTTCGCTAATTCCATTTTTTCAATACTGACACCCATTTGCGCAATTTGTGTCAAAAAATTTGCCAAGATGGCATAATTTTCATGTTGCCCAACAATTTGAAACTGCTCTCCGACTTGCTGACTCGCAATCGAAAGACCTTGTTGTTGAGCCACACGCTGGATTTTATCAGGTACAGTCAGTGACAAATCATCTGCGGGTTTCATCGTAACCACATTACTTTGCATCCAAACCACGAGGTCTTTAAGCTCATTTAAACGCTTTTGTTGATTTTCTGCTGCCCGATGCGTATACCACAATGCTGAACCAATGATTGCGACGGTCACAAAAATCGTGGTGAAAATCACCATTACACGCTCACGCACTGTCATTTTATCAAGCTGATCTGAGATTTGATCTGCTAAAGCATCAAACTTATTTTGGATATTTTCAAGTGCTTTCATTATTGTATTTTCACCAAGCCAACCACTGAATCACCTTGCGTTTGTATCGCACCAAGTTCTGCTTTAAAACCTTGTTGATTCAACTGCTGCACCAAAGTCTGTAATGTATCCGAACTATTCGCAACCAAATCCATATTTAAAATCGCAGTATCATAATTGACTTTATTCGCCACAATTTGGTGCTGCATCAAAATCGCTCCAACACGGCTCAGTAACTGTAAAGCCTGAGTATTCGCACTTTGACTTAAACGCAAATTACTTTCAAACTGACTTTTAATATTTTGCTCAGTCACCCGACTATTTGCACCAAACCAAGATTTATACTGATCTATAGCAATCACTGCTGTCTGATCTGCGACCTTTTTCAGCTTTACCCAGCGCAACGCATCAAAACTCAATTGCACAGCAATCAAAGCCACACATAGCAGTGCACATGCCTTCCAATAACCTGACACAGCACCATTTGACTCTTTGGCTTTTGGCAAAACATTAAAGGGATGATTTTTCGCTTTTTTCGGTACAAAAAATTGATAATTAAACGGCTCTAAGCAATCCGAAGTGGTCATTGCAGACACACTTTCTAACTGTTCTGCTGTGAGTTGCGCATACTTATAATGACGCTCTTTTGCTGCATATTCTAAATACACACCTAAATCATCTATAGAATTACCCGCCCATTCATTTTCACGCACCAATAAACGACCATTTAAATGAGCAAGCACAGTTTGATGCTCAGTTGGTACAGGTAAAATCAAGAAGTCCGGTAATAATGAAACAATTTTTACAGGCAATAATGACAATGAATGCTGCATCGTAGTGACAGCGTGCTGATTGATCCCCAAGATAGTCACTTGATTCGGTGCTTGAAAATGTGAAAACACCTTCATCTGATCAATTGGAACAATGACATATTCTTCTAGTAAATATTTTAAGCCATCTTGACCTAATTTTTTATACTGCTCTTTGCTTAATTCTTGTTGAAGAATTTGCACTTCACGACTTGGAAAATAAACAACTGCTTCTTGTGCTTGATGTTCTTTCAACACTTGAATCACTTGCTCAAGCGTTGCAGCCGTTTTCCATTCTTCACCACGAGACCATTGCCAAACTCCATCGGCTTCTGGCATCCATAAATACAACATTGCTTGTGTTCTGCCGTGTAATTTGTTTTTAAAAGACTTTTATACTGTTGGAATAAAGGCTTTTTGTTGTGTAGATAATCCTTGTGCAATGACGCTTTGCTCATAGATTCGAGCTTCTGCCAATGCATATGGATGAAAATTTTCATGGGTTAATTGCTCTGCAATATGAGCAACCACATTCATGTGACACACAACCACAATATTTTCAAAAGGTAATTGCGCCAACCAATCAATGGCTTGTTTGGCATCATCATCTGGTTTGATCTTATCACAGATCAACACATTTACATCGTGAAAGTGTTTTTGAAGATGTGCTAAGGTTTCCTGCGCACGCAACAATGGACTCACCACAAAAATATCAGGTTTCACTATATCTTTTAAGAAGTTTGCTGTTTGTTGAGCTTGTGCATGACCACGCTCAGTGAGTGGACGTTTATAATCATTTCCATTCAAAGGTGGTGCTGCTTCACCATGACGCACTAAAGTCAGTTGCATAAAATTTCCTTATGGCTTTGCAATGAATTATACCCATTCTTTATGACAACACTATCTCCGTTTCGCATTTTTTAAACCGCATGATGCGGCAATACAAATTCAACATCACTGCGATGTCCATTTTTCATTAAAGAAACCGCAATATTTAACGGTGGTGCACCTTCAAAAATCACTTCATGCAGTGCTGTGGTAATTGGCATATATACATCCAATTCTTTTGCACGAGTATTCACTTGCATAATCGTATTAATCCCTTCGGCAGTTTGCCCGAGCTCTTTGGTTGCTTGTTGCAAGGTTTTCCCCGAACCTAACGCAAAACCCACTTGATAATTACGACTGAGTGGACTGTTACAAGTGGCGAATAAATCCCCCACACCAGACAAACCTAAAAATGTTAATGGATTTGCACCCAGTTTGACTGCAAAACGACTCATTTCCGCCAAAGCACGAGTCAAAATCATACTTTTGGTATTTTCACCCACCTTATAAGCTGCTGCCATACCCATTGCCACAGCATAAATATTTTTCAGCGCACCACCGAGCTCAACCCCATGCACATCATCACTGGCAAAAACACGGAACAAAGCACTATGTAAGGCTTGCTGCACGGCATAGCGCACTAACTCAGAATCGCTCGCGATCACAGTTCCAGCTGGCTGCCCTGCCATAATTTCTTTGGCTAAATTTGGCCCTGACAGCACACCATAAGGTACTTCTGGTAATTCTTCACGAATAATATCACTCATAAAGCAAAAGCTTTTTGCTTCAATCCCTTTGGTCAAAGACACCACAGCTTGTGAACTAATAAAAGGCTTAATTTGCTTTAAAACATCACGAAAAGAATGACTTGGAATCGCCACTAAAATAATATCACGATCACGAACTGCTTTTTCTAAATTGGATTCTGCTTTCAAGCCCATTTCTAAAGGATAATCAGGCAAATAACGTTTATTCACATGCGTTGCATTCATTTCTGCTGCAACATTTTCATCACGAATCCAAATGATTGTATCACAGCCATTACGGGTGGCTGTATTTGCCATCGCAGTTCCAAAACTACCGCCACCTAGAACAGTGACACGCAATGCAGTTTTTTGATTCAACACTACGGGTTCAACCAAATCCGTAAATTTAAGCTCTGACATTATTGTTATCCTGATTTATCACTATTGAGATTAACACTGATTTCTATCTTTATATTTTAGCTTTGATCTACCTGCCAAGTACTCACATAATCATGTGTACTTTGTTCAGCACGTGGTCCGATGACTTTCGCAGCAGTTCCCACATAAATAATTCCTGAAATCAGATCATGCACATTTAAACCTAATTTCGTTTTTAATAATGCAGACTCTACCACAGCACCACTACGCCACATGCTTGCAAAACCTTGCGCTTGTAAAGAAAGTAGTAAATTCTGCACCGCTGCGCCAGTACTTAAAATTTGTTCAAATTCAGGAACTTTTTGATGCTCTACAATTTTAGTCACTACCAAGATTAATAAAGGTGCACGAAATGGATGATGCTTCACGCGCTCTACTTGCGCAGCATCGACCTCACCCAAGTCTTGGATCGCTTGTGCTAGCAATTCACCAAAAGCTTGACGTTGCTCTCCTGCCACCACGATAAAACGTGTTGGTTTGAGGCGATGATGGTCAGGCGCAGTCAAAGCAGCTTGAAATGCCATCTCCAATTGCGCTGCATTTGGTGCAGGCTCAATCAAATGCCCAACGGACTGACGTTGATGAATATTTTGATGCACAATTTGAAGATTTGAATCCATCATTAACCATGTTCTACAAAAACCTTTTCCAACAAGATTAGCATAAACTTTCAGAAAATCATGCTATTTACTGAATTTACCTTGCACAATTCTTCGTATTTCACAGGATTACCATACAAAGCATCATTTTTAATACATATTTGGACATTTTTATTTGCATTCCTATGCTGCAATACCATCATCTTTCTATTTAAGATTTTTAGGGCGGACTTATGAAAAAAACTCTTGTAATCGCATCTATGTTATCCAGTGCTGTTTTGTTTACAGCGTGTAGCTCAAACCCAACACAAACTCAAGCGATTCAAAAACCCAATAATCAATATGAAGTAACAGGTTTGGGTAAAAGCCAAATTATTTCTAAAAATAATGCCATTACCGCAGCAAATAATGCCTGTGGTAAAAAAGCAGCACCTGTTGTTGTAGACGAAAAAGTTGAATTTAATGGCGCATTAAAAGGTGTATTTGACGAACAAACCGGCAAAATGATTACCGCAGCAGCAGGTGTTTTAGGTTCAGTCATTGGTAAAGGAGGTATTGAAAAAGACACAGATTACCAAACTACGCTCACCTTTAGCTGCCAATCAAAACTTTAAAATTCTAATTTAAAACAAAAAACCGCTCAAATTTGAGCGGTTTTCAGCAAGAATCATTCATACGATTTTACGTATTTAATCAGCAATGAATTAACAATAACCCTCTAAACGAGTTAAAGGTAATTTTTGACCAATCGCTTTTTCAATCTCAGGTAAATAAAAAGCATCATCTTCAGACAAGAAACTAATACTAACGCCTTGTGTACCCGCACGACCTGTACGACCAATACGATGCACATAATCATCAGACTGTTCAGGCAACGTAAAGTTAATCACATGTGACACACCATCAACATGAATCCCACGACCTGCCACATCGGTTGCGATCATGATATTGTGTTGCCCATTTTTAAATTGGTCTAACATTTTCAAGCGTTTGTCCTGCGCAATCTCACCTGATAACATCACGACCTTATAATGATCCCGTTTTAAGTGGTCATATAATTTACGTACTTGATCACGACGATTTGCAAAGATCATTACTTTTTCAATCGGTTCATCACTTAATATTTCACGTAATAATTTATATTTATCACGATTTTCAACCACATAAACACGTTGCTCTACATCTGCATTGGTTTTCTTTTCAGGTTCAATTTCAACTGTGACAGGCTCATACAACCATTGTTGTGCTAGATTCAACACATCATAACTAAAGGTTGCAGAAAATAATAAAGTTTGACGTTGTTCTTTTCGTGGTGAATATCGCACAATGCGTTTTACCGATGGAATAAAACCCATATCCAACAACCGGTCAGCCTCATCAATGACCAAAAATTCAATTTGATCCAACCAAACTTCTTTTTGTTCTGTAAAATCAATCAAACGTCCAGGTGTTGCAACAAGAATATCAACGAATGCTTCATCTAGTTGCTTACGTTGTTTGTCAAAATCTACACCACCGACCAAAGTTAGCACGTTTAAATTTGAAAACTTAACCAATTCACGCGCATCATTTTCGATTTGAATCGCCAACTCACGTGTTGGTGCAAGAATTAAAGCTCGTGGCTCACCACGAAAACGCTTTTCTTTAATTGGATTATTGAGTAAATCATTAATAATACTGACTAAAAATGCAGCTGTTTTTCCTGTTCCTGTCTGCGCACGCCCAATCGCATCATGTCCTGCCAAAGTATATTTCAATACTTTTTGCTGAATGGGGGTCATTTCTTTAAACCCTAAACTATCAATCGCTTGCTTCAGTTGTGGATGTAAATTTAGGGTTTCAAAACCTGATGACATATATACGTGCTCTAACTATTAACGACTGAAATAATGTGGTTATTATAAACAAAGATGACCATAAACAAAAACGCCCCAATTCATTAAAATTGGAGCGCCACTTAAGTTTCTACAAACTTAAGAATTAGTCTAAAGGCTGAACTTCTTCAGCTTGAAAACCTTTTTGACCTTGAACAACGCTAAATTCAACACGTTGACCGTCACGTAGTGAACGGTGACCGTCGCCTTGAATTGCACGGAAGTGTACGAATACGTCATCGCCACCAGCGCGTTGAATAAAGCCAAAACCTTTAGTATCATTGAACCATTTAACAACGCCTTGTTCACGAGCTGTCATAAGTTAATCCTCAGTTATTTAGAAAAAAGGACCACCCGGTGTTGCAAACAGCAGAGCAAACAAAGTTTAAAATTTCTTGTAATTTCAAAGCTTGTAATCATTCTGTAAGACTATTAACAAAATCCCGGTTACATCCACTTGTAATAAAGGAGAGCAAACAGTTTTCACCGTCCCTCTCTTAAAGTACGCAACGAGCTTAACATGGGTGAATCACAATTAATAGAATTTTTTTAGATAATTATAAGATAAATATTTTCACATTTTTATCACTTAATCCCACAAGTCTCTATAAACGCTGATTTATGGAAGTAAATAAATTAATACTTTGGGCAAATCCGTTTTCTTTGTTACACTCAAATATTGTTGATAGATAAATGTTATTGCTCAAAAAATGTCTGAAAATTTTGACTCTTCTGTGATCAGTGTCGATGCCATGGGTAAGCCTTGTCCTATGCCACTGTTGTTGCTTAAAAAGCAATTAAAAAGTTTACAAAATAATCAAAATATTTTGTTAAAAGCCTCTGATCCACACAGTGAAATTGATGTTTTGCGGTATTGTGAGCTGCATCAATTACAATGCCAATTCAAACAAATTTCAGAAAATGAGTTTCATTTTTTAATCAGAGTTTAAGTCTTTTCATTTTTAATTCATAAATATTCAATATTTTGCGTTAATACTTGTATAATTGAATAAAAGTTTACATTTCTATACCCAATTTTCCTTAATTATGAATGCAAATACAATTAAGATGAAAGCCATGGTATTACCACTATTATCCTATAAGGAGAACTCATGAGTGACAGCAGCAATCAATTGATGCCCCTGTCCTTATCTGCGCCAGGTGTAAATCTGGGTGCTTATATCAGCACTGTCAACCAAATTCCAATTTTGACAGCCGAACAAGAAAAAGAGTTGGCTGAGCGTTATTTTTATGATCAAGATTTAGATGCAGCCAAAATGTTAGTGATGTCACACTTACGTTTTGTCGTCCATATTGCCCGTAGCTATGCAGGCTATGGCTTGCCACAAGGTGACCTGATTCAAGAAGGTAACTTAGGTTTAATGAAAGCTGTTAAACGCTTCGACCCGAATATGGGAGTGCGTTTAGTTTCTTTTGCAGTGCATTGGATTAAAGCTGAAATTCACGAATATGTTATTCGTAATTGGCGTATTGTCAAAATAGCAACAACCAAGGCACAACGTAAACTCTTTTTCAATTTACGTAGCTTAAAAAAATCGAGTAAAAAACTCACGCTAGAAGAGGCAAAATCCATTGCCAATGACTTGAATGTTACGCCAGAACAAGTCCTAGAAATGGAAGGTCGTTTAACGGCATACGATGCTGCTTTTGAAGCACAAGGTGATGACGACGATGAAGGTTCAACCCATGTTGCTCCAGCGCTTTATCTTGAAGATAACCGTTATGATCCTGCCCGTTTGATCGAAGAAGAAGATTATGAAGAACAAAGCACATCTGCATTGCACGATGCGATGGAACAGCTAGATGATCGTTCACGTAATATCTTACAACGCCGTTGGTTAGATGACGATAAATCAACCTTGCATGAACTTGCTGCTGAATATAATGTTTCTGCGGAACGTATTCGTCAGTTAGAAAAAAATGCCATGGAAAAAATCAAAGTGGCAATGTCATCAAATTAAAGTAACCATCAATAAAAAGGGCGAATTGCCCTTTTTATTTTGCCTATGATTTCAACTAAAAATAGTCTTTGTACTGTATTTTAAGCGCAATTCTCTTGCTAAATTATGTTAAGGTAACGTGCAAATTCTTTGAGATGACCTTGGTTTATGTGGATCGCAATTTCAGCACTCAATCTTGCTATTGCTGTCATGCTAGGTGCATTTGGAGCGCATGGTTTAAAAAAAATCGCCTCGCCTGAACAATTGGCTTGGTGGCAAACGGCAACTGATTATTTTTTCTATCATGCGCTTGGCTTATTGGCTTTAGGTATAATCAGCAAAGTGCTTCCTGCCCTACCCATTAAAATGAGCTTTATTCTCATTCAAGTTGGGATTTTTTTCTTTTGTGGTTCACTGTATGTTATGGCTTTGGGCTTACCCCGTATTTTAGGTGCAATTACTCCCATTGGTGGCGCACTCATGATCGTAGGTTGGTTGCTACTGGCATGGCATGCGCTCAAACACGGAAATTAAGCACATCTCGTTGAAATAAAATAGATATGGACGGATCATGCAAATATTTTTAAATGGCGAAGCGCAACAGACAAATTGTGAAAATTTACAGCAACTCATTCAAGCGCTCGCACTTGAAGGTAAACGTTTTGCCGTAGAAAAAAATGAAATGATCATTGCTAAAAGCAAACTTGAGCAAACCCCCATCGCTGATCAAGATCGAATTGAAATTATTCACGCTGTCGGTGGCGGCTAATTCGGAGCATCCCCATGCAAGACTCTCCCCTTATTATTGGTTCTCGTACATTTAATTCTCGCCTTTTGGTCGGCACAGGCAAATATAAAGATTTAAATGAAACAGATTTAGCCATTCAAGCCAGTGGTGCAGAAATCGTGACGGTAGCGATTCGCCGCGTCAATATTGGTCAAGATCCTAACCAACCCAATTTACTGTCTGTGATTCCACCTGAAAAATATACCATTTTACCCAATACTGCAGGTTGTTTTGATGCTAACAGCGCTGTGCGTACCTGTATGCTTGCACGCGAACTGCTTGATGGTCACAATTTGGTTAAACTTGAAGTTCTAGGTGATGAAAAAACACTTTATCCCAATGTAACTGCAACACTTGAAGCTGCCCGCACTTTGGTTGAAGATGGTTTTGAAGTCATGGTCTATACTTCTGATGATCCTATTGTAGCGCAAGAACTTGAAAGCATGGGCTGTGTGGCCATTATGCCTTTAGGTAGCTTAATTGGTTCAGGTTTAGGGATCTTAAACCCACATACCATTTCCATCATTAAAGAAAATGCTAAAGTCCCTGTTTTAGTTGATGCAGGTGTTGGCACAGCCAGTGATGCTGCAATTGCCATGGAACTGGGTTGTGATGGTGTACTGATGAATACCGCAATTGCCGCAGCACAAAACCCTGTTTTAATGGCATCTGCGATGAAAAAAGCGGTCGAAGCAGGTCGTGAAGCCTATCTTGCAGGTCGTATGCCACGTAAACGTATGGCAAATGCTAGCTCGCCTGAAACAGGTTACTTTTTTAAATAAAAGACTAAATAAAAAGACTAAATAAGATGCTTGAAAGCATTATAAATTTTAGCAAAACGATTAAGGTTACTTCGGTAGCCTTTTTTAATTTATTCAAATCATTCTATCTATTTAAAATTTTCACTAACTGTTAAAATATCATATACATATCATTATATTATTAATTTAAAATTCACAATCGGGGGATCAAGTGAGTTCAATTAAATATGCAATTTTTGGCATTTCATTACTCATTCCAGCACTTTCTTATGCAAATGATTGGATACGCATAACCTCAAGTGATGAAAGCCATTTATATCTGAATGTACCAAGCATCAAAGAAAAGAAACAATATAATCAAACCCTTGTACAAGGATGGCTTAAGTCAGTTATTTTTAATGATCTCACCCAAGATGGTCTTGCAGTCGGCGATTATTATATGACGCTTTATCAAGCAGATTGTAATGAACAAAAATTTGGTACTATCACACAAACTAAATATAAAAAAGACAAAGTTTTTGGTCAAAGCTATCAACCTTATTCAGTCAATATGCAATATGCAATTCCTGAAACAATTGGAGAAAGCATTCTCGAATCTCTGTGTCTCGCCAATGAGATTAAACAAGGTCGCATGAACCCAAATGATGAATAGTCAGTCTTCATCATCTAATCATAAATAAAAAAAAACAGCCTGTTTAGGCTGTTTTTTTTATTTTTTGTATGGATCAATCAAGGAATTAAACCTTCATCACGCATCGCAATTTGTACTGATTGACGTTCAGCAACCAAGTTACGTAGTGCAACGATATTTTTAAATGGTGTTAAGTCATGATGAATCACATTCGACCAATTGGTTAGGACAAATAAATAAGCATCCGCAGGTCCAAAACGATCATTCACCAAATAATCGTACTCAGAATCCCCCAAATAATCATCAATATATTTCAACATTTTATCTAGGGTTGCATAACCACGCTGTTTTTCCTCTTCAGACACAGCCGGATTAAAAAACACTGCATATTCATCATGTAATTCTGAGTTTAGATACCCCAACCACTCCAAAACTTTCGCACGCCCCAAACCTGAGGGTGGAATCAAATCTTGCCCTGCATCATGTTGTGCAATAAAAGGAAGAATGGCGACATTTTCAGTTAAGATCAAGCCGGGATTAATTTCTAATGCTGGAACATAGCCTTTAGGATTAATTTCGTAATAATCTGCACCTTTTTCAGTCGTGTGTGTTTTTAAATCAACACGTACTAGATCAAAATCAACATTAATTTCATTGAGTAAAATATGAGCAGCTAAAGAACACGCACCTGGAGAATAATACAACTTCATATCTAATCCTTGTTATATGATTGTTTCAGTTTTAAAAGGCTTATACCGCAATTTCAAGGGATAAAACATGAAAATTGCAAATAAGCGTAAATTTTATAAATTCGGCTACACTTTGAATATTCAGCAAAATGAAGTTTTTTTCAAGTCAAAGTTTGCCGTATTAGACTAATCGATGTTTTAACATACGTTTCATTAAAATTAATGAAATACTTTGAAGTTCTAGAAAGGTCGATCATAAAAAAGCAGAATCATTTAAATTCTGCTTTTTTATATCTTGAGGAGACATGAAACGCTAATTCAATCAGGATTTAATTTTGCCACTGCGCCAAAGTGACACGGTCATTTCCACCATAGTCTTTCACGGTACGGATTTCTTTAAATCCATATTTTTGGAAAATGCCTTGTACCGCCTCAGCTTGATCATAGCCATGTTCTAAAGCAATCCAACCTTGATGGGTTAACCAATTTTTGCCCTGTTTAATGATGAGCTCGATATCTGCTAAGCCTTGATTTGCTGCAACCAAAGCACGCTCAGGTTCTGATGCTAAATCACGCATATGCACATCATCTGCATCAATATAAGGCGGATTAGATACAATCACATCAAAATATTGACGATTAAGCGCTTCAAACCAATTGCCTAAATAAAATTTCACATGAGTTAAATCATGCTTTTTCGCATTAGACAATGCAACCTCTAAAGTTGGCTCATAGATATCTGTCGCAATCACAGACCATTCAGGTCGTTCACTCGCTAAAGATAAAGCAATTGCGCCCGTTCCTGTGCCTAAATCAACAATACGTGCATCTTCAGGGACATCAAGATGTAATACCGTTTCCACCAAAACTTCTGTGTCGGGACGTGGCACTAAAGTATCTTTTGTTACGGTTAAATCTAAAGTCCAAAATGGCTGTGAACCTGTAACGTATGCTAAAGGCTCACCATCCGCAATACGTTTTAAACCCTCAACATATTGCTGTTCCTGCTCTGCTGTCAGTTCTTGCTCTTTTTTCATCACCAAATCAAAAGAATCAATTTTGGTAATGTGCTCAAGCAACCAAGCATTTTCTTGGCGTTCATAACTTTCAGGCTCACCACGTAAAGTAAGCGCTTGTGCGATATTCATTAGCCACCGTTCTGCTGAGCAAGAAGCGCCAACTGATCTGCTTGATATTCACGATGTAAACTATCAAGTAACTCTGTCAAATCACCCTCCATTACTGCATCTAGCTTATATAAAGTTAAGTTAATACGATGATCTGTCATACGGCCTTGTGGATAGTTATAAGTACGAATACGTTCAGAACGGTCACCTGAACCGACCAAGTCACGGCGCATTTCTGAGGTTGCAGCATCTGCAGCCGCACGTTTTGCATTTTCTAAACGTGAAACTAATAGAGCCATCGCTTTAGCCTTGTTCTTATGCTGTGAACGCTCATCCTGACATTCCACCACTGTACCTGTTGGAATATGGGTAATACGCACTGCAGAATCGGTTTTGTTAATGTGCTGACCACCCGCACCTGACGCACGATAGGTATCGATACGTAATTCGGATGGGTTAATTTCTACAGTCGTATCCACATCAATTTCAGGTAAAATCGCAACCGTACATGCAGACGTATGTACTCGCCCTTGAGATTCTGTCGCAGGAACACGTTGCACACGATGTGCACCACTTTCAAATTTTAAGCGACCATACACGCCTTCACCATTAATCAGGCAAATAACCTCTTTATAACCGCCATGTTCGCCTTCATTTTCAGACAAGATTTCAATACGCCAACCTTGTGTTTCAGCATATTTACTATACATACGAAATAAATCACCCGAGAAAATGGCTGCTTCATCACCACCTGTTCCCGCACGAATTTCTAAATAGGCTGAGTTGGCATCATTGGGATCTTTAGGAATCATTAAAATATTCAGATCCGCTTCTAAAGACTCAATCAATGCTTTATTTTCTTTAATTTCTTCAATTGCCATGTCTTTAAAGTCAGGATCTGAAGTCATTTCCTCAGCCGTAACAATGTCTTCTTCAGCTTGTTTATATTTTTTCCAAACATTGGTAATTTCAGTCAAATCATTATGTTCACGTGACAAGTTACGAAAACGTTTGTTGTCTGAAATCACTTCCACATCGGCAAGTAAAGCCTCTAATTCTTCGTGTCGATCACACAATTGGTCTAATCGTAAACGTAACGACTCTTTCATTTAACTAAAATCTCAAGCTTAAGCTTACCCCAATTCATTGACGATAATATGCAGTATCAGAATAAATACGGTAAGACATTTTAAAAATTGTGCCTAGTTTAACGATTCTCGCTTTTAAATGACACAGCAAACTCAACTTCTGTTTATTTTTCATAAGATAAATATTTTTATGGCCCTCCATCAGGAATACACTCTCTAAATGGAGGGTTGTAACTGAAAAAACCAAGACTCAATGCAAAGTCGATATTTATTTCATGTCTAAATCTACAGCATTTTTAAATTTGGCTTAAAATCGGACAATTTAATTCATCCTTTCTACATCATTTCGCAAAATATGCCATTTTAAAGCACAATTTTAATAGAAAGCATACATTCAGATACTAAACACCTTCATAAAGGGAAATCTTCTCCACATTTTCCATGTCGCCTTTTGTTACATTTACCTCATCGAATAGAGATATAGAGCTGTCCACCTCAGGACATGGAGCAAGACATGAAATTAAATGCATTATTATTAAGTTCTGCTTTAGCAGTAACCTCAGTTTTTACAGTAAGTGCCCATGCTGACAACTCAACTCGTATTGCTGCAACTTCTGCATTAGGTAGCGTGGCAGGAACTGCTATTGGTAAACAAATGGGCGGTAATACGGGTGCAATGATTGGTTCTGCACTCGGTGGTGCAGGCGGTGCTGCCGTAGCAACCAATAAGCGTGACCGTACTGCTGCTGCAATCGGTGGTGGTTTAGGCGGTGTAGGTGGCTATACTGTTGGTAAAAATGTGGGTGGCTCAACAGGCGGTTATATTGGTTCGGCTTTAGGTGCTGCGGGCGGTTCTGTTCTAGGTAAAAAAGTATCAGAAGACCGCCATTATGATGATCGTAAATACAACCGTAAATATCGTAGACATCATCGCTAAGCCTGTAGAATTAAGTTATAAGCACCTAAGTTTAGGTGCTTTTTTTATTGTCTTAAAATATTACACAGATCATCTCGGTTTATTGCAAAAATTTTATTATATCTAAATATTTAGAAATTATTTCCCTAGCCATATTCTGCAAAGTTGAACAGTTTAATCTTAAAATATTTTGATGCTTAAGTTCCCCCATTGCTAAAAATTAACGATGAATGAATAAAAGTTACAAATTGTTTACGCTTTGCATCCATTTCATTACAACGACATTCATAATCACACCGCAGTTGTTCGGTAAATTAAGCTCAAGTTAAAAATTTAGATAAGCTTCGAGAAGGAGTTTGAACATGAAATTACATGCAATGATTGGTGCAACTGTACTTGCAGCAACCTTAATGACCACCGCACATGCAGACAATGGCACACGGGTTGCCCTTTCTTCTGGCCTAGGTAGTGTCGTTGGTGCTGCAATCGGTAACCAAATGGGTGGTAGCACAGGTGCAATGATTGGTTCTGCACTCGGTGGTGCAGGCGGTGCGGCAGCATCAAGTAACCGCCGTGACCGTACAGGCGCTGCCATTGGTGGTGCATTAGGTGGTGCAGGTGGTTATAGTGTTGGTCGTAATGTGGCAGGTTCAACAGGTGGCTATGTTGGTGCAGGTTTAGGCGCAGCAGGTGGTTCAACTTTAGGACGTAAAGTCAGTGAAGATCGCCGTTATGATGACCGATACGATAATGATCGTTATGATCGCCGTTACAACGATCGAGGCTATCGTGGTAGCAACTACCGTTATAATGACCGAAACTACCGCCATGACAATGGTCGTCATTTAGGTCATTACAAACATAAACATCGCGACTAATCAAATCATCCATCATACATTTTATTTTTAAAAACACGTTTTAAGTTTTCACCTAGAAAATTGGATCACAAGCCGATTTTCTAGGTTTTTTATTTATAGGCATCTCACTTTAGATTTTGTAAATATTTTTTAATATCGAATATTTTCGATATGCAAACTGTTTTTTATATCGTATTATTTCGATATATCCTGTTTTGAGTATGCCAATGCGATCTTTAAAAAATACCCAATTTTCCATCTTAGAATTAGCCCCTGTTCGTGAAAATCAGGACGTGGCTTTTTCACTTCATCATGCACTTGAACTGGCACAGCATGCAGAAAAATTGGGATATGATCGTTTATGGCTCGCAGAACATCATAATATGGATGGGATCGCTAGCTCTGCAACAGCAGTATTATTAGGTTATCTCCTTGCAAATACCCACAGCTTAAAAGTGGGTTCAGGAGGCATTATGCTCCCTAACCATGCCCCCTTAGTCGTCGCTGAACAGTTTGGAACATTAGCAACACTCTATCCCAACCGCATTGAGCTGGGTTTAGGTCGTGCGCCAGGTTCAGACCAAGTTACTATGCGTGCTTTACGCCGTGGTCGCCAAGAAACTGAAGAACAATTCCCCAATGATGTGGTGGAAATTTTAAGTTATTTTGCTGATGCTCAACCTCATCAACGCATCACAGCAACTCCTGGACAAGGGACGCATGTGCCTGTTTGGTTATTAGGCTCAAGTTTATTTAGCGCACAACTTGCTGCACGACTAGGACTGCCCTACTCTTTTGCTTCACATTTTGCACCACGTATGTTAGGACAAGCGATTGCAATATATCGAGATAATTTCCAAGCATCAGCTTATCTAGATCAACCTTATGTGTCGATGGGTGTACCAACGGTGGTCGCTGAAACAGATGCTGAAGCAGAATATTTGGCAACCAGTGTTTACCAACGTATTCAAAATCTTGTGACAGGTGCACCGAGCATTAAACTCAAACCACCTGTAGAAAGTATGGAAGGTCGTTGGTCTGTTGCAGAAAAAATGGCTGTCCAAAACTTTTTAGCAATGGCACAAATTGGCTCACCCACTACAGTCAAACAAGGCTTAGAAAATTTACTAGAACAGTATGAGGTCGATGAGTTTATTTTTACTTGTGACATCTATGACACACAAAAACGTTTAGACAACTTCAGTTTATTGATGGACATAAAAACATCTTTATAGATGATACTGATCTTTTAGGTTTAGACTCAAAATAGCCATCATTGTATGGTTATTTTTATATCCATGTTTTAAAAGCTGAAAAATAAAATCGTAAACAAAAAATTGAGCCGTTTATTTTTAAATTTCATGCCCTTTTATTTGAAACAATTTGCCATCCCTTTTCCTTTCAGCATAATGAATGATATAAAACAGTAAAAGCGATAAGGAAAATAACAATGGATCAATTCATCAATAAACCAACCCCAGCTTTTATTGCTGCAAGTTGGGTTGCCTTACTTGCAGGTGCGGTTGCCTATATGGTGGGATTATTTAATGCAGATATGTTATTGAATGAAAAAGGTTATTATTTAATTCTGATTTTATATGGTTTGTTTTCAGCAGTTTCATTACAAAAAATTATCCGTGATCGACTTGAAGGTATGCACGTCACACCTATTTATTTTGGATTATGTTGGGCATCAGTGATCATTTGCATTGTACTTTTAGCCATGGGTTTATGGAATGCGAATCTACTCTTAAGTGAAAAAGGTTTTTATATTATGGCTTTTTTACTGAGCTTATTTGGTGCTGTGGCGGTACAAAAAAATATTCGAGATTTAGAATATATTCGCAATAAAAATGCACCCGAACTCACCACGAAAATTTTAGAGGAAAATCATAAGACCATTGAATCTACAAAAGATATTTATAGTGATGAAAAGTTTTAACGCTGAATAAGAGGTGCTTTTCGCACCTCTTATTGAATCCATATTTATGCTTTTTTCAACTCATAATCAGACAATACACCTTCATCATCATAATGCAGTACGATACTTTTAGATTTTTGAATTTTTGATAATTCATCTGTACTGATTAAAAAATCCTCTGCCAAAGTAGACTGAGTCACATTTAACACTTTAGGATCTTTAGTTTTGCGATAGCGTAACCAATTATAACTTGCCCACAGCAACAAAGAGGCACAGCACAGCATAACAATCAATGCCAACCAAGCAAAATTGTACAATTGCACATAAATTTGTTCAGCAAAAATATAATTTTTAATCAATTTAACCTGATAAACCCATAAAATGGCTGTGACCAAAGGCAATAATAGCAGCGTCCAGAGCATCCACCCCATCATTTGCAAGGTGTAATGCATTGCTTTATTTTTCACATAATGAGGTTGGTCAATATATTCAGGAATATCGAGCTTAGACTCATCTGTAATTATATTTGATTGGAAATCCCTCATACATCATCTCCTCTAAAACCACGATCTGGACTGACCCATCTCGCTCTCTTTTTTTGCGCAAATAATGCCTTTGGTACAGCAGCAATTGTGGTTGCTGCCCCTAAAAGCCAGAAAAATAAGGGATACCAGATCACCCAAAAATAATTTCTAAAAAACCGACGATCATCGTAGCGTTTATCAATATATAAACTGATGAAGAATTGGATCAGACAGGTAATGGCTAGAATCACGCCATACCATTGTGGAAGTAATGATTTTATATACCATGCTTCAGGCAAACTGAAGAATAAACCTACAAAAAACACAATAATAATAAGCAAAATAACATAAGCCCAAACCATACTCATCAATGCTTCCAAAGCCACAGGCCACATCTTTAATGCACTGATTTTAAAAAGCTTCGGGAAATAACTGCGCAGTACTTCAACACCACCTTGCGCCCAACGTACACGCTGTTTCCATAAGCCCGTAAACGTTTCAGGCATATAGATATAGCACAGCGCATTTGGCACATAATGAATATCCCATTGTGCTAATTGGATTTTCCAAGAAATATCTATATCTTCCGTGATCTTATCATCTGACCAAAAACCCACCTGTTCTAATGCTGTTTTACGAAAGCCGGCAATCACCCCTGACACTGTGAAAATACGTCCATAGGTTCGTTGCGCACGTTTAATCAAACCAATAATGGATGAAAACTCACCTACTTGTAGTTTTCCTAAAATGCTAGAACGATTTAGAATACGTGGATTACCTGTAACAGCGCCTACACGATTGAATTTGGTCAAATGGTGCATCATCCAAATTGCAGCATGTGGATGCAACAATGCATCACCATCAATACAAATTAAATACTCAAACTGACTGACCATCATGCCTGAACGTAAAGCAAACGCTTTACCTTGATTTTCAGCGAGATGTACCACACGCAAACTCGGATATTGCTGTGCTAACTCATCTAAAATTTCTGCGGTACGATCAGAACTACCATCATTCACCGCAATCACTTCAAATTTTGGATATTGTGTTTGTAAAGCATAGCGAATGGTTTCTCGAACTTGGGCTTCCTCATTAAAACATGGAATAATAATGCTACAGCCTTGTTGGGAAATCTCAGGTAATTGGTTTTGTTTGTATTCTCGTTTAAAGAAAAACCATAAGCCACCAATCATCCACGTCCAAGCCATCACGAGAGGATATAAAAAAGCAAAAAGAAATAAATACTCAATGATGGTCATGGCGACTTCCCTTTCGTTGTATAAATAAAGGGATTGCGATAGGTCAATGGACTTTGGTTCAAACTTAATGGTGTATATAAATAGGTTTGAATTTTGGCTGCGTTATTTAAGTCATAACGATTTACTGCCAACTTTTGAATACCTATCCGTTGTAATACTAAAAAGTTGGCTTGAATATTCTGCCAATTTTGTTCTGTTTGTACTGAATCCAACACCAAAGTCACCATTATTTTGGCTTTTTGCTCTGCATTCAACGACTGAACTTGCTGTATAAATTGTTTAAAAGTTTGTGGTTGACGAATACTGTCTAATTCAAAATTAAATAGCTCAACCTGATCATGATATTGATTAAGAAATGCCAACAATTTGTCCGACTTCAGTTCAGACAGTTGCACTTGCAAGCCCAATTTAAATGGATTACTGATATTAGAATAACGAGCAGCATTTTGATTTAAATGTTTTAAAGTCTGTAACAGATGCTTTTGTTGCTCAGCACAAGACGATGTCTCCACACGCTGAAAAACGCATTGCACTGCTGTATCTGTATTTAAAATAATGCCATCTAAACCTGTATTATTTTTCAACAATTCTGTGGCTAGTTGCACTGAAAACTGCGCTTTCTGCTGTTCCAAAGCATAGGGTAATTGTGCATAAACACTATTAAAAATTCTTGTTTTTGCTTGCCAAACTGTTCGATTTAGCACATCTGCTTTGACAGGCAAATCGTGATTTGGGAAATAGGCAGAATCATATACGCCATCTCGGTCCTGGTCTTCCACGACATTTAATAACAACGCATTACTTTTTAAAGCATTGGTTAAATCTAAAATTTGTCCCAATTGCTGATCGGCTTGCGCATAGTTTTGTGAAAACTGACCTAAATCTAAACTCAGCGCACGAATTGGCTCATACAGCGTAAAAGCTTTGTAGTGAATAGAATCCGTCATTTGTTCATACAAATCTTCTGAATTTGGATTATTCACTGCCAATCCTCGTTGGAAAGTGCCATCTTGCACATGATTAACTGCATCTGTCCCTAGACTAAAAGACAATGGCAACCCCGCTTGCTGCGCTAATTTTTCAGTTTCAACATTCACTGCACCATAAGGCCAAATGATGGCCATAGGAGCAACCCCAACTTCTTTAGTCAAAATTTCTCTGGATTTTCTTAAATCTTGCAGAAGACGTTGCTCATATTCTTGCTGTGTTTCATAACGTTTTGATGCGGCTAAATATTGTCGTGTAATTGCCGCAGGTTGTTGATTATTTTGCGGATTAGCTAAAATACCTTGATGTAAATCATGTGAATGACTGGCAAACTCAACCCATCCTGATTTTTGCATTTCTCGCACTTGATCCCATGTCATTGCATTGCCTTGACCATAGGCTTCATAAATGGCTTTAGTATTGCCATTCATCCAACTGGTCACCAATGCAAAGACCACGGGAATTTTATATTCCTTCACCAAAGGAAATACCCGACTATAATGACTTAAAGCACCATCATCAAAGCTAATGAGCACTGCATTTTTAGGTAAAGCTGTACCTCCCTGGCGTGCCTGCATAATCTGTTTCAAACTCACAGGATGCCAATCCGAACGTTTTAGCCACTCAAAAAATTGCACCAAATTTTGTGTGCTTATTGCATAAGGATCTCGATCTCCAACTTTCAGGACATCATCTCGCACATCATGAAAAGTTAAACTGACAAAATGCTGCTGATCAAAAAAGACCTTTTGTTCAGCTTTAACCATTAACTGCGCTAAGGGTTGATCTGCAAAAGCAGATCCACATATCACTAAACAGGCACTCATCAATACTGATTTTGAAAGCTGTTTCGAAAATTGCTTGAAACTTTTCATTAGAAACGCCCCTCAAAACCTAAATTGCCATAGACTTGTTTTTCATATTCACCATCGTAAGCGTGAATGCCATAACCTATGCCATAACGTAAAGCCCATGTCCTCGACAATTTCCATATATGTTGATATTGCAAATCAGCGATTGGTTTACTGTCAAAGTTTTGTTGTTGAAAAACACCTACACCGAAGCCAAAGCGTTGAGTCAATGAGCGTTCATATTCACGCCAAGTTAACCAATCATGAGTTAGATTCACGCCCACACTAGCACTTTGTTTTGGGCTAAAATAAGACACATTATTCAGTCGATTTTTCCCATAATATGCATTTAGACCTGCAGTTGTGGTGTGATGTGGACGAAGAAAAATACGCTGAGAATAATCCACAGAAAACTCTTGCCTTAAATTACCATCATCAATATCGGTCATGTTGTAGCCAAAGCCCGCTTGGCGAGATTCGTTTTGTTTCCAACGAATACCCCCACCAAAAGAATATCCTTCTTTATCTAGTTCAACGGCTTGTAATGGAATATCCGCTTGGCTATTGGCATTTAAATAATATTGCCAATGATCATTCAATTGATGCGTCCATTCAGCTTCTATCCCTTGCCGCTCTGCATGACTATTTTGCGATGCGGTCACAGTGAGCGATTTGCGTTGATCTTGCCATTGCACCCCGACACCATAACGTTGCTGCTCTAAATCGCCTTGACGATATTTTCCCCAAATATCACGATGCTCAATAAAAGCACGATAATTATCAGCAAACCACGGCGTATAAATGGTGGTATTCAACTCGCGATCACGTGACCCTTTTAAACCTTCTGAAATATTACTTTGGTCTGCATGACTACGAGAAAAACGACTGCTGTGTTGAATCGTGGCATGATCACGATCTTCTAACTCTTTGCGACTTTTCAGCACACCTGTATCATTTGGATAATCTTGGCTCAATTGCACATTAAGCTGTCGCCAATCTTGGATATTGCCCAAAGCCTGTGCATTTTGCATCTGATTAATTCGAGTTTGCTTGGTCACAGGTAATAAACCATTTAAACGAGCCAAGGTCTGGGCAGCTTGCTCAGGTTTATCACGCCAACGCTGAATTTGGGAAAGCTGATTTAACCCATCATCCGTATTTGAAGTCTTTTCCACCAATCCTTCAAAGTAGGGCTCAGCGGTATCCAAACGATTACTATATGCCCAGTTTAAGCCGCGCAAACCAATATATTGCGTACGATCAGTATGTACGGATTTATCCACACCTTTGGCTTGACTATACTGAAATGTTGGCAATAAATGATCAATCTCATGAATCAATTGATTGGCTTGATCATATTTTTCTTGTTCAATCAATGAATAATAAAAAGCACTATAAACCGACATATCTGAATAATTTTTTTCAGTAATCAAGGTACGATATAACTGCTCTGCTGATGCAGCCTGACGTTGTGCCAAATACGCATCTGCAATGGCTTGACGCACATAAGGAGGCATAGTTGTTACAGGAGGCAAATTCACATGACTTAAAATATGTAATACTTGTTGCGAACGCCCCCGATAACTCAACGCATATAAATAGTCATAATAAAAACGATTAAAAAAAGGCTGCACCCATGTATTCTGCTGTGCAATCTGATCTGCTTCAGCCAAAATCCGATCTAACTTTTCATAACTGACTGCATCACTTTCACCACGACTAGACAAATATTGATGACGCTTCACCGCAGCATTCATTTCTTGTGCCAAATGTCCAACCTGAATTTGCTGACTTAAATGACTTTCCCATAGTGTGTCCGGATATTGCTTCATCAAGGCATCAGCACGCTGATAACTGCCCAATGCCATTAAACTGTTGACATATTCTTTTTGAATATTTTGATCTAATGGCTTTTTTTCATACGCATATTGAATTGCATGCAGTGCCTCAGCAGGATGTTAATCATTCGATAACTATAAGCAACCTGCATCAGTTGATCTGCAGTTAACGCTTTTAAATCTATTGTTTTTAAAATTTCATAAGCTTGTGGTGCTTGTTTATTTTCACTATATAAAATTGCTTTTAAAATATTCACTTGCTTCTGATTTTGCTTTTGATCAGACTCAAATTGCTGCAATAAAGAAAGTGCTTGGCTAAATTGTTTTTGATCTCGTAATAATTTTACCACGGTCAACTGAGCATACTCAGGAAACTGTTTTGGCTGAATCCGCTGTGTTAAATTCAATAAGGTCACAACATCCAATTGATGAATCGGGGCAACCACCATTAAATAATCAGCAATCATCTTTTGATTATCAGGATATTGTTTTAATAATTCTGTCAGTGCTACTAATCCTTGTTGTGTTTGACCATTTTTTATTTGTAGTACCGCCTGCTCTCTTAACATATCAGGTGTGTTTGCTGCATAAGTTATACTGACACCTAAATAAAAAAACATACCCAAAGGAAAAAAATAACGTGGCTTATGCATAATAGATCTAATTAAAATGTGAACTGTTTATCGTTTTAATTCTATAAAGATATAAATCATATGCTGTTAACTTATGTTCACACTATTTTTTTGTCGATTTAAAAAAATTAATTACATATCAAGATGCTATGATTATTTAGCTTTTAAGGGAAAATTTATTTTATATTTTCACGTAATTCTTATCTATATATTTGTATAAAAAATTTTAAATAATACTTAATAAATACTTCACAATAAAACTAAAAAATTAGCCCTTCAAAAGAAGTATCACCATAACCAAGACAAACACATTTTATGATAACAGAATTACAATATGTATTTCATAATAAAAAACAAACTTTTATAAATTATTTTGTGCAAATCAAGCATAAAAAATTTTTACCGATCGGTATATTTTTGGTAAATATTTACAATATATTTACCGTATTGATATGTTACAAAAATTAATAACCAAGTGAGAACCTCAGATTAATTATTCGCTTTTTCGGCAGAAATTAAAAATTTACTTAGGCTATTTAACCCAATGGTAATGCTGTAGTCAGTTTGATTTTCTGCAAAGGAATTTCAGTTTTCACATTTTGAATCCCTGAGATTTTATTTAAACGTTGAATTTGAAATTTACGATATGCATCTAAATCTGTAACAACAATACGCAAAAAGAAATCACAATCACCTGCCATCAATTGGCATTCCACAATTTCGGGAATATCCATCACAGAATCAATAAAATGATTGACAGTTTTTTCATCCTGCCCTTTGAGCCAAATACGTGCAAACACAGTTAAACCTAGATTGACTTTTTGTGGGTCGATTAATGCTGCATAGTGATGAATCACGCCAGCATCCTCAAGTTGTTTGACACGGCGTAAACAGGGTGATGCAGATAACCCAACCCGTTCAGCGAGTTCATTGTTTGCTAATTTTCCATCCTGTTGCAAAGTCTGCAAAATCTTTCGATCAATCGCATCCAACTTCATCAAGCTTCACTTTTTAAAATATTATTGCTTATACTTTATTTTCTAAAGCAATATATTTCAATCTTTAAAAATATTTTAGAAAATTTAGCGAAAAATTTCATATTTACTAGCATAAAATAATGCATTGAAAATTATTTCTGCTTTGTCTTGCTTGAGTCATTACCATGTTCACGTTCAAAAACACATCGAAAACATTGAGTTATTCACCTCATTTCCGGGAGTTTTTACGTGGTCTAAAAGTCTCAATCCCGCTCTTACTTGGCATTATTCCTTTTGCTTTAGTGCTCGGTGCACAAGCTACACAAAAAGGTTTTTCAGTCCTTGAAGTACCTTTACTTACAGGTTTAAATTTTGCAGGTGGGTCTGAATTTGCCATTTTGGAAGTTTGGACCAATCCACCGAATATTATTATGTTGATGTTTATTACTTTTTTAATTAATAGTCGACATTTATTAATGGGGGCAAGCTTCGTTCCTTATTTACGCCATTTACCCAATAAAACTGCCTTTTCAGCCCTATTTTTCATGTGTGATGAAAGTTGGGCTTTGGGCTTGGCAGATGCACAAAAAAAGCAAAAGAGTCTGGGGGTTCAACAGGCATTTAGTCTAATGTTTTACGCAGGTCTTTGTTTTGCTTTATATGTGATGTGGATCGGATTTAGCACTTTAGGGGCATGGATCGGTCCCATGTTTGGTGACATTAGTCGTTTTGGTTTCGATATGGCATTTCCTGCGGTATTTTTAGTTTTACTACGTGGCATGTGGAAAGGCATACGTGCGGCGCGTCCGTGGTTGGTTAGTTTAATTGCAGCAGCATTGGCCTATCATTTTTTACCTTCAAGTTGGTATATTCCCGTCGGTGCAATCAGCGGCATTATTTCCGCTTTCTTTTTGATTGGAGATGATGAATGATTCACTCAGCAACATTAATTGCAATCTTATTTATTGCAGCCACCACCTATTTAACACGTATTTTAGGCTACGTGCTGTTAAAAAATAAAACCTTGACCCATAAGCAACGTAAAATTATGGAAGTTGTTCCCGGCTGTGTCCTCATCTCCGTCATTGCACCTTATTTTGTACGTCATCATCCCGCCGATCTGATGGCCATCATGATTACATTGTTGGCTGCATCACGCTTTTCGTTATTGCCTACAGTTATTATCAGTATGTTTTCAGCGGCGTTATTGCGACTGATATGGGTTTAGTTCTGACCTACACGCTCTTTAAATAAATATATTTAAGGCGCTTTATGGTTTAATCACTTTAGCAATTAAATCCACCAAATCACGATTTTGCCCTTCCAAATTTTTTACTTTACTGGTGGTCTGCTCTAATAACTCACTTTGACCATGCACATTATTGGCTAAATCATGCATAATTTTCAAAGTTTTAGCCAAATGCTCCTCATGATGAATCAAGCGTTTTTCTTGTGCAGCCAATACTTTTTCCGTCTCAAGTGCTTGCTTTTTTAAACTAATTACTTGCCATAACAATACAAGGATTGCCAAATATGCCAACCCCACACTGATTAAAAGAATCCCCATACATTCCCCCTAAATTTTGTAGTTATTTTAAAAAGCATGAAGTCTTTATTTAAAATAAAAAGACTCACATAAATCTAATAAGCGATTTGCATAACCCCATTCGTTGTCATACCAAGCAAATACTTTGGCTTGATGCCCAACCACCATGGTTTGTGTTAAGTCCACCACCAAAGAATATGGTGAATGATTAAAATCACTCGACACCAATGGCTCATCGGTCACTGCCATAATTTCTGCATAATCATATTTTGCAGCAGCGGTAAGCTTTTGATTAATTAATTCAGCGCTTAAGTCTGAAGGTGTGGTAAAGGTCAAATCAATTGCTGCCACATTAATGGTCGGTACACGAATCGAATAACCATCAATACGATTCTCCATTTTCGGCATCACTTGTTTTAATGCCCCCAAAGCCGAAGATGTTGTTGGAATAATATTTTGTCCCGAAGCTCTTGCACGACGTAAATCACGATGTGCTCGATCCAATACAGATTGATCCGCAGTAACCGCATGAATTTCAGTCATCAGTGCGGTGTCAATGCCAAATTCATCATCTAAAATTTTCACCAAAGGCACAAGTGCCTGCGTGGTACATGAGACACTTGAAATGATTTGATCAGTTTTTTTCACATCATGATGGTTTACACCATAGACAATGGCGGCATCCACCGTATCAAATGGTGCAGCGCCAATGATCACACGTTTCACACCTGCGCGAATGTGCTGAGTTGCTGCTTCACGCGAGCGGAATAAACCAGTACATTCCAACACAACATCTATGTTTAAATTATGCCACGGTAAATTTTCAGGCTTGGCTTGTTGTAAAATTTGTACTCTAAGCTTGGTTTGACGTGCGTCTATACATAGAAAAACATTGTCATTTTCTTGCTCAACATTCACCGCACCATCAAAGCGCCCATGCGTGGAATCATATTTAAAAAGATGGACTAAGGTTTCAACATCGGCAACATCATTGATCGCAACAATTTCAAAATGAAAAGGTTTTGGATTTTCAAACCACGCTCTTAACACATTTCGTCCGATTCGCCCAAATCCATTAATTGCCACACGTTGCATCGTTTTTCCTTCGGATTGAAAACCTTTGTATCCGCCTTATGTTAATGGATTTTCGCTACGCTTAGATATAGCGAAATACAAACAATCCCATTTAAAATCAATTTAAACCTTAAATAATACGTGTACTTTAAGCCAAAGATAAGGATGTCGTAAAATGAAAATAACCACTCCTCTTGACATGACCATAGCATTCAGTTGCTGCTCAGCACTTTATGCACAAACACATTATCAACGATGTAGCACTACTGAAATAAATCAGTTCATCAGCATCTCACGTATCCAAAAAACTTATCTTAATCAAAAAGAAGTTGACCGTTTTAATCCAGATTTTCAAGATTGTTTAATTATAAATTAAAAGCATGCTTTGCTTGTGCTCTAAGTCAAGCACTAGATCAAGCTGCAGATAACGCTGGAAATTATCACTGATCAGTCAACAAGCTCAGCACCTTATCAATGCGATGATGCTCAGCGTTCTGAACTCAAAAGAAAATTCATTTTACTGCGCTCCAAAACACACGGTTTAGCTGATCTCCGAATCAATGAAAATATAGAAAATATTCATGTGGATATGCAAAACTGTCATGTCAAAAACATTCAACAAAACAATCGAAAATTTTAAAATTTGATGGCAAAAAATATTATTTTAAAGCTAAAAATTTGTTGCAAATCGATATTTAACACTGAACCAATGAGTTGACTATCACGCCTTACCTTGGACATGTATGTGATAAATTTTGCTCAATCGTTGATTTTAACTATAAATCATACTTATTCCCCTGAAAATCATTGGTGGATCAAGCTTTTTCCGTTATAATTTGGCGTTTTAAAAAATTAAGCCCGTGTATAGTGAAGCATAAAAGTTAGACTTTACTACACACTTTTAGCCAATACGAAATTGAGGAGTGACTTGGTTGTGAGTACTCGTTTTATGACAACTGCTGAAATACGTGAAGCATTTTTGCGTTACTTTGAATCGCAAGGACATACACGTGTCGCGTCGAGTTCACTTGTACCCGCCAACGACCCTACTTTGCTTTTCACCAATGCAGGGATGAACCAATTCAAAGACTGTTTCTTAGGTCTTGAAAAACGTGACTATGTACGCGCAACAACATCACAAAAATGTGTACGTGCAGGCGGTAAACATAACGATTTAGACAACGTCGGTTATACAGCACGTCACCATACTTTCTTTGAAATGCTAGGTAACTTCTCTTTTGGTGATTATTTTAAGCGTGATGCCATCCGTTTTGCTTGGGATTTCCTCACAGGCGAAGAATGGTTAGCACTGCCTAAAGATAAATTGTATGCCACTGTTTATCATACAGATGACGAAGCATTTGACATTTGGAACAAAGAAATTGGTCTAGATGCAAGCCGTATCATCCGTATTGGTGACAACAAAGGTGAAAAATACGCTTCAGATAATTTCTGGGCAATGGGTGACACAGGTCCATGTGGTCCATGTTCAGAAATCTTCTTTGACCATGGTGACCACATTTGGGGTGGTTTACCTGGTACACCTGAAGAAGATGGCGACCGTTATATCGAAATTTGGAACAACGTATTCATGCAGTTTAACCGTACTGCTGATGGCGTTTTACATGACCTTCCAGCTCCATCTGTCGATACAGGGATGGGCTTAGAGCGTATTTCTGCGGTTTTACAACATGTAAATTCAAACTACGAAATCGATTTATTCCAAAACTTACTTAAAGATGCTGCTGAAATTATCGGCGTCGATATGACAGAAGCTGTTGCAACAGCGCAAGCAAATAATACCCCTGTAGAGTATCCTGCTTCGCTTAAAGTTGTTGCTGACCATGCACGTTCATGCTGTTTCTTAATTGCTGATGGCGTGAATCCTTCTAACGAAGGTCGTGGCTATGTACTCCGTCGTATTATCCGCCGTGCAGTACGTCACGGTAATAAAATGGGCGCGACAGGCACATTCTTCTACAAAATGTTGCAACCATTGATCAATGTCATGGGTGAAGCCTACCCTGAATTGGTTGAACGTCGTCAAGTCATCGAAACTGCGCTCATCCGCGAAGAAGAATTATTTGCTAAAACACTTGAGCAAGGTTTGAAATTGCTTGAAGGTGAACTTGCAAACCTTAAAGGTAAAGTCATCCCGGGTGCAACAGTATTTAAACTTTATGATACTTACGGCTTCCCAACGGATTTAACTGCAGACATCGCACGTGAACGTGAATTAGAAATTGACGAAGCTGGTTTTGAAGTTGAAATGGCTGCACAACGTCAACGCGCACGTGATGCAGGCAAATTCGCCGTTGACTATAACAGCATTGTGAAAGTTGAAGGTGAAACTCAATTTGACGGTTATGATGCAACTCAAGGTCAAGGTCAAATCGTTGCGATCTATAAAGACGGCGTACAAGTTGATGAAGTGGTTGAAGGCGACGAAGCTTTAATCGTACTCAACCAAACACCTTTCTATGCAGAAAGCGGTGGTCAAATCGGTGATACAGGTATTTTCAAAAACGATACCGGTATTTTCGAAGTTCAAGATACTAAAAAATCGGGTGGCGCATTTGTACACCAAGGTATCGTGACCATGGGTAGCTTAAAAGCAACTCAAGCAGTTGAAGCAATTGTAAAAGCCGATATTCGTGATGCCACTGCACGTAATCACTCTGCAACTCACCTTTTACATGCTGCTTTACGCCAAGTTTTGGGCGAACATGTTCAACAAAAAGGTTCATTGGTTGCGTCTGACATTTTACGTTTTGACTTTGCTAACGACCAACCTGTTTCATTTGCACAAATTCAACAGATTGAACGTATTGTCAATGCTGAAGTGATTGCTAATACTGCTGTTTCTACTGAACTGCTTGACATCGAAGCTGCTAAAGAAAAAGGCGCAATGATGTTGTTCGGTGAAAAATATGGCGACGAAGTTCGTGTACTTTCTATGGGTACAAGCAAAGATGAGAAAAACTTCTCAATCGAACTTTGTGGTGGGATCCATGTAAAACGTACAGGTGATATTGGTCTTTTCAAAATCACGTCTGAAGGCGGTGTTGCTGCGGGTGTACGTCGTATTGAAGCGGTAACAGGTACCAAAGCACTTGAAGTTGTACAAAAATTGGATGCTGATATTATTCATATCAATGATTTACTCAAAGCGCAAAAAGACCAAACGGTTGAGAAAATTGAGCATTTAGCTGCTAATGCTTCAAGTTTGCAAAAACAAATTGAGCAATTGAATCAAAAATTAGCAAACTTCCAAGCAGATGAATTGCTTAATCAAGTGCAAGAAATCGCAGGTCGTAAAACTTTAATTACCACTGTACAAAATACTGATGCAAAAGCATTACGTAATTTACATGATGGTGTGAAATCTAAACTCGATCATGCCATTATTGTCATTGCTGGTATTGATGCTGATAAAGTGAGCCTAATCGCTTCTGTCGCAAAAGAATTCACTTCAACTGTAAAAGCAGGCGACATCATTAAACACCTAGGTCAAGAGCTTGGTGGTAAAGGTGGTGGTAAACCTGATCTGGCACAAGGTGGTGCGCCATACAGTGATCAATTAGCAACTGTAATGACAAATTTAAGTACTTGGATTGCAGAAAAATAATCGGTTGAATATTTCATAATTCAATAAGGCTTTGTATATGCTTTTACATTCAAAGCCTTATATAAACTGAAAATACTTTTTTCAATATGAAATTTACCTTTTAACTATGTCGATAAAACGATTGTAATCTTTGCAGCTTATAATCAAATCAACATAGCAACCTGTAAAACTAGAATTTCTTTTGAATTCACAGCCATTAACAGGATGAAAATAGCGAAGTTGAAAAAGTGATATCAATCTCTGTTCACTTTTCAACATTCGATATCTGTATAGACTTCAGCATTTATCTTAACTGAAGTGTACGTACGACGTGGTATTTTGGAGTTTGTGTATTTTTTCAGACTCCAAATATGTGTAAGTGTTAAGTCTTTTGACTTATTTACTTGGTAAGGATAGTTATGGCACTAATCGTTCAAAAATATGGCGGTACTTCAATGGGTACTCCAGAGCGCATTTTAAATGTTGCTCGTCGTGTAAAGCGTTGGCATGATCATGGCCACAAGGTGGTTGTGGTTGTATCAGCAATGAGTGGTGAAACCAACCGCTTATTGGCTTTAGCGAAAGCCATTACCGAAACCCCTGATCCACGTGAATTAGACCAAATGGTGTCTACAGGTGAACAGGTAACGATTGCAATGTTGTCTATGGCTCTTAACTCCATTGGAGTTGAAGCAAAATCACTTACGGGTCGCCAAGTTGGTATTAAAACTGACAGTGCATTCACCAAAGCACGTATCGACTCAATTGATACGGATGTCATGACGGGGCATCTCGATGCAGGACGTGTAATTGTTGTTGCAGGTTTCCAAGGCTTTGATGCTGAAGGCAATACCACAACATTAGGTCGTGGTGGTTCAGACACTTCAGGTGTTGCACTTGCTGCTGCATTAAAAGCAGATGAATGCCAAATTTATACAGATGTAGATGGTGTTTATACCACTGACCCACGTGTCGCACCAAAAGCCAAAAAAGTTGATCGCATTTCATTTGAAGAAATGCTTGAAATGGCATCACTTGGTTCTAAAGTTTTGCAAATTCGTTCTGTTGAATTTGCAGGAAAATACCAAGTGCCTTTACGCGTATTATCAAGTTTTGATAATGACGATGATGGCGCATTCGACGAAGATTTTAAAAAGAACGTTGGAACACTAATCACCACTGAAGCGGAAGACAACATGGAAAATCCTATTATTTCAGGTATCGCATTTAACCGTGACGAAGCAAAATTAACCATTTTAGGTGTGCCTGATGAACCAGGTATCGCCTCTAAAATTTTGTCACCGATTGGTGCTGCAAATGTTGAAGTGGATATGATTATCCAAAACGTTGAAGAAGATGGTACAACGGACTTTACATTTACAGTAAACCGTGGCGAACTTAAAAAAGCCAAAACAATTTTAGAAGATACTGCAAAAGCAATTAACGCACGTGAAGTCGCAACGCGTGATGACATCGTAAAAGTGTCAATCGTTGGTGTAGGTATGCGCTCACATGCAGGTGTTGCGAGTAAAATGTTTACTGCGCTTGCAGATGAAGGCATTAATATCTTAATGATTTCAACTTCTGAAATTAAAATTTCAGTGATTATTGAAGAAAATTATTTAGAACTTGCTGTTCGTACATTACATACAGCATTTGGCTTAGATCGTGAACATGGCGAATCTAGCACGCGCGCTTAAAATTTAATCAAAATTAACCTATTATTGGCAATTTTGACCTAGAAAATGATAGAGCCACTATAGTTTTTTATAGTGGCTCTGTTATATTAAGTGCTGAGGTTGTAAAAAATTTCGCCAGAGTGATTTAAAGTGAAAACTTGATCACATTATTCTGTTAAAATGCTCTCTGTTTTCGAGGTTGCTTTCTAAACTAAAGAAATTCATTGCAGGTTTAGCGTTTTGCAAGGAGATAAACATGCTGATTCTGACCCGTCGTGTCGGAGAAACATTAATGATTGGTGATCAAGTCAGTGTTACTGTGCTTGGTGTCAAAGGTAATCAAGTTCGTATTGGGGTAAATGCACCGAAAGAAGTTTCTGTCCATCGTGAAGAAATTTATCAACGCATTCAACATGAACGTGCGATGCACGAACATTTGCAACACATTGATCAAGATTATCAACCTTCATTTGAAGAAGATAATTATGCCCAAAATAATGATAACTTTAACCGTTAAGTTATTGTTAGTTGGGAAAGTATAAAGCGGCTCAAGAGGCCGCTTTAAATTTATCTATGCACAGCAAAATACAACTTATTTAGAAGACTATTCAAATAATTTTAATGCTTTTTTGACAGGAGCATAGCTTCGGCGATGCTGGTCAATGACACCGTGCGCTTCAATGGCTGCAAAATGTGCTTTGGTTGGATAACCTTTATGTTTGGCAAATCCGTATTGTGGATAAATAGCATCAAGTTCAACCATTTCACGATCACGCGTCACTTTAGCTAAAATACTTGCTGCACTGATTTCTGGGTGCAGTGCATCCCCACCGACTACAGCATCGCAACTCATCTGCAATCCTTGGGGGACTTTATTGCCATCCACACGAACATGCTCAGGTACAAGTGCTAATGCCTCTACTGCACGACGCATTGCCAATAAAGATGCTTGTAAAATATTGAGTTCGTCAATCTCGGTATGTGATGCTTCTGCAATTGCCCAAGCTAACGCTTTTTCTTGGATTTCTTTAAATAACTTTTCACGTTTTTTTTCAGTGAGTTTTTTAGAATCATTCAAACCTTCTATTGGATTGTTTGGATCTAAAATCACAGCCGCAGCCACAACAGCCCCGACTAAAGGCCCTCTGCCCGCTTCATCAACACCCGCAATTAACATCTGCTTTTCACCCATAAAAAAAGAGGCTGAACCTGTCAGCCTCTGCGCATTATAACACAAATTATTTTACAGCTTCTGCCACACATGCATTGATGGTTTTGGTCACTGCATTTGATACAATCGTTGCACGGGCATTTGGATCAATTGCAGCCGTTGCTAAATCTACCGCCGTTACGCTTTGTGGTGCTTTGTCGCTTACACAACCACAAATTTCACCTTGAACATTGTTTTTTTGCTCAATAGTCATTAATTTGGTTGCAGTTTGCCATGCAGGTAAATTATTCAGTTCTGTTGTACATTTTGCATTAATTGCAATTTTTAATGCTGCTGTGCCAAGTTGTTGCGTCGTTGACGCAGCTGTAGAAGTACCAGTTGTACCTGAAGTCGATGCGCAAGCTGTCAATATAAGCGCGATTGGCGCAAGCACTGCAATTAATTTTTTCACAATATTTTCCTTGTTATGAAAATTCAGTGTGCGTATTGTGCCGAAAGTGCTATAGAGTTTAAACCTGTAATTTTCTATAAAAATGTAATTTGCTAAAATTTGTACTATTTTCAAGCATTTTATATTCACTTTAGCTGAGCGTTGCAAATACAAAACAATTCGTTGAATTTTTAATAGTGATCTTGTATTGAAAAATAAATATGATGCTTCTAAATAGATCTATGGAACATGGTTCAATGCCACAACAATCAAAATATTACACAAGAACAGCCCAATGCCTACATTGGATTATGGCAATTATTTTCATTAGTGCTTGGTTCATTGGTTTTTATAGTGGTAATTTTTTAAGCTATGAAACTGATGGTAGCTTTAAAGGGGATGTGATTACTTTACATAAAAATATTGCGTCAACGATTCTTTTCTTAGTGGTTATTCGTATCTTTTGGCGTTATACGCACCCTGCACCTGCACTACCCAATACCATGTCACCTGCAATGAAAACATTCGCACATTTAGGGCATTTGGCTCTTTATTTTATGTTGTTGGCTCTTCCTATTACAGGTTGTTTATTTAGTTGGAGCGCAGGACATCCTGTGCCTGTTTTATATTTATTTGAAATCCCAAGATTAGTTCAGGACAACCCCGACTTAATGGACATTGTAAAACCATTGCATATTTATCTTTCATGGGCAGCGGGTTTACTCTTAGTTGGGCATATTGCCGCAGCGTTAAAACATCATTTTATTGATAAAGATAATGTATTACGCAGTATGACACGTCAAAGTGACTAAGCTAGATAAAGCACAATTTGTTTAAAACATCAAAGCACATCATTAGATGTGCTTTTTAGTGCAAAAAATAATGAAATTATACAGTTACATCTACAATTATTATTTAAAAATCTCAGCAGCACATCCTTTCAAACTATTCACCACTGCTTTTTCAATCAATTTATTTTTTGCAGATTCATTCACTGAAGCAACCCATAACTCCTTAGTGCCCACATTATTTAAAGCATTTTCGCTGACACAGCCACAAATTTTATGCTGCGCATTGCTTTGTTGTGTCGTGCTCCAAAATAATGATGATGTCTGCCAAACTTTTGAGTTTTTGAGTTCAGTTGCACATTGTTGCTCAATTAATGGCTTTAACATTTTTTGTGTCACTGATTTAGAATCCGAATCGGCACATCCCACCGTAATTGGTACAATCATTAATAATGTTAAAGCGGTAAAAATTTTCACATTCAATTCCTCATAAAAAAGCAGTGTAAATACACTGCTTTCTTGTTAATGCTTAGGATAAACCGAGTTTTATACCAATGCATCGATTTGATTGTTCCATTTTTGCTTTTCTGCATCAGAAATAAATGATGCTGCAAAAGAATTTTGTGCAAGCTGTTTCAGCTCTGTATGACTTAAATCTAGCGCATCTGCAATCGCAAAGAAATTATCATTCATATACCCACCAAAATAAGATGGATCATCTGAATTGACCGTCACATGCACGCCCTGCTGTAATAAACGCTGAATATTATGCTGTGCCATATCATTCACAACACATAACTTTAAATTACTCAGTGGGCAAACAGTCAAAGGCATTTTTTCTGCAATGAGGCGTTGCATAAGCTGAGGATCTTCTTCAGAACGTACACCGTGATCGATGCGATTCACTTTGAGTAAATCCAAAGCTTGCCACACATAATCCGCAGGACCTTCTTCACCTGCATGGGCTACAATCAAAAAGCCTGCTTCACGTGCTTTAGCAAAGACACGCTCAAACTTAGACGGTGGATGCCCCACTTCACTTGAATCCAACCCGACACCGATAATTTGCTCTTTATAAGGCATAGCTTGTTCTAAAGTTGCAAATGCCGCCTCTTCACTTAAATGTCGTAAAAAACACATAATTAAATGTGAACTAATATTTAATTTTTCACGTGCATCATCACAAGCACGTTGCAAACCATTGATCACGGTTGCAAATGCTATACCACGATCAGTATGAGTCTGTGGATCAAAGAAGATTTCTGTATGTACAACATTGTCTTGTGCACATTTTTCAAAATATGCCCAAGCCAAATCATAAAAATCTTGTTCATGAATCAGAACAGCCGCACCCGCATAATAAATATCTAGAAAAGACTGTAAATTATGAAAATTATAGGCTTGTTTCACTTCCTCAACGGATTTATAAGGAATGTCGATGTGATTACGCTGAGCAATCGCAAACATGAGTTCTGGCTCAAACGTTCCTTCAATATGCACATGTAATTCTGCCTTTGGCAAAGCACGTATGAGTTCATTTCTATTCATGTTTTATCCTCAAATTTCACAATAAGATTTACATTTATTTCAAAATAAAAAAGGGTGCAAACTGAGTTTACACCCTTTTCTGAATACCGAAAATTAGCCGCCAAATGCAACGAACTTAATCACCCAAAGTACAGCAATAATCCATACCATATATGGAACAGTTGCAGCTTTACCTGTGAATAATTTCACCAATGCATAACTAATAAAGCCCATCGCAATACCATCTGCAATCGAATAGGTAAATGGCATAAATACAATAGTTAAAAATGCAGGAACAGCTTCAGTAATGTCATCCCATTCAATATTGGTGATTCCTTGAATCATCAACACACCAACGAATAACAATGCTGGTGCAGTGGCAAAACCAGGAACTGACTGTGCCAAAGGTGCTAAGAATAAACAGGCAATAAATAGCAAGCCTACGACAACTGCCGTTAAACCTGTACGTCCACCTGCTGCCACACCTGCGGAAGATTCGATATAAGGTGTAGTTGATGAAGTACCAAGTGCAGCACCCGCAACAATAGCTGTCGAATCGGCAAATAAGGCTTTTTTCAAACGAGGTAATTTACCATCTTTGAGTAAACCAGCACGATGTGAAACACCAACCAACGTCCCTGTAGAGTCAAATAGATCCACCAAGAAAAATACAAAAATGACGCCAATCAAACTCGCAGTAAACAGACCTTCAAAATCCATTTGCATAAACGTTGGCGCAATCGATGGAATCGAACCAACTATACCTTTAAACTCGTTATAACCCAATACCGTAGATAATGCTGTAATCACTAAAATACTGATGATGATCGCACCGCGTACTTTAAAATGGTGCATAATCACGACAAGGAAAAAGCCAAATAATGCCAACAATACAGTCGGTTGCTTTAAATCGCCCAAACCTACAAGCGTCGCTTGATTATCAACAATAATGCCTGCATTTTTGAGCGCAACCAATGCAAGGAACAAACCAATCCCACCACCGATGGCAAACTTCAACGACATCGGAATCGCATTGACAATCGCTTCACGAATTTTGAACATGCTGATCGCAATAAAAATGAGACCTGACATAAACACTGCTGCTAAAGCTGTTTGCCAAGGCACGCCCATACCGATACAGACTGAATAAGTAAAGTACGCATTTAGCCCCATGCCGGGTGCAAGTGCGATAGGATAATTTGCCACGATTCCCATCACTAAACAACCAATTGCAGCAGCTAAGCAGGTTGCGACAAATACAGCCCCATGGTCCATCCCCGTTTCAGAGAGAATTAAGGGATTCACAATGATGATGTAACACATGGTCAAAAATGTAGTTACACCAGCAAGAATTTCAGTTCTAAACGTAGTTTTGTTCTCACTGAGTTTGAATAAGCGTTCAAGCAAACCCGCAGAAGGATTTGGAGTCGTCATTGGTGAGCCCCTATAAAAATTGAGCTATGTGTTGATAAGGTTTTGTGCATAAATCGAAATGTTCTCAAAAAACTAAGAAATACATTCAATTTACATACCAAAAAGATAGAAATAATAAAGATTTTTTGAACTAAAAAAGCTGCAAAAAATGCAGCCTTTTATCCATTTTCAAGCTCACTTCAGTGCTCGCCTGTTCTTTATCTAAAATACGGTTGGCAAATTATACCATATTGTTTATTTATTTTTTAAAAATCGCCAACCATACACCATAATTTGAAGATTACTTTGTTAACGCATATTATTATGGGGATTATTTTCTACCGTTAAAATAGTTTTATTGGCTTCTTGAATTAATTTAAGCATATTTTGCTCTTTACGCTTATTTGTATCGATATATGTCCAATATCCGACTGCAAAAATGGTCGTAATGAAAAATAATGCGGCAATCTTGAACATAAGCTTCTTAGTTATAGTGAATTTCATCTATTTTAACACCAAAATTGTGACAATGTTTGCATTTTTTAAAATTTTCTAAAGAATCTTGTTAGATCTACAAATCAATCTCAAAGCAATAAACTTTAAGCTACTGATCTGATTTCATCCAACATCTTCCTCTAGTTATAAAAGCGGTCTATGAAAAATATATTTACACGCGAATTATTCAAGATATAAAGTATAAAAACAAATCAGACAATAACAAAAAAAATCATTCAAACAATAATTTAGTTATACCAAAATAAAAAATTGTGCTAAAAACGGGACATTACATTTTAATTTTTCTTAATAAAATGGTGAATCTAGCAATTGCGAATAGCGATTTACCGAGATATACAAAAAATCAAACTTCAGAATGAAGATACACTTGCGGATATTGATGAATTGCATGATTAAAAATAGGATTTTCCCAAATATTGCGCATGGGTATTTTTACATCTAAAGCTAACGGTAATTTTTTGGGGTTAAATTGCATTTCACTTAAGTCTTTGCCCCATGCAATCAAATCAATATCTAAAGAAATTTGGTGTGAAGGTCTGACTCGCCCTGAGTCCTGTTCCATTTTTTTTAAAATCTTCTGTATTTCATCTAAAGATAAGGTACTTTTTAATAAACAAGCTGCATTCCAATATTCTGCACCAACACCATCACGACAAGGAATAACGTAAATATTGGAAAAGATCACCTCGCCCAAAGTTGAAATTTGAGCAAAAGTATTTTGAAAATAGTGCTTAGGTTGATGATTACTGGCGAGTGCTAGGGCGAAAATCATTTCGGTGGCGTTCAAGACGAATTCCTACAGAATTTGCTTGCGGGATAATGGCAGGCTTACGAACCACAATGATAATAGATTCGATTGCAGAAAAGGTAGTAAAAAGTGCATTCAACACTAATTTTGCGGCATGTTCGATTAATTTTGGGGCAGCCTCTTGAATAACATGCGCTGAAATTTCACAAATCTCTGCATAATTCAGCGTATCCACTAACTCATCTGACTCTGCTGCTTGTTGTAAAGATGTATGTATCGTCAAATCTAGCATCAAAGGTTGAATAATCTGTCGCTCCCAATTAAAACAGCCGACAACTGTATCAACTTTCAAACCTTCAATAATAATTGCATCCATGACACTCAAATTCTCTATTTCAATTTTAAAAAATATCTCCTTTAAAAAAGGAGATATTTAAGGGAATTTTCTAATAAAAAACTCCCTTATCACTTCCATTTTAAAAGAAGGAACACTCAATCACTGCTTCAATAAAGTTGCAGGATCTAGATGTTGTACCATTTGCAAACGTTGATCTGCATAAATATCAGTATATGGCGCAAGAACACGCATAAAACGATCAAAATACAACATTTGCTTAAATAATAAAGCAAAATCACGTGGGAAACGAATGCCATGGCGCTCACCGACTGCCACCATATCCAACATAATGTCATTGAGGTCAGACGGATTTGAGGTCATGATTTGCTGCGGATCTGCCAATAATACACCACTAAATAAACGCTCCAAATCATCGGCAAGCACTTTAGTGTCAATTTGTTGATCTGTCATGCCCATTTTCAGCATATTTTCAGCCATTAAAATATAGTCAGTACGTTGTAAAGCATCCATAAATGCCATACATGCTGTCCATACTTGTGGGTTTAACTGACCTACAATGCCAAAATCAATAAAACCTATACGACCATCTTCAAGTAACATCAGGTTACCTGCATGCAAATCGGCATGGAAACTTTCACACATCATTAAACTACCAAACCATGTATTCATTGCGGTAATTAATACTTGTGATGGGTCTTTTGCCACTTTTTTAACAACTTCAAAGTCAGTCAGTGGCACACCATATAAACGCTGCATGGTTAAGACACGGCGTGTTGAATATTGGTGATAAACTTTTGGTGCAGTTGCGGCCTGATTTTGTGAAACATTTAAATAATTCACAAAATCATCTAAGTTTTTGGCCTCTTCAATAAAATCAACCTCACGTACCATACGTGTTTTGATTTCATCCACAATGTCCGCCAATGAAGCAAATTTTACTTTAGGCACCGCTTTTTCAAGCAGTTTCGTTGCCCAATGCAGTACATTTAAATCGGTATAAAGAATGGTTTCTACACCTGGTTTTTGTACTTTAATGACAACATCTTCGCCACTGACCAGTTTTGCTGCGTGTACTTGAGCAATAGAGGCTGAAGCTAAAGGCTTTTCTTCAATAGAAGCAAAAATCTCAGTCAAATCACGACCCGCAAACTCTTCAGCTAACACAGTTTTCACATAGCTAAAAGGTAAATAAGGCGTTTGATCTAGACAGCCTTGAAACTCTTCCACATATTCACGTGGAAATAATGAAGGTGTACTCGCAACAAATTGTCCGAGTTTAATATAGGTTGAGCCTAAAGACTCGAAAGTCTCTCGCATCAATTTTGCATGACTTGGTTTTTCAGTGGCATATTTAATGCCCGCTTTTGCTGCAATCACTGCCGTTTCACCGACACGGGCAACGGAGCGCAGTCCATCTAAGAAAATTTTGTTTTTCATCATGTCTAAGTACAAGCAAAGAATAAGAATAATGGGATTGAGTTTAACAAATTAAATGACATTTGCAGTATGGCTTGCCTGACAGTTTGCACAATCTTGATCTTTTTCAAAGCTTAAAATTCGTTGTTTCATTGTTAAGCCATCCCAAAGTAAGAGTTTTTGTTTCAATGCCATCCGATTTAAACCCAAATATAAAAGTGCATGATGTGCTTGCAAACTTGCCATTACATTCGGTGTCGTTGCCAGAACACCTGTATCAGCACAACGTAAGCTTTCATTGGCATGTTGTTCTTTGGGAAATAGACATTCATAACATGCCGAATGCTCTGCCACCATAAACAATTGCCCTTGGAAACCAATCGCAGACGCACTAATCAAAGTAATATTATGCTGAGTACATATTTGATTCACCAAATAGCGAGTTTCAAAGTTATCACAACCATCTAATACTAAATCTTGAGTATGAATGAGTTGCTCAGCATTTTTTGATGTGAGTTTTTCTGTAATACTTTCAACCTGTATAAAAGGGTTAATTTGTTGCAGTCGTTTCGCCAAAATTTCGGCTTTATAAAAACCAATATCTTGCTGACTATACGCAATTTGTCGTTGTAAATTACTCATTTCTATTGTATCTGCATCAATCAGGGTAATTTTCCCTACACCTGCACGTGCAAGTAATTCAGCAGTGGTACAACCAATTCCGCCACATCCCACAATAAGCACATTGGCAAGTTTTAATTTTTCCTGCGCTTCAATATCCCAACCATCAAGCAGTATTTGACGTGAATAAAGATGCATTTCTGCATCACTGAGTTCCAAATCTAGCGCAAGTTCTGTTACCACTGGAATATCCTTTTCAGATGAATCTTGATCAGTTGAGGTATTATTATAGTTGATCTACTGTGATTAGGAGATTTAACTTTCAGCACTCATTAAATTAAATTTAAATTATTGAAATTTGACAATATTTTTAAATAATGTAGAATAATTTCTTAAGCAGCCTAATTTATTCAAATCAGCTTCATTCGCTCAATGAATTTAGGTCATTTTTATCTTTTTATAAAAGGAGTAAATGGCAAATGTTTAAAGCGTTTAAACAATTATTTTGTAAACATCACTTCGTTCAATATGAGATGCAACATTTACATATTGCTGAATGTGTCAAATGTGGTGTGCAATTTCCGCATTAAATGGTCAACCTGTAAAAACCGTTTTACGACTTGAATCAAAGGGTAGATTCAGAAATCAAAGCACCCATTTCGGGTGCTTAGAGAAATTCTGAAACACTTAAACGGCTTGTTGCATCATCTGTAACTTTGCAATTTCTTGTTGTTTCAATAAATTACGCTGAATTTTTCCACTCGATGTTTTTGGTAAACGCTCTACAAACTCGATCTCACGTGGATATGAATGCTTAGATAAACGAGAACGCACATAATCTTGTAATTGAATGGCTAACGCAGCCGATGCCGCAACTTGAGGTTTTAAAACCACAAAGGCTTTGACAATTTCAGTACGCTCTACATCAGGTTTACCAATGACTGCTGACTCTAATACTTCTACACATTCTAAAAGTGTACTTTCAACATCAAAAGGACCTACACGATAGCCTGATGTTGTAATCACATCATCAGCACGACCCACAAAATCAATCCCACCTAATTCATTGAGTTTGACCGTATCGCCTGTTAAATAATAATGCCCAACAAATGATTTACGGTTATTACCGCCATAACCTTTAAACCATGTTAGAGGAGATTGTGAAAAGTCGATTGCCAATGTTCCAATGCCACCACGTTCGACTTCTTCATGATTTTGATTGAGTACAGCAAAACGATGCCCAGGATTTGCAAAACCTGCTGAACCGATCTTGATTGGATGCTGCAAAGCATGATGATTACCAATCACCATTCCCAATTCAGTTTGCCCATACTGATCAAAAATATTGACCTTTAAATCTTGATTAAACCAATGAATCACTTCAGGTGTTAAGGGTTCACCTGCACTACTGACCACACGCAAATGCGTTTGAATTGAAGCATCAAATTTTTCTTTAAAGCCAAAGAACATACGAAAAGCGGTTGGTGAACCTGTTAAATTACTGACTTTGTATTTTTTGATTATTTCTAAGGCATTATCTACACTAAATGCACGTTCATCCATAATGATGCTATGCCCTAATGCCAATGGACCTGTAATACCATAATACAAACCATATGCCCAACCAGGGTCAGCTAAATTCCAAAACGAATCTTCTTCAGTTAATCCAACTGCATGCAACATATATTCTTTAAATGCCAAAACTGCCTTTAAAGGAACAGGAACAGATTTTGCCAAACCTGTCGTTCCTGAGGTAAACATCATTAAAAAATCATCATCAAAACCAAGTTGCACAGCTTCAAATGCTGCATCTTGTTGCCCCACTTCTTGCCAAAAATCTGGGTCAATTCTTTTCTCATGTTGATCTGTATAAACCGTTAAAATTTGTGCAACTTCAATATGATTTAATTTACTTCGTTGCTCTGAATTGGTCACAACCAATTGAGTATTGGCAGTATCAAGGCGATGCTCTATCGCTTTCGACTCAAAAGCAGTAAATAAAGGCTGATAAATTGCCCCCATTCGCCATGTTGCCAAAATAGTGATTAATAACTCAGGCGTACGCGGCAATAAACCTGCAATACAATCCCCAGTTTGAATCCCCACATGCTGAAAGTAATTGGCTAATTTTCCTGAAGCTTCCGCAAGTTGCTCAAACGTCCATTGTTCAGATCTACCATCTTTCGCTTGCCAAATCAGCGCAACTTTATCTGAGCCAACATAACGTTCACAGCATTCTATGTACGCATTCAGTGCTTGTGGTGTACCCACTAAACTTTTTGAAATCAATGCTTCATAATCAAAATCTTGATGCGCTTGCTCTAATGTCTTCATGACAATATCCTTTTAATCCTTGTACAAACATCATAATTTTTATGACATTTTTCGCATATTTTTATTTTGAAAGCTCATTCATTGAGCATTTCTAAAGATAGGAATAGATAATCATGAATATAAATATTGAACAATTTCCAAACACCGCAAAGATCATGCAGTTTTTGGATATTTAACAATAAACTCGATTTTATTATTTTTTACAAAAATGTGAGTTAATCAATTCTTCATCCATAAGCGATTACTCACATCAACCATAGGCTAAAACGGTGTGTTTTAAATTTTAAAAATTTGGTCGATAATCAAAATTTTTCAACAAAATTGGATCTGAAAATGGACGTATTGCCTTTTTTGATAAGGTCAGTGTATTAATTAAATTGTTGGGAAAAACTTGAATTGTATTGTTAAATGCTTCAACATTTCGATTAAAAATCGTAATGGCTGCGCCCACATTTTCATTCTGCTCTTGAATCTCGCCCATCATTTTTAGATAAATCTGATCTGCTTTGAGTTCAGGATAATTTTCTACCACGACATTTAAATTTTTTATCAAATCTTGACTGAGCTTTTCAATATGTTGCAATTGGGAAACATCTGTATGATTCAAATTGAGATGTAAAATTTGTTGACGTAATTCAGTGACTTTTTCTAAAGTCGATTTTTCGAACTCAGTATATTTTGTCAAAACTTGTTCTAGATTGCCTAAAATTTTGGCTTTTTGTACTTCAAAATTTGCCACTTCAGCCCAAGCTCGTTTGGTCGCATTAAAATAACGAACAATATTATTACGGATAGCAATTCCCCAAATAAACATAAGGACAAAAATTGCAATAAAAATAAACCAGCCCATATTGTTTTCCTTATTGATTATGAAATTAAGTTTAGCATGTGTTGCTGAAAGCGTTCATATTCAGGCATACGCAAAGTACGTAAATGTCCTCTTAATTGCGAAACATCTCGAATTTTTTCGATATTTTGACGATGTTGCAACAAATTTTGATCCCCCATATAGCACAGCATATCTTCTTCAAAATGAAATACAACTTCACCTGAATAATCTTGAAAAAAATCACTCAATTTTAAAGTCATCATTGGGCTAATATGACGTGCAAGTTGATTCTGATCATGTCCAAAGATGTTTAGATTTTCATTCACTAAAATATCACTGGTTGACCATTTTTGTGTATAGGGTTCAAAAAATGCGTGACGCTGATTACTTGCAGCAAAGCCCAAACGGGGTGTAGCAAATACAAAAGCGCCCCACTGATCTTTACGTATCCCTTGCGTTTTATTCTGATCTTTATTGAACTGACTCATTGGCAATTCATTGATGTAATAATAATGAAACAATAAGACTGGATATTTTTTATGTTCAAATTCCCATGTTGTAGCAATGTATTGAATAATTTCATTTATCGCATTTCCTTTTGAAAATAAAGGAAAAGATTGCTTTAATTTACTCATAACCAAAAGCGAGTTGCTACTTTGCGGCAAAAAAGATGGTACACGATTGAACTGTAAATCATATTTTAACATCAACATGCGTTTTTCTAAAAACTGTATTACTTCTTCAATCGGTGAACGAGGTTCATAAATTAAATAAGCAAAAAATAAACACAACATAGCGACCAAGAAAGTCAAAGCAAAGGGAATATAAACATCAATCATCCAACCAAAAATCAGAATAAAAACACCTAAAACTATGAATAAATGGGCAATAAAATTGTGGAAATATAAATCTTTACACTCTCCCCACGGGTGTAAAGCATCTAAAATCTCTTGGGGATCGCGTGCTTTTTCACCAATATTCCATAAACGAGCAACATTACGCATCACCTGCTGATTTTTTTGCGTGGTTAAATGTAGCCAGGTTTCAACGGTCTTTATTGGCATAAATACTTTAAATTTAAATGATTAAAACAAGTGTTTAACAATATCACGATGCATGATCGCTTTAAAATAAAAAATAAAATCATCAATAAATGATCAATACCTTTTTAAAATACATAAGCATAAAAAACCGAGCGAATAAATTCACTCGGTTTTTCTAAACGGTTCAACCTATTGCGAAGGATGATTCTATAAAACAATCTCGGTTAAATATCAACCACAAAGCGATAACTTTTATTTAGCGAGAAATACCGACTTCAGGCATGATTGCGGCTTTCTTGCGGTATTTCGCCATATACATAAAGCCTAAAAATACCAACCACACAGGAATCATCACCACTGCTATGCGCATATCTGGTGTAAAGCTCATCACAATCAAAATAAAGAATACAAAAGCAATCGTGAGATAATTTGACCACGGTGCGAACAAACTGTTAAATGCAGTCTGCTCACTTGTACTTAACATCACTTTTCTAAATTTTAAATGTGTAATCGAAATCATTAACCAGTTAATCACTAATGCAGAGACCACCAACATCATTAAAAGCTCAAACGCTTTGCTTGGCATGATGTAATTGATCAAAACACAAAGTGCTGTCACAGCCGATGACAATAGAACAGCATTCACAGGAATGCCACGTTTATTTACTTTCTTAAGAAATTTAGGTGCATTCCCCTGTTCCGCCAAACCATGTAACATTCGTGTATTACAATAAATACAACTGTTATAAACTGAGATCGCGGCAATCAACACCACAAAATTTAAAACATTGGCCACGCCACCACTATTTAAAGATTGGAAAATTAATACAAATGGGCTGCCACCTTGTGCAACCTGATTCCATGGATATAGACAAAGTAAAATCCCAATTGCACCCACATAAAAAATCAGGACACGATATACAATTTGATTAACTGCTTTCGGAATGGTTTTCTGAGGATTTTTGGTTTCTGCCGCCGTGATTCCAATCAACTCAAGCCCACCAAAAGCAAACATAATCATTGCCATTGCCATGATAAAACCATGTGCACCATTGGGGAAAAAACCACCAAATTGCCAAAGATTACTCACGCTTGCCTGTGGACCTGCCTGTCCACTTAATAATAAATAAGCACCAAAACCAATCATGCTTAAAATCGCTATGATTTTAATCATTGAAAATAAAAATTCAGATTCACCAAAAAACTTCACATCAATGAGGTTAATCCCATTGATCAAAATAAAAAAGAACAGTGCTGTTAACCATGTTGGAATTTCGGGCCACCAAAAATGTATAAATGTACCAATCGCAGAAAGCTCTGCCATACTGACCAAAACATACAGCACCCAATAATTCCAACCTGACATAAAGCCAGCCATTTTACCTAAATATTTATTGGCAAAATAACTAAAAGAACCACTGACAGGCTCATGTACGACCATTTCACCGAGTTGTCGCATGATCAAAAATGCAATCACACCCGCCAAAGCATAACCTAATAATACTGAAGGTCCTGCAAGCTTAATGGTTTGAGAAAGTCCAAGAAATAAACCTGTTCCGATTGCACCACCAAGTGCAATCAATTGAATATGACGATTGGAAAGCTCTTTTTTTAGCGTATTTTTTTCCTGAATTTCCATATTAACTCCTGTGTTGTCATATCCGTGACAACTTTTTTAGAAGAAATGATCTTTAACAGCTCATACCTTAAAGATCACAGTTTGATTAGCATCACATTTTAGAAATAACTTGAATTGGAAAATAAAAAAGAAGAGGAAATGTAGCACTGCTACTACATTTCCTCTTTGCGTCAAAACGAAATCACATCCTGACATTTCACATATGGTTCAGACATTTTTAGTTTTTGGTAAGCATGATCACCATAATCATAACGAGCTACAACATCGGCAAATTTTTGTAGGCTAAGTGGCGCATCCATCGCGGGGAGTTTTAATTCAATAAATGATAAATGCTGATGATCATTAATTTTTTCTAAGGCTTGCTCAAGCTCTAAGACTGTTTCCACGGTACATGTTTCATAGGTATTTTTCCCATTAAATACATGAACCATTTCGGTATATTTCCAGTTTTGAATGTCGTTATAAGCTGCCTTTTCTCCTAAGATCAAACGCTCAATGGTATAACCGCCATTATTAATGACAAAAATAATCGGCTTAAGATCATGTCGAATAATCGTTGAAAGTTCTTGCATGGTCAGTTGTATAGAACCATCACCAATAAATAAAACATGACGACGTTTTGGTGCTGCTTTCATTGCCCCTAATAATGCGGGTAAGGTATAACCAATCGAACCCCAGATTGGCTGAGCAATGTATTTTGCTGTTTTCGGCAATCTAATGCCTGATAGAGCAGAATTTGAAGTACCGACTTCACCAATGATTACATCATTTTCTTTTAAAAATGCACCAATATATTTCCACAAAATATCATGTGAAAGCTTTCGTGAAGCTTGAATGCTTTGTGGCACAAAAGGCGTTGCCTCTAATACAGGTTTGAGAACTTTTCGAGTCGGTAAAGCATGACAGAGTGCAGTCAATAATTCAGATAATTCAATTGCAGGAAAATTTTGACCAAAAATATTTAAATCATACTGCTTAATATCTACAAACGTTTTGGGGTTAATTTGATGGCTAAAATAACCAGAACCCACATCTGTAAATCGTGCACCAATTGCAATTAAACAATCTGAATTTTCAACCAATTGGCGGACGATTGGCTGACTTGCTGCGCCTACATATACACCTGCGAACAATTGCGAGGATTCATCAACAATATTTTTCGCCGTGCTTAAACACACATAAGGAATTGCATATTGGTTTGCTAATTTTTCCACAAGCTGCGTCACTTGGAAGATTTGCGCTTCATTATCAATCAAAAGCACTGGACTTTTTGCATGCACAATTGCATTCGCCAGTGTTTCAATTGCATTTTCAAGTAATTCAGGATCACTTTTTGGCATAACAAAATTTAAAGGCTGCTCTTCCACCTGTATTTTGACATGCGTAATGTCTGATGGAAGTTGAATGTGCACAGGTCGTTTTTCGATAAAACATTGTTGCAATACACGGTCTATTTCTTTGGCTGCATTTGCAGGTGTTAGACGGGTCTGCGCCACTGTAAACTCTCGCATACAGTTCATGATATTGTCATAATTACCATCAACCAAGGTATGGTGTAAAAGTGCACCATTTTTTACTGCATGCAAAGGTGGAATCCCGGAGATATGAACCACCGCAACATTTTCAGTATAAGCACCTGCAATCCCATTGATCGCACTTAAGTCTCCTACACCATATGTGGTTGCAAGCGCAGAAAAACCGTTGATTCGTGCATAACCATCAGCAGCATAAGCGGCATTGAGCTCGTTGCAATTACCAACAAAATCAAGCTGTTTCTCTTCTTCAATCTGCTCTAAATAAGATAAATTAAAATCACCAGGTACACCAAAAACATGTTTAATTCCAAGCTCTTGTAAACGTTTATTCAGGTACTTACCAATTTCTATTAACATATTCACTTTCCTTTACATTATTATTCCCTTTATAAAAATAATATTGCATTTTATTTTTATATTTCATGCATAATAGAAACAGATTTTTTGCAATATGCATGATCTGTGTATCATAAAAGGATTTTATGCAATGGATAAGTTTGATTGGCAAATCATACAAGCATTACAACGCAATGGACGTTTAACCAATCAAGAAATTGGCGACACGATTGGATTATCAGCTTCACAATGTTCTAGACGTCGACAGATCTTAGAACAAAAAGGCATTATTTTAGGTTATAGCGCCCGAATTCTTCCACAAGCACTCGGAATAAACGTTATGGCAATGGTTCATGTTAATTTAAGTACGCATGGTGCTGTATCAAAACAGGCTTTTCAAGATTTAATTGAATGTGAAGATCAAATTCAGGAGGCTTTTTCTTTAAGTGGAGATGCAGACTATATGCTCAAGGTTGTTGCTGAAAATTTGGAACAACTTTCACATTTTGTCACAGAGCGTTTGTTGTCTTGTGACTTTATTGGACACATAAAGTCTTACATTGTTTTAAAAAATTTTAAAGAAAAGAATCAGATCATGATGAAATCTAAATTTACTTAATGAGAAATACACGAGTTAATCAAACTTTTATTTTCAAATCAAAAAACCCAGTGCTAAAACTGGGTTTTTCTTTGATAAATACAATGATTAATCAATTGCAGGCGTATAACTACCATCCGCAATAGCATCTTTAATACGATCAGCTTCTGCAAGCACTAAAGCAAGTAAATTCTGTACGTTTTCTAAAGTTGCCACTGGACTTAAAGTGGTCATTTTCAATGATTGAACATTGCCCACTTTGGTCACACCAATATTGGCTTCACCACGTGCAAACAATTCATCTGCCACGTTTTGATTCAGAGAGTCCAATAATTCCACAGGATAACCTTCAGGAATCACACGGAACAACACAGACGCAAATTGTGGATCGACCAACATTTCTAGACCGTCTGTTGCATTGATATAATCCGCAACTTCACGTGTAAGTTTCACACCGTGATCGATCATTGAACCATAAAGCTCTTCACCCAAGTTCTCAATCGTCATCCACAATTTCAATGCATCAAAACGACGAGTTGTTTGTAATGATTTAGACACTAAGTTTGGAACACCATGCTCTTCATCATAAGCAGAGTTTAAATACTCAGCTTCGTAGTGCATGAAACGATAGTTCGCTTCATCTTTTAACAAGAATGCACCACATGAAATGCTTTGGAAATAATGCTTATGGAAATCCAATGTGATCGAATCTGACAATTCAATACCATCTAACATTGAACGGTAGTCATTTGAAAGAATCAACGCACCACCCCATGCCGCATCGATATGCATCCACGCGCCATATTTGGTAGTAATTTCACGAATTTGTTTCAGTGGATCAATGGCACCCGCATCGGTTGTGCCCGCAGTTGCCACCACACATGCCACGATTTTGCCTTCAGCTTGCAAATGCGCCATGGTTTTTTCCAGTGCATCCACATCCATCTGAGCATTTTCATTGACAGGAACTGTCACGACTGATTGGAAACCCATGCCCATCATTGCCATGTTCTTTTGCACAGAGAAATGCGCATTTTCAGAACAAATGACTTTGACATTACGCATTGCTTCATTTGGCACGCCATCGCGCTGAACCGACCACGGATTACCGTTTTCGTCTTTCCAGTTTTTTGCGATACACCAGTCACGAGCAAGTAGTACGCCCATCAAGTTAGATTGTGTACCACCAGAAGTGAACACGCCTGCTTGACCTGCACCATAACCCACTTTTTGACGTAACCAATCGATCAATTGAACTTCCATCAAAGAACCCGCAGGGCTTTGATCCCATGAGTCCATCGACTGGTTCGTTGCATTAATCAACACTTCAGCGATTTGACTGGTCACCATGGTTGGGCAATGCAAATGTGCTAAAGAATGTGGGTGATGTACTTTTAAGCTTTTGTTTAAGAATAACTCAACCATACGCTCAAGCGATTGGTGAAGACCTAAACCTTCTTTAGATGGGTTAAAAGAAATCGCTTGGCGAAGTTCTTTAATGCTACCACCTGTATACATTTTGTCGTTTTGCAACCATGCTGCGACCGCTTTGGTCGCCTCACCCATTGCTGACTCATAGTCAGCAATAGATTGAGCATCATTGCAGAGTAACGCTTTACGATGTTCTGCAAAATCTACCATAAATTACGCGCCTCGAACTGCAACAAGGGCTTCTGCAACAGCTTTCTTAAAGCGTGCAATAGCTTCTTCACATTCTTCTTGAGTGATGATCAATGGGCAAAGCAGACGAATCACTGTGCCGCTACGACCACCTTTTTCAAGCAATAATTTATTGTTGAAACAAGCAGTTTGGATTGCAGCAGCCAATTGCGAATCTGCAGGAAGAGAACCCATGTGATCCGCTTGCTTACGTTCATCTACGATTTCAATACCGATCATTAAACCACGACCACGAACATTACCAATACATGGGAATTCTTGCGCTAATTTTTTCAATTCAGCTTGTAAGAAATCACCACGTTCTTGTGCGTTTTGAGCAAGATTTTGTTCTTTAATGGTTTTAATGGTTGCAAGACCAGTACCCATAGCAAGTTGGTTACCACGGAAAGTACCCGTGTGACCTGCAGGTTGCCAAGCATCAAACTTACGTTTAATTCCTAATACAGCCAATGGTAGGCTACCACCCACTGCTTTCGACATCACAACGACATCAGGTTCGATACCCGCATGCTCAAAGGCAAACATTTTACCTGAACGCGCAAAGCCCGCTTGAACTTCGTCTAAAATCAATACGATGTTGTGACGCTCTGTCACTTCACGGATTTTTTGCAACCATTTTACAGGTGCAGTCACCACACCACCTTCACCTTGAATTGCTTCAAGAATTACAGCAGCTGGTTTAGTTACACCACTTTCGACATCTTCAATGAAGTTTTCGAAGTAATACGTTAAGGCATCTACACCTGCTTCACCGCCAATGCCTAATGGGCAACGGTATTCATGCGGATATGGCATAAATTGTACGCCTGGCATTAAGCCATTGACCGCATTTTTAGCAGATAAGTTACCTGTCATCGCCAATGCACCGTGGGTCATCCCGTGGTAACCACCAGAAAAACTGATGACTGTGCTACGACCTGTATAGGTTTTCGCTAATTTAATTGCTGCTTCTGTACCATCTGCACCAGATGGACCACAGAACTGTAAGCAATATTCTTCTTGACCACCTGGAAGCTGTTCAAGAAGTGCTTCAGTAAAAGCATCTTTTAAAGGCGTTGTTAAATCTAAAGTATGCAGAGGAAGACCACTTGCTAAAGTGTCCTGAATACTTTTAATCACCGCAGGATGATTATGGCCTAAAGCCAATGTTCCTGCCCCAGCTAAACAATCGAGGTACTTTGTACCTTCAACATCGGTAACCCAACAACCATGTGCTTCCGCTATCGCTAACGGTAATTTACGTGGATAACTACGAACATTCGATTCCATCTGACTTTGGCGAGTCAAGTAGTATTCGTTTGTGGAAGTGGCAGCAGGATTTACAGAAGTAACGCTCATATCGAATTACCATCTCTGATATGGGTTGAAAGAAATAAGTCGGGTGACTTGCGGTCCTTTGACTCGGTGCTTTATAGAATCTAGTTAGAGCGATTTTGAATATTCATAACTAGGAGCGCGATAATACAGTTTTTTTCAAGAAAATAAATATCTTTTATGTACTTATCGCCTATTCGTTTATCGAAAAAAACGCTCATTAACATCTATACTATAATTATCATCATACTCTGTGACAAAGCAAAGAAAAGTCGATGATTTGCTCGTTTTTAATTTCTACAATATTTTAATCTATTTATTTTTTACAAAACATAAATAACACACTAATTTATATCATATTTTAATTTATTATTTGTTGCAAACTTGGTATAAATTATTACAAATGCACCACAAATTATGCAAAAGCTCTCCCTGACTTGTGCTTAATATCAAATAAAGAATTTCAATGAATACTTCTAAGGAAAAACTATGCGTTATTTAGCTTTAACCACTTTACTTTTAGGAACAACACTGAGTACCCTAACTATGGCAGCAGAAAATGACGCATTGAACTATAATGTTGTCAATGTACAAGCAGATGCAACGCGTCAAGTCTCTAATGATGAGATGCATGCTGTCTTATTTATTGAAAAAACCAACAAACAACCTGCTGAATTGTCTGCTCAAATCACACAGCTCATGAACCAAGCCATGAGCATTGCCAAAAAATATCCACAAGTTAAAGTTGAAACAGGCTCTCAAACCACTTACCCAGTCTATGACAATGACAACCAAAAATTAAAAGAATGGCGTGGTCGTGCCGAAGTTCAAATTGAAAGCAAAGACTTTAAAGCCGCGAGCCAGTTGATCAGTGAGTTACAACAAAGCTTCCAAACTCAATCAATTAATTTTACAGTATCTGATGAGCAACGAAAAAAAGTTGAAAATGAACTCATGGTTGAAGCCTCCAAAAACTTTCAGCAACGTGCACAAATTTTGACACAGGCATGGAATAAATCGGCATATAACTTGGTGAGCTTAAATATCAACACCAATAATTCTTATCCTCAGCCGCTCTATGCAGCGCGCGCTAGCATGGCAAAATTTGAAGCAGCCGATGCAGGTGGGCAAAACATGGCTTCTGGTGAATCTAAAATCACTGTCAACGCCAATGGATCTATCCAATTTAAATAAGTCTTCTTATTTTTGAAACACACATACCTTATAAAACAGTAGATCAAGCCATGGTTCTACTGTTTTTTATTCAATAATCGCAAAATACTTCTCAAATTTTGAGTTACATTGTTGGCTTTAGGTGAGCACTATATTTCATTTTAATGACAAGATGCTTACAGTAGCCTACCGTCGCTTTACTTGAACTTTCCTCTAATGTCGATTGAAAATTTAAATTTTGCTATATTTAATCTTTTAAATGCGCCCGAACATGCATCATCCTTTATGGTGCACTATGCGATTTTCATTGCTAATGATTTATTGTATTTAATGATTGTTGTATTTGCCATCCTGTGGTTTCGTGGCGATGAACAAGTCAAAAAACAAATTTTAAAAGCATTCATTTTTACTTGTGTGACGCTGTCAATGAGTCAGTTAATTTCACATTTTTTTTATTCTCCACGACCTTTTGTCATGGAAGTCGGTCAAACCCTCATTCAACATCAACCGACAGGTTCATTTCCAAGTAATCACATGACGATTTTTAGTAGTATCGCCTTTGCTTACTATTTTTCATCACAACGTGAATTGGGTAAATTGCTGATTTTGGTCGCGTGGTTAGTGGCATGGTCTCGTATTTATGTGGGTGTGCATTTTCCACTCGATATGATTGGTGCTTTTTTGTTGGCATTATTGGTCAATTTTTCTGGACTCATGTTATGGCACAAATATAAAGACTTGATTTTAAATCTGGTCTTATCAATTTATTATCGTATTTTTAGACCTTTCATTGATAAAGGGTATATAAAATAAGCATCGCCTTACACATTAGATCAACCAAGTCTCAAATCATGAGACTTGAGTAATTTTATGACTTTCATTGTAAATACTTCTAGCATAAACTCGCAACATCTCCTTTAAATATCAGCGCTGACCATGGAATATCAAACCCTTTTAATGGGTCTCGGCTTTTTCGCATTCTGTGGTGGGCTGATTGATGCAGCAGTAGGTGGTGGTGGTTTAGTCCAATTACCTGCCCTCATGCATGCTTTGCCAAAACACAGTTTAGCCACTGTTTTCGGTACCAATAAAATGATTGCAATGGCAGGTACATTGTCTTCTGCACTTGCTTACTTTAAGAAAGTAACTATCAATTGGAAGTTAATCTTACCGACCATGGTTGCTGCATTTATATTTTCTTTCTTTGGAGCAATATCAGTTTCGCTCATTCCCAAAGAACTCATGCGTTATATCGTGTTCTTTTTGCTGATTGCAATTGCCATTTATACATTTGCCAAAAAAGATCTTGGGCAAGTTCATACCGTTTTACAAGCAGGGAAAAGGGAAATTGCGCTCGGCATTTTGTTTGGTGCATGTATTGGTTTTTATGATGGTATTTTTGGTCCCGGAACAGGCAGTTTTTTATTATTCTTATTTGTCAAAGTCTTTGCTTTTGACTTTTTAAATGCCTCTGCTTCGGCAAAACTCGTCAATGTTGCCACCAATGCAGCCGCAATGTTTTTCTTTATTCCAACAGGTCATGTGATTTGGCTCGCAGCCGTTGTCCTTGCTGTATGTAATATTTTGGGAGCTATTACAGGTACGGCGTTGGCAATGAAATATGGCAGTGGTTTCATTCGTATTTTCTTTTTGATTTTATTGGTCTTTTTAATTGGGCGAATGGGTTATGATCTATTCTCTTTGTCTTTATTTTAATGCTTTTTTCAATCTTCAATGCTCATACTGAGCACAGTCAATTTATCGTCTTAATCATCATGACAACACTCAAACTTATTCCCAATAAAAAAACCGCTCTAAAGCGGTTTTATTTCAAAATGAATGCTGATTATTTTTTAAATGGAAAAGCATATTTGACAATACGTCCAAGTACCTGACCATACTGTTTGAATAAGCTTGCATTGTTATAGTTCAAACCATATTTTTCACATACAGCCTGTACTTTCGGTGCCATTTTACGATAACGACGTGCAGGAATTTCAGGAAATAAATGATGCTCAATTTGATGGCTTAAATGACCCGTCAGAATATGGAATGCTTCTGAACCCGTTAAGTTCGAAGAACCACGAATTTGACGCATATACCAATGTCCACGGCTTTCATTTTGTAATACTGTTTTAGGAAAAACTTCTACATCTTTAGTGAAATGACCACAAAAGATAATACTAAATGTCCAAACGTTACGAATGCCATTTGCAACTAAATTGCCCGTGAACACAGGCAACGCCGCAGGTCCTGCAATTAAAGGAAAAAATACATAATCTTTAAAAAATTGCTTACCTATTTTTTTCTGCGTCGGTTTCCATTCTTCTTTAAATTGTGCCCAAGTTTTACGCTTATAAAAAACTTTACCAATTTCAAGATTTTGGATTGCAACACCCCATTGGAATAACAAACAAAATGGAATGCTGTATAAAGGCTGTAATAAATAGCCTGGTTTCCAACGCTGTTCAGGGAAAAGACGCAATAAACCATAACCAATATCGTCATCCATGCCTTTAATATTGGTATAGGTATGGTGCTTGTAGTTATGGGTTTGACGCCAATTATCAGAAGTACCGACAATATCCCACTCGTAATCAGTACCCTTAAAACGTGGATCATTCATCCAATCATATTGCCCATGCATGACATTATGACCCAGCTCCATGTTTTCCATGATTTTGGCAAAACCAAGTAAACCTGTGCCTAGCAACCATGCTGGTGGGAACCAACCTGCAAAAAGACAAGCGCGCCCTAAAATACTGCTATAGCGAATCGCTGCATAAACCTTTTTAATGTATTTCGCATCTTTTTCGCCAATATCATCAAGAACTTCTTGCTTAATTGCATCAAGTTCACGGGCAAGTTCATCTAACTCAAACTGAGTTAACTCACGGTTTTTAGGATTGGTAAAATATTGAATTTTAACTGGCATATTCATGATAAAACTCGCTTAAATGTCGATAACTAAATCAGTTTGTGCAGTATTTACACAAATTCTAAGTAAATTGTTAGGTTCAGAGTTTTCTTGACCATTGACCATATTTTTGGTTGCACCTTGGGCTTTATTACATGCACACTTATTGCAAATTCCCATACGGCAGCCATGCTGTGGTTTAATGTTTTGTTGTTCTAAACTCACCAAAATAGACTGACCTTTTGGAATCGCCAGCACCTTATTCGACTGAGTTAAAGTCACATTTACAAAGCCTGTTTCATCAGAAATGATCGGCGTAAGGCTAAAGGCTTCACTTTTAAAATCATGTGCAGACTGAAATAAACTTTCCCCAGTGCGGACAAAACCTGATGGACCACAAGCATAAACTGTACTTTGTGTAAGGTCTTTCACCAAATGTAAATATTCAACATTTAAACGTGCATCTTTAGGCGTATCTTGTGTATAAAAAACATCAAATTTAAAGTTTGGATATTGTACTGCCCATTGTTCAAACTGCTGTTTAAATGCAACATCGGCATGTTTTTTTACCCAATACAGCAGATGTACGGTTTGCTCTTTATTTTTTTTGTTTTGAAGCAAATCTTTCACCAAGCTATACATTGGTGTAATGCCGCTTCCCGCAGCCAATAATACAAGTGGCTGGGTTGTGTTTGGCAGTTGCATTTCACCATAAGGCTGACCAAACTCAAGAATATCTCCGACTTTTGCTTGTTCATTCAACCACTGACTAACGATACCTTTTTCAACTTTTTTTACTGTTAATACAACATGTTGTTTATCAAGTTGAGTCAAACTGTAAGTACGCTCATAGCGACGACCATTGATTTCAATCGTGATGGGATGATGTTGCCCTGCTTGCCCATGTTTAAAATTACGATTTACTTGAATGGTCAAACTCACCATATCAACAGCGGTTTGTTCTTTTTGGACAATTTTTCCAAGTGCTTGTTGAATTGACCATAAAGGATTAATTTTTTGTAGCCAGAAGTTGCTTGCATGAATGCCCAATACAACTTCAAATATTGAATTTATAGGAGATTTTTGCTTTTCAATAGCATGCATCAGAGGCGTACCACTCAATAGAATTTAAATTATTATACATATGTATATATATTTGTATATACACTTGTATTGTATCTAGACATTTCATTTATGTAATCGCAACGGCTATAATAGTTAAATAACTTAATTTACTTGATATTTATGAAGCAAAGCTCTGCACTCTCTGAAAATTCTATTTCCGTTCAAGACACAGATTCTGCTCTTGAAAAAGTATCTGTGCGTTCAGTAGGCAGAAAAGCAACCATTACTAAAGAAGAGCTTTTTCAAGCTGCATTAAATTTAATTAGCCCACAAAAAAGTATTTCTTCTTTAAGTTTAAGAGAAGTTGCACGTGAAGCAGGCATTGCACCCAATAGTTTTTATCGACACTTTAAAGATATTGATGAACTTGCAATTGAGTTAATTGACCGTGCAGGCGGTGTCTTACGTCAAATTTTGCATCAAGCACGTTTACAAGCAACCAAAAATGGCAGCATTATTCGAAGTTCTGTTGAAGTATTTATTGAACAACTAGATGCTGACGAAGGAAATTTAAGTCTATTATTACGTGAAGGTTATACAGGTTCAATCCAATATAAACATGCGGTAGATCAACAATTGGCTTTTTTTCAACAAGAGTTACAAGAAGATTTAATTCGCTTAGAAAAACTAAATCGGCATAAACTCATTCATCCTGAGCTTGTCGCTAAAGCCATTACACAATTGGTCTTTAACATGGGAGCAAAAGTATTGGATCTGCCAAATCATGAACGTAAAGAAGTGGCTGAACAAACCATGATTATGATTCGTATGCTGCTAGAAGGTGCGCGTCATATGAATGAAGCAACTATTCCTTAAATCTTAAAATTACCTATGCATAAAAGCTTATTATTTACTAAATAATAAGCTTTTATTTTGTACAACATGAATGACTTTAGTACGAGAGTTTACTTCAAGTTTTTGATCAATATTTTTGATATGAACATCCACTATGTATTTCATAATCACAAGTTGATGAGTCATTCAAATTCAATTGAATAGCAAATTAAAAGCCATCGCCCACATCATCAAAGCAATCATCATATCCAAAATTTTCCATGCTTGAGGCCTTTGAAAAATCGGTTGCAAAAATCTTGCACCAAATCCTAAGACAAAGAAAAATATAAATGAAGCCGTCATTGCACCGAAAGCAAAATACATTTTGGTTGCTGCATACTGTGTAGAAATTGAACCCAACAAAATCACTGTATCTAAATAAACATGCGGATTTAACCATGTTAATGCAGCACAAATGGCTAAAATCTTCCACACATTTTCTGCTTGAGTATCACTTGCAGATAAGCTTTGATTTTGCGTTACAGCAGCATAAAAATGTTGTGCACCATAAATAAATAAAAAAGCAGCACCAAAATATTTTGTGATGCTCAAAATTTGCGGATAACTTTGAATGACTTGGGCAAAACCTGTTACCCCTAGCGCAATTAAAATTGCATCAGAAGTAGCACAAAGTAAACATACCCAAAATACATATTGTCTTTTTAAACCTTGTTTGAGAACAAAGGCATTTTGTGCCCCAATGGCCACGATCAGACTCATACCAATCGCAAATCCATGAATAAATGATTGCATTTTAACTATACGATAACATCACTGAATGTCGTCATTATCTCGTTTTCCATTCAAAAATAAATTATTCTTAGAAAATCTCATCCAAACTAAATTTTTCTTAGTTAAATAAAGCCAAAATGAGCTATAAATATGTTACAAAGCAAACAAAGTGAAGCATTTTTAGCCATTGCTGAAACAGGAAGTTTTGAACTCGCTGCAATCCAACTCAATATCACAGCTTCAGCAGTCACATTACGGCTACAAACATTAGAAAAACAATTAGGACAAGTATTAATTTTACGAGAGCGTCCTTGCCGTGTCACACCAATGGGACAAACGCTATTACAACATCTACAACATATTCGCTTAATGGAAAGTGACCTATTACAAAATTTTCAAGGTAAACATCAAGCATCTGCTTTTTATAAATTAAAAATCGCAACCAATGCAGACTCTTTAGCCACATGGTTATTGGCTGCACTACAACAATCTGTACAACAACAGAACATTTTATTAGATTTAAAAATTGATGATCAAACTCAAACCCATCATTTACTCGAAGCAGGTTTAGTCAATGCCTGTATTTCTACCGAAAAAACAGCTATGCATGGTTGTCACACACATGCTTTAGGAAAAATGACCTATCGTATGGTGGCAAGTAAAGCTTTTTATCAGCAGTATTTTAAAAATGATATTTCACGTGAAGTTTTAAAAAATACACCCACCTGCTGTAATTTTTAATGAAAAAGACCAACTACATCAGCAAATTTTAACGCAACATTTTGGCTTAACTCAAACTATGTTTCCTTATCATAGTGTCCCATCTTCAACGGCTTTTGCAGAAGCAATTTTATTGAGCTTTGGTTATGGTCTACTGCCTGACTTTCAAATTGAGAATCGCATTCAGAATGGTCAACTCATTGAAATAATGCCTTTTGCCCAAATACAGATCCCTTTATATTGGCATCATTGGAAGCGACAATCGCCTCAACTCGAAGCTTTGACACAGCATCTGATTCAACAGAGTAAATATCTATTTGAATCAGAATAATGTATATATTTAAAATTTTCGATTAAAGCTCAATATTCGATGTATCTTGAGCTGCAAATTTAGCTTTGAGTTGCTGATAATGATCAGTGTGTTGAAATTTTTGTAAAAAATCCACTGTTCCAAGCGGAAATTCAGCCTGTTTAATTTCACCCTGAAAGTATGCTTCCCTGAGTGGGGTGGCTGAAATTGACCCTTTCAAACTATCTAACTCAACCATTTTCCATTCAGGAAAAAGCTGTAAATAATAAGAAGATTCATCCTTAAAGTGACCAATTAAACCCACTCGATCATCAGGTTTAACCACTTCATTGACCAAAGATTTAACCAATTTCACCCATTTCACATCATTATAAACATCAATAACATGTACAAAATGGATACGTTTTTGATTTTCAGCTGAAAAGTTAGAGAGAATCATATTTTCACGTTCTTCAGCACTAAAAGGATTTTTAATATTACGCTCATTTTGTGCCGAACCTAATGCCAAAATTATATTTTGACTTTGCGCTAATGCAATGTTTATAGTTTGCATATGTGCCAAATGAAAAGGCTGAAAACGACCTATATAAACCAGATAATCAAAACAATATTGCATCATAGTCCTCATTTTTATGAACTGACCAGTTTGCGTCTACACATAAAATATGCGACATAATGGCGTTATAAAAATCCAATGAATTTTAAAGCAAGGATAGTACGATGACCCTCAGTTGTATTCAACAGCCACATCCACATTTAAATGCAAATTTAGACAACGGCACACTCACTTTAGCGATTAATCGTCCTGAAGCAAAAAATGCACTTTATGGCGAGTTATATTTATGGATTGCGCAAGCATTGGATGAAGCCGATCATGATGATGCTGTACGCAATATCATTCTCCGCGGTCAAGACAATGACTTTACTGCTGGTAATGATATGCAAGACTTCTTGGCTTTTGCACAAAAGCCTCTAGATCGTAAAGCAGGTATGAATCCGCCATTTGTGTTATTAAAGTCGGCTGCTCGTTTTTCTAAACCATTGATTGTCGCTGTACGCGGCGTAGCCATTGGAATTGGTGTCACTATTTTATTACATGCAGATTTGGTTTATAGCGACAATACAGCATTATTCCAAATGCCGTTTGTTAGTCTAGGTCTATCTCCTGAAGGTGCCGCAACACAGCTTTTGGTACAACAAGCAGGTTATCATAAAGCGGCTGAGCTTATTTTTACTGCACAAAAATTTAATGCAGAAAAAGCTTTCGCCACAGGCTTAGTCAACGAAATTGTAGAAGATGCTTATGCACATGCTGAAGCACAAGCACGCCATTTATCTTCACTTCCATTGGCTTCATTAAAACAAAGTAAAGCCTTAATGAAACACAATTTACAACAAATCATTGAGTGTGTAGATCATGAAGCTGAAATATTTATGACCCGTGTCAAATCACCTGAAATGGCAGAAGCTGTTTCAGCATTTATGCAAAAACGTAAACCCGATTTTTCTCAATTTAACTAATTGAGTATATGATGAGCCAAAGCCACTGAAGTCATAATATTCAGTGGCTTTTTCATTTTAAATGCTAATTTATTTTTCATCTTAGGCAAATCTTATGTCACAAGAAAATTCAACTAAACAACGTTATTATGAACCTGCTCCACAAGATATTGATGTGGATAACTTTAAGCTTGTTCTGCAAAGTCGCCGCTCTGTACGTAAATTTACAGAAAAGCAAATTCCAAACGACATTTTAGAGCAATGCTTAGATTTAGCTTTGCTTGCACCGAACTCTTCTAATTTACAGCCTTGGACATTTTATGTTGTTCAAAATCAAGCGAAGAAAACACAATTGGTCAAAGCTTGCTTAGGTCAATTGGCTGCAAAAACAGCTGCTGAACTGATTGTGTGTGTCGCACGTACCGATCGTGTCAATGAAATGTCAAAACGTAATATCAGTGAATTTCCATTTCCTGAAGTACCACCAGCGGTGCAAAAATATTACAAATATATTCCGTATAACTATAAAACGGGTTATTTCAACACTTTGGGTAATTTTAAAAAGGTGGCATTTAAAATTGCCCGTAGTATGAATAAGCAATTGCCTGTAACTGCTTTTAATCCTGCTGATGCCCAGCTTTGGGCCGCAAAAACCACTGCATTGGCTTGCGAAAATTTTGTCTTGGCTTTGCGCGCGTATGGTTTTGATAGTTGCATGATGGAAGGCTTTGATGAACCTATGCTACGTCAAATTTTAAATTTGAATGATCAACAATATCCCGTTATGGTGATTGCCGCGGGTGAACGTGCCAAAGATGGCGTATTTTTCCCACAGTATCGTTTTGATCGTGATTTATTTATTGAAAAGGTTTAAAAATAAAGTCCTCTCTCCCGTTGAGGGATGAGAAATATTGTTTCGTAAAGAGAGGGGGCTTTTCAACTGACTTATGTCAATTAATCTCAACCATCTGAATAAACTCAAAAGCAGGCTCTTCATAAGGATGGCTTGCTTTTAAAGCTTTTGCCACTTTTTTCGCTTTATCTTCAGGAACAATCGTTTCCACACGCCATTCAGGGATTTGCTCTAAAAGATCCAACTCACCAATAAATGGATGTGCGCCTTGCACAGGTTTAAATTGCCCTTTGCCTAACACTTGCCATGCACAATGTTCATAATTTCCAATGCCACCTGCGCCTGCTGCAAATATTGCTGTTTTTGTCGTCTCTAAATGTGACTCGGGAACATAATAAATTAATTTTAACATCTCAGTTTATTTCCAATAAAATAGCATAGGGTTTCAATTTTTTTGCAAATATAATACTCAAGTTATTTTAAATTCTAAAACACCCTAAACTCAACTTGAAGCCATATCCAAATAAATTTGTAAAATATAAAATAAACAACAAAAATTAATCCTAAAATATAGATTATTATTGAAGAAATATTGTTTTTATAATCTTTCAAACAACTGAATAAAGATGCAATACAAATGCTAGAAGCAATAATAAAAATTAAAATGAAAGAAAATACATACATGTTTTTTGTATAACGGATTTTATTATATCTTTTAAAATTTGGATCTGCATTTTTAAAATAGATACGTGCTTCTTGTCCCTCACTAATCACCGTTGCTTTGCTGATCCAATATAAGTTTTTACGTTTCAACATCACACTATAATCAGGGCTATAATAAAACTCAGGATAGCTTATAGAATATTCAGCATTAGAGATTAACTTTAGTTCAGGGCGGTTAATTTTAAAAAAACTAAATTGTTGACTCACTAGAGTTTGTCCAGTTTTTTTATTTTTAACAATGAGTTCTGGAGCTTTAGGTTTTATCGTTTTACCTTTTTTAGAGTGGAAACTAAAAATAAGATCTTCAACTTCTAATTCTTTTTCTAATGTCCAATTTAATTTATAACTGATTTCATATTCAGTCAATGCAGCTAAATATGCTGTACGATATTCACTAAACATCACACTAAACCAAATAATCGCGCATAAAATAACAAAAATGACTTTTAATTCTCCTTTCACATCTGGTTTTTCTATCTGTTCATTATTCATATTTTTAGCTAAGTTATTTCTTTTGTTTATTCTGTTTCAGTGACTTGTTGTATTTGATCGGGTGTCACAAAAAGTCCTAATACTTTTGCACCGCCCTCATGCCCTTTAAATATCACCGTAAAACGAATAGGTTTGTCAGGATAATCATAATAATAAGTCACTGAAAATATTTTACCTACTTTTAAATCAACTGTTTTTGCACGATACACCACCTCTTTTGGCTCAATCACATGGTCAGGCATTATTTCAAAAATTTCTGGCAGCACTTGTGGATTATTATTTAATAATTTATGAACATCGAGTTCGACTAACTGATAAACCTTAATCTCGTTTTTTTCAACCAATGCCGTAAAGAGTTGTTGCGCCTTAGCATCTTGTACTGCACTACTTTCTGGAATTTCACCGATTGCCTTTTCAAGCACCGCATTGCCAACTTTTTCACACGCCATTAATGGCAAACTTAAACACAAAATAAGTAAAATATTCTTCATTCAAATCCCAGTTTATTTTCATAAAAGCATTTAACTTTCATTAAGAAACCAAGTTATCACAGATATAACTACAAATAAAACTCATCTATAAATTAAAATGATAAATATTTAAAGTGATATGCAATAAAAAAGAGCGCCGCAGCGCCCTTTCTCAATAACTACAAATTACTCATCAATGTCATTATCAATAGAATCAGTGTCACCTTCTTCCATGATTGTTTCATCAATCACCAGCTTTTCTTGATCCACTAATGCTTCACCATCAATGGTTTCAACTGACTCTAAAATTTCTTCATCTTCTTCAACCGCTTCAACCGCAACAACGCCAACCAAGATTTCTTCATTACCTAAACGGATGAGACGAACACCTTGTGCATTACGACCTGTTTGTGCAATTTCAGAAGCACGAGTACGCACTAAAGTACCACCATCAGAAATCAACATCACCTCTTTGGTGACGTCAATTGCTACAGCACCGACCAATTCACCATTACGCTCAGAAGTCTTAATGGCAATAACACCTTTCCCACCACGTTTCTTGGTTGGGAAGTCATCGACAGAAGTACGTTTACCATAACCATTGGCAGAAGCACATAATACTTCACCCGTTTCAGGAACAACAACGAGTGAAACAATACGGCTCACGAAACTTGAATCTGAAGAATCTTCATCTTCAGAATCTACATCTGTTTCTACGTCTTCATCCGCTTGTGCAGCTGCTAATGTCACACGCATACCACGAACACCTTTCGCAGTACGTCCCATCACACGCGCATCTGTTTCAGAGAAACGAATTGCCTTACCTTCGTTTGAGAACAACATAATTTGCTGTTCACCATCCGTAATTGCAACACCAATCAAGGTATCTTCGTCTTTCAGCTCAATAGCACGTAAACCATTTGAACGAACATTACTAAATTGTTCTAATTCAACACGTTTTACTGTACCTGAAGCGGTTGCCATAAACACATAGAAGTTTTTACGAACACTTTCAACACGTTCAGCAAATTCTGCAATTAAATCATCTTGTACATCTGTTGTTGAAAGCTCTAAACCTATTTCTTTCAACTGCTTACGTAAAGCATCAGACAAGTCATCAGGGTTTTCACCCAATTCAGCAAAAGCAGCTTTCAATGCTTCATAATGCGAATCAATAACTGAATTTTCACGAAGCTTCGCAACATTGGCACGCGTAAAACTTCTAAACTCAGCTAAACGCTCAGTAAATTTCTTCGGTGCATCAATCACAGGAAGAATTGCTGTAATGGTTTCCTCAGCGTCCAATGGCAATAAGTTCACCATCGGACGACCTTTCGCACCACGCGAAGCTTGCGGTACTTCAAATACTTTCAGACGGTAAACCTTACCGACATTGGTAAAACAAAGCACGGTTGCATGGTTCGATGTCACGATTAAATGTTGAATATAATCGTCTTCTTTCATCGAAGTTGCTGATTTACCACGTCCACCACGACGCTGTGCAGCGTAGTCTGACAATGGTTGAGTTTTCGCATAACCTGTTTTAGAAACAGTCAATACAACTTGCTCTTCTGGAATTAAATCTTCACGAGAGAAGTCAATACGTGACTCAACGATTGCTGTTTTACGAGCATCGCCATATTGTTGCAAGATCAAAGCAAGTTCTTCTTTAATCACGCCCATCAATAAATTAAAGTCATTTAAAATTGCTGTAAGTTCAGCAATTTGCGCTAGAATCTCAGAATATTCCGCTTGTAACTTATCTTGTTCAAGACCCGTTAAACGATGCAAACGTAATTCTAAAATCGCACCAACTTGTGCAGGTGATAAACGATAAATTGCGCCATCTAAACCAAATGGACGATTTGGATCCTCACCCTCAATCTCTTCAGGGCGTACAGAAATTGCACCCGCTTTTTCAAGCAAGGCAAGTACATTACCCCCTGCCCATTCACCCGCTTGCAAACGTTCACGTGCTTCTTGTGGATTTGCCGAAGTCTTGATGGTTTCAATAATTTCATCAATATTGGCTAAAGCAACAGTCAAACCTTCTAAGATATGACCTCGTTCACGTGCTTTACGCAATTCAAACATCGTACGACGTGTTACCACTTCTTGACGATGACGAATAAATGCCGCAATGATATCTTTCAAATTCATTAACTTAGGTTGTCCATTATCAAGACAAACCATGTTGATACTGAATGAATTTTCAAGCTGTGTATTTAAGAATAGGTTGTTTACAATCACTTCAGCGTTTTCTCCACGCTTTAAATCGATTGCAATACGCATCCCTTCTTTGTCAGATTCATCACGAAGTTCTGAAATCCCTTCAAGTTTTTTCTCTTTCACCAATTCAGCAATACGCTCAATGGTTTTTGCTTTATTGACCTGATACGGAATTTCAGTAAAGACGATTGTGGTACGACCCGTTTTTTGGTCTTCTTCAAAATGATATTTACCACGAATATGTAAACGTCCTTTACCTGTACGGTAAGCATCTACAATGCCTGATTTCCCATAAATAATACCACCTGTAGGGAAATCTGGACCAGAAATATGTTGCATCAATCCTTCAATTGAAATTTGAGGATTTTCTGCATATGCCAAGCACGCATTAATGACTTCCGTCATATTGTGTGGCGCCATATTGGTGGCCATGCCCACTGCAATACCTGTAACACCATTGATCAACAAGTTAGGAATACGCGTCGGCATCACCTGAGGAATACGCTCAGAACCGTCGTAGTTATCTTCCCATTCGACTGTATCTTTTTCTAAATCAGCCAACATTTCATGGGTCAATTTACGCATACGTACTTCGGTATAACGCATTGCCGCAGCACTGTCACCATCAACCGAACCGAAGTTACCTTGACCATCTACCAATTGATAACGCAAACTAAAATCTTGCGCCATCCGAACAATTGTTTCATAAACAGCAAAGTCACCATGCGGGTGATACTTACCGATGACATCACCGACAACACGGGCAGATTTTTTATACGCTTTGTTATAGTCGTTGCCTAACTCGTGCATAGCGAATAGCACACGACGATGAACAGGTTTTAGACCATCGCGAACATCTGGTAATGCACGTGAGACAATAACGCTCATCGCATAGTCTAGATATGAGTGCTTGAGTTCATCCTCAATGGCAATCGGTCTAGTTTCCGATACGCTCATGCATACTCCTTATTTCAAGCAACAAAGTTACTCGATTTATATCGTCAATCTTGCAAAAATTTGACCTAAAAATATAAGTCAAAATCTAAAATTCAGCCGAAAATTATAGCATAAAAACTTCACTTTTTGTGGCTTTAAATAGCGCTAAATCTTGTTAAATTTATGCATTTAAATGACAATTTTTCGTCCATTTCAATCATAAAATTAATTCAGCAAAAGCCTCATAAAAAAGTCTGACAAAATGATTGGAAAATTCATATTTTAAAAATTTATAAGTCAAAAAACTTCTCTATGGACTCAGGTAATAAAATTTATTTTAAATCTTAGAGCTAAAATAAGGCAATTGAGCCAAAAATTAAATGCGATGAAAAATTAACCTTCTAAATTATTTGATTCAGACAAGTTAGAAGGGTGAACACTGTTAAATCAATAACCTATTATTTATTAATCTCTGCTTGAGGGTCATTCACTTTAACCCACACTTGGGTACGCCCTAACATAGATACCCCAATAAAACCCCTTAAACGTAAGCGACGACCATCTGCAACCAATTGCCCTTTTCCTTCAAAAATCTTACCACTCTTTGCCTCTAAAACCTTACCATGGATAAAGTTATTTGGCTTTTTAGGATCTTCAATAAAACCCGATAAAATCTGCATACCGATTAAAGGTTTATTTCTATAAGGTTCAGGACATTTTGTACAATGTGTCAACGGCACGCCACCTGGAGCAGCAAAACGATGGACAATAAATCCGCCATACGTCCCATTTTCTAACTTTTTGATTTCAATAATAGACAACGCCTCTCCTGTGCGATCATCTACGCTTTTCCAATACCCCACCAATGGACTAGCAGCATAGACTTGTGCGAACAACCCCATTCCCAATAAAGCAATTAACGCAATTTTTTTTAAAATATTCTGTTTCATCTTATGTCCTATAAGAATTATTACTCTTCCTCTCTGGAAGCAAGGTTTATATTACTTATCGCCTTATAAAATACAATTGTTTTTTAAAACAAATCACTGATTACTTTTAGATATTTCATTATTTAAAACACATTTCATATAATTTTTATTAGAATTATTCTCTTAAATACATGCTCCACCATTGAGCAGCAATAGTATTTTTTCTTTAAAAATATTCTGTGTTTTAGCATCAAATATCAAAGGTTCTGATTTAAGCCATTATTTTTCTATAAACATAAAAAACATATTTTGCTTCAATCACGCATTTATACTTTAGGGAATAGCGTTACTATTCATTCCATCAAGAATTGCCAATACAAAAATGATCACTGCCCACACAATATAAATAAATACCTTCTTATTTTTTAATGGATGCTCCACAAATCTACCTTGTGCCCGTAAAATTTTTTCTTGTGTTATATCAAATAGTTTTCTTATTTCATTTTTAGCTTTATGCTCGTTCTTTAACGATTGATTCGAATTTGAATGTTGATATGGCTTTATATCCGCATCTTGATTCAAAATATGCTGCTTTTGTCGTTTGCCTCGGTTTAAAGATCGGATATGACTCCCTGTGAAATCATCAAAAGCTTGCTGATGCTTTAAGCGTACACCACAGATTCCACATCGGACTGCTTCATTGATATTTTCAGCATTGCACTTATGACATTTCATTCTATTTATCCTCTTTTTATCCCCCTACAGGAACTGTAAGTCCAATTTTTTAAAATATTTTGCCCATCAAAAATCAATCGATATACAAAAGTTACAATGAGAGCGTTCAGTCTAAACAGTACATAGACAAGAATTAAAATAATTAATCCCAATAAATCCACACCACAATCCAAGGACTCCAATGTAGATAATATTTTTTAGATCGATCTTTTCTAAAAGCATCTTGCAGTAAAAGACAAGCCGTACAAGCCAATATTATACCGAATATGGAAAAAACAATCATACCGAAGCGATCGTCCGCCATATTTATTGTCATAGCATAGACCATTACGAGCATCATCATGCCCACGAACAATGCTGATTGAAAAACAATGATTCTTTTAAAAATATGATCTTGTGTAAATTTTAAATTTATGTTCATTGAACTTATCTATTTTTAATTTAAATAAAAAACGCCCTTAATATCTTAAGAGCGTCTTTTTTGAAACTTAAAGTTCAGAATTAAAGTTTAGAAACTAACTCTGGAACTACAGTATTCAAATCACCGACTAACCAGTAGTCAGCTACAGCATTGATTGGCGCTTCTTCATCTTTATTGATCGCTACGATCACTTTAGAATCTTTCATACCCGCCAAGTGCTGAATCGCACCAGAAATACCGACAGCGATGTATAGGTCAGGCGCAACGATTTTACCTGTTTGACCAACTTGCATGTCATTAGGAACGAAGCCAGCATCAACCGCAGCACGTGAAGCACCTTGAGCAGCACCAAGCTTATCAGCAAGTGGATCAAGTACTTTGTGGTAGTTCTCACCAGAACCAACACCACGACCACCTGAAACAACGATACGCGCAGCTGTTAATTCTGGACGTTCAGATTTCACGATTTCTTCAGAAATGAACTTAGAAATACCAGCATCACCTGTTGAAGCAATTGCTTCAACAGCAGCTGAACCGCCGTCGCTTGCAACAGCATCAAAAGCAGTACCACGTACAGTTGCAACAACGATAGATTCGTCAGATTGAACAGTCGCAATCGCGTTACCAGCATAGATTGGACGTTTGAAAGTTTTAGGACCTTCAACAGCGATGATGTCAGTGATCATGCTTACATCTAATAGTGCAGCAGCACGTGGAAGAATGTTCTTACCCGTCGTTGTAGAAGCAGCTAGGATGTGAGAATAACCCGCACCGATAGAAGCTACGAGTTTAGCCACGTTTTCAGCCAATTGATTTGCATAAGCAGCATCATCAGCAAGTAATACTTTGCTTACGCCAGCAACTTTAGCAGCAGCATCAGCAACTGCTTGAGCACCAGAACCTGCAACCAATACAGTGATATCACCACCGATTTTTTGAGCCGCAGCAACAACGTTTAATGTTGCACCGTTAAGTGCTTTATTGTCGTGCTCAGCGATAACTAAAATACTCATGATTTTATCCTTCTGTATTAGATCACTTTCGCTTCATTTTTTAATTTTTCAACAAGCTCATCTACAGATTTCACTTGTACGCCAGCTTTACGCTCTGCAGGTGGTTCAACTTTAACTGTTTTAAGTTTAGACGTTGAAGTAACACCATAATCAGCAGGAGATTTCGTATCAAGCGGCTTTTTACGTGCTTTCATAATGTTTGGCAGCGCAGCATAACGTGGCTCATTCAAACGTAAGTCAGTCGTAATAATTGCTGGAAGTGCAAGTTCAACAGTTTGTAAACCGCCATCCACTTCACGTGTTACTTGTACTTTGTCGCCTTCAACTTTAACTTCAGAAGCAAATGTACCTTGACCTGAACCAAGTAAAGCACCGAGCATCTGACCAACTTGGTTAGAGTCGTCATCAATTGCTTGTTTACCTAAAAGGATGAGTTGTGGTTGTTCTTGTTCAACAACACCTTTTAAGATTTTAGCAACTTCTAAAGCACCCAGTTGGCTATCATCAGCTTCAACCAAGATACCACGGTCCGCACCTAATGCCATCGCAGAACGGATTTGTTCTTGTGATTCTTTAGGGCCAATAGAAACCACAACGATTTCAGAAACAGTTCCTTTTTCTTTTAAGCGAACCGCTTCTTCCACTGCGATTTCATCGAATGGGTTAATTGACATTTTAACGTTAGTAAGGTCTACCCCACTATTGTCCGGTTTAACTCGAACTTTAACGTTGGCATCAACCACACGTTTTACAGCAACAAGAGCCTTCATGTAATCCTCGGCTGTTTTAGCAAATGTAAATGTTAAGAAGAGTTATCATAACCCTTCATTTAAAATTATTTAGGTGTCCTATCTTGCAATGTGTTTGGCATTTCGGTCAAGTCACAATTCACTAAAGTGATGTAAAAAAGCGTAAAAATAGTTGAACGCACAGTTCAAAAATATTTTTTTCAAACAATTCACTTTGTTTTAGCTATTATTCAATAAAATTTTAAATATTGATTTTTAAGGTTTAATAAATTTTCAATCACGCTATTTTAAACTTTCTTAAGATATAAAACCAATAAATGATCTTAAAAAAAATTTCACTCAAAATTACTGATTCAGCTTATCAAAAATTGTCATTTAAGATATAAAACTGAAAATTTAGGTATTTTTTTAAATATTTTTTACGTTTGCTCACAACTTTCTTTTTAATTTTCCGCATTCTTTTAGATAAACAACGAAATATCTTCAATAAATTACCTTCATCTGATGCAAAAAAGTTGTTTTTTTGATCGACCTACAGGATTAAGCTCATGCTACTGCACAGTTACTGTAAAATATTTTTACACCTACAATCATTTAGGTCATTTTAAAATGTTGACTTACCAGCTTGAAACCAAACGTTTATATTTACGCCAATGGCAACGCTCAGATGTTCCAGCTTTTGTACAATTAAATGCTGACCCCAAAGTCATGCAATATTTTCCAAAATGCCTAACAGCAGATGAAAGTGAACAATTGGCTATATGCTTTCATAATTTAATTCAGGACAATCAATGGGGGTTTTGGACAGTTGAGTTAAAACAAACTCAACAGTTTATTGGTTTTGTTGTTTTACATGCACAACCCGAACGCTTTAGCTTTTCCCCATGTGTTGAAGTCGGTTGGCGTTTAGCACACCACTATTGGCATCAAGGTTATGCAACCGAAGCCGCCGAAGCATGCCTCGCTTTTGCATTTGAAATATTAAATCTAGATACTCTAGTGGCTTTTACAGCACATCTTAATCTTGCTTCTGCCAAAGTTATGCAACGTTTAGGTATGACTTATTTATATGACTTTGATCATCCTGCCTTGGCAAAAAACCATCGACTTTCCCAACATGTCTTGTATCAGATCACACGACATGAATTTATACTACGCTCGAACAAGAGTGAAATTGTATATTCAAAAACAGATGCTAATAAGAAGAACTACTTTGAGCCGCTAAAAAATCTCGGTGAATATGACTGAGTGAAATTAAATCTTGATGCTCTAAATCAAATATCTGCCAAACTGCTAAAAAATCTTCCTTTGCATCCACATGCTGTGACACACTTTTTGCTGCTTGCCATTGTTGATCAGAAATCCATAAATATACTTCTTGAGTTTCAGTATTTAATGCTTGCACTTTACCTTCCGCATTAATTCCTAGGACTTTTCCTTGTTGTGGTAAAGTCGCCTCAATTTTCGGAAGACTAAATTCCACAAAATGTTTAACTTGACGTAATCCATAGCCACGAAAAATTTCTTTTTGCGCTTCAGTCAATTGTTGATATTTTTGCTCAAGCTCAGGAATCATTTTATTACCCAGTACATGTTCAACATCTTTTTTTAAAAATGGAAAAAATCGTGCACATCGCACGTTGCCTAAAACATATACAATAGAGCGCCACAAAATACAATTATCCTTTTGGCTTTTTTATTGATAAAAGATGCAAAGCATATTCTCTAGTCATATAAGTTTTGATTTTTTATTGCTATTTCAGTTTACACTCAAAGAATGCCAAATAATCTGCATTCATGTAAATTGTAAGAGACCGTGTATTTTAGAGTTTCACCCTCTTCTAATTAACTAAAATTTGTCATTTGCACATTTATTGCGGTATATAAAGCTACTTTTTAACTGCTCTTGGATGTGCTTGATCATAAACTTGTGCTAATCGATCAAAATCAATATGGGTATAAATTTGGGTCGTAGTAAGATTACTATGTCCAAGCATTTCCTGCACTGCACGTAAATCACCACTATTTGACAACAGATGACTCGCAAAACAATGACGTAATAAATGCGGATGTAAATCTACATTTACTCCTGCACGATGTGCTTGATATTTTACTCTATTCTCAATTTGTCTCGGGGTGATTGCATTTCCTTTTTGGCTAATAAACAGTGCAGATTCAGCCACAAATTCTCCCTGCCAAATTCGATAAACTTTCAACCAATCAATCAAACTTTGTTTGGCTTTACTTCCAAAAGGAATAATACGTGTTTTGTTACCTTTCCCTGTCACTCTAAGGAGTTGTCGATTAAAATCAAGATCTCGAATTTTCAAACCTTGTATTTCTGCTAGACGTAAACCACTAGAATACAACAACTCTAAAATGGCTTTATCACGCACCCATAATTGATTTTCTAAGGGTTTTTCAGGGGCTGCTTGATCCATAATTTGATTGACCGTTTCAATATCAATCATACCGGGCAATGGTCGAGGTTGTCTTTTTAGCTGCAAATCATCCGCAGGATTCATTTCCAGATAATGCCCTTGCTTTGCCCATTTCATAAACTGACGAATCGAGCTCAGATGACGCTGTAGGCTGCTTGAAGTTAATTGATCTTTTTCGACTTTATAAGCGAGGTATTCTCGTAAATCCGCTGCTTCAATTTGATTAAGCTCAATGTGTCGCATATAACAAAAGTCAATAAAACCTGAAACATCACGAAAATAAGCATCTAATGTATGTTCAGATTGATTTTGCACTTGCCGATCTTTAATCCACATGGAAAGCAGTTGCATTGCACCATATTGCATAAATCATCCTGTGAAATTAAACCTGCATAAACTGAACGAAAACACTCATTTTCTGGCATTCATATATTCATCAATATAATAACTTCAATAAAAACATATGCAAAAAATAAATTATGCACTATCTGTTTTTGCAATCACCTCAAACTTACCTTGTGGTGTTTTCACTAAAATCATCCCATCTGCACTGATGTAAAAACTTTTTGGATAATCAAAATTCAAAGCAAGTTCAGGGTTTCTTAACGCAACAAATTCAGCCTGTTTATACCCTTCAATAGTACGTCCAACTTCAAAATAAGTCACTTCAGAAAAATTCAGCTTAAAGCCTTTTTCATGGTCTTTACAATCAATCCATGGGAAAAATCCAATATGTTTTTTACGTTGTGCCATTTCAATCCATCAATCTCTTATATATACCTATCATACAAAAAAACCCGCACAAGGCGGGTCTTTTTTACAAGCATAATTCTTATGAATTACAAGCTGTAGTACATATCAAATTCAACTGGATGCGTTGTTGTATTTAAACGACGAACTTCTTCAGTTTTAAGCTCGATATATGCATCAAGCATATCTTTAGTGAACACGCCACCTTTCAACAAGTAATCATGATCCGCAGCAAGAGCTTCAAGCGCCATATCTAAGCTATGTGCAACTGTTGGGATTTTTGCTTCTTCTTCAGGAGGAAGGTCATACAAGTTCTTATCAGCAGCTTCACCTGGATGGATCTTATTTTGAATACCATCAAGACCAGCCATTAACAATGCAGCAAAACCTAAGTACGGGTTCATCATTGGGTCAGGGAAACGTGCTTCAATACGTTTACCTTTAGGGCTAGAAACGTAAGGAATACGGATAGAAGCTGAACGGTTACGCGCTGAGTAAGCAAGCATAATTGGTGCTTCAAAATGTGGCACTAAACGCTTATACGAGTTTGTAGAAGGGTTTGTGATCGCATTCAATGAACGTGCATGCTTGATTACACCGCCAATGAAATACAATGCCATTTCTGACAAACCAGCATATTCATCACCAGCAAACAAGTTCTTACCATCTTTAGAGATTGACATATGAACATGCATACCAGAACCGTTATCACCTACCATTGGTTTAGGCATAAAGGTTGCTGTTTTTGCAAATTGATGTGCAACATTCCAAACTGCATATTTGAACTGTTGTACTTCATCTGCTTTGCGAACTAAAGTGTTGAAACTTACACCAATTTCTAATTGGCAAGATGCAACTTCATGGTGATGTACTTCTACACGACCAGGTCCCATAATATCTTCGATACGAGCACACATTTCAGCACGCATATCTTGTGAAGAATCAACAGGTGGAACTGGGAAATAACCACCTTTCACACGTGGACGGTGACCAGAGTTACCCGCTTCATAGTCTTTACCTGTTGACCAAGCTGCTTCTTCAGCAATTAATGTATGACGTGCGCCAGACATGTCAATGTCCCATTTCACTTCGTCGAATACAAAAAACTCTGGTTCTGGACCAAAAAATGCAGTATCACCGATACCTGTTGATTTTAAATATTCTTCAGCACGGCGAGCAATCGAACGTGGATCACGTTCATAGCCTTGACCTGTAGAAGGTTCAATAACATCACATGTTACAACAACAGTTGCTTCAGCAAAGAATGGGTCTAAGAAACATGATTCTGGATCTGGACGCAAGATCATGTCAGATGCTTCAATACCCTTCCAACCTGCAATTGAAGAACCATCAAACATTTTACCGTCTTCAAAAGTATCTTCATCAATACTATCCGAAGGATAAGTTACGTGTTGCTCTTTACCCTTAGTATCAGTAAAGCGAAAATCGACCCATTTTGCGCCACTTTCTTGGATGAGTTGTAGGACCTTGTTCGCCATGCTCATTTTGCTCCGATGATTTTTTGTTGCACATGTGATTGTGCGTGTTAGTAGTTAGTATTAATAAAGCAATTACCATACCAACTTCAAGAATATTTGCTAAAAGGTTGAATTCCTTATCAGAAAATACGCTTTAATTTGTTTATACCCGTACTATTATACAAGCCGTATTTATAAATGCACCATCTTCATACACACTTCTTTGTTTTAAATATTTAATGCCGCCTTTAATTGCACTATTATTGTGCAATTATTTATATGTGTATTATCTTGGTGCTCATTTTATCCAATTATCATACTTTTGATCGTACTTTATGCAAAGAATAACTTAAATATTTACTCTAAATCCTAGACAAAAAAGAGCATCACGCTAGAACAATGAACTTTTACGTCCATTAGATAATGTTTCGATACATAAGACAAAAAAATTACGATGCTTACAAAAATTGATCATGCAAAAATTTGGCTTTTTTCCTGATTTAAATCTTATACAACAAGCATCGTTAGCATTCAAAAGTGCACAGTTAAATATATAACGTATCTGTTAAATTAAATGATAAATACCTTATGACATTTCTTCTTAAAATATTGTTTAAAATTGCATGATTATTTTTTCATGTAGATCGTGTAATTTCACACATTCAAGAATCATATTTTTTGTTATTTTTATACATAACCATTTAAATAAAAATCGGGTTTTAATGCAACATTTTCGTTATAAATCACAACTCAAACCACAAACCCGACAATATTATTTTAACTGTTTACACACTTAGGATATTTCAATTTCAGCACGTGCAATCAATGCTTCAACCACAAGCAACACATCATCTTTTTTACGTGCATCAACTGCAAAAATTGGCAAATCGTAATTTTCCATCTCACTAAAATCACGGTAAATTTTTAATAGACTTTGCGGATTTTCATCCACATGGGTAATACCGACAATAATATTTCCCACATGTGCTTTAAAAGATTCAAGATAGAATTTCAAATCATCTAAGGCATTTTTTCGTGAATGATCGATCAATACTATTGCACCAATTGCACCTTTACAGATCACTGACCAAATAAAATCAAAACGGTCTTGCCCTGGCGTACCATACAAACCAACCACAACCCCATCTTCAAGTTTGATTTCGCCATAATCAATACCTACCGTTGTTAAAGCCTTGGTATGTGCGTCTTGATCTGTATTTAATGCTTCAGTTGAAAGTACTGAAACCTCAGAAAGTGATTTAATGGCTTCAGTCTTACCTGCCCCCATAGTACCACCAAATACAATTTTGTATTTCTGTAAGATCAATTTTTTCTCCCTTGTCCAATTCATGGACGATTAACAACTTTAATTTTTAAATTAAAATTTTTATAAAACTTTAATATATCTTATAGACCGAGTTTTCGTCTGAGTTTACCAAAGAAACCTTTTAATACGCCTTCAGATTTCTCAGTTTTAAGGACTAACTTTGCATCTGTCTCAGGAATTTCTTTTACAGCATCGATCAAAACGGCAACAGCCACAAATTGTTGAATAATAGAAAGTTTAATTTCTAATTTTTTTTTCAACTTGGCTGATACTCGCACCTTTTTCAAAACATGCTGCTATTTTAAATACATTTTGTCGATCATAAGCAGATTGCGGTTGTGGCCAAAACTTTAATTTATAAAAAGTATTTACATTTTGCTCTTTTAATAATTGCGGTGAATTCCACAATAAATTCCACAACCAATTTTTTAGATCTTGACCTTGCGTTGAATCTACACTTTGCACTTTTTGCATCGTTGCATAAGTATAGTTGAGTGAATTGTCTGTGCTATTGGTTTTACGTTCTGGGTCTACCCATACTTGCTCTTTACGGATATTAATGAGTGCAATATTGCCTTGATGATCAAAAACCTGAATATTACTATTTCTTTGATCGATCAACTCTTTGATTAATTTATTTATATCAGTAGTTTGGGAAGTTTTAACTACACGAATATCCTGATTAGATGTTTTTAAAGGGGTACCTAAATAGCGCGCTTTAAACCATTCTCGAATATCATCCGATGCTGAGAATGGTAAATATAGAGCATCATTTTCAATCAATCCTGCTTTATCTTGTTTGTTGACCAATCGTAAATAAGCAACTCGCTGACTCCCGACCAAATTTTGAATAGTGGGTGAGCCAAAAAACATATCATTGACCAAAAGTATGTCTAATTGTGGATCTGCAATATTAACCCAATTGATCTGGATGGATTCGTCATATAGCGCCTGAATTTTTTGTTTTAGGCTTTCTAATACATTTAGACTTAATCCAAAGATTGCTATTTTTACTTCTTCTCTCACAAATTCTTCCCCTAAAAACATGTGACGATATTATCATTTTTAAATAAAAATGCAAAAAAATAACCATTGAAAAATCATCAATGTTTTCTTTTTTACAATGTATATCAATATATTAATAAATTGTTTAATTAAAGTTTTATCAATTTGATCGATAGCATCATATACAAAATTGATTTTTACATAAATTCAAGTGATTTGTCATCTAAATTCAGATCAAAGTTTAAACTATTTTAGACCTTAAAATATAATCTACATCTTTAACCATTTTGAATGAAATCATATTTATACATCTATTACTTGCTCCTTATTCAGCATATCATTTTTGATAACTCAAAATACGATTGAAAAATATCCTTTAAATCATATTTTAAATTTACTAAAATATTACCTTAGCTTTCGAATGCAACCACTGACCTAAGCTATAATTATATTTTTTTTAACAGCATAGCAACTAAATAATACGATTTAATGAATAGAATTTTTAATACCCAATTCAAGCGTTAATTAGTGCTTAAGTTTTTGATAGAAATCTTATATAAAACAAAAATTCAAAGAATTTAAAAAAGAATCTGCTATGATAGCGTGCACTTCGTAGGCTTTCTTATTTTGTGCCTAAACCAAGTGTTTTTAAATGAGGAACTCAACAGTGACTCAAAAAATCCAAACAAAATAAATGTATAAATAACTAGAGGTTATGCTTAATATGCTTCTCATGATCGAAAAGAAGTATAATGCAAATCTAGCAAAATCTAAAAAAATCCTATTTACACCAACACTGCATAAAATAAAGCTTTAACAAAGCTAAGCAAATTAAGACAAACTGTGCAAAATCATTAAAATTGAGTACCATATTGAGTACCACCTAATTTTCCTAAGATCGGTACTCAACATCAATGCTAAGTGATTCAAAAATAAGAGCTCTTAAACCCTCTGAAAAAATCTCTCGATTTATTGATTCGGCTGGGTTGTATATTGAAGTACGCCCCAACGGGAAAAAGTTTTGGCGGTATCGTTTTCAATGGTTAAAAAAAACACTAATGATGGGGTTGGGCGAATATCCAATTGTTTCTTTAGCTGATGCCAGAAAAAAACGTGACGAAGCTAAATCGCTACTCGATCAGAATCTAAATCCACTTGAAGAAAAAAGAAAAGAAAAACTCACATTAGAACTCAACCTGAGCTCAAGCAATTTATTTAAAAATGTCGCTCAAGAATACAAGCAAGAGAAACTTTCAAACAAATCTGAACGCCATCTGAATAGGTTCCAGACTTCTTTAGATAAAGATATTCTGAAAGTCATTGGTGACAAAGATGTTAAAGATGTTACTTCTGCTGATGTACTTCAAATTATGAAGAACACCATCAAACGTGTGAAAAGACAGAAAAACTATGGTACTGGTGAAGTTACAGCTATTGATAATAGAAAGTTTATTGGTGCTGTAATGAGATATGCAATTGCTACGCTTCGTGCTGATTACGATCCAACCTATGCTGTTAAAGATGCAATCGAACGTCCTGATGTTGAGCATGCACGACCACTTGATAAAAATGAAGCAAGAATGCTTAGAAATAAATTAGAAAGTTATGGTGGTTCAACTACTGTTAAAAACGCTGGCTTGGCAATGCTTTATTCGATGCTACGAACAATTGAAATTAGACGTATGCAATGGTCCTTTGTTGACTTTGATGACAGAATAATCACATTCCCTGTTTCTTCAAAAAAGACAGGGCAAACTCGGACAACTAAAAAAAATCGCATTCATATTGTTCCTATGTCCACCCAGTTGCATGCGTTGCTTCAAGAACAATTTCAATTTACAGCTAATCGTGAATATGTTTTTCCATCTGTATATAAAGGAGGAATGCTATCTGCAACCACCCTTAACAGAATGCTTGACTATATTGGCTTGAGTGATGTAACTGCACATGATTTCAGAGCCACTGCTTCAACATTGCTTTATGAAAAAGGGTATGAGGAGGATTGGATTGAAAAGCAGTTAGCGCATGCGGATGACAACAAGACACGTGCGTCATATAACCATGCCAGGTGGCTTGATGATCGCCGAAAGATGCTTCAGGATTGGGCGGATATTGTGGATAGCTGGGGTGAGTAAAAATGGAACCATGGCTTTACTAATAAAAACCCTCATTCGAGGGTTTTTTCTGGCCAACTTTCATTTAGTCGCCTGACATCAATTGCGTGTCCATCTGCAATTTCTGCCATTTTTGTATATTCTGTTGTGCAACTTTCGAGTAATTCTGAGTTGGCAATGGTGTAGTTAAGGATGGTTTGCTTGGGAGCACTGGACAAACGTTTGTTGGCTTCACTGAGTTGCTTTGACAACCCACTAGCAGCCAAGTCAGCACTACGAGCGGCAGCATTCGCATCTTGTATTTTTTTAATCGCATTTTGTTCTACCTCTATAATTTTAGCTGACCATGTTTGCATAATGGCGGCTTTTTCCTCTTGAGCCTGATCAATTGCATCTTGATAAGGCTTAATAGCATCAGCTACTGCTTTAGTTTTAACTTTTTCAGCATTTGCCAATTTCCCAGCAAGAGAATTGGCATAAAAAACATATCCAAAGATAAATATCATCAAGCCTAAAATAATGTATTTGTAAAATTTACCTAACACAGCATCAATCATTTAAACCACCCTTTAATCATAGAAAGTTTATTTTTACGATCATCAAAGCCATTTAAACCGCCATTAATACGACGAGTAATCGTGGTTACATCATCATAATCTGCAAATACATTTAAGTTATTTTCAGACCAGTATTTGCAAGCTACAAGCATTCCAACACTTGGCAGCGCAACAATTGTAGGGTTATTTTCAAAATCAATTCCAAGTTCTTGACCATACTTACGATAATTAGCTCGACCAGTTAACTGGATTGGTCCTCGACCTTTATAACGCACACCGTCGCCTTTGTTTACGTTACCTAAGTCTTTTCGACCTTCATAAGCTGCACCTGAAGCAATTTCTTCCATATAGCGAAAATTTCCGCTTTCATGAGCAAGTTGAGCAAGGAAATGACAAAAGCGTAACTGCGTCTTGATTGAATATGTCTCTAAGTGCACATTTGCTGCTAATGCTAATTCAGTAGCTCGTGCAGGATTAGCACCAAGTTTTTGAAATACAGCTGTTAAAGTATTACGCCCAAGAATTCCATCAGCTTTCACGCCAACGGCTTTTTGAAGTTGTGTAATATCAAGAGTATTCATCAATTTTTCCCACCTTTACCATTACTAAGTATTGAAATAAAGGCAGCTTTGACCTCACTAATAACCTCGGATAAAGGCTTACCATGCATCAGTGCAATGGACTGATAAAGAATGCCAATCCCTAATAATCCAAAAACTGCAAACATAAGCATCACAAAGCCTTGAGCCATGTGAGAATATTTTGATAATTCGTAATATTCAATAAATGCTGAACCGCCATAAAGGCTGACTGAAACGCTGAATAAAAACTTGCCTATAACACCCAAAGAAACTTGAATTTTTCCGTTTTTATCAATATCACCACTTAATACCAGGGCAAGAATAGCCCCCACTACGGCAGGCACAACTTTGATGATCCATGGAATTGTGTTTTCTTGCATAACTTGCCCCGAAATAAAACTCTACTTTATTTCGTAGAGTTTTATTTAAAGGCGGTTATTTAGCGAACCTTACAGGGGGTTGATACTGCTGTAAAATTAAACTATCGTGATTTCATATAATTATTAATTTTTTGGTGGGGATATGTGGTTTGATTTATCAAAAAAAGTAAATTGGCTAGTAGCTTTAATGGGGTGTTGTTTTCTTAGTATTTTCTTTGTAACTTTGATAGCTAATTATTTTAATATAAAAATTTACCACGACAGCCCTTGGGGAATAATTAAAACATTTACAGTTCTGTTTTTTCTTCCTGGATATGTTGGATATAAATCAATGTTTCTTTTCGGTTATGTTAAAGAGCAATCAACACTTAATATCTATGCTGAAAACTTTTGGGGATTTTCTCCGATTACCATTTTTTTGCCTGCATTTGCAGGCGGGGTGTTTGCTAATAATTTATACAAAGAAATAAAGAACAAATCGAATGAACAAATCTACTATGAACAGCCACAATATAATTCTGCACCACAACCACCAGTAGTAAATGAGCCACCAATACAAACAAAAGTAGCTATTCAACAAAATAAGCCAATATATAAAAAACTAATATGTGAAGCTAAAAAAGTTAATCATTCTACAAGTGGATTGGATTTTTATGGAATTCTGAAATACGCCATCATTAACACTTCACCCAATCTAGAAACAAGATTGAAATGGGGTGTTATATCCAATCAACCCTATACAATATCAGAATCCTATACAGGAAGTATAAGAGCACGTTTATTTGCTTTTTCTGAATCATTTACAGGAAGTACAAATTCAAATGGTTACCAAATTGGTGAATATTATCCAAGTTTTTCAGGAACAGTAAAATCAACTAATCAACTTGACATAAATACTTACGCTTCAGGAATTATTTCTTATGACCAGAAGCCAAGTATTCCATCAGGTTCTTACTGTATAGTTGCATTGTTGGAAGAATATGATGAGTATACTTGTTCTCATCATGATAAATATTGTGTTGCAGCTTGGTTGCAGTTCCAAAATTCCGAAAAGTTTTAACTAATAGCTGACACTAGTCAGCTCTTTTTACTCATTAAATTTTTTCCGAGAAAAATTCATAACAAGTTCCGCATCATCATAACGTCGCATCAATTCTGATATTAATTCTTCTGTGGGAACATGATGCAATGCTGCTTCTAAATGCAAAGATGGTAAGGTGCGAAAAGAATATTGTAATCGTGATACAGCTTCAGCAGTAATGGTTCGATTACTCTCAAAAGCTGCTTTTTCAATTTGCTCTTTAAGTTCCACAGGAACTCGCAGATTCATTTGCGGATCATTACGAGCCATCTCTATTCCACTTTATAAAAATTACATAATATTGCATCACAGTGCTTTACATCAATAAATCACTGTGCTTTAATGTGATCACAGTGCTTTATTAAGGAAAACCAATGGCTAGAAATGATCAACAAGTAAATGTGCGAATGCCACATGAAACCGTGGAAGAGTTAAAGATTCAAGCTGTAAAGAATCGACGCTCTATGACAGCTCAGTTAAATCAAATTGTTGAGGATTGGTTGAGAGAACAGAAACAACAAGAGAGTGCGAAAGCATGAAATTAACAGACAACAAAAAAGCCCCTGACTTTGGACGGTACGGAGCTTTAGAGTTGTTAACAAAGGAATATTAACGATGAACAATATAACCCAATTCACCCAAGACAAGCAAGTTCAGGTCAGTGAACAGCAATTAAGAAGCTTACTTCAATTTATTGGAGCAGCAAGTAATGTATTGGATCAACTCAAAGTATTAACAAGTGTTGTTGCTGAAAAGTCAGATGATTTTTCTACAGCACAAACATTGGCTCGCATAGCATCGGGTATGGCAAATAATTTTTGTGATCTATGTTCAGAAGAATTAAATGACTTCAAAGAACGCTCACCTGACTTAGTAAAGTTTTTTGCAGAGGAGTTGGCAGCATGAATGCAATTGTTCCTGTACAAATTCAAATGATGACAAGTTTGGAAATTGCTGAGCTTGTTGAAAAACGCCATGACAATGTTAAGCGTACAATCAAAAATTTAGTAGATCAACGAGTTATAACGCTTCCTCAATTTGAGGAAACGTCTTTTCTAAATTCAATTGGTCGAAAACAAAACACTATTGTTTATAAGTTCACAGGTGAACAAGGTAAGCGTGACAGTATTATTGTAGTTGCTCAATTATGCCCTGAATTTACAGCTCGCTTGGTAGATCGTTGGCAAGAACTTGAGGCTCAGGTTGCTCAACCAGTATTTGATATTTCAAATCCTTATCACCTACTACAAGCAATTGAAACTCAGGCAAAACAAAATATTGAACTAACCCAAAAAGTTGAAAAACTTGAACCTAAAGCTCAAGCACTCGATACCATTGCTGAAACAGTACATACCTACTGTATCCGTGAATGTGCCAAAACAATTGGAATAAAAGAAAAGGATCTCATTAATCTTTTACTTCAAAAAAAATGGTGTTATCGAGATGCTGAAAAGAAATTACAACCACATGCACAGTATGTGTTGAATGGTGTTTTTACCAATAAAGCATCACCAGTAATCAAAAATCAAAATGATGGTCAAGAGCGTGTATTTTTACACATGCGAGTGACAGCATTTGGCTTGACTAGGATTACAGGTTTAGTAAATAAGGAAAAACTCAAATAAAATCCAATAAAGAAGCCACCATAAGGTGGCTTTTCTATCACTAATTATTCACCAAAAGCAAAGTAACCAGCTTCACGTGCATCTTGACGATTCCGTGACAAATATATGCCATCTTCAGCACGATCTATACGACGTTGGCGATTACGATAACTTTGATTAAGGTTCATTCTAGTTATACGACGTGATGGATTTTTGTCATTGAAACCTTGAATTTCTTCCCAAATTTCATCCATCTCTTGTTGGTCATCCATCATTTTCGCTCGTGACCATAAAGCCATTAAACGACTACGACGCTCATTAAGCTTTCGGTTAAGCTGATAAATTGCTGTTTTGCCTTCACTGGCTGTACGAACATCAGATGGTGAGAACCCCATACCTTGGACAAGTAAATCCATTGAACTAACTTCATCCATGATAGATACACCAGTTTTGTCTTGTACACCTTCATCAGCATAACGATAGGTTTTAGCAAAGTTTTTAAGAAACACTGGCAGCATACTTTCCACTCCACGTAGATTATGCCCTTCTGAAATTTCCTGTGCACCTTTTGCGATATTTGCCCCAATCCCGCCAATAGGACCTAATACTGCTGCTGATGCTGAATCCCACCACTTTTTCCCTTCTAACCCTTCTTGTACATCTGGTAACAGTAAATTATTAATACCAACGCGACCAGAAATATCCACCCCAATACCACGTGGCGCACCTTTCATTAGCATATTTGAAATGGTTGGGTTAAATGCTTCAGCAAGATAGTTCCGTAATGCAACTTCAGCATCCCAAGGGTCATCGTCATCCCCACCCATCCATGATGCAACTGACAACAACATTCCAACCATAGGCAACCCAAGCGCACCAGCAAAAGTTGCGTGCATTGCTAAAATTGCGCTAATAGCCCTTCGTGCTTCTCTACGTTCCTCTTTGGTTTCACCTTTAATGGACTGATAGGTCTGACGAGCCAATGTGTAAACCATGTTCTGACCAAACTGTTTAAACAGTAAAAGAACTTTAGCAACATTACCCTGCATAATACGTGGGCGATTACCAGAGCCATAATCATACTGTGAGTCATATGTCATCTTGTCTGCTTGCTCATAGGCATCATCATGATTCGCCCCTGCTTGACGAGCTAGGCGATAAGAAGCGATAAAAGTGACTTCACGGTTAAATCGTTCAGCACTATGGAACATGACACTCGCTGCACGCATAATCGGACGTGTTTTCCACATCACACCACTATCTTCTCCTTGGGCAATTCCTGCTAAATCATGTGCTTGAGTAACATCAATCGCTCCTGAATCTACTGCTTTTTGATATGCTGCTTGCTCATCCTTATTTAAAAATTTGGAAATATCAGAACTAACCGCCTTATAAAGGTCGGTTTTTGTGCCTTGCCATTTCACTTTATGAAACTCTACACCCTTCCTAAAATCATTGGATGCTTTCAACAATTCTTTACCTGCTTTGTCGAAATCCCATTTGGCACCCATCAATGGATAAGCCACCAATGCTGTCTGCGATAAGTTGACCATCGCTGCTGCTGGTGACAACCCTAAATAATAAATAAAGCCCAAGCTGGTTAATGCACTTGATAAAGGATGCCCTTTAGGGTTCATCAAGTTTTCATGGCGTTTATTCATTTCATCAATCACACTTTGTGCTGTAGATTGATTGTATTGATGATTTTGTTTAATTTGATCATCTGCATATTTTTGCATCGCATCTAACTGATCAGCCAATTGATCACCATAACGCAACTTTGCCAAATAATTTGCACCACTAAACATATGTTGTGCAAATGCCCGACGTGCATCATTGCTAAAGCCTGCTGTACCCTTTCGATGGATACCATGTTTTGCCCAAGATAAATCAGGCATAGATGATAAATAAAGCTGATTCAACGTATCTTCAAAAGATGCTTGTTCTGTACTAGACAGCCCCAAATTAGCCACTTCATCAAATAGACTTGACATAAAACCACGCCCTACAGCATCACGAGCAGAACGAAATTCTTTATCTTGAATGACAGGTTCAACTTTCCATTGTGGAAATTTTTTTAACATCTCAGAACGTATTTTTTGTGCCTCTCCCATAGTTTCAGCACGACTGACACTTTCAACATCACCATTTTGATTACGCACTACCACAACATATTTCCCAAAACGTGCTAAAGGGAAATAAACGCCTTTGACATAGCCATAAAACTGATCATCCATTTGCTTGATCAGATCCGCTTTCTTCTGGCTAGATAAAGATGCTCTTAGAATACGATCTTTAATTGCAGACTGAACTTTTGCATAGTGCTTTTTATAAGCATCACGTGCTTTTAAATACATTGCCTGAGCTTCAGGTGATAATGAATTGTAATCATCACGTAATTGCTTATATCTGGAAACACTGTCCCCTTTCACATAAGGCTTTGTAGGGTCAATTTTTGCTAAAGTCGAATCATGCATTAACTCTGCAAGTTGATCTTCATCGTTTAAATTTGCCCATTCACGCACGATACTATCAGCTTCAGCCCCAGCATCGTTCTTATCAGCATCCATTTGAGCAGCCAATTCATTATATTTGTTTAACTGCGGTAAAATTTTGCTGTAAATTTCAGTAAGTTGTCGACGACCTAAGGCTGATAAGCCAACACCCAACCAATCAGTAAATTTATAACCTGTTTTATCCTTAACCGATGAAATGGAAATATTACCAAGGTTTTTACTAAGATTATCAATAATGTCTTTTGCTGAACGGCTAAATCTAATATCTGAACTTTCACTATTAAATGTGCCTTTATTCCCCTCAGCCATTTTTACTTGATTAGGCTCTAAGGCAACAATATATTCGTGATTTTCAAACTGATGAACAATTCCCTGATATTTCCCAGAAGTTGTCGCTTCTACAAATTCATCACGTGAAACATTACCTGTAGTTTTGAACACATTCCGAATGTTTACAAATAATGGAAGTACAAAGCCATTTTCCCCACGGATATTGGCGTATACATCTGCTGTATCAAAACTATCAGTTAAGTAAATGCCATCCCCTAATAAGCCATGACCCTGCTTAAATTCATTAAACTCGGTGGCGGTACCATGATAAACAACCTTAGGCTCCCCATTTTCATCTAATACCTGTGAAGCATTTGCTGCATCATTTTCCCAATCACCAAACCATTTCTTAAATTCTGGTGTCCGGACTTGTAACCATTGTTGTTCTGAAAGATGTGTCTTTGCACCGTTTGGTGCTGTCATCCATTGATTTGTACCATGATATTTTTGACGAATTAAATCCAATGATGATTGATGTTTAATTTGCCCAATCATACGCTCTGATAATGCAAGCATATCATCAGGATTCAAATTAAGATTGATACCAAAATTATCAAATACCCATGCTTTTACATACGAAACAATATTGTTAATCAACTTTTGCAGTGCATTCCGTTGAATCACATTACGTTGTTGCATAGTAGATGAAAGGGTTAATAAATATGGTAAATATTCAAGCTGCTGACGTTCAGAGCCTTGTTCACGTTCTGCAAGCATCTTTGCAGTTAAAGCAACAGGATTACCCTGCTCAACCAATTTATTAAATTGATTCATCAATTCATTATATTGTTTCTGGTTCATCATATTTTGAAAACCAGCATGACCACCCAACTCATGTAAGAATGTTGGCACTGTGCTTTCAGCAGTCAGATTCGATGCAACGAGTACGGCTTTACCGTTGTAATAGAAGCCCTCAACACCTTCAACCTGATAATCCTGAATAATCTCAAGCTTACCTTGTCGTTCAAGCTCATCAATGGTCTCTTTACCAAAACGATCAATCAACACATCTCGTACTTGTTGAGTTGTAGAACCTGAATTACTTTTAGTGCGACGGCTATAAAGTGGAGTATCAGAATTGTTCTTAGATGAAAATTCTTGATTTTTATATTTACCAAAATAGCTTCGATCAACTACAGCCTTACGAGCTTCTGACAAAAACATCATCAAATCGGCATCATTGTAACGTGAAAGGAATTTATCAAAGCCACGATCACGAAACCATTGGCGGATATAACCAAGCACTTCCTTTAGCTTTTGACGTACAAAAGGACGTGACTTGGCATTTTGTGCAACAAAAGCAAATAGCTCAGAAACCAAAGCTTGCTGAACATCTGATTCGGTATAAATTTCATCTTTAACACCTTGAGTGTATGGTTCAATATATGCACTTTCAAATTGCTGCATATCCACGCCATTATCTTTTGCTATTTTACGAATACCCTCAAGCTTACCCAGAGCATTAAATAGTTGTTGAAATTTGGTCTTATACTCATTTCCAAATAGCTTTTGAACACCAAAATGCCCAACAATTTCATGGGTTAATAATTCCTCATAAGCATCAAATGTAGTAAGCTGTTTATTGCTATCCCCATAAACCTGATCAGCAACCACATAGAGCGTGCCATCATGCCAAACACCGCTTACATCATAATTTTGGGTTTTGCCATTTTCATCTTTGTAGGTTGCATCATTTTGTATGACTTTCGGAAGATCGCTAAAACTAGAAATAACCTGAACACTAAACCCATTGGAATTCACATTCCCGACTTTGTTGACCCCGATCCTATTATTAAGACTGACATTGATACGCCCACTAAAAGACGCATCTTGTGTAGCGGTCATTTTGAGATGTTGAAGAACAGAAAGAACTCTACGCGTAGCACTGACAACGGATAAAGGGTTGAAGGTTGTATCAAGCGGTGAAACACCTTTACGCTCGTTGTCAGGTTTTAATTTGTCACGGCTATAGTCATCTATTTTTTTATTTCTTTGCTTTAATTCCCCATTCTTACGTGCCTTAATATAGGTTTCCAAATCCACACGATTTTTTAAAAAACGATCCAAAGCACCTGCAGCAACAGCTTTACGTGTACTACGCTTTCCATTGACAACTTCATTCTCACTTTGCTTTTGTGCTTTTTTGATTTCTTTATTTAAATGTTTCAGTGATTCCTGTAACTGTTCATCTGTAGCCAAACCATAAACACTGTTGTGCATATCAGCTAAATCTTTTTGGCGGATTTTTTCGGCACGTATATTTTCAATACTGTCTTTAAAATTTTTAGGTTGAGTAATTGGGTCAGATTCTATTGGCTTCGTATTCTTAGGAAGTTTTTCACTACTATTTTTAGTGAGAATATTGACAGCTTTTTGCTTGGCATCTATTAAAGATTCAGCACGAGCTAGAAAATCCCATTGCTCATATCCAGAGCGATCCTTAAAAACATAGAAAGTTTTTTTCCCTAAAGACGACTCATCTGTAATCATCATGCCATTATCTGCTATCCAAGTCTTTTTACGAGTTGGATGCTTTGTCCATTGAGTGGATTCTGACATATTATTTTGTGCGCTTTCCTCAATACTAATCGTACTAGGCTTTTTACCTACCCATTCTCCTGTAGTTGGGTGTTTCATGCCTACAATTTCTACTGAACCATCGGCTTTCTGCACAGCGTTATAATTAGGATTATTTAATGCATTGGTCTTTTTATTTTTATCACGCAAATCAATTGTGAAATCATCACCCAAAATTTCAATATCAGACATTACACTTTCGGCTGTATCACCATATTGTTTTTGAATTTTCTCAGAACCAAATGGTGCTGTAGTAATTTCAGGTTGCCCACCTTTCTGCCAATTCGTTGCAAAAGCTGCTTTATTTTCGTTAATAAACTGTTGAATATCTTGTTGAGGATCTGATGGCGTTACTTGATCAATTGGATCGTTATTACCTACCCACTCACCAATATGCGGATCTTTAATGGCTGTTACTGTACCCGTAAATGTTTTCGGATTGTAATCAATCTTAAAGTTCGGGTTATTGTAAATCTTTTCATATTCACGATCAGACAATTCATAACTACCTGATGTTTCAATTTCGTCAGCCATCATCGTCACACGTGCATTGGTTAAACCATGTGTTTCACGAACACGATCATTTTCAGCGGTGAAAATTTCAGGATTTGCTTCACGCATACGTTGACGTACTGCATTAACTCGGGCAGTAGATTCTTCCATTTTTTTAAATTCGCCACTCAGGTTCTCAGCGGTTGCCTTTCGTGGTTGATCTAAATTTACTTCACTTTGCGTCTGGTCTGCTAAACCGTTTTGCAACTCTGTAATCTGTTTACGGATCTGTGCCTTTTTCGGTACACTTTTTTCATTTTTAAGCTGTTGTTCTAGTGCTGAAATTTTTTGAATTTTGTCAATATTATTTTCAGTGTTAGAAATAGTATTTTGACTGTTTAAATTACTATTTTTTGAAGTTTGAATAGTATTTTCTGTACCAGTCTTACCATCCCACCCTTCGCTCTCTTGTTCTGCCCGAGTAAGCTTTTCATGATCTTGGTTTTGATCAATCGGCTGAATCTCAAAACGCTTACCATCCTGAACTACCTGATAATTATTGCCTAATTTTTTCTTATCAATAAATGCTTGCGCTTTTTCCTGATTACCAAACCATTTGTTTTTACCGTCTTGGTCTAAGATTGGTTGAGCAGTTTGCGCTGTTGTTGTTTTCGCTCTATCTGTTTCAATTCCTCCACCCATTGCATCCGCTGCATTGGCGTCATACTGTTGAGAAATTGATTCGCCTGCATTGTCAGCTTGTGTATTTCCTTGCTGTACTGTTGCATCTTCAAGGCGTGCATCAAAGGGCTGTCCATCGTTCTGACTTCCTAATAATGATTGATAGTTTGACGGCACAGCATCACTGATCGGCGTATTGCCTTGTTCCTGTCCTTGCTGCTGTTCGGTATATCCCAATTGAGCTATCGGGGATGCCCCACTATTCACTGCCAAAGCTGCTGCTGATGACATTGGTCCATCATTTGGATTAATACCTAAGCGTTCTGACGGTGGCTGTGTTGGATGATCGTCAAAATAGTTTCCACCACTTGGAGATAATGGGCTGTCTGGGTTATTTGAAGGACCAAAATTACCAGATGTATCGAAACCAGCATCACCTTTGTAATTGTTGTTTAATAAATTATCAGCTTCCATTGATGGTTGATCATAAACAAAAGCTGTGCGACCTTGATTATTATCACCTTCTGACACATTTTCACGTGGGATATATTCACCAGTCAATGCACTATCTGGACTTGAACCCAATTGTGGTGGTGCTGATGGTAAATTAGGTGAACCTGATTGCTGTTGGTTATCTTGTGGCCCTGTGTCAGATCGACTATTCCACCAATCACCAGTTTTACCCGCACCACTGACTGTACCGCCCATTGCCATACCAGCCAAAGTACCCATGACTGCTGCATTTTCAACACCATCATGCCAAGGCTTATCTAATGCCAAGTTTTGTAAAATTTGCTCTGAAACGGATTGAGGTAATTCTTCTAAGAAGCCTTCTGAAATTGCACCTTTGATCACAGCAGTTGGAATTGCCCTCATCGGTGTCTTAGCAATTTCTTCACCCACTTGTTGCGTGGTTAAACGCCCTGTTTGCATGGCTGTATCAACATCTGATAAGCCCATTTTCTGAGCAAGACGACCACCAACATAGCCAAACAAGCCACCAATGGCACCAGTAGCCACACTTGCTAGAGACTGATCTGCGGTTAATCGTCCATCTACAGTTTCTTGGCGAATTTGTTCAGCTTGGCTACCTGCCATCACCGCAGCTTCGCCAACAGAACCAGCCACAACAGGATTGGCTATACCAGAAACACGACCTAATACGGCACCAGCTAACATTGAAGGGAGAGATTCAGCAACGGTATTTGTGATAAGTGATGGGTTGCTGATGGCATTTTTTGTTATATCAACCGCATTGTCGAATTTTTTACCAACCTTTGTTGCGAAGTCGTCACCTTCCTCAATTTCTCGATTGCCAATATTTTCAGAATCTTTTAATTGTTGTTGGTATTGCTCAGACTGCCAACCTGTCATTACATTTTTGGCAGCTTTTGGGTCGTAACCAAGTTTTTCGGAAAGTATTTTACCTGTGGCGCCATCGGACATCATGTCACTTAGACCGACTGCTAACTCACCTACAGCTACCGTACCCTTGCCAAGAAAGGAAACTGCATGATCTTTTGCTTGACCAAGAAAACCTTTATCTTCACCATCAAGTGCACCAGTAAATGGTTTTAATGCTGGCTGTTGATTTGTATCAATATTTTCGTCAAGTTTACCTGTAAATGGTTTTAGGGTAGATTCTGACATGATGCACTCCTATTGGTATGTGCATAGCATGTATAAAGGGTTAAAAAAGGTCTAACCTTAGAGGGGGATAGACTTTTCACCAAAGAATATCTTGCATCGGTAATATGCGTCGGCATAAAAATAGCCACCCTAAAGTGGCCATCCCAATCAATTGCCTATAAATCGATTACCTTGAGCATCCTCATAAACAGGCTTGCCATTGCTTGTACCTACTTGACGTGTCATGCCATTTGGTAGATTAGTCGATGATGCAGCTGGTGTATTAACGAACTGCTGAGTCTGAGTATCAAATAAACGTTGCGGTTGAGTGAGTGTTCCTCCAGCTTTGTCATCCCATTGTTGACCACCACCCACAGTCATATAACGGTCTTTACCAGTATCTGCTTTATTACCTGCATAACGATTAATTTTTTCTTGAATGGATTTACGATCTTCATCCGATTTCGCAGAATCATATTGCTCGTACAATTTCTCTAATCGTGCTGAATTACGAATACCAAAACCTTTTTCAGTGGCATTAAGATTAAATTCTCGATTCGCTAAATCATTGGTCGCTTGGAATTTTTGTGCATCAAAACCTAAATTTGCATTAAATCGGTTATTAGTACCTTGCTCACCTAGTTCCGTACGATAGTTCTGTCCAGCTTGCCCCATGGCTTCACGCTGTAAAGCAGCAACGTTGTTCGCATCAGTTTTATAAACATCATTTGCTCGGTTAGAATATCCCATTTGGAGATCATTAATTTGATTTCGTTGACTTGCTGTTAATCCTTTTGAACCTGGGATTGGTGCGCTTACTCTTGCAATTTCAGCTTGCAATTGCGCTTCTTGTTCAGATGTACGAACATCAGGTAATCGTGGGCGACCACCATAACCTCGCATACCCAAGCCTAAATTCATTTCACGTTGAGCGATTGCATTTTGAATCTGTTGTTCAGTCGGTCCCATTTCTTGAGTATTTTTCATGAAGTTTGCCACACCTTTAGGATCATTTGCAGGTCTTACTTTGAATCCTAGTCCTTCACCTTCTCGAACTCCATCTGCGCGCGCTTGGGCTGCTGCACTAGGATTAGCATAGCTAAAACTGTTTCCTTTTTGTTGAATAGCATAAGGATCAGAGCTCTGTACAGATCTTGATGGAGTCTGAATTTCAGGTTGTGTTTGTGTGGTAGGTGGTGTTTTATTATTACCAAATGAATTGTCTACAACAGTATTTGGCTTATTTTGTTTATTATTAAATTCAGGTTGAGCCGCTTTTGCTTCACTTGCAATACGTTGTTTGTCTGCATAAAACCGACCAGCTTGTCCCAGTGTCATTGCATTTCCTAAATCTGATGCAGCACCCAATGCGCGGACACCTAAATCCTTAGCAAAGAGCATTCCGTTGGAATCTTCAGGATTATAATCACCCAACCCAAAACGCTCACGATACTGCTCCGTTGGTGTATCTGCAACTGCAAAACCTGTGCTTGCTAATGCACCCACTGTACCTAATTTACCCAGTCCAGTATTTGCAGCACGATTAATACCTTGACGCAATGAATTAAACCTTGCGCCAAAGCCCCCACCTTGTGTTGGTGCTGGATTACTTGGACTTGCTGATGGTGCTGGAGTAGTTGGGCTTGCTGATGGTGCGCTAGTTGGTGATGGTGTATTTACTGTTGTGCTTGGTAAAGATCTATTCACATCACGAGTGATACCAGATACATCACGCATTTGGGGCCCACCAATTCTATTTTGTTGTGCACGACGAATATCATCTGCACTTGGGTAGGCACTTGGTACCAATCCACCATTTGCAAAAAATAATTCAGGTTTATTTTGACCGGGTTTAAAACCCAATTGAGGTTGATCAACAGGTACATGCGTTTGATTTTTCATGGCATCAAGTGTTTGCACACCAACCGAATGAACTTGGTCAGGAGAGAGTTGGAACTCACCGTTACTGAGATTAACTGGCGTGGGGCTCCCCATATTTTTTAAATTATTGGTACCAATCTGCTGAGTAGAATCAGCAGGCATAATATAACTACCTGCTGGAACATTTTTTTTAATATCATCAGAAGTGCCAGTACCTGCACCTTGAATTAGTCCATTTTCATCTTGCTTTGAACGTTTTTTTAAGCCGTACATGACAAACTCCCATATATATGCCATGTATGTTGTGATTTAAAGGATTTTTAGTCTAACCTTAGAGGGGGATTTAAAGAAATATAAAATACAAACAGTAATTGAAAACCTAAATCTTGGTAATTAAAATTTCAATTACTGCCGTAGAGGTAGCTTAGAAAGTACATGACACATATTCAAATATGAATATCATTTCACTGCCATACAGGCAGCTTAATTTTTGGTTAGTAGCTATAGTTATGGTTTTTATTCTCACCCTTAGATTCGGTTGCACTGTAGCCAATTGAACTTGAACCACTACCGCTGATTTGTGCAGATACGTGCATGGCTGACATCGCACCTGCGGCCATCTGAGCATTAAACTGTGCAATGCCTTTCATGCTTTCCGCTGCAAGTTCTGCCTTCTTAATTGCGTGACTGAGATCAACTTCATATTTTTTGATCTGCATTTCAGCATATGCCAAGTTAGTCCGAATATTCATATCAGCATAACGCGCCTGTGTTTCTGCATTGGCGATGCCTGTACGCATTTTCATATCAGCAAATTTGGATTGAGTATCTGCATAGGCCAGATTTGTACGCAAATTTAAGTCAGCATATTTGGCCTGGGTATCAGCATTGGCCAAGGCAACACGTGTACGAGATTCAATATAGCGGTTATAAATATCACTATTGGCAATCGTTGTCCTTAACGCCAGATCTGCATAACGCGAATGTGCTTCTGATACGGCGATTGCAGTACGTGAGCGCATATCAGCAAAGCGTGACAAGGTATCCGAATTAGCAATACCGACACGGATTTTCATTTCAGCATACTTAGATAAGGCATCCGCTAAGGCGATTCGTGTGCGTGAATTAGATTCCACAATATTGCTTTGCGTATTCATCTTTTCAATTGAAAGCTGAATCTGAGACTTCATAGCTTCCAGATTAGCCGTGTATGCTTCTGTTTCAAACTGCAATTTCTTCGACTGCGCATCCATTGATGCACGATACGATTCTGTATTGGCCTGAAACTCTGCAATTCTTACACGTGCCGCTTCCAGCTTCATATCACCTTCTTTCATCTTAATATTTGCTTTAGATGAAATACCTTCGATAGTGGTGGCATAAGTACGTGCCATTGATTCATAGGCTTGAACCTTGGTACCTTCAGCCTTGATCTGTGAATCAAACATTTCAACCTTGATCCGTTCTGCACCGACCTGCTCACTGTATGCCTGTACTTCGGTTTTATAGGCATCAAAGTGACTTTTCACTAGGTCAGCACGTGCAGTTGCACCTTGGATCAGTGCTTTATACACATCCACATTCGACATTACCGCATCAATCTTGGCTTTAAAAATATCGACAGTCTGTTGGTTGATCTGGCCAATCGCCACTTGTGCATCCACCTGGGAGCGAAATGCCGTGATCTTGGCAATGGTGCCTTCAATTTTGGTTTTGTATACGTCAATCATGGATTTAAACGCATCGGTACGTGCATTAAAAATCGAGATTTGTGCATTGAATAGACTAAGTTTACTCTCGACTTGGAACTTGGCTGCATCCATAACATTGCCAACATAGGCAAGCCATAGGTCCTGTTTTAATCGTTCCAGGGCAATGCCTTGCTCGGTCAAGAATCTGATATGTTCAAGCTGCTTTTCAAAAGATTGAATCATAATGTCACGGTTCAGATCCGCAGCTTTTAAACGTGCATCATCCCGGATGGCATCGATCTGCTTTTGGGTAGATCCTTGCGGTAGGCTATAGCCCCGACTGGCCCACTGATCAATCACCTCTTGTACTGCACGTTCGGTTTCACGACTATTGCGTTCACGTGCACGATTGAAAAGTGAAGTTTCAATCTCTACAGGTAAGCCGGTACCGGTAGCAGCGCCATTCATCCAGGCGCGAATTTCAGCGACTAAAGGCTGAATTGCGCTGTCCTTGTTGTAACTTTGATAGTCCGTTGCGGCAATCGCCTGGGCCTGGTGCATAATGCTATCAATATCACTTGGTAGCTCTACACTAAACTCCGGTGGCAATTCATCAAATACCGGCAAGGCTTCTGGCTCATATACCGGTAATGTAATCGCTTGAAGCTCTCCAATTTCAGGCAATACAATTTCAGGTGCGTCAGGGATTTCTACACTGCCAATATCAATATCTGGTCGCACTGGCAAATCAAAATTACCCAGGCTTGGCAATGTTGGAAAGTTTAAGATTGGGTTTTCAGGTGCATCGGGTAAATTCAGATCAGATAAATCCAGGCCGCCTAAAAGCTCTGAAACATCAATATTGACTGTGTTTCGTGCAACGTCAAGTCCACTTAAACTGAGTTGTGGCAGTGTGCCGATTTCAATATTGGTATCGATTTCAGGTAAAGCAAAATTGGTAAGCTCTGATGGAATCTCAATCTCATTCTGCATGATCGGTGCATCAGGCAAATTGATCTCAAGACTAGGAATTTCAGGAGATGTAAGTGCAGCCGGCTTTTCAATATCCAAATCTAATAAATGTGGTGTAGGTACAGTCACATTTAATTCAGGCGTATCTGGCATATCTATCGTTGGAAATTGCGCATTCTCAGGGCGTGGCAATTCTGGTGCACTACCCACCGGTTCGACCGTAACACTAGATAGCGTCGTCATGGCATTACTCATTTCTCCGAGTAACTGATTGCTACGCCCTTCAAAGTATTTCATCTTGTCCTGAACTTCGGAAATCGCCTGATCAACGACATTGAGTGTAGGGATAATCATATTTAAATTCTCCGTTTTGTTTTGGCTATGTTTACAACCATGTCGTTAATATAGGCAGTCGTGCCTTGAATATTGACTGAAAACTCAAAATGCCGACCACGTAAGCCACGGCCAAAGATCACCCGGCCATTGGTTAAATAATCGCTCGGCTCATTTTTGAGTACATAGTTAAATGTTTGTTGGTAGCCGGTTTGAGTGGTTCCTACATCGACCGACAATTGACCATCTAAGCTATACTCCAAAATCATGCTTTCTGGATGGACTAAGCCACCATCTCCTAGATCTAATCTTGCTGTCTTGATCTGTGCAGCGACTACGCCGGAACCTTGTTTAAGTTCTTCAATACCGGTAGCGGTTACGCCATAAAGCTGGCCATCAATCACAATCAATTCTTCATAAGGGAAATCATAGTAGCGGCTCATGTTCCAACCATCGGCCGTTGTGGTCCATGCTCCGATAATTTCTCTACCGTCGTGGTATTCATCATCCAGGAATAACAACTCGGTCACACTTGAGGTTGCACGTTTAATGCCGTCAATGGATTCTGAAAAACTTAAACTGGATTCTGCCAGGCTTCGTACCATCCGTTGCCCTGATACCTGCTCGGCAAACGCCAGGCTTTCAACCACCAGCTCAACCGTATCTGATAATTTTTTAAACTCATCACTAAACTGGATCGTATCTTCAATCGTGTCACTGACTATTCGTACAGCTCGATCATGCAGTTTAAAACTTTCTGATACCTGGCTATGGACAAGATTGTGTTGTTCAACCTGATGGCCAAGTCCTAGTGTTTCAACAATCAGGGTTTTTAACTTTTCACGTGTTGTATCTGATAGGACCAGGCTTTCTTCAATCAGGTCATGTGAACGTGTCAGAGTTTGCAGGCTATCGCTTAATTTCAGACGATCACTGATACTTTGGAATGCAGTTTTATAGGTGAAATGTGCATCGGCCACTTTAAATGGCTCGATGTGTACAGTCTTATAACTAACCTGCTCCACTTCGCCCAGGCCAAGATCCTCAGTTATTAGTTCAGATTGTTTTACAAAACTATGATCAGCTAGGATAAAGACTTCTTCAATCAGTTGAAATTTTCGTACAGAGTGGATCACCTGATCAGCGAAACCAAGCTCGCTGTCTAATCGTCCTTTACGGCGTGATAAATCCTCATCCCCAAGCCGGATGATTTCCTCTACATTATGTCGAACCTTGCTAAGTATCGTTTCAGTAAACTTAAAATTTTCTACATCACCTGAGGTGACTTTTCCAAACGCCTGGGAACTTAATACAATTGTTTCCTGAGTATCATCACGATAACTACTCATTGATCACCCCGATAAAGTGGTATGCGCGTGAGTGGTTCACTAGACTTGTGTAACCCCATCTATAACGCACACCATCGTCATTAGTTTCTGAGATATTGCCATACTCTATGTCCCCGAATACAACCCTACATGCGTCACGATAAAACACGGCACCGTTTGGATCCGGTGAAATATAGAAGTACCAACCGTGAGGGATTTTTTTCATCACTTGGACAGGACTTTCGAGCATGGAAAGTTCTAATGAACCTGCTTCTTCCTGTTCGCTTGATATGACCTTGTAATATTCCTGGACCTGGGGAATACCATAATGCCCATTGCTGTAAACGATTTCGGTCACATCCAGTGGCATACTTGACAACCACGGCCCCTGATTGGCGAAATCGTAATCTGGATCGGGATTAAACACTTCAATCTCAGCCCATACAGGTGAGCCGTCTACCGGAGATGGTTTACCGGTCATCTTCTCCAATGGATCGGTCCAATGCCAGATACGGTCATAGGTCCACATTTTATAAGTGTATGGATCCTGCATGGCGTGAAGTGAAAAGTTTTCGGTTTCATATCGGTGCACTTCTGTTTTTTTGGCCAGAAGTACGGCATTACGGTTGAGATAGGGAATACAGATACCGAGCTCAAGTTTGGCACCTTCTGAAACTTTAGTTTTGGTAAGGTGGGTGTAGTAGCGATTTCTCCAAATTAAACCTTGCATACCAAACGCCACATTAAATCCAGAAAAAGCTGTGCTGTTATAACCCTTATCCTTACCTACGATCGAAGTTTCACGCTTGTAAGGCTCAAGGATTTCACGGTGATCAAAATCTGAGGTGTAAAAATGACCTTGTACCGAGCTGCTGCCGGATGTTTCAACCTCATTCCAGGATCCAACCGCCATCACCTTTTCAAAATCACTTTCTACTTCTTTGCTATAACTACGCATGTCATAAAAATACTTGACGACTTTTAGGTTGTTGCCAATGTAGTAACCAAACATGATAGTGTCGCAGTTAGGTCGCAGATCTTCGGGGATCCGTTCTGTACTGGAAAAGTCAAATGAGATACAACCACCGGCTGCAACAACAGGGAACTTTATTTGCGGCTGAAACTCAGGTAGCGCCGGATGATACAAAAGACCTTCACCTACCTTGCTTACCCTTCCAGTCGCACTGGTGATCGGATCGAGTTCAAGTTGGTCCCACCATTCAATTTCTTTCTCGCCTACACTGATGCCCATATTTGCCCGGGCAATCAGTTGATCTGGTGAGAGACGCAATTTGTAGTAGATAGCATTGCCTTTGGATGAAACTGGAATGAGACTCTTTAACTTTGCCATGTACTGGCTGACAGCTTGTGCATGTTCAGCGTTGATGGTGCTTTCCCTTAGCCATCCACGCTGAGATACTGCAGTGATATTGATACGGATCTTGTAAGCACTTCCAACCACCACACCTTGATCATTGTATTTATAGCAGGTGTGAAAGCCTTCCGAGCCGGTCAGGTTAAATGACCAACCTAAATTCGGACTGTAATGTAAGTGATTAAAAAAATCCTCTACCTCACACACTTTGATAATGACCCCGGCACGTAACCAGAAACCAAAGTCAGTATCTTGAGGAAATCCTTCACCGCTTGGCATCCCTTTGAACCGGTCCAGGATATTTAATATTTCCTGGTCGCCTACTTCCTCCATCCATTCCCGAAACTCCGGTGCTGTGGTTGCAGGGATAACCGGAAGCGGCATTGCATAAATCCCTGTTGGACCAACCCGGACAAGCCACGGATAACCTTCACTGTCAAAAGTAACCGCATTGGTCTGTGTTAGCTTGTAATCAAACTGAAATTTTCCGTCTGCAGGTGGGATGCCGCTATAACCTGGCAATCGGACCTGGAGCAAATATTCTGCAATCGCTTCCCTGTATTTTTCAGGCAAGGAAACTTGAGCACGTTCTAGTGCTGAATCAGGTAACTGATTAAACTGCTGTGAACCATATCCACCAACAATCTGCATGAGCTCTGCCATAGCACCACTGTACCAGGTCGGTCTTTGTTGGGAATATTGCGTCATGTGGAACGGACCAGGATTCTCGGATACAAATTCCGGTACGATCTTTTCATTCGGAGTTATATCGAACCTGGATAGCCTGACTTCGGCTGTTGTAACCGGCTTTTCATACTGACCCAATCGCAGCAATGTTCCATGCGATAGGCGCAACTTAACCCCTTCGTTTTCCCGGATTCTGGATTCCAGTATCACGCCACTGTAAAGCATTGGGATATAGAGCTTGGCAAAACCGTCCAGTACAATTTTTGAAGGATCAAAGACCTGCTTATCGGCAATGATTTTAAATATACCGCCCATATCCTGAACGATAAAAAAACCACCATCCGGCAGATCATAAACCCGCTTGAAGTTTTCGAGCTGTGCGGCTTCCTTAAATGCAAGAAAGCGGTGAATCACCGACGCAATAAAATCGTTATCACGCTGACTGAGTTCGCCGCTAATTACATGAAGCCCATAAGGTCTTGGGCTCGCCATAACTTACACCGTTGCGCTTAGGCGATAGCCGATTTCGTAAATATCACCATTCTGGAATGTTCGCGCTACCGGGTACTTGCTTGCGGAAATCAGTGTACCTGTCGTACCACCTTTGGTTGAGTTGGTCAGTAGTGCTGCACCAGTCACCGTTAAAGTACCTGATGTTGCAATGGTGAGTTGCGCAGCTGCCGCCATGTTGTCAATCGAGTTACCATTGGTGTCCACCGGTGTCCATTCAGGACGTGTGGCATTGGTATAGCCTTCGGTACCACTGACAATCTCAGACGCTACCGCTGCAAAGTTTGCCGCTGTCCAGGTTGCTGCAGGTGCAGTGCTACCACTGAATAAAGCCAGGTAGTATTTCGCCGTTTTAGCCTTACCACCTAAAGCCACGTTCAGGATATGCGAAAGCCCTTCATTCACCACCAGGTTTTCAGCGCGTTCCCATTCACCACCATTGACACGATGGAAGTATTCACCCTTAAAGCTGATACCCCCTAACTTGTCAAAAGAGATCTGGTTATCTGTTTCCGTGTACTCGCCACGTGCCAATGCACCTAACAGTGCAGCTTGATTAATTTTTTCCATTGTCATGACCGAATTAGTTAAACCAGTCCTTAATGTAGAACAGTGACAATTCGATCATCAAACCTTACAGACTGTCCACCTTTCGCGGTGATACCTTTTAATGTGTTGGCATGTGCTTCAACCAGATTCCCAGATGGAGTACCAATGCAATAACCATTTTCAGCCAACCAGATCACCGCTTCCAGACCTTCAGACAATTCACCAAGCAAGTCGCTGTTCACGCGCAAGGCTGTTCCTGGTACCGGCGCCTTGCCGCCTGTTTGTATCATTTGCAGCTGCCGCACATCGTTACCACTCAGGAAAATCACGGTATTGGTCTGTCCGACCCAGATGCCAGATTCTACCGGCTCAACAAAGGTGATCCGCTGCGGTAAGGCAATATAGTCATAGCGTTCATCACACAAATGAAAGTTTAATGCCTGGGAAAAATACAACAGGTTTTTATCTGCAGTCAGCACCCGACCACGCCACAATTTTAAAAACTTGCCGCTGCGCATGGGTGACAGGTGCTTGAACTGTGCCGCACGTGTCAGGTCTTTATCGTGACCAATGGTGAAGGAAGTCGCAGCTATTGCCACGCTTGCCACCTTAAGCAGCTCGGATCCATTACGCTCAGTCATATAAATCACGACCTGATCCGCATCACCGCTGTAGTTATAAGGCAGTATGACTTCAATACCTCCAACACAATCAACAGTGATGGTATCGGATAGGCCGGATTCACGACCATGCTTGGACCAGGATATTGCCAGGTTATAGGTACCTTCAAGCAACGATCCATCTGCAGAATGTGCCATAGGTGCCGGTGGTGTGCTAATGGTCAGCTTCTCAACACTAGATCCATCGTACTTATACAAGTCACTTGAATCTGAAATCAAAATGAAGTTATTCACCACCAGGTAATTTACAACACCGGTTAATTGAATATTTAACTGAACATGCGACCAGTCAGCCGGATCAATCTTGACCAGTTCACCGTTTAAGGTGCCGAATAGGTCCTGGTGCAATGGGCTCTGCCACAAGTTTTTATACTGCACATCAGTCACAGTAGTACCGGTATCGCGCAGCTGTACACGTCCAGTGGAGCTGATATTGACATTGACTGCATCACGCAGTTTTACAAAAGCCGCATCGCCAAAGCTGCTCATGGCTTCATCTTCGGATAGCTGATCTATTCCGCGCAATGGTGTTAATCGTTTCATTCTGGCACGCCTTTTCTGTATTGATCTGAATTACCGTCTGGACGGATATAGTGAACCTTCAAACGTATGTCTGGCACACCATAAGAAGTATTCACAAATGAAGTTGCGTAAATCTGCTTTGGCTCGATGATCACGGGCTTTTTCACCAGTTCCACTTTCATGCGGCCTTTGAAATTAGAAATATCCATTTCCGTTGTAAAACTGTCAAAACCCTTAACACTCACATCACGGACGCGCAAGCCAACAATGGTCTTGCCGAAAACTTCCGCATTAGAGCCTTGAGGTATAGTCGGCATAGGTGCACCTACCCACAAACCACGAGGTTTATAAGGTGTATCGTTTAAGGCACGTGTACCCATTTGCATCGACACCCATCCATTCGGGCGAACGGTGCGATTGAAAAACTCAACCTTCGCATTTCCAAATAGGGAGTTAAGCGCACCACGTCCAACTATGGTTTGTGGGCCGTAGTATTTAGATACTAGCGATGCCCTGCCAAACTCTGCAGAATCATGGCTGTTATATTGTTCCAGTCCTTGAGGAGATCCATCCAGGAAGTAATGCCACCCCATGCGAAATGAAGCGATACCCTGTACTGAAACATAGCGTTTTCGCAACGTGACAGTAGGTGCAGGAATGCTTGTCATCAAATTGCCAACCGCAAGAATCGCTCTATGCTTCAGTACAATTCTTGCGGTACCAAAAATCTCGCCTGGTGGTATCGATGTTCCTACGTGCTCATTGATATAACGGATCACATCGGTTGGATGGTTAATGATAGCTTGTGAAGGCGCGTTCTTTACCGCATAAATGGTATGTGGTGACAGTCGTGGGCGAGTTTGCGCCATTTGTAGCATGTCACCCAATGAAGTTACCTCAATGCTGCGGTTACGCAGACCAATGAATGGCGTGCCAATGGTCATTTCCTGAATACCAGGCTCCACAATAATACCGTTGGATTGTGCTTTCGGTGCCTGTACCACAGCAGCATCAAATCCACGGGCAAAGATCACATTGGTTCTGACCTGCGGTGCTGCCATTCTAGGTGGCTGTATACCCTGCCCTTCAAAATCATCAGGACGCTGATCTTCACCGGCCCAATCCAGAGTAATCGTCTGCAAGCTATATGGCGGTGCTCCGGTCTTGACCACCTTAGTTAGACCTATACGCAGGTTTTCAAATCCGGCCACTGTGATTCTGCGGTCACGGAAAGCAATCCCGGACCGCCCCCACAACTCACTGATGTAACCGTCAATTTTCAAGTCACGTCGATGTAGGTAAATCGATGGTTTGCCAAAATCTTCCATCATGCTGCCGCGCTGACGCAACTCAGGTGTGAGATTGCGCACAGCCGGATCACCAAAATACTCCCGATGATTCCAACGAGGGTTAATCAAGTTCCATTTGATGTTAAGCATGTATGCGCCAAATCGCTCATTTTCAAATCCTGTCGGATCAATGTAGCGTGTATGCAAATCAAGTTTAGGTAAAGGGATCTGCGGTGGCGCAATAGAATAACGGCTTTCAAAGCTCAAGCTGCGAATCCGAAACGACACCATTGGCTGACCAAATAGCATGGATTCAAAGGCACCAATCCACCGGTATTCCCTACGCGTATTGACTAGGCTTGCAGTTCCGAATACGTCATGTTTACTACCTAACAGCCTTAACTGTGCAGCAGCATTCACGATACGTAACCACCCACCCATATAAGGTGATTCCATCCCTTCTGGTCGTAGATGACGGATCCGTGGCGCAATCATACCCTTTTCAGACAGGAATTGATCACGACCTATTGGTGCAACAAGCCGAGCCTTATTATGGATTTCTGCCTGTCCTGAACGGAAGCTGTCCCGACCAAAGGTGCCTATTTCTCGGTTTCGATTGGTAATAGCGGTCCACTGACCAAATTCACCAGGATTTAGCCCATCACCTGAATCATATTTATGCGTGATGTACTGTCGCTTGTTCCATGCCTTGGCAGTACCATAGCGTTCGCCAGGTTGCTGACCAACCGTGAGAAATCCCGGGACGCGCACAATTCGCTTATATAATTCTGCCTTGCTTTCGCCAAAGGCGAAAGAGTTGAGACCCATCGGGTAGAGTTTTCGGCTTTCAGGAATAACTCGTTCACCAAACTTAGTCGCTACAAAGCCTGATGGTGAAATAAACCGGGTACCACCGACACTATGATTACTTTCAAATTCACGATAGATACTAGCTACAGAAACGCTACGCACCCTAAACCATATACGGGCTGTACCGATTGCAGCATGAGTAGTCCCTTTTTGTAGAAGTGCCCTGGATCCATGCTCAACTCGCGGTGAAGGTGGCGTGATCGGTATTAATCCGGTTGGCTTGAATATTCGCAAGCCATACCAGACAGTATGTGAGTTCGGAATCAGTTGTGCAAAAATCCCACCTGCAGGGATATATCGCTGAAAATTGGAAACGACAGGTGAACCCAATGAAGGTAGATTGATGCTTTTAGGTGCGATCTCTGGTGTTTTCCAGAGCGAGTGTTTACCAAAGCGTTCACTTTCAAATTGAGAAATACCTCTGGCCTGAATGCGACGATGACGCTCACTAACCAAAGTTTGACCGAAACCAGTGCTACCCAATCCTTGCGGCGCAAAAGATGGTGTCTTATTCCATATATTATGAATCCCCCAGGCAGACGTATCATAAGAACTGACATGTATATTGGTTAGATTGGAAAATACGTTGGACCAGTCACCATAAGCAGACTGGTTTTCACCGGTTACCACAATAATTCGACGACTATTTCGGGCAGATATATCCCCAAAGATGCCGCCATGCATTTGTGGGCTACCGCTTAGACGAATGAACTGTGTTGGATCAAAGACCTTCGGGAAACCGGAAAGATATGCTGTAATTTTGTCAGGGAAGATATAACGAGGACTATGCGAAATCCATGCAATACCATAAGCACTTGTTACAAAGCCTTTTGGGGAAGGGTTACGCTGTACCACCGGAACACCAAATGACCAGGCTAAAACACCGTTTGGCCTGAGCATTCGAGGTGACACGCTAGGTTGTGGTACCGTTATGTGAGGGATTGCACCTGGTTTTACTTCCTGATTGGCGCGTGTATTGATGACAGTGGGACGACCATAACCCGAACCATTTAAACCGGTAGGACGAACTTGCTTAACACCACCTTGCACATATGTTTTGCCAAACAGTGTATGTAAGATACCCGGAACAGTCACATATTTCCGTAGGTTATATGCAGTAGCACGACCATACTGAATGTGAGAAAACCCAATTAAGGAAATTAGTCGAGCTTTATTTTGTAGTGCTAATTCTCCAAATGACCCGGGACCAATACCTTGGGTGCGCACCGTGACCACAGACGATTTGATGACGGCTTGCCCGAAGGTAGAAAAATCCTCACCTTCCGGGAAGGTATACTGACCTTCATCACCAGATTCACGAAAATCGAATATAATTTCATTGCTTTTCGGTGGAGTATAGTCGCCACCTTCAAAGTTAAAAACTATGTCGTGTGAATCTGGCGGCACATAATTCGTCATCGAAAGGTCTACTTTGCAATTAGGTTGTCAAAGATCATGGCGTTATATTGGTTATTTCTTATAAATGCCAAAGCAAAAAAACGTTTGTTGGGTTGCAGTCCAATAAAAGTGAAACGACCCTGAAAATCAGTAATCGCTTCATAACAAACTTTAGAGGATGATCTCTCAAATAGCACAACTCTAGCGCGTGCAGGCACCCCTTCCAAGCGAACCTGACCAGAAAGTGAAAGCTCCGAATTTGTAGCTAGTCCGTTTGAGTATTGCTCCAAAACACCACTTCGCATACCTATATCAATCATCTTCATACGTCAGCCACCTTTATCAAGATTTGCCCAACGGTGCTTTGATAAGGTGTTATCATTACGGCAATAAAAACCTCGTCGCCATACCTAACATACTGACGATTGATGTAAGGTTTGTCTTGGAACAACCAATATACATCCGGTAATTTCCCTCGCAACACATCTTCATTTAGATAAACCGGTGCGAATGGTGTGATACCACTAGATAAAGACACACTACCTATAGAGTTTGAACTTCCTGAATAATTAGTCAATCCAAGAGAATAGGTTCTGGCTGCAGACGGTTGGTTAGCCTGACTATAAGGCTTTAAAATATATGTGTACTTACTATTGTTTTGCCCATCTATGCCGGTTTGTGAGCCGATGTTTTGTGCAGTATTGGCAGTCACGTAGTTGATGGTTCCGGATAAAAAGAATGATGATGGATCAGAAGGATAGAGCGTTTCAAAATGCCCAAAACCATAACTTAAAGCACTGATGTCTGTCGGGCTTGTTCCGGGGAAAAGATAAAAATAATCAGAAGTGCCAACCAAAATCCATTGGCGATTACCAACCAGTGTATTGGAGCTGTCATTCACATTAAGCGTAGCAGCATGGTTACTTCTTGCATAATACCATTTCATCCAACCGTTATATGCTGATGTGCCAGAACCAGTACCTATCCAATTTTTATCTGGAACAGCAGGGTCGTAAGGTGCTTGCACACCGATCATGGTGTTAATACCAGTCATAAGTTCAACCATACCAACCTTAGCGTACTTGGCGTAATTAGCACCCCATACCGGATCTGGTTCATCTACAACACGTAGGAATGGTCTGATTGGGAGCAATGTATTACTAGATCGATAGGCAGCTTTTCCACCTGCAGTTTCATGAGTGCTAGAGAAAGGTTTCTCCCACCCTAAAGGCGACAAGATGGCTGATATGATTCCGGTGGCTGCGGTACTTTCTGTTTTAGCATCCAATTCAAAGGTGACTGTGGTGCTTGTAGGCACTGTCAACACTTTAAATTCACCATTAAACTCAGCCTGATCTGCACCACTGATTCCAATAACCTGGTACTGCTGCAAGTTATGGGCTGTGCTGAATGTAGCTGTAACAGTTAAATCTTCTACAGTTAATGCGCTTATTGAACCTACAGGAATACCATCGATCAGACAGGCATCAAGCAGGCTAATCATGGAACCATAGGCATTCTGCAATACTGGCGCATTACTGTTGCTGTGAAAGAAAACTTTAATGTCTGTATTAGCAGCCATAATCAATCCTTTAACCGACCTTCATAAGTTTCGTGCTTCCAATAGCCTTTCTGATCATGCCAGATGCAATACTGATCAAAGAAAACGCGCTCACCTTCCATCAGCTTGTCTTTCACAAAGCCACCGATCCATAGCTCAACTTCGCCATGGTGTCGGCGGCTGAGTTCGACGCAGTACATTTGAAATTTAGGCAACGTCATCAGCAACGACCAATCAATCTTTTCATCATCTACTGCGTAAATGTCAGCCTTGAACCCTTGCACACCAACGCCTTGAGTTGGTGGTTTTTCCGCAGTCGGTTGTTTTAATTCTTCACTTGTTGCCATGAGCATCACCTTATGTGGTTCAGCCCCATAAAAATATGAGGCTATCAACGGATAAGAAATTTAGGTAATTACACCTTAAATATTTTATTTGTTCCGTTATCCCAGGTCACAATGATGTCACCTCCGTTCGGTGTGATTGGTAGACCTGTTGCTGTATCGATAAAGGCAATCAACGGACTTGTCGCTTCTACACCTGTATCGGCATAGATAATGATGGCTTCAATGGATGCACCGGTTACTGATGGAAAGGTACAGTCTGCCGCATCGGCAGCACCGCCTGTCGTGGCTTTGGATGTGAGGGTGACTGGACCTGCAATACGCGCCGATGTTGGAATGTCTGATAAATATTGGTGAACAGATGTTTGTGGTGTGTATGCACCTGTATCCACTAGAACAACCTTGATTGTGTCGGTCATCCAGTTGATTTGTGCTTCTAAAAAACGCTGACGTGCGAAATCATAGAGTGTGTTTGCCATGTGCTTGAGTCTCCGTAACTGAATCGGAAGCACTCATGCGCTCATGTTTAATTTCAATGTGATTATCTGCTTCAACACAAATTCGAGCCAATTGTCCTGATTTTTTGATCAATTGAACTTTGGCACCGCCAATGTAAAGCGTATCTTCGGTCTTTAAATCAATTGTACGTTTGCCCATCTTTGTGCATGATTAAATAAAATAAGTGAGATCATTATGTAAAAAACCCCTGAAAAGCTTTAGCCTTACAGGGGTGCTTATGTCACAAGCAAGTTATGGCATGAATGGTTGCACCAAATGTGGAACATCTTCACGTGTCATACGTCGTAAATCACTATCAGGACGATCACCAAAATAATCAGTAAAAGCCTGTTCTGCTATTGCTGCTCGGTTTGGATCAAAAAATTCTGTATCTGGTACACTATATGCTTTGTGCAATGCCCATTGCACTAGATGCACATGATGAGCCTTGTTAATCTCAGGTGAATCTAATTCGACATCAGCCAATGGAAGTAAAGGCAGACGATACCCTTCTAATTGCAATACACCATCTTCATCAGGCATAGGTACTAAACGTAATCCAATATCGGATTGAATTGCATAGCATGGTGTTCCCTTTCGAGTACGCCAATCCTCATAATAAGCTTTACTTAACATTTCTTCAGAGGTCAGTTCAAGCCCTCGAGTACTACGACCACTTTTTGCATCAAATCGTAATGAAGTCAACTCATATAAGCTATCATGCAAAGTGTATTGTGAGTTCCCAGCAATAATTGCTATAGAGCAAATATCAGGATTAGCATATTCGTGCAGCAGACGTCCACGTATACAGGCTTCATGAACAGCATCATTGAGCCATGCAATAACATCAACATCATCATTAAAATAAGGCTCTACCTTATCATTAGCATCTACACGAAAACGACGTAGCAATTCACTCAATACCATTAGATCACTCCAAAGCTATGTACTTTCTCAATTGCAAGGGCTTGAAGATCAGCTAATTTAAGGTTTTCCTTAATTTCATCGCCATAACGTGATTTGATGTACTCTTTAACAGCATCCTTTGTACGCATTCCTTTGATGGCTTCAATTTCATCAAAGATAATATCTTCTTGTTCACGTTCTTCTTTTTGTTTTTGATGCAAATTTTTAGTCATAGAATCTTGAACCAAAGATACATCGATATTTTCTAAAGCATCAACACGTTCAAATTCGGTATGGCTTAAGAATTTCAATGCTGTAGTTTCAGGAAGAATAACTGTTACATCACGCTCAAAAGTCAAACCTGTGCCATATAAATGATCTGTAAAACGTTCACGGTTTTTGTGAATGAAACGAACTCCAATCCCAATCACCTGCTTTTGTGTCAGCACTGTTGTAGATTTTTGGTTATCCATTACTAATTTCTGAGACTTCACCAATTGGTTGCTTAACTCTAAATAATCCTCAGGATCAGGAAGGTCTTTAAGCAAATTGACTGTAGCTTTAAACAGATGGTCTTTTGCACGTTGTTCTGGTGGTAATTCACTATAAGGTACAATATTTGGATGGGTTTTATTATTAATATCCTTAACCTCATCATACACCCAACCATTGGCTTCTTTATCACGTAACCATTCTTCGTGAGATTGTTCTGGTGTGATATTTGGATTATTTAGGTGAAACTCCACTCCCGACTCAATGCCTTTTTTAACACTTTCTGGTGCATCATTCCAAGCTAGCTGTTCATCACCCATAGATGCACAATAAGCCACATTAATACTGTATGCAATTGCTGCAATTGAACTAATTTTCATTATAACTCTCCAAATAAAACAAAGGGATAGATAATCTAAAAGTCACCTACCCCTATAATTTATCCAATAGAACCGATTAACGCGGACCAGTTAATTCACCAGATACAACAACCTTAATATCTGATGCTTTTGCGTTGGCAGCACCACCAACGGTTAAAGTTAAAATGGCATCCTTAGGTAAGGTAATCAGTTTTGTTCCATTTGCTCGCAAACGCGCAGCACTAGATAATGCGCCTGCATTAATAAAATATGCTGCATCCTGCGGTGCTTCGGCAGAATCAACACCATCTGCATATTTGAAGCCTAATGACCCTGTGACTGTTGCAGACATTGCGGTTGTGATAATCACCTGAGCATCATCTAAACGCATACCACCTGGTAATAAACCAAGTTCGATTACATCTCCTAATGCCACAGCAGTTGTAGAATTTGAATCGATGACTGCACCTGCTGCAGTTGTCGCTAAAGTAAAAGCCAAAGCAGTTAAATTACCAAAAGGCACTGCTCCACCAAACATCAACGGATTACGCTTGCGTGTAATTGTTGCCATGATCGAAATACTCCAAAAAATTAAATAAAAGGCTGTACAGTTCTTGTGACCATACAGCCTGTAAATTAAGAACCTTGCAGTTTCACCACGGTATCAACCGTAACAATGCCATGGTCAGTGTATTGGAACTCGCTACCATCACCATTCACGTCAACATTAAAGCGAATTTTCTTAACACCACGAATCGCCCCGACAAGCAACTCCGCCTTATCGTCATGATCTAGCTCTTTTTCAGACCAGAAATATGAAACGCCTGTGCCTTTATGAGCAGCAAATGCTTCCGCCAATGCCTGTCCACCCAAGATGATTGAACGATCAACTGCATATCCAGCACCCAAAGTAGCAGGGACGATTGCATCTGCCTCAGCTTCACTGGTATAGCTCGTTGCATAGCGAATTGGATCACCAGGATTAAAACGAATCGCATGTGACATTTTGCGAATTAAGAAGTTATTCCATAAGCCCACTTCACCACGGAACAATGGATGATTCTTCGCATTAGAAGAACGCGCTACAGCGTTACTAATAAGCGTTCGGAAACCTTGTTGTTTAGCAAACCAACGATACTGTGCTGGTGAAACAATCCATAAGCGTAATGGCTCGTCAGTCGCTGCTTCATCACCTTCAACTTGGATACATGGTGGTGGTAAAACCATGTCGTCCATAACAGAACGCATGCTGTCTACAGTATCCATGGTAAAAAGATCGGTTGTTGCAAGATCAACTTCTCCACCATTCACTTTAAAGGGCTGCACAGCATCACCAGCGACAATAAAATGACGGTTTTTTGTTGGTGCTTTGACATCATTGACCATGATTTTTTTAAATTTTTCATGTGATGCTAAAGGTACAGCCCATTCAGCACTATTCTGAAAACCACGTGCACCACACAAATGAACTAGGGTCGAACCGTCAGAATAACGATCCATCAGATCTTGTGCGATTGGTCGGCCAATACGTCGAAAATCAACAGGAGAACGGATTGAAGTCATCACGTTACCAAGGTCAATTGGAAAACGTGCTTGGTCTACGCGTAACCGGTCTTCTACAATAGACATACCGGTACCGCGACCTTCTGCATATTCACTTCCCATAATTGGGTAAGCATTTACTGGTTGAATCAAGTTATAAGTTACTTCATCACCCTTCTGTTTACCCAAATCCATAACGCGAAGGATTGGCATATGAGTCGATGATTCATTTTTAATTTGGCTTGCCGCACTAGACTCGCCATTTTGCATTTTGCCTACCATGTTATTGATTAGGCTTTTACGACGTAAACTTTTTGCAAAAAGTCCTACCGACTGTTGTACTGCATTTGTTTTATCGCCATAAGTGGCATTGGTTTTACCTGGCATGATTTATTTCTCCACAATGTAATTAAGCATTGCGTGCGTAATAAGCGTCGATCTGTTCTGGTGTCCAATTACTCATCTCAGCAAGTAATTCTGGGCCAGATAAGTTTCCAAGACGCTCATCATTTGATTGCCCAGTTGGATTACCACTAGGGAAATCAGTCACGCTATGCGGTACTTTTGTTGGAGCTTTATTCACAGCTTGCATCGCTGCTGCACGCACAGCATCACTTTGCTGTTGTACAGACGTTTGAGTTGGTTGTGTTCCAGACTTATACAGTCCTAGTAGTTCCACGACATCAGATGCAGAACCTTTATCTAAAACTGTGTTATACGCATTTCGAGTGATGCTTGGTTGATGACTCAACCAGTCATTAAACTCTTTTGATTCAATGATGGAGTCAGCATCAGGATGTGCAGTGAAGATGGCATTAAAGTGTGCTTGTTCAGCACTCTGTTGTCTTGCGGAACGATGTTCCTCATGCATTGGTGCTAAAGCAGTATCTAACTTCTGTTGCACCATTGCTGATACACGCATATCGACAAGTTTTTGAATACCTTCGGTTAAACCTTTCTCGTCAAAGTCCCCAAAAATTGCAGGGTCTATCCCCTGATCAATCGCCTGTTGAGCGATATCAGCTTGGTTATCTTGTACGGTTGGGGCTACACCATGATCCTTACGTTCCTGTGCATTGGCTTGAAGTTCTGCAAGCTGTTGCTGCGCAGCATCAAACTTTTGCTTCCATTCCTTCTCACCGTTACGTGCTTCCACTAACTTTTCATAAGGAATGGTATGCTTACCATCTTTTGCAACGATTACAGCATTTTCAGCATTCATCTGGCTTTCATCTACCTGTGTTTGCTGCTGTTGTTGCTCTTGAGTCTGTTGCGTATTTTCTGTTAATTCAGGTTCGTTTTTACCATCTTGGGTAGTGTCTGGCTCACTACCAGTTTCCACAGCATTTGAAGCTATGGTATCGCCATTCATCTCCTGACTTAACAGTTGAGATGCAAGTTCTTGTGTTATTTCACCTAATTCAATCAACTCTTGTTGTTGCTCTGTAATATCCATGTCTTTCCTACTACTTATCGCTGTAGCCGCTAAGGTCTGAATGGCTAGAGTTATCTAGCGTTTAGCTGCTGATTGCTCAACATGAGACAAGTGTCTAGGATTTGGATATGATGGCGTTAGCCTTACAGGGGGTAGGATTAATGGCAGAATATTGTGCTCAATGCGCCAAGCAATATGGAATGAGTAATGGGTTTATCAATGAATGTAAATCTAACTATCTAACAACTGTTATTTGCGAAGGTTGTGGTGTGATTCAAGTTAATCACAAAGGTGAATGTGTGAGCCATGATTGTGGCAATGGAAATCATGCTGTGGATTGGCAAATCAAGAAATAAAAACCAGCATATTGATGCTGGTTTAAAAGCCTATTCGATAAATTTAAATCAACTTATCTAATAATGCAGTCATTTTGGTTTCAGCTTTTTCACGAAGATCATTACTGATATTTGTCGTGGTTAGTAATTGAGTAAGCAAATATGCATTTTCACGGTTATTTAATAATTTAGAACGGTGGATCAATAGTGCCCAAATGATGGCAATGGCACTGAGTAGATATAATGCATTTAAATAAACACTAAAATAAGAAAAAGCCTCATCACATGATGGGGCTAAATGGCACGAAAGATTTAATATCCACGTTTTTCTAACTTTTCATGATAAAGATCATTCACATCAAGAAAACCGAGGATCAAAATAACTGCTGGAATAAGTAGAACACCCCATCTCAAAACTGTAAAATTTTCTGCAATCAAATGATAAAATGGTTGGATGTTTTGCATGATTTCAAAATTTGCTATCCCTTTCAAAAAAGGAAGATAAAATCCCATGACTAACATTGCAATTATAAAATAAAATATTGCTAACCATTTTAGTTTTGGAAACATCCCAAAAGCGATTGTAATATCATCAATTTTATTTCCAATCCATCCCATATCCATCAACTCCAAAATATTATTCATTTTAATAATCTATAAGGGTATTGTTGTTTTTTTCAACTATTTCTTGAATTAATTTAGTCAAAATCATAACCTAGCATGTCGGAATTATCCCAATATGTATCTATCCGACTTTTAATTTCATCTTTATTCATTCCTTCTAAAACATAAAAAAATTTTAATTCACCTGATTTTTTTAAAATCATAAGGTTATATATATCCATCTCTCTTTCTGTAGTTATTGTAATAGTTCTTTGAAATCCACTTTGTTTCTGCCTTGGTTTTTCTACTCTTACTTGCCAATCCAACTCTTTTGAGTAATAATCCTCCGCCACATTATGTCTATTTTGCCTATCTCTAAACCCACCAATAAAACCAATTTTCATACCTTACTTCCCTTATTAATCAATATATTTCACATAGGTTATAACATAAAAACTATGAGACCATAACCTACAAAAATATTTAAAATGCATTTATAATTCAACCACTTTATTAAAACATGTCGGGGAAATATGAAGAATACATCGCTTATTGCCATGCTTATAACAACAATAGCTAGTACTGCAAGTTTTGCAGGGCTACCTGAAATGATGAAAATCTATAACAATCCTAAATTAGCGCCTAAGATCGCAGCATGTAAGGGAGATGTTTATTGTAATGGTTTTATCGCACTCTCAAAACAATGGAAAGATATTCCGAACGCTTATCGTTATCAAGGTAAATATGATATTAAGTCATACGCTCGTAAGGGTGTAACCTATGACAATCAAGGTCGAAATATTGGCTTGCATATGGGTTTTTATTTCCGAACCGACCGAACGAATAATTTTATCGAAGGCTTTGATAGCATGCATTACAAAGATCAAGATCTTGTGAATAATCAAGGCGGTTTGGCTGTATTGCTTTATATTGAAGATAAAAATGGTTGGGCAAAAGACTAACTAAGTCGAAGGGAGTTAAAACTCCCTTTTTAGGTTTAGATTAAATTTCTTGCTTAACTTGGCGTTCTTAATTGCCCTTTAATTCATCTTGAACCAAAACAACAACTGCTCTATTCCCAATACGATCCATTATTTTAGAGTTATACGTGCATTATTTATCACTCGATAATCAAGTAATGAATTTTCGACGACCCAATAATCACCTGAAATATGCTGAGAGCTACCAAAAATCATTCGTGCAACTCATTCAACATTACTACCAGTAGTATTGTATTGGTAGTTCAGTCAAGTTGTAAAATAAATTCCTAAAATAGAATAAAAGCTGATTTGACTGCCTAAATTGATCCTATACAAATTACTTTTACCGCATTACAGAAGCGATAGATATTTCATATAATTAATTGATAGTTTAGATTTAAGTATTTAAGATACTATTTTTTATAAAGATATATTTTAGATGATGAATTATAAACAACAGCACTTTAAAACAGCTCAAGAACTTTGGAATGCAATTAGACCTGAAGAAATTAATAATCAAATTGGAGAGAATCTAAACCTATTATTTCGAGGTCAGGGAAATTCTGACTGGAAACTCTCACCTAACGCTTCTAGAACCGCAGTGGATATAACTATTGAAAATCAAGTAAAATTTGAAGTTCAACTACTTATACATTTTTTGGATTACTGTGATAAAACTGGAATCCAAGTTCCAGGTCATATTGCCAGTACCAAAAAATCATTAGATGGAATCTTATCAGGGGAAAATGGTAAAGATTTATTTAGATGGCCAACTGAAAATTACTATGAAATTTTAGCATTTGCTCAACACTATGGAGTTTCGACAAGACTACTTGATTGGAGTAAAAGATCATTTGTTGCAGCTTACTTCAGTTCAAGCGAAGCTGTCAAAAACATTGCCAATGATATTAATAATAATAAAAAACCAAACTTCACTCAAAACTTGGCAATTTGGATTTTAGACTCTCAAAAAGTGAACAAATACAATAAATCATTCGATTATGATTCAGACAGAAGTCGCATCCCCTTTGATATCATAAATATCCCTAGCAATGTAAATTTTCATATAGCTGCACAACAGGGATGTTTTTCTATTTTCCGTCATGTTGAAGAGGATACTGATTCGGATACCCCCTTTACGATGGATCCTCCAAAATTTTCAA